>CAWFVS010000036.1:0-116357 GCA_963819255.1 uncultured Alphaproteobacteria bacterium
CTCAACATTCCGGGCCTAAATGTCGCAGGGACGCTTGGCGTGCGATCAAGCGTTCGACCGCACCTTTGAAGGCACAGCAGAGATTCCAAATGCTTCATCGCAGACAGCTTATAAAGGCGGAGCGCAGCATTCAGCTTGCTGTCGCAAGGCCACCAATCAAGTGGAGCGGACACAAGGCGCCACACGTCGTTGTGGTCGGCGGCGGCGTTGCCGGCCTGATCCTAGTCGACCGAGTCATTCGAACTGGGGGTACAGCCTTTTCAGTTTGACACGGGCGTTTTCGGTCGTGAATTGCCAGTCGGCTTTGGCGTGGTGTTTGTTTCGATGGCTCTGCCAGGCCGCGACCTCTTTCTCGAGCGTCGGCTTGTCGGGGATGCGGCGGCTCAGGCACTGGGTGGTCAGAACGGCGAGTTCGGACTCGGCCATATCGAGCCAGCTTCCATGCTTTGGCGTGTAATGCCATTCGAACCGGTTGACGAGGCGACGCGCCTCGGGAGCGGGGAAGGCGGCGTAGAGCGAGGCCGGCGTATGCGTGCTCAGATTGTCCTGGACCAAAACGATTTTTTCGGCGGCGGGGAAATGCACGTCGGATAAATCTTTGAGGACTTTCGCGTAATCGACGGCGGCGTGGTGGTCGGTCACCTCCACGCGGCGCCAGCCCTCCAGCGGCGCAAACATCATGAAGAGATTGGCGACGCCGTTGCGCAAGTATTCGTAGTCGTGACGAGCGGGCCTTCCGGGCTTGGGCGGGATCGGAGCGCGCGTCTCGGCGATCAATTGCTTGGAGGTCTCGTCCAAACACACGAGCGGACGATCGGGATCTCGCGGCCTCTGGTAGGTTTCCAGCACGTCTTCCATGGCGGCGACGAAGCCGGCATTGGCTTCGGGCGGAATCACCCATTGCCGTCTGCGGTGCGGTTTAAGAGCGTTTTTTTTAACGTCCGTCCGATCGTATTGTCGCTGGCCTTCTCGACGATGTTCAATTCGACGACTTTCTCTTCGAGGAGACGCAGGCTCCAGCGAGCGAAGCCTTCCGGAGCGGGCGAGCAAACCAGGGCGATCAGTTTCGCCTCGGCCGCCCCATCAAAGATCCGCGGCCGGGCCGAGTTGGGATTGTGCTTGCGGCTCAGCGTCGCCTCGAACCCCTCCTCGACCAGCTGCTGACGCGTGCGAGCGACATTGTTGACGCTGGTGTCCAGCGCTGCCGAGATTGCGCTGTCGCTCCAGCCTTCGCCCGCCTCTGAAACGTCGGCCTTGAGCAGGATGCGCGCCCTCGTCAGCACTCGCGCCGAACTCTTGCCGGTGTAAATCAGAGCTTCGAGCCGCTCGCGCTCCTCGGCGCTCAGCTCCACCACATACTTCTTGACCGCAATCTCCTTCTTGGACACGAATCACCTCCGTCGCTGCTCTCGCGGCGACAGAGATTCAGAAAATCACCACCAATTCGTTGACGCTGGCGACTAGCCACTCGGTTAGGCCATTCGCTGAGTCGTTGCGGTCGAGCGCGGGTCAGCCTGATCGATCGCAGCTGGATTCACGTGTGGAAGCCGATGCTGCACACCTTCGCTGCCGGCACCTGGAACGTCTACGAACAGCAGGTGCATTACGTTGCGCATGCGCGCACCCATCATTTCGAATACGTGCCCGGGCAGCTCGAAGCGATCGACCGCACAGCGCGACGCATCCGCCTCGCGCCGGTGCAGGCGGCCGGCGAGATAGTCGCCGACGCCCGCGAGTTGGAGTACGATGTGCTGATCTTGGCCTTCGGCAGCCGCGCGAACGACTTCGGCACGGCGGGCGTCGCCGAACACTGCCACTTCATTGACAGCCAGGACCAAGCCGATTGTTCAACGCTCGCCTGCGCGCGCACGTGGTTCGCAGCTTCGCGCAGGGCGGCGACATCGATATTGCCATCGTCGGCGGCGGCGCCACTGGCGTGGAGCTAGCCGCCGAACTGAGCCGCATGGTCGAGTTGGCGGCTGGCTACGGCGAGGCGGACATCCGCCAGCGGCTGCGCCTGACCCTGCTGGAAAGCGCGCCGCGCATCCTCGGCGCATTCCCCGAGGCGGTTTCCGTCTCGGCCGCATCCGAGCTGCGCGCGCTCGGCGCGAACGTGCGCACCGGAGTAAAGGTCGTAGCCGCCGACGCCGGGGGCTACGTGCTCGACGGCGGCGAGTGCGTGCCGGCCGCGCTGAAGGTCTGGGCCGCGGGCATCCATGCGTCCGGCAGCTTCGACGAAAGCGGGCTCGAACTGAACCGCGCCGGCCAGGTGGTGGTCGGACCCAACCTGCTGGCGAAGGGCGAACAGTCCATCTTCGCCCTGGGCGACTGCGCCAGCCTGACGCCGGAGGGGGAGGAGCGGCCGCTACCGGCAACCGCCCAGGTCGCCAACCAGCAGGCCCTTCATCTGGTCCGCCACCTACCGGCTCGGCTGCGCAATGGCAAGCCGGTGCCGCCATTCCGCTTCCGCGACCTCGGCGCTCTCGTCGCGCTCAGCGAATACAATGCCTTCGGGACGCTCGGGCGCTCGGCCGCTTCGGGTTCTTCAAGGACGGCTTCATCAAGGGCCGTTTCGCGCAGCTGAGCCACGCCCTGCTATACCGCCGCCACCAGCTCTCGCTGCACGGCCCGGGCCGCGCCGCGCTGCTGTGGCTGGCCGAACGGATCAATGCGCTGGTGCAGCCCAGCGTGCGCATCAGCTGACGAGCGGGGGGTGGCGGCGATCCCTGTTTCGTAACGTCAAGCTCCCTGTTCTTTTGAATCAACTCCGTGTTCGCTCGTTGCAAAAATGAGAAAATGAGGCAAAATCCAGATGCCCTCTTGCTGGGCGACATGTCCGCCGAACGCATCCGGCGGGCGTCGGTCCTCGAGCCATTGCCTCAGCCGTTTCGCTTGAGCTCGATGTGCACGTCGAGACCTCGCCGCCGCGAGGGCGAATGCCGATCGCCTGAGTGCGTCCGTTGGAAGTCAGCGAAATCGTTGCAGCGAAATCAGGCGCACTGAGTTCGCCTTCGAACCCGCCTGCCAAGATGCGTCCAGTCACCTGGCCGGACACATCGCGTGCGGCTTCCTTCCAGTATCCCTGGACCGCATCGCCGGAGGCTTCCACATAGCTGTGGATGTTGAGCTTGAAGCTTTCACCCGCGCACACAATCGCCTGATTGAGGGCTGAGCCGCCTTTAGCCTCCGAATAATTCCGAATTAATGAGGACGTCGCGATTGCTTTGCCAATTCCAAATGCGGGGCCAGTAGCGGGATTGAGTAAGCTCCACACCGCAAATTCGCTTAAGTCTGCACGGGAAACCTCTGCAGCAGCCAGTCGAACACGGCCGCATGGACTCGCGAAGTGGCGCCGCACTGACAGTGCTCGCCCCCGCCCGAAAGACGATCAAAGATTCGAGTGGTTACGCTGCGCGCGTTAACCAGCGACTCTTCGAAGTCCGCCACCTGGTGGAATGGAATGAAGTGGTCTTCCGTGCCAGCCAGAATCAAAACGTCCTGCGAGATGCGATCGGCAATGGCAGCAAGCTTGTAATGCGAGAAAGCCTCCAGGGTATCGTCTGGGTTCGCTGTTCCCCTGGTCCAAAGCGCGTCCTCGTAGGCCCATGACACGCCTGTATTTTTCAGGGCGAGACAATTCTGCTTCACCGCCCCAAAGATCCGGGCTGCAAACTCATGAAGATCGAAGCACACGTCGTACGCCACAACGCCGTCAATTCGTTCTTCGAAGGCGGCGGCTCGCGGCGCAAGATAGCCGCCCATACTCATCCCAAAGAGAACAATCTTCGACGGCTTGTCATGGGTGCGAAGGAATTCATCCAGCACCGCGCTCGTCGGTTTTTCCCACTCGGGGGTAAACTTCATGCCGTACTTGCGCAGCGGCTCACCCTGGCCGGGCCCTTCGTAGATCAACACGGAGTAGCCACGATCAAGCGCCGCCTTGCCGATCACGGGATACTTCTCCTCGAGGATCGAAGTCGTAGCCCCCGACAGCCACGATCAGTGGTCTTTTCTCGGATCCCGGCGGGCCCGGGAGATAAAGCGCGCGCAGCCGTCCGTTCTCGTATGGCGCCGAGATGCGCTCGTAACGAACGCCCAGTGCATCCAGACCCTGGAAAAACCAGCAAACTGCCTTGTCGAACAATTCCGCGCGCCTGGGATCATCGGGCGGCAGCAGGAACTCGGCCAACCGCCGGTAGGTGGACGCGCGCATGTAGGCGTCGCCTTTGCTGATCGTATCCTGGGTGCGCGCGGCCAAGGCCTTCACGCGATCGGCAGTGGCGGCCCATTGCGTGTACCAGCTATCCAGATCGCCTTCGGTAATCTGCTTTGTCGTCTCCAGCATCTCGCCAAGATCAGCACATTGGGAGAGGGCGTAGCCCGCGTTCCTTAGAGTTTCGAAGTGGAATGTCTGATCGGCGAAGAAACGGCCTCTTGGGGTGAGCGCTTCTGCGGCACTCGCTTCCACACTCGGGCCTCATAAATCCCCTCATTTTCACGGGACTCGAAAAAGCCTGAGTTTGGGAGTCTCCGCGTTGCCTGATGGAGAATCAGCCGACGGGGGGGTCGATGCGGGCGCCGAAGGAGCGATTTGGATTTGTTCATGAATTTCTGAACCGGGTGTTCATCGACGACTTGCACGCCAAGCGCGTGCTGTCTTTGGCCAATGCAACGCTCGGGGTGATGACCGGGGCGGCGCTCGCGGTTTCCTTGATCGGGCAGGCGCTCGCGCGGGCGCGTGGATTGTTCGCCAAGTCCGCGATCAAACAGGTCGACCGCTTGCTGAGCAACGCGGGCGTGGTCCCCTGGGACTTGTTCGCCTCGTGGGTTCGCGAGGTGGTGGGCGAGCGGCGCGAGATCGTCGTGGCGATGGACTGGACCGACTTCGACGCCGACAACCAGTCCACGCTCGCGCTGCACCTCGTCACCCGCCACGGACGGGCCACCCCGCTCCTCTGGCTGACCGTCGACAAGGACGAATTGAAGAACCAGCGCAACGATTTCGAGGACCTGTGCCTGTCCCGGCTGAAGGCGCTGCTGCCCGAGGGCGTCGCCGTGACGATCCTGGCCGACCGCGGCTTCGGCGACGTCAAGTTGTTCGAATTCCTGGACAGCCTGGGATTCCGATACGTCATCCGCTTTCGCGGCGACATCCATGTCAGCGCCGCCGACGGCGAAACGCGGTTGGCCGCCGACTGGGTCGGCAAAGGCGGGCGGGCGCGCATGTTGCGCGACGCCGAAGTCACCGCCGCCCGCCAGAAGGTCGGCGCGGTCGTTTGCGTGAAAGCTGTGGGCATGAAGGAGGCTTGGCATCTGGCCGCCAGCGACGGCTCGCTTTCCGCGCCCCAGATCATCAAGCTCTATTCCAAAAGGTGGACCATCGAGCCTAGCTTCCGCGACAGCAAGGATCTGCGTTTCGGAATGGGCATGAGCGCGCTCAGAATTGACGATCCGCAACGCCGCGACCGCCTCCTGCTCCTGAACGCCTTCGCCATCCTGCTGCTGACCATCCTCGGAGCCGCCGGCGAGAGCCTCGGCATGGATCGGCAACTGCGGACCAGCACCGCTAAACGCCGCGTCCATTCCCTGTTCCGGCAGGGCTGCCTGCTCTACGACCTCATCCCCAACATGCCAGACCAACGCCTGCGCCCGCTCATCGAACGCTATCAAGAACTCCTACGTCAAAATCGCACCTTCTCCGAGGCCTTCGGCATCGCCTGAAATGAGGGGATACATGAGCACTCCGGCCATTAGGGGCGTTCATCGGATGCCTCCTGCCTTAACCTCGTCGATGGCATGGCGCCCTCGCAGAGATGAAGATCCGCCTGGTTATTGAAGCATCGCCGCCGTATGGCGCGCGATGAGGCGCTCCTCGTCGGTCGGAATGACCCAAACGGCAATGGACGAGTTGTCGGCGCTGATCAGTCCCTCGCGGCAGTGTTCATTGCGCGCTGAATCGAGAATGGCGCCCGTCCAGCGTGAGCCTTCGACAACCTCGGCGCGGGTCGAGGCGTCGCGTTCACCGATCCCAGCGGAGAAGACCAGGCCGTCGATGCCCCCCAAGGTTGCGACGAGGGAGCCCAATTCGCGCACGATGCGATAGACGAAGAGGGCGATCGCTTCCTTCGCCGCGGGATCGGACGAAGCGCGCAGAACTCGCATGTCCGAGGAAATGCCGGACACGCCGAGGAGACCCGATTGCCGGTAGATCAGATCCTCGATCGCTGAGGCGTCCATGCCGTGACGCTGCATCATATAAAGGATCGCGCCGGGATCGATTGACCCGCAGCGCGTTCCCATCATGAGGCCATCCACGGCGGTGAACCCCATGGTCGATGCGACGCTGCGGCCATCCTTAACCGCGCAGAGGCTGGCGCCGTTCCCCAGGTGGGCGAAGACGATGCGCCCGCGAGCGAGCTCAGGCGCGAGCTCTTTCAGGCGCGAGACGAGAAACTCGTAGGAGAGTCCATGAAACCCGTATCGGCGGACGCCCTCTTCGGCGAAGCGGCGCGGGAGGGCGAACGTCTGGGCGAGATTCGATTGGGTGCGATGGAACGCCGTGTCGAAGCAGGCGATCTGCGAAAGCTGCGGCGCGGCATCCATGATCGCGCGCATGGGCGCGACATTGTGCGGCTCATGTAGGGGCGCGAGCGGCGTGAGCTCGACGAGGTCGTCGAGCACGGCTTTGGTCACCCGCACGGGGCTCGCGTACTTTAGGCCGCCGTGGACCACGCGGTGTCCTACGCCGACAACCGAACCTTCGACGACCAACCTGCGCGCCAACTCGATGATCTCCCGCGTGGCCGCGCCGTGGTCGAAGCCGCGCTGGTCGAAGCTCCGCTCCTCGACCTCAGCGCCGGCAGCGTCAGAGACCTTGAGATGCGGCTTAACGCCGATACCCTCGACCTGTCCCTGAAAAAGGCAACGCCTGTTGTCGCTTGCCTCGTAGATGGCGAACTTGATGCTCGACGAGCCGGCGTTAATCACAGCAATGGACTTTGTCATGAGTCGTCCTCTCTCGATCAAGCGACGAGGTTGGCGCCGCCATCGACGTAAATGAGTTCACCTGTCATTCGCCTTGCGAAGGGTGTCGCGAGATAGGCGCACGTGAAGCCCACGTCCATGATGTCGACAAGATCGCCCAACGGCGCCTTGTGCGCGGCTTCGTTCAGCATGAGCTCGAAATCCTTCAGGCCCGACGCCGCCCGCGTCTTGAGCGGACCCGGGGAGATGGCGTGCACGCGGATCTCGCGAGGTCCCAGCTCATAGGCGACGGAGCGGCAAGTTGCTTCGAGCACCGCCTTGACCGGACCCACCACATTGTAGTTCGGCACGACACGATTGGCGCCGTAATCACTCATCGCGAACATCGCCCCGCCCTCAGTCATTAGCGGCGCCGCGAGCTTCGCCATCCGGACGAAGGAATGGCAGGAAACGTCCATCGTTTTGGCGAAGCCTTCGGCGGAACAGTTGAGCAGCCCGCCCTGAAGATCTTCCTTGGGCGCGAAGGCGATTGAATGGACGAGAATGTCAAGCCGTCGCCATTGGGGGCGCACTTGGTCGAACATCGCCTCCAGCTGTCCGGGTATGGAGACGTCGACTGAGCCGGTGAGACAGGCTCCGAGCTCTTGCGCAAGCGGTTTGACAAAGCGTCTTGCCTTCTCGTTCAACCAGGAAACGGCGAGATCAGCCCCCAGCAGGCGGAACGCCTTGGCGCAGCCGAAGGCTATCGAATCCTCGTTGGCGATGCCGAGGACGACCGCCTTCTTCCCTGCCAGCACCGGGCGCAGCTGTGCGTCATCCATGCCTGAGCGCCTCCTCATTGAACCGAGCGAGCGGCCGCCTTGCGCCGCGCAGCCGCGACGAAGACCGCGACCGCGCAAGACGCGAGGTGAGTCAAGAGCGAGTCGGCCCGGCTCGTCAGAATGACCGGCACGCGGGCTCCGAGCACAATGCCGGCGGCGTCCGCATTGGCGAGGAACGAGAGGCTCTTGGCGAGCATGTTGCCGGCCTCGAGATCTGGAACGACGAGCACGTTGGCGCGTCCCGCGACGGGGGAGACGATCTTCTTGATCGCTGCCGCCTCCGCACTGATTGCGTTGTCGAGCGCGAGCGGCCCGTCGAGAAGCGCTCCCGTGATCTGACCCCGGTCGGCCATCTTGCATAACGCCGCGGCTTCGACCGTCGATGGGACCTTCGCCGTCACGGTCTCCAGGGCGCTGAGGATCGCCACGCGCACCTCGGGCGCGCCCATCGCGTGAGCGAGATCGATGGCGTTCTGGATGATGTCGACCTTGGCGTCGAGATCGGGAAGATGTTGACCGCGGCGTCAGTGATGATGAGCGGCTCGGTATGGCCGGGCACGTCCATGATGAAGCAGTGGCTGATCCGGCGCTCAGTGCGGATTCCGCCCTCGTGCGCGACCACTGCGCTCATCAGCTCGTCGGTGTGGAGGCTGCCCTTCATCAGCGCCTCGACCCGGCCCGCGGTGACGAGGCCGACCGCCTTCGCCGCTGAATCATGACTGTGCGCCGACGCGACGAGCTCGAATCCGCTGATGTCGAGATCAGCCTCTTTGGCTGCTTTTCGAATGCGCTCTGGCGGGGCGACCAGGATCGGGTCGATGAGCCCGAGCTTATGGGCGTCGATCGCGCCGCGAAGTGACACATCGTCGCAGGGATGCGCGACGGCGACCTTGATCCTCGTCTCCTTCTGCGCGGCCGTGATCAGACGCTGATACTTTTCGCGCCCGACCGGTTCTCCTGATTTGGACTCGTCTCTCATGTCCCGTCTCCCGTTCAGACCTTCACAAGCTTCACACCGAGCGCCCTCTCGACCCGACCGACCCGATTCCCTTCCTCCTTGGCCAACGGGCCGGGGGCCAGGAGGAGCTCGCGGAAGGCGTCCAGCGCCGCGTCGGACTCGGTCTCGCCGGGACTGAAGAGCTTCGGCAGCGCTTCGACCGCGCGCTCTTCATCGAGGAGCACGAGCTGGTATTGCTCTTTCACCATCTCCTTGAATTGCGAAAGTGTGAGCCGTTTGTTCGCCTTTCGCGTGTCCCGGATCATCTTCAGCATGCGGAAGCCGCGCTCGTCAGCGGCGCCGTCGGGCCTGCGGATGTAGATCAATGCGCGTAGCGCGCCCTCGTCCGGGCCGCCGGCCTCGAAGCGATGCTGGAGCGCGTGGCGGAGCTCTGCCGCGGCTTGCTCGCGCTCGACATCGCGCTCAATGTGCCGCGGAACCACATTCGGTTCGGCCATGAGGCCGACTGCGGCCTGGATAAGCGGCGATCCATAAGTATTCAAGAACGTCGCTTCCGTCATCGCGTCGCGGACCTCGCCCAGCGACCGCAGACCGGTCGTGATCCAGTCCGACGCGGCCTTTTTATACGCCAGGAAAGGATTGTCCGGACTCACGGGCTTCCGGTTCAAGCGCGCCTCGACCGCCGCCGTCTTGACCGGCAGCATGAACGGATTCTCGTCGGAGAAAACGCGGAAACGAAATCGGTGCGGATGCATCTCGCGTAAGACCTCAGCCGTCTGCTCCGTCGTCATAGCGCGAACCCACGGTTGGGCGAAGGTCCGATAAAGGCCCAGATTGACCTCGGATGTGCGTGCGACCGCGGCAAAACGCTGCTCGTCGTCCGCGCTATTGGCGCTGAAAGCGCGGATGTCGTCGAGCGTCCGGGCCTCGAGGCGGAAGAGATACTTGCCGTTGATGAGCTGGTTGTTCTCGGTGTTCTCGCCGACTTCCGTGATCGTCGCCTCGTAAAGCCCCGGCGGCATGGCTTCGATCATTTCCATGCACGACACGAACTCGCTGTACTCCTTCGAGGCGATCTTGCCGGAGACGAAAATTCCCAAGTGCCCGATGCTCTGATGCAGCGAGTAAATGATGGTCTGCCCATTCGCGACGATCTCGTCGACGTTGTCGTAGAGATCGAGAATCCAGTCGAGCGCCTGCTGCGGCGGCGTGATGTTGTCGCCCCAGGAACAGAAGCAGAGGATCGGCGACTTGATGTTGCGAAGATCGACGCGAACGCCGTCGGACGTGCGGATCTGGCCGGTCGAAAGCCTGTTGCCGACGAACAGGTTGTCGACGATCCATTGCATTTCGCCGGCGTTGAGCAGGACCGGGCTCCCCAATAGGTCTCAAACGAGAGGAAGCGCTCCTTCTCGGTGTCGACCCTGGAATAGACGTTGTATTCTTTCGTCCAATACGTGTTTGCCGGATTGAGCTGCTCGAAATTGGCGATGAGGCTGGCGCCGTCGAACTTGCCGGCGCCCAGGTCACCGGAGAGCGCGGTCAGCCACGTGCCGCCGAGGATGCCTCCGGTATACCGCATGGGGTTCTTGCCGCGGACGCCTGCCCAATATGAGAGGGGCGAGCCTGCGACCACGATCGGGCCCATGAGATCCGGGCGGATCGCGGCCGTCATCAGGGTCTGCCAACCGGCCTGGCAATTGGCGATGACGATCGGCTTGCTCTCGGCGTCGGGGTGGCGACGGGAAACCTCTTCGATGAACGCCGCTTCGGCGCGGCAGACGTCCTCGATCGTCTGGCCCGGCATCGGTTCGGGCGAGAAGCCGACGAAGTAGCATGGATGGCCGGCGCGGATCGCCACCCCGATCTCGCTGTCGGGCTTCATGCCCCCGATGCCTGGCCCATGGCCGGCGCGCGGGTCGACGACGACGATCGGCGGTTTGGCAGGATCGACAACGGAGCCCTCGGGCGGAACAATGCGCACAAGCCCATAATTGGCCGGGCGCGGCAGCTTGCGCCCGTCAAGGATGAGCTCGTTGGCGAAGTTCAGCACATTCGGAACTTCCTTCGCCGCTTGCGCGAGATGGATGTTTCCCCGCTCATTCAGAGCCTCGAGGGTCAGGATGCTCCGCTGCCGGGCGTCCGTCCAATACTCTATCGCCTGGTCGAGCAACGTCGAAATTTGCAACGGACTCTCCATCATCTCGTGTTACTTGGTCAAATGGATGCTTTCAGATCGGCTCTAATCTCTCTTGCGCATCCTGACATTATCAGCATGTCGTCGAGCCGGCGGGGATGAGCCTCCGTCTGGGTTGTTGGCGCCGAACACGCGAACGACAGCGGCCTGCATGGTCTTCTGCAGTGCCTAGGCCCTTTCCTCAGATAGTGAGGCGTCGGTGTACATGTCCGCACTCGCCCGCTCACCGGCTTGCCGCGACCGATCAATCGCCCCTCCAGGTCAGGTAGAGGGCTATGTCGCCGACGATGCCGTCTTCGTAACTCACGATCCGCGCGCTCAAGCCGAAACCCCGCGGTTGGAGCTCCGTTCGCCAGCGGCTGTAGACTTCGGCGGCCTCGCCGCGCAGCGTCCCCTCCCAGCCCTCTTCCGCAACGTCGATCTTGCGGCCCCCGTCGCTGCAAAGATCCGAGGGGAAACGCAGCATCATGAATTCGTGCTCGCCGCTGCGCGCGGCGAGCTTGGCCTGGTCAAGCATCTTGCTCCACTGATCGCCGCTCAGGTGTTGATCAAGGAGGACCTTTACCCGCCGCTGGCGTTCAAGCTGCGCTTCCCGTTTGATCGCTTGTCTCTGGTCCAACGACTCCGCCTTGCATGCGCGGACGGCGTCACGAAACGCGTCCGCGGAGAGGGCGCTTGGCGCCGTGTCTTTTACCTCTTGAGGCGCTTGGGCCGGCTTTGTAGGGCGCTCTGAGACGCCACGCAGGGAGGCGCCGCCGATCATGGACTCCAAGAAGCCGATGAGACCTTCGCCGTTACCTGGCCGGACAGGCGGGGCGGCAGGAAGGCTATCGACGAGGCAGAGAAGGTCCGCCCGGCTCACGACGCCAACCAGCCTTTCCTCGTCCAGCACCGGCAGGCGCTTGATCCGGTGCGCTTGGAAAGCCTCGGCGATCTCCCGCACCGAGGCTTTCGGCGAAACGGTGATTAAGGGCGCGCTCATGACCTCGCTGACGGGACGCTCAAGAGCGTTTTTGGGAAAGCCGGCAGATGGAGATTGCGTGGCCAGCATCTCGAGCCATGAGGCGCGACGGACTTCGCCTCGATGGCCGAGGAGATCGCCGTCGCTAGCCATGCCGACCGGCCTTCCCCCCGCATCGAGCACGGGAACGCCGCTAATACCGGACTCCAGCATGAGCCGCGCGACCGAGGACACCGGTTCCGACGCCCGAACGGCGATCGCAGGCGAGCTCATGAGATCACCGGCGAGCAGATACAGCGCGTTTTCTGAACCTTGACGGCGCGCGCCCTTTGGCGCCTTGTCGGAAACAACTGGGAAGCGCGCTAAGCCTGAGCCAACGGGCTTGCCCAGGGCCTTTCCCGTCGAGATGCTGCCCGCCCTTTCGCTTACAGGGGAGGTGGGGCGATCGTTGGAGAGGTCGGTTCGAGACACTTCCGTCATTTTGGATTTTCCTCACACGCATGTTTCGTTGAGCGAGCGGTTGCTGAGCTTTCCCTTCATCTGCCAAAGGGAGCAGCAAGTATATTCGCCCAAGTTCGAGAGCTATTTTCATGATTTCCCTGCCCTCTATCCATTGGGCGCGAGTCCGATCCGGATAATCCAAGGAGGAATGAGCTAATGCCTTGGCTTAGTTGCTCGCACCGAGGCAGTCACAGTCACACCAAGGATGGCGTCATACGGATCGAGAGCGTGTCTAATCCCGTGTTCGCCGAACTCCAATGTCGGGCCCGCGGGCTATCCGAAGCGGTTTTACCTGTGGGGAGAATTCGGAGGGCAGCGCCGAATTCATCCACGCCCGTATACAAGCGCCGCAAGGGCGACGACGACTGGGGCGAGGCCGCGGGGCAGGTTGGGAACACGACTTCTAAGTGGGTCCGGCCGCGGGGATGGAACCGCCCAAGCAGGTGGCGCCAACGGTATTGACCGCGCGCGCGGCAAAGTCGACCACTCTCTGTTAACTTACGATAACGTTCGGGGCGCTCAGACCGCGCCTCAATAGGTTGGGCCAGGGGATCCACGCGCCAAGAAGGCGACGCTGCCACTATCGGATCGGACATCACTTCGATCACCGCCGAGGCGCCGGCAGCATTCACATCGGCGGCGCCATCGCCGTTGACGAATTCCCGTTCATCGTATTCGACGTCGCAGTCATCCTCAGTTTCGGAAGGCGCCGGCGCCCGAAACCCTTCACCAGAGCAGTCTTCATCTCTTCAGTTTCGAACTATCCATCTCGACGCCAAAGCGGATCTTCGGAACTTACGATTGACCGCGCAAGCGGGAAAGAAATCTGGATGACTACCCGTGTGTCCTCCGGCCCTTCGGCTTCCTCAGACGGGCGTGGCTGCGCATGAGGAGCGTATCCTTGTCGAAATCGAGCGGCGCGATGGGGGCGCTGATTAGCGCCAGCGCACGCTCACCATCGAGCCCGAGGCTGCGCGTCGCAGCGAGAAGCATCGCGTCGAGATAGGCGTCGTCGGTCTGACCGGCCGAAATGCGCGTCGCCGCGATCAACCCGGCGCCGACGATCATGTCTAGGGCGGCAGTGACTGGGGCGTCGACGAATTCCCCCGCCTTCATTCCATTCGCAATGTGGATCGGAATGTACTCGTAGACCAGAGCGGCTGTGGGAGGAAGACCGGCTGTCGCGCGGTGATCGCTGAGCTGGCAGGAAAGCGTAAGCACGCACGCTCGCCGATCCGCCGGTTCAACGCGTCACGCCGCGCACGTTCGTCACCGCGCAGGCCATGCCCATAGCGGCGGGGACGACGCCGAAAAGCCGCTCGATAGCGTGCAGCATCGTGCCGTCGACCGGCAGCGGTTCCAAAGGATAATCGGACCACTGCAGATCCAACGCGACGAATCTCGAGAGAACAGAGCTTCGCCCCCAAAACATGGAGCCCACGGGAAAATTGAAATGCTCCGGCAGCTTTCCGCACCCCATGCGGTCTGCGAGTTCCTCTGCATGCCTGCGGTTCCCGGTCCACGAGAGGACGTGAGGGTCATCGGGAAACACTATGCCGATGGCCGGTCGAGACATCATAGAAGACAGAATTGCGTCAAGCATCGCTCCGCCGCGCTTGCCGCCGAGTAAGTTTTCCAGAAGGAACGCGTTCCAAGTTTCCGCGATTTGCGGCTCCACAAATCGGGCGCTGCTCTTGGTGTGCAGGTGACCGATGACATCGTAGGACGCGCAGAGGGCCCGTCCGAACTCGGTGAGCAGCGGCCCGATGTCGCGTCCGCGATTCGGCGTGATTTCGACCTGCACGATCCGGCCGCGGTAGCCCGAAAGCGCCGCTCGGGCCTGCGACGCGGTTTCGCGTGAACTGACGCTCAGGAACAGGTCTGGAGTTGAAGCATTGACACTCAATCGTTCGACGATCTCGGTGAGCTGGTCGGGATAGAACACGTGCATGTGCAGCGCGACCCGCAGGTCCGAACTTTTCTTCTGCTGGTCTCCGTCTCGGATGACGTGTTGAAGCCATGGGCCCTCCGGAAGCCCGTTTTGCAAAAAGTCCGCGAACGGATCGCCCGCGTGTTTTCCGTCCGTCCTTTGCGCCGACGAATAGACCAGGGGATGAAACCCGGGCATCGGCTTTCGAACGCCGAGCCCTATCGCGACGCTGCGAACATAGGCCTCGACGATTTTGTGCTCCGGAAGCGTTTCAACCGCCGGGTGCTCGAAGAAATCGGCGCGGAACTTCCCGGAATTCGACGATCGCTTCGACCTCCCGCCTGACGACCTCTTCGGCGCCGACCGCCTGGAGCGCGATCGCCTCCAGTTTCGACGCATAGGCGCTCATGTCGAACGCGGACTTGGCGGCCGCGCGAGAGCGCCCCGACACATCAGCGCGAAGGTCTTCCGAGTTGGCCAAAGCGACGACCTTCCGGGCAAGATCATTCGTGTCGAGATATTTCGCCACGCAATGCTCGGCGAGGCCAATTTCGCTCAGAAAATCCGCGATGCCGGTCGTCTTCTCGAAACAGACGACCGACAGTCCCATCGCCAAGGCTTCGACCGTGACATTGGGGAGCGGATCCAGACGAGAGGAAAGAAGCAGGAGGTCGGCGGTTTGATAGGCGAGCTCGATTTCGCTGGTCGAGCGCAGGATTTTCAACTGGGGCTCGATTCCCGCGCGCTTTATCTGATCCGCTAGATAGACCGAGTAGTGGGTGTCGTGGTCCGGATCAAAGCCCTTCCCGATCCACACGAACTGGAATCTGTCTCCGCCCGGCTGGGCGGCGACAATGGTTGCGCATTCTACAAAGAGATCAACGCCCTTTCGGAGTTCGACGGTGCCGACGCCGAGGACAAGGAATTTCCGTTTTTCGCCCTCCGGACGCAGATTTTTGCTCAGCCACTCCTTCTCGCTCGCGCTGTCCGAAGGAGTGCGGGGGCTGGGCGAGACAGTAAGTCCTTGAGGCGCGACGTGGATCGCGGCGCCCGGGTAAAACATCCAGAGATCCGCAACCGCGTTCTCGAGCGTCAATCTCGTGGAGAACACCGTCTCGGTCGACAGATCGATTACGTCGCGAAGCGCCGACCGAGGGCGAATGTAGGACGCAAACTCGTGGACCAGTGAAACCGTCGGAACGCCCTCGTCTCTCAAGGCTCTCAGCACCATTCGCGACTCGACGCTGTTGACGATCGCGAACGACGGTGCATGCTTTGCCGTGATGCCCTTGATGATGCTGCGCAATTCTCGATTACTCATCCGCAATCGGTCGGCTTCGTACAGCGCAGCGCTCGTCTTGCGGAAGTCGTCCGTGAGGTCCCCGCCACCGAGGGTGAGGGCGATGACATTGTATCGCGCCGAAAACTGCTGAATGAGATTGAGCGTCAGTATGGGGACGCCGGTCCTCGACGTCTCGTGACTGACGAGGAGGATCGCCTTCTTGCGCGCATCGAGCAACCCAGGGGGCGTTCGCGGGGTCGGAAGCGGTTCCTTGCTTATGACCCGATCGGAGGCGTTTCTGATCGAGCGCAGCGGATCGCGTTTTTCGGCGCTTCTCGCGAAACGTGCGGCCATTCTCGGCGGCAGAGGCGACGATTTGGCGGAGAGCGCGCTCAAGAGGTGATGGACCATCAGGTCCCTCAGCATCTTGCCGGGTCGCTTCCGCGCGGCTGCAAGCTCATGCCCGAAGTTCCTCGTTCGCTCGAGTTCCGCCTGGCAGCCTCTCAGAGTCTGGGTGAGTTTCTCGATCTGCGCCTGTTTGTCGGCGACGATGTTGTCCTTCTCGAGCAGCTCGCGATCCTTCACACGGAGCTCAGAATCCTTATCACGAATCAGTCTGTAAAATTCTTGCGGCCCCGAATTTATCTTGCTCAAAGCGGGTTCCTTCCTGCAGAATGCTTGAGTGCGCCGTAATCTACTGCGTTACCTTCGGCACGGGAACGCCGTTTTTTCCAACGGCGGCCTTGACCGTGGAATCAGCTTGGGACGTTTTCTCCCTGAGTGATGAGGAATGAGAGGTCGACCCGGGATCATCCGGGCTTGCGGGCCATCGGCGAAGGCGAGAGTCAGCCCGGCTTAAGCCGGGCAAAGACGGCGAGGTTGTAGGCGACGACCAAGGATCAGACGCGCATTGTCGGGCTCCGGCGCGGTTTCGCCTTCCGAATCAGTGACTTGATCCGAAAGCATAGCCGGAACCGCCGGGCCTTGCATTCATAAGAACAGCGATTCCACAAATAATTTCAAAAACTTGTCGTTTATGGACGGACACTAAGCCTAGGCTTACGAACAGCGTTCGTGCGCGGCAGCCAGAATTTGCGACGGACCCTGATTTCAGCATAGAGAGCCGGCTGGCCAACCCGCCTCAAGCCCGAAGGAAGGAGTTCTATTTGCTGCAGAAGGACTTGGTGTCGAGGGCGGCGTTCGCGGCCGCGAGCATAGCCTTCGTTGCCTATCTGGTCATCCAGGCGCGTTGGATATTCGAGTATCGTCAGGGGCTGCTCGACATCGACGAGTCCGGTTACTTGTGGACGGCTTTCGAGCGCTATCATGCGCTGCACGCAGGCGGCTTCGGCGCGTGGGTCCGATCCATCTTTGAGCCGAACCTGACGTCCCCTATAACACCAGCCGCTGCTTCGCTCCTGTTCGCCGTACTCGGTCCCGACCCGGTAATCGGCTTCCTGGCGCCGGCTCTGTTCGGCGCGATTGCAGTGACGGCGACGTATTTGCTCGGCAAAGAGGCGGGCGGTCAGCGCGTCGGCTTGGCGTCCGCCGCGCTGGTCGCAACGACGCCCTTGATCGTCAGATTCAGCCGCAGCTTCCAGTTCTCGATACCCGCGACCGCAGTCACCACGCTCGCTCTGTTGTCGTTGCTGAAGTCCGATCGAGCGGGGCGTTGGCCGTGGGTGATCGCCTTCGGCGTGTTCGTCGGGCTCATGCCGCTTGCCCGTTCGATGACGATCGGCTTCATGCCCTGCATTGGCGCCGCCGCCCTCGTCTGTGTGATCTTCGAGAAGGACCGCTTGGCGCGGATCGGCAGACTCGCGATCGCGAGCGTAGTCGCGGTGCTGACCTCGCTCACCTGGCTATGGAAGAGCGGACCCCTCGTCTGGCGCTATTTGTACGATTTCGGCTATGGCAACCGAGTCGCCGAATATGCGCGCAGCACGACATGGCTGGGCAGCGTTCGAGATCTCAGGGACCAGTTGCTCTATCAGCTCTATTTGCCCCATGTCCTGGTCATCTTGTTCGGCTGCATCGCCGGACTCGCGCTCTTTTTCAGATCGGTCGTCGCCCGGCGCTTCGTGACGACGTTGCGCTCCCCCGTCGCTCCCTTGGCGGTGTTCAGCGCGCTCTGCTTGATCGTGCTGTCGTCGACGCAGAACAAGGGGTCGGCGTTCGTCGCGCCGGCGCTCCCGGCGCTCTACGTGGCGGTTGCCGCCTGGCTCTACGCCATCGCGGGTCGAGCCAGCCCTTTGGTGAGCTTGAGCGTGGGCGCGCTTGCGCTGGCGGCTTTTGTTCCGTTCATCGACCTGCGCTGGCCGATAGCCGCGCCCTTCCCGATCCAGGTAGGCTCCACTTCAATCATGTTCACCAACGGCGCCGGAACCGAGGAAGACTACGAGGCGGCAAACGCCATCAATGCCGCCGAGCCCGAGCGCATGCTTCCCGCCGGTCAGGCCGAGGCCTGGAAACTCCTGAACAGGAGAACGGTCGAGAGGCTGAGCGGAAAGCCCACGGCGATGGGGTTCCGAAGCGTGGTCTACAACGTCAACTCCATAGCCCTCGCTTATTATCTCGCCAATTGGAAAACCATCGCCATAACGCAGATCGAACCTCAGGCGATCGGCGACAGCCTGGACGCCTACAAAGCTTGGCTCTCCCGGCGAGGCGCAGCGAGTTGGGCTTGCGTCCTGCTCACCTCCGCCGGCGAGCAAGCCGAGTTTCGGCCGCTCGTCGACACGCCTGTGTTGGAGCAGGCCGCAAGCGAGGCGGGATTCCGGCAGGTCGACGACTGGTCGATGCCGAACGGGCGAGTTGTCAAGATGTGGACCCGGCCGTGCCGTGCCTGAGCGGGGAGCACCGTCTCTGTTCTCGCGGAATCCTTCCAAGGTACACGCCTGCGCCTCCTTTGGTGGGACCGCCTCTTTCTGCATATCCGCCTGCTCGCTCTACGAGGCTGCTTCTCTCACGCACGCGCCCGCGCGGCCACCTTGACTGATCTTCGACAGTTGCTCAAACCAAGCCATTGATATCGAGCGCAAAAGCGCGTTGCGTCGCCGCCGGGGCACTACATTACGGAGATTTGGCGTAGATTAGGCTTTGGACTCTATTGCAGGGGTCGCGCCCAGCTTCAGATCGTCCAGAACCGGCGCGAAGGCATCGCGGAGCACCAGCCCAAGGTCTTTTTGCGGCAATACATGGCGTGGAAACCCGCGGGCGCCTTTCGCACCTTCAAAGGCGCGGCCGACTTCGCCACCCTCCGCTCGGTCGTCGCGACCGCCCGCAAGCAGGGCTGGAACCTCCTCCACACCCTGACCACCCAGCCGCACGCCTTCATCCCAGCCCTGTCCGGCTAAACAGGGCTTGGCAGAGCCGCCGCGGTCCGTCAACCTCACGCCAAGGCCCATCGCCCTCCACGGGGCGGCTCATGCAGGCGTCCTTCGAGATGCCCCACCGCCACCGCGGAGGGTGCTTAGGAGTTACCGGTAAACGGAGCAATTTCCGGGCGAGGCTTGTGACGAAGAAGGAACCGTTAGGGAAGGTCTGAATAACGCTAGGCATGTCGCCTGGCTCGACTGATTCGCTTGAACGCATGACGCAGGCCGAGTTGATCGACCTAGACTTAGAGTAGATTCTGGAGTGGTGCGGACGGCGGGACTCGAACCCGCACTCCCTTTCGAGAAGCAGATTTTCGTACCACCTCGGCTTTCGCCGCCGCCACATTGGCGTTCGTGGTCTGGACTATCCCTTCGCCATAGCCTTTCAGCCGTAGGCGCCGCCCGTCTAGTCTCTACACCTTCCCCCGGAGGAGGTTTGGCTCGGGATTGGCTTAGGTCGAACCCTTGGCTTTCCCCGACTTTGAGCGGTTCTGCTCCACGGGTTTCCCCGTGGGCACTCCAATTGAAGTCTGCTGCGTCTACCGATTTCGCCACGTCCGCGTTCGCTCTTATTCTCCTTCGGCGTGCCATATCGCATGCCGTCGTGCGAGAGGGGAGTCGCGGGCCCCTGAAAACCTCGCGGCTCCTAGTTGGCCCCTGGCGCTCCCTCACGGCGGGAAGTGACGCTCGGCATGCTCTATGCAGATCATTGGCGCCACACATATTTCTGACGAATGCGGCGCGTTGCCGCATCTCAAAGAAAACTGTTTTTAAGTCCCATTGCGTCTACCAGTTTCGCCACGTCCGCTTCACCGACGGCGCCTGGGAGGCGACGATCGGCACGGATGTGAATAGCCGACTTGCGCCATCGAAATCGACCCTCCCGCGAGTATAAGCGGAACTCTCGGCGCTCCCGGTTTGGCCGGAGCGGCGGTCGCACCCTGACAGGCAGCCCTCGCAGTCCGCTCGCCGGTGACTGCAGAAGCCTGGCGGCCGTTAAAATGGCGGGTTCGCCTGATACTCGGGACCATGCGCTTTTTCGTCCACTCGGGCGAGTCCGTTCAGGAGCTCGTGGAGCGCTACGACAGCGCCGCGTTGGCGCTCGAGGCGGTGTCTATGCTCACTCAGAAGCTGCCAAACGTCCAGGTTTTCAACGAAAACGGCGAGCAGGTGAGCCCGGCCGAACTTCAGCAAATGGCGTCGGAAGAAAACGAGTCCGACGATGCCTAGCGATGGCGGCCACGCCAGCTAAGGCCGGTCCGATGCTGCCGGAGCCGGCCGCATTGGCGCTTTGACCGGCATGCGTGGACGGAACGAAACTCCCCTTAGAATAAGCTCAGACGAAAAGGACGGGGAGAAAGTGCTCTCCTCGTCCTTGAGGGTCATGCGAAACAAAAGACTGTTGATTTTTAGCGACGCAATCGAGTCTGTGGGGAACTTTGGCGCCGTCAACCTCGTTTTCATTTGCTGGCTAGCGAGGCTCGTGTGCTCGCTAGCCAGCAAGGTCATTTAGCGGCCGTAGCGTGGCGAAGTCAACGATGTCTGTCGCGGTTCAGTCATAATTTCGGCTGCTGTTGCAAGCCTGCAACGTTAACGCCTTAAACATACGCGTCCGCGCCCAACTTCGGCCTTCCTCTGAGGCGGAAAAACTGGCGCGGGCCTCATGGCGGGCGGTCGGCGTCCCTGTGCGGGACGAAAAGAGCGGAGGAGAACGGTCAGGCCGTGAGCGACCTGTGTGACGTGCGTCACGGCGCGCCGCAACGCTTCGCATTAACCCCGAACGTCGGTTCGGGGCCGCAAGTCGATAGCGGAAGCTTGCGGCCAGTTTGTCTGGAAAGAGGGAGTGTGAAAATGACGATAAACGAAGGCCTAATGGGTCATTTTGTGGGCGGACAATATGACCTCATCGAAAACGACGTTCTGCCAAGTCCGGAAGAAGGGCGGCGGCTGATGCTCGCCTTCTTCAATATTCAGCGCCCTGCGCTGCGCGAGGCAATCATCAATACGGTGACGACGCTGTCGGGAAGTCACCGCGATAGAGGGGCGACCTCCAGCGCAGAACACTGAAATCGGCCGCGTGCTTGCTTCTTCAGCGCGAGCGAGGCAATTCGCTTCCCGAATGGCCATGCCGATGATCAGGCTTACCCGGGGCGACGCGACTTTCTGACGCGAGGAAGCGGGGCCCGAGGCAAAGTAAAGCGCGGGCTGGCGCCACCGCGCCGCGCGGGTTTGGCTGCGCCCTTCCAAGGCCTACGCCCCCTCTTTGGTGATGGGCGGCTGGAAGGCGAGGCCCATGTCCCAGGGGAAGTAGATCCAGGTGTCCTGCGACACTTCGGTGATGAAAGTGTCGACCAGCGGCCGGCCGAGCGGCTTGGCGTAGATGGTGGCGAAATGGGCCTTGGGCAGCATCTCGCGCACCACCTTGGCGGTGGCGCCGGTGTCGACCAGGTCGTCGATGACGAGGATGCGCGCGCCCTGGTCCAATTTCGAAATGTCCGGGGCGATGGCTTTGAGGACCTTGAGGCCGCCCTGGATCTTGTAGTCGTGGTAGGAGACGATGCTGACCGTCTCGATCACCCGCACGTCGAGCTCGCGCGCGACGATCGCCGCCGGCACCAGGCCGCCGCGTGTGATCGCCACCAGCGCGTCAAACGGGCCGGAAGAGGCCAGCCGCCAGGCGAGCGCCCGGGCGTCGCGGTGGAACTGGTCCCACGAGACCGGAAAGGCTTTTTCGCGCGGGGCGGTCACCGGGCTGCTCCTTGGCTCAAAAGAAAACGGCGGCGATGGTTTAGCAAGCCGCGACGCGCCGCGAAACAGGCGGTCCAGGCGCGGTCAACGGCTATTTTTGCCGGCCGCCCTCGAGACTACAGGGGCCTGCCGTCGCTTCGCATCGTGGCCAGCATCGCCTCGACCGCCTCCCGGGCCCCCGCGACCGCGGCCGCGTCCTTGCCGCGCACCACGATCTGGTTCATGAACCGCCCCTCCTTGAACGACGGATAGGAGCCGATCGAAACTCCGGGACTGGCCTCGGCGATCGCCCTGAGCGCGTCGCCGTATCGTCCTTCCGGGACCGCTCCGGCCTCGATTGTCTCGACCGCCATGACCGCGCCGGTCTTCATCGATTTCACCGCGTCATCGAGCATCGCCTGCATGATCGAAGGCACGCCGGCCAGCACGAACACGTTGCCGATGCGGAATCCGGGCGCGGTCGAGATTGGATTGTCGACGAGCTCGGCGCCGGCCGGAACGCGCGCCATGCGCCGCCGGGCGGGGGTCAGATCGGCCGGAGAGTAGCGCTCCATCATGCGGGCGATGATGCGCGGGTCCTCGCCGACCGGCACGCCGAAGGCGCGCGCCACCGCGTCGGCGGTGATGTCGTCGTGGGTCGGGCCGATGCCGCCGGTGGTCACGACATAATCGTAGCGGGCTCTCAAGGCGTCGAGCGCTGCAACGATCTCCTCCTCGACGTCCGGCACCACCCGCGCCTCGCGCACGTCGACGCCGATTTTTCCAAGGTATTCGGCGATATAGCCGATGTTGGAGTCCTTGGTCCGACCGGACAGGATTTCGTCGCCGATAACGAGGACCGCGGCGGTGACGGTCGATTGTCCGCTCATGCCGGAATCTCCTTAATAACCGTTGGAGGCCCGCCCGTTGCAGGTCCCGCCTGCCTGGAATGCGCCTCGAGCGCCTTGTCCTTCGACGCTCCGTAAAGCATATGTAACCGCATGGGGCGGCAAGCGGCAAAGGAACTGAGGTGACGACAGCGACGATTTTCGTGCCGGCGGCTGACAAAGTCTCGCGCCGCAGCGGACAGATCCGCCTGCACGGACCGGCGGATTTCGAGGGAATGCGCAAGGCGGGCGCGCTGGTCGCCCATGCGCTCGACCTGCTCGGCCCGCTCGTCAAGCCGGGGGCCACGACAGCGAGCCTCGACAAATTCGTGTTCGAATTCGCCCGCGACCACGACGCCTATCCGGCCCCGCTCAACTACCGCGGCTATCGCAAGTCGATCTGCACCTCGATCAACCATGTCGTGTGCCACGGCATTCCCGACGAGAAGCCGCTGCGCGACGGCGACATCCTCAATATCGACGTGACTTTGATCGTCGAGGGCTGGCACGGCGACGCGAGCCGCATGTTCGCCGCCGGCGAGCCGCCCCGCCGCGCCCAGCGCCTGATCGACGTCACCTACGAGGCGATGATGCGCGGCATCGCGGCGATCAAGCCCGGCGGAACCACCGGCGACATCGGCTACGCCATCCAGACGTACGCCGAGAGCGAGCGCTGCTCGGTGGTGCGCGACTTCTGCGGGCATGGGCTCGGCCGGCTGTTTCACGACGAGCCGAACATCCTGCACGTCGGCCGCAAGGGGGAGGGCGCGCCGCTCAAGCCCGGGATGCTCTTCACCGTCGAGCCGATGATCAATCTCGGCGGCTACGGAGTGAAGATCCTGTCGGACGGCTGGACGGCGGTGACGCGCGACCGGTCGCTGTCGGCTCAGTTCGAGCATACGGTCGGCGTGACCGAGACCGGCAGCGAGATTTTCACCCTGTCCCCGACCGGCGCCGACCGCGCCCCGGTCCGATGACGCGGCGGCGGCGCGACCGTGTTCGTAGCTGACACTAGGCTTCGAGTGCGGTTGGCGTCCCCTCCGCCCTTGCGGGGGAGGGTCAGGGAGGGGGTCGGGCCGGGCTTTGAAATTGGCGGGATTCGTTCTGAGGCGGCAATGAAATCGCGGCCCGCCGCCTAATAAAAACGCTAATCTTCGAGGCATGGCGCAACCCCCCCCTTGTGCAACCGGAATGATCGTTGACACTTTGGACCGGATACATGGTTGGACGCAGGACGGGAAAGCGCACCGCCGTCATTGCGAGGAGCGAAGCGACGAAGCAATCTATTGGGGTCGCGCGCGCTTGGCCTTTGATTGCTTCGCTACGCTCGCAATGACGACCCGGGTCGAGCGAGCGGACGCGTTTTCCGCCTGCTCCTTGGCCCCATAGGGCGCTGGGGCTGGGGAAGGACTCCTCACGTACAAGCCGCCTTTCATCGCCCGTCCGATTTCTCACGCAGGGGAGACCGTTGCTCGCTCCTGCCGGCTCTGCGCGACGCTATCGAGGAGGCGGGCGATCGAGCGGTAATGGATCCCGCCGTGAACGGTCAGGCCGATCTCGCAGGTTCGGCTGGTCGAATAGCCGGCGGAGCAGGCCTCGATCGCCGGCGCGAGCGCGCGCAGCGCATGCGCGTTCATCTCCGGCCGGGTAAATCCTTTGTCGCCGGCAAAGGCGCAGCAGCCGACATCGGCAGGCACGACGACGTCCTCGGCGCAGGCCTCGGCGATCGCGGTGAGGACGCCGTCCAGGCCCATGCGGCGGGTCGAGCATGTCATGTGCAACGCCACCGGTTTTTTCGCGCGCGCGGGAATCTCGACCTTCGGAAGGACGTGGCGCTGCAAAAACTCCGAAATGTCGAGGATTTCGGCGCGGCCGGCTGCGGCCGCCTTCAGGCGCTGCGAGCAGGGACTGGTATCCGAGAAGATCGGCCAGCGGCCCCCTTCGCTCGCCGCGATCAGCGCGGCGAGCGCCTCTTGCGCCTTGCGGTCGGCCTCCGCCTTGAAGCCCTTCGAGTCGAACGGCTGCCCGCAGCAAAGCCCACCCGCACGTTTCGGGGCGATCGGGTCGAGCCCGGCCTTGTCGAGAAGCCGGTAGAGCGTCGCAGCGAGCGGCTCGCCCTCCTCGTCGTCGCGCGCCGGCCCGAACATATGTCCGGCGCAACTGCCGAAATAGACGACGCGGGGGCGGCCTCGGGGCGCGGGCGGCGACGCCAGCGCGCCGGCGCGCGGCGTCATCTTGCGCGACACGAGCGGGGCGCCGACGCCGAGCGCCCGCATGCCCGTGCCCAGGGCGTCGAGCCCATATCCGGCGGTCGCCGCATCGAAGACGGAAGCCAGACGCAGCGCGTCGCGCGCCGTCGCCGCCGCCGTCCCGAAGTTGCTCGCCATGAAGAGGCCGCCGCATGCGCAAGCGCGCCGGCGTTTCGGCCGCGGATCGCCTTCGTCAAGAGGCCGGTGTTGATTCCGACAGGACAGGCCGTCTCGCACATGCCGCAGGCCGCGCAGGAATCGATTTCGAACTCGAGAAACTGGGCGCGAAACCGCTTGAGCCCCGCCTGACCGTGCGAGCCCTCGAGACGGGCGACTTCGCGCGCGCCGACGATGCGCTGGCGCGGCGTGACGGTCAGGCCGCGCGTCGGGCAGACCGGCTCGCAGAAACCGCATTCGGTGCACGGTCGACCAGCGGATCGGTCGCGGCCATCGGCTTGAAATTCTTGAGATGCACCGCCGGGTCGTCGTTGAGGACGACGCCGGGATTGAGCAGCCCGTGCGGATCGAATAGCTGCTTGATCCGCCACATCAGGTCGGTCGCCTGCTTTCCCCACTCCATTTCGACGAAGGGCGCCATGTTGCGGCCCGTGCCGTGCTCCGCCTTGAGCGAGCCGTCGTAGCGCTCTGCGATGATGTCGGCGACCTCGTCCATGAGGGCCGCGTAGCGGTCGATCGCCTCGCGATCGGCAAAGCCCTGCGCAAAGACGAAATGGAGATTGCCGTCGAGCGCATGGCCGAAAATGATCGCCTCGTCATAGCCGTGACGGACGAGCGCAGCCTGCAGGTCGGCGGTCGCTGCGGCGAGCCTTTCGATCGGAACCGCGACATCCTCGATGATGACGGTCGTACCGATCGGGCGCGATCGCGCCGACCGCGGGAAACAGCCCTTTGCGGATCTTCCAGTATTGTTCGATGAGATGGGCGTCGGTCGTGAACTCGGCCGGCCTTGCCGGCGGCGTCTCCTGCAAGGCCCGCCCGATCGCCTCGACCCGCGCGGCGACCGTCCGCCTCGTCTGCGCCCTGGATCTCGACCAGCAGCGCCGTCGCGTCCCCGCCGAGCGAAGCCAGAAAATCCGGCATGCCCGGCTTGCCGGTGACCGAGGCGAGGCCCGCACGGTCGATCAGTTCGACGGCCGCGACCGGCTCGCGCTTGAGGCGCGTCACCGCCCGGCAGGCGGCCACCAGCGTGTCGAAGAACAGCAGCGCGCAGGCCTTGTGCCGATCGTCCGGAACGGTGCGGTAGGTGATCTCGGAGATGAAGCCGAGCGTGCCCTCCGAGCCGATCATCAGATGCTGAAGGATCTCGAGCGGATCCTCGAAATCGATCAGCGCGTTGAGCGAATAGCCCATCGTGTTCTTGATCGCGAATTTGCGCCGTATGCGGTCTGCGAGCGCTTCGTCGCCCCGCGCCTCGCGGCCAAGCGCGGCGAGCCCTGCCATGAGATCGGCGTGCGAGGCCGCGAAGGCTGCGCGGCTCTCGGCGTCGCCCGTGTCGAGCACGGCGCCGTCGGCGAGCACGATCCGCATCGATTGCAGCGTCTGATAGGAATTCTGCGCCGTGCCGCAGCACATGCCCGAGGCGTTGTTGGCGGCAATGCCGCCGATCATCGCCGACGTCGATCGAGGCGGGGTCCGGACCGATCTTGCGCGCGAAGGGCGCAGAGCCGGCGGTTGGCTTCAGCCCCGATGACTCCGGGCTGCGATCGCTATCGAGGCGCCGTCGTCGGCAGATCTTGGAGCCGCGCCATCCTTCGCCGAGCACGACAAGGACGCTGTCGGTGATCGCCTGGCCGGACAGCGAGGTGCCCGGCGGCGCGGAACGTCACCGGCGCGCCGGCGCGCGCGCAGCAGCCGAGTACGCCGATGACCTCGGCCTCGCTTTCCACCGTGACGACGAGCTGCGGGATGAGGCGGTAAAAGCTCGCGTCGGTCCCGTAGCAGAGCGTGCGCAAGGGGTCGGCCGCGACCCTGCTCTTCGGCACGACCGACTCCAGCGCCCGCGCCAACGCCGGATAGTCGACCTGCATCGTCTGAGCGATCGTGTCGCGCACTGTCTCTCTCCCTTCCGGCGCCGTCGAGCGTCGTCCCCGAAGCGCCGGCCAGTTTTTTGCGCGTCCTGGATTGCAGTGAGTCAGCCCCCCGGAATGACCCAGGGAATGACGAATTGCTGGAGCGCCACCAGCGCGCTCAAGAGCGCGGTCAGCACGATGCTGTGCCAGAAGGTGCGGGCGAACACCACGCCTTCCTGGCCCTTGAGCTTGGTGACCGAAACGCCGGTCGCGATGTTCTGCGGCGAGATCATCTTGCCCATCACGCCGCCCGACGAATTGGTCGCGGCGAACAGCACCGGGTTGAGATTGAGCTGGCGCGCCGCGACCACCTGCAGGTTGCCGAACAGCGCGTTGCCCGAGGTGTCGCTGCCCGACAGCATGACGGCGACCCAGCCCAGGAAAGGCGACAGCAGGACGAACAGATAGCCCGTCGAGGCGACCCCGTCGCCGAGCGTGTAGGCGATGCCGGAATAGTTCATCAGATAGGCGAGGCCGATGATCAGCATGACGGTGATGATCGCGAGCCAGATCTGCCGGAAGGTCTCGTCCGACGCAGCCGAAGAACGCCGCCGGCGAGAGCCGGACGACGAACGCCGTGATGATCGCCGCCACCAGGATGGCGGTGCCGGTGCCGAGCGGCTGGAAGGCCCAGACGGCGGCATAGGGCTTCGCGTTGTAAAGCGTGATCGAGATCGCGTTGTGCAAGCCCGGCCACTTGACGCCTTGCTGGCCGATCGACGCCCAGCCGAAATGCGTCCACACGATCACCAGCGCCGACACGATGAGCCAGGGCAGCCAGCCTTGCCAGGGCGCGACGGACGATGCTCTCTCCTCGGCGAGAACCGCATCCGAGATCCGGAATTCCGGATCGGGCGCGGGACGCCAGACCTGCAGGAACAGCAGCGTCACGATCAGCGAGCCGAGCGAGGCCAGCACATCGGTCAGCGCATAATCCAGGAAGTTGGAGGTGACGAACTGCGAAGCCGCGAAGCTGCCGCCCGCGACCAGCAGAACCGGCCACAGCGCGCGGACCGAACGCAGCCGCCGTAGATCGCCATGACATAGAACGGCAGGATGAAGCGCCATGACGGGCAGCTGGCGGCCGACCATCGCGCCGAGCGCGGTGGCTGGCAGCCCGGTGACCGCGCCGAGCACCGTCACCGGCACGCCGAGCGCGCCGAAGGCCACCGGCGCGGTGTTGAAGATCAGCACGAAGACCAGCGCCTCGAGCGGCGGGAAAGCCGACGAGGATCAGCAGGGAGCTGGTGATCGCGACCGGGGTGCCGAAGCCCGCTATGCCTTCGAGCAGCGCGCCGAAGCAGAAGCCGATGACGACCAGCACGACGCGCCGGTCATTGGGCAGATGTTCGATCACCCAGTCGCGGAAGGCGTCGAAGCGGCCGGACTTCACCGCGATATTGTAGAGAAGCAGCGCGTTGACGACGATCCACATCACCGGCCAGAGGGCGAAAACCGCCCCCGCGGCGACCGCGTCGAGCGCAAGGCCGGCCGGCATGTTCCATCCGGCGATCGCGATGACGAGGCCCGTGATCAGGCCGGCCAGGGCCGCCTGCCACGCAGGCCGCCGCAAGACGCCCAGCATGACGAGCACGACGACAATGGGCAGCGTCGCTACGGCGAACGACAGCCCGAGGCTGCCGCCTATCGGGGTCAAAAGCTGCGCAAACATGGACACCTCTCCTTGGCGGCTCAGCGAGCCGGTTCCTGCCTTCGTGGCCTCTCGGGGCCTACAAGCGGCCTCCGCCTGGACGCCCTCAGGCTCCAACCTCCCCGCAGGCAGCTTTGCTCTTATTTTCCTTACCGCGTCGGTAAACTGTCGTCCCTTGGTCGTCAATGCGTCATGATGTCGCCCAAAGGCATCGCCGTGGATCATTGCGCCCTACCGCTAGTTTGAACATCCAGAGAAAAAAGAGAAGCAGATGATTCGCCCCCGCCAAGATCGGCGAGGAATGCTGAACCGCACGTTGCGAAGGGGAATTCGCGTCGTTCGGGCGCGCAACCGAGGAGCGACGAACCTGACAGTCGTTGGTCCGGCGCAAAAAAATCATGTTGTCGCCGAGGAACATCCAGCCGACCGGGGCGTTCAGGGGTCGGGAAAATGGCAAAAAGGCGGCGGGGATGCGCTCCATGCTCGAGTCCGTTGCGGGAGGGAATGGCGTCCTTGCGCGCCCTTTCGATTTTCGCGTCCCTACTCCCGCCCATGTCGGGTGGTCCAATTAAAGTGAATTTGAGCAGCTGGCGCAGCGACCTGCGCCCAGTCAGACAGTCATCGCTTCATTGTCTGCGAACGACCGTCGGCCCCGAAAGCCTGTCGCGTCGCTAGCGAAAAAGAAGAGAACGCCGAATGGACGCGAATGAGTTCGCCGTTGGGTCATCCAGTCCGAAGTCCGTTCGCGCCCGCTCGCGCGGCGCGGACGAGAAAGGCGAGCAGGAGCGCCTCGGCGCCCTGTTGAAGGCGCTGCAGGCCGTTCGCAATGGCGACTTTTCGGCGCGTCTGCCGACGGATCAGGTCGGACTGCCGGGAAAGATCGCGGACGCTTTCAACGACATTGCGCTGGCGAACGAACGTATGGCGCGCGAGCTCGAGCAGGTCGGACAGATCGTCGGTCGGGAGGGACACACCCGCAAGCGCGTGCAACTCGGCGTCACCGCCGGATCCTGGGGAGAGATGGAGACCTCGGTCAACGTGCTGATCGACGACCTCTTGTGGCCGACGACCGCCGTGACGCACGCGGTCGCGGCGGTCGCGCAGGGCGACCTTCAGCGGGCCGTCCCGCTCGACGTCGACGGTCGTCCCCTCCAGGGCGAGTTCCTCCGATCCGCCAAAATCGTCAACGCGATGATCAAGCAGCTCAGCGTGTTCACCTCGGAGGTCACCCGCGTCGCCCGCGAAGTCGGAACCGACGGGAAACTCGGCGGGCAGGCGCAGGTCCGCGAGGTGACCGGCGTCTGGAAGGATTTGACCGAGAGCGTCAACTCCATGGCGAGCAACCTCACCGGC
This sequence comes from uncultured Alphaproteobacteria bacterium, assembly GCA_963819255.1. Taxonomy (GTDB): domain Bacteria; phylum Pseudomonadota; class Alphaproteobacteria; order Rhizobiales; family Beijerinckiaceae; genus Roseiarcus. The sequence continues at coordinate 29,969 of CAWFVS010000036.1, forward strand.
CAGGTCCGCAACATCGCCGAAGTAACGATCGCCGTGGCCAACGGCGACCTCTCGAAGAAGATCACCGTCGACGTCCGTGGCGAGATCCTTCAATTGAAGGAAGCCATCAATACGATGGTCGACCAGCTGCGCTCTTTCGCTTCCGAAGTGACCCGGGTCGCGCGCGAGGTCGGAACCGAAGGCAAGCTCGGCGGACAAGCGCTCGTGCCGGGCGTGGCGGGAACCTGGAAGGACCTGACCGACAGCGTCAATGCGATGTGCGGGAACCTGACGGACCAGGTGCGCAACATCGCCCAGGTGACAACCGCCGTCGCCCGAGGGGATCTCTCGCGCAAGATCACCGTCGATGTGCGCGGCGAGATCCTCGAGCTCAAGGACACCATCAATACGATGGTCGACCAGCTGAACGGTTTCGCGTCCGAGGTCACCCGCGTGGCGCGCGAAGTGGGGACGGAGGGGCGTCTCGGCGGCCAGGCGCAGGCGCCGGGCATCGGCGGCATATGGAAGGATTTGACCGACAACGTCAATTCGATGGCGGGCAACCTGACCGCGCAGGTCCGCAACATCGCCGAGGTGACGACGGCGGTGGCGCGCGGCGACCTTTCCCGCAAGATCACCGTCGACGTGAAGGGGGAAATCCTCGAGCTCAAGAACACCATCAATACGATGGTCGATCAGCTGAACGCCTTCGCTTCCGAAGTCACGCGCGTCGCCCGCGAGGTCGGCACCGACGGCAAGCTCGGCGGCCAAGCCATGGTGCCGGGCGTCGCCGGCACATGGAAGGACCTGACCGACAATGTCAATTTCATGGCCTCCAACCTCACCGGCCAGGTCCGCAACATCGCCGAGGTGGCGACCGCGATCGCCAACGGCGACCTTTCGAAGAAGATCACGGTCGACGTCCGCGGCGAGATCCTGCTGCTCAAGGAAACGCTGAACACGATGGTCGAGCAGCTGCGCTCCTTCGCCGCAGAGGTGACGCGCGTCGCCAGAGAAGTGGGAACGGAGGGAAAGCTCGGCGGGCAGGCGCTTGTCCCCGGCGTCGGCGGCACGTGGAAGGATCTGACCGACAACGTCAATCTTCTGGCGGCGAACCTGACGACACAGGTGCGCAACATCGCCGAGGTGACGACGGCGGTGGCGCGCGGCGATCTTTCCCGCAAGATCACCGTCGACGTGAAGGGGGAAATCCTCGAGCTCAAGAACACCATCAATACGATGGTCGATCAGCTGAACGCCTTCGCTTCCGAAGTGACCCGCGTCGCCCGCGAGGTCGGCACCGAAGGCAAGCTCGGCGGCCAGGCCGCGGTGCCGGGCGTCGCCGGCACATGGAAGGACCTCACCGACAACGTCAATTTCATGGCCTTCAACCTCACCGGCCAGGTCCGCAACATCGCGGAGGTCGCGACCGCGATCGCCAACGGCGACCTTTCGAAGAAGATCACGGTCGACGTCCGCGGCGAGATCCTGCTGCTCAAGGAAACCCTGAACACGATGGTCGAGCAGTTGCGCTCCTTCGCCGCAGAGGTGACGCGAGTCGCAAGAGAGGTGGGAACCGAGGGAAAGCTCGGCGGACAGGCCTTCGTGCCCGGGGTCGGCGGCACGTGGAAAGATCTGACCGACAACGTCAATCTCCTGGCGGCGAACCTGACGACGCAGGTGCGCAACATCGCCGAGGTGACGACGGCGGTGGCGCGCGGGGACCTCTCCCGCAAGATCACCGTCGACGTGAAGGGAGAAATCCTCGAGCTCAAGAACACGATCAACACGATGGTCGATCAGCTGAACGCCTTCGCTTCCGAGGTCACTCGCGTCGCCCGCGAGGTCGGCACCGAGGGCAAGCTCGGCGGCCAGGCGGCGGTGCCGGGGGTGGCCGGCACATGGAAGGACCTCACCGACACCGTGAACGTCATGGCCGCAAACCTGACGGAGCAGGTGCGCGGCATCGTCAAGGTGGTGACGGCGGTCGCGGACGGCGACCTCAAGCAGAACCTGGCGGTCAAGTCGAAGGGCGAGGTCGCGGCTCTCGCCGAGACCATCAACAACATGACGAATACGCTCGCGACCTTCGCCGATCAGGTCACCACGGTTGCGAGGGAGGTGGGCGTCGAGGGGAGGCTCGGCGGCCAGGCGAACGTCCCCGGCGCCGCCGGCACCTGGAAAGACCTGACGGGCAACGTCAACCTGCTAGCGGCGAACCTGACGAATCAGGTGCGCGCCATCGCGGAAGTCGCCACCGCCGTCACCAAGGGCGACCTCACCCGATCGATCCAGGTCGAGGCCCGCGGCGAAGTCGCGGAGCTCAAGGACAACATCAATACGATGATCGACAACCTCCGCTTGACGACGGAGCGCAACACGGAGCAGGACTGGCTCAAGACCAACCTCGCCCAATTCATCAACATGCTGCAAGGCCAGCGCGATCTGGCGACGGTCGGCCGGATGCTGCTTTCGGAGCTCGCCCCGCAGGTCGGCGCCCACAACGGCGTCATCTACCTCGTCGACGCCGAAGGACCGCCGGTGCTCAAGCGTCTCGCCTCGTACGCCAATTCCGAGTCGGGCGGCCACCCGGCCACGCTTCAATTCGGCGAAGGCCTGATCGGCCAATGCGCACACGACGCCCGGACAACTCTCATTCAGGCGCCTGCGTCGGACGTCGTTCCGATCCGGACCGGAATGTATGAAATGAAGCCGGCCAACGTGATCATTCTGCCCGTATTGTTCGAGGGCCAGGTGAAGGCGGTGATTGAACTGGCCTCCGCTTCTGCATTCAGCAACCTGCAGAAAACCTTCCTCGACCAGCTGACCGCCGGGATCGGCATCGTCTTGAATAGCATCGAAGCGACGATGCAGACCGAAGGGCTGCTGAAGCAATCGCAACAGCTCGCCACCGAACTGCAGTCCCAGCAGAAGGAGCTGCAACTGACCAACGAGGAGCTCGAGCAGAAGGCCAAGCAGCTCGCCGAACAGAACGCCGAGGTGGAGCGCAAGAACGAGGAAATCGAGCAGGCGCGACGCGCCCTCGAGGAGAAGGCGACCGAGCTGGCGCTGACGTCGAAGTACAAGTCGGAATTCTTGGCCAACATGTCGCACGAGCTGCGCACGCCGCTCAACAGCATCCTGATTCTCGGCCAGCAGCTCTCGGAAAATCCCGACGGCAATCTGTCGGGGCGCCAGGTGGAGTACGCTCGAACCATCCACGGCGCCGGCAGCGATCTCCTCAATCTCATCAGCGACATCCTCGATCTCTCGAAAATCGAGTCGGGCACGGTGTCGGTGGAAGCCGAGGAGATTGGTTTGCGCCTCCTCGAGGAATCCGTCACCCGTCCGTTCCGCCACGAAGCGGAAAGCAGGGATCTCTCGTTCGACGTCGAAATCGATCGTGATCTGCTCAGCATCACCACCAATTCCAAACGGCTCCAGCAAGTTCTCAAGAACCTGCTGTCGAACGCCATCAAGTTCACCGAGCATGGCGGCGTGAGGATGCGGGTCGCGCGAGCGGCGACCGGCTGGACGCCCACACATCCCGTTCTCTCGACGGCGTCCGCCGTCATTGCGTTCGAGGTGACCGACACGGGCATCGGAATACCTCCCGAAAAGCAGCGCATCATTTTTGAAGCCTTCCAGCAGGCCGACGCGAGCACCAACCGCCGGTATGGAGGAACAGGACTGGGGCTCGCGATCAGCCGCGAGCTTTCGAACCTGCTCGGAGGAGAAATCCAACTGCGCAGCAAGGTCGGCGAAGGCAGCACGTTCATCCTCTATCTGCCCCAGACCTACGCCGGACTCCGGGCGCTCCGCGGCCAAGACAGGGAGCGGGACGAGATCCGAGCGCAGCGATCGAATCTCAGAGGCGCTGCCGCAACCCGTGGACGACAGGGCGCATCTCGACCCGTCAGACACAAGTCTGCTGATCGTGGAGGACGATCCGCATTACGCGCGCATCGTGATCGACCTCGCGCATGACCTCGGGCTCAAGGCCCTCGTGGCTTCGCGCGGCGCCGAGGCCATCGAGCTGGCTCGGCGGTTTCGGCCGACGGCCGTTTCGCTCGACGTCTTCCTGCCGGACATGCTGGGCTGGGCGGTGCTGAGCCAGCTGAAGCAGGATCCGCAGACCCGGCACATTCCCGTGCAGATCGTCACGCTCGACGAGGACCGGCAGCATGGGCTGGCGGGCGGCGCCTTCTCGTTCCTGAGCAAGCCGACGACCATCGACGGCCTGAGGAAATCGATTGGGCGCCTGACCGAATACGCCCGGACGCCTCGCAAGCGGCTCCTCGTGGTCGAAGACAACCCAGCGGAGCTGCTCAGCATCACCGAACTGCTCGGCCACGACGACATCGATGTCGCCGCCGTCGACAACGGGCAGGAGGCGCTGAAGACATTGCGCGAACAGCCGGCGGACTGCGTGGTGCTCGATCTCAAGCTGCCGGACATGTCCGGCTTCGAGTTGCTCGAGCGTCTTCGCAGAGACGAGCGCCTGGCTCAGGTGCCGGTGGTGGTCTTCACCGGCAGGGAGCTGTCGCCGGAAGAAGACGCGCAGTTGCACACGATGGCGCGCAGCGTCGTGGTCAAAGGCGTCGAGTCGCCCGAGCGGCTCCTCGACGAGACGGCTCTCTTCCTCCACCGGGTTGTCGACGAGCTGCCGCCCGAGAAGCAACAGATGCTGGAGCGGCTCCGCAATTCCGATGAAAACCTGCACGGCCGCAAGGCGCTCCTCGTCGACGACGACGCGCGCAACATCTTCGCGTTGAGCAGCGTGCTCGAGCGTCGGGGGATCCGCGTTCTCACGGCGACCACGGGGCGCGAGGCGATCGCGATTCTCAAGGCCGATGACGGCGTTTCGATCGTCCTCATGGACATCATGATGCCGGAGATGGACGGCTACGAAACGATGCGGGCCATCCGGTCCGATCCGTCGCTCAGGCGCCTGCCGATCATCGCGCTGACCGCGAAAGCGATGAAAGGCGACCGCGAGAGATGCCTCGAAGCGGGCGCCTCGGACTATTTGGCGAAACCGGTCAATACGGAGCAGCTGCTTTCGGCGCTTCGTATTTGGCTGCACCGCTAGGCCTAGGCGCGCCGATGCATCACAATCAGCGACGCGGTAAATGTTCTGCTGGTCGACGATCAACCGTCGAAGCTCCTCAGCTACGAGGTGATTCTCGAGGAGCTCGGCGAGAATCTCATCAAGGCGGCTTCGGGGCGTCAGGCGCTGGAACAGCTTCTGCGTCAGGAGGTCGCGGTCATCCTGATCGACGTGTCGATGCCCGATCTCGACGGATTCGAGCTGGCGGCGATGATCCGGGACCACCCGCGCTTCTCGGCGACCCCGATCATCTTCGTCTCCGCCATTCACCTCAGCGAAATCGACAGCCTGCGAGGCTATCAGGCGGGCGCGGTGGACTACCTTCAGGTTCCTGTCGTGCCGGCGCTTCTGCGGGCGAAAGTGCGCATTTTTTGCGACCTCTACAGGAAGACCCGTCAGCTCGAGAGCCTGAACGCCGAACTGGAGCAGCGCGTGGCCGAACGGACCGCCGAGCTCGCTGCGGCGAATGAGGAGCTGGAAAGGCGCGTTGAAGCCCGGACGCGGGAGCGGGAGGAGGCCTTGGCGCAGGTCGCCGAGATGCAGAAGCTGGAAAGCCTGGGCCAACTCACCGGGGGGCTGGCGCACGACTTCAACAATCTCCTCATGGTCGTGATGTCCAGCATCGAAATGGCCCGGAAACGGGTGAATGACGACGAACGCCTTTCGCGCTGGCTCGGACGAGCGATGGAGGCTGCCGCGAGCGGCGCGGCGCTGACCAAACGCATGCTCGCTTTTGCGCGCCGGCAGGACCTCGAGACCCGAAGTCTTTCGCGCTCGCCGAAGTGGTCTACGGCATGGTCGAGATGATGTCGCACTCGCTCGATCCCAGGGTGCGCATCGTCGTCGATCTGCCGGACGATCTCCCGCTGGTCAGGATCGACCGCAATCAGCTCGAGCTCGCGCTGCTCAACCTTGGCCTCAATGCACGCGACGCGATGCCCTCTGGCGGCGAGCTCGTGATCAAGGCGAGGTTCGTCGGCGGCGCGGATCTTCCCGAAACGCTGGCTCCCGGTCCCTATGTCCATTTGTCGGTCGCCGACACGGGGGTCGGAATGGATGGCGACACATTGAAACGCGCTGCGGAGCCTTTCTTCACGACCAAGCCGGCGGGCAAAGGATCGGGTCTCGGGCTTTCGATGGTTCACGGGCTGACGCTCCAATCAGGCGGCGCCATGCAGATCATTAGCCGCCCGAACGAAGGAACTTTCGTTTCGCTTTGGATTCCTGCGGCGCTGGACGGCCGGCCTGCTGAAGGACCGCTTGCGGAAATCGGCCGGGCCGCGGTCACGGGGCGTCGCATTCTGGTCGTGGACGACGATCCGCTCGTTCTTACGTCGACCGCCGACATGCTGCGAGAGCTCGGGCATCAGCCGATCGGGATCACGTCGGCGAAAAAGGCGCTCGAGGTCCTGCAATCGGGAGAGCGGCCGGATTTGGCTATTCTCGATTACGCAATGCCCGAGATGACAGGCGGGGCCTTGGCCGAGCTGATGCGCGAGGCCTGTCCCGAGCTTCCGCTGCTCCTCGCGACGGGCTATTCCGAGCGCCACAGCGCCCGCGCGGATTTGCCGAGGCTCGACAAGCCCTTCACGATGGCTGAGCTGGCTCGGCAGGTCGCGTTGCTCACGGCGGCGCGCGACTGACCGCCTGTCGCCGGGCAACCAGGCTCGGCGTCGCGATCGCCGCATGCCATCGCCCTTGCAGCCGATGAATAGCGTCTCCATGGGCTTCCAAGAACCTCCAGCGCTGCTAACGTAGGCGGATGTCCCTGCGAGTGCTGGCTCAGCGCGCCAACCACATTTGCAAGACGCGCGGAGGATCGCGACATGGCCGGCGAAAGATTTGAGGGTATCAACGCCATCGTCACGGGGGGCGGCTCCGGGATCGGCTTCGCCGTCGCGGCAAGGATGGTCGCCGAGGGCGGCGCGGTCCTGCTGTGGGACATCGATCAGCGCCGGCTCGATGAGGCCTCAGCGAAGCTCGGGAGCCGCGCCCGCGCGCGGCGCGTCGACGTGACCGACCCCGACGAGGTGGAGGCCGCGGCGGTGGAAGCGGAAACCGCGATGGGGCGGATCGACGCCCTCGTCTGCAGCGCCGGCGTCGCGGGGCCGACCGCGACCCTGATCGACTACCCGATCGGCGAATGGAAGCGGGTGTTCGACATCAACGTCAACGGCCTCTTCTATTGCAACCGCTTCGTCGCGCGGTCGATGAAGGCGCGCGGCTACGGCCGCATCGTCAACATCGCCTCGATCGCCGGCAAGGAGGGCAACCCCAACGCATCCGCCTACAGCGCCTCGAAGGCGGCGGTGATCGGCCTCACCAAGTCGCTCGGCAAGGAGCTCGCCAAGGAGGGCGTCACCGTCAACGCGGTCGCGCCCGCGACGATCGTGACGCCGATTCTCGAGCAGGTGACGCCCGAGTTCATCGCCTACATGCGTTCGAAGATCCCGATGGAGCGCTTCGCCACCCTTGAGGAAGCCTCCTCGCTCATCTGCTGGCTCGCGAGCCGCGAATGCTCGTTCTCGACCGGGGCCGTGTTCGATCTGTCCGGCGGCCGGGCCACCTATTGAGCGCGTGGGCAGTGTTGAGCTGTGAGCATAAGACTACGGGCGGCCTTCATCCCGATAGCATTTCCATTCTGCCCAATCGAAGGGACCGAGATTTCGTGCTTCCGCACGCTCGCGAATGCGTTGAAGAGCGGCGCGGGCTTGCTCGCGGCTGCGCGTCGGACCGGCGGGGACCAAGCGCGCGACCGGCTTGCCGTGGAGCGTGATCGTCACTTCCTCGCCCCGCTCCACGAGATCAAGCAACTGCCCGAGCTTGTTCTTCGCCTCGAAGACTCCGACTTCCCGCATCGGCTTGCCGTTTAAGCTAGATCGGCCTTTATCAAAGGATCTGCGCGATATCCAGGCTGTTTGCGCCTCGGCGCAATGCGTCGGCGAAACCGCAGGCGGCCTGTCAAATTTCATCGCGCGCGTTCGCGTTACACAGGTGGACGAACTGAGCGAGGAAGACCAGGGGTCGGCGCAGGCCGGCGGACTTGAGGAGTCGCTGCGGCGCCTCGGCCTCCTCAAGGCCGGAGAGGCCGCTCGGGCCACTCCCCTGACGGGCGGCGTCTCGTCCGACATTTTTCTCGTCGAGGCCGGCGGACGGCGCTTCTGCGTCAAGCGCGCGCTGTCGAGGCTCAAGGTCGCCGCTCTTTGGGAAGCGCCGGTCGGGCGCAATGCGGCCGAGGCCGCCTATTTCCGCGCCGTCGCGCGCTGGCTTCCGCGCGCCGTCCCGCGCGTCCTCGCCGAGGATTCGGCTGCCGGCCTGTTCGCGATGGACTACCTGCCGCCCGAACGCTTTCCGCTGTGGAAGCCTCAGCTGCTCGAGGGGCGGGTCGATCAAGCTTTCGCCGCCACGGTCGGGCGCGATCTCGCGTTCGTCCATGCGAGAAGCGCCGCCGAACCGGACGTCAGGAACGCTTTCGCCCATGACGCCACGTTCGAGGCGATCCGCATCGAGCCCTATTTGCGCGCGACCGCCCGGGCGCATCCCGCGCTCGCCGCCCGGCTCAACGCCCTCGCCGAAATCACGCTCTCGACCAAGGGGGCGCTGGTCCACGGCGACGTCAGCCCGAAGAATATCCTCGTCGGGCCGGACGGGCCCATGTTTCTCGATGCGGAATGCGCCTGGTTCGGCGATCCGGCTTTCGACATCGCCTTCTGCCTCAATCATCTTCTGCTCAAGGGCGCGCGTGAGGGCGTCGGCAAGGCGCCCTATCTCGCAGCCTTCGCCGCGCTCGCCGGCGCCTATTTCGCCGGCGTAGACTGGGAGGAGCCGACGGAAATCGAAGCGCGCGCCGCCGGTCTTTTGCCGGCCTTGTTCCTCGCCCAAATCGACGGCAAGTCGCCGGTCGAGTATCTGACCCGCGAGACCGAGCGCGAGGCGGTCCGGCGCTGCGCCGCGCCGTTGATCGCGGCGCCGCCGCGATCGGTCGCCGCCGTCGCCGAAGCCTGGAGCCAAGCTCGATGAGTGAACCCGTGATCCAGTCCGTGCGCGCGCGAAGAGTCTGGGATTCGCGCGGCCGTCCGACGGTGGAGGCGGAGATCGCGCTGAGCGACGGAGCCACGGGGCGCGCGATCGCTCCCGCCGGCGCGTCGCGCGGCAGCCGCGAGGCGGTGGAGAGGCGCGACGGCGGCGCGCGCCTCGGCGGGCTCGACGTCCGGTGGGCTCTCGAAGGAATGCGAAGCGAGATCGCGCCCGCGGTCGAAGGCAAAAATCCGTTCGACCAGGCGGCGCTCGACCGGACGCTCGTCGAGCTCGACGGCACGCAAAACCTCTCCCGGCTCGGCGGCAACGCGCTGACGGCGGTTTCGCTCGCGGCCCTTCACGCAGCGGCCGCCAGCCGAAGGGTCCCCCTGTGGCGCTACCTCGCGGGCGACGGCCCCGCGCTCATCCCGCTGCCGGAAATCCAGATCTTTGGCGGCGGCGCGCACGCCGGGCGGCGGACCGACGTGCAGGATTTCATGATCGTCGCCAAGCGCGCGAAAAGCTTCGCCGAGGCGCTCGAGATCACGGCCGAGGTCTATCTCGCCGCGGGCAAGCTCATGGCCGAGCGCGGCCTTCTCGCAGGCGTCGCCGACGAAGGCGGTTTTTGGCCCGCGTTCTCGAGCAACGAACAGGCGCTCGACATGCTGATGCTCGCGATCGACCGCGCCCGGCTCGTGCCGGGCGAGGACATCGGGGTCTTCCTCGACGTCGCCGCGTCGGAATTCGGGCGGGACGGACTCTATCGGCTCGGCCTCGAGAAGCGCGAGCTCGACCGCGACGGGCTCGCCAAGCTGCTGCTCGGCTGGTGCGCGCGATACCCGATCCTGTCGATCGAGGACCCGTTCGCCGAGGACGACCTTTTGGGCTTTCAGCGCTTGATGAAAGCGGCCGGCGACCGCATCCAGATCGTCGGCGACGATCTCATCGTCACCGACGCGCAGCGCGTGAGCGAGGCGGCGCAGGATCGGCGCCGCCAACGCCGTCCTGGTCAAGGTCAACCAGGCGGGCACGGTGACCCGTGCGAAGAAGGCCCTCGACGAAGGCCTGCGGCAAAACTTCGGAACGATCGTCTCGGCGCGCTCGGGCGAAACCGAGGACGTTTCGATCGCGCATCTCGCCGTCGGCTGGGGCGCAGGGCAGCTCAAGGTCGGCGCCTTCGCGCGCTCCGAGCGCATGGCCAAATGGAACGAGGTTCTGCGCATCGAGGAGGCGCTCGGCGCCAAGGCTCGCTTCGCCGGGCTCGGGGCCCTGCGCCGGCGCCCGAAGGATTAAAGGGTGGACAGATCGGACGAAGCGCGGGCGATTCCGCCGCTGTCCGCTCCGATCGGTCAATGCGCAAGTTTCGGGAAAGCTCACCGGCGCCTGTTGATGCGGCTCCGCATCCGGGGCCTCGCGCGGGATGGCGGCCGAGGTCGCCTATCCGCCGGCCGCGGCCGTCACGAATCGAAAGGGCGCCATGGTCGATGCCGCGATTTCGCTTCCGGCCAAACCGCGGGCCGATTTCGCGAGCGCCGGCGCGCGGGCGAACGCCCGAAAACTCTTCCTCGCCGGGTTCCTGGTCCTCTTTCTCGAGCTCGCCTCTATCCGCTGGTTCGCGACCACCGTCATTTTCCTGCAGTTCTTCACCAACATCATCCTCATCTCCTCGTTTCTCGGCATGTCGTGCGGCTGCATGGCGGCCCGGCGCCGCTTCGACTGGCTCGGCGCCTTTCCTTTTCTCGTGCTGGGCGCAGTCCTGGCGGCGCTCGTTCTGCTCGCGGTCTACCAGAAGTGGAGCGGCCTCGCCGTCGACGTGGGGAATCAAGCCTCGCCTCAGCAGGTCTTTTTCGGCACCGAATACCGCAGTCGCGACGTCGCCAGATTCGTCATCCCGATCGAAGCCGTCGCGGCGGTGTTCTTCATCCTGATCGCGCTGACGTTCGTCGGCCTCGGGCAGGTGCTGGGACGGGCGTTCGACGCCTGCTCGGATCGAGTTGCGGGCTACGCCTTCAACATCGGCGGCAGCCTCGTCGGCATCGTCGGGTTCTCCGCCTTGTCCTTCGCCCAGGCGCCGCCCTGGATCTGGTTTCTCGTCGGCTGCGCCGGCGTCGCTTGGCTGCTGTACGAGGCCGGGGGGCTCACGGGCGGGCGTCTTCTCGCCTTGACCGGAGTTGTGGCGGCGATCGCCTTTCACGGGGCCTATGCAAAGCAGAGTCCCGGGGACCAAATCTTCTGGTCGCCCTATTACGCCGTCGACTTCCGGCCGGACGATCTCGTCATCTCGGTCAACAATATCGGTCATCAGCAGATCGCGCCGTTCAATAAGGGCGGCTCGTCCTATTCGCTGATCCACCTGCTCAACCGCGCCGCCGGCGGGCCGCCCCTTAAGGACGTTCTGATCATCGGCGCCGGATCCGGCAACGACGTCGACCATGCGCTGCGCTACGGCGCGAGACACGTCGACGCGGTCGAAATCGATCCCGTCATCCAGAGGATCGGCGCGACCGAGAATCCCGACAAGCCCTACGACGACCCGCGGGTGGAGCGGCGCCTCGACGACGGAAGACATTTCCTTCGAACGACCGACCGCAAATACGATCTCGTCGTCTACGCGCTGGTCGAACTCGCTCATTCTGCATAGCGGCTACGCCAACATCAGGCTCGAGAGCTACCTGTTCACCCGGCAGGCGTTCGAGGACGTCAAGCGCGTCTTGAAGCCGGGCGGCCTGTTCGTCACCTACAATTACTTCCGGCAGGGATGGGTGGTGGAGCGGCTCGCGGCCACGGCGAAGAGCGTTTTCGGCTGCGAGCCGACCGTCCTGACCCTGCCCTACCAGGAGACGCTACCCTCCTCGTCGCCGGCCGGATTCGCCATGGTCGTCGCCGGCTGCAACAGGCAAATCGCCGAGGCCTTCGCGGCTCAACGCGATTATTGGCTGAACATCCTGCCGCCGCGGAATCTGCATGTCGACGGTTTCGCGGTGCGCCCCGTTAGCCTGCCCCCGGCCGAGCGGGCAGAGTGGCAGCGCATCGCGCCGACCCGAATCGTTCACGAGTTCGGGACGCCGATATTGGCGACGGACGACTGGCCCTTCCTTTATCTCCGGGACAGGCTCCTCCCCGGCCTCAACGTCCGCTCGATGATCCTGCTCGGCGCAATCGGCGTCGCGATGGTCGCTCTGTTCCTGCCCAGGTCCGGCGGCTGGCGCCGGATCGACGGCCGCATGTTCTTCCTCGGCGCGGCGTTCATGCTGCTCGAGACCAAGGCCGTCGTGCAATTGGCGCTGGTGTTCGGCAGCACGTGGATCGTCAATTCGATGGTGTTCGCCACCGTCCTCATCCTGATCCTGCTCGCGAACTTTTTGGTCCTGAAGTCCCCTCCGGCGCGGCTCGTCTGGCATTACGCGGGGTTGCTCGCCATCCTGGCGGCAGCCGCCGCCGTGCCGTTGAACGCCCTGCTCAGCGGCGGCGTCCTCCTGCGTTACGTCCTCCCCTGCGCGCTCGCGCTCGGCCCGATGTTCTTCGCCGGAGTGATCTTCGCCAAAACGTTCCGCGACTCTGCGGACCCCGACCTGGCGTTCGGCTCCAACATCGCGGGCTCCGTGCTCGGGGGCTTGAGCGAATCCTTCTCGATGCTGCTCGGCTTCCGCTATCTTCTCGTCGTCGCCATCGCCCTTTATCTGCTGTCGGCGCTCGCCGGCGGCCGACGGCTCGCCGCCTGACCAGCCATTCTCAGGCGTGCCAAAGGATTGAAGGTGTTCACCACAAAGAACACCACGGCCGCGCAAACGGCGGCCAGCCGACCGTGCCCTTCGTGCAAACTTCTTGCTCTTGGCGGTGAAAATAGCCCTTGCAGCTTGACGGTCAGAGGCATCATGAGCGTGTCCGCCCAAACAAATCTGCTTAGCGACCCTCGGTCGTCAGCGCCCAGCCGTCGCCGCGAAGCCACACGCCCTCGCCGGGTTCGGCGCCGAACTTGAACCAGCGCACCCGATAGCCGTCGCCGCGGCGGAAGGCCTCGCCGAGCTTGCGCGCCATCTCCTTATCCTGCGCGCCCTCGCAGGCGATGAACACCACGTCGCTGAGCATCCGGGCCGGCCAGGCCTGCTGCTCCTCCTTCGGCCGCGTGATCAGCAGCATGGCGCCGCTCGAATGCGCCGCCTGAAGCGGGAAGAGGAGCCGTCCGCCGGGATTCAGCGCATCGAGCCAGGGCCGCGGCGGGTGCGAGGCGGCGGCGTTGACGTAGATCGCGTCGGCCTTCGGCAGATCCTCGCCGAGCCCCGAACGGGCGCGAACCTCGACCTGCGGGAAGCCGGCCAGATTCTTGCGCGCGAGCTCGGCGATGTCGGCCTCGATCTCATAGGCGACGACCTTGCCGGTCGGGCCGACGAGATGGGCGAGGATGGCCGTGTAATAGCCCGCCCCCGCGCCGACCTGCACCACCGTCTCGCCCTCCTTGATCGAGAGCGCCGCGATGCTCATCGCGTGCAGGGAGGGCTGGCCGTTGTTGATCCCCCGCCCGGCGTCGATCACGACCAGGACGTCCTCGTAGAGGCTGGCGAGATCGTCCTCTCCGCGGCGGTTGAAGAGGCCGCCGGAGACGCGCCACGGCGGCGGGCCGGAAAAATCCTCGCGCGGGACGGCGGCGAAGGCGGCCTCGACGCGCGGATCGGCGACGCCGGCGCGTCGCATGATCGAGGCGGCGTAGGCCTTGCGGAGTGTTGCGGACCGGTTCGGCATTTTGAACGCCGTTTTTCTCTTCCGCCAGATTTCCACGACTTGCCCGGCGCCGCAAGGACTGCCGCCGAGGAGACCGGGAAGCGCGGGGGCCTCGAGCCGGGCCGAATTCCCTGGTAAAGCGTCTGATGCCGCCGCCTCGCGGCGGCATGAGGAGGCGCCGATGGCGATTGCTCGTCGACCCGCCGAACCGGGCGACGCAACCCCGACGCGAGCCGGTAGCGTGCTCCGCGTCAACGATCTCGACATGTATGTCGAGATCGTCGGCGCAGGGCCGGACGTTTTCATGCTGCACGGCTTCCCGGACTCTCATGCGCTTTGGCGCAACCAGATTCCAGCCCTCGTTGAGGCCGGATTCCGGGTCATTGTCCCGGATCTGCGCGGCTATGGGCGAACCGAGGCGCCTTCAGGCGTCGCCAGCTATCGGATCGAGACCCTCGTCGCCGACGTTCTCGCGCTCGCTGACGCGCTCGGCGTTCAGAAAGTCCGGCTCGTCGGCCACGACTGGGGCGCCGTGATCGGCTGGATGTTCGCCATCGCCCATCCGGAGCGCGTCGAGCGATATGTCGCGATCTCGGTCGGCCATCCGACGGCTTACGCGCGGGGCGGGCTCAGGCAGAAGCTGATGGGCTGGTACATCCTCATGTTCCAGCTCCCCGGCGTCGCCGAACGGCTCCTGAGCCTGAACAATTTCGCGCTGCTCGGAGTCTTCTCCAAGTTTCCCCAGGAGCTGCCCAACTGGCGCGTCGAGCTCGGTCGGCCGGGACGGCTGACGGCGGCGCTGAACTATTATCGGGCCAATCTCGCCATGATCCGTCCGTTCGAGCGCGGCGACGTCAAAAGCCCCGTCATGGGCGTCTGGTCGTCGCGCGACGTCGCGTTGGTCGAGCGGCAAATGACCGAACTCGGCCCGCTTCTGCAAGGCTGGCTTCCGCTACGAGCGGATCGAGGGCGTCGGCCACTGGATTCCGCTCGAGGCGCCGGAAAGGCTCAACCCGCTCCTGCTCGACTTCCTGCGGCGATAGGGCTTTGCGGGGAACCGACTCTGACTGTTTCGGAATCGTCCTGCGAACGCGTAAGATCAACCACTCACAGACATTCGCCGACATTCGCTCTAGCGCCACCGGCGGCTCGCGCAGGAACTCAGAGATTTGGCGCCCGCGGCGAAGGCTTGACCGGGCACGCACTGGCTATATTTGCATAAACATAACGGCCTCTCCCTAAAACTTATTTTAGAAGCTGCTTGCGCCCTTTTCGCTTGATTGCGGCGAATGTGTGTGTGAACATTGGTAAACAACTGCTGAAGTCGTTTTCAATTCCAAGATCTGGGGGAGGGGAGTCGGATGTCTGAGCTTGGGGCGCTTGAAAAGCTCGTCAATGGACTGACGCATAGCCGAAGAGAGGCCGTATCGCTTGGCGATGAGCTTCTCGTTTACCTTCTTAGCATGGCGCTCGCGCATCTCAAGAAGAGAGGCAATGCTGTTCGCAATTGCACCACGGCAGATTTTTCATCACTGAGTCCTCTCGAACTGTATTACTTGTCGAGTAAGCTGAACTAGGCAATCCCGCACAGAGTCGTCGCTTGCGATAGAATTGTTCTTGCATACTTACTGTTAGCGTCGTGTTTCTTTTGAATGGTTCAGCGGAGCCGGCTGCCCGCTCCTGCTCGACTTCCTGCGGCGATAGAAGGCCTTGCGGAGTTTTGCGGACCGGCTCCGCATTCGCGCGCCGTTCTTCTCTTCCGCCGGAATTCCACGCGCCGCCTCGCGCTGCAAGGACATGCAATTTTAATCTTGCCTCCTTCCTCCGTCGCATCGGCGCAAGGCCTGACATCGACATCCTCAGCCGCCGGCGTTTACAGGCAGCGCCGCGACCCGCTCGTCTGAGCGGATCGTACCGCTCGACACACCGCGACGAGCACGAAGAAGAGCGCGATCCGCAAGCTGATTTCATCCTCAGCTGCTTCGTAGATATCCTATTTTCTCGGGCTCGGCCTCTATCACCGCAACGGCGCCGAATTTCTGCATCGGGCCCGCGAGCATTTCGACCGCGCGCTCGAGCTCGACCCGGACAATGTCGACGCCCTCGTCCGCAGGGCCTGGGTGGAGGTGACGTTCGTCGTGGCGTGGCTTCCCGAAGACCGGGTCGAGCGGCTGAACCTGGCCGAAGCCGATCTCCGCAAAGCCCTGCGGCTAAGGCCGGCAAGTGCCGAGGCGCATGCGGCGCTCGGGGTGCTCTATATGAACAACGGCCGCGCCGAGCTCGGCATCGTCGAATGCGAACGCGCGCTCGCCCTCGACCGGAATCTGGCGACCGCGCATGCCTGGATGGGCATGGGAAAATATTATTCCGGCCGCCCGGACGAGACGGAGGGGCATATCCTCCAGGCGCTCAGGATCAGCCCGCGCGACGCCTATGCCAGCGCCTGGATGGTCTTCGCCGCCTTCGCCAAATTCGGCGAGGGCAAGGACGAGGAGGCGGCCGCCTGGGCGGGCCGCTCGATCGACTCGAGCCCCGACTTCATGACCTCTCATTTCGTTCTCGCCGCCGCGCTCGTCGGCCTCGGGCGCATGGCGGAAGCGTGAGAAGCCGTCCGCGCCGGGCTCGAGCTCAACCCGGCCTTCACCATCGCCCGCTACCAGGCCTCCCCGTCCAGCGACAATCTTCGCTACCTCGCCGGCCTCGCGCGCATCCTCGACGCCCTGCGGAAAGCGGGCGTGCCCGAGGGCTGAGAACAAAGAGACGAGCCGAGGCGCGCCTTCGGCCGAGCCGGAGCAGGAGCATTACGGTGACAGTGGTGCGCCAGGCGAAGCTGGCGCGATCCAGCCGGTGGAAGTCCGGCCCGAGTAAGCCGTAGCGGGCGCTCGGTAGCGAGTGTTGCGGGGCGGAAGGCGACGACCGTCGCGAAGCGTACACAGCGATTGCGTGGGGTGGGCTATTGAGCCTCGAAAAACCGAAATCCGTAGAGGCCGAGGCTGTCACTGTAGCCGAAGGCAAAATGTGCGGCGCCGCTATGCGAGGCGTTGACGCTCTACCGTGGTCGAAGACCCCATCACGCGCAAAGGGATCGCGTCGGAACTTGGGAGACCTCGTCTGGTCCGCAGTCGCTAAGGCGATCCCGGACCGCGACAGCAAGCCAAAAGCGCAATCTGTCGGGGAACAGGCGAGGAGTCGGACGCGCTCGTAGTACCGATGAAGCACCCGAACAAAGCCGTGATGGCCCTGGGAGACAGGGTATGGGCGGTGGCGGAGGGCGTGGAGGGAAGGGGCGCGGCCGGAGGGAGCGTGGACCGCCAGGCAAGCCCCGGACGCAGAACCGGGATCGGCATGCCACCGAAGCGGGGCGCGCACGGATCGAGGTTACGGGCCGACGAAAAGGCCTTAGACGCGATCACGTCTGACCTTCGGCAGGAGCCCGGTGCGGGAAAGCCGCACGCCGGGATCTGTGCGGGGGGCGGTGAGCAATCACCGTCCCTCTGCGTGCGCCGCTACGCGTCGCCGCTGGCTCGTCTCGCCCGTGTCGTCGTGCCCGGCCTGCCCTATCATGTGACGTGAGCGTGGCAATGGCCGCCAGCGGGTGTTCTTCGCCGATCCCGACACCGCCGCCTACCGCGACTGGCTGGCCGAGGCGGCGACGAAGCGCGCGTGAGCGTCTGGGCCTGGCGCCTGATGCCAACCACGTCCATCTCATCGTCGTCCCGCAAGACGAAGACGGCCTGCGCCGCGCCCTGGCGCGCGTGCATCGTCGATACGCCGGATTGATCCACGCGCGGGCGGCGAACCGGCCATTTCTGGCAGGGACAATACGGCGCCGTGGCGATGGACGAGGACCATCTCGCCGCCGCCCACCGCACCGTGAACCTCAATCCGGTGCGCGCCCGTCTCGTCGAGCGGGCCGAGGACTGGCCGTGGTCGAGCGCGCGCGCCCTTCTGGGCCTCGCCGGGGATGGCCTGACCGACCTCGCGCCCGCCCGCCAACGCTTTTCCCGCTTCGCCGACCTCCTCGAAGCCGACGAGGACGAAGGGGCGACGGAGCGCCTCACGCGAAGGCGAGAGCGTTGGGCGGCCGGTCGGCTCGGACACATTCCTCGCCGCGCTGGAAACCAGGACACGCCGCCGCCTCCACGCCCTCAAGCGGGGACCCAAGCCAAAGCACGACGGAGCGACCGCGGCCGCGAAGTAAACTGCACTGTCACCGTAACCGCGCGCACACGCCTTGCCACCGCAAGCGTCACCGTAATTCTGGGGTGCCCAAACTCACCCGCCAGCGCTACCTATTTCCTGACGGGCCCTCAGCTTCACCAACGCCACGACCGCTTGACAGAGTGTGTCAGGCCTTCCCCAGAATTTCCATCACCTTGTTCGCATCCTCCCGCGAATCCACCGCCACGTAGGCGAGAAACTGTGTGCCAATCACGGAGCCAGAGAAGCCGCGCAGGTTAATTCGCTCTTCGGCAAGCTTCTGAGTCAACTCCGCGGCGATGCCCGGCCGGTCACGGCCCATGACTCAAACGGAATGGAGGGTATTCGTCACGTTAAAACCCACCTGCGCGGCTGCAGCGATTTCCCTGTCACCCTGGAGGGGCGTGACGAACAGCACTCCCTTGCCGGATTCTGCGCGCCGGGCGATGATGAATTGCAGGTCTGCGCCCACGTCCCGCAGCGTAGCCAGCGCCTGCGCAAGGCCGCCGGGTCTGTCTTCGATGGTTGCCGCCCACACATCGACACGTTCCACGCGAAGATCCATAATAGCTCTCCATCCTCTCAACTGTGCGATCAGGGAAATCTGGGTCACGACTCGCCCAACAGCAAGGGTCGCGTCGCGAATGGTGTTGGCATTACGCGCCCAACAGGCCAACAGGCACTATGGTGACAGTGCAGTAAATTGCGCGCGCGCCCTTCTGGGCATCGCCGAGGATGGCCTTACCGACCTCGCGCCCGCCCGCCAACGCTTTTCCCGCTTCGCCGACCTCCTCGAAGCCGACGAGGACGAAGGGGCGACGGCGCGCCTCACGCAAAGGCGAGAGCGTCGGCCGGCCGGTCGGCTCGGACACTTTCCTCGCCGCGTTGGAAACCAGTACACGCCGCCGCCTCCACGCCCTCAAGCCGGGGCCCAAGCCAAAGGACGACGAACCGGCCGCGGCCGCGAAGTAAAATGCACTGTCATCGTAACCCCAATCCCGCTCGCCAACTGGTGCGCGCCGTCCACGCCGCGGCGCAGGCGGCAGGGATCGCCAAGGGCGTCTCGCCGCACACCTTGCGGCATAGCTTCGCCTCGCACCTGCTCGAACAGAACGTCGACATTCGCGTGATCCAGGTGTTGCTCGAAATGGCTACATAGTGCCCACGAACAGCCGGCTGAAGCCCGTATCAACTACCGGTGCCATCCGCGCTTCGGCGAAGTGGTCCAGATCAGACGGCGGCTCGAAAGCGGCGGCGTCGAGTTCGTCGTCGTGCTCCAACCCGACGGCTCATTCGCCTGCTTGCCGGCCTGGATGACGGAACCGGCGGCATCTCGTTTCACGATCGGCGCCGAGCCGCACTTTCCACTCCATATTCTGCGCGCGATGCGTGCGGAGGTCGATGCGCTCCTAGGCTTTCTCCTGTCCGAATCAAAGACGGAGACAGCCCAGAATGGAGCGCAAATCCGAACATCGCCAACCAAGCCTGTTCGACGAGGAGACGCCGCTCGCAAATCCGTGCCCGGCTCGCAAGGTCGAATTCGCGGCTCTCCTGGAAGCTCTGCTCCGCGAGATCGCGGCGACGCTGGTCCAACTTAAGAAGCCGGGAGAGCATCCGTGAGCAAGATCACCGTCGAGCATCTGCAACGCATCGCTTGTGTTTATGTCCGTCAATCGACCCCGGATCAGCTCGTGCACAACCTCGAGAGCCAGCGCCGGCAATACGGACTTGCCGATCGCGCCAGGCAACTTGGCTGGACGACCGTCGAGATCATCGACGACGATCTCGGACGATCGGGCGGCGGCGTCGCACGTCCGGGCTTCGAGTGGTTGTTGGCCGCAATCTGTGACCGTCGCGTCGGCGCCGTTTTCGCGATCGAGGCTTCGCGTCTCGCCGGCAACGGCGGCGACTGGCACACGCTGATAGAGTTCTGTGGATTGGTCGGCGCGATCCTCGTCGACGAGGACGGAATTGACGATCTTCGCCATCCCGAGGATCGATTGTTGCTGGGGATGAAAGGTACGATGAGCGAACTCGAGTTGTCGCTGTTCCGCCAGCGCTCGCAGGAGGCGTTGCGCCAGATGGCGCGTCGCGGCGATCTGTCTCGGTGTGGCCGCGGGCTATGTGAAAGTCGGGCGCGGACGGATCGAAAAGGACCCGGACCAGCGCGTGCAACAGGCCATTCAACTCGTCTTCACGAAATTCGCCGAGTTGCAGAGCGCCCGGCAGGTGCACGTCTGGGTCAGAGACGAAGGAATCGAATTGCCCGCCAAATCGCGGCGGGGTGATGCGCACGGCGTCGTTTGGCGCTTGCCGCCCTACAACATCGTGCACAGCATCCTGACCAATCCAATTTATGCCGGCGCCTATGCATTCGGACGCACGACGAGCCGAATCAGCGTATTGGACGGCCGCAAGCGCGTTCGTCGTGGCGTGCACCGGCCGATCGATGAATGGGACGTCCTGATCAAGGACCATCATGCCGCCTACATCAGCTGGGAGGAGTTCGAACGCAACGTCAAAGCAATCGCCAACAACGCGACCGGCATGAGCAGCGCGCTTGCTCGCGGGGCGGCCCGCGAAGGCGAGCTTTTGCTGCCTGGGCTTCTGCGCTGCGGCCACTGTGGCCGCAAACTCCATGTGCACTACGGCGGCAAGCTCGGCCGCTATAACTGCTATGGCGCGCGCATGAACCACGGCGCCAAGCGATGCATCTCGGTGAGCGGCTTGAGCCTCGACGCGGCGATCGCCAAGGAGGTGCTGCGCATCCTGAGACCGCTCGGTGTGGAAGCGGCGGTCAAGGCGATCGAAGTCCAGTCGAGCGAGACCACAGCGGCTCAGCGGCAACTGGAACTCTCCCTGCAGCAGGCCCGGTATGAGGCCGCTCATGCCCGTCGACAGTACGATGCTGTCGATCCGGCCAACCGGCTCGTCGCCGGCGAGCTGGAGCGCCGGTGGAACGAGGCCTTGCAAGCCATTGCCCGGATCGAGGGCGACATCGCGGCTATGATCGCGCGGCGTCCGCCCCCGCTTGGCGAGCCGGAGCGGCAGCAACTCCTTTCGCTCGGCGCCGATCTCGAACGCGCCTGGTCGCATCCCGCCGCGACGCCTGCGACCCGCAAGCGGATTTGCGCACTGCGATCTCGGAGGTCGTCGTGCGCCGCGACGGCGCGATCATTCATGCCGTCCTGCACTGGCAAGGCGGCGATCATACTGAGCTGCAGGTGAAGCAGCGGCTGAATGCAGCCGGCCGGCACAATCCGCGCATTCCCGACGAAACGATCGCGCTCATGCG
The DNA here is from genome assembly GCA_963819255.1 of uncultured Alphaproteobacteria bacterium. Taxonomy (GTDB): domain Bacteria; phylum Pseudomonadota; class Alphaproteobacteria; order Rhizobiales; family Beijerinckiaceae; genus Roseiarcus. Next base: position 51,289 of record CAWFVS010000036.1, read on the forward strand.
CGAGTTGGCCCGACTGATGCCGGACCGTCAGATTGCGCGCCTGCTCAACCGCATGGGCGTCGCGACCGGATATGGCAATGCGTGGACGCAGGAGCGCGTGCGCGGCTTTCGCAATCACCACGAGATCGCCGGCTACCGCGACGGCGAATGGGCTGAGCGCGGCGAGATCTCGCTCGAGGAGGCAGCCAAAATCATCGGGGTGTGCAGTATGACGGCGCTGCGCATGCTTCGCCGTGGCGACATCAAGGGTCGCCAGGTCTGTCCCGGGGCTCCATGGGTGATCAGGACCTCAGACCTGGCCGGGTTTACTGATCGCAATCAGCCACACCGTCCGCTAACACCAAATCCTGATCAGCGGGTCTTTGATTTTCAATGAGTTGATTGAAGGTGCATTATGACGCGTGTCCGCTCGGCCACGCCAAGTTGGGGGTCACGCCATGATCAGGATGGCTCTCGTCGTCGCGATGTTGCTTGCATCGCCTGCGCTCGGCGAGACGCTCGCCTGCTCGACATGGCAGGGCTTCACCACTTGCCAAGCTCGAGCGGCTACCGCTCGACCGAGTGGAGCCGGCCGGTTCTCCAGGCGGAGAAGCGGGGGGCGCCGAACTCGGGCGGCGGATCACCAAAGCGGACATTGACCCGCGATACCATCGGCATACGCTTCTGTTTGGTTAGGCCCCCTGGCCAACAGGCGTTCGATGACGCAAGGAGAGACGTCCATGAAGAAACACAAGCTTCTCATCGCAGTGATCATGTTCGGATTGACATGGGCCGGAATTGTCAGGGCTGAGGATCAGCCGATCGAGCAACAAACCAAGCCGACAATTTTCTCGTCCACGGCGCATGGGCGGATTCTTCACGCTGGAACGGCGTCGTCGATCTCCTGCTCAAAGACGGTTACACCGTCCGAGCCCTACCGAATACTCTGCGCGGACTCTCCGCAGACGCTGCCGTCATCTCAACGTATCTCAAATCCGTCGCCGGACCCGTTGTTCTGGCAGGCCATTCATATGGCGGCTCGGTGATAAGCGTTGCTTCCGCCAACGCCCCGAACGTGAAGGCGTTGGTGTTCGTCGATGCGTTCGCGCCCGACGCGGGGGAATCGGTTCAGTCAGAACTCGCGAGCGCTCCGCCGCCGCCGTCGGATTTCACGATTGCGGTACCCTTCACGGCATCCAACGGCAATGAAGCAGACCTGTACGTCAATTCCAAATACTTCGGAACGGTGTTTGCATCTGCGGAACCGGCGGATGTCGCGGCGCGGTTAGCCGCTACGCAGCGCCCGTTCGCAGCACGTTGCTTAACGGACAGAGCGCCGGAAGCTGTGGGATGGAAGACGATTCCTTCCTGGTACGTCATAGGGGACGCCGACAAGGTCATTCCGCCCGACATCCAGCTCAAGTTTGCGACGCGTGCCAAGTCGAGGATCTACCACGTTCCCGGCGGCGACCATCCAAGCATGATCGCGCACCCGGAAGTAACCGTGGCTGCGATCCGCGACGCGGCGAACGCCGTTTCGCACTAGCAGACACCGATGGAACAGCGACGTCTCGGAAACCGGGCGATCCCCAATCATGGAAAGCTGGAGCCGCTACGTGAGCGGCGAAAGCGAAAAAAACATCATCCCGCTGCGCCGGGGGACGAGCCAGTGAGGGCGATCTCCGTCCGGCAGCCCTTTGCCTGGGCGATTATTCACGCAGGCAAGGACGTCGAGAACCGGTCCCCAAACGCCCGCCGCCAGTTTCAGGCCGCTGTCGGCGAGCGGGTGCTGATCCATGCCAGCAAGGGAATGACCGCCGACGTGTATGAGCATGCAAGGATTCTGCGGGCCGCGCCGCCAAGCTTGTTTGGACCCGACCGCCGCTGGCGGCGGGGACCTTAACCGCTGCGCGGCTTGTTGGCCGACAGTTCGGCGATGACCTGATCGATCCCCTCGGACGATATCCGGAACAGCCCCAAATAGGGTTGGCTGAATTCGAGAATGAGATAAATGGCGCTCGCCACCGCTGCGGCCCCCAGCGCCTCATAAACGATCGCCAGCGCGTTGACGCTCGACGACGCGCCGATGCAGGTGAACAGCAGCGTCGCCCAGCAGACGACGCTAATGAGCAGCGCCTTCGGAACGGGGCTCCGGAGCTGCCTCGACATCAGATAATGCGTTTGGATTATGGAGGCCGAGAGTTGGCGGCCCTTGTCGAGCTGATGGCGCTGCTCATCGTCGGAAGGCTTGAGGGCGGCGAAAAATCCATCGAAGTCGCGCAACTCGGCGCGCGATTGGCTATAGGCCAGCCGCGCCGGTCTTGCGCCGCCTCCGCCCCAGAAGCGCTTGCGCGTGGCCACAAGCTCTTGCCTCAAGAGTTCGCGGCCGCGATCGGCCGCGGGGCCGTAACGCTCCAGCGCCAGATCGAGCTGTAGGACCTGCGAGCCAAGGCTATGCGTTTCGGACTGCTGCTGCGAATAAACGCCGTAGCTGGTCCAGACGAGGAGCCCCAACACCAGCGCAAGCAACAAGCCCACCAGTCCCTGAATGGTAGTGATCGCGCTTTTTGCGTCGGCGATATGTTGGCTCGGAAGCGAATGCTGCAGCAGGACGCCGAGCATGCAGCCGGCGAAAATGACGCACATGACCAGCACCGCCCGCCAGACAAATGTCATCGTCAACCCCATTCGGCGTCGATCGCGCCAACTCGCCCACGGTCCATCCGCGCTTGAGACGTATTATGCAGGCCTCAACGCGCTCCCGCAATAAGCCCATGCGGCAAGGGCGGAAGATGCCCTCCGACCAGATTGCATTACGGTGACATGCATTACGGTGACAGTGCATTAAGTTTACTGATGCGGCGTGCGCCGCTACACGTCGCAGATGGCTCGTCTCGCCCGCCTCGTCGTTCCCGGCCTGCCCTACCATGTGACGCAGCGCGGGAACGGCCGACGGCGGGTGTTCTTCGCCGATCCGGACTATGCCGCTTACCGCGACTGGCTGGCCGAAGCGGCGCGCGATGCGCGGGTGAGCGTTTGGGCATGGCGCCTGATGCCCAACCACGTCCATCTGATCCTCGTCCCGCAAGACGAAGACGGCCTGCGCCGCGCCCTGGCGCGCGTGCATCGTCCGCCGGATTGATCCACGCGCGGCGCCGGCGAACCGGGCATTTCTGGCAGGGACGATACGGCGCCGTGGCGATGGACGAGGACCATCTCGCCGCCGCCTACCGCGCCGTGAACCTCAATCCCGTGCGCGCCCGTTCGGTCGCGCGCGCCGAAGACTGGCCGTGGTCGAGCGCCCGCGCCCTTCTGGGCCTCGCCGAGGACGGCCTCACCGACCTCGCCCCCGCCCGCCAGCGCTTTTCCCGCTTCGCCGACCTCCTGGAAGCCGACGAGGACGAAGGGACGACGGCGCGCCGGCGGGCCGCGGAGCCGCGGCGTCAAGCGCCGCGGCTCCGCCCGACCTTGATCCCGCGCCAGCCTCGCGCAGCTCGCTTCGGCTTGCTATGAGGGCCGCCCATGTCCAATCCCAGGCTTGCGCAGCACGGCCCTTCTCGCTCCGCCCGGCGCCCCGCCGGTCGAATGGCTCGTCTCGCCGGGTCTCACCAGCCTACGAGGCGGCGCTGGCGGAGATGCAGGCGGCGGGCCGAAGCCATCGCGGCCGGGCTCGCGCCGGAGCGCGTCTGGCTCCTCGAGCACCCGCCCCTCTACACTGCCGGAACCAGCGCCAGGCCGGAAGAGCTCGTCGATCAGCGCTTTCCGGTGTTTCGCGCCGGCCGCGGCGGGCGCTTCACCTATCACGGACCAGGTCAGCGGGTCGTCTATGTAATGCTCGACCTCGCCCGCCGCCGGCCCGACCTGCGCGCCTATGTCTGCGCGCTGGAGAGCTGGCTGATCGACGCCTTGAAGGCGTTCGGGGTGATTGGCGAGACGAGGGCGGACCGGGTCGGCGTGTGGGTGGTCCGGCCCGACAAGCCGCGCGGGCCGGAAGGCGCGACGGCGGAGGACAAGATCGCCGCGATCGGCGTTCGGGTGCGACGCTGGGCGACCTTCCACGGCGTCGCGCTCAACGTCGCGCCGGACCTCACGCATTTCTCCGGCATCGTGCCCTGCGGCATAGCCGAGCCCCATTACGGCGTAACCAGCCTCGCCGACCTCGGCCGCGAGGCGACGTTCGCCGAGGTCGACCAGGCGCTGCGCGCCTCCTTCGAGAGGACTTTCGGCCCGATCGCCGAGATCCGCGCGGCGGCTCGCGCCTCCGCCTCGGCGTGACGGGGAAGGCGTGGCGTCTCAACAATCTTCGCTGGCGCGGCGGGCGTTCTGGAGCCGCGCCTACGCGCTGCGCCGGCTCGGGACCGAGCGCGCCCATGCCATCGCGCCCCTGCACTATGCGCTGATCGGCGAGCGGCTCGGCTACCGGCCGAACGGCTTCTTCGATCCAAACTTCTTTCGCAAGAGCGCCGGTTTCGCCGCCGGGACCGGCCATCTTCTCGAGCTTTATCTCGCGACGGGCGAGGCGAAAGGGCCGCCGCCCTCGGCCGAGTTCGACCCTGCGTGGTACGCCGCGCAGAACCCCGGGTGGCGCAAGACCCACCCGCATCCGTTCCTGCATTTCCTCGAGGTCGGGCTGTCGGGCGGCATCAGGCCGCGGAGCGACATCGACATGGCCTTCGTGCGCGACGTCGTCCGCGGCAAGGGCCGCTCACTCGAGGAGGCGGCGATGCGGGTCTTCGACCCCAAGCCGCGCGACGGCGACATGAAGCCGCCGCTCAGCCGCGAGGAGCTGAAGGCGCGCCAGGATCGCTTCTATGCGGACTCGCGCCTGCGCATCGAGCGCGAGGCGCCCGGCGGGGGCCGGAAGCGCCTGGTGTTCGTCCAGTGCGGCAAGGGTTTTGCAGCGAACACTCTCGCCGAGCCGCGCGATTTCGACGTGCTGCTCAACTATTATCAGGACGCCGACGCCGATCCGCGCGCCGACACGGTCGTTTTTCAAGGCGGGACCAAGACGACGGCGATCCGCCGGCTGCTCGAAGAGCGGCCGGACCTTCTCCTGCGCTACCAGGCGGCGCTCTTTCTCGACGACGACGTCGAAGTCGCCGACGGGGACATCGACCGTCTGTTCGCGGCGGCGGCGCGCGAGCGCCTCGACGTCGCGCAGCCGGCGCTGACCGCCGATTCCGATTCGGCCTGGCCGTTCTTGAAGAAGCCTGCGGCGGGAGACGGGATCATCCGCGTGTCGACCGTCGAAATCATGGCCCCGCTCATCACCCGGCGGGCCCTCGAGCGTCTCGGCTGGGCCTTTTCGCAAACGGTCAGCGGCTGGGGAACGGATCTCCTCCTCGGCCCGGCGGCGCGGGCCGCATTCGGCCAAAATTCCGTCGGCGTCGTCGGCTCCGTCGCGGTCAGGCATGCGCGTTCGGTCGACACAAAGGGAGGCGCCTTCTACGCCTATCTGCGACGCTACGGGATCGATCCGGCTCACGAGGCCAATCGGGTCGTCGCCGATTTTGGCGTCGAGCGGCACTTGCGGCTCCTCCCACCCGGCGAGTTCGGGCCGGTCTGTCGGACGCCGCGGCCAGGCGCCGAGAATCCGCCAGCCGATCCCGCTCGCCTCGTCCTCCCCGATCGGCGCAAGCCCGAGGCGGGAGCACTCCCGGAAGACGCGTAGCGTGCAGCAGCTGCAGAGCTCGTAATCGAGCGACCGATGGGACGCGGCCCTCGACCGCATCGCTCCCGCGGTGATCGCAAGCGTCCCGCCAAGGGGTCACCGAGGCGCCGAGGCCGTCGTCGTAAAGCGTGGCGTTCGCCGCATTCGCGTCCGTTCAAGAGACGATCTCGACGGACATGCCGATCGAAAGCCCGAGGTCGCGGTCGGCGCGGCCGTGATTGACGGCGATCTCGGCAAGGCCGTTCGAATTCTCGTACCAGAACGCCTCGCCCGGCGGCCGATCGCCAAAAGTTCGCGCCCGCTCCAGCACGCGTTTTCCCGCCGAGAGCCTCGCGTCGCGGGGAAGCATGGCCGCCCTCAGGCCCGTCATCGCGTTGCCGTAGTGATCGACGTAAACGATTTCGGCCAGGTCGTCCGGCCAGTCCGGCCGGTAATCGACGCCGTCGCAGGATTGGCCGGGCGGCTCGTCCCCGCGGGCCAGCATGGCTGCGACCGGAGCGAACAGGTCGCGCCCGTGAAAGCTGGCCGAGAGGCGCTCCGGCCGCCAGTCGATCTGAAGTGTGCGGGTTTCTTGTCCGCGCCGGCGGACGAGCTCGAACAGGCCGTTGCCGGGGCCGACGTAACGCCGGCCGTCGGCTTCGACGACGAGCGCCGGCCGCGCTCCGCCGACGCCCGGGTCGACGACGCAAAGAAACACGGTTCGCTCCGGAAACCAGGCGGAATAGGCGGCGAGGAGATAGGCCGACGCTCTCGGATCGCCGACTGGCGCGTCGGCCATGAGGTCGACGACGGGCACGCCCGGCGCCATTTCGTAGAGCACCGCCTTCATCTGGCCGGTGTAAGGCCCGTGCAGGCCGAAATCGGTGAACAGCGCAATCATGGCAGGCCCATCGCGTCTCCGGGTTCGCGCTCACGAATGGCTTCGCGAGGCGCGGCCGTCCATTTCGACTTCATAACCCGTACTCCACATCCCGTCGCACCAGCAGACGGCGCCCTCACGGGAACTCGATTCATCGACCGATCAAGCCATCGAGCGGTCCGCTCGTTTGGCAGCTGGAACCAGCGGCCGCCGCTTTGAGTTCCCGTTGGTTACGGCGCGCCCGATGGCGCCGCCCGGTTGGTCGTGTTAGATTCTGCTTGTGACCGCGCTCCCGAAGCACAAAATGACGGTCGACGAGTACCTCGCCTGGGCCAAGGGGCGGGCGGGCCGATTCGAGCTCTATGCAGGCGCGGTCTACGCTATGGCCCCGGAGCGCGCGGGCCATGCCGAGGCGAAATACGCGGTCCAGACGGCGCTGTTGGCGGCGATTCGGCGGGCAGGTCTTCCTTGCCACATGCTGCCGGACGGGATGACGGTTCGGGTCGATCAGGACACGGCCCATGAGCCGGATGCGCTCGTCTATTGCGGCGAGAAGCTTCAAAACTCCGCCATCGAGGCGCCGAATCCGATCATTGTTGCCGAAGTCCTCTCGCCCTCGACGCGCCACATCGACGCCTCCGCCAAATTGGCCGGCTACTTCCGCGTAGCGAGCGTGAAGCATTATCTGATCGTCGATCCCGACAAGCGACTCGCCATCCATCATGCGCGCGGCGAGCGAGACGTCATCGCGACGCAAGTCGTCGGCGAGGGCGCCCTCCGGCTCGATCCGCCGAGAATCGACCTCCCGATCGGAGACCTATTTCAAGCCTGAGCGGCACAGCGGCGCAACGACGGCGTTCATGAGCCTGGCTGCGTCGCGCGGGTTCAGCCGCACCTGCAATCCGCGCTGGCCGCCGTTGACGAAGACGAAGGCGTGCGCCATCGCCTGCGCCTCGATCGCAGTCGGGAGCCTTCGCGTCTGTCCGAACGGGCTGATGCCGCCGACCTTGTAGCCCGACAGCCGCTCCGCGTCGGCCGGCCTCATCATCTCAGCCGACTTGCCGCCGAAGGCGGCGGCGAGCTTCTTCATCGAGACCTCGCGATCGGACGGCGCGATCACGCAGACCGGCTTGCCGTCGACGAGCGCCATCAGGGTCTTGAGGACGCGCTCGGGCGACTCGCCCAAGGCCTCGGCGGCCTGAACGCCGATCCGCTCGGCCTCGGGATCGTACTCGTAGCTGACGACGGAGAAGGCGACGCCCGCCTCATCCAGCATCCTCGTCGCGCGCGTCGCCCTGGACATCCCAATCTCCTGGGGCAAGCTGCGACCTCGGCCCGGCTCCGCAGCTCGCGATCGATCGCCTCAGACCTCCGGCCGTGTGGGATCGAACAGGGTACGCAGGCGCACGCCATAATTCTGGTACTCGATCTGGCGCGACGGGTGGCTCGCCGCGAATTCGGTGACGCGCTGCCTAAAGCAGGTCTCGAACATGAAGGCCATGGTGGATTCGAGCTTGTGCGGCCGGAGCTCGGCGGCGCTCTCGCCGGTAAAGGCGTCCACGTCCGGCCCGTGCGGCAGCATCGTGTTGTGCAGCGAGAACCCGCCGGGCACGAAGCCTTCGGGTTTGGCGTCATAGGCGCCGTAGATCAGGCCCATGAATTCGCTCATGATGTTCATGTGGTACCAGGGCGGGCGGAAGGTGTTTTCGGCCACCAGCCAACGGTCGGGGAAAATGACGAAGTCGACGTTCGCCGTTCCCGGCGTCGCCGATTGCGAGCTCAGCACCGTGAAGATCGACGGATCAGCATGGTCGAAAAGCACCGGGCCGACAGGCGAGAAGCGCCTCAAGTCGTATTTGTAGGGCGCGTAGTTGCCGTGCCAGGCGACGACGTCGAGCGGCGATCGCGCGATCTCCGCGCGCCACAAGGCGCCGTCCCATTTCACATGCAGCAGGCCAGCCGTGGCTCGGTCCTCATAGGCGGCGACAGGAGTCAGAAAGTCGCGCTGATTGGCGAGACAGTTGGCGCCGATCGGCCCCCGCTCGGGCAGCCGGAAGGCGCCGCCATAATTCTCGCAAACATAGCCGCGCGCCGATGCGCCATGCAGTTCGACCAGCATCTTCACGCCGCGCGGGATCACGGCGATCTCGCCCGGCGCGATGTCGATGACGCCGAATTCGGTGCGCAGGCGCAGGCCGCCCTGCTCGGGCACGATCAGCATCTCGCCGTCCGCGTTGTAGAAATACTCGTCCTGCATCGAGCGGGTGGCGAGATAGATATGCGCGGCCATGCCGCCGGCGCCGGCGTCGCCCGCGGTGGTGACGGTGTGCATGCCCTCGATGAAGGAGAGCCTCTCATTCGGGATCGGCAGCGGGCTCCAGCGTTGCGGCGCCGGCGGAAGATCGACCTCGGCGCACGGGGCGGTGCGCCAGAAGCGTGCGTCGATCCGCTCGAACCGCCCCCAGTTCCCGACCGTCGGGCGGATGCGGTACAGCCACGAGCGCTCGTTGCTGGAGCGCGGCGCGGTGAAGGGCGAACCGCTGAGCTGCTCGGCGTACAGCCCATAGGCGCAGCGCTGCGGCGAGTTTCGCCCCACCGGCAGAGCGCCCGGCAGGGCCTCGGTCTCGAAGCCGTTGCCAAAACCGGACATGTAACGGACGGCGTCCATGGCGGGTCTCCCTGTCGCTAGAGAAGGCCGTGAGGCTCGGCCCCAGGCCTTGCTTCCTCAGCCCTCGATGTCGCCCGACTTTCCTTCGCCGCCCTGCTCCAGCGCACGCCACATCTCCACGTCCCGCTCGGCGGTCCAGATGCGCGGGTGCTCGACGCCCTGCGCCTCATCGTACGCACGACTGACGTTGAAGGGCATGCAGTGGTCGAAGATCACCCAGCGCCCGTATTTCGGCCGCATCGCCGAGATCGCCTCGTCGTAGACCTGCTTCAGCGTCGCGCCCTTCGCCACGCCGGCGCGGGCGATGGCGAACAGGTCGCTGGTGAAGTCGGACGTCCCGGCGATCGCTGCGTCGACTTCGGCGGCGCCGATCAGGCTTCGCCCCCGGCCCGGGACAAGGCGCTCGGCGCCGAGCGCCCTGATGGCGGCGAGCGTCCCCGGCCAGTCGGCGAAGTGCGCGTCGCCGCAATAGGGCGTCGCCCCGAACTCGACGGCGTCGCCGGCGAACAGCACCTTCTCCTTCGGCAGCCACACCACCGTGTCGCCGGCGGTATGGCTGCGGCCGATATGGATGATCCGCACCTCGCGGGCGCCCATCCACAGCGTCATGCGGCCATGAAAAGTCAGGTGCGGCCAAGTCAGGCCGGGAATGCTCTCCTTGCCGCGGAACAGGCGGGGAAAGCGGCCGATCTCGCTCGCCATGTCCTCCGCGCCGCGCTCGACGATCAGCGCCCGCGTGGCGTCCGAGGCGATGATCTCGGCCCCGGGATAGCCAGAGGCCCCCAGCACGCGCACGGCGTGGTAATGGCTGAGCACGAGATGGGTGACCGGCTTGTCCGTCACCTCGCGGATGCGCGCGACGACCTCGGCGGCCATGCGGGGCGTCGCTTGCGCGTCGACCACCAGCACGCCGTCGTCGCCGACCACGACGCCGGAATTGGGATCGCCCTCGGCGGTGTAGCCATAGAGGCCGGGGCCGAGCTCGTCGAAGGATATGGTCTTGTCAGCGAGGTCGGTGGTGCTGGCGAAGCCGGGCATGGGGATTGTTCCTGTTCTTGGCGGAGCCATCAGGCGCTCCGGCGGCGATGGGATCGGGTCAGCGCGTCCGTCCCCCGGCGCGGCGCAGCGCCTCGCGCAACACCGCGCGATCGCCGATGTGATTGGCGAGAATGAGCACGAGCTTGCAGTTCATCAGCGCCGCCTCCTCGTCGGACATATCGCGCTGGCTGTCGATCAGTTCCTCGTAGAAGCCGTCGGGATCGACGATGTTGGCGGCGGTCTCGAGTTCCATCGTCTCCTCCTTCATGCCTTGATGGCGCGCGCCATCGCGCGCGCGATCTTCGCCGGGTCGAAGCTTCGCCAGCGAGCGGCGACGTGCTGGTCGGGCCGGATCAAATAGGTGACGCCGGGCCGGCCGTCGTAGCGTTCGGCGAGCGCGCCCTTGCGGTCGATCAAATCGTCGCCGACGGAGAGCACCGCGGCGCGGACGCGGCCGAACTCCACTTCGCGCACCGGCGCCCGGCCGAAAGTCAGGACCGTAAAACCCTCGCCGAGCGCGTTGAGGAGCCACCCCTCGGCGCCGTCGCGCGTGACGGGGGCGTCGTCGCAATTCGCGCCCGGCTGCATGCGACCCGAGAAACTGTCCTCGTCCGGCGCGTTGAGCGATGAGCGAAAATAGGGCGTCGGCTTGGACAAGCGCCCGCTGTTGACGATGGGCCGGGCGAATGGGTTGTCCTCGGCCAACTCCAGCACCGCATCGCGATAGCGGCGGCTGGCCGTGCTCTTGGGCGAGATGAAGTCAGTCGAGCGCGTGGAGTTGAGCAGGTTGTCGTCGGCCGCGACGGCGCGTTCCTCGTGATAGGTGTCGAGCAGGCCGGGCGGCGCGTCGCCGTCGAGCACGAGCTTCAGCTTCCAGGTGAGGTTGTCGATGTCCTGCACCCCGGAATTGGCGCCGCGCGCGCCGAAGGGCGAAACCTGATGCGCCGCGTCGCCGGCGAACAACACGCGGCCGTAACGGAAGTTGTCGATGCGCCGGCAAGCGAATTGATAGACCGAGGCCCATTCGAGCTCGAACGGCCGATTGTCGCCCAGCATCGCGCGGATGCGCGGGATGACGCGTTCGGGCTCCTTCTCCGCCGCGGCGTCGGCGTCCCGACCGAGCTGGAAGTCGATGCGCCACACGTCGTCGGCCTGCCGATGCAGCAGGGCCGACTGGCGCGGGTGGAAGGGCGGGTCGAACCAGAACCAGCGCTCGATCGGGAAATCCGCCTTCATCACCACGTCGGCGATCAGGAAGCGGTCCTCGAAGAAATGTCCGGTGAACGCGCCGCCGACCATCTCGCGCACATCGCTGTTGGCGCCGTCGCAGGCGATCACCCATTCGGCCTCCATGGCGAACGCGCCTTCGGGCGTCTCGACGGTCAGAGTAGCAGTGGTCCTTCTCCTGGCGCAGGCCGACGACCTTGTGCTTCCAGCGCAGCTCGACCAACTGCTGCTTGCGCAGCTGATCGACCAGGAATTCCTCCAGGTAATATTGCTGGAGGTTGATCATCGCCGGCATCTTGTGGTCCGTTTCGGGCAGCAGGTCGAACTGGTAGGACAGCCGGTCGCGGAAAAAGACTTTGCCGACCTTCCAGCTCACGCCCTTGGCCAGCAAGCGCTCGCTGCAGCCGAGCCGGTCCCAGATCTCCAGCGGACGCTTGGCGTAGCAGATCGCGCGCGAGCCGATCGAGACGGTGTCGTTGTCGTCCAGCAACCACCGCCTGAATGCCGCGGGCGGCGCAGTCGAGAGCCGCGGTGAGCCCGACGGGTCCCGCTCCGACGATCACGACCGGATAGCGGCGGATCACGCCGCTGCGCTGATCAGCGGACGGCGCATAGTCGAAGCGCGGATAGGTATGTGTCTTCAGCATCTTGCGTCCACTGCGGCGCTCCCTTCAACGCCTCGGACTGGTGCAGCCGGTCCATGTCGCCGGGGGCGGCGCTTGGCGCCGCTCCCGTCCCCCGGTATCGGGCGACGGCCTCGTTCATTGCGCGGGACCTGCTCGGGCGCGCCTGTCCGGGCGGGGACTTCGAGGCCGCGGCCGCGGGAATCGCGCAAGCCGATCAGGCCTCTTATGCCCGATCTCGTTGTCAAATTCACGGACAACTCGCGCCGAAGCCGATATTCGAGCGCCAGAGGCGGCTATCCGGTCGGCCTCGCTCGCTCCACAGCCCCACTGTCGCGCGGGAGGACACGGGATGCGCTGGCGGTTGCCGCGAAATTGTGTCTGATTATGAGGTGACGCTTGCGGCCGTTCCCGGGGAGTGTCGTGCGAACTCAGGTCGTCATCATCGGCTCCGGGCCATCCGGCCTTCTCCTCGGGCAGCTGCTCGCAAGGGCCGGCATCGATACGATCATTCTCGAGCAGAAAACTCAGGCCTATGTCCTCGGCCGCATTCGCGCCGGGGTGCTCGAGCAGGGCGCGGTCGCGCTGATCGACGACGCCGGCGCCGGGGCTCGGATGCATCGCGAGGGTCTCGTTCACGACGGAATCGAGATCGCCTTTGACGGCGTTCGGCATCGCATCGATTTCAAGGGGCTCACCGGCAAAACAGTCATGGTCTATGGCCAGACCGAAGCGACGCGCGATCTGATGGATGCCCGAGCGGCGAGCGGCGCGCCTTCCATCTACGAAGCAATCGACGTCAGCATCCACGATATCGAGACGGACCATCCGAGCGTCCGCTACAAGAAGGACGGGCGCCCGATTGCGGTGGACTGCGACTATGTCGCCGGCTGCGACGGGTTTCATGGGGTCAGCCGTCGAACCGTCCCGGAACACCTGCTGCAGGTTTACGAGCGCGTCTACCCGTTCGGCTGGCTGGGCATCCTCGTCGACAAGCCGCCGGTCTCGCACGAGCTGATCTACGTCAACCATTCGCGCGGTTTTGCTCTCTGTTCGATGCGCTCGACGACGCGCAGCCGGTACTATCTTCAGTGCCGCCTCGACGAGCATGTCGACGATTGGTCGGACGAGAAATTCTGGGAGGAATTCAAGCGCCGGATCGACCCGAAGGCGGCGGACGCGCTCCAGACCGGCCCGTCCATCGAGAAGAGCATCGCTCCCTTGCGAAGCTTTGTCGCCGAGCCGATGCGGTTCGGCCGGCTGTTTCTGGCGGGCGACGCGGCGCATATCGTGCCGCCGACGGGCGCCAAGGGCCTCAACCTCGCCGCCAGCGACGTCGCCTATCTCTCGCAGGCGTTGATCGACCGTTACAAGCGACAGTCAAACGCCGGCCTCGACGCCTACGCCGAAAGGGCCCTCGCCCGGGTCTGGAAGGCGGAGCGGTTCTCCTGGTGGATGACCCAATTGCTTCATCGATTCCCGGAATCGAGCGTTTTCGAGCAAAAGATGCAGGCCGCGGAGCTTCAATATCTGTTCAGCTCGACCGCTGCGCAGACCGCGCTGGCGGAGAATTATGTCGGCCTGCCCTATTGACCGAGGGCCGCCGGCGCTCCGGGCGCCCTGTTCGCCGAGGCGTTAGAACGGCTTCACCACGACCAGAATGACGATCAGGATCATCAAGACGGTTGGGACCTCGTTGAGGATGCGAAAGAAGCGCGGCGATCGGCGATTTTTGTCCTTGGCGAAGATTTTCACACATCGCGCGAAATAGCCGTGCAGCGCGGCCAGGCCGACCGCCAATGCGAATTTCATCTGCAGCCAGGGCGCCTGCCAGTATCCGGTCAGATACGCCAGAAGAGGCCCGGTGATGAACACGGCGATCATGGAGGGATTGATAATCGCCTTGAGAAGTCGTCTTTCCATGATCTTGAAGGTCTCCGACATTGCCGACGGGACCGGCGCTTCGGCGTGATAGACAAACAGCCTCGGCAGATAAAGCATGCCCGCCATCCAGGCGATGACGGCGATGATGTGCAGGGCTTTGAGCCAAAGAAGCCATTCCAATTTCCACGCTCCCAACAGTCCGCGACCCTCCCACCGCAGGCGAACGGGATAGCGCGCGAAGTCGATGCCGGACCGATCGGCGACGGTCAAGGCTCGTCAAGCGTTCCCTGATCACGCCGGCGGACGTTCAGGCCCACTCGCCTTTGCGGAACACCGGCGTGCGGCCGCCCGCCTCGTCGAGGCCGTCGATGTCGAGCGCGCCCGAGCCGATCATCCAGTCGATATGGATCATGCTCGTGTTGCCGCCCCGAGCGGCGATCTCCTGGGGCGTGAGCGTCTCGCCGTCGACGAAGCAATTCGAATAGCATTGTCCGATCGCGATGTGGCAGGCGGCGTTCTCGTCGAACAGCGTATTGAAGAACATGAGACCGCTTTTCGAGATCGGCGAGGAGTGCGGCACGAGCGCGACTTCGCCGAGCCGGCGCGCGCCCTCGTCGCTATCCAACACTTTTTTCAGCACGTCCTCGCCGCGCGCGGCCGTCGCCTCGACGATGCGACCCGCCTCGAACCTGACCGCGATGCCGTCGATCAGCGACCCCTGATAGGACAGCGGCTTGGTGCTGGCCACCCGGCCCTCGACGCGGCGCGCATGCGGCGTCGTGAACACCTCCTCGGTCGGGATGTTCGGATTGCACGCGACGCCGTTCCTCGCCCTCGCCGCGCCTCCCTGCCACTCGTGCCCGTCGGCGAGCCCGATGGTGAGATCCGCCCCAGGCCCCGAATAATGCAGCGCGCGAAATTTCTTGCCGTTCAGCCAATCCCTCCGGCGGCCGAGTGCGGCGTTGTGTGCAGCCCAGGCCGCGACCGGATCGTCGTCGTCGACGCGCGAAGCGGCGAAGATCGCCTCGGCGAGCTTGCCGACGGCGACGTCGTCCTGTTCGCCTGGAAAAACCCGCTTTGCCCAGGAAAGGGTCGGATAGGCGACGATGTTCCAATTGATGTCGAAGCCGGCGATCTTGTCCAAGGCCGGCTTATAGGCGAGGGAGTTGGCCTTGTTGGCGCGCGCCACCTTGGCGGGATCCTGCTCGGCGAGCAGCATGGGATCTTCGCCGACAATGGCGAGCCGCGCCGTATTGGCCCCGAACGCCTTGGCGACGCCCTCGTAGAGCCAGCCGGGCGCGCGGTCGAAGCTTTCGTCCGGCGCGTAGCGGAATCGCGCGAGCGTCATCGCCTCGTCGGAAAAGATCGGCGTCACGAGGCCCGCGCCTGCCTTGTAGGCCCGCTCCGCTATCCTGCGCGCCAGAGGCAGCGCGGCGACCGGCGCGGTCATGAAGAGGTCCTGCCCCGGCTCGAGCCGCAAGCCGACCCTGACCGCGACTTCCGCCAGCCGGTCAAGCTTCGTTAGGTCGATCGCCGGGGCATTGCTGTGAAGCGCGGTCATGGTGCTCTCCGTGAAGGTCTCGGTATTTGGGGCGTATCCGCGAGAGCCATAGAGTTCCGCGGCAGGAGCCAACCGGAACGGCCTTTCCTGTCAGACCCGCCGCCGTTCCGTCAAATGCCAGCACGAGGCGGTGGCCTGATCTTGCGGTTGATCGACTCGTCATCGCGTCTGGCGCGCGCGCAAAGTGCGCCAGAACTCCTCGAGATAGGGCGCGAATTCAAGCGCGAGATCGGCGGCGAGATCCGCCGAACGGTAATGGCGGGGCAAGGAGGGCTGTCGTTCCTCTTCCTGGTCGCCACTCTCCTACCCAACTGGTCTTACATACCTTTTCCTGGACGCGCGGAACAGAAGAGAGAACTTTCCGATAGCGTAGGGACGCGGCGTGGTAGGCAGTCAAATCGAGATGCCGACCGGCGAAAGCGCCGCAAGCACACGTTCTCATCGTGTGTTAGGCAAAGTCGCTGAAGCCGCTGAGCGCAGATCCTTTCACCTGATTTCCGCACCGGCAATCGAGGCAAATTCGCGGGCGACCACTCCGGCGTCATGGCCGGGCTTGTCCCCGCCATCCACGCCGTCATGCCGCGGATGGCGCTTCCGGCTTTTTGGCTCTGCGCGTGTATTCAGTTGAAAAGACTGTGTTTACGATCGTCGTAGAGAACTTTTACCGTGCGGCTGCGTCAAAGGCGTGGATGGCCGGGACAAGCCCGGCCATGACGGTTGGGCCTACTTGCTTTACCCCCATTTCCCGTTACTACGAGCGAACCAAGATTTGTCTGTCCGGCTGGCGATGCCCGGTGGCGATCCGCGCCCAGTTGCGCTCGCGTCCGTAATGCCTGATCGTGTACACAATGGAACCCCCGCCCGCCAGGATCTTCATTTCCTATTCGCGCGCGGACGGCCATGAGTTCGCCGAGGCGTTCGAGCGTCGGCTCGAGCACGAGGGCATCTGGTCCTGGCGCGATCTGAAGAGCATGGAAGCCGGCGACATCCGGCCGCAGGTGCTGCGGGCCATCGAGGACGCCAAGCACTTCGTGCTGATCCTATCGCGCCGGGCGCTCGCCTCGGACTGGATCAAGCGCGAGTGGTCGCACGCGCGGATGGTGGGCAAGCGGGTGAGCCCGGTGCTGGCCGACCCGGCCCTCAAGCGTGCCGACTTGCCGCCTTGGATGCGGCGCGAGGAGGTGTTCGACATCGATCCCGAAAGGGATCGCGATGAGGAGCGCTGGAAGGCGCTCGTGCTCGTCTTGCGCGGCGACGGGCGGACGAAGCGCGCGCCCTATATGCCGGGCGATCTCCCCGCCGACTTCGTCCCGCGCCCAGCGGAATATGCGGCCCTGAAAGCGGCGGTGCTGGCGGACGCGCCGGAGAAGACGGTGGCTCTGACGACGGCGCTGCTCGGCGCCGGCGGCTACGGCAAGACGATCCTGGCGAACTATCTCTGCCGCGACCCCGACGTGCGGTTCGAGTTCTCCGACGGCATCGTGCGCGTCGAGGTCGGCAAGGAGCGCGACGACGTCACCGGGCTCATCTCCGACCTCATCGAGAAGCTCGACCCGGAGGGCAAGCGCCCCGGCTTCACGGACGTGGTGACTGCGTCGGAGCATCTGGGCGAGCTGATAGGCGAGTCGCGGCTGCTGCTGGTGATCGACGACGTGTGGCGGGAGGCGCAGCTCCGCCCGTTCCTGCGCGGTGGGCCGAACTGCGTGCGGCTGGTGACGACGCGGCTGCCATACGTGCTCAAGGCCGTTCGGCATACCGAGGTGCTGATCGACGAGATGCGCGCGGCCGAGGCGGCGCGCCTGATCGCGATGAACCTGCCGGTCGCCCGTGAGCCGGGAGCCGCTGCTCGGCTGGCCAAGCTCGCGGATCGGCTGGGCAACTGGGCGCAGATGCTCGCCATCGCGAACGGCTGGCTCCGCGCTCGCGTGGAGAAGCGCGAACGGCTGGCCGACGCCATCGCGCGCTTCGAGCGCCGGCTTGCGAAAGACGGGCCGTTCGTGTTCGACCCGAAGGACGAGACCCAGCGCAACAGGGCGATCCGCCTCTGCATCGCGGCGAGCGTCGAGGACCTCGACGCGGCCGAGGCGACGCGGTTTGGTGAGCTGGCGATCCTACCCGAGGACGAGGACGTGCCGCTGAGCGTCATCGAGGCGCTGTGGGCGGAGACCGGCGGGGTCGACGAGGACCGAACGGACGATCTCGTCCGCCGGCTGGATGCGCTGTCCCTATTGCAATCGCTCGATCTCGGCGCGCGCACGCTGCGGCTGCACGACAACATAATCTGGTACCTGCGCGACAAGATCGCGGCGGAGGGCTGCCGCGCCGCCCACGCCGCCATGGTCCAGGCGATCGGGGCGCGTTGCGGCGGCGGCCGCTGGGAGACGCTGCCGCCCGCGGACGCCTACGGCTGGCGGTTCCTCATCCGTCACCTGCGCGGGGCGGGCCGGGACGAGGAGGCCGACCGGCTGCTCACCAACTACGCCTGGATCAAGGCGAAGCTGCGCGCATCCGGAGCGCGGGGCCTGTTCGAGAGCTACTTGCCCGAGGGCCAGGACGAAGGAGTGCGGCTCGTCGGTCGAGCCATTGCACTCTCGCTCCCGGCGCTTGCGGCGAACCCGCATGAACTCCCCCGGCAGCTTTTCGGCCGGCTCGGAGGCCTCGCCCATGAAGCTGTGGCTGGTCTCGTCGCCTCTGCGCAGCAGGACCCGGATTTTCGTCCGGCGCCGCGTTGGCCCGGTCTCACCCCGCCCGGCGCCGAGCGCCTCCGCCTAGTTGGGCACCAGGGCCCGGTGCGGAGCGCGTCCTTCTCCCCCGACGGGGCGCGCATCGTCACCGCCTCCGCTGACCGCACGGCGCGCCTCTGGGACGCGACAACCGGCCAGGAGATCATCGCGCTGCGCGGCCATGAGGGCGGGGTGCGGAGCGCCTCCTTCTCCCCCGACGGGGCGCGCATCGTCACCGCCTCCGATGACCGCACGGCGCGGCTCTGGGACGCGACAACCGGCCAGGAGATCATCGCGCTGCGCGGCCATGAGGGCAGCGGTGACGAGCGCGTCCTTCTCCCCCGACGGGGCGCGCATCGTCACCGCCTCCTATGACCGCACGGCGCGGCTCTGGGACGCGACAACCGGCCAGGAGATCATCGCGCTGCGCGGCCATGAGGACTTGGTGCGGAGCGCGTCCTTCTCCCCCGACGGGGCGCGCATCGTCACCGCCTCCATGACCGCACGGCGCGCGCTCTGGGACGCGACAACCGGCCAGGAGATCATCGCGCTGCGCGGCCATAAGGACTGGGTGCGGAGTGCGTCCTTCTCCCCCGACGGGGCGCGCATCGTCACCGCCTCCGATGACCGCACGGCGCGGCTCTGGGACGCGACAACCGGCCAGGAGATCATCGCGCTGCGCGGCCATGAGGGCTGGGTGCGGAGCGCGTCCTTCTCCCCCGACGGGGCGCGCATCGTCACCGCCTCCGATGACCGCACGGCGCGCCTCTGGGACGCGACAACCGGCCAGGAGATCATCGCGCTGCGCGGCCATGAGGGCTGGGTGTGGAGCGCCTCCTTCTCCCCCGACGGGGCGCGCATCGTCACCGCCTCCGATGACGGCACGGCGCGCCTCTGGGACGCGACAACCGGCCAGGAGATCATCGCGCTGCGCGGCCATGAGGACTGGGTGCGGAGCGCCTCCTTCTCCCCCGACGGGGCGCGCATCGTCACCGCCTCCGATGACCGCACGGCGCGCCTCTGGGACGCGACAACCGGCCAGGAGATCATCGCGCTGCGCGGCCATGAGGACTGGGTGCGGAGTGCGTCCTTCTCCCCCGACGGGGCGCGCATCGTCACCGCCTCCGGTGACCGCACGGCGCGCCTCTGGGACGCGACAACCGGCCAGGAGATCATCGCGCTGCGCGGCCATGACGGCCAGGTGTCGAGCGCGTCCTTCTCCCCCGACGGGGCGCGCATCGTCACCGCCTCCGGTGACCGCACGGCGCGCCTCTGGGACGCGACAACCGGCCAGGAGATCATCGCGCTGCGCGGCCATGAGGGCCCGGTGTGAGCGCGCGTCCTTCTCCCCCGACGGGGCGCGCATCGTCACCGCCTCCGGTGACCGCACGGCGCGCCTCTGGGACGCGACAACCGGCCAGGAGATCATCGCGCTGCGCGGCCATGAGGACTGGGTGTGAGCGCCTCCTTCTCCCCCGACGGGGCGCGCATCGTCACCGCCTCCGGTGACGGCACGGCGCGCCTCTGGGACGCGACAACCGGCCAGGAGATCATCGCGCTGCGCGGCCATGAGGGCGGGGTGTTGAGCGCGTCCTTCTCCCCCGACGGGGCGCGCATCGTCACCGCCTCCGATGACCGCACGGCGCGCCTCTGGGACGCGACAACCGGCCAGGAGATCATCGCGCTGCGCGGCCATGAGAGCTCGGTGTTGAGCGCGTCCTTCTCCCCCGACGGGGCGCGCATCGTCACCGCCTCCGATGACCGCACGGCGCGCCTCTGGGACGCGACAACCGGCCAGGAGATCAC
Organism: uncultured Alphaproteobacteria bacterium; assembly: GCA_963819255.1. Classification (GTDB taxonomy): domain Bacteria; phylum Pseudomonadota; class Alphaproteobacteria; order Rhizobiales; family Beijerinckiaceae; genus Roseiarcus. The sequence goes on from CAWFVS010000036.1 coordinate 71,328, forward strand.
ACGAATAATCCTGGACGCCTCGGTTACCGGGCTCAGCGTGTACGGGGGCACAATCGCTCTCGGCGACGCGCTCGGCCGCGTTCATGTCCTTGAGGCAGAGGATTTCCTCAGCGCGGAGGGTTCAGCCAGTGACTGACGCGAAGGACCCGAAGCTCGCGCTCTTCGAGCTTTACCTCGCCACGGCCGAGAAGGTCAGCGACCGCCGCGCGCAGGCGAACACATGGATGCTGAGCGTGAACAGCGCCATCGTCGCGCTCTACGGCTACCTCCAAGCGGACAAGATGGCCGTCGGCGCCGCTCAGAAAGCGGTGTGGCTATGGGCGATCCCAGCCGCTGGCGAGATCGTCTGCCTGGCATGGGCGGCGCTGCTGACCTCCTACCGCGATCTGAACCGGGCCAAGTTCGCCGTCCTCCAGCAGATCGAAGCCGACCTGCCGGTCGCGCTGTTCACGCGCGAGCGCGAGACCTACCGCCGCGACCGGCGTCGGTCGCTATCGAACATCGAGCGCCTGATCCCGGGCTGCTTCGCCCTGCTCTATGCCGTCATGCTTGTCGCGGCAGCCGTGAGCAGGGGCAGCTGATCGTCATCTGGGCTGCACCGGTGTTGCTTTGATCGGCTTGAGCGGGCGTTGATGGCTGCTGTCGCCGAGCGGCCATTTCGGACGGCATTTCCTCGCCAGACGCCACCGCGAAGAGTCGTCATTTTCATCTTCTCCGGCGCGCCATCCGACTCGGAGCTTCGGTCGACGCGCCGCTGGACAGGTTGGCAACGTGGGTCGTAATCCCGGGTGAGGAGACGGTTTCTCGACCGGCGCCGTTTTGATAGGTTTCTTCGATGCCGCCCCAGGCGAGGCCTGCGTCGGCAGAGGATGTCGCGAGCGCTCGCCGCGCTTCCCCACAAACGATAGAAACGGAGCCGCCGATGCGAGGAAGAGATTCGAAAACCCTCGTCTTCGCCGCCGTAATCGCGGCGGCCCTCGGGCTTTCGTCGGCGCGCGCCGAGGATTGCGGCAGGAGCGCCGAAGGCTTCGACGTATGGCTGAGCTCCTTCAAGCAAGTGGCCACGCGCGACGGCGTCTCGCCTAGCGTCATTGAAGCCGCGCTCGAAGACGTCGCCTATGACTTTTCCGTGAAGGCTCACGATCACGGCGTCGCGGCGTTCGGGCACAACTTCGCCGGGTTCGCCGCCAGTCACATCACTCCGGGCGGGATCGCGCGCGGCAAGGCGATGCTCAGGGCGTATGCGGGGCCGCTGGCAAGAATTGAGCAGCGCTTTGGCGTGCCCGGGCCGGTGCTGGTGGCGATCTGGGGTCTCGAAACCAGCTTTGGCGCCGACAACGGCTCGTTTCCGACGTTTCGCGCGCTCGCCACGCTCGCCTGGGACTGCCGCCGCCCGGACCGCTTTCGCGCCGAGCTGATCGACGCGCTGATGCTGGTCGAGCGCGGGGTCGTCCAGCATCCTCGACAATTGCGCGGCGCCTGGGCGGGCGAGATCGGCCAGACGCAGCTGATGCCATCGGCGGTCCTCATGTTCGCCACCACGCCCGATGGCGAGGGAAGTCCCGATCTCATCCATAATTCCGCCGACGCGCTCGCCTCGACCGCCAATTTCCTGAAAGCGCATGGTTGGCAGCGCGGCGCGGGCTGGGACGAGGGCGAGCCCAACTTCGCCGCCATCCTGGAATGGAATTCCGCGCCGATCTACGCAAAGACCGTGGCGTTGTTCGCCGACCGCTTGGCGGGACGATAGCGCCCCGTGACTTTGAAGGCGCAGCGCGTGTTTCCGTCGATCACGACGCATTCGCCTTCGCCAGGGCGCAGCACGAGCGCGTCGGGCTGAGCGGGAAAGGTCTCACCTCCCTCTTGGGTCAACAATTCCACCCGTGACCCGAACTGGCGGCGAGCCCCCGAGCTCCCGCTTCCTAGTCGGTTGAAGACTCCGGAACGGTTTTTGGCTCCGCGGCATTCTGTTTCTGCCCGTGGAAGGCCCTGATCAACGCCAGGGAGAGCGTCAGGATGACGAAAATCGTTGAAACCGCCCACGTCGGCGTTCCGGCTGCGGCGCTCTGGCGAGACATCGGCGGATTTGGCGCGGTCGGCGAATGGCATCCGATGCTGGCCAGGGTGACGACCGAGGGCGAGGGGGAAGGCGCGTTGCGCACGGTCGAAGGCCAAGACGGAAGAGGCAGACCGAACGGCTCCTCGAGAGCTCGCCCGAACAGCGCTTCTACCGCTACAGCATCGAGTCGGGCCCGATGCCGGTTCGCGACTATGTCGCGGAGCTGCGGGTCGAGGACAACCGCGACGGGACCAGCACGGTCGTCTGGACGGCGGAATTCGAGCCGACAATGACGAGTTTCAGGACCATCGAAGAGATCGACGAGTTTCTGAAGTCCGGCCTCGACGGCATTGCGCACCTGCACCGCCGAGTGCTGAAGTAGAGCGAAGGCGATCGCCAGACAGGTTTAGAGCAGATCCCGTTTGGTTGGAATCGTCTTCGCGGGAAGCTATGGCGCTCGCAATGCGAAGGGGCGACTGCGCCTACGGGGCTGGCGTCCCGCATTGCGCCAATTTCTGTCGTACGAGAGCTTGACTCGAACATAAAGAGAACATACAATGTTGGAGAGCCGGGTTAAACACCCTAGCATTGCTGTTTGAAAGCTAATCGTCGTGCGGCGTTGGATCCCCGCTCGCCCGAGCGTCGCGTCCGGGGCAAGACCTGCGCGCGGGTTGGAAATGCCGTGGCAAAGGCTGAGCAGATCGAATGGGCGGACTTTGCCAAGGAGGATCGGGCCGCGAGCGCGAGCTTGCGGGCGCGAATTTTCTGCTCGATCGGCTGCAAGCCATTGATAAGGAAAGGAAAATTCAATAGGAGGTTTGGTCCTGCGGAGCCAGACGCGATGACGCGATGGAAATGGCGCCGCAAGCTCTTGGAAAGATTGATTTCGGCGATGGAAATGGCGCGATCGTCGTCGGCGGACGTCGAATAAAAGGACGACCCGATCGAAGCGACGAAGGGACAGGTTTTGGCGCCCAATGCATTGAAAAGCCGAGATCGCGGACGGGACTGCACGGCCCCGGGCCCCGAATTTGATTCAAGAGTGTTTCAGGTCGCTCGCACTGGCTTGTGCGGCTCCAACTGATCGGGACCTGCTCTAGAATGCAGCGGGCGCGGGTTCATTTGCGGCGATAGAGCAGCGTCCGCCCGGTCCGGGAGAAACACGTGGCGCGCGTCTTCATTTCCGGCTCGTCGGACGGGCTCGGCCTCATGGCCGGCAAGCTTCTCGCGGATGCGGGTCATCCGGTCGCGCTCCACGCGCGCAACGCATCGCGCGCGGCCGACGCCAAACGCGCCCTGCCGAAGGCCGAGGGGGTCGTCGTCGGAGACCTGGAAACGATCGCGGGCGCGAGCGACGTCGCGAGCCAGGTCAACGCGCTCGGCCGGTTCGACGCGGTCATTCACAACGCCGCCGTCGGCTACCAGGAAGGCCGCCGCGTCACCAGCGACGGCCTGCCGCATGTCTTCGCGATCAACACCCTCGCCCCCTATATCTTGACGGCGCTGATCGAAAGGCCGAAGCGGCTCGTCTACCTGAGCTCGGGGATGCATGAGCGCGCCGAGGCGAATCTGGACGACATCCACTGGCGCAAGCGGCCCTGGAACGGCTCGGCGGCTTACGCCGAGAGCAAGCTGTACGACGTGATGCTCGCCTTCGCCGTCGCCCGCCTCTGGCCCGACGTTTTGTCGAACGCGCTGACGCCCGGCTGGGTCCCGACCAAAATGGGCGGAGCGGGCGCGCCCGACGACATCAATCAGGCGAATCGGACACAAGCCTGGCTCGCTACGAGCGACGACCCCGCCGCGAAGACGACCGGCGGCTATTTCTATCACTTAAAGCCGCGCCAGCCGAACCCGCAGGCGCGGGACGCCGATTTGCAGGAGAGGCTCATCGACATCTGCAGGATGGTTTCCGGGGTCGAGATGCCGCGGAGTTGAGGGTCGAATGGCTGGACGGCTGGCGCGATAGCGTTCGAGCAAGGCGGCGATTGGTTCGGCGCCCGCTCGAAGCCGACTGTTGCGCCGAGAACCGCGACATGGCGAAGCTCGGCGCGGTCGCCTTGAGACAAGGGAGAAAGCGTTGAGCAAGAAAATCATCATCACCTGCGCCGTGACCGGCTCGATCCACACACCGTCAATGTCGCCGGATCTGCCGGTGACCGCCGAAGAGATCGCCGAGGCCGCGATCGGGGCGGCGGAGGCCGGCGCGGCGATCGTGCACTTGCACGCGCGAGATCCGAAGGATGGGCGCCCGGACCAGTCGCCGGAGCGCTTCGCGCCGTTCCTCCAGATCATCAAGCAGCGCTCGAATTGTGTGGTCAACATTACGACCGGCGGCGCGGCGAACATGACGATCGAGGAGCGGCTCAAGCCCGTCGCCCTGTTCAAGCCCGAGGTCGCCTCGCTCAACATGGGGTCGATGAACTTCGGCCTCTATCCGATGCTCGAGCGCTTCAAGGCGTTCCGCCACGACTGGGAGCGGCCCTATCTCGAAGGCTCACGGGACCGCATCTTCAAGAACACCTTCGCCGACATCGAGCGCATTCTTACGACCTGCGCCGACAATGGCACCCGCTTCGAGATCGAATGCTACGATATCGGCCATCTCTACACGCTCGCCCATTTCGTCGACCGCGGCCTCGTCAAGCCGCCGTTCTTCGTGCAGAGCGTCTTCGGCATCCTCGGCGGCATCGGCCCGCATCCCGAGGACGTGATGCACATGCGCCGCACCGCCGACCGCCTGTTCGGAGGCGACTACCATTGGTCCGTGCTCGGCGCCGGGCGCAACCAGTTCGCCGTTGCGGCGCAGGCGATCGCGCTCGGCGGCAACATCCGGGTCGGGCTCGAAGATTCGCTATGGATCGGCCCTGGTCGCCTCGCGCGCTCGAACGCCGAGCAGGTCGCCAAGGCGCGGCGTCTGATCGAGGAACTGGGGCTCGAGCCGGCCAGCCCGGACGAAGCGCGCACGATCCTTCAGCTCAAGGGTGGTGATCGGGTTTCGTTCTGATCTGACGGAGCCGTCCGGGCGGCCTTTGGCGTAGTCTGGTTCACGTCGCTAACCGGCGTCGCCCAAGACAAGCTTCGGCGCTGCCTCACCGGCCGTCAGCCGGATGGGTCGCCGATCCGCTTGACGTTGGATCACCCTGATTTGGCGATAGGGCAGAGGGTAGGCCCCCTCCGCGCTGACGGACAACGCGATCTCCCCGGCGCTCCAGGCCAAATCGAACGTGACCCGCGTCGCGTCGACCGCCGCGCTGATTCCGTCGTCCTCGAAGAGGACGAAACGACCGCTGCCTGCGGCGGGCCCCGGAAAAATCCTCACCGCTCGCGTCGGCTCGTCGTGCAGGCGGGAGAAGTCGTCGCCTGCATCGGTCATCGGCAAGATCGCTCCGTCCGGAACGACGAGAGGCAGCCGGTCGAGGGGCGCCGCCAGCGTCGCGTCGGCGCCTGCCGCGAGGACCTCTTCGGTCCAGAAATCGAACCAGCAAGCCGGTCCGCTCGGCAAGTACGCCCGGCGGGCGCGCTCGCCCGGCGCGACGACCGGAGCCGCGAGGAGGAAGGGTCCGAGCATCAGTTCGTCGCGCTCCTCTGCGCAGGCCTCATCCTTCGGGAAGGCGACAAAGGTCGGGCGCAACACCGCCTCGCCTTCGGTCGCCGCGTGCATCAGGCTGTAAAGGTAGGGCATCAGGCGATAGCGCAGATCGAATCGCTTCGCGGATCGCGGGCGTCGCCTCGGGATGGAGCCATGGCGAGGTGAACACCCCATCAGGCTTCCAGGAATTCATCACGAACCGGGGATGCAGCAATCCCGCCTGCGTCCAGCGCACAAGAAGCTCCGCATCGGGCGCTGGCCCCGAAAAGCCGCCGATGTCGTGTCCGACATTGAACATGCCGGACATCGACATCTGCAGCCCGGTGCGCAGGTTCCACTTCAGCGAGCGCCAGCTCGTGGAATTGTCTCCGCTCCACGTCTGCGCATAGCGCTGGATCCCCGGACAGCCGGCGCGGGTGACGCTGAACTGCCGCTCGAGCGGGGCATGGCGGCGCTGCTCGTCGAGCGAGGCGCGGGTCATCAGGAGCGGCTGAAGCGGCCTTGCGAGATCGAGCGGCATGGGCTTCCCGAAGCCTGCGCAAACCGCGTCCTCGTTCGGGAGCGAAAATTCGTTGTTGTCGTTCCACGCCGCGTCCACGCCGCGATCGAGCAAACTGTCGGACAAGTTCCGCCGCCACCATGCGACGCCGGCGCGACTGGTGAAGTCGACATGCGCCCCCTCGCCGTCCCAGAACTCCGAGAGGGCCGGCTCGCCGCCCTCTCCGAGGACGAACGCGCCGGCCGACCTCGCCTCGTCGTAAAGCGGGTGGTCGTCGAGCAGACACGGCTTCAGATTGGCGACGACGCGCATGCCCGCCGCATGAAACTTCTGCATGAGCGCCTTAGGGTCCGGGAATTTGTCGCGGTTCCAGGTGAAGACGTAGCGCCGGCGCACCTATCGAGGTGTAGCCGGAGCCGAAATGAAAGGCGCTGATCGGGATTCTTTCGGCGGCGCATTTTGCGATGAAGGCTTCCATCCGCGCCTGCGCGTCATCGCTGTCGGCGAGCGCCATCGCCGACAGCGCGAAGCCGAGACTCCATCGCGGCGGCAGAGCCTGGCGGCCTGTGAGAGCAAGGAATTTCCGGGTGACGTCGGCAATCTCGGGCCCGGGGAAGACGTAAAAGTCGAGGTCGCCGCCCCGCGCTTCGTAGCTCCGGTAGGGGCCGTAATAATTGTCGTGCTCGCAACCGAGATCGAAGGTCGCGGTCGCCATGTTGTCGTAGAAGATCCCGCTCGCGACGCCGGTTTCCCCGTCCCTGACGATCAGGAAGGGCCAGTGCTTGTAGAGCGGATCGCCGTGCTCCGGGTCGAAGCCGAGGCTATCCATCATCGCCGTGCGCAGCCGGCGGCCGTGCAAGTCGAGTTTGCCGGTCTTGTCGCCGAGGCCGTAGAAGCGGTCGCGCTCCCCTCTCGCGAAGGCGTGACGGATTCCCTTCCTTCCGAAAGCGGTTGCGTGCTTCGCGCGCTCGCGCGCGAAAATCCTGCCGTCGGGCAGCGCCCAGGCCAGGGCGAAGGGCGCGAGCCCAACCGTCAGGGTCATGGCCTCCGTCGCCAGGACGAAGCTGTCGCCAGCCGCGGCTCGCCTGATCTCGCACTTCGGCCAAGAGCTCTCGTCGAGCCGATCGCGACCTTCCCAGGGCGCGTCCGCCGAGCCGTAACCCGGGACCATCCAGGTTCGCGGCGCGACCGGAGAGCCATTGCGCAAGAAGAACACGCGCGCCAGATCGGGCAGCAGGAACGAGATGCGACACGAGGCGCCGTCGTCGCATGTGAGTCGCAGACCGCGCTCGGCTTGTTCAATCCGATGTGCGCGACGGAGGGGTCTCATGCGCGCCTGCGGCCCGCCTCGGTTCGTCCGGCGCCGAGTTTGATCATAGCGGAGACATTTGCGCCAGTCGGCCCGCCGCGCCCATTTTCGGCTTCCGAGCGCCGCCATCCGCCAAATGCCGTCGATCCTCGTCTTTGGAGGCCGCCCCCCAAAGGGGAATTTGGACGATCCTCAATTTGCTGGGTTGCAGCGACTATCAGATCGATTGCTCAATTCTTTAAAACTTCATCGAGCATGCAGCGGGCAAGCGTTACCTGGAAAAAAAGCCATCAGCCTTTGCGATGACAAGTTCGAATTTCGCCGATATGGGAAGCAGGGGCTTCAATCGCCTTCACACCCACTGCTCCGCCTCGATCTCCACCGGGACGTTGAATGGCAGGGCGCCGACGCCGATGGCGATTAGGCCCGGAGGTGCTGCTCCGACCTCACTGGGAGACCAGTGGAAGTGTGGTCTTGTTGTTGTTCCCCTCACTCCCACTCGATCGTCCCCGGCGGCTTCGAGGTCACGTCGTACACCACCCGGTTCACGCCCTTGACCTCGTTGATGATGCGGGTCGCGGTGCGGGCCAAAAAGCTCATGTCGTAGGGGTAGAAGTCGGCGGTCATGCCGTCGACCGAGGTCACCGCGCGCAGCGCGACGACGTGGTCGTAGGTTCGTCCGTCGCCCATCACGCCTACGGTGCGGACCGGCAGCAGCACCGCAAAAGCCTGCCAGATCCTGTCGTAGAGGCCGGCCTTGCGGATTTCCTCGAGGTAGATCGCGTCGGCCTTGCGCAAAACGTCGAGTTTTTCGCGCGTCACTCCGCCGGGGCAGCGGATGGCGAGGCCGGGGCCCGGGAACGGGTGGCGGCCGACGAAGCGTTCCGGCAGGCCGAGCTCGCGGCCCAAGGCGCGCACCTCGTCCTTGAACAGTTCGCGCAAGGGCTCGACGAGCTTCATGTGCATGCGCTCGGGCAGCCCGCCGACATTGTGGTGGCTCTTGATCGTCACCGACGGCCCGCCGGTGAAGGAGACGCTCTCGATCACGTCGGGATAGAGCGTGCCCTGCGCCAGGAACTCGACCGGCCCCCTGCCGTCGGTGGCGATGCGGCGCGCCTCCGCCTCGAACGTGTCGATGAACAGCTTGCCGATCGTCTTGCGCTTCGCCTCCGGATCGTCGAGCCCCTCGAGCGCGCCGATGAACTTGTCCGAGGCGTCGAGATGGACGAGCGGGATGTTGAAATGGCCGCGGAAGAGGCCGACCACCTCGTCCGCCTCGCCCTGGCGCATGAGGCCGTGATCGACGAAGACGCAGGTCAGCTGGTCGCCGACGGCCTCGTGGATCAGCACCGCCGCCACCGCCGAATCGACGCCGCCCGACAGGCCGCAGATGACGCGCCCCTTGCGAACTTGCGCGCGGAGGCGCCGGATCTCCTCGTCGCGGAAGGCCGCCATCGTCCAGTCGCCCCTCAAGCCCGCGACCTTGTGCAGGAAATTGGCGATCAGCTTCGCCCCGTCGGGCGTGTGGACGACCTCGGGGTGGAACATGGTCGTGTAGTAGCGGCGCTTCTCGTCGGCGGCGACGGCGTAGGGCGCGTTCTCCGACACGGCGTAGACGCGAAAACCGTCCGGCAGGCGGGTCACCCGGTCGCCGTGGCTCATCCAGACCGGATAGCGCTTGCCTTCCTCCCAAACCCCTTCAAAGAGAGCGCTGGTCTCGAGAACCTCGACGTCGGCACGGCCGAATTCCGCCGCATGACCGCTCTCGACCATGCCCCCGAGCTGCTGGCAAAGCGTCTGCTGGCCGTAGCAGATTGCGAGGATCGGGACGCCGCTCCGAAGGATCTCTTCGGGCGCGCGCGGACTGGCGGCTTCCGGAACCGAGGCCGGGCCGCCGGACAAGACGACCGCCTTGGGCTTCAGTCGCTGGAACGCCTCGCCCGCGTTCGTGAAAGGATGGATTTCGCAATAGACCCCGGCCTCGCGCACCCGGCGGGCGATGAGCTGGGTGACCTGGGAGCCGAAGTCGACGATGAGGACGAGGTCGTGAAGCATTCCGTCCCCTTTGGCGGAAAGCGCCCGCCGGCGCAATGGCGTGAGCTCGTCACTCCTCGCTGATCGCCGCGGTGAGCGCCGCAAGCGACTCCTTCAGGCGCCGGACCGAGGCGGGGTCCGCCAGAATGTCGTCGTCCGTGACCGTCTTGCCGGTCAGCGGCAGGGTGGCGAAGGCCTCGGGCACCAAGCGCGCGGCCATGGTGGCGAGAATCTCGCGCAAGTCCGCCTGGGCGTGAAAGGCGCGCGGCGAAGCGTTGATGAGAGCCACCCGCTTGCCGGCGAAGGCCTCGCTCGCGACCAGCCAGTCGAGCGCGTTCTTGAACGTTCCAGGCAGCCCATGGGCGTATTCCGGCGCCGCGATGACGATCGCGTCGCTTGCCGCGACGAGCGCCCGCAAATTCTCGACCGGCTCGGGAATGGGCCCGTCCTCGACATCGTCGTCCGGATTGAACGGGGGCAGCTTGCCGAGATCCTGGTAGAGGAGCACCCGCATGCCCTCGGGCGCGAGCCGCGCCAGCGCCGCGAGGGCGGCGGTGTTGGTCGAACCCTTGCGAAGGCTGCCGGAGATCGCGAGCACGCGCATTGTGTGGCTTCCGATGGCGTCGAGAACTCACTCTTTTCCGCGCTAAATGGGCGAATGCAAGAGGCGTCGAAGCGAAAAGGCCTGAGGGCACCGAAGGGCGGGAAGGGCGCAGGGGAATCGACTGAAGGTGTCATGCGGCGATGTAGGCGGCGAGGGCGTTTTCGTCCCAGGCGGCGACTTTGCGTCGCATGCGCAGGGAGTCTTTGGCTTTGCCGGTTCTGAGCACGTTGAGGGCGATGTGCTTGACGATGGCGAGGTTGAAGGGCGCGTTGTCGGTCCGCACGCGGCATTCGTCGTCGCGGAAGATCATGTCGAGCACCCAGTGGAGGCCGTTTTCGACCATCCAATGACTGCGGATCATCGGTCCCACAGCGTTGGCGAGCAAGGTCAGCGAGGTGATGTAGAAGCGCGTCTCGGTCTCCGCCTTGCCATTGGTTTCGCGTTCGCTCTCGACCATGACGACCGACTTCAGGCCCGGCCATTGGTGGCTGTCCTGCAGCCAGCCGATGTCGTGGAAAACGGTGACCGTCCGGGTCTCGATGCGGCCGTGGTCGCCGTCGACGGTCGTGTCCTGGCTGACGGACGTATTCCTGAACCCGACCGCCTTCTGCTCCTTTGCGAACAACTCGACATCGTCGCGCAGCGTGCCCTGGTTGCCCTTCAACGCGAGGATGTAATCGGCCTTCTTGTCGATGATTGTCTGCGCGATTTTGCGCTGGCAACCCGCAGCGTCGATGGTCACCACCGCGCCTTCGATGGCCAACAGCTCGAGCAGCGCCGGAATGGCGACGATCTCGTTCGACTTGTCGCCGACCCTCATCTGTCCGAGCACCATGCGCTGGCGCGCGGCGAAGGCCGAGACGACATGGATCGGCTCTTCGGCCCCCTTCTTCTGGTAGGAGCGCCGCACCGTCTTGCCGTCGATGGCGATCACTTCGGCCGCCGTCTTGGTGAGCGCCGCCGCCCACGCCACAAAACAGCGCTGGAACGCTGCCGGGTCGAGCTTGGCCAGGATGATGCCCAACTGGTCGTGCGAGGGCGTGCCGTTGTCGAAGCGTCGAAAACGTTGAAGGAACGCCAGCTTGGCCCGGCCGAAGCGCGCAATGTCGGCCACCGTCTCCGCTCCCGCCAGCGCCGCAGCCAACAGCAAAAGCAGCACCTCCTCAAGCGGATAGGCGACCTTCCCTTTCTGTCGATAGTCCGGCAATTCCTTGAAATGCGAAAGGAAAACAGTCGTCTCCTGCAAAGCCCCGGCCGTCGCGTCCCCTTCCGTCATCGACCCATCCTCCAAGCGAATCAGAGGACTGCGACAGATTCAGACAATCGGCCCTTTGTCACGCGAAATTTCAGTCGATTGCCCTGGGGAAGGGCGGCCCACGCCTTGCCCGGCTCGAGGGGCGGCGGTAGGGTCCAGGCTTTCGCGAACTTCGGGGCTGGCGAACGCTGACGGGGCGGAGACGAGCCGTGGCGGACAAGACAAAGCTGATCGACGGAGTTACGGCCGTCATGCGGAGCCTTTGGGATTTGCCCGCGGACTGCAACGAGGGCGAATTGTTCGCTTATGCCGAGATGCTGTTTGACCGGATTCGGGCCGGCGACGGCAGGGATGCGCTTTATTCGTTTCTCGCCGACGTCCAGGTCAAGAACCTGAAAATGCCGATGTCCGACGTCTACCGCGACATCGTCGACAGATCGGTCGCTCTCGTCAAGAACTCGACCGGCGCGTCCCTCCGCGAATAGGCTTCCCCGCAGGGCCTCCCAATACACGCCGAAGCGCCGCGTCTTGCCGGTCTCGGGCGTCGCCGTTATAAGCGCCGCGCTTTTCTCCCCGAGACTCCGTAGAGACCCGACGCCATGGCCATTCAGCGCACCTTCTCGATCCTGAAACCCGACGTGACGCGCCGCAATCTGACGGGCGCCGTCAACCAGCGGATCGAGGCCGGGGGCCTCCGTATCGTCGCGCAGAAGCGCGTCCAGATGACGAAAGCGCAGGCCGAGACGTTCTACGGCGTGCACCGGGGGCGGCCGTTCTTCGAGGAGCTGGTGGATATGATGACCGCCGCGCCAGTCGTGGTGCAGGTGCTGGAAGGCGAGGACGCAATCCAGCGCTATCGCGACGTCATGGGCGCGACCAATCCGGAGAAGGCCGATCCCGACACGATTCGAAAGGATTTCGCCCTGTCGATGGGCGAGAACTCGGTGCACGGCTCCGACGCGCCCGACACCGCGGCGCAGGAGATCGCGCAATGGTTCTCCGGCAATGAAATCGTGGGCTGACCTGGTTCTCTTGCGGGAGAAACCCTCTCCCGCAAGTGGGAGAGGGTTCGGGCGAAGGTTCACATCTGCTTATAGGTGATCTTGCCGTCGGGTTGCTTCGCCCAGACGTACCAGACGTAGTCGACGTTCGTCCGGTCGCCCTTCTTGTCGTAGGAGATGTCGCCGAGCACGGTGTGGAACTTCATGCCCGAGTGCATCACCGCCGCCACCTTCTTCGGATCGAGCGACTTCGCCTTCTCCGCCGCCTGCTTGATGATCTGGACGGCGGCGTAGGAATAGAGCGTATAGGCTTCCGGATCGAAACCCTTGGCCGCGAACTCGGCGACGACGTCCTTCGCCGCCGGATTCTTGCGCGCCTCCGGACCGAAGGTCATCAGCGTGCCCTCGACGCCGGGGCCGCCGATCTGGGCGAACTCGCTGTCGGTGATGCCGTCGCCGGAGATCATGACCGTTTTCATTCCCTGGTCGCGCATCTGGCGGAGGATGAGGCCGCCCTCGGTGTGGAGGCCGCCCCACATCAGGTAGTCGGCGCCCGACTCCTTGATCTTGGAGACGATCGCGGAATAATCCTTCTCGCCGGTGTTCACGCCCTCGTACAGCACCTCGTGGATGCCGAACTTGTGCATGTTGTCGAGCGCGGCGTCGGCGAGGCCTTTGCCGTAGGTGGTCTTGTCGTGGACGACGGCGATCTTCTTGCCCTTGAGATGGTCGCGCGCGTATTCCGCCCACACCAGGCCTTGCTGATCGTCACGGCCGCAGGTGCGGAACACGCCCCACAGCTTGCGGTCGGTGACCTTCGGGTTGGTCGCCGACGGCGTGATCATCAGAATGCCGTTCTCCGCATAAACATCAGAGGCCGGGATCGTCACCCCGGAGTTGAAGTGGCCGACGACGAACTTCACGCCGTCGCCGACGAACTTGTTGGCCACCGAAACGCCCTGCTTCGGATCGGACACGTCGTCGCCCTGCTCGAGCTCGATCTTCTGGCCGAGGATGCCGCCGGCCTTGTTGATGTCGTCGACCGCCTGCTGCGTGCCGTTCGTCAGCTGCGCGCCGAACGCCGCGTTCGGGCCGGTGATCGGGCCGGCGACGCCCATCTTGATCTGGGCGCTGGCCGCGCCCGAGAACGCTAGCGCGGCGGCAAGCGCGACGCCCGACAGCCAATATTTAGACATTCACACACTCCCTGGGGTTTTGGGGCGCTCGGCCCTCCCTTGCGCACCCGGCAGAACGCATTCCACCTTGGGGCGGATACAATCGCGTTTTCGCGCGAAAGTCACCTTAAAAACGCGCATCTCAAGCCGTCGTCCTGCCGGCGGCTTCAGACGTTTTCCTTTGATCTTTGGCGCGCCAGTTCAATCCCGCACGCTCGTACGCCCACGAATATTGCGTCGCCATTTGCGCTGCCCGCGTGGCCCGATAGCCGAGCGCGCCGACGAGCATCAGCCAGGCAAAGGCGACCGCAAAGTACTGCAGCGACAGGAGCGGCTCCGCGTAGAGCGCATAATGCAGAAAGCGGACGCCGGCGGTCAGCAAGACCATATAGAGCGCGAGCATCGGCATCGGCCGCCAGGTGCGGGCCATCGCCCGCCCCGTCGCGAAGGCGCCCGCCCCGCCCACAACGAGCGTGATCAGAACGAAGGTCAACAGGCCGTAAGGCTCGTCGGACCACAGAACGCCGGCCATCAGTGGCCTCCCTCGAGATAGGCCGCGCGCACCTCGGGGCGCGCCAGGAGCTCGGCGCCGCTGCCTTGCATGGTGATCCGGCCATTGACCATGACATAGCCCCGGTGCGCGAGCTTCAACGCGTGAAACGCGTTCTGCTCGACCAGAAAAACCGTGAGGCCGGTCCGCGTGTTGAGTTCCGCGATGACTTCGAAAATCTGCTTGACGACCAACGGCGCAAGGCCGAGCGACGGCTCGTCGAGCAGCAGGAGGCGCGGCCGGCCCATCAGCGCGCGGGCGATCGCCAACATCTGCTGCTCGCCGCCCGACAGCGTGCCGCCGCGCTGCGGCGCGCGCTCCTTGAGGCGCGGAAAGAGCACGAACACGCGCTCCAGGTCCTCTTCGAAATGGGCGAAATTGTTGATCGAGGCGCCCATCTGCAGGTTTTCGAACACGGTCATGCGCGGGAAGATGCGCCGCCCCTCCGGCGACTGGGCGATCGACAGGCGGGCGATCTGATGGGTCGGCAGCGTGGTGATGTCCTGGCCGTCGAAGGTGACCCTGCCGTGGCGGGCGCGGGGCGCGCCGAAGATGGTCATCATCGTGGTCGACTTGCCGGCGCCGTTGGCGCCGATCAGCGTGACGATCTCGCCGGCATTGACGTCGATGTCGACGCCCTTGAGCGCCTGGATCTTGCCGTAGAAGGTCTCGATCCCGCGCAGCTGCAGGAGCGGCTCGGAACGCGCCGTCGCCGCCGCGCTCATTGCTCGAGCTCCTTCTCGATCGATGCGACCTCCTGCTCGTCGGCGACGCCGAGATAGGCGGCGATCACTTTCGGATCGGCCCGCACTTCCGCAGGCGTTCCGTCGGCGATCTTCACGCCGTAGTCGAGCACGACCACGTGGTCTGAAATATCCATGACGACCGACATGTCGTGTTCGATCAGCAGCACCGACGTCGCGTGGTCGGCGCGGATCGACCTGAGGAGCGCGCCCAGCTCCGCCAACTCGCGCGGATTGAGGCCGGCGGCCGGCTCGTCGAGGCAGAGCAGCACCGGGTCGGTGCACATGGCGCGCGCGATTTCGAGCCGACGCTGCGCGCCATAGGGCAATTCGCCCGCCGGATCGTCGGCGCGGTCGATGAGCCCGATCTTGTCGAGCCAGTATTTCGCCCGCTCGATCGCCTCGGCCTCCTTGCGGCGGTAGGTCGGCGCGCCGACCAGGCCGAGCACCGTCATGCCGCTCGCGCGCATCAGCGGATTGTGGTGCGCGACCATGAGATTTTCGAGCACCGTCATGCCCTGGAAGAGGCGGATGAACTGGAAGGTGCGCGCGACCCGCGCCTTGCGGGCGATCTCGTGGTCCGGCATGCGCTCGAGCAGAAAGAGCTCGCCGTTCGCCGTCGTCGCGTGGCGGCCGCTGGCGCGCGTGGCGGCCGCGATGTCGTCCGGGGTGGCGACGCCGTCGCGGGCGAAGGCGAGCCGCCCCTCCGTCGGCTTGTAGAAGCCGGTGACGCAGTTGAAGACGGTCGTCTTGCCGGCGCCGTTCGGGCCGATCAGCGCGGTAATGTCGCCGCGCCCGACCAGGACGCTGAATTCGTTCACCGCGACGAGGCCGCCGAATCGCATGGTCAGGTGCTCGACGACGAGCAGCGGGCTGTCGCGCCAGTTCATCAGCCGCGCCCCTCTTTGACGAGACCGCCCGATACCGCTTTTCGCTCTTTCAGGAAGATCGACGGCGAGCGAGTCGAGACGAGGCCACGCGGCTTCCAGACCATCATCACGACCATCGCCGCGCCGAACAGCAGCATGCGATATTGGGTCGGATCGAAATTCTCGCCGAAGATCCGCTTCATCCAGTCGAGTTCGCGCATGAGCTCGGGGCGCGCCGATCATCACAGCCGCGGCGACGGCGACGCCGATCTGGGAGCCCATGCCGCCGAGCACGACGATGGCGAGAACCGTCGCCGATTCGATGAAGGTGAAGCTCTCCGGACTGACGAAGCCCTGGCGCACCGAGAAGAACGAGCCGGCGAAGCCGCCGAACATCGCGCCGAGCGCGAAAGCGGTGAGCTTGGTGTTCCTGGTGTTGATGCCGAGCGAGCGGCAGGCGATCTCGTCCTCGCGCAACGCCTCCCAGGCGCGCCCAATCGGCAGCCGGCGCAGGCGCAGCGTGACGAAATTGGTCAAAAGCGCAAGCGCGAAGATCAGATAGAAGAGGAAGATCGTGCGGTAGATCGGCGAGTAGGGCAGATGGAAGATCGCGGCGAAGCCGTTGTCGTCGTCGGTGAACGGGATGCCGAAGAAGGTGACGTGCGGGATCGCGGCGATGCCGGCGTAGCCGTTGGTGAGGTCGACCCAGTTGACGAGGACGAGACGGATGATCTCGCCGAAGGCGAGCGTCACGATGGCGAGATAGTCGCCGCGCAGCCGCAGCACCGGAAAGCCGAGGATGATGCCCCACAGCGCGGCAAGCGTGCCCGCGAGCGGCAGGCAAATCCAGAACGACAGGCCGAAGGTGGTCGACAGCAGCGCGTAGGAATAGGCGCCGACCGCATAGAAGGCGACATAGCCGAGGTCGAGCAGGCCGGCGAGGCCGACGACGATGTTGAGGCCCCAGCCCAGCATCACGTAGATCATGATCTGGACGCCGTAATTGTTGATCCATTTCAGCGAGCCGGCGGGGCCGAGCAGGCCGAGCACGATCAAGGGAAACAGCGCGACGAGGCCGAGCAGAACGGCCCGAAATAGCGCGAGAACGCAAGCCCGCGCCGCGCGAGGGCGGCGCGACGCCTTCGCCCTCGCGCGCCGCCTGGACCAGGGCGCCGCCCATGCCGCCGGCGGCGATCGCGCCGACGCGGTCGAACCAGAGGCGCCAGTCGGAGTCGGCCATCTGACGCAGGAACACGAACAGCGAACACGACGGCGGCGATGGCGAACGAAAACGGCCAGCGGCCGGTCAGCACCAGCTCGTTATTGATGTTGGCTTCGGCGTGATAGCTGATGATCGGAAAGAGAGGCCGAAGGTGACCAGCGCCGCGACGCCGCGGTACGCAGCGATGCAACGAGCTGCCCGGCGCCGTCGCCGGCTCTCGGCGGCTGGGAGGTCTGCGGCGTCGCGGTCATGCTCAAACCTTCTCCACTTCGGGCCGGCCCAGAATGCCGGAGGGCATGAAGATCAGCGTGATGGCGAGAATCATGAACGCCGCGACGTCCTTGTAGTCGGTGGAGAAATAGGACGACCAGAACACCTCGATGAGGCCGATCAGCAGGCCGCCGAGGACCGCGCCGGGCAGCGAGCCGATGCCGCCGAGAACCGCGGCGGTGAAGGCCTTGACGCCGGGCACGAAGCCGTCGGCGAAATTCACCACGCCGTAGTAGATCATGTACATGACGCCCGGCGACCGCCGCCAGCGCCGCGCCGATGACGAAGGTGATCGAGATCGTCGCGTCGACGTCGACGCCAAGCAGCGCCGCCATCTTGCGGTCCTGCTCGCAGGCGCGTTGCGCCCGGCCGAGCGAGGTGTTCTGCACGAGATACCAGAAGGCCGCGAGCAGCACCGCGGTCATGACCACGATCAGGATCTGGCGCACCGACAGCGTCACGTCGTAGGCGCCGCCGGTCAGGTTGAAAACGTGATTGGGCAATGGCGGCGCCGGCTTGTTGCGCGGCCCCTGCACGACCTGGACGAAATTCGACAGGAAGATCGACATGCCGATCGCCGAGATCAGCGGCGCGAGGCGGAACGAGCCGCGCAACGGCCGATAGGCGAGCCGCTCGATCGTCCAGTTCCAAGGCCGGTCAGCGCCATGCCCGCGATCAGCACGACGACGAAGGCGATCGGCAGCGAGCCCAGATGCAGGAGCTGGGTCAGGATCATGAACACGATCAGCGCGATGAACGCCGACAGCATGAACAGGTCGCCGTGCGCGAAATTGATCATGCCGATGATGCCGAAAACCATCGTATAGCCGATGGCGATGAGTCCGTAGATCGACCCGAGCGTCAGCCCGTTGATCAACTGCTGCAGGAAATTATCCATGCGCCGACGGCTCCTCCTGGTTTCCTCAGTAAGCAGGAAACGCGCAAATTTTGTAAGCAGGAAACGTACCAAGCCGCGCCTGGCCGTTCCTGCCGCCTGGAGCAGGCCTTTGACAAGCGCTTAGCCCGGCGCTTGCGGACGTTCAAGACGGCTTGTCGCATCTTTCGGCAAACTAGCCGTCGGCGATTGCGCCGGCAACGGCGCCGGGACGGCCTCGGCGGAAGGCGCGGCCCGCCGCTCGACCTATCTGCAGGTATATAACGATTGGAGGTCAAGCAATCGCCGCGATCGCGATGTAACCGAACAGAAATAACGAGAAGCGGTCCTGGATCTGGACTTTGGCGCCGACGACAGTGTACGAAATCCCTCGTATATATCGCGGGAGGCGGGTTGCCGCGTCGGACGCGCTCGGCGCGAAAAAGGCGGCCGCTCGACGCTGCGCGACGCGAGGGAACGTTCATGGCGATGACGATGACGGGGGAAGCGACGCTTCCGGCCGCACGGGCCAAGGTGTGGGCGATGCTCAACGACCCGGAGGTCCTCAAGGCCTGCATTCCGGGCTGCCAGTCGCTCGAAAGGAACGGCGACAACGGCTTTTCCGCGGTCGTCAAGACCAAGATCGGCCCGGTCGCCGCCACCTTCAAAGGCAAGGTCGAGCTGTCCGACATCGTCCCCGAGGTGAGCTACAGGATCGCGGGCGAGGGCGAGGGCGGCGTCGCCGGCTTCGCCAAGGGCGCCGCCAAAGTGTCGCTCGCCGACGTCGAGGGCGGCACGCTGCTCCGATACGACGTCGAGGCCCACGTCGGGGGCAAGATGGCCCAGCTCGGTTCGCGCCTGATCGACGGCGTCGCCAAGGGCATGGCCGACAAATTCTTCGCCAGTTTCGCCGAGGCCGCCGGAGGACGGGTCGCACCCGCCGCGCCCGCGGCCGCGCAGGCCGCCGCGCCTGCGGCCGGCCGGCTCGCCGGCGAAGCGAAAGTCACCCCGCAGAGGACGTCATGGCTCAGGAGGATATGGGAATGGTTCATGTCACTATGGCGGTAAACGGCCGGCAGGTCTCGGCCGAGATCGATCCCAGGACCCTGCTCGTGCAGTTTTTGCGCGAGAATCTGCGCCTGACCGGCACGCATGTCGGCTGCGACACCTCGCAGTGCGGCGCCTGCGTCGTCCATGTCGACGGGGAGGCGATCAAGTCCTGCACGGCGCTGGCGGCGAGCTGCGACGGCGCGAGCGTGACGACGATCGAGGGCCTCGCGAAGGACGGCAAGCTTCACCCGATGCAGCAGGCCTTCCAGGACAATCACGGCCTGCAGTGCGGCTACTGCACGCCGGGCATGATCATGGCGGCGATCGACCTCGTCAATCGCGAGGGGCCGAACCTCGACGAGGCGACGATCCGCCACGGGCTCGAGGGCAACATCTGCCGCTGCACCGGCTACCACAACATCGTCAAGGCGGTCATGCAGGGCGCCCGCGAAATGGCCGCGACGACGACGGCCAAGGCCGCCGAATAACCGCAGCGCTCAAGCCGTTCCAAGGGAGAGAGACATCATGAGCGCGACAGGCATCGGCGCTTCGGTCAAGCGCAAAGAGGACATCCGCTTCATCACCGGCAAGGGCCATTACCTCGACGACATCAACCGTCCCGGCCAGGCCTACGCCTATTTCCTGCGCTCGCCGCACGCCCATGCGACGATCGACAAGATCGATACGGCCGAGGCGCGGAAGTCGCCGGGCGCCGTCGCGATCTTCACCGGCGACGACATCGCGGCCGACAAGGTCGGCGGCCTCCCCTGCGGCTGGATGATTCATTCGAAGGACGGCTCGCCGATGAAGGCCAGCGCCCATCCGGCGCTCGCCCAGGGCAAGGTGCGCTATGTCGGCGACCATGTCGCGGTCGTCATCGCCGACACTTACGTTCAGGCGCGGGACGCGGCGGAAAAGATCGAGGTCAACTACACCGAACTGCCCGCCGTGATCGATCTGGCCAAGGCCGCCAGTCCCGGCCAATCGCAAATCCATGATTCCGCGCCGAACAACACGATCTTCAATTGGCACATCGGCGACAAGGCGGCGACCGACGCGGCGTTCGCCTCGGCGGCGCACGTGACCAAGCTCGATCTCGTCAACAACCGCCTGATTCCGAACGCGATGGAGCCGAGGTCGGCGATTGGCGACTACGATAGTGGAACCGACACGCTCACGCTCTACACGACGAGCCAGAACCCGCATGTCGCCCGGCTCGTCCTGTCCGCCTTCGTCGGCCTTGCGCCTGAGCACAAGTTCAGGGTGATCGCTCCCGACGTCGGCGGCGGCTTCGGCTCAAAGATCTTCATCTACGCCGAGGAAACCGTCTGCGCCTGGGCGGCCAAGAAGATCGACCGTCCCGTCAAGTGGACCGCGGAGCGCACGGAATCGTTTCTGTCCGATGCGCATGGCCGCGATCATGTCACCCACGCCGAGCTCGCGCTCGACGCCCAGGGCAAGATGACGGCTTTGCGGGCCCGCACAATCGCAAATCTGGGCGCGTACATGTCGACCTTCTCGTCGTTCGTCCCGACCTACGCCTATGCGCCGCTCCTGTCGGGGCAATACGACATTCCGAACATCTACTGCGAGGTCGACGCGGTCCACACCAACACCGCGCCGGTCGACGCCTATCGTGGCGCCGGCCGGCCGGAGGCCGCTTTCCTCGTCGAGCGCATCGTCGAGATCGCCGCCCGAGAGACCGGCCGTGACCCGGCCGAGCTCCGACATATCAACTTCGTGAAGGCGTTCCCGCATCAAACTCCGGTCTTGATGGCGTACGACACGGGGGACTTCGGCGGCGCGCTCGACAAGGCGCTCGAGCTTGCCGACTACAAGGGTGTGTCCCGGCGCAAGGCCGAGGTCGGCAGCCAAGGGCAAGCTGCGTGGACTCGGCATCTCCGCCTATATCGAGGCCTGCGGCGTCGCCCCTTCCCAGGCCGTGGGCGCCCTCGGCGGCGGAGTGGGGCTCTGGGAGTCGGCGGAAGTGCGGGTCAATCCGGTCGGCACCGTGGAGGTTTTGACCGGCTGCCACAGCCACGGTCAAGGAAACGAAACGACCTACGCCCAGCTCGTCTCCTCGCGCCTCGGCATTCCGATCGAGAACGTCTCCGTCGTCCACGGCGACACCGACAAGGTGCAGTTCGGCATGGGCACTTACGGCTCGCGGTCCGGCGCGGTCGGCATGTCGGCGCTCTCCAAGGCGCTGGACAAGGTCGAAGCCAAGGCGAAGAAGGTCGCCGGACACGTGCTCGAAGCCTCCGAAGGCGATATCGAGTTCAAGGACGGCAAGTTCACCGTCAAGGGCACCGACAAGTCGATCGACTTCGGCTCGGTCGCGCTGAACGCCTACACCGCGCACAAGTTCAACGGGCAGGAGCTCGAGCCCGGCTTGAAGGAAGGCGCGTTCTGGGACCCGACCAACTTCACCTTCCCGGCCGGCGTCCACATCTGCGAACTCGAGATCGACCCCGAGACGGGCGTGGTGACGATCGACCGCTGGACCGCGGTCGACGACTTCGGCAAGCTCATCAACCCGATGATCGTCGAGGGCCAGGTGCATGGCGGCATCGCCCAAGGCGTTGGCCAGGCGCTTCTCGAGGGCGCGCACTACGACGCCGACGGACAGCTTCTGACGGCGAGCTACATGGACTATTGCATGCCGCGCGCCGACGATCTGCCGTCGTTCAAGGTCGAGACGATCGAGACGCCCTGCCCGTCGAACCCGCTCGGACTCAAGGGCTGCGGCGAAGCGGGCGCCATCGCCGCGCCGCCCGCCGTCATCAACGCCCTGACCGACGCGCTCGGCCACGAGGACGTAAAGATGCCTGCGACCCCGCAGACCGTCTGGCGGGCCGCGCAGAAGGCCGTGACGAAGCGCGCCGCGGAATGATTCGAGCCGGAGGCGGCTTCGCGCCGCCTCCCTGACCTCTCATTCGGAGATTTTTCCATGTACGCCTTTGAATACCATCGCCCGAACACCCTCTCGGGCGCGCTCGCCGACCTCGAAAAGGCGGACGCCAAGGCGCTCGCCGGCGGCATGACGCTCATCCCAACGATGAAGCAGCGCCTCGCCGCCCCCTCGATCGTCGTCGATCTGAAGGCTGTTCCGGAGCTTTCCGGCCTTTCCCGCGACGGCGACAATCTCGTCATCGGCGCGATGACCCGCCACGCCGAGGTCGCCCGAAGCCCGGTCGTCAAGGCTTCTATCCCCGCGCTCGCGACGCTCGCCCTCGGGCTCGGCGATCCGCACGTGCGCAACCGCGGCACGATCGGCGGCTCGCTCGCCAACGACGATCCGGCCGCCGACTATCCCGCCGCCGTCCTCGCGCTCGGGGCGACGGTCGTCACCAGCAAGCGGCGCATCGCCGCCGACGACTATTTCAAGGGCCTGTTCGAAACCGCGCTCGAATCCGGCGAGCTCATCACCCAGGTGAGCTTCCCGATCCCTGAGAAGGCGGCCTACATGAAGTTCGCCAGTCCGGCCTCGCGCTACGCGCTGGTCGGCGTCTTCGTCGCCAAGACCGCCGGCGGCGTGCGCGTCGCGGTGACCGGCGCGGGCGAGAACGGCGTCTTTCGGGCGCAGGCGTTCGAGGCGGCGCTGAACGCCAATTTTTCGCCCTCGGCGCTCAATGGCGTCTCGGTTCCGGCGAGCGGCCTCAACTCCGACATCCATGCGGACGCCGAATACCGCGCCCACCTTATCGGCGTGATGGCCAAGCGGGCGGTCGCTGCGGCAGGCTGAGCGGCCGGCTGATGTCGACCGGACCTGGCGGGCGTCGGATGGACGCCCGCCGGGTCTCTTTCCCGGCTGGACGGGCTCCCGCCGCCGCGGGCCTGCGGCCGAATTCCTGGTGTACTCGGGCCGCCCCGAGAATCGCGGCCGCGGCGGCGGCCTTCAGTGGTAGAAGGCCCTGGGCGATGCGGCACGAAAAGCGAATTGCTGAGAACAGCGAATTGAACAGCGAATTTTTCCTCGCTTGACCGATCGCGCGGCTTAAGGGTCGCGAAAAACATGAAAGATTTCCGGGACTCTGAGCGATGGATGCCCCATTCCCGCGGCAAACTCTCAGCGAATTTTTTTCTATCGAACAGCGAATTTTTTGGCCGGACAAGCTGGACTGCACCCTATCGCTGAGACACGCCTAATTCAGTGACAGGGTTTCCTCCTGGTTTGCGTGGTTGCAGTCGTCCCGGCGGAGGTCGGCTTCGAACTCGACCGGGGGTTTGTAGCCGAGCGCCGAGTGCAGGCGCTTGGCGTTGTAGACGGTTTCGATGAAGGCGCCGATCTGGCGGCGGGCGTCGTCGAGGTCGCGGTAGGTCTTGGCGTCGACCTCTTCGGTTTTCAGCGTCTTCATGAAGCTTTCCGCCTTGGCGTTGTCGTAAGGGTTGCCTACCCTGCTCATGCTGGCGGCGATCTTACCCTTTTCGAGGCGCTTTTGATATGCGCCGCAGGCATACTGCACGCCGCGGTCGGAATGGTGGATGAGGCTGTCGGGCGGCGGATTGCGGGCCTCGAGCGCCATGTCGAGGGCCTCGATCGCCAGGCTTGCCTCGAGATGGTCGGCGATCGCCCAGCCGATCACCTTGCGCGAGAAGGCGTCGAGGATCGCCGCCAGATAGACGAAGCCCTCCGCCAGCCGCACGTAGGTGATGTCGGCGACCCAGATCTGATCGAGGCCGGTGGGAATGAGACCGCGTGTTAGGTTGGGGACGATGGCGAAGCCATGCCGGCTCAGGGTGGTGGCCGGGACGAAGGGCTTGGCGCGTTGGCTCAACAGATTGTCCTCGCGCGTCAGTCTGCGCACCCGCTTGGCGTTGACGATCAGCCCTTGCCGCCTCAGCTCGAAGGTGATGCGCCGGTAGCCGTAATGGCGGTTGTCGAGGGCGATGCGCTGGATGAGGTTGCGCAAGTCTGCGTCCTCGCGCTTGGGCGAATGCGGTCCGAAATGCCGGTAGTAGCCGGCCCGCGACACGCCGCCCAACGCGCACAGGCGCTCGACGTTGGCGTCATTCTGGGGGAAGCCTTGCGGCTCGGCGGCGGTCATTTCTCGGATGACCGCGTAGAGGTGGACGCGCCGCTTTCCTGGCTGGCCGCGTCCCAGAGCCGCAAGGCTTCGCGAAAAAAATGCAGATCCACCTGCTGCCGGCCGACCAGGCGCTCGAGCTCCGCAATGCGCGCCTGGGCTTTGGCGAGCTCATCGGCGGGCTTGGCGGAGGACGCGGCGGCGTCCGAAGAGGACGCCGCCTCGGACGACGCCAAGCCCGCCGACGCCTGGTTTCGCCGCCACCCCGGCTTCCGTCCCCGCTTGCGGCTCAGCCCCGCAACCCCCAGCGCTCGATAGGCCGCCCGCCAGTCATATAAAAGCTGAGGCTTGACCCTAGCCTCCTCGGCGAGCGCCGCCACCCGCTCGCCATTCGCAAGACGCAGCACCATCCGGTGCTTGAACTCGCGTGAGAATACTCGCAGCGATCGTTTCGACATGGTTCCTCCTCGGAAGCCATGTCACCCAATTAAAAGTGTCTCAGTTAATGGGCGCACTCCAAGCGAATTAACCTCGATATCAGCGAATTCGGGGTCATCGTCAGCGAAGAGAGATGTTTCAGGTCGTCCAAAGCGCCAGTTTTTCGGGTTCTCACGTAGCCCGAGGATGCAGGAAAACTTCCTGCTGCGATAAAAACAGTAGGGAATTTTTCAACAAGCGAAGTTCGCCGCCCGCGAGGTGGCTCAGGCGGAGCCTGTTCCGCCATGACCATCAGCGGGGCGGCGAGATTTTACGATCTTCGCCTGGCCTTGCGGCCGACGCTCCGGTATCTTTTATCGATGCGCCGGCCTCGAGATGGAGAGTCCGGTCGCATTCGGCACAGAAACGCTCGGCTTCGGCCCTGAAATTACCGCTTGGCCAGGATCATGTCGCGTCCTGACATGATTCGCCTCGTCCTCACCGAGGGCGCATATGACGCCATCGCCTCGAGGCTGCCGAAAGGATCGGCCCGATGGCCGATGCAGCGCGACCGGGGCAAATGCTTCATCCAGGTCGAGGCGGCCGTCGTCGACCGCATGAGGGCCATGCGCCGGCCTGGCGAGGACTATTCCGATGTGATCCTGCGGCTGGTCGAGATCGAGATAGGTCGGCGTTGAGATTTCGAGCGGCATGCCGATGCTCGCGCGAGCCGCGTTTCACGGGTCAAGGGCGCCTGGGGCTCTGTGATCGTTCCTGAAGCGGCGGAGCGCGCCGGATCGAGCAAGTCGACCATCTCTCTATTCAGCATCAAAACCTGAAGGACATCGCTGTCCGAAGTATGGCGGAGGTTTCTATGGCGCTGCGTTTGGTTATCGGGGCTTGCTCCAACGAATACGTGGCAAACTGGGCGCTCCAGTCGATGGGCGACGAATTGGCGAGGCAAACCCGCCGCGAAGCCGCGAGCCAAGGGACGCCTCCGGGACGCTTCGTCGCCGCAATCGTTCGAGACTTCGAACGCACCTCGGACTTCGCCGCCCTGGCGAATGCTGCCCGATCCATGCGCGGAGCCGATCAGCCTCTATTGGCCGGGCTCCGCTTCATACTGGCTCACCGGGCTCTCAACACGCGTGACGAGCCGCCGCGACAACGTCATCCTGCGGCTCGCCGATCATGAGGCGAAGGCCATGACCGCCGCCAGGAGCGCGGGCGACGAAACAAAAAATAGGCACAACCGGCCGCTCGCCGCGACCTGTTCGCCCGCGGCGCTCCGACAGGAGTTCCGCGGGGTCAAGTCAGGGTTGTATTCCGGCCGCAGCGTTTTCCTCCGGAGTGGCGTTCCAGTAACCATATTTGGTCGACACCCGCGCAAGACGCTCGAGGTCCTCCGGGGCGAAGGGTCGAGACGCCTCCGCAATCGGCCTTCCCGCCTCGAGAAAGAATTTGCCGAGCGTCGGGGTGGTGATGATCAGCGAGACGAACGGTTCGCTGGAAACATTGCGCCATCCATGCCGTACGCCGCTGGGAACCCGGACGTAATCTCCGGCCTTGCGCACGGTCGAACTCGTATCCATGCGCCGCCTGTCTCAGAGCCAGAACTTCGCCCGAGACGACATAAAAGTCCTCGATGTCGGCGTGGCTGTGAAGCGGCGCGGACACGCCCGGCGGGATCACGCCCCTCAGCACGCAGAAGCCTTCCTGCGCTTCACTGGACGACGTCAGGAATTCCACGGACGGCCCGAATAGATCGACGCGCTGTCCAACAATGGCGTCTCTTTCAGCATCCATCACTTTCACTCCATTTGCCTCGGTCGGCACGAGTTGCTCTCATGCCTGGTCAGGTCGGTATCGAACCCATGATCCCGAGGTTCGCCGCGGCGGAAAGGAGGCCTGGCGCCTAGGCCGCCGCCATCATGGACATGACCCGGCTCGCGAGTCCGGGCTCTCGCAGCACGCTCTGCGGCTTGAGGAGCGCCCGCACCTCGAAGACGATCCTATCCGTCTCGTGGTCCTCGGCCGCGAGGCGCATGAGCGCGCGTGTGTATCGAAGCTGGGCTTCGAAGTCCGGCGGCCGCTCGCCGCGCGTCTGCGGATAGACGAGATCGGCCATCGCGACGGCCCACGGGGCTTCGAGAAGCGGCTGGATTTCCCTGAAGAACGCTTCCGCGAGACTATCGAGCGGATCGTCACGCCCGCGCCGCGACTCGAGGATGCTGGCGAGAACCTCGGACTGCTGCGCCGCCACAGACATGCCCTGGCCGTTGACCGGCGTGAAACGGCAGACCGAGTCCCCGAGCGGGACCAATCCGCGTGGAGAGCGGTCAAGTTTGTCGAAGGCGCGCAGCACGCTGCATCGCATCCCGAACCGTGCGATGTCGCCGACGCTCTTCGCGCTGCGGATCGCATTGTAGATCGTCGGCATGCGGAACGACTTGGCGAAGGCCATGAACCCGTCGATGTCGCCGGGCGGCTTTTCGCCGTGGTTTGCGCAAAGCGAAACGGTCCATCGTCCCCCCTCCATCGGGAGGATGATCCCTAAGCGGTTACTGTCCGGCGGCGTCGGCACATGCAGCACGCCGAGCCAGTCCGTCGGAGCGTTTGCAGGCGTCTCGAAGATCGCCGTCGAATAGGCCTGATCAATACCGATCTCGATCGCCGCCGGCCTCGCCCAGCCGATCGCTTCGAGGAAGCGAAGCGTCAACGACGCCCGGCCCGATGCATCGACGACCAGATCCGCGCCGAGACCTCCCGGCGTTCCGCGCGTGTCCTCAAAGCGCACCCCGGCGACCGCGCAATTGTCAGGCGACACGATGAGCTCCGTCACGCGCGAGCGCGGTCTGAACTCGATGTTAGGTTCCCGTTCGACCCGGCGGCGGCAGACACGCTCCAGCGCGGGGCGCGACAGGGCGAATGAATCGAAACCGAAGTCGCGCTGCGGAAGAGGATCGAAACCCGGAACCTCGTAGCGTATGTCGCGCCGAGCGCGCATCCGAACGGCGCCCGCCTCGACGAGATCGAGCTCGATGCCGGGAAACAGACGCTCGAGCGCACGGCAGCCGCCCGCAAGGAGCCCATGCGTATGCCGCGCCTGAGGCGTCCCCGAGCGCGGCGCGGGCGCGTCTGGCAGAGCGTCGCGCTCGAACACGATGACCTTTTCGAAATGAGGCGCGACGGCTTTCGCCGCGGCGAGGCCCCCCATTCCGGCGCCGATAACGACTGCCTGCTTCAGAATCGGATTTGACATGCGTACGACTCCCGAAAAATACGATGCCGGCCAGAATGATCTCCGATCGACTACGCAGCCGAGCAACGATTCGTCGCCGTCGCGTCGGTCTGTCGCGCAATCGACGGCCCGCCGGCCACGGCGCTACTGCATGCGCAGCGCCAAGGTCACGCGTCGGACTTGCTCTCAGCGATCAGGGTCGAGTCCAGGAGCCGTTGCTTCCGTCCCCCGTGCCAATGAAGATCTCAGCGCCGCTGTCGATAACGGGGACGGGCGCGATCCTCATCGTCGTCGGCCGCAGGTCCGTTGCGCTCACCCCGCCAGCCGTCATAGCCAGCTGACCGTCACTATACGAAGACGATATCGACGATAACAGCCAAGCCGCAGTGAAAAGCCCAAGCAAGGCGGCTACCGTCAGGAGCCTGGTGCCGAGTGATAGTTTAGGCTTGGTATTTTGGATGGTTGTCATGACTCGAGTTCCTTCTCTCTACACTGAGCTAATCCACCGCTTCGCGCTTTGTGGCTTGCGCGCCGATAAGGAACGTAGCGCGACAGCGCTACGGAAGGATTTCAATTTCGGTGAGTTGTGTTACATTCGTAACGTTGAAGACCGAGAGCGGCGCCGCTAAGCGAGGATTTCAGTCCGGGAGGATCGCGTTACGCCTGCAACGCTCGTCATCGAGCATATTCCGGCGACAATTCAATAATTTTGTCAGCCATGGCCGTCAGCGTGTCCAGGCCCAGTGCGTTTCGGCTCGGGGCACTGGCACACTTCCTGCGCGGGGACATGCTGATCGGAGCGAGGTCGGGTGCCGCGGCCGCCAGGCGGCGGCAGGCGAGTGCCTGGGCCTCATCCACTCGACCGAGGGGATCGAGCGCCTCGCCACAGCGACGGTCGGACTGCCGTATTAGACAGGTTTTGTCGACATCGCCGCGTCGGCGCCTCGACACCGTCTCTCGGCGACCGCGCCGCCGCTGTGGCTGCCGCAGTCCTTGCTTCAGATAGTTCAGTTATCGATGCAGCCCCGGTTGCATTGGTCGCGGTCGCGGGACAGCCCGTCGGTGTTGTCATTGGGCTTCAGCGCCGGAGCCGCCCGGACGGTCCCCATCTGCAGCACCAAAGCTGTTGCAGCCGGATTGAATCCTCCGGTGACGGCGTGCTGCTGGTGGATCCGGTGCTTGTGAACCGGGTTCACGCTTTCAGAGGCGTTAGCGACGATTGGTGCGGGCAAAGCAACGCAAAGTGCGAGCATAACACTTGTCACGAGTCTCATCTGATCCTCCATTAATATAGGGTGTATCCTCTAGCGCACCTCGGCTTAGTGCCGAGATATCGGACCTGGAAAATGGCGGCGCCACGCTACAGAAGAATTTCAGTTTTCAGGATTCGCGTTACGTTCGTAACCGCTCTCTGCCCTGCGTCTCTGTGGAAATATCGCGTGCCGCGACGGACCCGGAGAGGTGGGGCCAAGCTGAGAGCGTCTTTCAATGATCCGGAATTGCGTTACTTTCCTAGCGCGCCGGGCTCGCGCAGCCAGCGCGCCAGCATCACCGCAAGCTCGTTGTTGGCGATGGGTCGGCGCAGGACCTCGACGATTCCCGCCTGCGCCAGCGCGTCGATGCTGATGCCGATCGTCGAAACGGCGGCGAGCAACACCGGACATTGCGGCGCGATTCCGTGCAGGGCGCGCGCCGCGTCGAGCCCGTCCAGCGTCTGCGGCGCATGGCTGATCAGCATGGCGTCGAACCGATCCGGCGCGTCGCGGCACGCGGCGATCGCCTGATCCGCACGTTCGAATCCGACAGGCTCGTATCCGAGCGCCGCCAGCATTTCCTCATCGCGCAACAGACGTTCCCGTTCGCTCTCGATCACCAGCACCGTCTCGCCGCGGCCGAGCGGCGGCGCGGCCGGATCGATCAACGGGGAGGCGTCCTTTCCCGCCGCGGGCAGCCACGCCTCGAAGCGGCTTCCACGTCCCGGCGCGCTCCGCACGTTCATCGCTCCGTCGTGGTCGCGGACGATTTCCTGCACGGTCGCGAGGCCCAATCCGGTTCCCGCCGAGCGCGTGGTGAAGAACGGCTCGAACAGTCGGCGCGCGACGCTTTCATCGAATCCTCGTCCGGTGTCCTCGACGGAGATGCAGACGTGGAGGCCCGGCGCGAGCTCGCCGTGGCTCATCGCGGTAGAAGGCCCAGCGAGATCCTTCTCTTCCGCGGCGACGCGGATCCGCCCCTGCCCGTCCATCGCCTGCGCCGCGTTGTTGCAGAGGTTGAGAATGACCTGCTGCAGTTGCGCCGCTTCGCCCAATACGGCCCTGTCCTCAGGAACGTCGGCGATCAGCAGTTCGACCCCCGGCGGCAGCGTTGCGCGCAGCAACGACGCTGCTTCCTCGAACAGGGTCCGCACCTGGATGGGCCGCACGCGAATTTCCCGCTGCCGCCCGAACGTCAAGATGTGGTCGATCAGATCGCGCCCGCGTTCCGCCGCCCGCTTGATCTCCTCGATGTGCTGGGCCGGCCTGGATCCCGGGGCAAGCTCAGGTTCAGCCATCTCCGAATAGCCGAGAATGGCGCCGATGATGTTGTTGAAATTGTGCGCGACGCCGCTTGCCAGCGACCCGATCGTCTGCATGCGCCGGGCCCGCTCCAGCCGGGTCGCGAGTCTTGCCCGGTCGCGCTCGAGGAACTCGCGATCGATCGCGTTGGCCACCGCGTCGCCGGCGAGCCGAACGACAGGCACCGGAAACACCGCGCTCCACGCTGGCTGGAATTTGTCGAACCCCATGATGCCGCGCACGCGGCCAGGCCGGTTCAGCGAGACGCAAGCCCAGCCGCGGAGGCCGACGGCTCTGAGTTTGTTCTTGGTCTCGCCGGGCGGCAGGGCGGCGACATCTGGCACCGTGACGATGTCGTGTCCATCGCCGAGTTGCTCAAACAAGGCCAGGGCGTCCTCGGGCCATCCGGGTTGATACGGCGCTTCATCAGCGCACCAGGCATGCACGCGCGTGGGATTCTCGGCCAGCACGACATAGGCGCGTTCCACCCCCCCTATCGCCCGCCCTAGTTCAGCCAGCACTTGTGTGAGGCGCGCGGCGGTTTCAGCCGGCGGGCAATTGATCAGGCGCGTCGAGTTCTCGGCGATGACACGTTCGAATGCCGCCCGTTGTCGGAGCGCGAGGGCGCGAATCCGCAGCCGCAGGCCGAGACGCACCAGTGCGACAACAAGCAAGAGGGAGGCTAGGTAGAGCAGCAACCTGTACCGTTGCGCCGTCGCTTCGATGGAAGCCTGATGATCGGCGAAGAGCGCACGGGTCGTTTCCAATGGCGGTCCGGTTGGAACCGCGAAGAGGGACTTCAGCGTCGCGTCGATCCCGGGCAAGAGATCTCGCAACAAACGCGTATGCGCAAGCAGTGCCTGCGCCGCCTGCGCGTCCGGGCCGGCAGCGGGCGCTTGCGCGGCAAACTGGTCGATCCGTTCCTGGAGCGCTTGGACGGCCTCCGGCGACGTGTCGCGCGCGAGATGGAGAATGGCGGCCGCCATCGCTCCCGTTGCAGGCGCGAGCTCTGTATCTTTCGAGCCAAACGTCGGACCAGTGCTCATTAAGCCGACATAGGCCAGTGAATTTTGGAGGACGGCGTTGCTGCTCTTGAAGCGCTCAGTCAGTTCCTCTTGCTGAGCGATCGCCTCGCCCAGGCGATCGATAGGCTCTGTGCTGAGAGCCTGCGACTGAGCGTATGAGCGTAGCCGAGCGACCGCGTTTTCCATCGCGTCCTCGGCTGAGCCGAGCGGATCATAGTCGCGGAGCAGGCCGGCGCGCGCTTGGAGGACGTCGCGTTGAAGAGAAGCCTCGGCCAGCGCGAAATCGTCGAAGGTCTGGAGCGTCGCTGCATAGGTTCGTACGTTTGTGTCGATTCCGCGCAGCAGCAGCCACGTGAGCAGCGCGAGCAGCAGCAGCACCCCCAAGGCTGCCGCCATTAGCCTCATGGCGGCGCCGCTGTGTGCGGCGGGCGTGCGGCTGAGGTGACAGGCGCGCCGTTGTAGGTCCCCGTGAGCGTTTTGAGAAAGGCGACGATGGCTGCGACCTGGTCGTCGGTCAGCACGCGGTCTAGCTGGACGAAGCCCATCGCCCTGACGGCCTCTGGAAGTGTCGCCACGCTGCCGTCGTGGAAATAGGGCGCCGTGGTCGCCACGTTGCGCAGGCTGGGGACGCGCACCAACTCGGGGTCCGGGGAACCTAGCGGATGGAAAATACCGTGTCGTTGGAACATGTTGCCGCCTACGTTCACGCCTTGGTGGCATGAGACGCAGCCCAACGACTTGAACAACTGATAGCCGGAGAGCTCCTCCGCCGTAATCGCGCTGGCGTCGCCCGCGAGCCAGCGATCGAAGCGGCTGCCCGGCGTCGAGAGCGAACGCTCGAAAGCGGCGACAGCGTCCAACAGATTGTCACGATCGGGCCCGCGTCCATAGGCGTCTCGGAACCGCTTCACCAGGTCGGGGTCAGCCTGCAGCTTGCCAACAACTTCTTCGACGCTGGACGCCATGAGCTGCGGACTGCCAATCGCGTGCTCGACCTCGCGTTCGAGCGAGCGAAAGTTGCCCTCCCAGTTCAGACGAAAGCTTAGAGCCGCATTGAATATAGTGAGTGTGTTAAGCGGGATAGGTTCTCCGCTCGGCGTCTTATCGTGGGCATTGGCGCTGGCGCCGTTTGTTCGTGTATCATGGCATGTTAGGCAGCGACGCGCGTTATCATGCGATAAGCGCCAATCCTGGAACAATTGTTCCCCGAGCGCCACGCGCCGCGGGTCCTGCGCCGGCGCCGCGGGAATCGGCGTGATCGGTTCCTGTTCGGCCCGCGGCTGATTGGCCGGCGATTGCGCGGCCGTGAACGATGCAGTCTCGAGAGAGACGAGCGCAACGAGGATGCAAGCTATCCCGAAGTCGGCCATTGCCGCCGACACCAAAGCGGAAGCTAGGCGTGGCAGAGACATCGTCGAAAGACCCGAGCCTACGCGCGCGCGGCGATCGGCAAGTGTGCGTCCTCGTAGTCGAGGACGGCGCCGCCTTGCGGCGCATGGTCGTAAACTACTTCGAGGAGAATAGCATCCAAGCCTTAGTGGCGGAAGGCCGCAAGAACACGGCCCGTCAACTCCGCGACGCTGAGGTGAATCTAGTCCTCCTCGAGGATGTCCCATTCGGCTAGGTCAGGAGACCAATCACAAAAATCTGAAATCCTCGAAAGGATCGATCGATAGGTTCGGCGACAATCGCCACAAGCAGGTGATGTCCCGGTCTTTAGTTTCCGGCAGAAAGATCAAACCGACGACGAAACTCATCGCTGCCACGGCGATCGGATACCAAAGACCCGCGTAGATATCCCCTGTCGCGGCCACGATGGCGAATGCGGTGGCGGGCAGGAACCCACCGAACCAGCCGTTGCCAATGTGGTACGGCAGCGACAATCCGGTGTAGCGGATCCGGGTGGGAAATAGTTCTACCAGCAAGGCGGCGATCGGCCCATAGACCATGGCGACGTAGATCACAAGGATCGTAAGCAGCACGACCGTCATGACGCGGTTTGTTTGCGATAGATCGGCCTCAGCAGGATAACCATGCGCGATGAGGGCGTCGCTCAGCACTTTGGCGAAATCCGGGGACGTAGTCGCTATAGTCTGTTTGCCTACCCGCACGCTCGCTGGCGTCAGAGGTGGCGCAGCCTCGTTCCGATAATTCACCGAGCGGTCGACCAGGGCGGCTTTGGCGATGTCGCAGGATGAGGTAACAACGAACCGCTCCTCGGCCCTCATGCCGGTCCTTATTTGCCGGGGCTGATCTGTTGCGATAGCCGTCATGGACGTTCGGCCTCAAAGTTTGATTGTGCGTCCGAGCGCCGAGCAGGTCCAAGCCGACCGTCCGTGCGCGTTGGCGCTGGCCCCGTTGGTTCGTGTATCATGGCGCGACTAGGCGGCTGCGTGTGTTATCATGCGACAGGCGCCAGTCGCGGAACAATTGTTCCCCGAGCGCGACGCGCCGCGGATGCGCCGGCACCGCGGGAATCGGCGTGATCGGTTCCTCACCGCGCGGGGCTGAATGGCCTGCGATCGAGAGGCCGTGAACGAAGCGGCCGCGATAGAGGCGAGCGCAACGAGGACGCAAGCCATCCGGAGGTCGGCGTTGGCCGCCGACGCCAAAACGGGAGCTAGGCGTGGCAGAGACATCGTCGAAAGACCCGTCCCTACGCGCGAGCGGCGATCGCCAAGTGTGTGTCCTCGTCGTCGAGGACGACGCCGCCTTACGGCGCATGGTCGTGAACTACTTCGAGGAGAATAACATCCGCGCGCTGACGGCGGAAGGTCGCGACGAGATGGCGCGCCAACTCCGCGACGCCGAAGTGAATCTAGTGATCCTCGATCTGCGGCTGGGTCAGGAGGATGGCCTCGATCTGCTTCGCGACGTCCGCTCGAAGTCCGATGTCCCCGTCATCATCATCACCGGCCATCGCCGCGACGAGATCGATCGCGTCGTCGGACTGGAGCTCGGCGCCGACGATTACCTGACCAAGCCGTTCAACTTGCGCGAATTGCTCGCACGCGTGCGCGCGGTGCTGCGAAGGATCGAAAGCGGACGCGCTGCGCCAATTCGCGAACTCCGACCGCGGTCGCTTCCACTTTTCCGGCTGGCAGCTCGATCGGAGAACGCGACGGCTCTCCGATCCCGACGGCGCTGCGGTCGCGCTGACCAAGGGCGAATACGCGCTGCTCGTCGCATTCCTCGAGGCGCCGCAACGCCCGCTAAGCCGCGAGCACCTCCTGAATGCGACCCGGGTGCACGAAGACGTGTTCGACCGCAGCATCGACGTGCAGATCTTGCGTCTGCGGCGCAAGCTCGAACAAGATCCGAGCGCGCCGCAAATGATCCAGACCGAGCGCGGCGTCGGATATGTTTTCGCGCGACCGGTCGAGCGATATTGAGGTCCGCGAAGGGGGCCCCTTGCAGGCGTAACGCAATTCTCGCGGACTGAAATCCTTGATCCTTCTCGCCTGCGCCAACTGTCCAGTCAGAACGGGGAGCGGTTCAGAAAGCAAACCGCGCCGCTCCCCGTCTTGCGAGGCTCGCAAGCTTTAGTTGGCGGATTCCAGAGTGTTCACCATTACACCTAGTCCACTCAAAGCAAGTCGGCTTGTAGCCAGCGCCATTGTTGAGTTAAATCCGGGTGTGTTGATACCTGTCGCGGCTGCAGAAAAAAGAGCCCTTCATCCTCAGCCACAATCCCGCTGACCTCAGTCACCATACCCTGAAAACCCTGACCAAACGCCTGTCGCACCCCGCTCGCCAACTGATTTATGGCGTCTCCCATTTTGTTGAAGGACGTCGCCAATGTTTGGCGTCCGCCCGCATCGCCCAGAGCCTGCGCTTGGGAAGCAATCGTTTGAGCCACCGTTACTGATGCTTGGATAAGAGCCGCCTGACCCGGAGGAAGACGGGCGGACAGATCGTTCACCATCGTATTAACGCCGTTGCCAATCTGGTTGATAGCCTGCGCCAATTGCGTCACCGCGGCCGGACCGAATGCAGAGTTCGCAATCAATTCTGCAACCACGATATTTGCACCGATCGCCTGAGCTTGAGTTTTAGAAAGAATGGTTGCAAAGCATGGACCGCTTACGGTGAATGCGGCTGCGGCGAGAACAGGGGCGAGGTGTTTCACCGTGATGCGAGCAAACGACTTCATAGTTGTGTCTCCTTCTGAGGTTGTGTGAGCATTTGAACGGCCAACACGCTGTTGGCGGATCTGAAGATGGCGGCGCCGCGTTACTTCGCTATGTCGGTTCTGGGAATCGCGTTACGGTCGTAATATTGGAACGTAAATCGCCTCCTGCCGACCGCGGAGTGTCTCCGGAGGGTAGCGGCGGCTCAACGCAAGTTTATCGGTGATATATTCGATAGAGGTGGAATTCGCGACCGCGTTCGACGCGGACGTAGCCCGGCGACCTACCGTGCAAGTTTTTCGATGATGCGCTCCGCCTCGGCAATCATGCCGCGCACGACCTCCCCTGCCGGCGCGATGTCATTCACCAGTCCCACGCTCTGGCCCGCGAGAAGCTCCATTGATTCCACGTCGCCCTTTGCCGCGGCGTTTGGAGGAATTGCGGCGAATTGAGAAATGGGCATCGTCATTCCGGCAATGATCGTCTCTCCGGTCGGCTCGTTCGCGTATAAGGCCGGCGTCTGGATTCGCGCGGCAGCCACGTTTCCACGAAGGTTGTGCGCAGCGCGCGATGGGGCGCGTTCGGCCAGCCGTTGCCAAAAAGGGTCGTGCGCACGGTGTCTTCTTCGCTCGCTGCCACGAGCCTCTCTTTATACAGCGCGTGAGCGTCGGCCTCGAGCGTGGCGAGAAAACGCGTTCCCATCACGACCCCGTCCGCCCCGAGCGCAAGGGCGGCGACGAGGCCGCGCGCATCGGCGATCCCGCCAGCTGCAAGGACGATTGTCGGCGCGACCGCGTCGACCACACGGGGGATGAGCGCCATGGTCGAGACTGCGCCGGAACAGTGGCCGCCAGCCTCGACCCCTTGGGCTACGATGATGTCCGCGCCAGCGCGCGCAGCCCGAACGGCATCGCGGACCGAGCTCACCTGCACGATGACCGAAGCTCCGGCGCGATGCGCGGGCTCGACGAAAGGCGTCGGGTCGCCCCAGAACAGCGACAGCGCTGCAATCCTCTCCTCGAGGCAAACGCGCACTCCCTCTTCGTGCGGAAAGGGCAGCACGAAGTTCACGCCGAACGGGGCGCTCGTCAGCGCACGCAGGCGCCGAATTGCCGCGCGCAAACGTTCTGGCGGACTGAGCTGCGTTTGGAGGATGCCGAAGCCGCCGGCGCGGCAGACCGCGGCCACCAGCTCCACGCCCGTGAGATCGGGCCCCATTGGGGCGCTTACGATCGGCGCGCCGATACCGAAGCGCTCACAAATCGCGTTCTAAGCATGACGTCTCTCTCGCCTGTACGAAAACGTCTTCGACCGCAGTATCGACGTGCAGATGATCCAGACCGAGCAGGGCGTTGGATACGTGTTTGCGCGGCCGGTCGAGCGGTTCTGATCCAAGCCAAGACGCTTCATTCGCGGGGCAATGCCCTCACGGCCAGCGCTGGCGCTCAAACTCAAGCCCTCATTTCTGGCCCCGGCGGCGCCACGGCCATGGCAGGACATTCTCCGAGTTGACTTGGCGGTGGTCTGCGCTCTCGTCGATGGGGCCGGCCGCGAATGTGTCGCGGTTCGTCGCTTTCCGTATCGGGGAGACCTCAGGCGAACGTCTGGGTTTCCCGCCCCCTCGGCGTGGCGCGCCACGGCCGCGGCCAAACTCCGATCGAGCTCCCTCGCCGGTTCGGCGGCGACATTCTTCTGTGCGGTAGTCAGCGACGCGACTACGGATGAAAGGACGGCCGGCGCCGCTGACCGAGGTGAAGCGGCTGTCGGAACACCGTCCGCGCTCGGCGGACGAACCGCGTAGGCGCGAATGGGTTCGGCAATATCCTTTAGCCTCTGCTCGCCAAGGTCCGTGAAATTGACAGCGAATAGACGCTTGGTCTGCACGTAGCAGGCATGGGAGACGCAAATGCCGCCTGGCTCCGCGATCGCCTCGAGGCGCGAGGCGACATTGACGACTTCCCCGAAGACATCGCCGCCCCTTACGATGACGTCCCCGACATTGACGCCAATCCGCATGAGCATCTTATTCTCGTCGGGCACGCCTCGGTTGAGGAGACCGACAAGGTCCTGGATCGCCAAAGCGCACTCGAGGGCGGCGACCGTCGAGGAGAACTCCAAAAGCATCGCATCTCCGGCGGTGTTGACGGTGCGCCCGCCGGCGGCCTCGACGATCGGAGAAATCGCGGCTTGGATCTCACAGAGGCGGCGAACGGCGCCTTCCTCGTCGCGTCCGGTCAAGCGGCTGTAGCCGACGACATCGGCAGCGACGATCGCCGCCAACTTGCGTTCGAGACGCGGCGGCGCGGCTCGGCGAGAACACTTTCGCAACCGGCGCGCGCGCAATCGCTCGACGCACGCTGCGCCGGTTCTCCGGACACGAGGAGCGGGCGCGAAGCAATCTCAAAATCGGTCAGGCCTTCCATTGTCCGTCTCTGTGAATTCGGGCCGCCTTCAGCGCCGCGCCGCCTCACTTCCTTGGCCGGCGGCGAACGCTGGAAAGCATTGGATTGGCGGGAGGATGGCCGCGAGGCGCTACCAGAGAATTTCAGACGATGGGAATTGCGTTACATTTGTAATACAGATTGATAGGGGCGTCATTCCTTAGTTGTAGGTGCAACTTATTCTCTATTCGCAAAAAAGCCCTTGTTCTAAGAGCCTCTTGCAAAAAGAGTGATGAAGCCGGTCTAGTAAGGCGCTAATATTTATAGATATTGGGATCGGTTGCAAGTGCTGCATAGAAATATATTCAGATTGCGATTCAGGTACCGCGCCGTTATCATGGAAAACGATTCGCTTCAGCCTTGGCTGTAGACATGACTGACGACCCTCTCGACGCGATAAAGGCGCGCTGGAGCCACATCCAGGGCTATTTGCAGGGCCATTTGTTCCCTTGGATGCGTGAGGACAACGATCCGGTCACCGAAGCGCTGGGTCATCTCATCACCACGCTCGACGTGATCGGTCTCGAAGCCTTCGTGCCCGACCCGCCCAGGGGGCCGGGCCGGCCGCCCGAAGACCGTCGCGCCCTCGCCCGAGCTTTCGTGGCCAAGGCGGTCCTGGGCGTTCCCACCACCAGCGCCCTGATCGAGCGCCTCGCCGTCGACAGGTCGCTGCGTCGCATCCTCGGCTGGGAGCGACGCGCGCAAGTTCCGTCCGAGGCCACCTTTTCCCGGGCGTTCGCCGAATTCGCGCAGGGCGAGCTGCCGGACAAGATCCACGCGGCGCTGATCGAGCGGGCGCTCGGGGGACGCATCATCGGGGCGATCGCGCGCGACGCCACCGAGATCGAAGCGCGCGAGAAGCCGGTTGAGATGAAGGCCAACGACGGCCAAGACAATCCCCCGGCGCCCGATCATCCCCCGCCGCCGCGCAAGCGCGGACGTCCGCGCAAGGACGAACCGCGGCCGAAGCCGGAGCCGACGCGTCTCGAGCGGCAGGTCACGCAGAACCTCGGCCAGATGCTCGCCGACCTGCCCACCGCCTGCGACGTCGGCTGCAAGAAAAACAGCAAGGGCTACAAAGAGACCTGGACCGGATACAAACTCCACATCGACGTGGCCTGCGGCCAAATCCCGGTCTCCTGCGTGCTGACCTCGGCCTCCGTCCACGACAGCCAGGTCGCCATTCCCTTGATGACCATGACGAGCGCCCGCGTCTCCTATCTCTACGATCTCATGGACTCAGCCTACGACGCCGCCGCAATCTGCGACCAGAGCCGGGCGCTCGGCCACGCCCCCATCGTCGACCGCAACTTTCGCGCCGACCACGAAGGCAAGGCCGAATGGGGCCGCGAGGTCGAGCGCCTCAAGCTCATCCACATGCCCGACTTCGACGACCGGATCTACGATTTCCGCACCATGGCCGAACGCGTCAACGCCCGCTTGAAAGACGAGTTCGGCGCCAGATTTCTGCGCGTCCGCGGCGCGCTCAAGGTCAAATGCCATCTCATGTTCGGCATCGTCGCGCTCGCCGTCGATCAGATCATCCGCGTCGTCGACTTAAGGACCGCCCCTGCCTGACCAAGCCGCGCCTACCCGGCGCGGCACGAAAAAATCGCTTCGGTCAGCCTTTCTGCAAGAGGCTCCTATGGATTTGTGATCACGTTGGGCTCGGGCGGAAGACGCTAAACTGTCCGCTTTACCTCGCTTTGGCGATTACGCCAACTCTCATTTTACGCTGCCGCAAGGTCGATCAAAACGACTTCGACGCCGGCTTCGCGGAACCCGCCGGCACCCTCGATCTCATCGCCTGTCGGGCCGATGAATAGGTTTATGTTCCAAGCGGGAGTCCCGATGCCTCCTCAGTCGCCTGCGCTCCCGGCGTCGATCGACGCAACGCTCGCGCTTCTTCCGGCGCCGACTATGTCGCCGACCGGGCGCTCGCGACCGTTCTGTTCCTGGCCTTGAAAATCGGCGGCCGTTGTTCCTCGAAGGCGAGGCGGGCGTCGGCAAGACGGAAATCGCCAAGGTTCTGGCCCGGCGCTCGGCCGAGGCTGATCCGGCTGCAATGCTACGAGGGCCTCGACGTCGCCGCCGCCGTCTACGAATGGAACTATCCCGGCGCAGATGATGGCGATCCGGCTCGCCGAAGCGGCCGGCGAGCACGACAAGGCGCGCATCGAACACGATGTGTTCTCGGAACATTATCTCGATCAAGCGGCCGCTCTTGCAGGCGATGGAACCGGCGTCGAGGGCGCGCCGGTGCTGCTGATCGACGAGATCGACCGCGCCGACGAGGCGTTCGAGGCCTTTCTTCTCGAGATCCTGTCGGACTTTCCAGGTGACGATTCCCGAACTCGGCATCATCAAGGCGCCGGATCCGCCGATCGTCGTCATCACCTCGAATCGCACCCGCGAGATCCATGACGCGCTGAAACGGCGCTGCCTCTATCATTGGATCGATTATCCGGACACGGCGCGCGAAATGGCGATCGTGCGCACCAAAGCGCCGCGCGCGCCGCGGCGGCTGACGCAGGAGATCGTCGGTTTCGTCCAGGGGCTGCGCAAGCAGGATCTGTTCAAGTCGCCGGGCGTCGCCGAGACCCTCGACTGGGCGGCCGCGCTGACCGAACTCGATGCGGTCGCGCTCGATCCGGCGCAGGTCTCCGACACGCTCGGCGTGCTGCTCAAGTATCAGGACGACATCGCCAAGATCGAAGGGGACGAAAGTGCACGCGCTGATCGAGGAGACCCGCGCCGAGCTGCGCCGCACGGAGGCTGACTAGCAAGGGAGGAACGCTGATGACCTACGACTTCAGGCTGTCCTGCACCCTGCCCGCCTCGCCGGAGGCGGTCTACGACGCCTGGCTCGACAGCGCATGCCACAGCGCGATGACCGGCGCTCCCGCCACGATCGGGCAGCGGGTCGGCGAGACTTATTCTCCGCTTGGGACGGCTACATCGTCGGCAAGACGCTCGAGCTCGTTCCCGGGCGACGGATCGTCCAGTCCTGGCGCACCACCGAATTCGGCGACGACCGACCCTGATTCCACGGTCGCCGTCGAGCTCGAGCCGACGAGGGCCGGAACGCGGCTGACGCTGAGCCACAGCGGCGTGCCCGACGATCAGACCGATTACGAGAACGGCGGCTGGCGGGACTTCTACTTCTCGCCGATGAAGGCCTATTTCGCCCGCGAAAAAGAGGGTGAAGCCGGCCGAAGAAGGGCGCATGAGCCATGCGCGCCGTCGTCCGCTCCCGGCAGTGACCAGGCAGAGCTTCGCGCGCCATGACCGACCATGCCGGAATCAGCGCCCGAACGCGAGCGGCGCGCTCACCGAGAACATCGTCCATTTCGCCCGCGCCTTGCGCGCGGCGGGCGTGCCGGTCGGGCCGGGAGCGTGCTCGATGCGGTCGCCGCGGTCGAGGCTGCGGGCTTCGGCGAGCGCGCGGATTCTTCGCGACGCTGCACGCCGTTTTCGTCAAGAAGCACGAGACAGCCTCATCTTCGATCAGGCGTTCGAGATTTTCTGGAGCGCAAGGGCGGCTTGGTAAAGCTGATCGCGATGATGTCGCCGCAGGCGCCGAGCCAGCGCAGCCGCAGAGGCCGACGCCGGCGCCAGCCGCGTCGCCGACGCTCTGTTCAATGCCGCCGCAGGAGGCCGAAGGCCGATCCCTCGCTCGAACTCGACGCGCGCTTCACCGTGTCCGACGCAGGAGATGCTGCGGACGAAGGATTTCGCCCAGATGAGCGCGGCCGAGATCGAGGAGGCGCGCAAGCGGATCGGGCGCTGGTCATGCCCGACGACGAGATGACGACCCGGCGTTTCGCCGCATCCGCAGCGCGTCCGCATCGACCCCCGGCGCAGCTTCCGCCGTTCGCTGCAGCCGGGCGGCGCGATCGACCTCGCCTTGCGGCGCGCCGTGCGGCGCCTCCGCCGATCGTCGCGCTCTGCGACATTTCCGGCTCGATGAGCGAGTACACCCGTCTCTTCTTGCATTTCCTGCACGCGCTCGGCGAGACGCGCCGCGTGTCGACGTTTCTGTTCGGCACGCGGCTCACCAACGTCACGCGCGCGATGCGCGCGCGCGACCCCGACGAGGCGCTGGCGCAGGTGCGCCAAGCTCGCGGTCGACTGGTCGGGCGGAACGCGGATCGGCGAGGCGCTCGCGCAGTTCAACCGCGAATGGTCGCGGCGCGGTGCTCGGCCAGGGCGCGATCGTCCTGCTTTTCACCGACGGGCTCGAACGGGAAGGCGTCGAGCGATCTCGGCGGCCGAGATGGAACGGCTGCGCAAGTCGAGCCGGCGGCTCATCTGGGTCAATCCGCTGTTGCGTTTCGACGGCTTCGCGGCCAAGGCGCAAGGCGTGCGCGCGATGCTGCCGCATGTCGACGAGTTCCGGCCGATCCACAATCTCGCCAGCATGGCCGATCTCTGCCGGGCGCTGTCCGGAGGCCGGACAGCGCGAAGGATCCGAAGGCGTGGCTCAGGGCGTCCGCCGCCTGAGCCCGGACGGCGCCTTGCGAACGGCCCGGCGGTGTCATTTTAGCAAGCACGGGGGACGTTCGGATCCGCCGCCCCTCAAGGAACGGAGCGAAAAGGGCGTTCTTGAGATGCTGACACGGGAAGAGGACGTCCTGGCCGCGGCGGAAGCCTGGCGCGAATCCGGACGCGAGGTCGCGATCGCGACGGTCGTCGAGACTTGGGGCTCGGCGCCGCGGCCGGTCGGGTCGCATCTCGTCATCGACGGCGACGGCAATTTCCTCGGTTCGGTCTCCGGCGGCTGCGTCGAGGGCGCCGTGGTCGAGGAGGCGGCGGAGGTGATCGCGACCGGCGCGCCGCGCATGCTGGAGTTCGGCGTCGCCGACGAGACGGCCTGGCGCGTCGGCCTCTCCTGCGGCGGCCGCATCAAGGTCTATGTCGAGAAGCTCGAACTGATGCGGCTCGACGTCCTCAAGGCGATGAATGCGGCGCGGCGCAGCGGCGCGCCGGGCGTCATGGTCACGCGCCTCTCCGACGGCGACCAGCGGTTCGTCGAGGCGGCGGCGTCGGCGCCGATCCGCTTGGCGCCGAGCTCGGAGTCCGCGTTGCGCATGGGCAAGAGCGGCGTGGTCACGGCTCGAGGGCGTCGACTACTTCCTGACCGTCCAGGCGCCGTCGCCGCGCCTCGCCCTCATCGGCGCGGTCCATATCTCCCAGGCGCTCGCGCCGATGGCCCGCATCGCCGGCCTCGACGTGACGATCATCGATCCGCGCACCGCCTTCGCCACGCCGGAACGATTCCCCGATACGCCGGTCATCGCGCAATGGCCGGACGAAGCCGCTCGCGGCCGGCCGCCCGACCGCTATACCGCGATATGCCTGCTGACCCACGATCCGAAGATCGACGATCCGGCGCTCGAGATCGCGCTCGCGAAGCGATTGTTTCTACATCGGCGCGCTCGGATCGAAGAAGACGCACGCCAGGAGGCTCGAGCGGATGCGCGCGCAGGGCTTCGACGAGGCGGCGCTGGCGCGCATCCACGCGCCGATCGGCCTCGACATCGGCGCGGTCAGTCCGGCCGAGATCGCCGTTTCGATCATCGGCGAGATCGTCGGCCTCGCTGCGCAAAAAGCCGCTGCGTTCGGAGGGCCCGGCGCGAATGAAATTCGGCTCCGTGCCCATCGAGCGAGGCCGACGGCGCCATTCTCGCCCACGCGGTGCGGATCGACGGGATCGCGCTGAAGAAGGGCGACGTGGTGACGCCCGAACGCCGCCGCCTGCTTGCCGAGGCGGCGTGACGCAGCGTGATGGCGGCCCGCCTCGAGGACGGCGACGTCGGCGAGGACGAGGCGGCCCTGCGCCTGGCGAACGGCTGGCGGGAGCGCATGTGCGTTGCGCGCCGCCGTTCACCGGCCGGGTCAACCTGTTTGCCGAGGCGGCGGGGCTCGCGATCATCGACGCGGCCGCGATCGACCGGGTCAACGCGGTCGACGAGGCGATCACCGTCGCCACCCTGCCCGCGCACCGGGCGGTCGAGGACGGCGACATGGTCGCGACCGTCAAGATCATTCCGTTCTCGACCAGGCGAGCGACGCTCGATGCGGCGCTCGAAGCGCTCGGCGACACGCCCGCCGTGTCGGTCGCGCCGTTCCGGCCGCTGCGCGTCGCCGTCGTCTCGACCCTGCTGCCGGGCCTCAAGGAGAGCGTCGTCGCCAAGACGCTGCGCGCGCTCGAGGCGCGTCTCGCGCCGACCGGCGCCCGTGTCGTCGCCCACGCGACGACGCCGCATGAAATCGGCCCGCTCGTCAGCGCGCTCGAGCGGCTCGCGCCGGGCGCCGACCTGCTCATCGTCTTCGGCGCC
This sequence comes from uncultured Alphaproteobacteria bacterium, assembly GCA_963819255.1. Classification (GTDB taxonomy): domain Bacteria; phylum Pseudomonadota; class Alphaproteobacteria; order Rhizobiales; family Beijerinckiaceae; genus Roseiarcus. The sequence continues at coordinate 115,611 of CAWFVS010000036.1, forward strand.
TCGGCGATCACCGACCGGCGCGACGTCATCCCGGCCGCGATCGAGGCCTTCGGCGGGCGGATCGAGCGGTTCGGCATGCCGGTCGATCCAGGCAATCTGCTGCTGCTCGCGGCGCGTGGAGACATGCCGATCATCGGCGCGCCGGGGTGCGCGCGATCGCCGAAGGAAAACGGCTTCGACTGGGTGTCTGCAACGCCTGATCGCCGGGGACGCCGATAACCGACGCCGATATCCGCGCCATGGGCGTCGGCGGACTTCTGATGGAGATCGCCTCGCGGCCGCAGCCGCGCGAGCCGCATGGCTAGGATCGCCGCCGTCGTGCTCGCCGCAGGCCGCTCTTCGCGCTTTCGCGCGGCGGGCGGCGCGGAGGAGACGAAGCTCATCGCCAAGGTCGAGGGCAAGCCGATCGTCCGCCGCGTCGTGGAAGCTGCGCTCGCGTCGCGCGCCGGCCCGTCATCGTCGTGGTCGGCCACGCCAGAGGCGCGGTCGAGGCCGCCCTCGCGGGCTCGCCCGTGACGATCGCCTTCAATCCGGACTTCGAGACTGGGATCGCCTCCTCGCTGAGGGTCGGCCTGGCCGCGACGCCGCCCGACGCCGACGGCGCCGTCGTTCTTCTCGGCGACATGCCGAAAGTCGCCCCGCGCCTCATCGACGATCTGATCGCCGCGTTCGAGCCGCGGCCGACCGCGCAGGCGGTCGCGCCGATTCGCGAAGGGCGGCGCGGCAATCCGGTTCTGATCGCCCGGA
>CAWFVS010000037.1:0-30248 GCA_963819255.1 uncultured Alphaproteobacteria bacterium
GTGGAGCGGATCGTCGTCCAGCCCACCCGCAGCCTCTATCACCACGGTCACAGCCGCTCGATGATTTCCACTCCCTCCCGGAGGTATTCGCGATCGATTTTGATGTCGTAGTCGGAGAAGCTGCGGGCCGGCGGGACATTGTCGAGGTTGTCGTCGCCGGGCTCGTAGCGCTCGCCTTTGAAAACTCTCCAGGTTTTGACGCGTTTGAAAAGCTCCGAGGCGGACGCGTTGCCGAGCGCGCTGGCGTGACGGAAAACGATCAGCTTGCGGCTGGTCATCTCGCCTCTGGCAGCGGAACGGTCGTGCTCGAACATCGTCTTCAGCGCCTCGAACATCAATTCGAGATCATCTTCCGAAAAGCCAGTGCCCTTGACCGGGTGCGAGGCGAGTGGCGCCGAGACGTAGCCGTGCGCCCGGTAAAGCCCATAGGGCACGATGTGCTTGCGGCCCATTGTGCGCTTGTCGCCGCGCTTCTCGTCATCCTCGCCTTCCTCGCGTTCCTTCTTCTCTTTCTCGTTCGTTGCCGCCATGCGCGTAATGGAGACTTCGAGCGGCAGGATGGGCTCGATCGATCGGCCGAAGGCGAACTGGACCGGTCCGCGCACCTGCCCGGCGTTGATTCCGGTGGAAAGGACGCCGCCAAAAGCACGGATATCGTAAAAGTTGTCGCACATGAACTGGCGAATGCGGCGAGCTTCTTCGTCCGAGTCAGGTGTCAGTTTCGCGGCCTTCTGGACCTTCGCATCGTCGGGGCGCTCGCTGAGATAAGCCTCCCGATGCTTTTCATTGAGGATGGCGCCCTCGGAGACATAAATGCGGTGGCGGCGCGGGTCGCGTTTATGGTCTTTTTCCGCGAAATTCTCGACGTAGTTGCGGACCTTGCGCTTGAGGCAGACGTCGCTGACGAGGCCATGCCCGGTCTCCGGATCCATGCGCGGCATATTGCCGGCGTCCGGATCGCCGTTCGGGTTGCCATTGGTGACGTCGAAAAACAGCACGAACTCGTGGCGCCTCGACAATCCAGAATTTTCACTCGTCATTGTTCTTGACCTCGGTTTCAGTGTCGTTGCTCGGGTCAGGTCGCGTGGCGCGCTTGTGGTAGTAGCCCACAGCGAATCGGCCCTGGTCTTCCAGTCGAAGGGTCCTTGGGAGGTCGGGCGGCAGCATGAGCATGATTTTGCCGACCGCGGGCTCGATCCAGCCGCCTCTGCCGCGCTTCTTCGCGTCTGAGACGTGGTGCTTCAACCCGCGCAACAGCGGACCAAAAACACGCGCCGGTGTGGCGGAGGCGGCGGCGTAATAGCGATCGCCGATCGGCGCGTTCACGCGACCGAGGGCAGCATACTGTGCCGATTCCAGCACCGCAAAGAGGCGGCCAAGCTGATAGGCAACGTTCTTGTTGTCAGGTTCGTCGGCCACGGGTATTTCCTCCTCGTCGGATGGTTCAGATGTCCGCGACGCAGCGCGCCGCGCGCATTCGCCCAAACGAAATCTCAGCGCGCGATTGATGCACGCCTTGATCGCGGCGGCGTGCCATCCGGAACTGGGATCGTCACCTGCGCGCAGGCGCATGATGGCGGCCGACAGCAGCGTGCGCGGATAGGGCAGGCCCGTCAGCACCGAGCGCGTAACCTCGCCAGCGAGCTGCGGCGGGATGTTGTCGAATTTCTCCTGCAAGGCCGTCGTCTTGGCCAGGAGGCGCTGGACCGAGGGGGGTCGCATCCAACCGCGAGGCTGAGGCTCGATTGCAAGATCCCTGGCATGCAGTCCCAGCCGGTGGGCGATATGCTCGAAACGATCCTCAAGCCAGAAGCGCACGGAAAGCCGCGCGGCGTTGGGCGCGAGCCCGAGCACATAGAAACGCGTGTCAGGGTCAAGACGCGGATCGGCTTCCTTGACAGGCCGTCCGTTGGCGAAATCCTCGAGCCTGTCGCGAAGCTTGGCAGCCTCCTGCGCATCGTTATCGTCGGCAAGTTTTGTGGAGGGCGAATCGAAGATCGTCGCAAAGACGTCCTCTGCGGCATCGGCGGCTGTTTCGCCTACGCCCGACGCGTCCGCCCAAAAAACAACAGTCGTGTCGCCCACTGTTCGCTGAATGCGGTTGCGGCTGCCCCGATCGAGCATCCGATTGAGGGCCGCGCCGTAGCGGAAGGCCGCGGTTTCGGAAGTGGGCGCATTGTCGCCTTGCTCCTTGCCGTATGACCTGAAGGCTTCGAGATTGAACGAAACCAACGAAGCGCCGGAACTTTGAGCTCCTTCGACGCCTCTGATGGAGGGATGCAGCCGTCGCACAGGCGCGACCGCGCCGGTAATGAGGCACATGGCCCTCTCGGCGTCTCCGGCGGATCGCCTCTCAACGATGCGCCGCGCTGCCTCACGTTCGTGGATGAAGCCCGCATCGCCATCGAGCCGGAACACGACGTTTGCGTCGAGCATCTCCGGGATGAAGGGTGGCGCATCGAAGCGCTCGGGTTTCCATCGTTCCAGAAATTGGCGCAGTGCGACGAGCCCAGGGTCGTTGGTGCCGGCGAGCGCGTCAAGATGCATCGTTTTGAACGCATCATGCTCCTGGAGGGTGCGCGCGTCTTCGGCGGCGGTCCGACCGAACGCGTACGCCGTCTTGTCCCAGAAGAGATTGGGCAAGATCGCCACGGTGCGCCTGACAGCGGCGGGAACTTCTTTAAGGGCGGGAACAAGGCGCTTGCCATTCACCCGGCGAAGATTGATCCTGTCGATCGGTTCACCATCGGCAGAGAGGACGAGCGCGAAGCTGATCTTTTCCCGCGAGTGGCCAGGCGATTCGGCCTCGCCGCGCGCGGCCATGCGATCGTAGTACCGATCAAGCGCCTGCAGGATCGTCACGCCGCCTCTCCTTCGGCGAGGCAGCGCTGCACATCAAGCAAGCCGTCGGTCAGACGAGCGCGGAAGAATCGCGAAGCTTGGCCATTAGCGAAGTCGATGTCGTAAAGCATCCAGCCGAGATCGCGGTTTCGCTGATCATCGGGCAGTTCGCTGTCGGGCAGCGGCTCGGCTTCGCCCAAGAGCCTGAAATCCGCCGGGAACTCGCGCGTACCGAAGCAAGGCTGATGGAAGCATTGCCCGCTCGCGGCCCGCCGATTGAACATGCTGATATGCTTTGCCGGCGTGTCGGCCTGCTCGGCCTTATCGGTCAGATCGAAGTGCGCTTCGATGACATACGCGACATCTACAAGCAAAGTCGTGGCGCGCTGCTGCCTGTATTTTAGCTTGCCGGTCTTTGGATCCACCTCGTCGACGCCGAACCCAAGGTCAGTGACCGACCCCGAGCGCATCGCGCTCTTCGCCTTGTCGGCGCTCATTTTGACGCCGACCTCGTTGCGCCGGAAAGACTGGAAACGGATGGGCTTCAGGACGTGGATGCGGTCAATCGTCCAGGCGATCGCCGGCTTCCAGTGAATTGCCTCGAGGACGCCGCGGGCCGCCGACGGGGTCATCACGTCGTATGAGACGCGCTCGACCTTCATCTCGGGGCGCGTGAAGCAGGCGCGCGCTCCGGAGACGTGCAACTGGACGCCGTAAGTCATATTGCCCCAATATTGCCCCAGCAGCCCTCGACAGAATGCCCGAATTCGGGTTAGCGAACCGCGAATTGAGGTAACAAGTTCTTGCTAACTACCACCGATCTCCGCAACCCCCTCGCACAAAGGCTTACGTCATGCCAGTCGCGCGCCTCGCATTAGGATCGTCACGCGACCGGACGGCTCTGTGGAGATCACGATCGAAATTCCACCATGTCGCCTCCTCAGTGGGGTGTGGATCGAAACTTACTGACTACCCGTTCGTTTTCTCTGAAGGGTGCCCCCGACCACCTGGTCGGGGGCAGCCATTCAGAATAACGTGTAACCATTCGGCAGTAATTCTGGACTCGTAAGATTGAGTCCTGTTTTAGGATCGTACATTGACAAGTCCACAAACTTGAGCAGCGCGTCCCCGATCCCCGGATGCACTGGCTTGAGAACGCCCCACGCAAGCCAATTGCTGCGGATCTTCGGCGGAATCGACACGGTGTATTGCTGCAAGCGCCGATAATCGGAGCCTGACGGACGCGTTTTCATTTCGATGGACGCCAATAGCTGCTCTGCTTTCCAATCTTCCGGGTCGGCGCGCCACGGCACGATGACGGGCTCCTTGTAGTCCTCGATCATCTGGAAGGCGTCGGCGATGCCAGCGAACGGGAAGGTAAGCTCTTTCGCCCGCTCTTTGATTGCCGGAAGAATTCCCACCCAGCTCCCGACCTTCGCGCCATCGAGCGCTTCGCGGCCCCTCTGCCAATACACTTCCTTGAAATAGGCCCGGATGGGGTCGAGGTCGTTCGGATTTTCCCTGAATTGGCGCAGAACCGGCCGCGTGGCCCCCCACAACGCCTCGATGTCTTTCGCCAGCTTCACCTCGTCCGGCGCGAACACGACACGCGGCCAGGTATTGGCCCGCCCTCACGATTGCACCGGCCTCCCGCCTGAATGATCGCATCGAGGCCGGTCGCAGCGCGCCAGACCTCCGGAAAATCGACGTCCACGCCGGCCTCGATCAGGCTGGTGCTGACAAGGCGAACAGGCCTGCCCTCCTTCAGTCCGCGCTTAATCTCGGCCAGCGTCGTTCGCCGATGAAGCGGGCACATCAGCGTCGAAAGGTGAACTGCGCCCCCCATGTCCTTCATTTTTGCAAAGAGCGCCTTGGCGTGCGCCCGCGTATTTACGATGACGAGCATCTGTTGCCGCTCAGCGAAGCACGCAGTGATTTCCTCATCCGAAACAGGCTCAGCTCTCCATTCAATCTCGAACCGTTTCACCGCGGCGTAGAGCCGCTTGGGCTCAGGCGCGAGTTCCCGTCCATCATCGATGGCGAACCCACCTCTAAAGCCGTCGACGGTCCGCAGCGCAGGCTGGGTCGCCGTGCACAACACGACGGTAGCGCCGTAGTTGGTTTGAAGCTCCTTGAGCGCCGCAATCGATGGCAGCAGCAGTTTCAGCGGCATCATCTGCGCCTCGTCGATGATGATGACGCTCTTCGCGAGATTGTGCAGCTTGCGGCAGCGTGAGACGCGGTTGGAGAACAGGCTCTCGAAGAACTGCACCGCCGTGGTCACCACGATCGGCGCGTCCCAGTTCTCGGCGGCGAGTCTGAGCTTTTTCAGCCCGTCAGCTCCCTCGTCGTCGGTCCCGCGTCCAATATTCGCACGCTCCCAATCAAAGCTCGCATGGTGCTCCAGGATGTCGTCGTCCGTTGCGAGCGCGGCGCGGAAGACTTCCGCTGTCTGCTCGATGATCGAGGTGTACGGAATCACGTAGATCACGCGTGAGCGCCCATGCTGGACGGCGTGCTCCAGCGCGAACGAGAGGGAGGCGAGCGTCTTGCCGCCGCCGGTGGGGACGGTAAGGGTGAACAGCCCTGGGCGGTCCTCTGCCCTGGCGACGGCGCGGCTCAGGACTTCCGCGCGCAGGCTATTGAGCTGGCCCGGATGCTTCTCCGCGGCCTTCGTCGTCATGTCAGCCATGTGAAGGCGCAGGCGATCACGGAGCGCCTCAGGCCCGAGGTGGCCGCCACGCTCAATCGACTCACGCTTCGCTTCCAAATAGAAACGCTCGGTTTCGAGGAAATCGGCGTCGACCAGGCAGGAAAATAGCATCCGGATGAGGAATGCCCGAGTGAACCCGAGCTCGTCCTGCTCTCGGAACCGCGCCGTCGGGGCGACGCTCGTTGGCAACGGCGCAGCTATCTCGTCCCAACCGCCATAGTCGGCGATGCGATATTCGGCCCCGAGCCTTGTTTCGAGCTTCTCCCAATCCGACAGACCGGCGTGATGGCTGGCGATCGCGTGGGACAGGAAGCGTCCGAATGGAAAGGGATAGGCTTTTTCAGCGACGCGCGCGCCGGCCGTCGAATGGTCGGGGCCGCGCAATCCTTCCTCTCCGGCGGAGGAGCGCGTGATATAGGCGAGAAACTCGTTCGAGCACTTGCCGATGTCGTGCAACATGCCTACCGCCCGGCCCGCCTCCTCCCATCCGAACGCGTTTGCGAAAAGCGCCGATCGTTCGGCGACAGCCTTGAGATGACACGCAAGCTTCTCCCACTCCTGAGGCGGGCGGCCCGGAAGGGAGTGTGCGTATTTTTCTAGCTCAGCCAGTTGTCAGCTCCTTGGGCCACGGTCTGCCGCCAAATTTATCCCCCATCCCTGTCGTATACCCGCAAAGACGCCGCCTTATACAATCTCTGTCTGCATCAAAGTCCGGCGGCCAGCGAGGCATATATACATTATTAATAAGTTAAACTCGTATCGAGCCGCGCGAGCCCGGAATGGAAAAGGCGCCGCAAAGGTCTGAGATCATTGATTCCGCGCTTGGAGATGGTTGTGTCCCGCAAGCGCCGGACCCCCAAGACCCGGCTCCGTGCCGCGGCCTGCTCCGTCGTGCTTCGATGAGGCGCAGCACGAGGGAGAGGAGGCCGAAGAGTTCCAGATTTTGAGATTTTGAGATTTTGCGCCTAATGCATTGAAGTCGCTTGCGAGGCGGCGGATTAGCGCAGGCCTCCAGAGGAGAGACCCTCGTCCCTTCTCCCGGAAGCCAGAGCAGCTCAGCGGCTGGACTGGATGTGGTTGCGCAGCGCGGGGTAGACCTGCGTCTCCCATCGCTTGCCGTTGAACACGCCGTAGTGGCCGGCGCCGGGCTGGAGGTGGTGGGTCTTCATGTAGGGGCGCAGCGACGAGCACAGGTCCTGGGCGGCGAGCGTCTGGCCGGCGGCGCAGATGTCGTCCTTCTCGCCCTCGACGGTGAGCAGGAACGTCCGCTTCATCGCGCGCGGCTCGATCCTCCGCCCTCTGTGCTTCATCAGGCCCCGCGGCAGAAGATGGAGCTTAAACACCTGCTCGACCGTCTCGAGATAGAAGTCCGCGCTCATGTCCATGATCGCGAAATATTCCTTATAGAAGTCGCTGATGGCGTCCGCCTTCTCCATGTCGCCGGCGACGCGGCTGTGGAAGAGGTCGACGAAGGATTTCGCGTGCCGGTCGGCGTTCATGCTCATGAAGGCGCAGAGCTGCAGGAAGCCGGGATAGACTCTTCGCCCGGCGCCCTCGAACTTGTCCGGCACGACGCCGATCATGTTGGCGCGGAACCATTCGATCGGCTTCTCGGTGGCGAGATCGTTCACCCGGGTCGGCGCGACGCGGGCGTCGATCGGCCCGGCCATCAGGGTGAGGCTCGAGGGCTGCAGGTTCGAATTGTCCTGCGCCAGAATGGCGCAGGCGGCGAGGGCCGAGACCGCCGGCTGGCACACCGCCACGACATGGCAGTCCTCGCCGATGAAGCCGATGAAGTCGATCAGGTGCTGGGTAAAATCCTCGAGCGTGAAATTGCCGCGGTCGAGCTTGATGTTGCGCGGGTTGATCCAGTCGGTGACGAACACCTGATGGTCGCGAAGCAGGGTGCGGATCGTGCCGCGCATGAGGGTCGCGAAATGGCCGGACATCGGCGCGACGAGCAGGATCTTCGGATCGTCCTCGCCGCCCTCGCGGCGGAAGCGCAGCAGCTGGCAGAACGGCGTCCACAGGACGCCCTTCTCCTCGACCGGCACGACCTCGCCGCGCGTCTCGACACTGTCGATGCCGTAGTCGGGCCGCGCGTGGGTGAAGCCGGCGAGCGCGACGAGCTCGTAATAGGCGGCCATGCGCCGCCAGGGCGGGGCGAACGGGTTCGCCGACCAGGTCAGCAGAATGGCCTGCGCAGCTTCCGCGGTGTCGCGGATGCGGGTATGGACGTCGGCCATCCCCTGGTAGGCGTCATAAAACATCGAACTCGCCCGGCTTCCCGGGCGTACCGAAGCAAGCGATGTGCCAGACAAGACGTCGGCGGCGAGATATGGCATGTCCTTTGCTAAACAATTCTTACACCGGTTTGGCTCCGCTTTTTCCTTTCGCGAGTGATCACGATGTCGCGAACGACTCTCACCATCTCGAGCAAGAACTATTCGTCCTGGTCGTTGCGCGGCTGGCTGCTCGCCAAGCTCGCCGGCATCGATTTCGACGAGGAGATCGTGGCTCCCGACGACGCCGACGCGCGGGCGGAGATCCTTTTGCTGTCGCCCTCGATCCTGGTGCCATGCCTTCGCTACGAGGGCATGCGGGTGTGGGATACGCTGGCGATCGGCGAATTCCTCAACGAGGTTGCCCCAAAGGCGGGCCTCCTGCCCAAGGATCGAGCAATGCGCGCCCATTGCCGCTCCGTCTGCGGCGAAATGCATTCGGGCTTCGCCTCGCTCAGGCAGGCGCTGCCGATGAACATCAAGGCCGAGTTCGAGCGGTTCAAGATCTGGTCGAAGGCCAAGGGCGACATCGAGCGGATCAAGACGATTTGGCGCGAGTGCCTCGAGGCCTACGGCGGTCCCTATCTATTCGGCGAGATCGGCATGGCGGACGCGATGTACGCCCCCGTCGTCAGCCGCTTCCGCACCTACGGCGTCGGACTCGAGGGCGAGCTCGAAGCCTACGCCGAGCGGATCTGGGAGTGGCCGGCGGTCCAGGAATGGCGCGAAGGCGCGCTCGCCGAGAAGGAGGAGATCGAGGAGCTGGAGGTCGAGTTTTAGGCGTCCCTTTCCCGCCCGCCGCCCTCGATCTCAGGCAGGACGCCTCGAGAACCCGCCCCGAGGTCGGCTTAGCTGACGATCGAGGCGGCGGCGCGCCGGGACGACGCGGCTCCGAGCGTCGCCCGCTGCAGCCCGAGGCCCAGCGGTCAGTTCGAGTCCTCGTACTTGAACGAAACCTTGAGCTTGGTGCGGAAGGCTTCCACCTTGCCGTTTTCGATCACCAAGTCCTGCTCGACGACCTCGGCGACACGCAGATCTCTGAGGCTCTGAGCGGCGCGCTCGACAGCCGCCGCCGCGGCCTTCTCCCAGGACTCCGTGCTCGTGCCCACCAGTTCGATCACCTTGTAGACGCTCTCGGCCATCGCAGCCTCCATCGGCGGCGCGTCCATCGACGAGGCGGCCGAAGCTCCGACCGATTGTGGCGCCGCGAACGGCAATGGGGAGCGAGGGTCGGCCGCAGGGTGACCTTGCCGCGCCTCGCATATCGAGGTCAAGCAAAGATGCGGCGAATGCGGACGCTCGCGAGGGGCGCCGGAGCGGCCGAAGATCCGGCCCGTCTTCGAATTTTGTGCGACGCAAAAAGACGAAGGCGTCCTGCGTTGGAACCCGATCAGAAGCCGAGCGCGCAGCCGTCCTTGCGCGGATCCGAAGCGCCAAGCAGCGTTCCGCGCTCCCAATCGATGGCGATCGCCTGGGCGCCGCCGATCGGCCAAGCGGGCGGACGGATCACGAAGCCTCGCGCTTCGAGCGCCGCTCCGTGCAAGTCGCGCAATCGCTGCTCCATTTCGACGACGTTCGTTCCGGGCGAGGGGAAAAACCGCGGCAAGTCGATCGCGGTCTGCAGGTCGAGACGATGATCGAACAGCTTCGCGAGCAGGTGGGCGTGCCCTGTCGCCTGATAATGGCCGCCCATCACGCCGAACGGCATGAATACGCGCCCCTTCTCGGCCGCCATCCCGGGAATGATCGTATGCATCGGGCGCTTTTCAGGCCCTATGCGGTTCGGTTGGCCGGGAGCGAGAACGAAACCTTGGCCGCGGTTATGGAAGAGAACGCCTGAATTCGGGACTCACCAGCCCGCTGCCGTAACCGCTGAACAGCGAATTGATGAAGCTGACGGCGTTGCGCTCCTCGTCGACGACCGCGATGTAGACCGTATCCTCGTGCTCTCGCACGGCGAAAGTGGGCAAGCGCTCGATCGCGTGAGAGAGATCGATCTTCGCCGCCAGGTCGTCGGCGAGGCGATCGGAAAGAAGACAGCCGACCGGAACCTCGGCCTTCGCCGGGTCCGATAGGAAAGCGTCACGCGCCGCGTAGGCGAGGCGGGCCGCTTCGATCTCGATGTGAAGATTGTCGATGTCGAGCGGATCGGGCCGCACCTCGAAACGCGACAGGATTTTTAGGATCATCAGCGCAATGACGCCCTGGCCGTTCGGCGGACATTCGTAGATCGTTCGCCCGCGGAACTCGGTCGTGATCGGCGTCACGTATTCGCCTTTGGCGCGCTCGAAATCATCCTCGGCGTGCAGCCCGCCGAGGTCTCGCAGATAGGCGACCATGTCTCGAGCGATCGGCCCTCGATAGAAGGCGTCGGAGCCCTCGCGGGCGACCGCCTCCAGTGTGTGGGCGAGCTCGGGCTGCCGTTGCAAGGTTCCGACGCTCGGCGCCTCGCCGTCGCTCAAGAAAATGCGGCTTGCCGTCCGGTCCCGTCTGAGAAGATCGCGTTGCTTGCCGATGTCGTGGGAAACGCGCGGCGAAATCGCGTATCCGTCTCGCGCCAGCTCGATCGCGGGCGCGAGCAAAGCAGCGAGCGGCCGCCGACCATGATCCTTGATCAACCGCGCCCAAGCTTCAACAGCGCCGGGGATGGTGACAGCGTGGGGGGAATGGCGTTCGATGCTCTCGACGCCATGACGTTCGTACCATTCTGCGGTGGCCGCAGCCGGGGTTCGTCCCGAACCGTTGTAGGCGATGACGTCGACAGAGCCGCCGCGCGACAACAACGCGAAGCAGTCGCCGCCGATTCCCGTCGATCCCGCTTCGACCACGCATTGGACGACGCACGCCGCGACGGCGGCGTCGACGGCGTTGCCGCCGTCACGCAGCACCTCGACGGCGACAAAGGTCGCCGTCGGATGCGAGGTCGCCGCCATGCCTCTTTTTCCCGCAGCCAGAGACCTGCCCGGGAGCTCAAAGTTCCGCAGGCTCAACTCATTTGATTCGATCGGCATTTGGCGCTCCGAAGTCATATCATCCTGTTTGACCGGCGCGTGCTTTGAAACGCCGGAGAGCCCGGATGGGGCTATAGATATTGCGCCCCGGCTTCCTTCGCGAATTGACCGGGCCCGCCCTCCCAAACGATCCGGCCGCGTTCGAGAACGTACATGCGGTCGGCGTGGGGCAAGGCGAAGGTGACGTTCTGCTCGCCGAGAAGCACCGTAATTTCCGCCGTCCTCCGGAGCCGCTCGAGCGCCTTTGAAATCTGCTCCATGATGAGCGGGGCGAGGCCGAGCGTCGGCTCGTCGAGGATCAGCAAGTCGGGCTTCATCATCAAGGCGCGAGCGATCGTCAGCATCTGCTGCTCTCCGCCCGATAGCGTCGCCGCTGTCTGGGTCTGGCGCTCGCTCAGGACCGGGAACAGATCGAACAGCCATTCCCGGCGTTCGGCCCTGTCCGCTTCCTTGAGGCCGTGCCCGCCCATGTCGAGATTTCTCGCGCACGGTCATCGCGCCGAAGAGTTCGCGCCCCTCGGGTGACTGGACGATCCCTTCGCGCGCGATCCTCGCCGCGGTCCTTCCGCGCAGCGATTGACCCTGCCGCCAAATGTCCCCGGAATAGGGGACGAGACCCGAAACGGCGTTGAATAGCGTCGTCTTGCCGGCGCCGTTCAATCCAACGACCGCGACGAACTCTCCCTGACGCACATGGAGGGAAACGTTCTCCAGCGCCTGCGCCTTTCCATAGACGACGCTCAGATTTCTGATATCGAGGAAAGGCGTCGCAACATCGCCAAAGGCGGCCTCCGGGCGCACCGCAGTCTCGAGGGCACCGCCGAGATAGACCTTTCGGACGGTCTCGTCCTCCATGACATCCTGGGCCGCGCCCTCGGCGATCCGCTCGCCCGCATGCATGGCGAAGACTTGGTCGACGAGCGCGGATATCCCTTTCACGTTGTGATCGACGATCAGGACCGCCCGCCCGTCGCTGCGCATTTCGGCGATCAGCGTCGCAAAGGACGCGGTCTCGCGCGCCGTCAGGCCGGCGAAGGGCTCGTCGATCAGCACGACCTTCGGATTGCGGGCGATGGCCTTGGCGATCTCGATTTTGCGCAGATCGGCGAACGGCAGCGTGGCGGGGCGATGACCCAGTACGGCGGTCAGTCCGACGCGCTTGGCAATCTCACGGGCTCTCGCATCGACGGCCGCGCTGGGAAGCACCCCAAGCAATCGATCAGGCAAAAGCCCGAAGACGATGTTCTCGAGCACCGTCTGCCGGTGGAGCGGACGCGAATGCTGAAACACCATGCCGACGCCGAGCCGCGCTACTCGGTGCGGCGGCCAGCCCGCGACCTCGACACCCTCAATCCGAACCGACCCAGCATCGGGACGCTCGACTTCGAGGATCGATTTCATCACCGTCGACTTGCCCGATCCGTTCGGGCCGATCAGGCCGAGAATTTCTCCGGCCGCGATCGAGAAGCTGACGTCCTTGACCGCCGCCAGTCCGCCGAACCTCTTGGACAGGCCCTCGACTTCCAGCCTGGCCGTCGCCGCGCTCATGTCGCCTCCCGCGCTCCCTTGACCATGCCGAGCAATCCGCCGGGGAAGAAGAGAACGACCGTGAGCGCCACAGCCGAGACGATGAAGGTCGCGAGATCGCCGAGCGGCCGCAGGGTCTCGCCGAAGGCGACGAGAAACACCGCCCCCAGAACTCCGCCAAGAATGGTGCGCCGGCCGCCCAAAACCGCGCCGACGATCACCTGCACCCCGACCGTGACATCGATGAAGGTCCCGACCGAGGCCGCGCCGAGGTAGAAAACCATCAGCGTGCCCGCGAGCCCGGAGAACGACGCGCTGACCAGGAACGCGGCGAGCTTGTGTTTGGTCACGTTGAACCCCAGCGCCGCCGCCTGCACCGGGTCTTGTCCGCTCGCCTGCAGGATGAGGCCGACCGGCGAGCGCGAAAGCCCGTAGAGGACGGCGCCGCTGACGCCCATGAAGGCGAGCGCGATCCAGTAATTGACCTTGGCGTCGATCGAAATGACGTCCGGCACTGTGAGACCGATTTCCCCGCCCGTAAGTCCGGCCGCCACGACGACAAAGTTCTGCAGAATGAGCACTGCGACGAGCGTGGTGAGGCCAAAATAGGGTCCGCGCACCCTCAGCGCCGGCAACGCCAGCACGATCCCGCCCGTCATCGCCGCGAGCACGCCGGCCGCTACGCTGAGCGCGATCGGCGGCTGATAGAGATTGTCGAGAATGCCGGCGGTATAGGCGCCGAGCCCGATCAGGAACGAGGGGCCGAAGTTCACTTCGTTGGCGAAGCCGAACAGCAGGTCCCAGGCCATCGAAAACACGCCGAAGTAATAGGCGACGGTGAGCAGGCCCAGAACGTAGGCGGAGACGTAGAGGGGCAGGGTCGAGGCGGCAAGGACGACGATCAGGCCGATGAGGACCGGCCGGGAGAGGGAGGCGCGGCGCAGCATGATCAGCGCCTGCCCATCAGTCCGCGCGGCCGCACGTACATCACCGCGACAAGCAGCAGCAGGGCGGGGATCGCGCGGTAGGCGGGCGAAACAAGATAGGCGGTGAGGGTTTCGAGATAGCCGACGACATAGGCTGCGATCAGCGAGCCGGTGACGCTGCCGAGGCCGCCCAACACGACGATCGAGAATGCGCTCGCGGTCAGCGGCCCCGCGCTGTAGGAGGAGACGCCGAGGAACATGCCGAGCAGCACGCCCGCGACGCCGGCGAGGGCCCCGTAGATCGCCCAGACGCCGACATAGACGGTGGAAAGCTCGATCCCGAGCAGGGTGACGCCGCGAGGGTTCATCGAGGCGGCCAGCACCGCCTGGCCCGCGCGGGAGCGGTTGACGAAAATCCAGAGCGCGCCAATCGTCGCCCAGCAGACGAGCGCGGTGAAAATCTCATTCTCGGGCGTCCGCACGCCCAGGATCGACACCACGCCTTCGACGATCGGCAATACCGTCTTCGCGTTATTGGTATAGAAATAAGCGATCGCCTCCTGGATCATGACGCCCCAGAGCAGCGTCGCGGTGAGGATGAAGATTTCCTTCTCCTCCTCGCGCACCGCGCGCGACAATTGCAGCCGCCGGACGATGAGGTAGTAGGTCGCGAGCGACAGAGCCAAGGCGACGACGACGCCGAAGGCGGCCCCTGAATAGGCGCCGGCCCCCAGATTTCCCGAGGCCGCCCACGCGGCGACCGCCGCCGCCACCATGATTGCTCCATGCGAGAGGTTGAGCACCCCGGTAACGCCGAAGATCAAGGTGAAGCCGGTGGCGCCGAGAGCATAGAGCGACGAGATCGCCAAGCCGTCGATCAGGATCTGCCAGAACAGCATCTGTCGCGCCCCGGCGCCCCTGACGAGCTAGCTCGCGATTTCGTCCTTCGTCCGTCGGTCACTTGCCGCCTGATGCGGTCCTGATGAAAGCCGGAAATTCCAGTTTGCCCTTTGCGAGCTCCGCCGGCCAGAGGTTGACCTGTTCGCCTTTCTGCCACTGCAGCATCAGCCCGGTGATGAAGCCGGTGCCGGTCCTCAGGCCATGCACATGAGGATCGCCCTGCGGCAGGAACTCGACTCTGCCGATCGTGCCGACGTAATCCGTCTTTTCCATCGCGGCGACGAGCTTGTCGCTGTCGACGCTTCCCGCGCGCTTGATCGCGTCGGCGATGATGTAGACGTCGTCATAGGCGGTGTAGCCGCAATAGGACGGCAAGTTTCCGAATTTCTTCATGAATTCGTCGACAAAGGGTAGCGACTTGGGCGTGACGGCCACGTCTGGACCCGAGACCGCTTGGTAGAGCACGCCTTCGGTCGCGCCGTTGGTGTCCTTCCAGAAGGTGGAGTTGGTCGCCTGCGAGGCGATGCCGAACATCGGGATCGGCACCTGCTGGCTCTTCCACTGCACGGTCGGCTGGACCCCGACATGCGAGATGCCGGTGATGATAACGTCCGGTTTCTTGCCCTCGATCTCGTTGAAGATCGGGGTAAAATCCGTGGTGTCGGGCGAGAAGCGGATATGGTCCAGCACCTTGAGCCCGATTTTCGGCAGGCACGCCTCGTAACCGGCGTCGAGCGGCGTCGTCCAGGCCGCGTCCTCGCTCATGATCACGGCGGTTTTCATTTTGAGGCCGTCGACCAGCATGTCCTTGGCGGCGTCGCAGACAAGCCCGGCCAGCGCGCCGGAGGTCAGATAGCCGTGGAACGTATATTTGTTGTGCTCGTAGTCCTTGGCGATGTTGGCGGTGATCACGTCGGAAGCCGCGCCCGGCGTGATGAAAACCGTCTTGAGACGCGCCGCCCACGGCTCGAGCGCCAGAACCACCTCGCTGATGTAGCTGCCGATCACCGCGTTGACGTGATCCTCGTTGACGGCGCGCTGGAACGCGCGCACCGATTCGGCCGAGGAGGAATGGTTGTCGTAGGAAACGATTTCGATCTTGCGCCCGTCGACGCCCCCCTTGGCGTTGATCTCGTCGGCGGCGAGCTGCGCGGCCTGCGGGATTGAGGAGCCCGCGACCGCCTGCGCTTCAGCGATCACGCCGATCTTGATCGGGCCTTTGTCCTCAGCCTGAGCGAGCGGACCGATTGCGAGCAAGAGAACGGCGGAAGCCGCTGCCAGCGCGCCGCGCAGCGTTGCGCGCGGCGGACCGATTTCGTATCGCGACATTGTGTCCTCCCTGACCAGGCTGTGTGACTGTTCGACCGCGCGCCGTCTCAGCGGCGTTGCTCAAGGTCTCTTCGCCCTCAAGCTGCCGCGTCCGGCATCCGCAAGCAAGCGAAATCCAAGCGCGCCAACTGGTCAGGCGGCACGATCCATCGATTCTCTTAGACCTCTGTTTCTCGACTGCGCCGACATGGCCGCCGCCGCTCCTTGTCGCGCCGTTTGACCTGTCTGAAAGGAGAACTGGAACCTCGGCGCAGAGATCGCATTTAGGGGGAGGCCAGCCGGCTTGCGATTTGATCAGAGAACGAAAGCGGCGCGGCGGCGAGGCTTGTTCAAAGCGCTCGAAAAGCGCTATGAGTGCAATAGGTTCGTTGCGGATTGGGTCGCAAGGAAGGTGGAGGAGGGCTCTGCTATGCCGCGAGCGAAGCGTGCTTCGAAGGGGAAGCGTCCAAGCAAGGCTGTATCGGTGCTCGGAATCGCCGGGGTGTCTTTCGCGGCGTCGACAGGCGGATCGTCCGCGGGTATGCCGTTTGCGCCTTTGGCGCCGGCTGCCGGATCGGTCGAGGACATACTCTGGCAGAATATGGCGGCGCCGTTTCAGATCCCCACTCTCGACGAGGAGGAAATCTCCGACGTCAGCCTGGCGACGTTCTCTGTCTACGACACAGACCTCGCAAACCCCCGGTCAGGCCCACAGCTTGCTGCTTTTCGGGCAGGCTGCGGCTGCGGACACGGATGCGGCGGCTGCAGAGGCTGCGGCGGCGTTCGAGCCTGCGGAGGCAGAGCCTGCGGCTTCGGCTGCCGCGGCTGTGGTGGCTGGCGCGGCTGCGGCGGCGGCTGGCGCGGCTGCAGCTGGGGAGGCTGCGGCGGCTGCGGCGGGTGCGGCGTGGTCTGGGGCTGGGGCGGCGGCTGCTGCTTGTCCTGGGGGGGGTGCAACCTCTTATGCTAGACTGGGGCGCCTTGCGATTGCGTTGACGCAAGGCCTCATGCCCGGGTCTATCCAGCCAAGGATTTTCTTTCCCGCGCTGGCGTCGGATACGCCGGCGCGGCAGATTGGCGACCAGCCTTGTGCTGGCGTCCGGAGCTGCGGCGAAATCGCGTGTGCTGACCTCATGACAGGCGAACACGGAAAAAAGCACAAGAGCAAAGACGTTCCGCAGTTCGCGCCGAATTTCACCGTCTACGTGCTACCGCCTGACGTCGTGTGCCTCTATTCCGAGGACCGGAAGTTCTTACTTCACGGCGAGCTCTATTGTGCGCTCGCCTCTGCGATCGGAAAGGGGGGAAGGAGCTTTCGGGAGCTCATCGGTGACCTCGAGCAGGATTTTCCCTCCGACAAAATCCAGGAAGGCCTGAAGCGGCTGATCGACCGCCGCTATATTCTTCCGGCGTCCAGCTCTTCGAACGGCGCCGTCGCCGCCTATTGGGCGAGCCTTGGCCTGTCGCCTGAGACCGCGGAGCAAAATCTCCAGAAATGCCGTGTGCGCATTGAATCGATCGATGTGCATGGGCAAACGGAGCTCGCGGCGGCGCTGAGCGGGTTGGGTGTTCGCGTCGTCAACCGCTTTCCGGACCTCACGGTCACGCTGGTGAACGATTATCTCGAAGCGCGATTGGACGAATGGAACCGGCAGCGTTTGTCGGACCGCGCCCCGTGGACGCTCGTCCAACCCTCTGGTATTTTTCCCCTGGTGGGGCCGGTGTTCAGGCCGGGGAAGGGCGCCTGCTGGACGTGCCTCGCCGAGCGGATGAAAAGGAACCGGGAGGTCAAGGCGCTCATCGACCGCAGGCAGGCCCGCTGCGTCGCCGTTTCGCCTCTGGCTCATGAGACCATCGGGCAGAGCGCCATCCAGCTTGCCGCCATCGAGGTCGCGAAGGCGATCGCCGCCGATTTTCGTACGCTATTGAGCGATCACATCATCAGCCTCGACCTCATGGGCTCGACCATTGTAAAGCATCATGTGGCGGCCCGGCCGCAATGCCCTGCTTGTGGCCGCAAGAAGCTCCGCGATCCCCGCCGTGCGCCCGCGCCGATCAAGCTCGGCGCGGGCGGCAAGGTCGTCATGACGAGCGGCGGCTACCGCAGCGTTTCGCCGTCAACCACGGTTGCGCGGTTCCGCAGACACGTGAGCCCGCTCACCGGCGTCGTCTCGCGTCTCGAGCGGATCCAGGCCGATTTGCCCCTCAACACCAACTACTACGCCACGCACAATTTTTCCGGGCCGGCGGAGACGGTTCATCAGCTCAGGGCGGGCTTGAGCGGCGGCAGCTTCGGCAAGGGCAGCACGGCCGAACAGGGTGAAGCGAGCGCCCTCATGGAGGCGATCGAGCGCTATTCCGGGATTTTTCAGGGCGACGAGATCCGGGCGAAGCGGCGATTTGACGATTTCCCGTCGGGAGAGGCGATTCCTCCCAACGACGTCCTGCAGTTCAGCGACGCGCAATTGCTGCAAGCCCAGGCCCCGACGCCCGGCCCCCACGGACAGGAGGCCATCCCGGCGCTCTTCGATCAATCGGCGAAGATCGAATGGTCGCCGGTCTGGTCTTTGCGCGACGCGCGCTTCAAACATCTTCCGACCAGCCTGTTGTATTTCTTCTACCGGGGCGCCGCGGCCTTCGCCGCGGATTCCAACGGCTGCGCGGCCGGCAACACGCTCGAGGAGGCGATCGTCCATGGATTTCTCGAGCTGGTGGAAAGGGACGCCTACGCGATCTGGTGGTACAACCGCTTGCAGCGGCCGGAATTGGACCTCGGCCAGTTCGATGATTTCTATGTTCGCGATCTGCAAAAGCAGCTGGCCCATACCGGCCGCCGGCTTTGGGCGCTCGACGTGACCAGCGATCTCAGCATCCCGACCTTCGTGGCGATCACCCACTGGATGCAGAACGGGCGGGAAAATATCGAATTCGGCTCCGGGGCGCATTTCGATGCGAGGATCGCCCTTTTGCGGGCGCTGACGGAGCTCAATCAATTTCTCTCCCTAGGTCTGATGGGCGGCGGCACGGGAGAGAAATCGAGCCTTGACGGCGTCGCTCCGTTGCGCCTCGAGGAGCATCCCTTTTTGACGCCGAGCGGAAATGCGAAGGTCCAACCGGAGCTAGGCTCGAAGTTCGGTCATCTCGACACGCGCGAGCAGGCGGCGGCCTGCGTCTCGCTCGCGAAGCAGGCGGGCCTCGATTTCCTCGTGCTCGATCAGACGCGTCCCGACATCGAGACGCCGGTCGTCCGAGTGATCGTTCCGGGATTGCGGCATTTCTATCGCCGCTTCGCGCCCGGCCGGCTTTACGATGTGCCGGTGAAGCTCGGATTGCGCGACCGGCCGCTGAAGGAAGATGAGCTCAATCCGGTTCACCCGCATACCTGAGTTTCCCCTTCTCCGCGGTCCCCGGGTCCAAGCCTGGGGAGGGGAAGGTGTCGGGCAAAGCCCGACGGATGGGGTGTGGAAAGCAGGAGCGCGACGATGAAAGGTTCGCGGTGAAGGTCGTGCGCTCCCCTTCCCCGCGAAGTCACACAAGCAACTGTGTTGGTGGCGTAGCCCGGTGCTCGGCCGGGCTCAAGGCTGGCGCTTCGCGCCCCCGCCTCCGGCGGCTTCGGCCTTGACCCCGTCCGCTCACCGGGCTTTTGGGCCTGCAAGCGGTCGGCGCGATGCGCCGCCCGGCGGCCTCGCGCGGGCCCGCTCATGCGGCCGCTCGAGCCTGCGGGTTCCAGGGCTGGTCGCGGGCGAGCATGGTGTTCAAGATGACGATCAGCTTGCGCATGCAGGCGATGATCGCGACCTTGGCTTCCTTGCCCTTGGCGCGCAGGCGCTGGTAGTAGGCTTTGAGCACCGGGTTGTGCTGGGTGGCGGCGCCCATGACCGGCATATAAAGGAGGTTGCGCAGCTTGCGGCGTCCGCCCTTGATGCAGCGCGCGCCTTTGCGCTCGCCGCTGTCGTCGTCGTAGGGCGCGGCGCCGAGAAGGGCGCCGGCGGCTCCGTTGCTGATGCGTCCGAGCTCGGGCAGCCAGGCGATCACCCCGGCGGCGGTCTGGTCGGCGAGCCCGGGCACGCGTCGATGAGCTCGGCCCGGCGCGCGAACGTCGGGTTGGCCTTGATCTTGGCGGCGATGGCGGCGTCGAGCTTGCGCAGCTCGGCGCGGATCGTCTTGGCGATCGCAGCCTGGGCCTTGGCGACGATGGCCGGCGGATCATGCTCGCGCTGCTGCTTGATGCGATCTTCCACGTCTTTCAAGGCCGTCCGGGCCTGGACCAGGCGCGCGATCTCTTCACGCGCGGCATCGTGCGCTTGAGGCTCGCCGTCGGGAAAAGCCTCGGCGAACCTGGCGATCGTCTCGGCGTCGATCGGATCGTTCTTGGCCAGCCGCCCGGCCGCCTTGGCGAAATGGCGAACCCGCTTCGGATCGACGATGACAACCTCGAGCCCGGCCGCGCGCAGGGCTTCCGCCCAGCTCCGCTCATAACCGCCGCTCGCCTCCATCACCGCGCGGCGGACCCCGTTCGACCGCAACCAGGCGATCAGCGCCGCCTCGCCCTCCGGAGTGCTCGGCGCCGACCGGCGCAGCCCCAGCGAATGAATGCAGGCGTCGACTTTTTTCTTTGCGACATCGAGGCCGACAATGCGCGTCTCTTGTGGCATACTCCCACTCCCTTCCTTGCTCGTGCGGGCTCTCACGCCCATGCAACTGTTCGGGCTTATGGAAGACGCCAGACCTGTCCCTCGCTTCCCCGCAGTCTTCATCTGTGGTGGCCACGGGCTCAGGTCCGGCGACGGGCGGTTGCTTGGAACAGCCGCCCGTTCGCCCACTCTCTCACATTTTGCGGACACAAGGTGGCGCGTAGCTCCGGATGGGGTGCGGAAAGCAGGACTGCGCCGATGAGAGGTTCGCGGCGTCGTTCGTGCAAGCCTGCCGAGGCCGAAGCAGCGGCCCACACCCCATCCGGCGCTTCGCGCCACCTTCCCCAGCAAGCTGGGGACAGGGCTCCTTGCGGGGATTTGAGATGCGTGAAAGCAGTAGCGGACCCGAGCGAGTGCGATCGGCCGCGCCGAAGACCGTGTCCGCCCGCCTCCGCGGTCACGTCAGGCTCGAGGCGCAGGCCAACGGAGAAATCGTCGCCGGCTTCGGTGGCTATTTGGTCGGCCTAGGAACGTTCAGCGCCCGCGCGGCGGATCGCGCGCAAGAGCTTCGTAGTGGTCTGCCGCTCGGCTCGTTTGCGTCCGAGAGCCGAAACATCGACAAAGAGATCGGTCTCCTGGTCCGGCGATTGGCCCGGCGCGGTCTCCTGGAGTACCGCTTCGGACGCTCGCGCAAAGGCGAGGACCAGGTCGTCATAGAGCCGCAGGTTCCCGATTATTGGCCGAAAGCGCCCGAACTGGGCAAGGCCGACGCTTTCGTCCTGTCGCGGTTCGCCTACATGCGGCGGCGCGGCGCCGACATGGTCCTGGAGTCGCCGCGCGCCGGCGCGCTGTTCAAGATTTGCGATCCACAGATTGCGGCCGCCATCGCCATGCTTTCCTGCCCGCAGCAGATCAAACACCTGCGCCGGAAGGAGGGTTTCCCGGGGGTCGAGCTTCTCGCCCTGCTCCTCGATTGCCAGATCCTTTTCAAGGTCGGCGCCGGCGAAATTGGGCTTCGACCGGCCGAGGGCGACCACAGCCTCGTTCTTTGGGACTTTCACGATCTTCTCTTCCACGCGCGCACTACCGAAGGCCGGCATGCCAATCCGCTGGGCGGAACCTATCCGTGGATCGGGACCGTTGCTCCGCTGCCGGCCGTCCGCCCCAGCTGGCCTGGAAAGACAATCGATCTGCGGAAAGTCTCGGCAGGCCCCGAGGCCCTCTCGCCGGTCGCAAAGCTCCTGCGCGAACGCCACTCAACGCGCAGCTTCGACGACCGTCGACCGATCACGCTCGCCGAGCTTGCGCAGTTCCTTGACGGGACCGCGCGCGTCCTGTCGACATCGGACACGAAGCTCGACCTCGATGAAGGCGGTCACACCGTCAGGCCCTATCCGTCGGCGGGCGCGGCTTATGAGCTCGAGCTCTATCTGGCGGTGAACTCATGCGAAGGGCTTGCGCGCGGTTTCTATCATTACGACGCAGGCGCTTACGCGCTGGCGCCAATCGGCGTCCCCGGACATGAGCTGGAAGCGCTGTTGGCGGGAGCCCAAACCGCAATGGGCGCCCCGCTGCGCCACAGATCCTGATCACCATCGCCGCGCGCTTTGGCCGAATGTCATGGAAGTACAGCTCGATCGCCTATGCGCTCGTCCTGAAAGATGCCGGCGTCCTCGTGCAAACGTTCTCCCTGATGGCGACCGACATGGGACTCGGCGGATGCGCGATCGGGATCGCGAATATCGATCTGTTCGCCAAGATGACGGGAGTCGAATTCCACGTCGAAGGACCCGTCGGTCAATTCGCGATCGGCGGCGGCGCGAAACCGGAAGCTTCCGACTGATCCCTCTTGCCGCGTCAGCCGCGGTCGGCCGCGTCGAAATGCCGGGTGAGACGCTCGTTGACGGCGCTCGCCGCTTCGAGATGCGGCATGTGCCCGACGTTCTCGATCAGCACGACCTCGACCGAGGCGGGCAGCCCCTTGGCGGCGGCGGGATCGAGGACCGCGTCGCGTTCGCCCCAGACGATGAGGAGCGGAATGGGAACCTCGTCCACGAGGTCGCGGAAACTCGCCGCCTGCCGGCCCGACGGCAGGTTCTTGTCCGCGATCGCGCGCAGCGCCTCCTTGGCGCCCTCGAGCCGCTTGAACCTCTGCACGCCCTCGATCATCTGCGCCGAGACGAGCTCCGGACTGGCAATGAGGAGCTGGAGCGCCGCCTTGACGTCCTTGCGCTTCTCCGCCGCGATGAAGCCTTCGATGAAATCGGCGTTGACCTTGTCGTCGAGACCGGAGGGCGCGACGCCAACGAGAGAGGCGACGCGATCCGCACGGTCCTTGAGGGTCTGGAAGGCGACCGCCGCGCCGAGCGAATGCCCGACGAGATGCACTTTCGCCGCGCCGATCTCGTCGATGAGGGCGGCGACGGCCTCCGCGAGCTCGTCGAGGTTGCCGCTGGCCAGGGTCTTCGTCGACTTGCCATGGCCGGGCAGGTCCAGCGCGTAGACCGGGCGGCTCTTCGCGAGCTCGTCGATGTTGAAGAGCCAATTGTCGGAATCGCCGCCGAAGCCGTGGATCAGCACGACGGGCGCGGCCCCGCCTTGGAGGCCGGCCGCCTTGAAGACGAGCGTCCGGCCGTCGCGCTCGATTTTTCGCTCGACGGTTCCGGCCGCATCACCCTCCGCTACCACCACGAGCGACGAAGCGGTCGATGTCGGCGTCGGGGACTTCGGCCGGCGCCATCACCGCGAGCAGCGAGCCGACCGGCAGCACGTCGCCCTCCTTGGCGACGAGGCGGCGGACCGTTCCCGAGGCCGGGCTCTCGAAAACGTTGGCGATCTTCGACGTCTCGATCTCCGCGATCTCCTGTCCCTTCTCGACCTGCGCTCCCTCCGCGACGAGCCACGAGGTGAGGGCGCCCTCCTCCATGGCGAGCCCCCACTTGGGCATGACGATCGGCTGGATGTCGCTCATGCGGCTTTCCTTTTCGTCACCGCGAGCACGGCGTCGCGGATCTTGGGCGCGCTCGGGATGTAGGCGTCCTCCAGCGCCGGCGAGAACGGCACGGGGGTGTGCGGCGCGGTGACGGTCTTGATCGGCGCCTTGAGATGGCTGAAGGCCTCCTCGGCGACGAGCCGCGAAATGTCCGCCGCCATCGAACAGCGCGGATGGGCTTCGTCGACCACGACAAGACGCCCGGTTTCGGCGACGCTGTCGAGAATCGTCTCCGTGTCGAGCGGCGACGTGGTGCGCGGATCGATGACGGTCACGCTCACGCCCTCCCGCTTGAGGTCGTCGGCGACGGAGTTGGCGAAATTGACCATGCGGCCGAAGGCGACGATGGTCGCATCCTTGCCCTCGCGGGTGACGTTCGCCTCGCCGAAGGGGATCGTGTAGCTCTCGTCCGGCACGTCGCCGGTCTCGTCGTACATGAGCTTGTGCTCGAAGAAGATCACCGGGTCGTCGTCCCGGATGGACTGGATCATCAGCCCCTTGGCCTCGTAGGGCGAGGACGGCAGCACGACCTTGAGGCCCGGAATGTGGGTGAACAAGGGGTAGAGACACTGGCTGTGCTGCGAGGCGGCGCGGAAGCCCGCGCCATACATCGTGCGGATGACGAGCGGCGTCACCGCCTTGCCGCCGAACATGTAGCGGAACTTCGCCGCCTGGTTGAAGATCTGATCGAAGCAGACGCCCATGAAATCGACGAACATGAGCTCCGCGACCGGGCGCAGGCCCGTCGCCGCCGCCCCGGCCGCCGCGCCGATGAAGGCGCTTTCGCTGATCGGCGTATCGAGCACGCGATCGTGGCCGAACTCGGGCTGCAAGCCCTTCGTCACGCCGAGCACTCCGCCCCAGGCGTCCATTTCGCCGGGCGCCCCCGCGCCGCCGGCGTTGTCCTCGCCCATCACGATTACCCGCGGATCGCGGCGCATCTCGCTCGCGATCGCCTCCCGGATGGGCTCCCGGTAAGACTTCTTCGACATGACGATTTCCCTCAATAATTGACGTAAACGTCGGTCTTAAGATCCGTCTCCTTTGGCGGCCCGGAGGCCTCCGCCGCGGCGACCGCCTCGTCGATGCGCCTCGCGACCTCATGGTCGACGGCCTCGAGATCCTTGTCCTCGATGAGCCCGGCGGCGACGACGCGCCTGCGGAACGACTTCAGCGCGTCCCTCTCCTCGCGCATTTTGTGGGCTTCGCCGGGGGCGCGATAGGTCATCGCGTCGCCCTCGAAATGCCCATAGTAGCGGTAGAGCCCAGCATGAATCAGCGACGGGCCGCCGCCGTTGCGCGCCCGCTCGATCGCCTCGCGCGCGACGTCGTAGACGGCGAAGAAGTCGAATCCGTCGACCTCGTAGCCCGGCATGCCGAAGCCGGCGGCGCGGCCGACCTGGCTGCCGGCGACCGACCATTCGCTCGCCGTCGATTCGGCGTAGCCGTTGTCCTCGACGACGAAGATCACGGGCAAGCCCCAGACCTTGGCGAGATTGTAGGATTCGAGCGTCGTGCCCTGGTTGGAGCCGCCGTCGCCTACGAACGCCACCGCGACGCCGCCCGTCTTGAGGGTTTTCGCGGTCAGCGCCGCGCCGCAGATGAGCGGCGGCCCGCCGCCGACGATGCCGTTCGCGCCCAGCATGCCCTTGGCGAGATCGGCGATGTGCATCGAACCGCCTTTGCCGCCGCAGAGGCCGTCTCGCCGGCCATAGATCTCCTTCATCATCGCCGTCACGTCGCAGCCCTTGGCGATGCAATGGCCATGACCGCGATGCGTCGAGGCGATCACGTCGACCGCGCCGAGCTGGGAGCACACGCCGACGGCGGAGGCTTCCTCGCCCGCATAGAGATGGACGAAGCCGGGAATCTTGCCGGCGGCGAATTCGTCATGGACGCGATCCTCGAAACGCCGGATCGTCGCCATGTTGCGATAACATTCGAGCAGAAACTGTCGGCTGTGCTGCATGTCACCCTCCCCAAATCGTCGTGCTCGCCCGGCCGCGCGGACGCTGGGCCCAGCCTACACCCATTCCGATCGGGCGCCATCGTTTTTGGTCAAGGTCAGCGGGGATGTCCAAGCCATGGTCCATAGGCGACTTTGGCATGTTGGATCGGATTGCCGCCCCCAATTGCTATCATCGCCACCAGGGATTGAGCGGGTTGTCGCGGGCGAAAGCGGGCCGACACTCTCGCGAAGGAGTGACCCGTGCGTGATCAAAATTGAACGCTCTTATGGCGTTAGCCGTTGGTAAGGCCCCAAGCCAGCGGCGCCGAGGATCCAGTCCTCCGGTTTGACCTGCGGCCCGAGCGCTTCGAGCGCTCTGCGCCAGCCGAGATAGTTCGGCAGATTCTTGGTCGCGACGCCATGGAAGCGGCGCATCCATTCTTTGAGCCGGCCATGGTAGGCATTGACATTATTGATGTGGAGGTCGGGGGCGTCCGGGCTCGGCTTTCCTGGAGCGGGCAAGACGTGATGCGGAATGCCCGCTTTCTTGGCGAAGGCGACGATGGCCCTGCCGCCGTCGCAGCAGAACTGGTTGGCGGGAGTGACAACGCCGCCCAATGCTCCTGTGATGGACGCCCGGTCGAGCTTGGGCAGGACGGCGTCAATGGTGGCGCCAGCGCGGTCTCGCGTAACGATCACCGGGATCTGTTCGGCGGACAAGCCGCGCTTTGCCGCCTTGCCGCCCCTCTTGCGTGCCTTGCGAGGAAGATCAGATCGTTTCCCCTTGAATGACTCCAGAATAAACGTCTCATCCCCTTCCACAATTCCAGACAGGGTCTTGGGTTTGTCGGACGATAGAGACTCAAGAAATCGATGCCTCCATCGAAATGCTGTTTTATAGTCGACTTCGCAGCGTTCCGCAGCTTTCGAGGTGGTTACTCCATCGATCATGGATTGGGCCTGCTCCCGCCACTTTTCTCTCTTGCGCAATCTCGCCAACGGCGTCTTGGTCAAGCCATTGAATGTGCGGCCGCAGCCGCGGCAGCGATACCGGGGCAATCCATTCGCCTTGCCCCACAAAATCACGTCCCGATTTGCGCAGTGTGGACACCCCATGCCGACGACCCGACGGTGGCCGACTTCAGCCACGGAACCCAACCGGGAACGGCTTGGGTTCGGCGGTGCAGGGGGCTCCACTGAGCCCTCCAACTCCGGCATGATCGTGGAGTTCCGATCCGTGACCGCCGCCTCAATGGCGCAGCCCCAATATTCGAACGCCTCGTCATCAAGGCTGGCCATCGCCTCGGCCAAGGCCAGCGACCGGAACGCCTCCCGCCGCTGCGATGACGTCAGCCTCGCTGTTCCAGCCACCCATTCCGCGAAATCCGCGACGTCCATGCATGCCTCCTCGGAACCTGCGAGGAAGCCTACCATATACCAATAGCTAACGCCATAAGAGCTAAATTGAAGAATTTCCACCTGCCGCGGTCTCGATCGGAATTTACGCTGAGTTCGCTTGATTCGCGTCGATCAGGGGTCAGCCGATGAGACTGGAACGACAAGGCGCCGCTTCTTGATGCTCGTCCTGCTTGGGGTAGTGATGGCGCTTCTGTTGGGAGCCGTCAACGTCCAGATGGCCGCCGTCCGGCCGGCTTGGAACGCCGCCGTTCCCAGGAGCGTCATCGTCTTCAGCCGCTCGGCTCAAGCGGCGGGTCGCGTGAAACCCAGGGTGATCATGTGCATGCTATATCGCCTTTTCAACGCGACTGGGAGACCGGGGCGGCCGAACGCTGAAGGGACCGGATCGAGGAGCTGAGGCGAATTCTCGCGAATTAAAGCGAGTATCACAGTAGTCACCTGTAAAGCGGAGGGCCTTGGGCTATTTGCCGCGTTGTGGTTGTGGCCGTTGACCGCGGCCTCAGGGTCGCCTCGGCCGTGGGGGCGTGCTGTCGCAGGCTTTCCTACCGGCAAAGCGCGCGCTCTTTCGCTGTTTGACAACGGCGGGTGTCAGACGACGCGGCGGACGGCGGGGATCGAGAGCAGCGCTCCGGCCGCGAGGAAACACAGGGCGCAAGCGGTTGAGCCGGCGAGGAGAAACTTGACCAGCGCGGGGGCGGCGAGTCCACGCATGACGAGCGAGACGCCGACGAGGACCGGCGGGTGGATGATGTAGATGAGATAGGCCCGCCGCGAGAGATTGCGCCAGAGCGGACCCAGGACGACGAAGCGGCGCTGATAGAGGACCAGCAGACTGAGATTGACGCCCCACGCGAACAGGGGCTCCCAGAAGGCGTAGAGCGCAGCGGGGACGCTCAAGCCGCCGGCGGCCGAGACCTGATGACCCGCGCTTGCCGCCCGCAGAAGAATCATGAGGGCCGGAAACCCGATCGCAGCGCCGAGGGAAACCTGTCGCCACGTCACGAGTTGCCGGACCGGAACGTTTTCGAGCCAGCGACCCTTGGCGCGGACAGCCGGCGAGGAACAGGACCACGTAGCTCGCGAAATAGCCGAACTGGAGCGCCAGCACCGCCTCGCCGACCGGCCAGCGCAAGCGCAAAAGGAACGCGGCCGCGCCCGTGCCAAGGGCGGCCCAGGCGAGGACGCGGTTCGACGGAAACGGCCGCGCTTTCTCGAGCCGCTGCGGGCCGACCGCGGCGCGCAACGCGACATAGGCCGCGGAGAAGATCAGTAGCGCCTCGACGAACCACATCGGCCCCGGAATGATCACGCCATGCCGAGCGAGCCAAAGAAGCGTCGCCAGGAATGGATGTCCGTTCGCGATCTCGGCCAGCGCCACGGTCAACGGGCCGAGGACAAGGATGAAGACGAGGAGAGGAAGCCCGAGGCGCATGAGCCGCTCGCGCAGGAACCCTGCCGCGCCGCGGCGCGCGATCGCTCCCGGCGTCAGGGAGCCCGCGATGAGAAAGAACAGCCCCATGAAGAAGGCCTGGTTGTAGGCGCAGAAGATTGTCAGCAGGAGCGACGAGGGCGCGCCGCTCGGCTTGATCTCCGTATAGAACCAGGAGCCGCTCGCCCCGTATGTGATCGCGGCGTGGTGGAAGACGACGAGCAGAATGAGGGTTGCGCGGAGGGCGTCGATCCCGGCGTTGCGGGTCGGAGCGAAGCCTGAGTATTTTGCCGGCGCGTCCATCGCGATGATCTGTCGGTGGTGGGCTTGAATAAGATCGCCCGCTTGAATGCCACCTTTTTTTGATCAGCATCAACGCGCACAATCTTTCTTAGTAATGAGACCAGCCGGCTCGGTGGTGTCTCGACTTGAATTTCAGCTTTGGGGGGAAAGCGCGCCTACACGGTCGGCCTCGGGAAGGACCCGAGTCTGGGCGAAAGCCAGCATTCCAGTGCGAGCCCGAAATGGAGTTTACCGCCCAAAGCAGTCGCACGATCATTTGCAAACTTGCCGCCTCGCCATCATTGGTTGCCCCGCAAGAAGGGTCCCATCGCCCTCTGTAAAGTGCCTCCCAGAACGCGAAAGGTCAATCTCGTCGTGTAGAAAATTTCCGACATAACTGAGCAGCGAAACCGCTCTCAAGCTGTTGGCCTTGGTTCCATAATCGAGGGATTCGCCGTGCAACACAGTGTGGCGATTAAGCGCTTTCGAGCCTTGCCTCTCCTTCTGCGAAGCGTTTAATGGTATAATTCTAGCTAGCGGGCTCAAGAATGCAGCCATAAGCGTATCTGTGGCTATCGCTTCTACATACATGGCTGTCTCTGGTTTCTTATCTCGTGCACGAAAGGGGGATCTACTCGTAGCATCATTACAAATGCCATCACTCTGGGTGAGAAAAGCCGGGATTGCAAGGTTATATTCTTCTTGACGATAGGCCCTAAACGCTGCTTGTATCAGGTGCGCACGACGCGGAAACTTTCTGACAAGCTCGGCCTCGATCCCCTCGGCGCGGCCTTCAAAATACGCTACCAGCTCGGCTTCGGCCTCGTCCGTATCGCCTTGCAACAGAGCCCGTCCAAGCTCTGTAATTTGTGGGAAAGTCATCTCTGCGTCTAAAAACCATCCGCTGAGGGCCAGATTGATAATGCCCTCCTGCGCACGGGGCGCGATGAAAACCGCGCTTTTCCCAATCCTTTCAAATTCGGGAAACGATATGGCCTGCAAGGCCTTATGCGCCTCGGCGAATTGATCCGCCCAGCCGGATAACTCCGGGATATCGAGTTTTGGTATCGTGAATTTAGGGATATCGAATTTCGGCATCCTGAAATGCAGGAAATCCGCTGACTTCGGCACGTACGCGGAAAAATCAAATTTCGGAACCTTCGGGACCGCGTCCAGCATCGCTTTAAGTTGCTCGTGAGCGGCAATAATAGACGCATCCTGTAATTTGTATTGGCTCCATTGGTTAGCAAGTTCAGCGAAGGCCTTCAGGTCATATTTATCTGGGTCTATCACGGTTACAGCCTCGTAATCGTGCGACGAAGAACTCGAGAAAGCGATGGCAGGCGTGCTCGTCACTCGCGGTTGCCCGCGGCTACAAGTTCAGGCGCGAAATCTCTGTGGCGAAAACGAATTAGCTGTTTCATTCGTAGCGGAATCCCTCCACGATCGCTCTTGCCCATTCGCATTCTTCGATGTGAGCGAATTCTTCGAGCGCCCGTTTCAATTCGAAGTTGTCAACAAATCCATCTATGACAAGCCAACCAAAAACATTCTCTGGGCTTCGCTCATCAAGATCTAGATTCGACTCCCATTGATTTGCGTACGCAAGACTCGTCGCAATGAATTCTTGATCATCGACCGGCTTCGGAACAAGATACTTCGGCCAGAAAATAACTTCAACGTCCTTCACCTTCCGTTCATCATCACCATTCCAATAGGCAGTCGCGTCTTTTGCAAGATATCGGCCAGTCTTCGGCAAGACATGTTTGAAACGGGCGTAGGCCGGATTTCGATCCTGGGTTCGCATGAGCGCCCTCGTCTTTTGATAAAGCACATTAGCACACGGTGGGCGGGCGAGAAGCCCCTCGACCGGCTTGGTCGTCCCGGCTCTGTCGGAGACCTGCGAACAGGGAAATTGGCGATTGGTGCTGGTTTCGTGAACGGCAGAAGCTGGCGCAATCTACGCGTTCACCCTAAGCCCGCTTTCTTGCGCTTTGCGCCCGTTCATAGGGTCGACCTTGAAGGACAGCAATGGCACA
>CAWFVS010000038.1:0-402840 GCA_963819255.1 uncultured Alphaproteobacteria bacterium
GATGCCGTGAGTCCCTAGTCGCGGCATACGAAGACGCCGGAATAAGCGGTCTATGTGCCGAGGGGCGTTGGGAGATGGCCCTGGATTCGCTCCGCTCAATCGATCTGTCCACGATTATTACTTAGTCGGGGGCGTGCTTCCGCCGCGGCGCCGCCTCACAGTCCCCAACACGTAGCCGTCGCCGGGAACCGGCGGCGCCCCTGTAAGCGCGATACTCATCGCCCGCGCGCTGGAGAGGCTTCAAAACTTGAACTTGACCTGCGAAAGAAGGTTATTTTCATGGGCGTGCGGGGTTTTTGCAACGGGGAGCCAAGTCTAGACTTTTCCTCCCCGGTCCGCTGTCTGTTATCGTCCTGTTACGGCCGATTTATCGCCCTGTTACAGTCCTGTTCCCGCGAAGGTGCGAAGGTTTAGTTTCCTGCGAAAGCCATTGAATGCAAACGTCTTGTTGAGGCTGACCAGCGGCGAAGAGGCGGGATTCCGCCCGCTTTCTCGGTTTAACAGGCGGGATTCCGCCCGCTTTCTCGGTTTAACAGGAAAAACAGGCGCGTTCCGGACAGGAGCCGCCCCCATCCGGGACCGCCCGCTTTGAGCGGCTCATATCACATAAGCTTTCAGCGGCGGAAAGCCGTTGAAGCCGACCGAGGAATAGGTGGTCGTATAGGCGCCGGTCCCCTCGATCAAAACCTTCGCTCCGATCTCCAGCGTGACCGGCAGGAGATAGGGCTCCTTCTCGTAGAGCACGTCGATCGAATCGCAGCTCGGGCCGGCGACCACGCAAGGGCCGAGCGCGTCGTCGTCATGAGGCGTGCGGATCGGATAACGGATCATCTCGTCCGTCGTCTCGGCGAGGCCGTTGAACTTGCCGATGTCGAGATAGACCCAGCGGACCTTCTCGTCCTCCGCCTTGCGCGAGATCAGCACCACCTCGGCCTCGATGACGCCCGCGTTGCCAACCATGCCGCGGCCGGGCTCGATGATCGTCTCCGGGATGCGGTTGCCGAAATGGCGCCTGAGCGCGCGGAAGATCGTCTGCCCGTAGGTTCTGACGTCCGGCACGTGCTTGAGGTAGCGGGTCGGAAAGCCGCCGCCGAGATTGATCATCTGGAGCTGGATGCCGCGCTCGGCGAGATCGCGGAAGATCGCGGCCGAGGCTTTGAGCGCGCGGTCCCACATGCGCGGATTCGCCTGCTGCGATCCGACGTGGAACGACAGGCCGTGGGCAACGAGGCCGAGCGCCTGGGCGCGCTCCAGCACGCATCCGGCCATCTCCGGGGCGCAGCCGAACTTGCGCGACAGCGGCCATTGCGCGCCCGATCCGTCGCAGAGGATCCGGCAGAAGACCCTCGAACCGGGCGCCGCGCGGGCGACCTTGTCGACCTCCGCCTCGCAATCGACCGCGAAGAGCCGCACGCCGAGCGCATAGGCGCGCGCGACGTCCTTCTCCTTCTTGATGGTGTTGCCGAAGCTGATCCGGTCCGGCGTCGCGCCGGCGGCGAGCGCCTGCTCGATCTCGGCGACCGAGGCCGTGTCGAAGCACGAGCCGAGATCGGCGAGAAGGCTCAGGATCTCCGGCGCCGGGTTCGCCTTCACGGCGTAAAACACGCGCGTGTCCGGCAGGGCTTCGGCGAAGGCCAGATAGTTGTCGCGCACCACGTCGAGATCGACGACGAGGCGCGGTCCGTCCTCGCGGTTGCTGGACAGGAATTGCCTGATGCGGTCCGTCATGAGCGGCATCCCCCAAACGGCGCGGAGATCCGCGCCGGGCAAATGAAGGATTCGCCGGCGATGCGGCCGTCTGCTCCGCGCGTTGGAGACGCGGCGCGACGTCGTTGACCCGCCGACGCGATCGCTCGCGGCCCCGCAGGCGAAGAACCGCCGAGGGCCTCGGGCAATCAGCTGCTGCGCCGTAGCCGTGACCCGCCTGAGCGAAAAATCCGCTCCGGCGTTCAGGGCCATCGTTTGGACGAGGAAGAATCCCGTCCGCACGCCCGGCAAGAAAGACAAGCCTCTTTGATCGTCGACCTTTGGAGGGTCGACAGAGACCAAAAAAGCCCGGTCCGTCGTTGCTTCAAGCCGCGTCCTCCGTTGGGCGGAGTTCGCCGGTTCGCCTCCGGTTGCCGGTCTTCCAAGGGCGGTTGACTGGCCTCTTGTCCAGATCCCCGCCGACCGACACGCGACCACAGGCACGTGCGTATTGGGCAGAAACCAATTTGGGCGAATCGCGCGCCGGCGCAAGCGGTTTTTTCCATTCGCGCGAACAATTTTTTGCGATCCTCATGCGGCTGCCCGCATGGGAAAATCGAGAGCCGCGGTCAGCGCCGGCGGGCCGTTCCGGCGCGGCGCCGGCCGAATGATCGAAACCCTCGCGGGTCTCTTATAAAAAAGCCGCCTTCTTCCGCCATGTTAAGCGCCCAGTGGCGGCGCTCGCTTTGGAGCAAGGGCGCGCGGCCGCAGGCCGCGCGAAGTCGACGTCCCAAGGCCGCTCCGCATCACCGGCGGAGGTAAGCCATGGCGTCCACATTTCACGTCTACTTCGGGCGCGAGGCGCTCGACACCCAAATCTGGCTTCGCAAGATCGAGCCCAGGGATTGCATTGCGGCGCTGAGGGAGGGCCTCGACGACTTCCTTACGATGCGGACCCACGGCGTCTTCGTCGCAATCTTTTATGTCATAGCGGGAATCGTGCTGGTCGGGCTGAGCTCGTTCCGCAACGCCCTCCACCTCGTCTTCCCGTTCGCCTCCGGCTTCGCGCTGCTCGGGCCTTTTTTCGCCATCGGCCTCTATGAGAT
Organism: uncultured Alphaproteobacteria bacterium; assembly: GCA_963819255.1. Classification (GTDB taxonomy): domain Bacteria; phylum Pseudomonadota; class Alphaproteobacteria; order Rhizobiales; family Beijerinckiaceae; genus Roseiarcus. Next base: position 2,793 of record CAWFVS010000038.1, read on the forward strand.
GAGCCGGAGGCGCGAGGCCGGCTCTCCCGCCTCATGGCGGAAAATGTTCGCAGTGTTTCGGTCGCCCGCGCTGCCTTCGATCATCGCCCTGGGCGTCGGGCTGTTTGTGGTCTTCGCCCTCTGGATCGACATTGCGCATTACCTTTATGTCTGGCTCTACGGGCCAATACCGCCGGCCGCAGCGATGCCGTTTCTCGCCGACGTCCTGACCACGGGTCGAGGGTGGACGCTCATCGTCGTCGGCTGCCTCGTCGGTTTCTGCTTCGCGGCGCTCGTGCTCTGCGTCACCATCGTCTCGTTCCCGCTGATGCTCGACCGCGACGTCGGCCTCGTCCCGGCCGTCGTCGCATCGCTGCGCACGGCGCGCGACAATCCCGAAGCCGTCGCGGTTTGGGGGCTGATCGTCGCGGCGGCGCTCGTCCTGGGCTCGATTCCGCTGTTCATCGGCCTTGCGGTCGTCATCCCGGTTCTCGGTCACGCGACTTGGCGGCTCTATCGCCGGGCGGTCGTACGCGACCCCGCGCACGAGGTCCCCATCAAGGAGCCCACAGCGACCGGTCTCAGAGAGGCGCCGGTCTTCCGGTTCATCTGGGTCTTTCTGGATATGTTGCAATTTCTTCGTCATAGAAAGGAATTCGTGCGTCGCAGGGAGTCCGGATTGACCGCCCCAAACGCGTCGGGTCGCGACGCGAAAACGGGCGCCGGAAACGAGCAGGCCGGCGCGCGTTAGCTCCGCAAATCCTCGTCAATGCATCAGCGGCCCCCAGGAGGGGTCGCTGGCGTAGTTGGGCGTCGGGACGAGAAATTCTCCGTGGCCGAAGATGTCGGTCATGTAGATCTTCGGGCCTCCCGATCCGCCGAAGTCGCGAAAGAACATCACGTAGAGCCCGTTCGGCGCGAAGGTCGGGCCCTCGTTATGGAAGCCTTCGACCAGAATCCGCTCGCCCGAGCCGTCCGGCTTCATCACGCCGATGCCGAACAAGTCGCCCTTGATGCGGGTGAAGGCGATGAGGTCGCCGCGCGGCGACCAGACCGGCGTCGAGTACTTTCCTTCGCCGAAGGAAATGCGCTTGGCGGGGCCGCCGGTCGAGCTCATCACGTAGATCTGCTGCGAACCGCCGCGATCGGATTCGAAGGCGATCTGCGAGCCGTCGGGCGAAAAGGTCGGGGAGGTGTCGATTGCGGAGGTGTCGGTGAGCCGGGTGGTGGCGCGCGTGCGGAGGTCCATCGTGTAGAGGTTGCTGCTCGCCCCATCCGACAGCGACATCACGATCTTCTGGCCGTCCGGCGAAAAGCGCGGGGCGAACGTCATGCCGGGGAAGTTGCCGACCGCCTCGCGCTGCCCCGTTTCGAGATTGAGGAGCGTCACCCTCGGCTCGGCCGAGGCGAACGACATGTAGGCCACCTCCGCGGCGGACGGCGAGAAGCGCGGCGTGACGACGAGGTTGTCGCCGCTGCCGAGCGGCTTCATATTGGCCCCGTCCATGTCCATGATCGCCAGGCGCTTGCGGCGCTTGTCCTTCGGGCCGCTCTCGTCGACGAAGACGATCCGCGAATCGAAGAAGCCTTTTTCGCCGGTCACCCGCGCGAACACCAAATCGGCGATCATGTGCGCGACCCGGCGCGCGTTCGCCAACTCGGTCGTATATTGCTCGCCGGCGACCTGCTCCCCGGTCGACGTGTCCCAGAGACGGAACTGGGCGGTCACGTGCCCGCTGTCCGGACGAAGCAGGCGGCCCGTCAGCACGAACTGCGCGGCCGTCTTCCAGGCGTCGACGTTCGGGCGGACGTCCGGGTTGGCGACCGTTTCCGGAAAGCTGGCCGGGTTGACCGGCAGAAGGAAGATTGAGCGGGCGAAGTCGTTGCTCACGATGCCGTCGATCTTTTCGCCCCCCTCCTCGCCGAAAAACGGCGTAACGGCGACCGTCACGGGTTTGAAGTTCGCGCCGGCGTGGACGTAAATGTCGCCCTCGGCGGCGCTCGCCGGAGTCGAGCCGCCGGCCAGCAGGGCCAAGAAGAAAGCCGCGACAGCGGAAAAACGAAGGACGAATGAAGAAAAAGACATCAGGCGAGGCTCGCGGGGACAACAAAGACGGTGCGCCGTCCTGTTTCACCGGGCGGCGATCTGAGGATTGAAGTGGATGGTCTTGGTCTTCCATTGCTCATAAAAGGGGCGATATTGGGCCGGAACCGGGAGCGGGTTGCACGCCCGGACCGCCTGCATGACGCTTTTCGCCTGAGGCTTGGCAGCCGGGTCCGACGGCGGATTGACCAGTTTCGGCGGCTTCAGGAGCGAGCCGTCCGGCTTGAAAGCGAGGCGCACCTGGGCGACGTAAGGATCGGCGTCCGCGGGCTGGGGCGCCGGCTTCCAGCACCCGAGGTAGGTCTTGACCATCCAGGCGTCGAACTTGGCCTCTTGGGCGAGCGACATGCGAGCGGGCGGGGCCGGCGGCGGCGTCGACGGGGCAAGGGTGGCGGGCGGGGGCGGGGCGAGTCTCAGAGCGGCGACGGCGGTCGGAGCGGCTGCGGCGGACGGCCCCGCGTCGGCATCCGGCCGGGCGGGCGGGAGAGGTGCCGGGGGCTTGGCCGCTTCTCTCGATGCGACGCCTTTCGATCGCGGCCAGAAGTGGTCGCGCTCGAGCGCGCCGGCCGCAAGCGCGACGGCGAGGACGAGGAAGCCGACAGATTTCGATCGCAGCGCCACGAGCGGGTCTCGCGTTCGGTTTTGAGGGCGGGGCTCAGCCTTGCGTTTCACGCGGATCGAAGTGGATGGTCTCGACCTTCCACTCCTCGAAATAGGGGGCGTATTGCGGGGGAACGTGCAGCGGGTCGCATTTCTTGACCGCGCGCATCGCGCTTTCGGCGTGCGCGCGCCAGGCGGGGTCGGTCGGCGGGTTCAGGAGAACGGGGCGCGTCGACAGGGAGCCGTCGGGATTGAAGACGACCTTGATCTCCGCGACATAGACGTCCCCCTCGGGCATGACCGGCGGGGGGCTCCAGCAGTTGAGGTAGCTTTCCGTCAGCCAGGCGTCGAGCGCCGAGGCCAGCGACAGCGACATGCGCGGGGCGTCGTGATGCGGAAGGCCCAGCGGCGTCGCGTTCCCCTCGTGCGCCGCCGTCGATGTCGTCGACGGCTTTGGCTCTCCGATCAGCTTGGCGATCGCGTTTGGATCGAAGACTCGGGCCGGCTTCGGCTGGGCTTCGCTTCTCTCGCGTTCGAGCGCCTTGGCGATCTGGTCCGGCTTCGGCTTTTCCTGCTTCGGCTTTTCCGGCTCGAGCTCTTTCGGGCGCACCGGCGGCTCCGGCGCGTTCTCGACCGACTTCGGCGGCGAAGGCGGAGGCGGCGGCTGCTCTTTCGGCGGCGGGGCGAACTCCGGCCTCGGCGGCGGCTCGGGCGCCGGCTCGACGGCCGCGCGCAGGTCCGGCGGCGGCTCGGGTGGCTTCGGCGTCGGCGCGGTCTCGGGCCTCGGCGGCGGCTCGGGGGCCGGCCGGGCGTCCTTCTCGCCGTTCATGATCTGGTTGAGCTCGCTCAGAGAGACCGTGTCGACCGGGATCGCTTCCGGGTTGTCCTCGAATCGCGGCGCTGAGGCGAAGCCGAGCAGAATGAGAACCAGCACCGCCCCGTGCAGCGCGATCGAGGCCGCCCAAGCCCAGTATGACCGCCGCTCGTGCAACGCCGCTCCCGGCTATTGAGTGATCGGCTCGGTGACCAGCGCCACCTTCTTGTATCCGGCCGAGGTCACCGCGGCCATGATCTGCGCCACTCTTCCATAGGGAACGACCTTGGAGGCGCGCAGATAGATGCGCTGCTCGACGTCGTTCTGCGACGCCGCCTGAAGCTTCGGCACGAGATCGGCGTCGGCGATCGGCTCGTCCATCAGATAGAGCTGGCCCTGCTCGTTGAGCGAGACCGCGATCGGCTTCCGTTCGACGTTGAGCGCCGCGGCGCTCGTCTGCGGCAGATCGACCGAAACGCCGGTGGTCAGAAGCGGCGCGGCGACCATGAAGATGATCAGGAGCACCAGCATGACGTCGATGAACGGCGTCATGTTGATGTCCGCCATCGCGCCGTAGCGGGGGACGCCGCGCCGCCCCCGGTTGCTCTTGCGTTTCCCGCCCATCGCTACGGCCATGCCCCAAATTCCCCGACCTCAGGAAACCTTCTCGACCGACAGATGATGGTCGATCTGCCGCGAGAGGATGGACGAGAATTCGTCGGCGAAGCTTTCCAGCCGCGCCTGCGCCTTGGCCACGTCGCCCTGGAACTTGTTGTAGGCGATGAGCGCCGGAATCGCCGCGAAGAGGCCGAGCGCCGTCGCCAGCAGCGCCTCGGCGATGCCCGGCGCCACCACCGCAAGCGAGGTGTTTTTCGAGGTCGCGATCGACTGGAACGAGTTCATGATGCCGAAGACGGTGCCGAACAGGCCGATGAACGGGCCGGCCGAGGCGACGGTCGCGAGCACCAGCAGATTCAATTCGAGCCGCTCGACCTCCCGCGCGATCGACACGTCGAGCACCTTGTCGATGCGTGCATGCAGCCCGCGGAACGAGCCGGCCGCTTGCTGGAACGAGCGCTTCCATTCGCGCATCGCGGCGACGAACAGCGCCGCCGCGCCGGCGTTGGGCTGGTTCGACAGCGAGGCGTAGAGCTCCTCGAGCAACTCGCCCGACCAGAACACCTGCTCGAAATTCTCCATTTCGTTCTTGAACTTGTAGAACATACGACCCTTGTAGAAGATGATCGTCCAACACCACAGAGACGCGAGAAAGAGGCCGAGCATCACCGCCTTGACGACGATGTGGGCCGACCAGAACATCTCGAAGATGCTCGTCTCCGGAGTCGCGACCGCGGCGGCTACGTCGGCGGGATTCATGGGCGTCGAGATACCTTTTTGACATCGAGGCCGCTCGTCAGAGGCGGCGTAATTTGGACGGCGGCGCGGTCTGCCTTCCAAATCGGCCGAAACTTGGGCTGCGTCGGGCGATCGGATGGCCCGACTTTGTCGGCCCATGTGCTCCCGGCAAGGTTAAGGGCGGGTTACTTTAGGGCGCCGACCCGACGGAGCCGCGCCCTTCAGTCACCGGGTTCTTTGGAGAAGGAACGCGCTCCTCCCTCCACGCCGCTCCAAACGCCGCAGGCGGCTGGTTTTGTCGGCAGCGGAACGGCCGGGATCGACCCGTTCCTGCCATCCAGCCGCGGTTTGGGGACGGAAGCAATGCGCAAGAATCGGTCGTTCGTGGACAGGTAGAGCGTCCGGCAGTCTCGGGAGAAACGAATGAAATCGAGTTGCGCTGGTCGCTAAAGCGGCAGTTTTCTTGCCCTTGCGTGAGCGTCAGGCCACGCAGCCTTTTCGATCCGAACGCGGTGGCTGGCCGAACCGTCGCCGATAGGCACGGCTGAAGGCAGCTTCGGACTGATAGCCGACGTCCTCAGCAATGAGTTTGAGCGGAGAATTGCTCGACAGTATGCGATGGGCGCGCGACGGTAAGCCTGAGCTCCGCCAGGAAAGCCAGCGGCGCCGTGCTGACCGCCGCCTGGAACAAACGAACGAGCGTAGCTCGCGAGACGCTCGCCTGTATGGCCAAGTCGTCCAAGGTCCAATCCCTATCGAGTTCTGTGAGCATCGCAGCGAGAGCCCTTGCGGTTTGACGCGCCGCGAGAAGCGCAAGAATTCCACTACTTCCGCGAGCGGTCTCGAAGTGGGCCCGGAACGCGAAAATCATCAGCGAACTTGCGAGGCTTGCCGCGACGACGGCGGCGCCGAGTTGATCCTCCTCAAGCTCGGCTGAAATCGTCTCGATGATCGCCCTCAATCGGGCCGCTTCGCGCCCGCGATCCGCCGCGAGAACCACGAAAGACGGCAGAGCCGCGAGCACCATGTTGCCATGGGCATGCTCGAAAAAGAACCGGCCACAAACGATCTTGGTGTAGGCTCGCCATCGACATTGGTCTTGATCAGAATCTCGTCGTGCAAGCGCCGCGCGATCCGGATGAGAGTTGTGGGGCCGGACTTTGTTGACCGCGCGCGAACGGTATGCGGCCCGCCGTGGGGCAGGATGACGGCGTCGCCGACCTTGAGCGGAATTCCAACCCGATTCCCGACGTCCAGCAAGCGGCCGCCGAGAGTGACGATGTGAAAGGCCGCCCAGCCGCGCGCCTGCGCGTCATGCTGCGACGCCCACTGGGCGCCGAACCTGCAGATGTCCTTGATCTCGGGGCGCACCCGCAAGAGCGGCGCCAACTCCCTGAAAATCTCTGCTTCGTCGTGCATGCCTCGACTCTACGAGCGAATGACGAGGCGGCCGAGTCCGATGGACTTGAAACGGCAGTGCTTAAAGTTTAGGCAACGAAGAAATCGATCCGGGCAGTCGAATATTTGCGCCTCACGGACAAGCTCTCGCCTTGCAATCAGTCTATAACGTGCATTCAGTTTATTGCGTAAATGCGTTCATGAGATGGAGGGAACGTCGGCGTCAGCCGAGTTCCAGTTAGGGTCGCTTCGGGCTGGGTCGTTTTTCGGTTTCGTTCGCCACATCGTTGGCCGTCAGGAGGGAGCACACGCCATGGGCACGATCACGACCAAGGACGGAGTTGAGATCTTCTACAAGGATTGGGGAAGCGGACAGCCGATCGTGTTCAGCCATGGATGGCCACTCTCGGCGGACGATTGGGACCCGCAGATGCTGTTCTTCCTCAGCAAGGGCTTCCGCGTCATAGCGCATGACCGCCGCGGCCATGGGCGATCGACCCAAGTCGGCGACGACCACGACATGGATCACTACGCCTCCGACCTGGCCGCGGTAACGGAACATTTGGACTTGAGAGACGCGATTCACGTCGGGCACTCCACCGGCGGCGGCGAGGTCGTCCATTACATCGCGCGTCACGGCGCAACTCGGGTCGCCAAGGCCGCGATTATTAGCGCAGTGCCTCCCCTCATGCTCAAGACCGCTGCCAATCCAGACGGGCTGCCGAAGGAAGTCTTCGACGGCCTCCAGGCGCAGCTCGCGGCGAACCGCACCCAATTCTACTACGACGTGCCAGCCGGGCCGTTCTACGGCTTCAACCGGGCAGGTGCGAAGCCTTCACAAGCGATAATATGGAACTGGTGGAGGCAGGGCATGATGGGCGGCGCCAAGGCGCATTACGACGGCATCGTCGCCTTCTCGCAGACCGACTTCACCGAAGACCTTAAGAAGATCAATGTTCCGGTGCTGGTCATCCACAGCGAGGACGACCAAATCGTGCCTTATGTCGCCGCGGGGCCGCTGTCCGCGAAGTTGCTGAAAAATGGGACCCTGAAAACCTACAAGGGCTTTCCCCACGGCATGATCACCACTGAAGCTGAAACGATCAACGCCGAGCCTTCTGGCGTTCATCAAGGGTTGACGCATCAGGGGAGGAGGGACTCGCGTCCGGGTCCCCGGGATGATCTGCGAGCCAAAGCCTAAGCCTGCGTCGGCATTACGCGTGAGAAGTCTCTTTCGCTGGCCCATCCGGCCACCGCATGGGAGGACTGTATAATGCCTATACATGACAGGAAATTTTCGCGCCGCAACTTCTGTCTCTGCTGCGCCGGGGCGACAGCCTTCGCCGCTTCGGGTGACTGGCTCACACCCGAGCAGGCATTCGCGGAAGCCCGTAACATCGTCGATCTTATCCGTGACTACGCCGCGAAGACGCCAATCAAAGTCCACAAGCTGCGCGGCAACGTCAGCATCCTCGAGGGCTCCGGCGGCAACATTGCCGTCCTGACCGGCAGCGACGGCAAGGTGTTCGTCGACGCCGGCATCACAGCCTCACGACCACGAATATTGGAGGCTGCCAATGGCCTCAGCAGCGATCCGATCACACACCTGATCAATACCCACTGGCACTTCGACCATACGGACGGCAATGACTGGCTGAATGCGGAAGGCGCCGCAATTATTTCCCACGAGAATACTCACAGGCGCCTCATGTCCGCTCAGCGGGTCGACGACTGGGATTTCAACTTCTCTCCTTCTCCATTGGCGGCCGTTCCGACCGAGGTGTTCTCCTCGGAGAAGACCTTGTCGCTCAACGGCTCCACGCTGCATCTCAAACATTACGATCCGGCCCACACCGACAGCGACATATCTGTGAACTTCGGCGAAGCCGACATAATTCACGTCGCTGACACTTACTGGAACGGCATCTATCCCTTCATCGACTATTCAACTGGAGGAAGCATCGGAGGCATGATCAAGGCCACCGAAGTAAACTTGGCCGCAGTCACTGACGGAACAATCGTAATTGCGGGACATGGCGCCCCGGTGAGCAATAGGGCTGAGCTTTCGGCCTATCGCGACATGCTCGTCGCGATCCGCGACAATGTCGCGCGGCTCAAGCAACAAGGACGCTCCCTCGAAGATACGATCGCCGCCAAACCGACTGCTGCATTCGACGCCCACTGGGGCCAGTTCGTGATAACGCCCGCGCTGTACACTCGCCTTGTCTATGAGGGCGTCTGACCCCTTTCGCCAACCTGTCGTGACGCAGTTGCTTCGGTGCTAGGTCGTAGACTGATAAATCGCGCAGCCAAATGCGGATTGGGTGGAGACGTAGGCCGCGAGCCCGGATGGCGAGGAGGCGGCCCGCGTACCCTGACCACCTTCCAAGAATGTCGCAAATGGGCGGAGACTTGCCCTACAGGAGCCGCCCGGGAAGGGCAGGTCTCCGCCCATTTTTGCCGTTCGGCGAACGGTCAGTCATTTCGTGATGTAGCACTATGGTCACCCCCCGATGCTTCCTTTCCCTGAGCTCTTTCAAGCTCAGGGAAAGCCAACCTCCGCCTATGGCCCTCCTCTCGCTGGGCTCGGCGACAATCGGGCCGACATCCGGGCGCTCGTCTGAGCCTGTCGCGCCAGATCGCCGATGCCGAGAACGGCTTTCAGTAGGCTGGGCGAAAGGACGTCGGGCGTGTGCGGAGGGGCAACGCTTCCGGGCGCGGCCTTTATTGATGCGACAGGGGCCGGCTTGCCCCGCGCAGGCGCCGGCGCCGCCACCCCAAACGGCGGCTTGGCTTCCAGCCCCTGGTGGGCGAAGGCCATGATGTCCCGCCATGTCTGGGCCGGCAATGATCCTCCGGTCATGTTCCCGCAGGGCGAATTGTCGTCGTTGCCGAACCAGACGCTCCCGACGAAATTCCCGGTGAAGACGTTGAACCAGGCGTTGGTCGAATTGTTTGTCGTGCCGGTTTTGCCGGCGATCGCGAGACCGGGAATCTGGGCGGCCCGTCCGGTGCCCTCGGTTACGACATGGGTCAGGATGGTGTTCATTTCGGCGACCTCGTCGGCCGGAAGCACGCGCGTGGGCGTGCCGCCGTCCTTGTCGTGGAAGTAGACGAGCTTCCCGCTCGCGCTGCGCACTTCGACCGCCGCATAGGGCGTGGCCCGCACGCCGCCGCTGGCCAGCGTCGCATTCGCGCCGGCCATGTCGATCATCTTGACCTCGTCCGCGCCGAGCGGCAACGAGGCCGCGTCGACAAGCCGCGTCGTCACGCCCATCGCGCGGGCCGTCGCGATGATCTTGGCGCGGCCGAGCGCGGCGACCCTGGCGAGATTATAGCTCTTCTTCGGCGGCCAATAGGCCTCGCCGATCTGATCGACAGGCGGATCGCGGCGGTGTTGAGCGAATCCGCGAGCGCTCGATAAAGGGGAATCGATTTCTGCCCTTTCGCCGCGAAAGTTGTGCGCGCAGTAGCGGCCGATGCAGACGCCCGACGCGTCGATCGGCGTGTCGGCATGGAATTTTCCGGTCAAGAGCGCGGTCATGTGGACGAAGATCTTGAGCGACGAGCCAGGCTGGCGCTGCGCCTCGGTCGCGCGGTTGAACTGGCTTTCGCCATAATCCCGTCCTCCCACCATCGCCCGCACGAGGCCGTCCGTCGTCGCGATGACCGCCGCCGCCTGCTGGGCGTGGTAGGCGGCGCCTTGTCGCGCAGCATCGTCTCGATGACGGTCTCGGCCTTCATCTGCAGCGCCTGGTCGAGGCCGGTGCGAACGATAACGGTCCGCTCTCGGCCGAGTTTGCCGGCCGCCGCGAGCGCCTTCACCTCGGAAAAGGCGAAGTCCAGATACCAGTCGGGACTCCAGCCCGGAGTGTTGACGCCGCTCCGCTCGATCGGCGTAGCCGGGTGGCGGCGCGCCGCGTAAGACCTGTCCTTCGGTCCATGAATCCGGCGTCGGTCGGCGCCTTGAACAAGCCGGCGAGCATCGCCGCTTCGGCGAGATCGATGTCGCGCGCGGATTTACCGAAATAGGTCTCCGCGGCCGCCTGAACCCCGAACGCGCCGGCGCCCATATAGGTCCGGTCGAGGTAGAGCTGGAGAATCTGCTTCTTCGTCAGCTGGTTCTCGAGCCACAGGGCGAGATAGGCCTCAACGATCTTGCGCTCGATCGAGCGCAAGATCGTTGGTGAGGACCAGGTTCTTGGCCAGCTGCTGGGTGATCGACGAGCCCCCCTGGACGACGCCTGAGGCCTTGGCGTCGACGGTGAGGGCGCGGATGGCGCCCACGACGTCGATCCCGAAATGGCCGTAGAAGCGGCGATCCTCGGTCGCCAGCCCTGCCTTGACGAAATAGTCCGGCAGCTCCTCGATCGGCACGGCGTCGTCATGCTTGACGCCTCGCTTGCCGATCTCGACGCCACTGCGATCCTCAAAGGTCACCGAGAGATCGCTGGGCTTGAGCCAGTCGCCGTTGGCCGTCTCCCGGAACGCAAGGCCAAAGCCAAAGCGCACGGCGTTCCCACCACCCGGTTTATCCGCGAGGTTCTCGAACACGCCACGACGAACATGTCGGACAGACCCAGGCGGTAGGCCGGGTCGGATTTCATCGTCTCACCATGAACCCGTCGAAGAACTCTCCCAGCTCGGCATAGGCGTCGAGCGGGAGAACGTGGGCGACGTACTGGTCCGGCCGCACGACGACCACGCACCCGCTCCGTCGATCGATTCTCCTCATGTCGAAAATGTCGTTGTCGCTCTTCAAATCGGGGCAGAACATCTTCTCGTAGTCGCGCAGCCCGTAACGACCCTTATGCGGTAGAAGGAAGGAGGGCATCGTTTCGAGCGCAAGCTCGCGATGGCCCTGCTGGAAAATCGCCCGGATATCGATCACCGAGTCGATGTCCGCCCCTTCCGGCGTGTATCTGCTTACCGGAGACTGAGGCGACCCGGCGAGAAACGCGCAGAGAGCGCGCAATCGGGAGGACGGAGCGGCCGGGTCTTCTCCGTCGGCGAAGGCGAACAGCCGCCAGCGGCCGTCCGCCTTGACGGCGTGGCCAAGCTCCATCGGTCTGGCGTCGGCGAGACGGATGACCGGGGCCGAATGAAAGCGCATGCCGATCGTGAAGCCTTCGGCGAGATGCTGATGGGTCGGCGCGGCGGAGATGATCGACGGGCCATAGCGGGTTTCCACTCCCGCAGTGAAGCGGAGCTGCCTGGCGAAGTATTTCTGGAACTCGGCGGGATCGACGCCTTCGCTGTCGCCCTTCGAGGGGTCCTTCGGCGGCGCGCTCCACATGCTTGCGAACTTGCGGTCGAAGTCGAGCAGCTCCTTGGCGACTGCTCTGCGCTCGTCCGAATAGGTGCGCAAAATTTTGGGTGAGCACCGACCGCGCAGCACCGACGCCAGTTTCCATCCCAGATTGAAGCTGTCCTGCATCGAGACGTTCATGCCTTGCCCGGCCTTGGGACTATGGGTGTGGCAGGCGTCGCCCGCGATGAACACGCGGGGCGGGCGGTCCGGCGCCTCCTCGTCAGGCGCGTCGTCGAACCGGTCGCAGAGGCGCTGTCCGATCTCGTAGACCGACCACCACGAGATCTCCTTCACCTCGAGCGTGTAGGGATTGAGGATCCGCCGCGCGGCTGCGATCAGACGGTCCGTCGTGATGTTCAGGCTCGTGACCCTCTCGTTTTCGTCGAGCCTGTCGAGCTCGACGTAGAGGCGGACGAGATAGCCGCCCTCGCGGGGAATGATGAGGAGGCTGCCTTCCTTGGCCGACTGGATCGCCGTCTTGATCCGGATGTCGGGGAAGTCGGTGACCGCCAGGACATCCATCACGCCCCAGGCCTGGTTCGCCGAATCCCCGTGCAGCGCCAGCCCGAGGGCCTTGCGCACGGCGCTGCGCGCGCCGTCGCATCCGACCAGAAACCGCGCCCTCACGGTTTCCGCCTCGCCCTCGTGCGAGGCATCGAGCCGCGCGAGCCTTGCGGTCACCCGGTAGGGCGCGTCCGGTTCGCCGGCGGACGAGGATTGGATCTTAAGATCCAGCAATTGGCGGGAATAGTGCGGCTCCATCCGCGTCGGCGCATTGCGCATCACTTCGAGGTAGAAATCATGCACCCGCGCCTGGTTCAGGATCACGTGCGGGAACTCGCTCAGTCCGTCTTCGGTGTCGTTTATCCTGCTGCTGCGGACGATCTTGGCTCGGTCGGCCTCGTTTGGCTTCCAGAAGGCGATCTCGTTGACCCAATACGCCTCTTTGAGCACCCGCTCGCTGAAGCCGAACGCCTCGTACATCTCCATCGTCCGACAGGCGACGCCGTCCGCCTGGCCGAGAAGCAGCGGACCGGATTTCTGCTCCACGATCCGGGTCCGGATGTCGGGAAAGGCCGCCAGCTGCGCTGCGAGTGTCAGCCCGGTCGGGCCGCAGCCGACGATCAGGACGTCGACTTCCGCGGGAAGCGCATCCGGGGGTTGCGACGCGTAAGATTCGGCCGGCTCGGAGATTTCCGGATCGCCAGGTTTGAAGCCGTTGAGATGGAATTGCATGGCGTCTCCAGCAAGCCTTCGACGATTCGCCGCTTCAGGCGCGGCATCTGGCCAAGGCCCTCGTCTTTAAGAGGCGTCCGCGCCGATGGCCGCGAGCGCGGCGCGCGCGCATTCCATGTCCTGCGAGTAATGGCCGCCGCTGAGGCCGATCGCGCCGATCATCTCGCCCTTCATCACGATCGGAAAACCGCCGCCGAACACGATGAGCCTGGGCGTGTGGGTGATCCCGTACAGGAGCGGCGGGTCGTTCTTGATGAAATCGAACCAGGCGTGGGTCGGCATCCCGTACGACGCCGCGGTGTACGCCTTGTCCTGGGCAATCTGGATCGACAGCCTGGGCGCGCCGTCCATGCGCGCGAAAGCCTTGAGATCGCCGCTCTCGTCGGTGACGGCGATGCACATTTTGAGATTGAGCTCTGCCGCCTTTTTGGCGGCCGCCGCGACCGCTTTCTCCGCCGTCTCGGCGTCGATGCTGTGCTTGATGATGGTCATTTCCGCCTCCCTTTGGCTTCATCGCCCCGGCTTGGCCGTGCGGCCGCCCGGCGGGAGGATGATCTCGGCGGGGCGAGGCGTCAACGTCGCGAATCCGGCTCGTTCTGTTGCCGGGAGCGGCTCTCTGTCGTATCCCTGGCGAGCCACCTCCGCCGCCTGCGAGGTCTGAAGAGGCGGATCGGCGAGCGCCCATGCAAAAAAATCTTCGACAGGTCTTGAACGCCCGCCCGAGGGATCGCGTCGTCGCGGCCCCTGGCGTGTACGACATGGTGTCGCTGCGCATGGCGGCGCGCATGGGCTTCGACGCCCTCTACATGACGGGCTACGGGACGGTCGCCTCGCATCTCGGGCTCCCGGACGCCGGCCTCGCGAGCTTTTCCGACATGGTTCAACGGGTCGAGGTCATGGCGCGGATGGCGGGTGCGCCGCTGATCGCCGACGGCGACACCGGCTACGGCGGCCTCCTCAACGTGCGCCACACGGTGCAAGGCTACGAGCGGGCCGGCGCGGCCGCCATCCAGCTCGAAGACCAGGAGTTTCCAAAGAAATGCGGCCATACGCCTGGCCGGAGGGTCATCAAGGCCGAGGACATGGTCCGCAAGATCGCTGTCGCGGTCGAGGCGCGTCAAAACCCTGACTTTTTGATCATCGCCCGCACCGACGCACGCAGCTCGCTCGGCCTCGCCGAGGCGCTGCGGCGTGGCAGAACTTTACGCCGAGGCGGGCGCCGACATTTTGTTCGTCGAGTCGCCGGAGACGGAAGCGGAGATGATCGAGATCGGCCGCGCGCTCGGCGAAAAACCCCTTCTCGCCAACATGGTCGAGGGCGGGCGAACGCCGTCGTTGAGCAACGCGCGGCTCGCCGAGATCGGCTATGCGCTCGTCATCTATCCGGTCGCCGGCCTGCTCAGCGCCGCCGCGGCGCTCGACACGGTGTATCGGCAGATCCGCGACACCGGCTCCTCGCTCGGCTCCTCCGCGCCGCTCTACCCCTTCGCCGAGATGAACCGGCTGATGGGCTTCGAGGAGGTGTGGCGGTTCGAGCGGGAGCACGCGGAGCGTTGAGGCGAAAGCGACCCTGAGCGCCTATGAGCGCCTATTCGCGCGGTTGCCCTTCCCCGGCAAACCTGCTACCAGCGCCGCCTTCACCCGTGGGAGAACGCCCGGATCGCCAGCCGGGAAAACCGTTCGCACCACGAACTGCAACCTGGCGCAGTCCTCGAGGGAAGCCCGAGGGTTGCGCCTTCGCATGGAGCAGCGTCATGGCGAAGAAAATCGCCGGTTACATCAAACTGCAAGTGCCGGCGGGGGCGGCCAATCCGTCGCCCCCGATCGGTCCCGCGCTCGGCCAGCGCGGCCTCAACATCATGGAGTTCTGCAAGGCCTTCAACGCCCGCACGGCGCAATTGGAGAAGGGCGCGCCGATCCCCGTGGTGATCACCGCCTACCAGGACCGCTCGTTCACCTTCGAGATGCGCCAGCCGCCGGTGACCTTCTTCTTGAAGAAGGCGGCCAATCTCAAGCTCGGCAAAAAGCCCGCCTCCGGCGCCAAGACGCCCGGACGCGGGTTTGTCGGCACGGTGACGAGAGGGCAGGTGCGCGAGATCGCCGAGAAGAAGATCGCCGATCTCAACTGCGATTCGATCGAAGCCGCGATGAAGATGATCGAAGGCTCGGCCCGTTCGATGGGCCTGCAGGTGGTGGAGTAAGCCATGGCCAAGCACGGCAAGCGAATCGAAGAACGCGCGCGAGTCGGTCGAGCGCACCAAGCTTTACAAGCTCGACGAGGCGCTGAAGCTCGTCAAGGCGAGCGCCAAGGTCAAGTTCGACGAGACGGTCGAGCTCGCGCTCAATCTCGGCGTCGATCCGAAGCACGCCGACCAGATGGTGCGCGGCGTGGTCAACCTGCCGAACGGCACGGGGCGGACTTTGCGCGTCGCGGTCTTCGCCCGCGGGGCCAAGGCCGACGAGGCGCGCGAGGCCGGCGCCGACGTCGTCGGGGCCGAGGACCTCATCGCCGCCGTCCAGGGCGGCGAGATCAACTTCGACCGCTGCATCGCCACCCCCGACATGATGCCGCTCGTCGGCCGTCTCGGCAAGGTTCTCGGGCCCCGCGGCCTGATGCCGAACCCGAAGGTCGGCACCGTGACGATGGACGTCAAGGCGGCGGTCGGCGCTTCGAAGGGCGGAGCCGTGGAGTTCCGCGCCGAAAAGGCCGGCATCGTGCAGGGCTCGGTGGGCAAGGCCTCGTTCGGCGAGGACAAGCTCGCCGAGAACATCCGCGCCTTCGTCGAGGCGGTGAATCGGGCGAAGCCCGCCGGCGCCAAGGGTCACTACCTCCTGCGCGCGGCGGTGTCCTCGACCATGGGCCCGGGCGTCAGGCTCGACCTGTCGACGCTGCAGACGGCGACCTCGGTCGGCGCATAAGCGCCAATCTGCGCCCCGCGAAGGCGGGGCGCGAAGTCTCGCGGGCCTCGATCGTCGAGGCCTGCGTCCGGATCGATCGCCAAAGGGGGCCGCCGCCGAAAAACCGCCAAGCGTCGGTTTACTGCTGCTTTAGCGCCAATTTAGCGGCGCACCCCAAAAGTTTCAGAGGTTTAGACCCCCGTTTAGCGTCGTCGTGAAAAACGCGCTTCCGGACGATGTTTAACAAAAGATATATGCATAAATGCGGTGAGGCGCTGGAGACGGTCGTCCTCGCTTGCGTGGGGACGACCGAGCGCGAGTTCGGCTGGCGACGTTCCTTCGACAGCGATGGCTCCAGACCTGGCCGGAGCGCGCCCAAGGGCCCATTCACTCCTTCGTCTGGATTGTCGACAGGAACGCCCAGATATCGGTGAACTGCTCGTCGGTGAACACGCCCTTCCAGGTCGGCATGCCCTTGGACGGACGGCCCTCGTGGACGGTCTTCCAGAACATGTTGTGGGCGCCTTCGTCGTAGCGCAGCGTCAGACGGCGAAGGTCGATGCGCTTCTCGCCCTGGACCGCGTCGGGGCCGTGGCAATGGGCGCAGGTGCCGTTGAAGACCTCCTTACCCTCGGCGATGAGTTTGGCTGTCGCTTCGGGCGCGAGCGGCGCGACGTCGAACTCGCCGGTTCCGTCTCCGGCGGGCGGTCCTGGATCCTTGCCGCTGGTCTCGGCTTTGGCGGTCTGGGTCGGTGCAGGCGCAGCCGCGGGCGCGGGCGTGGCAGGCGCCTCCGTCTGCGCGACGAGGATCGCGACCTTTTCGATCACCGCCGGCTTGTCGGCGGCGGCGTGCGTCTCCGGCGCGTCGGGAGCGACGCCATACTTCGCGAGCAGGGCGGGAAACTGCCTCGACACCTCGGGCAGCACCGCGTCGATCGAATCGCGCAAGGCGGACGAACCTTTCGCGAATCCGATCGCGGTCGCGAAAGTGAGGCGCGGTCCGTCGACGGGAACGATGGCGAAGCGCCCGGCATAGGCGGTCTTGTTGAGGTAGCCCGCGCTTGGCCCCCAGAGGAAGGCCGCGTCGGCGCGGCCGTCGGCCAGCGCTTTCATCCCCTCCTCCGGCGAGAGCACCGTCACCGCCGTCATGTCGTCTCGCGGGCCGACGATGTTCTGCGGCTCGGTCTCGAACTGCACCGCCACGCGCTTGCCTTTGAGGTCCTCGACGTTGGCGAAGGTCTCACCCTTCGGACCGACGATGGCGTAGCCCAGGTTGAACAGCGGTTTCGAGAAAATGACCTTCGGTCCCATGAAGTCGTCGCTCGCGGGCAGGCCGACGGTTGCGTCGCACTGCTTGTCGAGCATGGTCACGCGCACTGCGCGCTTACCGAAATAGGTGCGATACCAGACATGCGTCACCGGTCGCCCGAGCGCCTTGCCGATCGCGTCGCCGATCTCGTTGTAGATACCGGGATTGACCGGATCGTTGCTCGAGAACGGCAGGTTGCCCGGGTCTGCGCAGAGGCGCAGAGCGTTGTCGGGCGGCTCCTCAGCGAGCGTGGGAGGAACGCTCGCTGAGGCCGCCAGCGCCAGGGCGGAGACAGTCAACGCCTTGTACAACATTGTGAAACGCATCTCCGTCTCCTCCCTTTGCGCCGTTGGTCAGTCCAGCGTGAACACGAACAACGCGCCGCCTTCAGGCGACGCCGCCAGCATCTTCGCGCCGACCGGGCCGAGGAACGCCGCCAAGGACACGGTGCGGCCAACGACGATGGCGACATATTGCTTGCCGTTCACCGAATAAGTGATCGGCCCGGCGCCGATGCCGGAGCCGAGGTTCTTTTGCCAAAGAACCTTACCGTCAGTCGCGTCGATCGCCTGGAACTCTCCGTGCAGATTGCCGGCGAAAACGAGATTGCCGGCGGTCGTCAGGGTGCCTCCGTTGAACGGCAGGTCCTCCTTGATGCCCCATTTCTTCTCCTGCTTGACGGGGTCCCACGCCATCAGTTCGCCGAGGTAGTTCTCCTTCGGCAAGACCGGCGGGAACTCTCCGCCGAGATAGAAGATCCCGCGCTTGTAGTTGACGTCGGAGACCGTCCAGTCCATGCAGAGATTGTTGGACGGTATGTAGACGAGTCCCGTGCCGGGATTGTACGACATCGGCTGCCAGTTCTTGCCGCCGATCAGATTCGGGCAGGCGCCTTTGGCTGGATGTCCCGGGCCGGCTCGCTTCTCCGGGTCCTCGACGGCGCGGAGGGTGTTGACGTCCCATTTCTTGGCCCAGGTGGTGGGCACGTAGGGCTCGGCCGACACCACCTTGCCGGTGTCGCGGTTGACCACGAAGAAGAAACCGTTGCGGTCCGCCTTCATGTAGGTCGGCGTCTCCTTGCCGTCGATCTTCAGGTCGGCGAGCACGAGCTCGTTGACGCCGTCATAGTCCCAGGCGTCGGCCGGCGTGCCCTGCACCCACCACTTGATCTTGCCGGTGTCGGCGTCGAGCGCGAGCGTCGAGGAGGTGTAGAGGTTGGTCAGCTTGCCGAAGTCGCCGTTGCCGGTCGAGCGCACCGCGGAATTCCAAGGACCGGGATTGCTGGTGCCCCAGAAGACCGTATTCGTGTTCGGATCGTAGGAGCCGACGAGCCACGCCGCGCCGCCGCCGTGCACGGCCAAGTCGCCCTTCCAGCTGTCGCCGTTCGGCTCGTCCTTGAGCGGAACGGTGTAGGTCTTCCACACCTGCTTGCCGGTGTCGATGTCGTAGGCTTGCAGCGACCCCCGCGCGCCGTATTCGCCGCCGCCGAAGCCGGTGATGACCATGTTCTTGACCACGAGCGGCGGCGAGGTGATGACGGAGCCCTGCTTGTAATCGACGACCTTCGCCTTCCACAGCTCCTTGCCCGTCTTGGCGTCGAGCGCGACGAGCTTGCCGTCCAGGCGTCCGACGAAGATCTTGCCGTCGGCGTAGGCCACCCCGCGGCTGTTGACGTCGCAGCAGGCGTACTGCAGCGTGTCGTCGGGCATGTCCGGCTCGTAGGTCCACTTGCGCTCACCGGTCGCGGCGTCGAGCGCATAGACGTCTTTCGGACCCCAGGATGTCGAGACATACAGCGTGTCGCCGATGACGAGCGGCGTCGCTTCGTTCGAGCGGAGCGAGCCGAGCTGGAACGAATAGGCGAGCGTCAGATGCGAAACGTTGTCCCTGTTGATCGACTTGAGCGGGCTGAACCGGGTGTTGGCGTAGTCCTTGCCGTAGACCGCCCATTGGTTGGGGTCCTGGCCGGCCTTGATGACGGACTCGTTGGCGCCGGCAGAGCCGAGGCCGAGCATGAGGGCGCATGCCGCGGTGGCGCTCCCGAGGAGCTTGCCCGAATATTTTGCCATGCCGTTTCCTCCAATAGAGAACCGTTCGGACTCGCGCCCATCCGCGAAAGCCCGTCGAACACCGCCGTCTCTTGACGAAAGCAACGCAACGATAACTGAGGGACCGGGCCCCGCGCCATATGCCGAGCTACCTACTTTGGCGCCGATGCTTTGGCGCCTTCACCGAAGCAACGCCCCGATGACCTTCGGTGTAGCCGCGATCCTCTCCCACAGTGTCATCCCCGCGAACGCGGGGTTCCAAAGTCTACGCGCCGCCTTCGCCCTCAACTCTGGATGCCCGCTTGCGCGGGCATGACAACTTTGGCAGTTACGCGCCGAACATTGCGCTTCGCGCCGAGCGCTGCGAAGGAAGCGCGAATGACCGGCCTCGCCGCGCCTCTGCCGATCGACGACGTTCTGGACGCGCTGCGCGCAGCGCTCGCGGATCGGACGCGCGCCGTGCTCGTCGCCCCGCCCGGCGCCGGCAAGACCACGCGCGCGCCGCTGGCGCTTCTCGATAAATCCTGGGCGCGCGGCAAACGTCTCATCGTCCTCGAGCCGCGCCGTCTCGCCGCGCGCGCCGCCGCCGCGCGCATGGCGAAAACCCTCGGCGAGAGGGTCGGCGAAACGATCGGCCTGCGCGTGCGCCTGCAGAGCCTCGTCTCGGAGAAGACGCGCGTCGAGGTCGTCACCGAGGGCGTGTTCACCCGCATGATCCTCGACGATCCCTCGCTCGACGGCGTCGCGGCGGTGCTGTTCGACGAGTTCCACGAGCGCTCGGTCGACGCGGATCTCGGTCTTGCGCTCGCGCTCGACGCGCAAGGCGCGCTGCGCGAGGACCTGCGGCTTCTCGTCATGTCGGCGACGCTCGACGGGGCGCGGGTGCGCGCGCTGCTCGGCGACGCGCCGCTGATCGAGAGCGAAGGGCGCGCCTATCCGGTCTCGACCCGCTATGTCGGGCGGAACCCGGGCCAGCGCATCGAGGACGAGGTCGCGCGCGTCGCGCTCGCGGCGCTCGCCGACGAGACCGGCTCGATGCTCGTCTTCCTTCCGGGGCAGGGCGAGATCCGCCGCGTCGGCGAAATTTTGGAAACGCGGCTCAGGCGCCCGCACGTCGATATCGCGCCGCTCTACGGTGCGCTCGATCCGCGCGCGCAGGACCTCGCCATTCAGCCCGCGCCGCCGGGACGGCGAAAGATCGTGCTCGCCACCTCGATCGCCGAGACGTCGCTCACCATCGAGGGCGTGCGCGTGGTGATCGAACTCGGGCCTCATGCGCGTCCCGCGCTACGAGCCGGACGTGGGCTTGACGCGACTCGAGACGGTGCGCGTCTCGCTCGCCAACGCCGACCAGCGAAGAGGCCGCGCCGGCCGCGTCGAGCCCGGCGTCTGCTATAGGCTGTGGGAGGAAGCCGCGACGGGCGGCCTCAAGCCTTACGCCGAGCCAGAAATCCTCTCCGCCGACTTGTCGGGGCTTCTGCTCGATTGCGTCGTCTGGGGCGAGGTCGATCCGGCCCGGCTCGCCTTTCTCGATCCGCCGCCGCGGGCGGCGCTCGCCGAGGCCCGCGCCCTTCTGAGGTCGATCGGCGCGATCGACGCAGAGGGCCGCATCACCGACGAAGGCCGCGCGATCGCGCGCCTCGCGCTGCCGCCGCGTCTTGCCCGCATCGCGGTCGACGCGGCGCGCGCGGGCGACGCGCGGGCGGCCTGCGAGATCGCGGTCGTCATCACCGAGCGCGGGCTCGGCGGTGACGCCGTCGACCTCGCGTCCCGCCTCGAGGCCTTCCGCCGCGACCGTTCTCAGCGGGCGGACGACGCCCGGCGGCTGGCGAGGGGGTTGGCGCGCAAGGCGGCGCAGGCCCTCACCCCCGACCCCTCTCCCCGAGGGAGAGGGGAGCGCGCCCCTTCTCCCTCGGGGAGAAGGCGGCGCCATAGCCCGTCGAAAGACGGGCGTTCTTTCGAACGCCCTATGGCGCCGGATGAGGGCCCGCGCCAGAACTCCCGGCGCCCTTCTCGCCGCCGCCTATCCCGAGCGCATCGCGATGGCGCGAGGAAAACGCGGCGAGTTCCTGATGGCCAACGGACGGGCCGCTTCGCTCGAGCCGCACGAGCCGCTTTCGGCCGAGCCGTTCCTCGCGATCGGCGAGGTCGCGGGCCGGGCGGCTTGGGCGCGCATTCTCCTCGCCGCGCCGCTGAGCCTCGACGACATCGAGACGATCGCCGGCGGCTCGATCGAGACGGCGGAGGAGCTGGCCTTCGACCGCGCCTCCGCTTCGCTGCGGGCGCGCCGCCGCCGGCGGCTCGGCGCGCTCGTCCTGTCCGAGCAGACTCTCGCCGTGCCGCCGGACGAGGCAAGCGCGCTCGCCCTCGCCCGCGGCGTTCTTTCCCTCGGCGTCCTGCGCCTGCCGTGGAGCAAGGCGCTCAGGCAATGGCGCGACAGAATCATGTTCCTGCGCCGCGCCGAAAGCGAACCCTGGCCCGACCTGTCGGACGGACGGCTGTCCGAAGACCCGCACTGGCTCGCGCCCTTTCTCATCGGCAAGACGCGCCTCGACGAAATCGGCGCGGACGACGTTTCCGAGGCGCTGCGCGCGAGGCTTCCATGGGATCTCACGCGCCGGCTGGACGAGGAGGCGCCGACCCATTTTCTGGCCCCGACGGGGACGGCCGCCGCGATCGACTACGAGGCCGAGGGAGGGCCCGCAATTGCGTTGCGCGTGCAAGAGCTGTTCGGGCTCGAGGAGCACCCCTCCGTCGCGGGCGGACAGATTCCGCTGACGCTCCATCTCCTGTCGCCGGCAAACCGCCCGATCCAGATCACCCGCGACCTGCCCAATTTCTGGCGCGGCTCCTGGGCGGCCGTCCGCTCCGACCTGCGGGGCCGCTATCCCAAGCATTTCTGGCCGGAGGACCCGGCGAGCGCCGCCGCGACGACGCGGGCGAAGCCGCGGGGGAGATAGGCGTCTGCGGTCACGCCGCCTTGAACGACAATTTCAGACCGAGCGATTTGGCGACCCCGAGAAGCGTCGTGAGGCGCGGATCGCCTTTCTCGCTCAAAGCACGATAGAGCGCCTGCCGTGTTATCCCGGCCTCCCGGGCGACTGTCGCCATCCCACGCGCGCGAGCGATAGTCCCCAGCGCATTTGCGATGTATCTGCTGTCGCCGGTCTCGATGGCGTCGGCGAGCAGCTCGATCTGCAATTCCTTGGTGTCGAGAAAGTCCGCCGGATCGAAGGGCGTTGTCTTGATCTTCATCGTCTACTCTCATTGCGGGCGCCTTCGCCCTTTGACGGAAATCGAATCGCGTCACAGTGAAGTCGAAGGTCGCTTCCTAAACCTCCGCTGCCAGCGTTTTGGCGCCGATGATATTTGCGCTCCTGCGTCCTTTTATCGCCGCCGCTGAGCAGAAAGACGATGTCTGTTCCATGCGAACGAAATAGAGCCGGTATCCCGGTCCGTAGTCGATGCGCAGCTCGCTGACGCCTTCGCCGACCGGTTTGACATCGCCCAGCAGACCCGATTGCAAACGCACAATTCTCTGCGCGATACGCCGCCTCGCGTTGGCGTCGCCCAGGCCGGCAAACCAATCCTTGAAAAAATCGGTCTGCCGGACTTCGACCATGTGTCACCTATAGATGACAACTATCCATTTGTCAATTATAAGTGACACGCAGCTCATGTGATGTCCGTACGATCGGTCCGGGCCCCGTTGCGCGGCGGGGGGCCCTCTCCTTCTTTCAGGACGGGGGCGAGAGGTCGCGCCGCGTGTTGGCGCATTTCCCCTCATTCGGCGGTTCGCGCCACCTTCTCCCCCAAGCGCGAGAACGCAGCAGTGTCACCCGCTGTCTTCGTCGGTGTCGACGTATTTCCGCCAGTCGTGCGCCTCCTTGAAGCCGAGCACTTCGCGCGCCTTGCGGTTCGACAGGGGCGCTTCGAATTCGCCCATCTCGCGGGTGATCGGCACATCGGGGCAGAGCCTGGCCAACGCCTCGCGGGTCGGCATATCGAGCGTGATCGTGTCGTTGACCGCGTTGAACACCTGGAAGCCGAGGCCGTCCTTCTCGAGGCAGAGGCGGACGATCTCGCCGAGATCGCGCGCGTCGATATAGCTCCAGGCGTTGCGCTTGCGCATCGGCGGATTGGCGAGAAACTCGGCGAAGCGTCCGTATTCGTGCGGCTCGATCACGTTGCCGATCCGGAGCGCATAGATGTCGGCGCCGTAGCGCATGGCGAAGGCGCGCGCGGTCTTCTCGTTGCAGACTTTCGAGAGGCCGTAGGAGTCCATCGGATCGACGTCGTAGTCCTCCTCGAGCGGGAAGGAATGGAAGTCCTTGTCGCCCTCGGCGAAGCAGACGCCGTAGGTCGTCTCGCTCGAGGCGATCACGATCTTCTGGACGCCGAGCTTCGTCGCCGCCTCGATGACGTTGTAAGTGCTCATGACATTCTTGAAGAAGGTCGTGTTGTCGGGCTCGATCAAGACGCGCGGCACTGCGGCGAAGTGCACGACCGCGTCCGGCGGGCGCGGCGGCGCGCCGGCTTCGAACCCAGCGAAGGTCGGGATGCGTGGTCAGCGCGTTAAACGCCTGCCCGGAGTCGGTGAGGTCGGCGATCAGCGTCGGAACGCCCGGCGCCTCGAGCGGCTTGAGATCGACATTGAGCACGGAATAGCCGTGGGCGGCGAGATGCGCCACGGCGTGGCGGCCGGCCTTGCCGGATCCGCCGGTGAAGACGATGCGCTTGCCGGACATTTTTCGAGTCTCCACGAGAAGGAAAGCCGTCGTCATAGCGCCCCTCGCCCGCCTGCGGGAGAGGGTGGCGGCCGAAGGCCGGCGGGCGAGGGGAAGCTCCGACCCTCATCCGGCCGCGCTTCGCGCGGCCACCTTCTCCCGCAAGCGGGAGAAGGGATATTCGCTATTCGCCGCCGGCGCGCGGATGGGCGGAGCGGTAGGCGGCGAGCAGTCGCTCGCCGTCGACGCTCGTATAGATCTGCGTCGAGGAGAGCGAGGCGTGGCCGAGGAGCTCCTGAATGGTGCGCAAGTCTCCGCCCCTCGCCAGAAGGTGGCTCGCGAACGAGTGGCGCAGCGCGTGCGGCGTCGCGCTGTCGGGCAGGCCGAGCGCGCCGCGCATCCGCTCCATCGCCAGCTGCACGATGCGCGGCGACAGCGGTCCGCCCTTCGCGCCGACGAACAGCGGGCCGTCGGGTTTGAGCGCATCGGGGCAGAGCGCGAGATAGTCCTCGATCGCTTTGCGCACCGGTACGATGACCGGCGCGACGCGCGTCTTCCTCCCCTTGCCGACGACGGTGATCGTCTCGACCGCGCCGACCGGCGCGTCCGCCCGCCGGATCGACAAGGCTTCGGAGATGCGCAGTCCTGCCCCGTAGCAAAGCGCCAGCACCGCCGCGTCGCGCGCCAGCACCCATGGCTCGCGCGCCTCGCCTTCGCGGGGACCCGTAGTGACGACGGCTTTCGCGTCGGCGGGCGCGAGCGGGCGGGGCAGACGCCGCGCGGTCTTCGGCGCGCGGACGGCGCCGAGCGCGGACGCCCCGCCGCCGCCCTCGCGTGCGATGTGCTTGGCGAGCGACCTCAGCGACGACAGCGCACGCTGCAGCGACCGTCCTTCAACGCCCTCCGCCCTTCGCCGCGCGAGAAAGGCGCGCAGGTCCGAGGGCGCGCAGTCGATGAAGTCGGAAATCGAGGGCGGCGCGCCAAAACGCTCGGCGAGGAAGGCCAGGAACTGACGCGTGTCGCGGCCGTAGGCCTCGATCGTATGGGGCGACATGCGCCGCTCGCCCCCGAGCCGGCGGAGCCACGCGCCGACCGCCGCGGCGAGGTCGGGCGCGGCGGGGAGGGCGGAGAGGTCGGCAGGCGTGGACATGGGAAGAGTCTGCATATGAGGCCTTATTCAATCTTTAACCCTTAGCCTCGGCTTCCATGTTGATTGAGACGCGGGCCAATCACGGGTAAGCTGCTCGCAGAAAACGAACGAGCTCCGAATGAGAGACGTAGACGCGAACGAAGCCGAGCAAATGCTCGATCAGTTGCTGGACGAGGTCGAACGGGGTGAAACCGTTCGGATCCTGCGCGGCGGCAAACCGATCGCACGTTTGACGCCGGACGCGGACGCGCGGCGCGCTGAAGCCGCAGAGGCGATCAAGGCGCTGGACGCTCTGCGGAAGCAGTTTGGCAAGGCGCCGCGCGACGAGGTGCTGGCGAGCATCCACGAAGGCCACAAGTACTGACGGCGCCTGAGGCGTCGGTTATTTGACAGGGAACAGAGCAGCCCATGCGATTCCTGGCCTTCATCGGCGCGCTGGCGATCCTGTGCGCTGCCGCCGCGGCGATCTTCTTCTTCGGCGGCTTCTACAGCGTCGCCGAGAGCGAGGACAATCCGGCCGTCGTCGACTGGGCGTTGGCCCGCGTGCGCGCGGCCTCGGTCATTCGGTACGGCGTCGAGCCGCCGCCGGCTTCTCTCGATGACCCGGCGACGGTGAAGGCCGGCGCGCGCGCCTACGCCACGATCGGCTGCGTCAATTGTCACGGCGGGCCGCCGGACAAGGATTGGGCCAAGTGGTCGGAAGGACTGAAGCCGGTTCCCGCCGATCTCAAGGTGATGGCGAAGGAGCGGACCCCGTCCGAGCTCTTCTGGGTCGTCAAGAACGGCATCAGGTTCACCGGCATGCCGAGCTTCGGCCTGGCCGGGGCGTCCGACCAGCAGATCTGGACGCTGGTCGCCTTCATCAAGAACCTGCCGATGATGTCGGACGCGGACTACAAGGCCTGGACGGCGTCGCCTTAGGACCGAGGCCCCTCTCCCGCTTTGCGGGAGAGGGTGGCGGCCGAAGGCCGCCGGGTGAGGGGAATGCCTGCGGAACCGCTCGGCATGGCGCCGCTCAACGAGGCGGCGTGCGAAGGCCACAAGAGCTTACGCCACTCGATCCGCGAGCAATCTCGGCATGGTTTCGGATCGCGTTGGATGGCAAGCAGCAACGCGCGGGCCGGCGCATCCGGGGCTGCTCCGTTGCTGCTCCCAATCACGCAATGTCGTAATGGGCAGCCGCCGGCGCAGCGCCTTGATGCGCGAAACCGGTCGCAGCCTCGCCGCCTGCTCGGGGGACAGCGGCTGCGCGTCGGGCTCGGACAAGGCCGCGGCCACGACCTCCTCGTCCGTCATGGCGTCGAACCGCGCCAATCGGTTTCGTCGCGCGGCGGCTTCTCACCGCGGAATTCGCGTCTGCGCCTCACGCCAGCAGATCCACCAGATGCGGGATCAGCGGCTCGTCGGCCGGCGGCATCGGGTAGCGCCTGAGGTCCTTCGGCCACACCCATTTGAGCGTCTGCCCGTCGAGCGGCTGCACGAAGCCCTCCCATTTGCGGCAGACGTAGAGCGGCATCAGGAGATGGAAATCCTCATAAGAATGGCTCGCGAAGGTGAGCGGCGCGAGGCAGGGCGCCTTGACCGTAATGCCGAGCTCCTCGCTAGTTCGCGGATCAGCGCGTCCTCCGGCCGCTCGCCGCCGTCGATCTTGCCGCCGGGAAACTCCCACAGGCCCTCGAGCCGCTTGCCCGCCGGCCGCTGCGCGATCAAGACGCGGCCGTCGGCGTCGACCAGCGCCGCCGCGACGACCAGGACGAGCTTCACGAGCGATAGTCGCCGTTGATCGCGACATAGTCCTTGGTGAGGTCGCAGGTCCACACCGTGGCGCGGCCGCGGCCGACGCCGAGGTCGGCGGTGATGACGATCGAGTCCTTCTTCATGTAGGCCGAGGTCTTCGCCTCGTCGTAGTCAGGGTCGCGCAGGCCCTGGTGGGCGACGCGGATCTTGCCGAACCAGATGTCGAGCTTGTCGCGCTCGGCCTTCTCGCCCGCCTTGCCGACCGCCATCACGACGCGGCCCCAGTTGGCGTCCTCGCCGGCGACGGCGGTCTTGACGAGCGGCGAATTGGCGATCGACATCGCGATGCGCTTGGCGGCCTTGCGGGTCGCCGCGCCCTCGACATTGACCTCGATGAACTTGCGCGCGCCCTCGCCGTCGCGCACCACCTGATGGGCGAGATTGCGCAGGAGCTTGTCGAGCGCGCGGCGGAACGGCGCGGCGAGCGGATCGGAGGCGTCCTCGATATGCGGCGCGCGTTTTCGCCGCCCCGGTGGCGAAGATCATCAGCGTGTCGGAGGTCGAGGTGTCGCTGTCGACGGTGATCGAATTGAACGAGCGCTCGACCGACTTCGACAGCATCGTCTGCAGCGCGCTCGGCGCGATCGAGGCGTCGGTGAAGACGTAGGAGAGCATCGTCGCCATGTCGGGCGCGATCATGCCGGCGCCCTTGGCGATGCCGTTGATCGTCACGATCGAGTCGCCGATTTGCGCGAAGGCGGTGGCGATCTTCGGGTAGGTGTCGGTCGTCATGATCGCCTTGGCGGCGTCCATCAGCCCGTCCTCCCGCGCTTGCCCTGCAAGGTCGGCAAGCACGCGCGGCGATCTTCATTCCGTCGAGCGGCTCGCCGATGACGCCGGTCGAGGCCATGAAGATCTCGCTCGGGGCGGCGCCGATCGTCTTCGCCGCGGCGTCGGCGACGATCTCGACGGCGTCAATTCCGGCGTGGCCGGTGAAGGCGTTGGCGTTGCCCGAATTGACGATCAGCGCCCGCGCCTTGCCGTTTTTCAATTGCGCCCGGCACCAGTCAACCGGCGCCGAAGGACACTTCGATCGGGTGAACACGCCCGCGACCGCGGCCGGCTTGTCGAACACCGCCATCATCACGTCGGTCCGCCCCTCGTAGCGAACGCCCGCCGCGCCGGCCGCGAAGCGCACGCCGGCGATCGGCGGCAGGGAGGGATATTTCTTCGGCGCAAGCGGAGAGAGCGGAGCGGGAGCGGTCATGGATAGTTCCGGTGGAAAGGCCGGCGCCGGCGCTTCCGCCGGCGCCTTTGGGTCAAGGCTTCGGCTTGTCGGCCGAGGGCGCATCCGCGCCCGATGCTGGGGCCGGGGCCGCGCCGGGCGCGGCGGCGGGGGTCGCGGACGGCAGCGGCTTGCCCTCGGCGTCGAACAGCTCGATCTTGGCGGCGCCGTGAAGTTGCGCGATCGTCTCGCTCTCCGCCTTCTCTGCGACGTAGCGGGCGGCCTGGTCCTTCAGCTGTTCGAAGGGCGGGAAGGTCTTGGTGCGCGTGTCCTCGACCTGGATGATGTGCCAGCCGAACTGGGTGTGGACCGGGTCGGAAATCTCGCCTTTCTTCAGCTTGAAGGCGGCCTGGGAGAACTCCGGCACCATCCGGTCCTTGGTGAACCAGCCGAGATCGCCGCCGTCGCCGGACTTGTCCTTGGAGAGCTCGTTGGCGACCTTGGCGAAGTCCTCGCCCCCCTTGACCCGCGCCTCCGCTTTCTTCGCCTCGTCCTCGGTCGGCAGGAGGATGTGGCGCGCATGGACCTCCTCCTGCGGCGGCTCGGCCTTGGCGGCCTCGTCATAGGCCTTGCGCTCCGCCTCCTCGGTGGTCGCCCCCTTGGCCACCGAGCCCAAGAGCTCCTCCATCGCCAGCTTGTCGCGATGATAGGCGAGCTTCTGGGCGAATTCCGGGGTCTGGTCGAGCTTGTCCGCCTCGGCTTTCTTCGCGGCGAGCTTGAGGTCGATCAGGTAGTCGAGCACGTACTTCTGCCGGGCGGCGCCCTCGAGCTTCTGTGGCAGGCCGGGGCCGATATCGGCCATTGCGATGGCGACGTCCGCGTCGGTGATCGGCTGGCCGTCGACTTTGGCGACCACTTTGGGATCGGCTGAAGCGGCGCCGCCGAGAGCGAGGGTTGCGCCGAGCCCGAGCGCCAGAGCGGCGGCGGTCGAGCGCAGATGCGCGGAAAACTTGCTTGTCATCAGGTTTCTTAGGGTTCCTTTGAGCGTCGTTCGCCGGATTGTGAGCGCCGTTTATCGGTCGCCGGCGGGTCGGGCCGAGGCGCTATAAAGGGATTTCGGCGATTTTGCGAGGGGTTTGCGGCACAGGATGGGACGAATATTCCCGTCCTTCCAGGCGGCATCCCGGCGCTCCGCCCACTGCCGCCGGGGATCAGAGCCGGATCGGGACTGTCGACAGAGCGCGCTTGCTCGACAGGCGCGGGGGCCCCGATTAGGCTTTGCCTCCGTCCCCATGAGGTCCGGAGCCTCGCTGATGATCACGCTTTATCACGCCCCGCGTTCGCGCTCCTCGCGGTTCGTTTTTCTGCTCGAAGAACTCGGGGCGCCCTATCAGCTGCAGATCGTGTCGATCCGGCGCCGCGACGGGAGCGGAGCGGTCGACGCTTCAAATCCTCATCCGCATGGCAAAGTTCCGGCGATCCGCGACGAAGACGTCCTGGTCTTCGAAAGCGCCGCGATCGCGCTCTATCTGACGGACAAGTTTCCAGAAAAGGGGATCGGGCCGCTGCCCGGGCAGGCCCAGCGCGGCTCCTATCTGACGTGGCTCGCCTACTATGCCGGCGTGATGGAGCCCGCCTGGGTGAGCGCTTTTATGAATTGGCAGCCTCCCCGCGGCACTGCGGGGTGGGTCAGTTCCGATGAGGTGATGGCTTTTGTCAACGCAACGCTGGAGAAAGGTCCCTACCTCTTGGGCGAGACGTTTTCTGCCGCCGACGTTCTGGTTGGAACGACGTTCGCACTTTTCCTAGGCGGATCCTTGCTGCCCAAAACGCCGCTGCTCGAAAACTATGTGAAGCGGATCACGGAACGGCCGGCCTATGCGCGCGCCCAAGCCAGGGACGCCGGATAAGCCCGCTCACGCGGGAACAAACGGGGCTTGGGGCCGCGCTGAGGCGCTATCGCGGGGATTTCGCGAATTTGCGAGAAAAGACGCGCCCCGAACGGCGCCAAACACGCGCGGGCGCCTGGCGACGCTCGCGGAGCCGCGCCGGCCGAGCCGCGCGGCCGGCAAGGCGGAGACGATTTCCCCTTCAGGCCCGTTTATGGACCGGGCAGGTCGACAGGCCGACCAGGCTGTACAGCGGGCAGGAGCCGACGAGCGCCGTCAGGAGCGGGATGACGCCGATCCAGCCGATCCAGGCGTAGGGCGCGCCCGGGGCGATCAGGCCGAGCGCGAAGGCTATGAGAGCGATTCCGATGACGAGCCGCAGGACGCGGTCGATCAGGCCGACGTTGGTTTTCATGATTCCCTCCGAGATTGAGTCGTGGAGGGATAGCCTCTGGGGCGCGCGCGGTCTGTGACCTTGTCACCGTTCGGAGCGCGCGGCGGCGCGCAGGCGCGCCTCGTTCAGAATGCGGATCTCGCCCCGCTCGCTCGAAATCGCGCCCTCGCGCTCCAGCCGCTGGAGGACCCGGCTCACCACTTCCCGCGCGCTGCCGAGTTCGGCGGCGAGCGCCTGATGGGTCGTCGCCACCACGCCTTCGCGCGCGGCGGCGAGGATCAGGCGCGCCAGCCGCTCGGGCGCCGCATGAAACAGCGTGTCCTGGATGACGGCGACGAGATCGGCGACGCGCTCGGCGTAGTTGCGCAGAACAACACGCCGGAACGCGGCGGACTCGTCCATGAGGCGCTCGAACGCCGGCGCCGGGATCAGGCGCGCCCTGACCTCGGCCTCGGCCACGGCCTCGGCGAACATCGTTTCGTCGCTGAGCAGGGCCGATGTGGTCAATATGCAGGATTCGCCCGCTTCGATCCGATAGAGCGCCAACTCCCGCCCGGTGTCGGCGGTCAGGCTCACCTTGACCCGGCCGCTCTCGAGCACGATCCAGCCGCGCGGGGCATCGCCCGGCCGGTAGATCACGTCGCCGGTGGCGAAGCGGACGGCGAGCGCGCCGGCCCGACGTGCGGCCTCGAAGGCGTCTTGGCGAGCGTAGGCGCCTGGGCTGCGCGTGCTGTCGATCATGGCGCATCGACATTCGGCGCTCAGGCGGACGAAGACAAGCCGCGACATGTCCGATCCGTCATTTCGTCAACACGATGGGCCCGGGGCGGACCAGCGCTTCGGTCGCACCGAGAACTCCCCGCCTCGCGCGTAAAATTCCGTGCGCCTTCCCTGCTCGGGCGAAACGCCCGCTCCTCGTCCTCCGCGTCATGCGCTCTCGACTGCCGACGGAAAGATCCATAGATAGGGACGGGCGATCCCGCACCCGAGGAAAGCCGAGGGAAGAAGTCGGGTTCACCGTCTTCGCGAAGGGCCAGGCCAAAGCCGGCTGAGGGAGGAACACATGTGCCGCCTTTTTGCTAGCCAATCCCCGGACAGCTACGCCTTCGTGACGCGCTCAATCAGGTTGAACGGCCAGAGCACGAGTCTGCGTCTCGAGAAATTGTTTTGGGCGATCCTCGAGGAGATCGCGGCGAGCGAGGGACTGACGCTGCCCCGCTTCATCTCGACCCTGCATCACGAGGTCCTGCTCTTGCGGGGCGAGGTCCCGAACTTCGCCTCTCACCTCCGATGCATCTGTGTCGTGGCGATCGAAACCCGGCGCATCCGCGGGAGCGACCGAGCCGAAGCCGCTTGAGCCGGACGGGCGAGTAGTATGCCGATAACACCCGGTCCCCTGCGCGCCCCGCTAGACTGATATTTTACGCCGGTCGCGTTGCGGAAGGCGGCGTCTTTGGCATGAGCGGGAAAATGGCGAAAGCGATCCACATGATGGTCCGCGTTTTGGACGAGGCGCGGTCCCTCGGGTTCTACAAAAAGGCGTTCGGGCTCGACGTCGCCGACCGGCTCGATTTTCCGGACTTCACGCTCGTCTATCTCTCGAACCCCGACGCGCCCTTCGAGATCGAGCTGACGATCAACAAGGGCCGCGCCGAGCCCTACGAACTCGGCGACGGCTACGGCCACATCGCCTTCGTGGTGGACGACCTCGATGCGGAGCACCGTCGTTTCGAGGCCGAGGGACTTCAGTCCGCGCAAGATCGTCGAATTCAACCGCGACGGGAAGCAGATCGCGCGGTTCTTCTTCGTCGAAGATCCCGACGGCTACAAGATCGAGGTGCTGCAGAAGCTCGGCCGCTACAGATAACCCTCGAGAAGCGCCAGCAAGTCTTCAAGAACAGGAGGAAACAACCATGACGACAATCGATACGAGCGTCCGCGAAGGGGGGCTTGTCCCGCCGCGGCTTCCTGCAAAGGTCGGCGGGCGGCTTTGCCGCCGCCGTCGCCATCACGTCGACCGGCGCCCTGCTCAATGCGTCCGAAGCCTGGGCGCTCGACGTCAAGGGTCTGAAGCCCGAGACGATGAAGACCCTGATCCTGGTCGCGCGCGACATCTACCCGCACGACAAGGTTCCCGACCGCTTCTACGCGATCGCGATGAAGCCCTACGACGAGAAGGCTGCGGCGGACCCGGCCACGAAGGCTCAGATCGAGGCGTTCGTCGGCGCGCTCGACGCCAAGGCCGGCCAGGGAGGCTACGTCGGCCCTCGGCTGGGAGGCCGACCGGGTCGACCTGCTCAAGGCGCAGAGCGCAAATCCGATGTTCGAGACGATCCGTTCCGGCCTCGTCGTGTCGCTCTACAACCAGCAGGAGGTCTGGCCGATCTTCGGATACGAGGGCAAGTCCTTCTCCAAGGGCGGATACATCCACCGCGGCTTCGACGACATCACCTGGCTCTGACCACACGAAAAGCCAAAATTCAGGCGAGGAAACGGACATGGCAGCGAAATTCGATCAGAACGACGACAGCGTCGTCGTCATCGTGGGATCGGGCGCGGGCGGCGGCACCCTGGGCAACGAGCTGGCGCAGAAGGGCGTCAAAGTCGTCGTGCTCGAAGCCGGCAAGCGTTACGAATTCACGGACTTCATCAACGACGAATGGGCGAGCTTCGCCCAGCTCGCGTGGAAGGACATGCGGACGACCTCCGGCAGCTGGCGGGTTCACAAGGACTTCCCCCATCTGCCGGCCTGGATCGTCAAGGCGGTCGGCGGAACGACGACCCACTGGGCGGGCGCGTCGCTCCGCTTCCAGGAGCACGAGTTCAAGGACGCCTCGACTTACGGCCACATCCCCGGCGCCAATCTCCTCGACTGGCCGCTGACCCTCGCCGAGCTCGAGCCCTACTACGCCAAGGCCGAGGACAAGATGGGGGTGACCCGCACGAACGGCCTGCCGGGACTGCCGGGCAACAACAATTTCAAGGTCTTCAAGGCTGGCGCCGACAAGCTCGGCTACAAGGAGTGCCACACCGGCCGAATGGCGATCAATTCCGTCGAGCGCGACGGCCGCAATTCCTGCCAGCAGACCGGCTTCTGCTTCCAGGGCTGCAAGTGGGGCGCGAAATGGTCGACGCTCTACACCGAGATTCCCAAGGGCGAGGCGACGGGCAACATGGAGGTTCGCCCGGAATCGCATGTCGCGCAGATCGAGCACGACGCCTCGGGCAAGGTCACGGGCGTGACCTATTTCGACGCGGACGGCAAGCTGCAGCGGCAGAAGGCGCGCATCGTCGCGGTCGCCGGCAATTCGCTGGAAAGCCCGCGCCTACTGCTCAACTCCGCCTCGGCGAAATTCCCTGACGGCCTCGCCAATTCCTCGGGCCAGGTCGGCCGCAACTACATGCGTCACACGACGGGATCGGTCTACGCCGTCTTCGACAAGCCGGTGCACATGTATCGCGGCACGACCATGGCCGGCATCATGCGCGACGAGGCGCGAAACGATCCGAGCCGCGGCTTCGTCGGCGGCTACGAATTGGAGACGCTCTCCCTCGGCCTCCCCTTCATGGCCGCCTTCCTCGATCCCGGCGCCTGGGGCCGCGAATTCACCACCGCGCTCGACGGCTATTCCAATATGGCCGGGATGTGGATCGTCGGCGAGGACATGCCGCAGGAAACGAACCGGATCACGCTCAGCGACCAGAAGGACAAATGGGGCCTTCCGGTCGTGGACGTGCATTTCGACGACCATCCGAACGACGTCGCCATGCGCAACCACGCCTATGGGCAGGGCAAGGCGATGTATGAGGCCGTCGGCGCGACGCGCACTTTCCCCACCCCGCCCTATCCTTCGACGCACAACCTCGGCACGAACCGGATGAGCGCCAATCCGCGCGACGGCGTCGTGAACAAGTGGGGCCAGACGCACGACATCAAGAATCTGTTCATCTCGGACGGCAGCCAGTTCACCACCGGCGGGGCGGAGAACCCGACCCTGACGATCGTGACCCTCGCGATCCGTCAGGCCGACTATATCGCCGATCAGATGAAGTCGAACACGATCTGAGCCTGAGGTTGCTGCCGCCGGTCGGTGCGGCCGCAACCCCACCAAATGAAACGGCGGTCGCCGCTCCTGCCGCGCGCGTCTCGTCGATCATGGCGGTGCCGCTCGAGCGGGTGAAGACAAGCCTTTTCGCGAAGCGGACGGCGCTGCGGAATTCGCCGAACCGACCCGATGTCGCCGAACCGACCCGATTGACGCCACGTCCGCCCCGAACTATATGACCGCCATCCCGAATGCGTTCTGGGTCCCAGCGCCATTGCGAGCGCATGGGACTTTTTGCGTTTTCAGGGTCTCGGCAAGGGCCGGCCTCCACCGGACGCCGAGTGGTCCGCCCGCGGACGCTTCAGCATCTTGCTGACGCGCCGCCGAAAAATGGAGAATTGAGCGAATGGCTCGCATAGCAGGCGTCAATATTCCGACCAACAAGCGCGTCGTCATCGCGCTCCAGTACATTCACGGGATCGGGCCGAAAAAGGCCGAAGAGATTTGCGAAAAGGTGCATATCCCCTCCGAGCGCCGCGTCTCCCAGCTGTCGGACGCGGAAGTGCTACAGATCCGCGAGACCATCGACCGCGACTATCTCGTCGAGGGCGATCTCCGCCGCGAGGTGGCGATCAACATCAAGCGCCTGATGGATCTCGGGACCTATCGGGGCCTTCGCCATCGCAAGCAGTTGCCGGTGCGCGGACAGCGCACCCACACCAACGCGCGCACCCGCAAGGGCAAGGCGAAGCCCATCGCCGGAAAGAAGAAGTGATCGCGCATTCGTTCAACGCATTTATCAAATCGACGCGCGCTTAAGCGCGCTTGAGGGATTGACCGATGGCAAAAGAAACGACCCGCGTCCGCCGCCGCGAACGCAAGAACATCGCAACGGGCGTCGCCCATGTGAACTCGACGTTCAACAACACGATGATCACCATCACCGACGCGCAGGGCAATACGATCTCCTGGTCCTCCGCCGGGACCATGGGGTTCAAGGGCTCCCGCAAGTCGACCCCGTTCGCGGCCCAGATTGCCGCCGAGGACGCCGTCCGCAAGGCCGCCGAGCACGGCATGCGCACGCTCGAGGTCGAGGTTTCCGGCCCCGGGTCAGGGCGCGAATCGGCGTTGCGCGCGATCCAGGCGGCAGGCTGCACCGTGACCTCGATCCGCGACGTGACCCCGATTCCGCACAACGGCTGCCGTCCCCGCAAGCGCCGCCGCGTCTGAATCCGAAAAGCGCGCCGGCCCTTCGGCGCGCGCTTGGCGGCCCCGAGCGCGAGGC
The DNA here is from genome assembly GCA_963819255.1 of uncultured Alphaproteobacteria bacterium. GTDB lineage: Bacteria > Pseudomonadota > Alphaproteobacteria > Rhizobiales > Beijerinckiaceae > Roseiarcus. The sequence goes on from CAWFVS010000038.1 coordinate 38,299, forward strand.
GTGCGGCTCGGGTCGTTCATCCGTCCAATGGAAGGCACAAGCCCCGTGATCCAGAAGAACTGGCAAGACCTCAGAAAGCCGAAGAACCTCGAAGTCCTTTCGAGCGAAGATCCACGCCGCATCGCCACCGTCGTCGCCGAGCCGCTCGAGCGCGGCTTCGGCCAGACGCTCGGCAACTCGCTGAGGCGCGTACTGCTCTCTTCGTTGCAGGGCGCGGCGGTCACCTCGATCCATATCGACGGCGTGCAGCACGAGTTCTCGTCTATTCCCGGCGTACGCGAGGACGTCGTCGACATCGTGCTCAACGTCAAGGACATCGCGGTCAAGATGCAGGGCGAGGGCGTCAAGCGTCTCGTCCTCAAGCGCCGCGGCCCCGGCGCCGTCACCGCCGGCGATATCCAGACGACCGGCGACATCCAGATTCTCAACCCGAACCTCGCCATCTGCACTCTGGACGAGGGCGCGGACCTGCGCATCGAGTTCACCGTGACGACCGGCAAGGGCTACGTCCCGGCCGACCGCAACCGCGCCGAGGATTCGCCGATCGGCCTGTTGCCGATCGACAGCCTGTTCTCGCCGGTCAGGAAGGTGAGCTACCGCGTGGAGAACACCCGCGAGGGCCAGGATCTCGACTTGGACAAGCTCACGATGACGATCGAGACCAACGGCGCCATCTCGCCCGAGGACGCGCTCGCCTACGCCGCCCGCATCCTGCAGGACCAGCTCGCGGTGTTCGTCACTTTCGAGGAGCCGCGCCGCGAGGAGGCCGAGCGCGCAATCCCCGAACTCGCCTTCAACCCGGCTCTGCTCAAGAAAGTCGACGAGCTCGAGCTTTCCGTCCGCTCCGCCAACTGCCTCAAGAACGACAACATCACCTACATCGGCGACCTCATCCAGAAGACCGAGGGCGAGATGCTGCGCACGCCGAACTTCGGCCGAAAGTCGCTCAACGAGATCAAGGAAGTGCTGGCGCAGATGGGCCTGCATCTCGGCATGGAGGTCCAGGGCTGGCCGCCGGACAACATCGAGGACCTCGCCAAGCGGTTCGAGGAGCACTATTAAATTCCCTCTCCCGCTTTGCGGGAGAGGGTGGCGCGAAGCGCCGGGTGAGGGCGTTTCGACGCTTCCCCTCACGCTGGCCCTCTCCCGCATCCTTCGACAAGCTCAGGATGAGGGGGAGAGGGGGATTGAAAAGGAGCGGCCGTTCCTTGGCACGGCGGCCGTGAGAACCCGAGAAGGAGAGAGCCGAGATGTATCACGGACGCGCCCAGCGGCGCTTCAACCGCACCGCCGAACATCGTCAGGCGATGTTCGCCAACATGGCCCAGGCGCTGATCAAGCACGAGCAGATCACGACCACGCTGCCGAAGGCGAAGGACCTCCGCCCAGTCGTCGAGAAGCTGGTCACGCTCGGCAAACGCGGCGACCTGCACGCCCGCCGCATTGCGATTGCGCGGCTGCGCGACGCCGATCTGGTCAAGAAGCTGATCGACGTCCTCGGCCCGCGCTACAGGAATCGCAACGGCGGCTACACCCGCATCATGAAGGCGGGCTTCCGCCAGGGGGACAACGCGCCCATGGCCGTGATCGAATTCGTCGACCGCGACACCGAGGCCAAGGGCAAGGACTCGGGTCCGCCGCAGCAGCGCGCGGCCGAGGGCTGAGACGGGGCGCGGACCTCGGGGAGCCGCGAGGTCCCGCTGTCCCGACCAAGGGAAAGTGAGAACGTCCGATGTCTCGCTTCACGCTCATCCTCGCGGCGGCGTCCTTCGTCGCCGCATCCGCGCTGTCGGTCGGCGCGCAGGCCGAAACTGGTGCCGCCGGAAGCCCGGCCGGCCACAGAGCGCCCATGCATCCGAGCACGCTGACGGTCAGGTCCGGCGCCCACGCCAGCCGGCACAGCCGCCATCACAATTACGCACACGACACGTTCCGCCAGCCGACGCCGGTCCATGGCACGATGGCCGGGCCGCGCATCCAGTACTAGTTCCGGTTGGCGGAGCGACCGCTCGTCACGCATCACTCTATCGCGCAAGCCGACCGGCTCGCACCTCAGCCAGACGCCTCAAAGGGCGCAACGCGAGCGGCGAGAGAGTGCGGGCGGCGCGCCGGGGGCCTGCGGATGATGCGTCAGCAGGAGCGAGACGGTCCGCCGCGCCCAGCGCTTCACCCCACCTGCCCGAACTGCGGAAAGGTCTCGATCAGCCAGAGCGAGATGTTCTGGAAGCCGCCGGTGAGGAACAGAACGCCGGTCGTCACCAAGAGCACGCCGACCGTCTTTTCGATCTTGCCGAACTGTTTCTTCACCGCGTTGGAGGCGCGCATGAAGGGGCCGATCGCGGCGGCGGCGGCGATGAAGGGCAGGCCGAGGCCGAGGCTGTAGACGGCGAGAAGCCCGGCGCCTTGGGCGACGGTGTTTTGGCTGCCGGCGACGGCGAGAATGGTCGCCAAAATCGGCCCGATGCAGGGCGTCCAACCGAGCGCGAAGGCCATGCCCATCGGATAGGCGCTCCAGGCGCCTGCCGGCCGCTCGATCGAAACCCGCGCCTCGCGCAGCATCGCTCCGATGCGGAACACGCCGAGGAAATGTAGGCCCATGACAATGATGCCGACGCCGGCGGCGATCGAGAGCGCATGGCTCCATTGTCGGAACAGCGCGCCCAGGACGGAGGCGGTCGCGCCGAAGGCGACGAACACCGTGGTGAATCCGGCGACGAACAGGAGCGCGGTGACCAGAATGTCGCGCCGCGCCTTCGCCGCTCCCTCGTTGGCCAAAGCCTCGACGCTCGCGCCGGCGAGATAACAGAGATAGGGCGCGGCGAGCGGCAGCACGCAAGGCGAGACGAACGAGACGAGGCCGGCGCCGAAGGCCGAGGGGATGGACACGTCGGTCATGGCGGAGGACAGATGGTCCTTCGCCGCCGGTCCGTCAAATGAGGCGGGATAGGGGCGCGCCGGTCAGTTGCCGGCCAGCATCCGCTCGACCGCGGCGCGGAAGGTTTCGAATTCGAACGGCTTCATCAGCGTCGGACGGCCGCGCCAAGCCGGATCGAGCCCCTCCTGGCCATAGCCGGTCGCGAAAACGAACGGAACGCCGCGCGCCGCCAGAAGCTCCGCGGCCGGGTAGCCGCTCTGCCGGCCGAGCGAGACGTCGACAATCGCGCCGTCGATCGGCGTCGCGGCGAGCTCCATCGCCGAGTCGAGATTGCCGGCCGGGCCGGCCACGTCATGCCCCAGCTCGGCGAGCCATTCCTCGGTGATCGCGCTGACCAGCGGCTCATCCTCGACGAGAAGAATCCGCGCCATCGTTCCTTTCCGCCTCCCAGGAGAGGCTAGCCGATCGGGCGGCGAAAACAAAGCGGAGTCGCTGAGATGAGGCTGGATCGCCTTTCCCGCTCGATCAATTCTCTTTAAAGGCGAGTGAACGATGATAGGCTCAGACCAGCCGCCGGTGTCGCTCGGGCCCGCGAACTCCTCCGGCCTCCTGGCGCGCCAGCGCATCGCCTCGCTCCTGCCGGGCAAGAGCGCGGGCGTGGCCGACCTGCTGAAGAGCCTCAACCCCGAGCGCGTCTTCGCGTACCGGTGCCCAGCGGCTAACAAATACTGGCGCTCCCGATCGAGGGGTTAATGTCGACACCAACGAGAGTGCCTCTTCCCCACGTTCTTGACGTGAACGAACGTGCAGTGGCGGAAGCTCTGTTCACTGCTCCATTTGGCTTGTTCGCTCGCCAAAAAATTCGAGCAATGATCGGTAGAAAGTTGATTTTGGCGGAAAGCCCTTTGGACACCTCCCAGCTTCAGCCAGCAAGTCTCGATCTCAGAATCAGCAAAGAGGCGTACAGGGTGCGAGCGAGTTTCCTGCCGGGGCGCGGCAGCACTGTGCGCCAACGACTGCAGAGCTTGAACGCGGAGCCGGTATCGTTGGCGGGAAAGGGCACAGTGCTCGAAAAGGGCATTGTTTATGTCGCGCGGCTTATGGAGCGACTGGAACTGAGGCCCAATTTATCAGGTGCGGCCAACCCCAAGAGTTCGACTGGTAGGCTCGACATATTCACTCGCCTAATTGTTGATGGTGCTGAGGCGTTTGACGAGGTGCCGCTCGATTATCGTGGCGAACTTTGGTCGGAGATTTCGCCCCGGAGTTTTAGCGTTCGGATCAGAGCCGGCACTACACTGAATCAAGTTCGATTTCGGAGCCGCCATCCGCAGCAAAAGGAAAAGTACACCTTTACACTAACCGATGCAGAAATTCGCGCGCGGCATCGTGAAAGCCCTTTGGTAGATGGTCCGCTTGACCTGCGCGAGGGGGTGGTGCTGCGTGTCGACCTTGGAGGCCTTGGTGAAAAAACGGTCGGATACCGGGCAATTAAGAATAGCGATGTCATCGACGTAAATCGGGTGCATGGATACGCCGCTGAAGACTATTGGGAACCTATTCACGCTCGCCACGACCGACGACTAATCCTCGATCCGGATGAATTTTACATACTTGCTTCCCGTGAGAAGGTGCAGGTACCAGCTGATCTTGCCTGCGAAATGGCGCCCATCGATCCGGCGATCGGCGAATTTCGCGTGCACTACGCTGGGTTCTTTGATCCTGGCTTTGGGCAAGGTGACGACGGCCAACCTACATCACGCGCGGTGCTGGAAGTGCGTAGTCGCGACGTTCCGTTCCTGCTTGAAGATGGTCAACCAGTCGGCCGACTTGTGTATGAAAAGCTAGCAGGCCCTGCTGAGGAGCTTTACGGCCAGAGCGCGGCTTCACACTACCAACATCAAGGGCTCAAACTCTCCAAACACTTTCGCGAGTGGCGATGAGTGCATTGCCTAGATATTTCAATAGGTTGCATCTGAGAAATGGTGCAAGGCGCGCGGCAGAGGAAGTGCGCAGCCGGGACGTCCCCTTTCTGCTCGAGGACGGCCAGCCGGTCGGGCGGCTGGTGTTCGAGCAGCTCGCCGACGCGGCCGACGAGCTCTACGGCGCGGGAAAAACCTCGAACTACCAGCATCAGGGGCTGAAGCTGTCCAAGCATTTCCGGACATGAGCGCCTCGCCGCCGGTCGCCGCCGAAGCGACGCTGCTTTGCCCCGTGACCGGACAACCGGCGGTCAGGCGGGCGCAATCGGCGCCTTCTGCTGGCGCGCGGCGTCGCTGATCTCGTCCCTGCTCGGGATCGCGGCGTCGAGGCTTTTCCGCGTGCCGAGGAAGGACAGGGACGACGGGATCGGCCTGGTGATGATCGCGCGCCGGCCTGGCCCGGCGGCATAGTAAGGAGTCCGCAAAGCGGCCGGCGGCGGCCTGGCGGCCCGCATGACGGTTTCATCGTGAAAACGTCATATTTCTCTTGGCGTCCGGCGGGGTTTTCCTATATGAGGCTCGGGTGGCGCGGCGCCGGGGGGCCCCGCGCCGCGAATTTTTCCGGCTGCCGCCGCCAGGACGCCGCCGCACACATCCGATCGGAACGGAACCGACAGGACATGACAAACCCGTTCGAATTCATCCAGCAGGTGCGCTCCGAGGCGCAGAAGGTGGTGTGGCCGACGCGACGCGAGACGCTCGTCACCACCGGCCTCGTGCTCTTGCTGGTCGTCTTCGTGGCTCTGTTCTTCCTCGTTGTCGACGAGGGGCTGCGCACGGTGGTGGCCCTGGTGCTCGGTTTCGGCCGGAGCGGCTAGCCGTGCCCGGGGTTGCGGGCGCGGCGCCCGATCAACGGAACGTGAACACCATGAGCATGCGCTGGTATATCGTCCACGCCTATTCCAATTTCGAGAAGAAAGTCGCCGAGTCGATCCGCGAGCAGGCGCAGCATCGCGGCCTCGAGGGGCAGTTCGAGGAAATCCTGGTGCCGACCGAGAACGTCGTCGAGGTCAGGCGCGGCCGCAAGATCAATTCCGAGCGAAAGTTCTTCCCCGGCTACGTGCTGGTCAAATGCGACCTCACCGACGAGGTTTACCACCTCATCAAGAACACGCCGAAGGTGACCGGCTTCCTCGGCGCGGACAAGAAGCCGATGCCGATTCCCGATCTCGAGGCGGCCCGCATCAAGGGGCAGGTCGCCGAGGGCATCGAACGGCCGAAGGCCTCGATCCGCTTCGAGATCGGAGAGAACGTGCGCGTCGCCGACGGTCCCTTCGCCTCGTTCAACGGCGTCGTCGAGGAAGTCGACGAGTCCCGCTCCCGCGTCAAGGTCGCGGTGTCGATCTTCGGCCGGGCGACCCCGGTCGACCTCGAATTCGGCCAGGTCGAGAAGGTCTGATTGTTAGACCAGGTCCGGCGCATCGCGCGCGGACTCGTACATGCTCGGACAGCAAATCGAAACCGAAATGCGGTCCTTCAAGCGGCGCGCTGATCACGCGACAAACTAACGATGACATAATCCAGTCTCGAGTGCGGCTACCCGCTCTTCGAATTCAAGCGCCATTTGCGACAGAAAACGTTCGACCTCAGGCTCTTTGATCGACTGCGCGAGCCGGCGGCAACGCATGGCTTGCATGCGAAGAAATTCACTTTGGGAGAGTTGGATGGCGCTGGCGGCCGATGTTCCGGACCTCGGCGATCTCTTCCAGATCCCTAATTCCTTCCGAGACGATTCGCGGGATTCGAGTTGACCAAGGGCCTGTAAAAGAAGCTGGGCTTGCGAGACCATTTCACGGGATCGCGCTATCACTTCTTTGATTTCATTGTGGATCAAGTGGCGTAAGCCGCTCAACTCCCGAGCGGAGCAAATTAAGCCGGCGTTCGCAACGTCCTCGACGATTTGCCTCCGCATGCGCCATCCTCCTCGTCTTTCGGGACGGATGCTATCAACGATGACAACTGTGACGCGATTGCCTGGGCCAAGTCGCGAATTAAATGATCGGCATGATCAGCGTTAACACCCTTACCTTCACCTCTTTCGACGTATTTAATATGAGTCCGAATTCGAAATGCCGGCAAAGCATACGCGCGGATGAGGTCCAACACCAGCGGCTTTACCGTCTTCGCGAGAAAAACCTTTGGACGGCGCGGCTGGAGACGATCCAAGAAAGAAGGTAGGAAAGTTGATAGGCGACCAATTGGATGAAGTCGAATACCTCTGGCAGAAGGCAGGAGAGCTCCGCCAATTCGCGGAAATTCACCCCGGTCGGCGTTCGCCGAAACTCCATGAGATCGCTTTCGACTTGGACGCCCGCGCGCATGATATAGCAAGAGCGAATGCAGGAGCCGCAAAGGCGCCTTCGCTGCCGCCGAGTTTGAACGGCGGACGCCCGGATGGCGTGAGAAGGTTGCGGAGAATAATCTCCGATGCAGTCTCGGCGACGGGGGCTGAGAGGGGAACATCCAGGTTCTCGAGCCCGCAAGCGGATCCCTCCGATAGCGGCGAGCGTTGGGTTCGACCAGGATTTCCTCGATTTCTTCGATGTTGTTCATGGCGGCCATTCCGCCTGTGGCGCAGCGTTGACGCGTCTCGAGCGGATTGTCGTCGATGATGTTGGCAATAGCCCCATTTTCCGCGGGACGCAGGCGCTGCAAGTCATAATTGCGTCGAATTGTGCGTCCGTACAGTCGACGCCGATTTTTTCACATGGCCAGCTGGTCGGCGTCCTGTCCACCCATCGGCCTGTTCCGTGGAGACCGTCGTGCCACGAATTGGAGCAGGTCGATCGTCATGCAAGAGAAGCAGCCGTGGCGTTGGCGCCCGACGCGATGGTTTGACGCGGCCAAGCAAGAGCCGGGTCGCGCGACATACCGGCTCGCGCGAACGTAACGATCCCCCTTCGCCGACGAAGAGAGGGAAGTCATAGAGAACCAAAGCTCTATCGGCGGCGTATCGGATTCGCGAGGAAACGCTCATGCATGTCATTCGGCGGATGGGATGGGAGATCTCGGAGACTCTGGCGACGCCGGAGGCGATCTTCCTCGACCGTCGCTCGCTTCTCGCCGGCCTTGGCGCGGCGGGCGCCTTCGCCGCCTGGCCGACCCGGGCGAGCGCCGGCGACGTCGATCCCTCGGCCAGCCTCTATCCGGCCAGACGCAATCCGACCTACAAGCTCGACCGCGACGTCACGCCGGAGAAATACAACCTCAACTACAACAATTTCTACGAGTTCAGCACCAGCAAGCACATCGACGCGAGCGCGCTGAAGACCCGTCCCTGGACCGTCAAGATCGACGGGCTCGTCGAGAAGCAGCAGACGGTCGACATCGATTCGCTGATCAAGGCGATGGGGCTCGAGGAGCGCCTCTACCGCCACCGCTGCGTCGAGGCCTGGTCGATGGCGATCCCGTGGACGGGCTTCCCGCTGCGAAAACTGGTCGAGTTCGCGAGGCCGCTCTCCTCGGCGGCCTATGTCCGCTTCGAGACGTTCCTCGACAAGAGGATGGCGCCGGGCCAGCGGTCGTTCATGCCGTGGCCCTATGTCGAAGGCCTGACCATGGCCGAGGCGACGAACGACCTCGCCTTCGTCGCGACCGGCGCCTACGGCAAGCCGCTCGCAAAAGTTCAGGGCGCGCCGATCCGCCTCGCGACGCCATGGAAATACGGCTTCAAGTCGATCAAGTCGATCGTCAGAGTGTCGTTCGTCGACAAGCGGCCGCAGACGTTCTGGGAGACGCTGGGGCCGGAGGAATACGGCTTCTGGGCCAACGTCAACCCGGACGTGCCGCATCCCCGCTGGAGCCAGGCCAAGGAGACGTTTCTCAACGACGGGCAATTGCGTCCGACGCTGATCTACAACGGATACGGCGATGAGGTCGCGCAGCTCTACAAGGGGCTCGAGAAGGAGCCGCTGTTCATGTGAGGTTTGCGTTGCGGGGCTGCTGTTTTTGAGATCAACTGCCCTCGCGCCGACTGCGGGTCGCATGGGGCGACTTGGACATCGCGGCGCCAGGGAGAACGTTCATGGCCGCGATTGTCGCCGTCTATAAGACCCCGAAAAACGTCGCCGCTTTCAACGACTATTACTTCGCCAAGCATGTGCCGATCGCCAGGAAATTGCCCGGCTTGATCGGCTATCACGTAAGCGACGGCCCGGTCGGGCTGCCGATGGAGCCCGGCGCAATTACGGTGACGCTTACATCAATTCCCTAATCCTTGTGCGAGAGGTGTTACAGCCGCTTGCCAAGCTGGGAGATCGATCAGAAGTAGGTATTGAAGCATGTGTCACCGAAATCCCGAGACATTGATCGCGTCGGCGCCGCCGCCGGCGTGAATCGTGTCGCCGCCGTTCGCTGCGGTGATCGAGTCTTTGCCGCTGCCGGTCGTGATGGTGTGCGCCGCGGTTCCGGAAGCCGTCACGGTGAGCTTGCCCGTATAGGAACCCGCCGCCAGAACGCCGCGGAGCGCCGCAATCGAGCCGGCGGTAAGGCCATCCCGCGGCACGATCTCGCCGCTCGAACGCGCCTCCATCGACCGATCAGTTCGTTGGACGAAGTCCGGTCAGTCCGTCAGGCGAATTTGAAGTCGCTGCTCGCGTATTTCGTGAGCATGGACGTCGTCACGTTGTTCAGGGCGAGCGTGTCATCGGCATTGTCAGTGATGATTACGTTCTTGCCGGACTGAACGGCGGCGCCGCTGGACAGAAGCGCGGTCCAGTCCTCGGCCGGGGTGTTCGTCGGGCTTAAGCCGTTGAACATCGTCAGGTCAAACTGGATGACGTCGTTCGAGGTTCCGCTCGCGAGCAGGCCCGAGATTGATCCTTGGCCAAATCCCGAATGGTAGGCGAACGTCTCCGCGCTCCGGCCGCCTGCGTGGATCAACTCGCTCGCATGAGGGGTGAGCGTAAACGTGTCGGCGCCGGACGTCGCGCTGAGCTGGGTCGGCCCGGAGTCGATGGTCAGTCCATCGGCGCGCAGCAGCAAGGCGCCCGAGCCGTCGTTCATGTCCCGCGCTTGGAGCAGGCTCGCGTCGGTCGCGTCGAACAGGCTTTCGTAAGACGCGTAGCCAAGGCCGGGGACGTTGCTGCGCACCACGTCGTGGGAGGAGCCGTCGGCATTGTAGGTCCAGGCCGCCGTCATTCCGTTGCTGTAGGTGGCGCTCTGTGGCTTGCCGTCGGTTCCGTGTTCGACGGTGTAAGACGAATACGCGGCCCCGGTCACGCCGGAATGGGCGACGTCGTAGGAGCCGTCCGGGTTGACGGTCTTGGTCTGCGACGCGACGCCGCCAACGGTGCTGGCGTAGCCGCCATTGGGATCGAGGAGGTTAGCCTCTGCTTGCCTGCGATTTGGGTCGCCTTTGACATTGGCCACTAAATTTGCGGCGGCGGCGGCCCAACTATGTTTGGCCAATAGGTTCCACAGTTTAAAGTTTTCAAGGCCGTGATGAGGTAGAGTACGTATAAGGCCTAGGTTGTAGGCGAGATCAAAGATGGCCGTCTGCTGATCCGCAGTGAGAGTGCTCCAGCCACCCTTGCCGTATGCCTGCGCTTTGGCCGTGTAATCTTGAGCCAGCTGCGTGTAAATCGCGTTCTCAGTGAACTCTGTCAGCGCGTTTGCCTGAGAACTCGGTTAGGCTCACAGCTAGAGACGTCGGGTTGCCGCCAACAATCTGATTGGCCTTTTGGTGTAAGGTGGTCAAGGCTTGGGCGTGCGTTTCTCCAGCAAACTGAGCGATATAGGTGAGGTTAGGATCGCTCTGCCACTCAGGGAAAAGTTGCGTCAGGACGGACGCAAATGTGATGCCGCTATACGCGGTCAGGTTCTCTAGGCTGGTAAAGTTGCCCTGATCGCCAATGTCGACGCCCTGGGCGAAGGTCAAACCCGAAAAGCCCGTCGAGATATAGGGCGCGAGTTCTGTCACGCCTCCTGGCAACTCCCAGCCGTGGACAAACCCCCAATCAATCTGAGTCCCCGGAAGGGTCCTCGGACCCTATCGGATTGGGATCGACGACGATCTCGGTACCTCCGCTTCCATCGCTCACCGGTTCAAGTTGATCGACGTTGACGCTCGAGTTGAATATAAGGGCGGCGAGTTTGGTCTTGCTCGTGGCTGAGTATATGTCAACTTCACCTGGATTTGATATTCCTGCGCTGTTAAAGGCTGCAGAGAGCGTCAGATTTGCAACGGTGTTGAAATCCAAAACGTCTCCAGAAACAAAGCCGTTGATGTATTCTGTGGTTCCTTTTTTCAAAGATAGTTTTGCCGTCTGGCTGGACGCGTTAAAATTGATTGTGTTTCCAGACCCAGATAGCGTCATGGTTGACACGCCCTGACCGATATTTATCGTGTTCGCCCCGCTGCCGGTTATCGATATCTTGTCGCTGCCGGAGCCGGCTGTGATCGTGCTCGCGCCATTGCCGTTGATGGTGACTGTGTCGGAACCGTCCCCGAGGCTGACGCCATAGTTGCCGCCTGCGCCGCGGAACGTATCGTCGCCGTTCCCAGTGAACGTGACGGTGTCCGAACCCGAACCGCCGGTTATCTTACTGTTCCCGTTGCCGGAGATTGTGACGGTCTCGGTCCCCGCGCCCTCTACAATGTTATAACTTCCGTCGCCGCCATTGACCGTGTAGTCGTCGCCCGCCTTCGAGCCGGTGGTGAACGTGGCGGCCCCGGAACTCGGCAGGGTGACGACGTCGTTCCCGCCATAGCCGTCTGTCGTCTCCGCGCCGGCGGCGACCGCCGCTTCCTGTCCGGGGTCGAGATTGTTGAAATTGACGACCTCCGCTCCGTCGGTGAAAAGGGCGTCGATCGTTCCGGTCGCGGGGCTGCCGCTGATGGTCGGCGTGCCGCCGCCGGAATCCGTCGGGTTGCTGAGGACGACGGAGAACGTCTCGTTGTGCTGCGCCAGCTCTGTCCCGATGATCGGAACCTTGATCCTAAAAACGGCAGTTGGCCGATCTGAGGTTTTGGCGGTCCTCGATTTTTCGCGTTTGGGTTGCATCAGCTTGGCGCGAGGCGGGGCGGGGCGCGCAGGAGGCGGCCATTGAGGAACGCCTGGAAGGCGCGCGAGAGGATCGCATGCCATATTTCCAGGCGGGTCAACTGCTCCGCATTTTTGGCTAGCCCTCTCAGGAACGCGGCGACGGCCGCAAGCGCCTTGGCGGCGGGCTTGGCCTTGGCGTGAGAACTGGTCACGCGGATCGTCGTTTGCCGTGCATGCCGCGTGCGCGTGGCGATCGCCGAGAGGAACAGCGGCCGGCTGGTGACCGCCTCGCGGTGGAGACTGGGATCGGCGAGACGGACGAAGATGTTCCACCAGTTGTAAAACAGCGCAAGCAGCCGGGCCGCGAGCCGACAACGGGCGAGATCGTGCGTCGTGTAGCCGCCCCAGCCCCATTGGTTCTTCATCTCGTCGAAAATATTCTCTCCGTCGCCCCGGTCGCGGTAGAGCTGACCGAACAACTCCGTGTCTTCATTGAGCGAAGTGACCAGAACCGAATGTTCGTAGACTTCCCCCGCTTCGCCGATCTCGACGAACGAAAGCTGGGGCGCGTCGTCATCGTCGCTCAGCGAAGGCCCCGCGGCGTCCCCGAGGCGCCTGCGCAGCACGATCACGCGCCGCGTTCGGCTCCAACCCACAAGCCGAACCGCGCTCTCCTTCGCCTCGAAGCCTTGCCCGGCGTCGACCCATTCGCGGGCTGGAGCGAGCTTCTCGATCATGCGTTTGACGTTGGCGGTCAGCCGCAGCTTGAAGAGAAACGGAAGCTCCCGCGCCTCCGCCTCGCGCATGATCCCCTCGTTGCCGCAGCCGCAATCGCCGCGCAACAGCGCCGGCCACAGGTCGCGCGGCAAACCGTCGATCAGCCCCCACAGGCTTGGCGCGGCATGCTTGGACGCATGTTCGTCGCCGGGACAAACGTCGACATCGAGAACAAGACGCGTCGAGGCCATCGAATAGGTGTGGTAACAATGGCTCGGACGCCCCGGCTTCTTGGGATTGTAGCCCAGGGCCGCCCCTTCCTGATGGCCATAGAGCGGCTTGATCGTCGTATCGACGTCGAGAATCGAGGGCTCGGCCAGAAGCGGCTCCACGCAATCGTGAAGGCGCCAGCGCAACCAAACGGCGCCTTCCCTCTCGTCGATCGCCTTGAAGGCGCGCCTGATCGCGTCCTCGCTGACGGTTCTCTTCATCCCCAGAAGCTCCGGCAGCACGGCGTCGCAGCGCAGCGCCGCGATATGCGCGTAGCGCCTGTGACCGGCGAGCATCGAGAGCATCGCCGTTCCCAGAACGTCGCGCTTCGGGGGCGCGTTCGGACTCCGGTAGCGCAGCGGACAGTCGGCGACCAAGGCGTCGAACAACCCGCTCGCCTTGAGAAAATGAATGAAGAACGGCAGCTGCCCAAGCGGCGTCAACGCCGCGTTGTGGTCCCACTCCACACGCACCGGACCGAAGAAACTGTCGAGATCGACGCCTCCCAGAGGCTCCCTCTCGACAACCATGGATTGTCCACCCGACAGGTGAGGCAAACGTCGTGACGAATCGCGCTTCATGCCCTTGAGAATGCGCGACTTCCGCCCCAGCGCAAAACCTCAACTGCCGTTTTTAGGTTGATCGTCTCCGTCGTCTGTCCTGGCGCGAAGGTCAGCGTGCCGCTCTCCGCCTGATAGTCGGTCCCGGCTTGCGCCGTGCCGTTCTGGGTCGCGTAGTCTACGGTGATCGTGTCGGTGGAAGCTGCGCTCAGCGTGACCGTGAAGACGGCCTCGGCGGTTCCAGAGGGGGTCTCGTAGACCGTCGGTGCGTCGGCGATTGAGACTGTGGCGGGATTGCCCTGCTCAAAAGCTATTCCATTGATACTTTCGATGTTAACAACGCTCACGCTGCCAGTGAAGGTTAAAAATGTGCTATCTATTACCTTTACGGTAACGGCCGCGCCAGGTAGCGCCCTTATAACCGAGTTCGCCCGGCACCCAAATCGGATTCCCGCCACTGTCATCTATTTCAAGGATATTAACCCAGTTCAATTGGAGAGTGTTATATCCAGCCCCCCCATCAATATATCCTCCAACCATATTGGTGCCATCACGTGTGATTGGACTATCTACAATGACGTCGTTGCCCGCGCCTCCGTATATTGTATTGATACCATAATAGCCGTCTATATAGTCGCCACCATCTCCGCCATATATGGTATCGTTACCATAATCCCCATAAAGGTGGGCGTTTGCTTGGGCTGGTCCAGTTACTGTAAGGGGAAATAATTGGTTAAACATATAATCCAATGAAAAAGAACTGCTACCCCCGTATGTCAAATCCGAAGCATCCAAGCTCAATCCATTCCACTCGCAAGTCAGATTGCCGGAGGGATCATAAACCTCGATCTCGGCCACTGTGCCGTAGAGGCCCGGATCGGAGGTGCCAAAACTCATGAAAAGATTTGAACCAAGTAGAGTGACCGTGCCACCGCCGTAACTCCGCAACTGGATTTCAGTGGCAGTATTTACCGTTATGCTGGAGTTGTCTCCGTTCAAAAGGGTGCTACTGTCGGTGAAGTTTGGGTCAAAAATTTGAAACGTGGCTGTCATCAGCGCGTCCTCATGTTATCAGAAGGTAATCAAACAGTACGATCATAACGGGTGCCCTAGAGTTCTAAGACCGACAATCGCTCGTGCTGTTCGGGCGAGGTGTAGGTCAGAGTTGGCATAGCGTTCCTCCCCGTTTAGACTCTATTCACTTCTTGCTTTTCAGCACGTTGCGCCCGAGGCGCAAACTCTTCTTACGCCGCCAAGCCAAGCTTAGCGGGCGGACGACACCCGATTAAACCAACCATGTACGATGATTTCGACCAGATCGACTGCAGTCTAGACTCCCCGGCCTTATCTTTGTCCTTCTGAGAAAGCGTCCCCGGCATTCACCGGCTCCAGTAACGGAATTGATGCACACAACTGATCAGGTTGTCAACCGTGTCCAACCCGGTCATAAAAGTTTCATCTCTCTTCCGACGTCCCCGGCGGCGCCCAGTCGCACGGGCTGATCCGGATGTGCGCGAGGCGCCGCTATGGATTGCTTCCCGCCAGGCCGTTCAGAGTTCGTTGCGGGACGTGTAAAGTGGCGCCTATCACGCGACGATCCATGTCCGTCCTGAAAGCGTCAGGCCGCCCGCGGATGGACTTCGGCCTTGATTTTCTCACCGAGCGCATGCCGGGCGACTTCCAGGTCGTAGGCGGCTTGAAGCCCGAGCCAAAAATCCGCGCTCGTGCCGAAGAACCGGCCAAGACGTAGCGCGGTTTCGGCCATCACCGCCCGGCGCCCCTGAACGATCTCATTGATGCGGGAACGCGACATGCCAAGCGCGCCGG
Source organism: uncultured Alphaproteobacteria bacterium (assembly GCA_963819255.1). Taxonomy (GTDB): domain Bacteria; phylum Pseudomonadota; class Alphaproteobacteria; order Rhizobiales; family Beijerinckiaceae; genus Roseiarcus. Next base: position 53,516 of record CAWFVS010000038.1, read on the forward strand.
CCAAGCTGTAGACCGACATGCCGAGCGGCTCCAGGTACTCGTGCCTCAGCACGCCGCCCGGATGAACAGGGGCAAGGCGCGCCCCGTCTGTTACATCGCTGAGATCGATTTGGCCGGCTTCAAGGCTTTCACGGCGGACGGTCATGACATGCCTCAATGGCAGTCGCAGAACTCGACGCCTTCGGCGCCCCCGTCTTTCCAGCGAGAACACACCCGCCATTGGGCGTTAGTGCGTATGCTGTGCTGTCCCTGCCGATCGCCCTTCAGGGCCTCTAAGCAGGTGCTGTTCAATACGAAATCTGATGGGCGATCGTCAGCTCAATTGCGGCGCGGGCTCGAGACCCGCGTCGTGCTCGAAGCCGCAGTTCTCGGCAGAATGAAGACCGCCATGAAGCTCGCCGCGAGTGGTCCGATCAGCGGAAAGACCGCGAGCAGGGTGGCGCCGGCCTCGCCGATCGCCGCGAACGCTGAAGAGAGCGATGAGCCCGGGTTGCGAAACGGCTGCTTCTGAGGTCAACTGGCCGCGCGGCGCCGCGTTTCGCATAGGGCGGTTCGAGACGGCCCGCAGAGGAACGCTCATGGCCGCAATTGTCGCCGTCTATAAAACACCAAAAAGCGTCGAGGCGTTCAACGACTATTACTTCGCCAAGCATGTGCCGATCGCCAGGAAATTGCCCGGCTTGATCGGCTATCAGGTAAGCGACGGCCCGGTCGGGCTGCCGATGGAGCCCGGCGGCGTCCATCTCGTGGCGATCCTGGAGTTCGACAGCGTCGAGGCGATCCGGAAGGCGCTCGCTTCGCCCGAAGGGCAGGCGACGACCGGCGATCTCGCCAATTTCGCCGACGGCGGCGTCGACGTGATGGTGTTCGACACCAAAGAGGTCTGACCGGCGATCCGTCAGGCCGGTTGCGGCGCGGGCTCGGAGCCCGCGTCGTGCTCGAAGCCGTAGACCTCCGGCAGGATGAAGATCGCGGCGAGCAAGCCGATCAGCGGGAAGATCGCGACGAGCAGCGTCGCGTTGGCCTGGCCGATCGCGGTGAACAGCGCGGGGAACAGGAAGATCGCCAGGAACGACGGCAGCTTGACGAACATGTAGGCGAAGCCGCTCGCCGTGCCGCGATATTCCGGCTTCGCCACCATCGACGGGATGGTCATCACGTTCGACGCGTCCCAGTAGTGGCCCCACAGCATCGCCGCGGCGGCGAAGGGCAGCAGCGATCTTGTTGCCGGTGTAGAGCGCCGCCGCCGCGACCAGCAGGGAGACGAACACGATGCCGAAGCCGGCGATGCTGATGCCGCGGTGTCCGATCTTCGGCGTCAACAGCGGCCCGACCCAGCCCGAGATCGCGGCGATCACATAGAGCGCCATGGTCACGAGGTTCGTGCCGAGAATCGACGAGACGCCGACCATCACGAACAGCACCGGCAGGTAGAAGGCGAAGGTCGAGAATTCGGTGCCCTGGGCGAAGCAGGCGATCCAGCCGTAGAGCGTGGCGCGCCAGCGGATCGGGTCCTGCCGGATGTCGGCGAGGAATTCGGTCGGACGCGGCCTTCTCGACGGCGACGTCCTGGTCGGGCAGCATGTCGAGCGGGTCGCCGTACATGGTCCGCGCCACCTGCTTGGCTTCGCGGAAGCGGCCCTGGCGCACGAGCCACACGGCCGTTTCCGGCAGGTCGTGGCGGAGTATGAGGATGACCAGCGCCGGCACGGCGCCGAGCCCGAGCGTCACGCGCCAGAGCACCTCGTGATTCATGTCGAAGACGAGGAAGATGGCGATGACCGCCAGCGTCAGAACCTCGCCGACGGCGAACATGAACTGCCAGCGGTTGCCCATCACGTCGCGACGGCCCTTGGCCATCGCGTCCATGATGTAGGCGTAGCCGGTCGAGATGTCGCTGCCGAGCGGTATGCCGAGGAAGAAGCGGATGGCGGCGAGCGCCGCCACGCTGCCGACGAAGGCCTGCGCCAGCGCCAGCACGATGAACGTGATCATGGTCGCCAGGAACATGAAGCGCCGGCCGATCTTGTCGGTCAGCCAGCCGCCGATGAGCGCGCCGACCACCGCGCCGCCCTGCGTCCCGGCGCCCGCGAGGCCGAGCAGGAAGGGGTCGGGATGATACTGGTTGCGGATGAAGATGAGGACGAAGGCGATGCCGTAGAGGTCCCAGGCCTCGACCAGGATCGAGGCCATCATCAGCCATCCGACGCGATTGCCGTGCGGAGAGTATTTGTCGACCAGATGACGGACGGCCGCGTCCATGGCCGCCTTCTCGGATGTCGTCGCCGGCATTGCGCGCTTCCTCCCTTTCGCCCTTTAGGGCGCGGTCATTGCCAGCGGAACCCCCGAATCAAGTCCGGGGGGAAGCAATCCATGCCGCCGGGCCCGAACCGTGGATTGCTTCGTCGCTTCGCTCCTCGCAATGACGGCGAAACGCCTGTGCGCTCGCAAAATCTCAATACCTCCACCGCTGCGCGGCGGCGATCAGAAAGTCCCGAAAAGCCTGAACGCGCGCGACGTTCTTCAGTTCCTCGGCGTAGACGAGAAAGCAGTCCATCTCGGGCATGTCCGCCTGAGGCAGGAGACGCACGAGGCCGGAGTCGGGCTGCACCGCGTAATCCGGCAGGACCGCGATCCCGACCCCGTTTTCGCAGGCGCGCGCCATCGCGCCGAGGTTGTTGACCGAAATCTGCGGAACCCGCGGGTTCTTCGGGTCGCGGCCGACGGTCAGCAGCGAGTTGAGGTCGTAAAGAAGGTGCGTCGCGGTCGGCGCGCCGAAAGCGATCAGATGATGGCGGTCGAGGTCGTCCACGCCGCGCGGCTGCGGATGCTTCTTGAGGTAGTCGGCCGAGGCGTAGGCGTGGAAATGCACGGTAAACAGCCGCCGGCGGATGAGGTCCGGCTGGATCGGCTCGCGCAGGCGCAGCGCCAGGTCCGCTTCCCGCATGCCGATGTCGAGGTCCTCGTCCGACAGGAGCAGCTGCAGCTTGACTTCCGGATAGAGCTCGACGAATTCGCCGAGGCGCGGCGCGAGCCAGTTGGCGCCGAGGCCGAGGGTGGTCGTCACCCTCAGTTCGCCGGTCGGCTTCTCGCGGCTGTCGATCAGCCGGCTCCGCACCGCGTCGAGCTTCAAGACCACGTCGCGCACCGCGCCGAGCAGCATTTCGCCCTGTTCGGTGAGGATCAGGCCGCGCGCGTGCCGATGAAAGAGCGGCGCGCCGAGATCAGCCTCCAGCGCCCCGACCTGCCGGCTGACCGCCGACTGGCTCAGGCCCAGCGTTTCGCCGGCGTGGGTGAACGAGCCGGCGTCGGCCGCCGCCTGAAAAATGCGCAGCTTGTCCCAGTCCATGAACGGTCCCCGGCGGTAGTCGGTCTCATGGCTTCGCCGCCGGCGACCGGCGTGGAGGGCTTTAAGCTATTGCGCCGCCTTTTGCGCCGGCGTCTGCGCCTCGAGCCAGCGCTCCGCCTCGAGCGCGGCCATGCAGCCGAGGCCCGCGGCGGTGACCGCCTGACGGAACACGTCGTCGGCGACGTCGCCTGCGGCGAACACGCCTTGGACGCTGGTCGCGGTCGAGTTCGGCGTCGTCTGAACGTAGCCGTTCGCCTTCAGCATGACCTGCCCGCGCACGAGCTCCGTCGCGGGCGCGTGGCCGATGGCGACGAACACGCCGGCGACCATGAGATCGTCGAGCGCGCCGGTGAGGACGTTCCTGAGCCGGACGCCGGTCACCGAGGGCGGCGTCCCGCCGCCCAGCACCTCCTCGACCACGCTGTCCCAGCGGATCTTGACGTTGTGGCGGGAGGCGAGCCGCTCGGCCAGGATTTTTTCGCCGCGGAACAAGTCGCGCCGATGGATCACCGTGACCTCGGAGGCGATGTTGGAGAGGTAGAGCGCCTCCTCGACCGCGGAATTGCCGCCGCCGACGACCGCGACGGCTTTCCCGCGGAAGAAGAACCCGTCGCAGGTGGCGCAGGCGGAGACGCCGAAGCCCTTGAACCTGTCCTCGCTCGGCAGGCCGAGCCATTTCGCCTTGGCGCCGGTCGCCAGGATGATCGCGTCGGCGAAAATCGTTCGGCCGCCGTCGCAGCGCACGACGAACGGGCGGCTCTTGAGCTCGAGCGAAACGACATATTCGTCCTCGACCCGCGCCCCGACATGTTCGCCTGCGCGCGCATCTGCTCCATGAGCCACGGCCCCTGGATCGGCTCGGCGAAGCCGGGGTAGTTTTCCACCTCGGTCGTGATCATCAGCTGCCCGCCCGGCTCGAAGCCCGCGAGCATGAGCGGCTTCAGCATGGCGCGCGCCGCATAGATCGCGGCCGTGTAGCCCGCCGGCCCGGAACCGATGATGACGAGGCGCTCGCGCGCGCGTGACGAAGTCAAGGCGACCCCCTTCGAGGATGAACGACCGGCGCGGGCGCTTTTGCGCAGGCCTCATTGTTTTCACGCCTTATATGGGGGCGGCGATTGCGCTACAACGGCGGCTGGCCAAGGCCGCGACAAATGGCCGCCGAAGGCGGCGCGTCTGCCCCTTCTCCGCGAAGCGGGGAAGGTGGCGCGAAGCGCCGGATGGGGTGTGGCGAGCAGGACACCGTCGGTGAAAGCTTCGCGGTGACGGTCGTGCGATGCGACTCCGGTTTCAGAAAACGGAGGATACAGCGTCCGTCGCTTCATGTCGCCTCCCAGTGGGGAGGAGGGGAGGAGGTCGCGTCCGGGATAGGTAGGCAAGATGGACGAGCCGCCGCGTTTCCGTCAGTCCTCGCGCAAGTTCGCGCGGACGCAGCGTCGGAGGTGCGAAAGGAAATGCTTCGACGAAAGTCTGCGGCGACGTTGGTGCAATCCGACTTAGACCGAAGCGGCGGCCCACACCCCATCCGGCGCCTTCTGTGCGACCGGATCGATGGTTGACAATTTGGACCGGATACATGTTGACACTTTTGGCCACTTAGGTGGTGGGTTGCTGTTGCTGCTGGCGCGCCTGTGGACCCTGTGGGCAACGCCTCGCGTTGTCCACAAGTCCACAGCCCGGCCGCGGCTTCGACAAGTTGCGCCGGCGCAGCCGGCCGCTCTAGTCGATGAACATGAGCTCGACATGGGTGTAGCGGCCGAGCCATTTGCCCTCTTCTGCAATAGACCTGTCAACCATGTATCGGGTCCAATCTGTCAGCGATCTAACCGGATCGAACACTTCCCCAGCAAGCTGGGGAAGGACTCTCCGTAGCGATTTGAGATGTGTGAATATCGGAGGGCTCGATAGAGTGGTCGTTGGTAAGGAAGTTTTCAACTCATCAAGGTTTTAGGAGACGCTTCATGCTGGTCCTTCGCTCGTCGGCGGCCTCGCCCTTCGCCCGGAAAGTGCGGATCGCCGCCGCCCTGCTTGGTCTCGACGACCGGATCGAGATTCTCGCAGCCGACACGAACGACGACCAGGATTTGCTGAGATCCCAGAACCCGCTCGGGAAGATTCCGGCGCTCGTTCTGGAGAACGGCGAGACGATCTTCGACAGCGCGGTGATCGTCGAATATCTCGACTGGCTGGCAGGCGGCGGGAAAATCATCCCGGGCGAGCCAAAAGCCCGCTTCCGGTCGCTGACGCAGCAAGCGCTGGCGGATGGGATTTCCGACGCCGCCGTGCTCCTGCGCTACGAGATTCTTTGGCGCGAGCCCGAGAAGCGCTCGGAGAGGTGGAGGCCTACCAAAGCGACAAGATCGCCCGCGCCCTCGCCGCCTTCGAAAAGGCGCCGCCGGAGGAGCTGAGCGACGTCGCGCACCATCGCCCTCGCCTGCGCCTTGGGCTACCTCGACCTCCGCTTCGACGGCGCCTGGCGGAAAGACCGCCCGCGGCTCGTCGACTGGCTGGAAGTGTTTTCCGAGGCGACGCCGAGCTTCGAGGCGACGCAGGTGAGGGGGTGAGGGGGGAGTGCCGTCACCCGCCTGCGGGAGAAGGTGGCTGGCGGAGCCGGCCGGATGAGGGCCTGCGCTACAGCGTGGGGCGCGGTTGGAGCGGCCTCGCACGTGGATTGGCGGCCGACGCTTGGCGCTCAACCTCTAGAACGTGCGCGATCTTGCCCTGGCATTCGCTTCCCGATAGCGTTCAAGTGAATAGCGTCGGGGGCAGGGAATGGTCAATAAGGACCTATTCGATCTTTATATTTAGCTCTTATGGCGTTAGCTATTGGTATATGGTAGGCTTCCTCGCAGGTTCCGAGGAGGCATGCATGGACGTCGCGGATTTCGCGGAATGGGTGGCTGGAACAGCGAGGCTGACGTCATCGCAGCGGCGGGAGGCGTTCCGGTCGCTGGCCTTGGCCGAGGCGATGGCCAGCCTTGATGACGAGGCGTTCGAATATTGGGGCTGCGCCATTGAGGCGGCGGTCACGGATCGGAACTCCACGATCATGCCGGAGTTGGAGGGCTCAGTGGAGCCCCCTGCACCGCCGAACCCAAGCCGTTCCCGGTTGGGTTCCGTGGCTGAAGTCGGCCACCGTCGGGTCGTCGGCATGGGGTGTCCACACTGCGCAAATCGGGACGTGATTTTGTGGGGCAAGGCGAATGGATTGCCCCGGTATCGCTGCCGCGGCTGCGGCCGCACATTCAATGGCTTGACCAAGACGCCGTTGGCGAGATTGCGCAAGAGAGAAAAGTGGCGGGAGCAGGCCCAATCCATGATCGATGGAGTAACCACCTCGAAAGCTGCGGAACGCTGCGAAGTCGACTATAAACAGCATTTCGATGGAGGCATCGATTTCTTGAGTTCTCTATCGTCCGACAAACCCAAGACCCTGTCTGGAATTGTGGAAGGGGATGAGACGTTTATTCTGGAGTTATTCAAGGGGAAACGATCTGATCTTCCTCGCAAGGCACGCAAGAGGGGCGGCAAGGCGGCAAAGCGCGGCTTGTCCGCCGAACAGATCCCGGTGATCGTTGCGCGAGACCGCGCTGGCGCCACCATTGACGCCGTCCTGCCCAAGCTCGACCGGGCGTCCATCACAGGAGCATTGGGCGGCGTTGTCACTCCCGCCAACCAGTTCTGCTGCGACGGCGGCAGGGCCATCGTCGCCTTCGCCAAGAAAGCGGGCATTCCGCATCACGTCTTGCCCGCTCCAGGAAAGCCGAGCCCGGACGCCCCCGACCTCCACATCAATAATGTCAATGCCTACCATGGCCGGCTCAAAGAATGGATGCGCCGCTTCCATGGCGTCGCGACCGAGAATTTGCCGAACTATCTCGGCTGGCGCAGAGCGCTCGAAGCGCTCGGGCCGCAGGTCAAACCGGAGGACTGGATCCTCGGCGCCGCTGGCTTGGGGCCTTACCAACGGCTAACGCCATAAGAGCGTTATATTTCGGCACTGCGCAAGACGGCCATAGAGGATAAGACAGAGCACACCGACCGCGCCGCCCTCCAGTCGCTGCTTCAAGAGATAGCGGACGAGAAGCAGAAAGGCGTCAAGGTTCAGCATGAACCCAAGCGCGTCGCCGACAAGGGCGCGCCGGATTTCAAGGTCGGCAAGGGCGGGCTCATTCTGGGTTATGTCGAGAACAAGGGCATCGATGAAAACCTAACCAAAGTGCTCAAGTCCGAGCAGATTGCCAAATACAAGAGCCTGTCCAGCAACATCGTTCTGACCGACTATCTAGATTTCATCTGGATCAATAAATATGCCCCGCCACAGCGCGAGCGGCTGTGCCACGCGACCGACCTCGAAAATCGCAGGTTTCGTTTACGCGAGGATCGAGTCGAGGCGGTCAGAAAGCTGCTGTCGGGGTTCTTTTCGAGCGCTCCCGAAGGGATCGGCCGAGCCCAACAGCTTGCACTTGCGCTTGCGACCCGCAGCCGGCTTCTGCGTGACTACCTGGGCGAAGAATTGGTGAGGCAAGAGCAGGAGCACAAGGAAGGCCGGCTCTACGGCCTGTTCCAGGTTTTCCGTGACCAGGTCTTTCATGAACTGACGCTCAAGGATTTTGCCGATGCACTGGCCCAGATGCTGGCGTATGGGCTGTTTCTTGCGCGGCTAAACTCGGATTTGAAACCGGTCACGCTGCACAACGCGCGCGAATATGTGCCGGGCTCATTCCGCCTCATCCAAGAGCTGGTCGATTTCCTGAGCGAGCTGGAGAAAGACGAATACCGCGATGTGCGCTGGGTGGTGGAAGAAGTGCTGTCGATCGTCAATGGGCTCAACCTGCCGGCCATTCACGAGGACCTGTCGTTCCACCAGCGCAAGGCCATCAGCCGCAAGGTGCGGGCCGCCGACGAGGAGGAGCACAGGCTGTTTGAGCGCGATCCATTCATCTACTTCTACGAAGACTATCTGCGCGCCTACGACAAGGAGACGAGCAAGAGCCGGGGCGTCTATTATACGCCGCCTCCGATCGTGAACTTCATCGTGCGCGCTGTGGATGACATCCTGAAAGAGAGATTTGGGATTCCCGACGGCCTTGCCGACAACAAGCGTGTTACTGTACTGGATTTTGCCTGTGGCACAGGCACGTTTCTTCTAGAGGTGTTTCAGAAAATCTTTGAAAACATTGGTGGCCCGGATTCAGGCCGCGCCGACCTCATGATACGCGAGCATTTTTTGGAGAACATTTATGGGTTCGAATACCTCATTGCGCCCTATACAATCGCGCACCTGAAACTATCGCAATACCTGCAAGTTCAAAGGCATCCACTCAAGAATGACGAGCGTCTTCAGGTGTTCCTCACCAACACGCTGGAGCCGATCGAGCCGCAGAAAAATCTGCTGTTGCCTGCGGTTACGGCGGAGGTGGAGGCGGCTCAGAAGGTCAAGGAAAAGCCCATCCTGGTCATCACCGGAAATCCCCCTTACTCAGCAGGCCAACCCAAAAACAAGGGCGCATGGATCACTGCCGCTATCGGAGCCTATAGGCAGGTCGATGGAAAACCCCTCGGTGAGAAAAATCCGAAGTGGCTGCAGGATGACTACGTCAAGTTTGTTCGCTTCGCCCAAATGAAGATGGACGCCGTCGAGGAGGGCGTGGTCGGAATCATCACCAATTACTCCTGGCTCGATAATCCGACGTTTCGTGGCATGCGACAGTCGCTCATGCGCAGTTTCCAGCAGATCTATGTTCTCGATCTGCATGGAAACGCTAAGAAGAAGGAACAAGCGCCCGATGGATCGAAAGACGAGAACGTCTTTGACATTGAAGCGATCAGTTTGTTCGTCAAACGGCGGGGTTTGGAACCAGGAATTTGGCGCGGCGACAATTTGGGTAGGCGATTAAAGAAGTATAAAGCTATCGCGGAAATGACCGTCAAAGGCTTTAAATTTTCATCCATCAGGCCAACCGCGCATCACTACTTGTTTTACCATCAAGACGTCGATATACGAACCGAATATGAGAAAGGGATACCGGTTCCCGATATTCTCGCCATGAATAGTGTTGGCGTAGTAACCGCTAGAGACAGGCTAGCTATCCATTTTACTGAGCAGGATTTGTTGCGGACTGTGCGTGATTTTGTTGCGCTTGATGCGGAGAATGCGAGGAGAAAGTATGCGCTTGGCAAGGATGTCCAGGATTGGAAGGTCGCTTGGGCGCAAGAGGACGTAAAGGACAGCGGGGCGAGAGCGATGGACCTATTATACGGGAAAGTCGCGCGGTTTTCTCGTACGACCTCGGCTCAACACGATGCGGAACATGCTGAAGGGCGACAATGTTGCGCTTATAACTTCTAGACTGACGAAAGGAGAGATGTTCAGGCATGTTCAAGCAACGGATCACATTTGTGAAGTGATCTGCATGTCGCCAAATACGTCCAACAATGATGGATTTCTTTTTCCACTTTATTGCCTCTCGGAGGATGGCGAACGCGTCGAAAAACTTTCTTCGGATTTGCGCACCCTTATTGACTCCCGGTATGACTATCATTATTCGCCGGAAGAAATCCTCGGCTACATCTATGCTGTGCTGCATGCGCCCATCTATCGAACGCGCTACGTCGAGTTTCTGCGCATCGATTTTCCTCGCGTACCGTTCCCGGAGTCAGCCGACGATTTCGACCAGCTTTCGGAGCTCGGCTGGGAGCTCGTGCAAGCGCATCTCTTGCGTCAGTTGCCGGTTAAGCGGCTCGCCAAGTATCACGGCAAGGGCGACCACACAGTGGAAGCTGTGCGCTACTCGGCTGAGGAACAGGCGATCTCGATCAACAAGACGCAGTCCTTCAGGCCCGTGCCGCAGGCGGTGTGGGATTTCCATATCGGCGGCTACGAGGTGCTCGACAAATATCTGAAGTCGCGCGAAGGCCGGAAGCTTTCGCTCGACGAAATCAACCACGTCGCCGCTGTTGCCGACAGCCTCGCCTTCACGATCGACCAGATGGCGGAGATCGATTCCGCCTATAAAGAGGCGTTTCCCGATCGGGGATAAGTCACCGTCGGCGTGGATAAGGTCGGCTCAGGAACTCGCGCCGGAAGCGCACATCGCACATGGTCGACAGCTGATTCGCTCAAAGGCGCAACAAAGCCATGCCGCAGGGTGACCATCCGGATTTGTTCGAGAACGAGGGTCAAGGCGACCTGTTCGGCGCCGAGCGCATTCCCGCCTATCGTCCCGACCCAGACAAGGTGCGGGCGCGACTCCATAAGATTCTTGCGGAGGCACGGGCGGCGGATGCGGTCCCGTGGGGCCCTGCGCGGCTTTCGCTCTATCGCACCATCGTCCCCCAGATGACGAGCTTTCTCCCTGATGAGGAAGGCGCGCAATTGCGTTTTGAGTTTGAGCAGGAACTGGAGCGGCTGAAAGCTGCTTGAGCGCGATTTCAGCGGGGTCGAGCCGAGGCGAGTGAGTTGCAAAAGGTCGTCGTCGGTCTTGCGGTGATTCAGCAGGAGGTCAGGCTCCTCATGACATTTGGTGTAGCCTTGCCCATCGCCGCTTAAAGCGTGATCGCGCAAGCGCAGGTCCAGAGGCGCGGCGGGTCGCGAGCGCTGCGATGATCGCGGCGAGATCGTCGTCCAGCGTCGCGCTGTGCCGACCCTTGCTCTCGCGCCGATCCTCGCGGCGGAAGGCCGTCGCCCGTTCAATCGTCCTCATGGCGGAGGTCGGCCATCAAATCCGCGGCGCTCGAGAAGACTTTCCCTTTGCCGCTTTCGAGTTCGGCAATGGCCTTTCGCGTCGTCGCGTTTTGGACCTTCACGGCAAATGGCAGGCGACGCTCATCGGCAATGCGCAGCATCAGCAAGCGAATGGCGTCCGAAATCGACAGGCCCATCTCGGCCAAGGCCGCGGCGGTGTGTTCCTTAGCGGCGTGGTCGATGCGGGCGCGAACAATATCGTTAGCAGGCATGATCGTGGCTCACGTAGGCATAATGTAGCCACGACGCCGAACGGCGCAAGCGGCGTTTCAGCTCCGCAGGGACAGGGGCGGAGCATCGCGGCCATCCGCTTGGGAACCCTGATGAACGCGCAGTCGTTGGATCGCGACGAACAAGCAGGCCCAGAATGCGGTGCCAGGAGCATCCTCACGACCGAGCGCGTCGAGCGGAACACCGCCGAGCGCGTGAACGAGCGGATCCGGAGGCGCACGGAAGCGAACATCGCCTACTACAGCGCCCATCGGGACGAAATTGGCCAACGGCTGCGCGAGCTGGATGAAGAGTGGGACATGGAGCGGACGCTCGAGGCCAACGCCGCAGTCGTCGGGTTGATCGGCGTCGCGAAAGCCGTCCGCAACAGGGGCTGGCTCATCCTGCCGGTCGCCGTTTCCGCGTTCCTGCTCCAGCACGCCCTGCAGGGCTGGTGTCCGCCAGTCCCGGCCTTCCGCCGCCTCGGGATCAGAACCGCTTCGGAAATCCAGGCCGAACGCACGGCGCTGCGCAAAGCCCATGGGGACCTCCGGCTAGCGCGATCCCTGCTTCCGGGTCCTGTCCGCCGTTTTCCCTCTCATCCTACGCAAGGGCATGCACGCGGGCGTCGATTCCTATTTCGCTTTCGTCGAGACGGACGGCAAGACGACCACCGGGCTTGCAGCGCTCCTCCACGCGCGTGGCGTCAAGCGCGTGTTCGCCTGCGGGCGCCGCCAGGGAGGAGAACCACCAAAGATCTTCTTGCCCGACAGCTGTCGTTCGTGCTATGTCCTCAACGGGTCGGCGCCGCTCCCGGCGGCACGCAAGGGAGGCGCATGAAAGCGACCATCGAGCACAAGGCGGCGGCAGCGAAGGAGCCGCCGGCGATTTCGGAAAATGGCAGCGGCGGAAGCGCATGTTCGGGAATCCACTGAACGAGACCGGTTTTCTTCCGCGGGAATTGGGTCCTCCCTTGCGGGCAATTGCGCGTCGGCACCGCCGGAGTTGCCTGCCGATGCGCGGTTTTGAAGGTAGCAGCGAGTGGTCCGAGGCGGGGCCGTCATCGCGAGGAGCGGCCCGCAGGACGGCCGTGACGAGGCGATCCGCCCGGAAAAGGTGCCGCAACCCATTGAAAAGTCTGGATTCACGCCCAAACACGATATGGCCCACGCAGAGCCAATCCACAAGGTTTGGGCTGCGGGCCAAGCGGGGCCGAGGAGCGACCCCGCCGCCTGACCGGCGGGCGCCGCGATCCGGCCATCCGGCCGGAAAAGGCACCGCAACCTGTTGAAAAGTCGGGATGCACGCCCAAACACGATATGGCCCACGCAGAGCCCACCCACGAGACCTGGGCGCAGGCAAGCGGCCTGCCTGGCTCAGTCGGCGGTCGGCAGCCGGCGCATGACGAACTCGATCTCGTCGCCAGGCAGCTCCCGCCAGGATTCGATCTCGGTCATGTAGGCGGCCTTGGGAAAGCGCTCGAACCATTCCCGCGCCTTGGCGCGCGCCTCGAGCCGGGGCAGGCGAAAAGTCTCGCGCCGCCACGCGGCGTCCGCGCTCCGGCGTTCGCGCCGCTGCGCGGCGCGCTCGGCCACATCGACTGGTCTCTTCCTCTGGATCGCCATGGCGACCTCGCTCGCCAAGAGGTTAGCGCGCTTTCGGGCCGATGGGGAGTCCGATTTGCCGAAGCGGCGCTCCTATTCGGGGCCGACCCGCGGGAAGCGGGCGATTCGCTCGAGGTCGTCGAGGTCCATGCTATTGCGCATGTATTGTTTCGAAGCGTCGCGGAAGGGCTGAAAGTCCCAAGCGCGGACGGCGCCCTTCGACAGCGCCGCACCGACCAGGCGCCGGCGGCGCTGGCTCGCCCGCACCTCGGCGTCGAGCGCGGAAAGATCCCACCGCCGGGCGATCTCGGCGCGCAGGACCGCGACCTCGCCGGCGCGGCCTGGCTCCTTGGCCAGGTTGCGGCGCTCGCCCGGATCGCGGCCGAGGTCGTAGAGCTGATCGGGGTCGGGCGGCGTGTGGATGAACTTGAGCGCGCCGCGGCGGATCATCACCATCGGCGCGATCGCGCCTTCGGCGAGATATTCGCCGATCGCCTCGTCGTGGCCCTGGGCGCCGGCGAGGTGCGGGGAGAGGCTGCGTCCGTCGATCGACGAGCCAAACGCGCCGGCGTCGCCGCCGGCGAGATCGACAAGCGTGGGGAGAAGGTCGATCGAGCGACACGCTCGCCGCCACGCGCCGGGGCGCGAAGCGGCCGGGGCTCGCGACGACGAGCGGCACGCGGCTCGCGCCCTCGAAGAAGCTCATCTTGTACCAGAGGCCGCGCTCGCCGAGCATCTCCCCGTGGTCGCTGATGAGGATCACGATCGTGTCCTCGGCGAGGCCGCTCGAACGCAAAGCCTGCATGAGGCGGCCGAGATTGTCGTCGACGTAGGAGATCGCGCCGAAATAGGCGCGCCGCGCGTTGCGCGCTTGATCCTCCGTCACCGGCTCGGCGTCCATGGCGCAGACATGGCGCAGCCGGCGCGAATGCGGATCGAGCGCCTCGGGCGCGGGCGAGGGCAGGGCGATGTCCTCCGCCCGATAGAGGTCCCAGTAGCGCTGCGGCGCGGCGAACGGGTCGTGCGGATGGGTGAAGGAGGCGACCAGAAGGAACGGGCGCCGGTCGTTCGATCGGGCGATGTCGAAGATGGCGCGCTCGGCGGTGAAGGCGACCTCGTCGTCGAAGTCGAGCTGGTTGGTGCGCAGGCAGACGCCGGCCTGAGCGACAGAGCTCATGTTGTGGTACCAGCTCGGCCGCTCGTGCGGGCGGTCGCCAGTCGGGCGTCCAGCCGAAGTCGGCCGGATAGATGTCGGTCGTGAGCCGCTCCTCGAAGCCATGCAGCTGGTCCGGCCCGCAGAAATGCATCTTGCCGGAGAGGACCGTCCTGAATCCACGTAGTCGCAGATGGTGGGCGAAGGTCGGAATCTCGGCGGCGAATTCCGCCGCATTGTCGTAGACGCGCGTGCGCGACGGCAGGAGTCCGGTCATGAACGAGGCCCGCGACGGCGCGCAAAGCGGGCTCGCGCAATAGGCGCTGTCGAAGACGACGCCGCTTTCGGCCAGCGCCAGCATGTGCGGCGCGCGGGTGAGCGCATGGCCGTAGATCGGCAGGAACGCCGGCGCCATCTGGTCGGCCATGACGATGAGGATGTTGGGCGGTCGCGCGGTCATCGCCTTCTTCGGTTCTTCGCCGGCTTGCTCGCGGCGCTGGCCTGCGCAGGGCGCCCCGGCTCCGGGGTGCGCGCCCTCGCCCATTCCCGTTCCATGACGGGAACGAGCGCCGGGTAATAAACGCCGACCGGCCAGAGCCCGCGGAAATTCAGCGCGGGCGTCTCCGCTTCCGCGCTGGAGAGGCCGGCGGCCGCGGTCGCCTCGGCGTCGACCGAAGGCCGCAACAGGAAATCGATCAGCGCGAGCGCCTCTTTCGGGTGCGGCGCGTCCCGCGGCTCGGCGAGCGCGTCGATCGCGATCGGGCCGCCTTCCCTCGGCTCGGCGAACAGGATCTCCGATCCCTGGCCGCCCTCGCGGCTGCGGCGCGTGGCGATGGCGGCCTGGGCGGCGTCGCCGAAGGTGAGGCAGACGGCGCCCCCGGCGATGGCCGAGATCGGGTCGCGTGAAGCGGGCTGCCGCACGGCGGCGCGGGCGCGAATGATGAGGTCGGCCGCCGCCTTGACGTCCCGCTCGCGGACCCTGGTCGGGTCGACGCCCATCATGCGCCAGGCGGCGATGAACATCTCGTCGCGCGAGTCGGGCAGCGCGACTCCGCAAGGCGCGAGCCGGCGCGCGACATCGGGCGCCAGCGCGTCGGCCCAGCTATAGGGGGCGGCCCCGAGCAGCCGGGGAACCTTGCCGGCGTCATAAAGAAGGCCGGTCGCCGACCAGCCCCAGGCGAGCCCATAGCCGCCGGTCGCGTCGTACGACGCCAATTTGCCGGCGACCAGGGGCGCAATCCGGCGGGCGTTCTGAACTTCGGCTTTCTCGATCGGGCGCAACAGTTTTGCTCCGATCGCATGGGCGAGGGCCGGCCCGGGCAGCACGACCACGTCGTAAGGCTCTTTCAACATCGAGGGGATTCTTGGCCGGGTCGCCATAGGCGTCATAGGCCACCACGTAGCCGCTCTCGCGCTCGAACGCCCTCAGCATTTTCGCATTGAACGCGCCCGAGGGAGCGAGCAGGCGCAACTCCTTCGGGACCGGCTGGGGAGGCGGCGCGAAAGGCGACGCCGCCGAACTCGATGGCGACAGGGCCGAACGCCGCGGCGACGGCGGCGAGGAGCGCGGTCAACATGGCGCCGGCGTCATGGGCAAAGGGTGTTTCGCTCCGGTTCCAAATCGCATTCTGGCTATGCGGCGACCGCGGCCTGGTCAAGCGGCAGGCAGGTTGATGCCACGCCTCGTCCCGGTTAGGAAGGCTACGTCCAACGCCGTGAGGAGCAAAGTTCGGTTGAGATTTCAGCGGGCCTACCGCCTCAGTCCGACCGGGGCGCAGGCGGATGATTCTGTCGTGCGGCTGCGCATCGGCGCGTCCGGCGCGGGTCAGAGCGTGCTTGTGCCATGCGCGATCGGCCTCGACTATCTTGTGGTGCCGACCTCGGGGAAAGTCGTTTTGATCGAGGCCAGCCGACTTTCGCCTCGAAAAGCTCGGCGTGCTGACCTCGCTCTGGGTCCGCCTTCGCTTGGCGCTGCTCTTCAAGGAGAAGAAGTTTCTGGAATTCGATGGGTTTTCGATCTTTTCGGTCGGCCCGAAGCCGCTGCGCAAGCGCTTCACAACATTCAACCAGCACATGCTCAACATCGGCGTATCGCTTGACGGCGATCTGATCGCGGCCCATCCCGAGTTGCTCGACGGATGGTCGGACGCCGCCGCCCCCGAGCTCGAGGCGGTTCGCCCACGCTGGCCCAAACGCGACCGCCATCGTCGTCCACATCTATTACGAGGAAACATGGGCCGACATCGCGGCCGTGCTGAAGCGCGTGACGATTCCCTTCGATCTCATTGTCACGACGGTTTCCGGGCGCGAGACCGTGGTCGAGGCGATTCGCCGCGACTTTCCGGGCGCGGACATCGAGGTGATGGAGAACCGGGGCCGCGACGTGCGACCCTTCTTGGTCCTTTTGGAGAGCGGCCGCCTCGACCGCTACCGATACGTCTGCAAAGTTCACGGCAAGAAGTCGAGCGACGGCGGGCGCAAGTCCCACATGGGCGCGATCTGGCGCAGGCGTCTCCTGTTCGACCTCCTGGCCGCGCCGGATCTTGCCGCCTCGGTGCTCGACATGTTCGAGCGCGATCCGTCGGTCGGGATGATCGGCCCGCGCGCCTTCCGGCTGCCGAGCCAAACCTATTCGGAGGAATTGTCCTGGTCGGTCAACCGGAGAGACGGTGCTGGAGCTCGCGGGGAAAATGGGCGTGGCGGCGGACGCGTTTCGTCTCGATTTCTTCGGCGGGACGATGTTCTGGGTCCGTCCCGAGGCGCTCGCGCCGCTGCGCAAGCTCGGGCTCTCCAAGGCTTTTCCCCAAGAGAAGGGGCTGCTCGACGGCGGACTCGAGCACGCGGTCGAGCGCCTGTTCGGCGCGGCGGTCGTGGCGGCGGGCTACAGACTGGCCGACAGCGACGGTTTTAGGGTCGCGAGATTGGGCCTTGAAGCGCACCGCGCCGTCCGCACGGGGCTCGGTTGAGGCCGGCGGTCGGAACGCAACAACTCCCGACGAATGCCCCGGCCGACTTGAAAACGCCTTCGTCTCCCGTGCGGCTCGTGCGGCGTCCAAACCCTCCAGGTCGTGGAATTCGTTTAGGGAAAACACCATGAAACTGCGCTCTCTTCTGTTCGTCCCCGGCGATTCCGAGCGCAAGTTCGAAAAGGCGGCGCGTTCCGGCGCCGACGCGCTGATTCTCGACCTCGAGGATTCGGTCGCGCCGTCGCAAAAGGCCGCGGCGCGGGCGCTCGTTGTGCGACCTCATCGACCTCCGCGACCGGCGCGACTGGTCTCTCTTCGTGCGGGTCAACGCGCTCGACACGGGGCTCATCCTGGACGATCTGGCGGCGGTGGTGCGGCCCGGCCTCGACGCGCTGATGATACCGAAGACCAACGGCGAAGCCGGACATCGAAAAAATCGCCCATTATCTCGATGCGCTCGAGACGCGCGCCGGAATGGCGCTCGGTTCGGTCAAGCTGGCGACGTGGCGACCGAGACTGCGAAGGCGATGTTCGCGCTCGGCTCCTATGCGCCGGCCCATCCGCGGCTCGCGGCGCTGACCTGGGGCGGGGAGGATTTGGCCGCTGCTCTCGGAGCGACGGCAAACCGCGAGGAAGACGGCGACTGGACCTTTCCCTATCAGGTCGCGCGCGCCCAATGCCTGTTCGCGGCGTCGGCCGCGGGGGTCGCCGCTATCGACACGGTGTTCGTCGATTTTCGCGACATCGACGGATTCGAAAGCGATTGCCGACGCTCGCGGCGCGACGGTTTTTCCGGGCGCATGGCGATTCACCCGGACCAGGTCGCTCCGATAAACCGTTGGTATGCGCCGTCGGACGCCGAAGTCGAGCGCGCGCAAAAGATCGTCGCCGCCTTCGAGGCGAATCCGGGCGCCGGCGCGCTCGGGATCGATGGCAAGATGGTCGACATTCCGCATCTCAAAGCGGCGCGGAAAATTCTGGCGTCTCTTTAGTGTCTGCCCAGGGCTGACGCAAGGGATCGAACGAACGGAAGGTCGGCCGCCCGCGCCGGTTCCACGGACGGGCCGAAATCGCTGAGAACAGCGATTTGACAGCAAATTTCTCCTGTGGACTGCACCCTATCGCTGAGACACGCCTAATTCAGTGACAGGGTTTCCTCCTGGTTTGCGTGGTTGCAGTCGTCCCGGCGGAGGTCGGCTTCGAACTCGACCGGGGGTTTGTAGCCGAGCGCCGAGTGCAGGCGCTTGGCGTTGTAGACGGTTTCGATGAAGGCGCCGATCTGGCGGCGGGCGTCGTCGAGGTCGCGGTAGGTCTTGGCGTCGACCTCTTCGGTTTTCAGCGTCTTCATGAAGCTTTCCGCCTTGGCGTTGTCGTAAGGGTTGCCTACCCTGCTCATGCTGGCGGCGATCTTACCCTTTTCGAGGCGCTTTTGATATGCGCCGCAGGCATACTGCACGCCGCGGTCGGAATGGTGGATGAGGCTGTCGGGCGGCGGATTGCGGGCCTCGAGCGCCATGTCGAGGGCCTCGATCGCCAGGCTTGCCTCGAGATGGTCGGCGATCGCCCAGCCGATCACCTTGCGCGAGAAGGCGTCGAGGATCGCCGCCAGATAGACGAAGCCCTCCGCCAGCCGCACGTAGGTGATGTCGGCGACCCAGATCTGATCGAGGCCGGTGGGAATGAGACCGCGTGTTAGGTTGGGGACGATGGCGAAGCCATGCCGGCTCAGGGTGGTGGCCGGGACGAAGGGCTTGGCGCGTTGGCTCAACAGATTGTCCTCGCGCGTCAGTCTGCGCACCCGCTTGGCGTTGACGATCAGCCCTTGCCGCCTCAGCTCGAAGGTGATGCGCCGGTAGCCGTAATGGCGGTTGTCGAGGGCGATGCGCTGGATGAGGTTGCGCAAGTCTGCGTCCTCGCGCTTGGGCGAATGCGGTCCGAAATGCCGGTAGTAGCCGGCCCGCGACACGCCGCCCAACGCGCACAGGCGCTCGACGTTGGCGTCATTCTGGGGGAAGCCTTGCGGCTCGGCGGCGGTCATTTCTCGGATGACCGCGTAGAGGTGGACGCGCCGCTTTCAGAGCCGCAAGGCTTCGCGAAAAAAATGCAGATCCACCTGCTGCCGGCCGACCAGGCGCTCGAGCTCCGCAATGCGCGCCTGGGCTTTGGCGAGCTCATCGGCGGGCTTGGCGGAGGACGCGGCGGCGTCCGAAGAGGACGCCGCCTCGGACGACGCCAAGCCCGCCGACGCCTGGTTTCGCCGCCACCCCGGCTTCCGTCCCCGCTTGCGGCTCAGCCCCGCAACCCCCAGCGCTCGATAGGCCGCCCGCCAGTCATATAAAAGCTGAGGCTTGACCCTAGCCTCCTCGGCGAGCGCCGCCACCCGCTCGCCATTCGCAAGACGCAGCACCATCCGGTGCTTGAACTCGCGTGAGAATACTCGCAGCGATCGTTTCGACATGGTTCCTCCTCGGAAGCCATGTCACCCAATTAAAAGTGTCTCAGTTAATGGGCGCACTCCACCTGGCGCGGTCCTTTGGGCGATCGAAGTGTCGCAAAAAAAAAGCGTATTTTTTCGATGGCTGAGCGAATTTTATTCGGGAAACAGCGAATTGGCCTTCAGGGTGACTATGGGCAGTGAACTGCCCGCCACGGGCAGGTGAACCGCAGGCCTCGCCCTCAAATGAATGTCTCGATCGCCGCGGTGGCAATGACGGGTTCGGTGAGGTCTCGGCGCGGTCGAGAGCGATTGACGGCGCTGCGGGAGTTGGCCCACAATCGACATCAATCCTACGGGTTGTACGCCGGACGTTTCCCCGCGGGAGAACGCGCTCCGAAGCGCGACGGACATCAAGGGAGAGCGGTATCCCGGCGTATTGGCCGCCTTGCGTCGGACGAACGGCGCCGAGCGGAGAAACGTTTCGGACAATCGCTTTTCCGCTCGCAAGCGGGAGGAACAGGTGGAGAAGAGCAAGTCGAAGGTTCAGGTTACGAGGCGCGTGTTCATCACGTCGACCGGATACAGGGCCGGCGCGCTCGCGATGGCCGGGCCGCTCTCGCTGTCGACGCCGGCGTTCGCGGCGGACGGGGCCATCAGGGTCGGCTTCGTCAGCCCGCTGACCGGCCCGCTCGGAGGCTTCGGCGAAACCGATCCCTACATTTTGATGCTGGTCCGCAAGGCGCTCGCGCCGGGCGTGACGATCGGCGGCAAGACATATTCCGTCGAGATCATCGACAAGGACACGCAGTCGGACCCGGTGCGCGCGGGACAGCTCGCCAAGGAGCTGATCGAGAGTGACAAGGTCGACTTGATGCTGTCGACGTCGACCCCCGAAGTGGTCAATCCGGTCGCGGACGCCTGCGAGGCGGCCGGCGTGCCGAGCCTTTCGACCGTCATGCCGTGGGAGGCGTTCTACTTCGGCCGCGGCGCGAAGCAGGGGCGGCCCTCGCCGTTCAAGTGGAGCTATCTGTTCAGCTTCGGCGCCCACGACTTCTTCAACTGCTATGTCTCGCAGTGGAACGGGCCGGTGAAGACCAACAAGAAGGTGGCCGTTCTCTACCCCAACGACGCAGACGGCAACGGGATCCGCAATCATCTCTCGCCCGCCCTTGCGAAGGCGGGCTTCACCGTCATCGATCCTGGCGGTTACGAAGACGGCACCACCGACTTCTCGTCGCAGATCGCAAAGTTCAAGGCGGAGAACTGCGAGATCTTCAATACGTTCCCGATCCCGCCCGACTTCGCCACCTTCTGGCGCCAAGCCGCGCAGCAGGGCTACACCAGAATGGTCAGGATCGCGCAGATCGCCAAGACCGGCCTCTTCCCCTCCCAGGTCGAGGCGCTCGGATCGCTCGGGCCGAACCTCGCGACAGCCGTCTACTGGCACAAGGATTTCCCTTACAAATCGCCGCTGACGGGCCTCGCGTCCGAGGAGATCGCCGAGGGTTACGAAAAGACGTCCGGGAAGCAATGGACGCAACAACTCGGCGCGACCATGTCGCTGTTCGACGCCGGAGTCGCCGCCTTGCAGGCGAGCGGGGATCCTTTGGACAAGGCGGGCGTCGCCAAGGCCATCAGCACGCTCAGGACCCCGACGACCGTCGGCGTGATCGACTTCACTGAGGGGCCGGTCCCGAACTGCTTCAACACCGACATCATCGGAAGCCAGTGGGTCAAGGCGAAGCCGGGTAGCAAGTTCAAGCTCGACATGGTCATCACCGAGAACGCCAACGACAGGAACGTTCCTGTCCAGGCGCAATTGAGGCCCTACAACGCCTGAGCCGAAGGTGACCTCGCCGACTGGTGCGGTCCTCAGCGGCGCCGGACTCACCAAGCGGTTCGGCGCGCTGACGGTTCTCGACGACGTGAGCTTCTCGGTCGGGGCGGACGAGGCCGTCGGCATCGTTGGCCCCAATGGGGCCGGGAAAACGACGCTCCTGAGCGTGCTCGCCGGCGCCGTGCCGGCCTCGGCGGGAACCGTCCGCTTCCGCGGCGCCGACGTGACCGCGGCCGACGCCTCCGAGAGAAGCCGGCTCGGCATCGCCAAGAGCCATCAAGTGCCGCGACCCTTCGGCGGCATGACCGTGTTCGAGAACGTCTATGTCGCGGCGACGGCGGGCGGCGGCCACAGGGGCGCTAAAGCCTACCGGACCTCGATGGATTCGCTCGAGCTTTGCGACATGCTCGGCGCAGCCAACCGCCGCGCCGAGACGCTCGGCCTGCTCGACCGCAAGCGGCTCGAGCTCGCCCGCGTGCTGGCGACCGATCCGGTCGTCGTGCTGCTCGACGAGATCGGCGGCGGGCTCACCGACGAGGAGACGGTCGAGCTCGTCCAGACGATCCGCGAAATGCGGCGTCGCGGCATGGCGATCGTCTGGATCGAGCACATCGTCCACGTCCTTCTGCAGGTTGTCGAGCAACTCGTCTGCATGGTGTCCGGCCGCGTAATCGCCGACGGCGATCCGAGCGCGGTGATGGCCGACGCGGCCGTCGTGGACGCCTATCTCGGGAGCGGCGCGACGTGAGCCTTCTCTCTGTCGACCGGCTCGACGTGCGCCACGGCCTCCTGCAGGCCGTGCGCGAGGTGTCGTTTTCCGTCGACGAAGGCGAGATCGTCGCGCTGGTCGGAGCCAATGGCGCCGGCAAGTCGACGCTGCTGCGCGCGATCGCGGGGGCGCATCCGCCGGCGGCCGGGGCCATCGCGTTCGACGGCGCCGACGTAACGTCGATGCGCGCCCACAAACGGGTCGCGCAAGGCATCGCGCTGGTGCCTGAGGGCCGCCGGCTGTTCGGCGGCATGTCCGTCGAGGAGAACCTCACAGTCGCGATGCGGGTCGGCCGCCGCGGCTACTGGACGCTGGGCGGGGTGATGGAGCTCTTTCCGATGCTGAGCGCGCGCCGGAACACGCTCGCCGGCAGCCTTTCCGGCGGGGAGCGGCAGGCGGCGGCGATCGGTCGGGCGCTGATGACCAATCCGCGCCTCCTCCTCCTCGACGAGGTGTCGCTCGGACTGGCGCCGGTGGTCGTCGATCAGCTCTACCGGTCGATACGGTCTCTTCTCGATGGGGGAGCGAGCCTCATTCTGGTCGAGCAGGAGCTCGCGCGGGCGCTGAGCGTCGCGACCCGGGTGATGTGCATGCTCGAGGGCAGGATCGTTCTCGACGGACCGGCGACGGCGATGTCGCGCGATCAGATCGTCGACGCGTATTTCGGCCTGCGTCGGGCGTCGGCGCGGGGGCGGGCATGAGCGTCGTCAACCTCTTCGCCCAGGGCGCACTGCTCGGCGGCTATTACGCGCTGCTCGCCTGCGGCCTCTCGCTGATGTTCGGCGTCATGCGGATCATCAATCTCGCGCATGGCGATCTCGCCATCCTGGCGGCGTTTCTCGTCCTTTTGCTGTCGGAGTACACCGGAATCTCTCCGTTTCTCTCCCTCCTCGCGGTGCTGCCGGTCATGGCGGCGGTTGGCTGGGTCCTCCAGCGCGGCGTTCTCGAGCGGAGCCTGCGTTCGGGCATGCTCGTGCCGCTGCTCGCGACCTTCGGGCTGTCGATCGCGATCGAGAACCTGCTCTTCGAGATCTATGGGGCGGACACCCGCTCGCTCGGCGGCATGATTGGCGACCTTGCGTTCGACAGCTATGAAGTCGCCAACCAGCTCTTCCTCAGCTATCTCGCCGCGCTGATCTTCGGCCTTGCGGTGGCGCTGCTTGGGGGACTGTCGTTGTTTCTCAAGTACACGTCTCTCGGCCGCGCGATCCGCGCGACGGCGGAGGATCCGGACACGGCCGAGCTCGTCGGCGTCAACGCGCGCGCTGTCTATGCAATCGCCGCGGCGATCGCGGTCGCGACGGTCGCGGTCGCCGGAACGATGCTGGCCATGCGGGCGACGTTCGATCCCTATTCCGGGCCGATGCAGCTCATCTTCGCCTTCGAATCCGTGGTGATCGGCGGGATCGGATCGCTGTGGGGGACGCTGGTCGGCGGAATCGTGCTGGGAGTCGCGCAGTCGATCGGCGCGGCGATCGATCCGAAGTGGTTCCTCCTCGCCGGGCATCTGACCTTCCTCGCCGTGCTCGGCCTCAGGCTGCTTCACCAGTGGGTGCGGGGGCGCGGCGGCTTGCGGGCCTCGCTGGGGTTGGGGTGATGGCCGTCAAGTTCGCCGTCGAGCGCTGGACCCGCGAGTCTCGTGTCTTTGGCGTCGCCGTTGTGGCCGTGGTCGCCGCGCTCGCCGTCACGCCGCTGATCGGCGGCGCCAATGTCGTCGACAAGCTGACGACCTTGTTCGTCTATGTCATCCTGGCTGCGATGTGGAACGCGCTCGCCGGCTACGCCGAACTCGTCTCCGTCGGGCAGCAGGCGTTCTTCGGGATCGGCGCCTATTTCGCCATACGGTTCGCGGCGGCGGGCTTTCCCGCCTATCCGTCCCTGCTCGCGGGGGCGGTCGGCGCGGCGCTGCTCGCCTTCCCCGTTTCCTTCTTCATGCTTCGGTTGCGCGGCGGCGAATTCTCGATCGGCATGTGGGTGCTCGCGGAGGCGCTGCATCTCATGGTCAACCTGGACCCGCTCATCCAGGGCGAGACCGGCACGTCGATGATCTCCCTCAACGCCTTCCCCGAGGCCGAGCGGCTCGCCGCCAATTACTCGCTCGCGCTCGCTTCGATGCTCGCGCTGCTCGGCGCGATCTTCGTCTTTCTCCGCAGCCCTTTCGGCGCCTCGATCCAGGCGATCCGCGACGACGAGGAGGCGGCCGCCTCGATCGGCGTCAGGGTTCTCGCCGCCAAGCGGATCGTCTTCATCCTGGCGGCCTTCGGATGCGCGCTCGCCGGCGTTCTCTGGCTCGCGACCTCGATCACCTTCCAGCCGAAAACCAATTTCGGGGTGCAATGGACCGCCTACATGATCCTGATGGCGCTGGTCGGGGGACTGGGCACGTTCGAGGGGCCGATCGTGGGCGCGATCCTCTTCTTCCTCGTGCAGAACGAGTTCGGCGAGAACGGCGTCTGGTACATGGCGGGGCTGGGCGTGGTCGCCATCCTGTTCGCGCTCTTTCTGCCGCGCGGCCTCTGGGGAGAGATCGAGGCGCGCACCGGCCTGCGACTGCTGCCGGTCGGCTATCGGGTGAGACTGATGGGCGGTCCGCATGCAGGCCCGGTCATGCAGCCGGGACACGTTCAGGTCGACGCGGTCCGGGGAGCCGATCCTCGGGTGGGAGGCGAAGGCTAGAGCAGGTCCCGATCCGTTGGAACCGCACAAGCCAGTGCGAGCGACCTGAAAACTCCGAAAATTCGGAGCCCTGCGCCGTGCAGTCCTGTCCACGATCTCGGCTTTTCAACGCATTAGATTAGGCGCCAAAACCTGCCCCTTCGTCGCTTCGATCCGGTAGTCCTTCTATTCGACGTCCGCCGACGACGATCGCGCCATTTCCATCGCCAAGTCGCGGTAGGGACACGCATTACTGCGCGACCTCCGCACAGATCCGTTCGGCGGCTTTCCCGCTAACGGCTCCGGTCTCGGGTGTTGCGGCAAACCTATGCCTTGCGGCTTGCCGTACGCGGTCCAGACCCTGTGGCGCGCCCTCCCGACCCTGCGTTCGGAGCGTGCGTTCCTGTCCCGCGTTCCCCTTGGCCCCCGCCCTTCGCTCCACGGGCTCCGCCGCCGGTTCCCCGGCCTTGTTCGCCTGCTTCGCCGCTACTATGGCGGGGTCCGACTTCTCACGCCCGTTCGTCATGCACTTCGGCTCTTCGCCTTCCGCATGCGGACCAGGACGGCCGATGGCCTGTGGTCGGGCATGAGACCTCCCAGGTTCCGACGTGATCCTTTCGTACGTGATGTGGCCTTCGACCCGGCAGGGCGACAGCGCCTCGCATGACGGCGCCGCACATGTTGCCTTCGACGTTGATTACCGGCTCGGCCCCTGCGACGTAAAAGGTTTCGTGGCTCAATCCCACACCCCACACGATTGCTGTGTACGCTTCGCCCCTGCCGTCGCCGACAGACGCGCAACACTCGCTAGCAGGCGGGCGCTACCCCTTACCTGCGCCGGACTTCCACCGGCTGGATCGCGCCAGCTTGCCTGTGGCGCACAATCGATCTTTCCAAGAGCTTGCGGCGCCATTTCCATCGCGTCATCGCGTCTGCCTCCGCAGGACCAAACCTCCTTGATGGCACTTCCTTCCCTTTGCCTCGCGTCGGCATTGTCAACCGGGGGCTTGCGCGGATCGAGCAGAAGAAATTCGCGCCCGCAAGCTCGGGCTCGCGGCCCGATCCTCCCTGCAAAGTCCGCCCATTCGATCTCCTCAGCCTTTGCCACGGCGTTTCCAGCCCGCTCGCAGATCTTGCCCCGGACCGCGACGCTCGGGCGAGCGGGATCCAAGGCCGCGCGACGAGTAGCTTTCAAACGCGTGCTAGCAGCCTGTCGGACTGAGGTTTTCGTTGGAGATGCGGGAGCCGATTATTTGACGCACCGGGACGGCGGAATGGCGCTTCTCGAATTCGAACTTCGACCTCGAATGCGCTTTTGACGCCGTCAGCGCCGCGTTTTGGCGGCGGGACAAGGCTCTTCCGCCCGTTCAGGCGGTCTTCAGAGTGAATAGTCTCCTTATGTTCCATGACATCGTCACGAGACTCCACTCGCCGCGCACGTTGTCGAGGCCGCGCAGGGAAAACTGTCGGAACCCGATTACCGATTTGATGATCCCGAACACCGGCTCCGGCGTCTGTTTGCGAAGCGCATAGAGCGGCTCGACCTGTTGTTTGTCGTTCGGCGCCTGCGTCACGTCCACGAACCTCGCCAAATGGCGCTCGGGCAGCCAATCCTCCACCGACGGCGGCAGCGAGAACCTCGTCAACCGATCGACGATCCGGAAATTGCTCATCGCCGATAACCCCGAAGCCCGAACGAATCAATGCCTTACTGTAGCATGATCCGAGGCCGATACGAAGCGCAAAGCGCTAAGTTCGAGCTAAGTCCGACAGGCTGCTAGGGGTGTGTGACCCGCTTCTCGAAACATTGTATGTTCTACTTATGTTCGGCGCGTTCCGAAAGTGCGTATCACCAGTGGAGGAAGATTCCATCCAGAGAGTTGTCGATTGATCTGGTAGCTGACGAGCGGTCGGGCCGGGCGACTGGCTGGGCCGGAGCCTCGTGACAAAGGCCGCCTTTGGGCGGTTCGTCGAACGCCTCGACTTTTTTCGCGGCTCGACAAAGCGTTCGTGGCGTTCCGCGACGGTGGGTGAGTTCTGATTTGCGCTGAGGTTTTTTTTCGTCGCTTAATCAAGCCATTTCGGCTGCCTGGAAGGAGTAGACGTCACATGAACCTGCTTAGTTTCCGTGTCAAAGGCTAGGCGCTATCGCAAAAGGGCGGAGTTTCTCGCCTGGACACGGACCTTCGGCGCTGGCCGGAACAGATCATCTCCGGCCCGTCCTCTCCCGTTCGCCGGCGAAGACGAAGGGCGGCCGTGGACGCCCTATTCATCCGTAAACCAACTTCGAAAGTCGCGCAAGTGACGCCTTGATTGAGACAATTTTGCGCCCGAATTGGTCGGTCCCCTTGCGTTACGTCTCCGCAAGCCTCGAAACAGTGTGGTCAAGGTTGTCATGAAGATTATTGCCTGGTCCCTGTCGCTTGCGGGTCTGCTCGTCCTTCTCATCCTGGTTCGGCCTGCCATCGCGCCGTCCCGGGCGACGGCGCAAGACGGACAGGAAAAGCGTGTCGCCTTGGTCATTGGCGACGCCGCCTATCACGAAGCCGAACTACCGACCGCGGCCAACGACGCCGGCCTGATCGCGCAGCAGCTGCAGGCCGCGGGCTTCGACGTCACCGGCGCCCGCGATCTCGACGGCGACATGCTTCGCCGGGCGTTCCGCGACTTCGTCGACAAGGCGCGACTGGCTGGTCCTGACAGCGTCGCATTTGTCTATTTCGCCGGCTACGGCCTTCAGTTCGAGGGCGAGAACTATGTTGTGCCCGTGGACGCCGAGATCCCGACGGCGGCGGACGCGCCGATCCAGGCCGTGCGGGTTTCGGATCTCACGCGGGCCCTCGCGCAGCTCCCGATGAAGGCCCGCATCGTGGTGCTCGACGCCGCGCGGGAAAACCCGTTCGCAAAGCAAGGGCGGCCGGCGGCGAGCGGGCTTGCGCTTGTCGAACCTGACCCCGGGCTCCTGATCGCGTTCAATGCCGCCCCGGGGACGGTCGCGCCTCCGGAAACGGCTGGCGACGCCTACGGCCCCTATGCGCGCGGGCTCGCCGAAATGATGCGCGAGGGCGGCGTGTCGCTGCGGGACGTGTTCGATCAGGTGCGCCTGCGGGTGAGCGACGCAACCAAGGGCGCCGTCGTCCCTTGGGAGGCCGACCGAGTTGATGCGAATTTCGTGTTCTTCGAGCGCAGCCCCGACGCGCCGGAGCCCCCGCCGAACGCCGCTCTTTCGCCTCTTCGCGACCGGCCGCTGCGGGACCTCGGCGCGGCGGAGGCCTATCAGGCGGCTCTCGAGCGTGACACGATCGCCGCCTACCAGGATTTCCTCGCGGCCTATCCGCACGACCGGGCGGCCAAGCGCGTCCGCGCGATCCTTGCAGCCCGTCGCGAAGCGCTCATTTGGCGGCGCACACTGGAGAACGGGACGGCGGACGCCTACTGGTCCTATCTGAGACGCTATCCCAGTGGACCGCACGCCCCCGAATGCCGGGACTTGCTCTCTCGGCTGGCGGTGACGATCGAGCCGCCGCCGGATTTCGAGCCGATCGACTACGATCTGCCCCCGCCGCCGCCCGACGAGATCGGGATCGTCGACCGGCCCGTGCTTTCCTTCGCCGCCCCCGACTTCGACTTGCCCCCGCCCCCGCCGGTGGTGGTGCTGGCGCCGCCGCCCGTGTACATCGTCGATCTGCCGCCTCCGCCGCCCCCGGAGGAGGTGTTCGTGCTCCCGAACTCCGGCATATGCGCCGCTGCCTGTCTGGGTGAACCGCCCCGACTATGTCGCGCCTCCGCCGGTCAACATCATTGCATACAACATTCATAACACGGTCATCGTGAACAAGGGCACTGTGGTCGTGAAGGATCGCGCCGGCAATCCCGTGCACCCGCTCGCTAACGCGGCCGTGTCGGCGCGCTTGCGCCGCACGGGGCCGTCCCGCCCGCCAACACCGTCTCCGGCCGCCCGCCGCATGTGCAGACCGGCCAGCCGCCCCTTCTGGCGCCGAAACCGGTCGGAGCAGGCGCGCTCGCGGCTGGCGGGCCAGCCCTGCCGGCCGCGGGCTTCCTGCGCGTCGCTCTGCCGCCATCGGTCGCAGCGCGTGCCAACGGGTGGCCGGACCGGCGAGCGGCGCGCCCTTGGGCGCGCACAGAGCCGGCGACGCGCCGAACGCGAACGGCGCAGCCGCCGGCCTGGGCGCAGGCCAGGCGGTGCCGCCCGGCCACGCGCTCCCCGGCCAGCCGACCGCAAAGCCGCTGCCGCTGCAGCTGGAGCCGCTGCAGCAGCAGAAGGCGCAGCAGCTCCAACTTCAACAGAAGGCGCAGCAGCTCGAGCAGCAGCAGAAGGCGCTCCAGCTCCAACAGCAGCAGCGGGCACAGCAGGTCCAGCCAGCAGCAGAGGGCTCAGCAACTTGAGCAGCAGAAGGCGCAGGAGCGCTCCAACTTCAGCAATAATTGGGGCCACACAGCAGGTCCAGCAGCAGCGAGCGAGCAGCATGGTAGAGCTGCACCGGCGCGGTCGGCGGGTTGCTGGCGGCGTCGTCCGAAAGAACCACGGGAGCGGGAGCCGACGGCGGCGGCGCCACGATGAAGGTCCCGATGTTGAAACGGCCGATGAAGTCGCCGACCGCCTCGCCTTTCGAGTCGGTCAACATGTCGCCCATGTACCACGAGAGACCGAACGGAAAGGCGGGAACCTGGATGACGAACAGGTCGAAGTCCGTGTTGGCGGGCAACCCGGTTACTTCGACGTGCATGGTCTCGACGAGCAGAGGGCTGTGGGTGATCGTGACGCGACCCTTGGCGGCGGAGATGCACGGCTCCCCGCCGCCCGTCGGAACCATGCTGAATGTGAAATTGATGTCTTGTGGTCCTGGACTTTGAGCAAGCGCTGATCCGCTGAACGCCAAGAAAGCGATCGCCGTCGCGCCGAACGCCTGAATCGATGTCGGGATTCTCATGATCTTCTCCTATCCTTGCTAAGCCTGAAAACAGCTGGCCAGCGTCAATTCGTTTCGCGTATTCCGTCTCAATCCATAATTTTCAGATTGGACACGGCGACAACTACACAACATCTGAGAAAGGCGCTGTGAGCAGGATCACAGGACCGGCTGGCTGGACCGCCGACGCGCCGCTCGGAAAGGGGCAG
The DNA here is from genome assembly GCA_963819255.1 of uncultured Alphaproteobacteria bacterium. Taxonomy (GTDB): domain Bacteria; phylum Pseudomonadota; class Alphaproteobacteria; order Rhizobiales; family Beijerinckiaceae; genus Roseiarcus. The sequence goes on from CAWFVS010000038.1 coordinate 83,383, forward strand.
CTCATATCCGCTGGCGGCGCGGAGGCTCGAGCAAACCGATGATGAGGAGGATGCGGTCCTCTCGAGGCGATCAATGCGTCGCTGAGATGATCATCGGAGAAGGCGCGCCTCCCCATTTCGAAGAAGCAGGCTTGCGCACCGTCTCGAATTGGACCCGCCGATCGACGCGATGGAGAATCCCTTGCGAGAGCGGCGGACCCCGAAAAGCGGCAGGTACGGACAAAAGCCACGACGTTTTGAGCGCCGTGGCCAGCGTGAATTCAGGCGCTTCCGCGCCCATCCAACATCAGCATTGGCGCGTGGCGGCGTCCGCGTCCGACGCGAGGTCCTGCAACAAGTGGAAAAACTGCGGGGGCTGGCCGATGAACAGCCCCATCGCCGTCAGGAACTTGACCACCCCCATGGCGACCCCCTTGGTCCCGGTCGGCCGGATGATCGAACATTTGGGGAGGGATCGGCTGAGGAATGGGCACGGCTCGGGCATGATCAGATTGGTTTGGAAGGTCTCTCCGCCGAAGGGAGGCGCGTTGAGGTCGGGAAAGGTCAGCCCGTTCGTGGGATCGGTCAGCGGCGGCGCATTGCCGGCCTTGTCCGACCAGGTCTGGAAGTGCATCGTTTCGGTCGGGCCGATGCTGATCAGTATCTGGAGAACTTCCACACTGGACGCCCGCAGCGCCATCGCCGGGTAGAGGGTGGTGCCGCCCTGCTCGATCGTCGGCATGTGAAAGCCTGCCGTATTGGCTATGGCCTGGATATGGCGGGGGGCGACAGGTCGGCGTCGCTTCTCGGGATCGCCGTATGCGGCCCCTTGAACAAGTCGGGCACGGCTTGGGGGAACTGGAAAAGCGGATCGAGGTCGGGGTTGTCGTCGCTGCTGCGGTAGCGCGTCCACCAGCTCGTGTCGATCGTCAGCTCCATGAGGTTGGTGAGCCGCGGCTTTCCGCTCGATCCGGTCGCTGTGCTGCCCTGCAAAGTGCGAAATTTCTCCAGATTGGCGGGCGCTGCGCCTTTCAATTCCAGATACGCATTGAGGAACGTGAAGTGCGAGATCTCGTCGTCGGTGTTGTCGTGGACGTATTGGGGAAAGTCCCCATCGAGCTTTTGCAGCCGTGCGGTGTAGACGGGATTCCCGCTGCCGCCCGGGACCTCGTCGTCCTGGATTCCGCCGAGCTCGTTGTATTGCACCCAGAGGTCGGTTTCCAAAATCTCGACGGCGGCGGCGAAGCGGAGCAGGGCCGCGTCCCCTTTGCTCAGACCGCCGTAATTGGCTGCTCGCGCAGGCGGGCGGTCTCCGAGAAGGGCGAGCCCTGCGCCGGCGGCGCCTGCCGCTATTCCCTTTTGGAGGAATGCGCGTCGGTCGGTGGAGGAGTTGCGTATTGACTTTCGCATGGCGTTACCTTTCCGAGTGGTCGCTGTCCGCTAAGGAGCACACCGAGGAGCGCTCCAGCCGCGCAGCTGCATGCGCCAAAGGGCATCGGCCCCGGCGTCCCAATGAGGCTCGCCGATCGCGTGGCGCGCCTCTGCTGCGGGAGCATGAATTTCTGAAACGAGCAGATCCCGGCAATCCCGGCTGCTCACTCCCGCCGAGCCGCTAAACACGAGGGCTCGGACGTTTATTCGTCTGAAGATGATCAATCTGTATGAATTTTTGAAGAAAACACTTTTGCCTTAGAAACTATTTTTTTGTTCCGCGAATAGCTCGGGGCTGCCAAGTGTTCTAGTCGGCTTTCCCCGAAGCCAAATCATCTCTTTCCGCGAAAGGCGGCTGCAGACGGAGCGCGACCCATGCCGACGTTCCGATTGCCCGAGAGATTGATCACCGCAATAGAGCGCCCATTCCGCATCGATTGGCGAAGCTTCAAAGCGATCATGCAGGACTTCTACAAGAACTGCGGCGGCTGCCACGAGAAATATCAGGAGAAGGCATCTATTCCGATCGAGGTCACGCGCTACGTCTCCAGTTGCTGACGAAGCTCGAGAAGTTGGCGAGTTCCTGGCTTTCTTCGGGTTGCGCACGGCCCGTCTTGGCGAGATCGCGTCGCCGTTTCTGGCCTGCCGCATCATGTCACACGAGCACGGCGCCCAGCCCTTTTCGAACGTCTCTGGCCGACGACCGCATTCAGCCGTCGTCTACTTGCTCGCGCTTCCCGTCCGTTCATAGTGTGACGCCGCGTCAGAACGCCGAGAGCCGGCGCATGGTCGCGGCGAAATGCGCCGCGATGCGGTCCCGCGATAGATGCCGACCGCCCTGCACGACCTTGCGTCCGCCGCTCCACACGCAGTCGACGAGCGCGTTTCCGGCGCTGAAGATCCAGGCGTCGAGAATGGCGTCGCCCGCCTTGCCGGCCAGCGTTGGATGATCAGCCTTGAGCGTCAGGAAATCCGCGCGCGCGCCGAGGGCGAGCGCGCCCGAGGGACGCGCGAGCGCCTGCGCTCCGCCAATCAGCGCCGCGTCGAGCATCGCCCGTCCGGTCGAGCAGCCCGGCCGCGCCAGCACGTTGCGCGACCTTTCGGCGAGCCGTTGGGAATATTCGAGCTGCCGCAGCTCGTCCGCCGCGCCGATCGAGACGTTCGAAGTCGGAGCCGACGCCGAAGCGTCCGCCGGCCGAGAGGTAGGCGCGGCCGTTGAAGGCGCCGTCGCCGAGGTTGGCTTCGGTGACCGGGCAAAGCCCGGCGACGGCGCCCGAGGCTGCGAGATCGCGCGTCTCGCCTGCGTCCATGTGGGTCGCATGGACGAGGCACCAGCGCCGGTCGACGCCGGCTCGGTCGAGGAGCCAGCGGACCGTCCGCACGCCGAGCGCAGCGACGCTATCGTCGACTTCGCCGATCTGCTCGGCGGCGTGGATATGGATCGGCCCCTCAGGGGCGAGCGCGAGGACCTCGGCGAGCTCGGCCGGCGTCGCCGCGCGCAGGCTGTGCGGCGCGACGCCGACCGCCTCGTCCGGGTTCTCTTTGACCAGGGTTTCGCAGGCTTCGAAGAGGCGGGCGAAGCTATCGAGGCTTGATATGAACCGCCGCTGCTCCGGTTTGGGCGGCTCGGCCCCGAAACCGCCGTGCGCGTAAAAGACGGGAAGGAGCGTGAGGCCGATGCCGGTCTCGCGCGCGGCGGCGACGATGCGCCCGGCCATCTCCGCGCGATCGGCGTAGGGCGCGCCGTCCGGCGCGTGGTGCAGATAGTGGAATTCGGCCACGGCGGCGAAGCCCGCCTCCAGCATCTCGACATAGAGTTCTGCCGCGACGGCCTCGACGTCGTCCGGGGTCATCATCAGCGCGAAGCGGTACATCGCCTCGCGCCAGGTCCAGAACGTCTCGGCGCCCCGGCCGCGTGTCTCGGTGAGACCCGCCATCGCCCGCTGAAAGGCGTGGCTGTGCAGGTTGGCGAGAGCGGGAACGAGGATTGCGTGCCGCTCGTCGCCCGGGTGCGCGGAAACGCCTGTCTCGATCGCGGCGATCGTTCCCTTCTCGATCGTTAGCCGGACGTTGGGCGTCCAGCCATCCGGGGTAAGCGCGGTTTCCGCGTGAACGACAGCCAAGCGTCTCCCTCCGATCCGCAGGATTCGCGGGTTCCTTGCGTTCCGATCCGATATGTATTGCAATAAAGCAGGGGCCCGAGAAAGCGCACTGCTATGGGTCAACCGCCGGCAGACGAAGTCGACACGATTTGGCTGAACGCGCGCCTTACGACGCTCGCGCCTGAAAGGCCGGGTCTCGGGATCGTCGAAAAGGGCGCGGTCGCCTCACGCGGCGGCCGCATCGCCTTCGCTGGGGCGCAGGACGACCTGCCTGGAACGGTTCGGGATCGCGCCCAAAAAATCGTCGACTGCGAGGGGCGCTGGATCACGCCGGGTCTCATCGACTGCCACACCCATCTCGTCTACGGCGGCGATCGCGCCGAGGAATTCGAGAAGCGGCTCGCCGGCGCGACCTACGAGGAGATCGCCAGGGCGGGCGGGGGCATTCTCTCGACCGTGCGCGCGACCCGTGCGGCCACCGAGGAGGGCCTCATCGAGTTCGGCGCTGAGACGCCTCGACGCGTTGATCGCCGAAGGCGTCACGACGATCGAGGTCAAGTCCGGCTACGGCCTCGACACGTCCGCCGAGCGCAAGTCGCTGCGCGCGGCGGGGCGCCTCGGCGAGCGTTGGCTGGGAGACTCGCAATCACCACCCGCCGCCCCCTCCACCACGCTTCGCGTGGTCCCCCTCCCCCGCTGCGCGGGGGAGGATAGCGTCGGCGCCGACCTTATCCTCCCCCTTGAAGCGTTAGCGGAACGGGGGAGGGGGACCCCCCGAAGGGCGGTGGAGGGGGCACGCTGCGAAACCAACTGCTGGCTTGGGAATTCCACGACCGGTCACTGTCCGCGCGACGCTGCTCGCCGCGCATGCAATTCCGCCCGAGTTCGCCGAGAGCCGCGAGGCCTATCTCGACGAGGTCGTCGGCGAGACGATCCCGGCGCTCGCCGGCGAGGGCCTGGTCGACGCGGTCGACGCCTTCTGCGAACGCATCGCCTTCACTGCCGCGGAGGTTGCGCGCGTGTTCGACGCGGCGCGGCGCCTAAAGCTGCCGGTCAAGCTGCACGCCGACCAGCTGTCGAACGGCGGCGGCGCCGCGCTCGCGGCGGAGTTCGGCGCCCTTTCGGCCGATCACCTCGAATATGCGGACGAGGCGGGCGTCGAAGCCATGGCGCGGACCGGCGTCGTCGCGGTCCTCCTGCCGGGCGCCTTCTATGTCTTGCGCGAGCGCCAGACGCCGCCTGTCGCGCTCTTTCGCAGATATCGGGTCCCGATCGCCGTTGCGACCGACTCGAACCCGGGCACCTCGCCCATGACGTCGATCCTGCTCGCGCTCAACATGGCCGCGACGCTGTTCGGCCTGACGGTCGAAGAGTGCATCCGGGGCGTCACCCGCCATGCGGCCGAGGCGCTCGGCCTCGGCGCCGAGACCGGGACGCTCGAAGTCGGCAAATGGGCGGACCTCGCGATCTGGGAGGTCGAGCGTCCGGCCGAGCTCGTCTATCGTCTGGGCTTCAATCCCCTGCACGCCCGCGTCTGGAGGGGCCAATGACCGTGACATTGCGTCCGGGCGAAATGGGCCTCGCGGACTGGCGCGAGATCTGGCGAGGCGCGCCGGTCGCGCTCGATCCCCTCTGCCGGCCTAGGGTCGCGGCAAGCGCCGAGGCGGTCCAGCGCATCCTCGCGCGCGGCGAGCCGGTCTACGGCATCAACACCGGCTTCGGCAAGCTGGCGAGCGTGCGGATCGAACCAGCCGATCTGGCGCAGCTCCAGCGCAACATCGTGCTGTCGCACGCCGCCGGCGTCGGCGAGCCGATGCCGCATCCCGGTCGCACGGCTGATGATGGCGCTCAAGCTCGCCAGCCTCGCGCAGGGCGCGTCCGGCGTGCGGCCGGCGACGATCGAGCTGCCTCGCGGCGATGCTCGATCGCGGCGTGATGCCGGTCATTCCCGCGCAGGGTTCGGTCGGCGCATCGGGCGATCTCGCGCCGCTCGCGCATATGGCGGCCGCGATGATCGGCGTCGGCGAGGTCGGTCCTCGACGATCGGCGTCATGCCGGCCGCCGCGGCGCTTGCCGCGACCGGGCTCGAGCCGATCGCGCTTGGGCCGAAGGAGGGGCTGGCGCTGCTGAACGGCACGCAGTTCTCGACCGCCTATGCGCTCGCCGGGCTGTTCGAGGCCGAGACGCTGTTCCGCCGGCCCTCGTGACCGGCGCGCTTGTCGACTCGACGCCGCGCGCGGCTCGGACACGCCGTTCGATCCGCGCATCCATGCGCTGCGCCGCCATCGCGGTCAGATCGAGGTGGCGGCGGCTCTGCGCGCGCTGATCGCCGGCAGCGCAATCCGCGCCTCCCACCTGCATCGGCGATCCGACGGGTGCAGGATCCCTATTGCCTGCGTTGCCAGCCCCAGGTGATGGGCGCCGTGCTCGACCTGCTGCGCCAGGCGGCCGCCACGCTGGCGACGAAGCGAACGGCGTGTCCGACAATCCGCTGATCTTCGCCGAGCCGACGGCGAGGCGCTGTCGGGCGGCAACTTTCACGCCGAGCCGGTCGCCTTCGCCGCCGACATGATCGCGCTCGCGCTTGTGCGAGATCGGCTCGCTCGCCGAGCGCCGCATCGCCATGCTGATCGATCCGGCGCTGTCGCGGCCTGCCGGCCTTCCTGACGCCGAAGCCCGGGCCTGAACTCGGGCTTCATGCTCGCCGCAGGTGACGGCCGCCGCGCTGGTGTCGGAGAACAAGCAGCGCGCCACTCCGGCGAGCGTCGATTCGATCCCGACCTCGGCCAACCAGGAGGATCACGTCTCGATGGCGGCGCATGGCGCGCGGCGGCTGCTGCCGATGGCGCGAGAACGGCTCTGCCATCGTCGGCATCGAGCTGGCTGGCGGCGGCGCAGGGCTGCGACTTCCACGCGCCGCTGACGCTCGAGCGCGCCGCTCGAAGCGGTGCGCGCGCTGGCTTCGGCGCGAGGTGCCGCATCTGGACGAGGACCGCTACCTGCGCCCGGACATCCTGACGGCGTCGCGGCTCGCGCGCGAAGGCGGATCGTCGAGGCGGTCGGTGAGGGGCTCCTGCCGGTTCTGGAGGCTCAGCGATGAGCGATGAGCGCCAGGGTAAGCGGCCCTCGCCTATCTCGAGTCGCGCCTGAGTGAGGGCGAGGGACGATAAGAAAGACGAGGTTCGCCATGACCGCCTCATCCCGCCTCGACAACATGCGCATCATCCGCGCCCCGCGCGGCACCGAGCGATACCGCCAAGAGCTGGCTGACCGAGGCGCCGCTGCGGATGCTGATGAACAACCTCGACCCGGACGTCGCCGAGCGTCCGGGCGAGCTGGTGGTCTACGGCGGCATCGGCCGCGCGGCGCGCGACTGGGACAGCTTCGACCGGATCGTCGCGACGCTGCGCCGGCTGGAGGCCGACGAGACCCTGCTGGTGCAGTCGGGCAAGCCGGTCGGCGTGTTCCGCACCCACGCCGACGCGCCGCGGGTGCTGATCGCCAATTCGAACCTCGTGCCGCACTGGGCGACCTGGGAGCATTTCAACGAGCTCGATCGCAAGGGGCTGATGATGTACGGCCAGATGACCGCCGGCTCGTGGATCTACATCGGCTCGCAGGGCATCGTCCAGGGCACCTACGAGACGTTCGTCGAGATGGGCCGCCGGCACTACGGCGGCGACCTCGCGGGCCGCTGGATCCTGACCGCCGGGCTGGGCGGCATGGGCGGCGCGCAGCCGCTGGCGGCGACCATGGCCGGCGCCTCGCTGCTGGCCGTCGAATGCCAGCCCAGCCGGCATCGAGATGCGCCTGCGCACCGGCTACCTCGACCGCAGGGCCAACGACCTGGACGAGGCGCTGGCGATCATCGACGCGGGCGTGCCGAGGAGCGCAAGCCGGTCTCGGTCGGCCTGCTGGGCAACGCGGCGGAAGTCCTGCCCGAGCTCGTGCGCCGCGGCGTGCGGCCGGACATCGTGACCGACCAGACCTCGGCGCACGATCCGGTCAACGGCTACCTGCCGAAGGGCTGGACCGTTGCAGGAGTGGGAGGCGGCGTCGCGCGCAGCGATCCCAAGGCGCGTCGAGCGCGCGGCGAAAGCGTCCATGGCCGAGCACGTGCGGGCCATGCTGCGCTTCCATCGCATGCGGCGTGCCCACGCGTCGACTACGGCAACAACATCCGCCAGATGGCGCCAAGGAGCGGGCGTGGCCGACGCCTTCGACTTCCCGGGCTTCGTGCCGGCCTATATCCGCCCGCTGTTCTGCCGCGGCGATCGGCCCGTTCCGCTGGGTGGCGCTGTCGGGCGACCCGGAGGACATCTACCGCACCGACGCCAAGGTGAAGGAGCTGATGCCCGGACGACGCCGCATCTGCACAACTGGCTCGACATGGCGCGCGCGCGCATCCAGTTCCAGGGCCTGCCGGCGCGCATCTGCTGGGTGGGCCTGGGCGATCGCCACCGGCTCGGGCTGGCCTTCAACGAGATGGTGGCGACGCGGCGAACTGAAGGCGCCGATCGTCATCGGCCGCGACCATCTCGACTCCGGCTCGGTCGCCTCGCCGAACCGCGAGACCGAGGCGATGCGCGACGGCTCCGACGCCGTCTCCGACTGGCCGATGCTGAACGCGCTGCTGAACTGCGCCTCCGGGCGCGACCTGGGTGTCGCTGCACCACGGCGGCGGCGTCGGCATGGGCTTTTCGCAGCACGCCGGCATGGTGATCGTCTGCGACGGCACGCCCGAGGCGGCGCGCGCGCATCGAGCGGGTGCTGTGGAACGACCCCGCCACCGGCGTCATGCGCCACGCCGACGCCGGCTACGAGGCCGCGATCGAATGCGCCCGCGAGAAGGGGCTCGACCTGCCGAGCCTGGAGGAGGCGGATGCGTGAGAATCGGCGCTAGAGCCGGTTTAGCGCCAGTTTAGCGTCGCGCCTCAACGATTTCAGGGGCTTGCGACCCCGTTTAGCGTCGCCGCGATTTTGGGCGCGAATGACCGGTCGACGGACATAATAACATTATGTTAATGTTATTATGTCCGAATAGCGCTTCACCGATTCCGCCCCCGATGCCATCCTGTTCATGCTACCATTTTTTGATATCGTCGAGCATGAACGCCAGCATCGGCGCACTTTGGAGGCGATCTTCGCGAGGCCGGTCCCGTCAGGCCTCCGCTGGGCGGAAATCGAAAGCCTTCTGGTTGCGCTCGGGGCTCGGCGCTCGGAAGGGCGCGGCTCCCACGTTCGGTTTGCGCTCGGTTCCGCGGAAGCGGTGTTCCACCGCCCGCATCCAAGCCCAGACGCCGACAAGGGCGCCGTCGCCGCAGTCCGCCGCTTCCTCGAAAGCGCGGGGGTGAAACCATGATTCTCAAGCACGACGGCGATATCGCCGAGGTCGGCTATGAGGAGGGCGACGCGCTCATGCACGGCGTCGTCGTCAACGCGCGCGCCGTGCTGCATTTCGCCGGCCGCGACATCGCGGAATTGAAGGCGGCGTTCGCCGACACGATCGCCGATTATCGCGACTGGTGCGGCGAGCGCGGCGTCGAGCCGGAAAAGCCCTATTCCGGGACGCTCTCGCTGCGCCTTTCGCCGGAGCTGCACCGCCGCGTCGCGGAGCAGGCGGCGAAGGCAGGCGAAAGCATCAATCAGTTCATCGCCCATCGACTCGAAGAGGTGGCGTGAGGGGAGGATCGGCGCCCAAGTCGGGGGCTCCGAACGACCCTTCTCTTTCGACCGCGGCTCACACGTCTTTTTCGTATTCGGCTTCGCCAACAGCGCAAGAGCCGGCATATCGAAGGACGAATTGGCCGCGTTCCGAAGCTCGCGGACACCCTTCAAGTTGGATTGGCGACCATCCGCGCCGCCGCTTCTGGATGGAGGCCGACGGCGCCTGCCCCGCACCGAAGGCGCTGACCCCCTCGAGCGAGCGACGCCATCGCCATGCGCGAACTGTCCCCGCCTCACGCAGAGCGCGGGCCGCCGAAGCTCAGACCTTCTGCGAGCGCTGATTGATTCCCCGCGAGTTTGTGGAGGCGACGGGAGAAGGGATCCGTTTGCGGCTGTCGTCGCAGTGCTACAAGTGTGCTACATGAGTTCGCATGAAGCAGCTCAACCTTCGCGAAGCCAACCAGGGATTTTCCCATCTGGTGCGGGAAATCGAGCGGACGGGGGAACCTGTGCTCGTTCTCAGGAATGGCAAGCCCGCCGTCGAGATCGTCCCGGCAGACGAAAGGCGTGCTGTCCACAGGCGGAGCCCCGAGCAGGAGCGCGCCATTCGCGGATTTCTCGAGTTGGGCGCGCACGAATCCGGGAACTCGTCGGGCGAGCGCCGCTGGACGCGCGACGATCTGCATGAGCGCTGAACGTTTCACGCTCGACGCCAACATTCTGGTCTATGCCGTGGACGCCCGGGAGGGACGCAAACGCGAATTGGCGACACGTATCATCGAAGCCGCGGCCGGGCTCAATTGTCCGCTGGCGCTGCAGGTTGTGGGGGAATTTACCGCAGCGGCCATTGTGAATACTGAACTCAGGCGTCCGTGGAGCGCCGCTGCGTAGATGGCCGAGACAAGCCCGGCCATGACGAAAAAGCAGAAAGGAATGCCCGTAGCCACAGCCAACGCTATGAATGCCCTGCGATGAAACTGCTCAATCTCGTGCGAACAAAGGGATTGAAGGCGATGGCCTGGGCTATGCAGCGAGCCGCGCGGCCTCGCCTCTGCCGGATGAGACCCGGAGGGGCGCGTATCAGCAAATCTTCGTCCGGCCCTGGTAGCAGCGGCTCAACTCGGGCGGCGACCAGTCTTGTGGCGGCGGGGCCGCCCTGGCCGGCTGAGGCGGGGGCCGGCTTCTGCGGCGCGGGATAGGGTTGAGGCGGCGGCAGTTCGATCAGGGGCGGGTAAGCGAACTGCGCGTGGGCCGCAGGGCTCGCCGCCATGCCAAACGCGAGGCCGGCCGCGGCACCCAGAACGATGGCCTTCATCGATGGCTATCCAGCGGGCAATCGCGTTCGCGGGCCTCCGCGAGAATCCTGTGACGACGGCGAACGCATCAGCTTCAGCCGCATGTCACGCGAGAACGACCGCGCCCACGGCCAGCCAAGCGACAAGAGTCGCAACCAGCGCGATCAGCACCGGGCGCTCGTTGCGCTCGTCCATCAGGCCTAAGTCGGACGCCACAGGGTATGATCGGAAGTTTCTCATAAGCTCCACCTGTTTGCGCAGCATTGAAGCACGTTACGTTGCGGAGCGCTGTGAGGAGCCTCACAGGCCGGGCGCGTGCGCCCGTTCTCCAAGAAGCGGAGAAAGCGCCCGGAAGGGGACGCGTGCCCCGGCAGCCTTAGGAAAATTGGGTGTACCGTCCCACCGAACGCCGCTCGGAGATCGCGGAGATTTGCCGCCGCTTCGGCGTCCGCCGTTTGGCCGTCTTCGGCTCCGCGGCGCGTCTGGTGGATTTCGAACCCGAGCGATCGGACGTCGACTTCGTCGTTGCGTTCGGACCCGCCGCGAGCCCCTCGCTCGGAGAATTCTTCGCGCTGCGCGACGCGCTTGCGGCTGCGGTCGGCCGCCCTGTCGACCTCGTCGTTGAAGGCAGCGTCCGCAATCCATTCATCCGCGCCGGCATCGAGCGGTCGGCGGAGACCGTCTATGGACCATGATCCGCGCGCCTATCTCTGGGACGCAAAGAAGAGCGCGGACGCAATCGCCGAATTCGTGCGCGGGCAAACTTTACCGGCCGTGCAGGTCTCATTCTGCAGCATGGGGTCAAGCTGAGAACCTTCGTCGAGCGGCTTCTCGGTAAATGTGCAAGCGTCACCGTAATGCGCCGGCATGGTGCTGAACCAACCGGCGATGTCGAAGGCGCAGTGGCAAGCCGAGGTCGAAAAGATGCGGCTGGCCTACAGGGCGCCGGTCGACCCCAAGGACGTCGATGCGATCGTCGCCTACCTCGTCAGAATCGCGGGCGCGGACTAATCCCCGGCCCTTCTTCTGCCGCACGGGAGAGGGGCGAGCGCACATGAGCGGTCCAGCCTCCGGACTTTGATCCTGGGGGAACCGCGCAGCGGGCCCGGCGTTGGAGCCGGAAGTGCTCGAAATTGGCGCTTGACTCATCGTCCAAGCACGACATCGTCAGGTATCGCGCCTGCGGCATCGCTGCCTTCGAGCAACGCAAGTATCGGAGGTCAATATGAATAAGAAGGATGTCTCCGCAAAGGAAGCTGGAGACGTTTCGCTTGGCGGTCAAATCTCTGTGCCTCGGCTCGGCTTCGGAGCGATGCGCATTACCGGTGAAGGAATCTTTGGGCCGCCCAAAGATCGGCAGGGGGCGCTCGCGGTTCTTCGGCGTGCGGTGGAACTCGGCGTCCGCTTCATCGATACCGCCGACTCGTACGGACCCAATGTCAGCGAAGAACTGATCTCGGAGGCGCTGTTTCCCTATCCAAAGGATCTTGTCGTCGCCACGAAGGGCGGATGGGTTCGTCCGGGGCCGAACCAATGGACGCACGATGCAAGTCCGGCGCATCTTCGCAAAGCGATCGAGGGCAGCCTCGAGAGACTGCGCTTGGATCGCATTGATCTCTATCAATTGCATGTCCCGGATCCGGTCGTGCCTTTCGAGGACTCCGTCGAGACTCTGGCTCGGTTGCAACGAGACGGGAAGATTCGTCTGATCGGGCTATCAAACGTCACCAAGGAACACATCGAGCGGGCCCGGAAGATCGTGCCGATCGTCTCGGTGCAGAACCGATACAGCTTCGCCGATCGCGAGTGGGATTATGTCGTGGATTATTGTGAGCAAAACGCCATTGCCTTCATTCCATGGTTCCCTCTGGGAGCAGGCAAAGCGGCGGGGGAGATTCTCCGTCGGATCGCGAATGCGCGCCGGCGAACGCCGATGCAGATTGCGTTGGCTTGGTTGCTGCAACGCTCACCCATCATGCTGCCTATTCCGGGGACGACCTCGATTGAACATCTGGAGGAAAATATCGGAGCGAGTTCCTTGCGTCTGACACAAACGGAATTTGAAGAACTCTACGGTGTTCCTCATTTGGTGGCATAGCCGAGAAGCAACCGCGGATCCCCTTGCGACAGGGCAGGCGCCTCGGGATGCTGTCCCCGCGCGCTCTGCATCGGCGCAGCGCGCGCGGGGCCGAAAGGGCGAGCGAGGCCCGAGGACCGCTCTATTGCGGAATGCCGAGGATGGAGCCGCTGTAGACGATCGCGTTGGCGCCCGGGTTCGATTGGATCGGTGGCACGTTGGCGAGCGTGATCGGCGGCGCCGCCCCAGGCGTGCCGCCGCGCGGCACGGTATGCACCACCTGGCTCGGCGGCAGCGCGTCGCCGTTGCGCAGATGCGCGTACATAAGGTTCATCGCTTCGATGTAATATTTCATCAGCGGAATGAGCGTCGTGTCGAAGCCGGGGTATTGCGCGATGTCGTCGAGGTGGTTGGCGTTCGTCACTTCGTAGTAGCGAAGCTGACTCTTGCCTCCTTCGGTTTGCGCGTTCAGCCCGACATAGGCCCGGTCGACGAAGTTCGGCGGGAGGATGTCGTCGGAGCGGCCCTCGACGATGATCGCCGGCACGCCATGCAGATCGCCGGTCGCGAGCACTTGCCTGTTGCCGTTGCGAACATGCGCCGACTGGTCGGCGGGCGCCACCGTCTGACCGGTGACCGGATCGACCCCGGTCGCCAGCCCGCGGAAGCAGAGCGCGGCGGCCAGATCCTGGTCAGGGGTGGACGCCCGGTCCTCGGTCCCGGTGCTGTTGTTGACGAGGTTGATGCCGCCGGTCGGGGGAATGCCGTTGCTGGTCCCGAACAGGACGGCCTCGCTGGCGGCCGCAAGCGGGACCACCGCATTGCTTGTCGGGTCGGTCGCAGCGAAGCTGATCCCGCACAGATTGTCGGTCGGCTTGAACCGGCCATAGGCGTTGGCGTAGGTCACGACGATCGCCTGCGGCACATAGGCGTACCACAGTAGCGGCTCAGTGAAATTCTGCTCCGGCAGGAAGCCGAACGCATTCATCTTCTGCTGCGCCTCGGCCGCCTGGGCGTCGATGCGGTCGTGGACGTGAGCAGGCCGTCGGCGTGCAACGCGGCGCAGCGCGCGGCGCTGGGCGGGGCGTAGACGAACAACGGTGCACTGGTCTGGCTGCCGAGCGCGCAGCCCTCAAAGGCGTTCTGGAAGGTGACGTAGTCGATCAGCTCCGTCGGCTGCGCGGTGAAGGGCGGGTTGCCGCCCTGGGCGATCGTGAACGGCCGGAAATTTTTCGGATTGACGTTCGGCTCGCTCACGGCGGCGCCGTCGATCAGGCCTTCGTGGTCCTGTTCGATCGCGCGCAGCGACGCTCCGCCGCCGTTGGACACGCTGGAGGCGATGACGATCGTGTTCCGCTTGCTGATATGGGCGCCGGGAAACTTTTGGTTGAGCACGGTGAAGGCGAACTGGATCGACTCCAGCACGTCGGTTCCCCAGTCGCGCTCGGGGTTCTGGCGCGAGAACGCATGCTTGAACGCGAAACGGTTGGGAAAGGCCGCGTTGTACTGCGCGCGCTCTTTCGTCGACAGGGGGGCGACGAACTGCGCGTTCGCCCCGGCCGCGGCGATGGTGGCGACGTCGCCGCGCAGCGTGTCGACCAGGCCATTCTGCAGGTCGTCGAAGCCGGTTCCGGTTCCCTTGTCGGTATAGGCGACGGCGCAGCCGTGCTTGAGCCCCCAATCGCCCGCCGAGGCGATCGCGCCGTAGATGCCGCGCGAGCCGGACGACGGCCCGGTGACGATGCACCCCTGGGCCGGATTGTAGCTGTCCGGAACCTGCACCATCAGGGTGATCGGCGCGCCGGCGCGCCATTCTCCGCCGCATAGGCGAGCGTCTCGTCGCCGGCGATCAGGCCTTGCCCGCCGGTCGGATGGCCGTTGATGTCGACATTCGGTCCGTAGAGCACGCCGTAGCCGCCGCCCGGCGTCGGATCGATCAGCGCGCGATAGTTGGTCCAGATCGCCAGCCGGCGCAGTTCCTCGTCGGTCGGCGGGCTGCTGACGCGTCGGCGAGGTGGACGAACCCAGGCCGCTTGCGCCGAGTCCCGCGGTCAAAAGGTCGTTGGTGACGCCGTCATAATGCGTCGTGACCGGCGCGCCGCGAATGAACTTGGGCAACGCATTGAGCTCGCCTGCGCCCGCCTCGCCCGCGGCGCACGCACATAGAGCGGTTCCGGCGACCAACCAGGTGCGGTGAAGTGACACTGACCCCTCCCATTCTTCTCGGCGACCGATACGCCGCAGGAAATACATTGCATGACCGGGAAGCGATTTGGCAAGCCTCAGCACCGACGACGCCAGGTCCTCCCTCGACCCGTGCGCATCCGCACCGGTTGACGCTCTACCGCGGTCGAAGACCCCATCACGCGCAAAGGGATCGCGTCGGAACCTGGGAGACCTCGTCTGGCATTATGCCTATGGCCTCAGGCCAAACGCCTTTCTTGCTGCGCAGGCGCATCGGCTGAAAGCGGGCATGCGCGCGCATGTCCCCGGCGACGGGGAAGGGCGCAGGCTCAATAGCCCACCCCACCAAGGATTCTCGGCCAAGTTGAACTGGAGCACCCCTAGCAGGGTTAACATCGCGCGCTGCCGATATCCGCCTTTAGTACAAACGCGGCCGGCCTGAGGCCGAGTGGATCAACCCCAAACCATAAGCGACCGGGCGGGCGCGACTGCTAGCTCCCCTCGAATACATCCGCCGCTTTACCGTTTGGCGGTTCAAGGACATCGACACGCACCCTTTAAGAGCGATCGCGAAAGTCGCGGCAACGAAAAGGGTTAACTTGTTAATTCTTCTTGATTTCCAACCCGACAGCAGTGATTTCTAATGAGGCGCCTTCCTCCCGCTCATTGGATCGATTTTGAAGGGCAGGAACGGTTCGAACTGACCTGTTCGGCAAGTCCTCGGCGAATGACCGGTCTTTGCGCAGGGCGGCAATTGCAGATCAGGTCTGCGACGCAGTGCCTGTGACGCCGCGGGGGCCGTCAACCGATCGCCCTCGAGACGCGACGCATCGCGTCGCTGCGCAGGACGAGGTTAAGTTTGTGCGATTGCTGTAGAAACCCTCATCGTTCGTCAGGAACAACATCGCAGAATTGTTTTACGTAGGACAAGTTTGCAGATAGTACGGTTTTGCCAGGTACCGAGCATGGCGATCCTATTCATCCTGGCGCAGTTGTTTGTCTTTGGAGAATCAAAACCGAAAGCCAAGTGTTGATCTCACCGTAAAGGCATAAGCTTTACACGGCCAATCAAATGTGGTACACGGGCTCTACCTATTAGGCATCTCTAAAGCGGGCGCCAGGAGATGTTCAATGCACGCCTATCCGGTTGACACATACACCGACTAGGGCTAGTGGGTGGTGACGGGCGAGGTCCCGCTGGCTGGCGGTGAAGGCCCGGCGCCGCGGGTGCATGGGGAAATGACTGCGGGAACCGCCGTTGTGATGGACGTGGAGCAGCGCGCGGGGCTGCCATTTCCTCGGTGGCTGCCGGAGTTTCAGCGGCTTTTCCCGGATGATTTCAACCGCCGCTCGTTCAACGCTTTCCGCTCGCTACTAGGCCTCGCAGGCAGCGCGAGAGCGCCGACCTGCGACGAGCTTTACTCCGGCGATTGGGCGCATCCTACATCTAGTGGGTGTATGGCTTAACCGGATAGGCACGGTTCAATGAAGCTTGCGGGCGCCGCATGCTTTTCTTTTTGCCGCGTCTGTAGGCCGAGCTCAGAATCGCTGCCCAGCCTTCATTCGAGGATACCGAGCAATGTTCATCAAACTGTCATTTATAGTGGCGATCGCCGTCACCGCGGTCAGTTTGCCACCGTGCGCTCAAGCTCAAATCTCTTTGCCGCCGGGCTGTGTTCGGACGCCGGCGGATTATGCGGCGGCATTCAACTCATGCCAACCCGTATCGTGCGTTGTGCCGAGCCTCTATGGCGTCATCGGTGGCGGAACGCCTTCACAGCAAACTTCGGTCTATCCTTCCGATTTCTATTGGGGATGGGTCGGCGGCGACGAAAGCCTGAAACAGTACGCCGATTGGCAGCGGCAATCGTGCGAGGGGACATTGCCCAAATCGGAAGTCACCCACCGGATTCTGCTCTGGGTCGGTTTCGGCGAGAGTGATATCACGCATGGCGCTCCTTACACTCTCTCGGTCATGGATCTTGGCGATGACCGCAGCCTTTTCGTGCCCTCTTTCGAGGCGTGGTTTCTGGCCTTCGAGAGGGCGTTCGACCTCGTCATTCCGCTTGATGCTCAGAAGAATCTAACATTGGATCTGGGGGGTCAAATAACCCGTGACCCCAAAGAGCAATTCGCTTCGATAACCGGTTGCTCCGCGCAATCCGCTGCCCAGTGCACCGACCAGCCATTGGCCGCATGCAGCGCTGCGTACAGAAACGCAGCCAATGTCCTGATGAATGAAAGCCCGATCGAGGGAACAGGCTCAACGGCCGCTTGCGCGAACGCTTTCAACATCTATATCGGGGAGCTTCGTCGGCCGGCAAACGCGGCGGAGACGCGAGCGCTGCTGCGCTATTGCCAGGACGTGAACCCCTGCAACTCCGGGCTTGGACTGGGTTTCAACCCAGCCTATCCACCGGGTGGCGGAACACTCGCAGAGCATTTTACAGGGCGCGAATACGTCCTAAGAAACAAGTCCCTCAGGGAACTCGGCGCGGCTTTCATCGGTCTGCAACCGGTACCTTAAAGACAAATTTGTTGCGGATACCCCAACTCTTTGAGAAGCCGAAGAAATGGCTTGACGGGATTGCCGAAGGGGATTCGGCTTGGGTATCACGGTGACAGTGCGCGTGGCCCCGAAGGCGCGCGTTGCTAGTTGAGGGAGGTTCCACCCGGATAATTGTCGATTGAGTCCGGTAGCTGACAAGCGGTTTGGCTGGGTGACCAGCCGGGCCGAAGCCTCGTGACAAAGGCCGCCCTGGGCGGTTAGCGATCCGGCGGGCCGTAACGCGAATGCAGCCTGAGCAGGTATTACGGTGACAGCTTATTCAATCCCCCATTTTTAACGGCCGCGACGACGGGCTCGTCGAGGCGCCACCGCCCCTCGACTGGGCGACGAACTTTCGCCGATCTCCTCGATGCGGACCCCAATGATCCCGCCTTCGCCGTGCTGCGCCGCAACGAACTGATTGGCCTCCCGCTCGGCGACCGCGCCTTTCAGGACGCAATCAGCCGCCAACTCGGCCGCGCGGTTACGCCCGGCAAGCGCGGGCCGAAGCCGAAATGCGAGCGCGACGGCGGGTGATGCGAGCGCGGGAGGTTCAGGAAAGGGGAATTATGGACGTAGCACCGTAACCCGGAGCGTATCTACAAGCCGCCGCGGGGTCTCAGCGACATTTCAGTCTGGTCAAAGTCTCGCTATGGGCGCAGTCTCAGCCGCAATAGGGCCGTCAATCTGGCGAATGCCGGATTATAGCAGCGCCAGAGGCGATGTGCGCCGGCGTGGCGTCGGGGCGGAGCGTGATTTGCAAAGGCAGGGTGTCGTGGAAAGCCTGCATCAGGGATTTCAGGGTGGCCGGCAGCCGATCGATGTCGAGGCCACGTTTCGATGGCTGGACCAAATCGATCGAAATCCCCTGGCCCAGGAGCTCAAGGGCCGTATGCTCGACCTTTGTCCAGTTCGCAACGGACATCACGTTCTGGACGTGGGGTGCGGCCTTGGGCACGAGGTCCTGCGCCTCGCCCGGCTCGTTGGACCGCAGGGGATCGTCGTCGGGATCGACGCCAATCCCTCCATGATTGCTGAGGCCCAGAGGCGTGCGGCGGGCGAGACCTTCGGGATCCGCCTCGAGGTCGGGGATGCACAGTATCTCGCATTTCCGGACAATTCCTTCGATCTTTGTCGGACAGAACGCGTGCTGCGGTATCTGGAGAGTCCGGAGGCGGCTTTGGCAGAGATGACGCGCGTCGCGCGTCCCGGCGGATGCGTCCTGGCTTTTGACTTCGACTTCGACCAGACCGTGGTCGATGCACCGAACTCGACGCTTGCGCGCCAGGTCGCGGAGCTGTTGGACTTGGCGGTGCCGCGTCCGTGGATTGGCCGGCAACTCTTCAGGTTGTTCCGAGGGGTTGGCCTGATTGATGTTCGGGTCGTCCCGCACGCGATTTGCCTGTCGGGTGCGACCGGCTTTGGCATTTACCGACAACTCAATCAAGACACCATTGCTCGGGCGACGCGGGCCGGTCAGATCGCGCCGGCTGAGGTTGCGGCCTGGTGGACGGCGTTGGAGCATGCCGCAGAGGCGGAAGCGTTCTTCTCGGCAAATCTCGGCTTTATCGTCATGGGAGTAAAGGCGTAGCAGGCGCGAACCCTACGCGGTCAGCGGCGTAGCGCGGGCCACCTGATCGCGGCGGCGGGCGCCGTCGCGCTGAATCCGGCGCCCGCGCGGATGGTCGAGCGCGCGGGACTGGCCCCATTCGAGCGTTAAGCGCGCATCTCATCCGGCCGCGACGACGGGCTCGTCGCGGCGCCACTGCTCCTCGACCGGGCGCCGAACTTTCGCCGATCTCGTCGATGCGGACCCCGACGATCCCGCCTTTGGCCCACGCTGCGCCGCAACCGACTGACCGGCCGCCCGCTCGGCGACCGCGCCTTTCACGACGCAATCAGCCGCGTTGGCCGCCGTCACGCTCGACAAGCGCCGGCCCAAGCCGAAGCTCGAGCGCGACGGCGGGTGATCCGGGCGGGAGCTGCAAGAAAAGGGAATTACGGACCTGGCGCCGTAACCCGCAATCCAACCTCCTGTTGCAGCTGTAACCGTCGTTGTGACGGACGTAACGCATTTCCTGGCGGCTGAAATCCTTCTGTATCGCAGGGCGGCCATCCTTCGCTGCTGTCGACGGGCGGGAACCATGGGCTTCAGGAAGCAACCCCGTCCGCAAGGCAAGGAGATGAGGAGGAAGAGATGAAAGAAGCATTCATATTGTCGCTTGCGCTCGGGCTCGCTCTGGCGGCGCCGGCCGCGGCCAATCCGCTCGACAAGGGAATCGTGCGCGTGTCCGATTCCCGGACGGTCCATCACAAGGCGAACTTCGCGAACGCAACCGCGCTCTGGCTGCTGTCCGCCGTCACGGAGTCGCAGGTGGTGACGCGAGAGACCGACGGGTTGAGCCGCAACGACGAAGATTGCAACCGCGGCTGCATCGACCACTGACCGGCCGACATTTTTTCGGTTCCATCCGAAACCGGGACAGCGCATCGTATGGCATGCCCAAAAAGTGCAGGCGGCGTTCGCGGAGACTGCGAGCGCATGCTCGAGCGGACCGAAAGGGCCGTCGGGCGGGGTTTGGCGAACCTTCAGCGCCGCCGTCTGCGTATTCGATCACCTCTCCATCGTCGGAAGGGACACCTCCAAACTCGGACGTTCCTTAAGGGCGGAAAATTATCAGTATCTTGCCGGCACGTTGCCGGTTCTCGATGATTTCTGAAGAGGAAGGCCAGCAATGATGGCGAAACTTGCAATAGGACTTGCGGCCCTGCTCGCGATGACTGCGCTTGCAGACCATCTGGCGGGAAATGGGAGCACCGCCGACGCGGCCGCGCATGTCGAGCGGCCCTGGAACTGCGCCATTGCCTGGACCCTCGCGCGAAATGAGAGGCGGGAGATCGGCGATTTGGGCGGTGAACATCCCGGGCGCTGAACCCGAGACGAGCCATCCGCGCCGGCTCTTGTCTAAGTCCAACTGTTCTTGGCAGACTCCGCTGGACTCGTCGGCCCGAAAACTCGGGTCGGGCGCCAGACCGCCCCGCCGCGACTCGGGCGGTTACGCGGTTACGGTGACACTTTACTCAATCCCTAATTCCGGATCCCGCACTCAACCGAGAAACCGGCTTCCGCTGTGCCATTCGAGCGCCGCGCGGTCGCGGCCGGCTTCGCCAGTCGTCCGGCAGAGCGATCTCCCGCCCGTGCAGTTCGTAATACTGCCTCCCGTTCTCGAATTCTTGCCTGATGCGGCGGCTGACCTCGAAGTGGAGATCCGGCGTGATCGTCACATAGCCGGCGAAGAACAGACTGTGGATGTCGCGGCGCAGCAGCACGCCGTTCGAGGCTTCGTGTTCGCCGCCTTCGGCAAAAGGCCGGATATGCGCCGCTTCGAGCGCCGGCAAGGTCCGTTCACGCGTCACGGCGCATCGGCGATGATAGTTGTCGGTGACGAGAATGCGAAAGGCGCCCTGGCCGAGGCGCGGGCGGACAAGCGTCGGCTCGCCATATCGGGCCGGCGGCGGCGGCGGAAACCCCGGCGACGCTGGCGCGCTGATCGCGTCCTGCACCTTGTCCCACAGATGCATCCCGTCGGCGTCGTCGGTCGAGTAGGTCTTGAACGAGACGATGTTGCGCGGCCAGAGGTCGCCGACAGGAATCCAGGCATGTTCCGGCAGGAAGAACGGCTGCGTGAGGATCCGGCAGCCGATGTGGAAGTCTTCGCGGTCGTCGGCGGACCGCTTGGTGTAGCGGGCGATCCGGGCGCGCATCTCCCGAAGCGTCGCGGCGCCGTTCTCCTGGCCAAACGCCTCCCAGGCGAGCGAGCACGGCAGAATCGTCGAATGTGCGAACCAGCCGCCGCCGCCGACGAAGTTGCGCGGCGCGTGCAGTTTGAAAAGAAACAACTCGCCCGGTTCGAGCGCGCGAAAGGTCCGGTCCGACGGCGACCAGAAATTCACCTCGGTGAGGTGAGGCATCGCGCGGAGATGATCGAACCAATCGCCGTCCGTCACCGCAACGACCAGCTTGACGCCCATCGCATCCGCCCTTCGGCTGCCGAGGATAGGGCTTTTTCATCGACGGGGAAGAGGCCAACTCCGTTTGGCTCAATTTCGCGGGCAACTCTCGCGCGTTAATTAAGCAAATGCCGAACGGAATGAGGACATCGGCCTTCTTCGGCGGTATGATCCCTGAGGGGAACGCGGCCAATGGCCGTGCGGGGCGATGGAAATGGCCAATCGAAGCCCAACCGGCAGATGCCGCTCGTGCGCAGTGCTCTTCGCGCTGCTGTGGCTCATCGGCTTTCCGCCCGTCTTTTCTCCGTTGGAGGCGGCAGCTGCCCAAACGCAACTGCCCGGCTATGTTCAGGCCGAAGACGCCTTCATGCGTCTCACGCTCGACGCGCGGGTGAAACTGCAATTCCTTTTGACGGCGGCAGGCTACTGGCAGGCCGTGCCGAATGCCGATTTCAGCACCCGCTTGTTCAACGCGATCTCGCGCTTCGAGGCCGACAACGGTTTTTCGCCGCTCGGCGTCATGACCGACGAGCAGACGGATCGCCTGATGGCGATCGCCGGGACGTACCTGAACGCGTGGCGGTTCCAGGTGGTCCGGCACCCCCTGACCGACAGCCGGATTTGGGTCCCGATCGGCCTGCCGCTGACGGAGCAATCGACCGCAACCGGCCTCACGTTTTTCAATCGGCCGCTCGGCGTCGCGCTGACCTACGATGACTATCCGCAGTTCACCTTGCGCCTGTCGTTCGAGGCCCTCCGCAACAAGCTGCAGCGTGGCGGCGCGACGATCTATTATTCCAAGCTCTACAGGAATGAATTCTTCGTCATTTCCTATTCGGACGGGATCACCGACGGCTACGTCCGCTACCACCAGACCGGGCGCGGGGGCGTCGGCTTCTCGCTCACCTGGAACCACGCGGCGACCGACGCCCACATCGAACGCATCGCGACCTTGATCTCCGGGCTCCCTCTGGTCGTCGGAGACAGGCGCTCCATTCACGAGCCCATTCACCGTCATGACCGGCGCGCCGGCGATCGGTGCGGCCGCCGGACCAAGTCCTACTCCGCCGCCGCCTCCAACGGCTCCGGAACAAGCGGAGCCTCACACGTCGACTTCAGGAACAGGCGTATTCGTGACCGACGAGGGCCACCTCGTCACCAACGCCCACGTCGTGAAGGATTGCCTCGATATTCGGGTCGGCATGGGTCGGGGAGACTTCGAGGCCGGAAAACTCGTCGCCAAGGATCCGACCAACGATCTCGCGCTCCTCAAAGTGGACGCCAAGCCGGTGCGCGTTGGCGCGCTTCGGTTCGGCGCGAGGCAGGGAGAGAATGTGGAGGCCTTCGGCTATCCGCTGAGCCAGGTGCTCGCGACGAGCGGCAACTTCACCACCGGCATCGTGACGGCGCTCGCGGGGATCGGCGACGACAGCCGCTTTTATCAGATCTCCGCGCCGGTCCAGCCGGGCAACTCCGGCGGCCCGCTCCTCGATGAGAACGGCAATCTCATCGGGATCGTGAGCGCGAAGTTAAATCCGTTCAGCGAGATCAAGGCGCAAGGCGATATCCCGCAGAACGTCAATTTCGCCATCAAGGCTTCCGTCGTCGCCAACTTCCTTCAGGACAACGCCATCAAGTTTGAGATCGGCGAGGCGACTCAGGCGCTGAAAGGGCCAGACTTGGCCGACGAAGCGAAAGCCCTCAGCGCGTTCATCGTGTGTCGCTGAAGGTCGGAGGCGCGCCCCCTTCTCCCGTGCGGGCTAGCGTGCGCACACAATTGATTCGCGGGCAGGTCAAGCGTTTGCTTGAGAAGCGGGCTTCCCGAGCAGGGCGCCGAAAGAGGGACTGGCGGATGCAATTCGTTAACCACCTTCGACTTGAGTTGGGACTTACGGGGACACATGCATATTTTTCCATTTTCGATCCGCCTCGCCGAAGTCCGAAGTCGCCCGCCGCGCCCGGCGGCGATCGGTCATTGATTGCTTGGAGGCGATTATGCGCGAGGGGAATTTGAACTCAAGGACGACCCCGCAGGGGTCGCCGCCGGAGGCGGTGCGCTCCGCGCATCCTTGACTTCAAATTTCCCTCGCGCTCCGCTCCGCCAAGCAAACAATGAGCCCATCCGCACTCGTCCCGCGTTCGGCTGGGAAAATCCGTGGCGATGCGCTCCGTCACATGATGCGGCAGATCGGGACGACGAACCGGCCGATGCGCGCCACAGAGGCTGAGGCTCCTTAAAGAAGCGATCGCCGCCACGATGATCGCTCGCAACCGGGAAAAAATGCAAGTGTCAGTGCGCCAGGCGAAGCTGGCGGCGTCCAGCCGGTGCAAGTCCGGCCCGAGTAAGCCGTGGCGGGCGCTCGGTAGCGAGTGTTGCGGGGCGGAAGGAGACGACCGCCGCGAAGCGTACACAGCAATCAGGGGAATCGACTGAAGGTGTCATGCGGCGATGTAGGCGGCGAGGGCGTTTTCGTCCCAGGCGGCGACTTTGCGTCGCATGCGCAGGGAGTCTTTGGCTTTGCCGGTTCTGAGCACGTTGAGGGCGATGTGTTTCACGATGGCGAGGTTGAAGGGCGCGTTGTCTGTCCGCACGCGGCATTCGTCGTCGCGGAAGATCATGTCGAGCACCCAGTGGAGGCCGTGGTGAGTAGGCCGGAGGGATTTCGCCTCCGGCCTCTCGCAGAACGGTGCGGGAGCCTCTCGACTCACACCGCTCCCATCAAGCAAACCCGCCCACGGTTCCTCTCTGCCAGTGTACGAACAGATGCGGCTGCTTCTCTGCTATGCGTTCGAGGAGCAGGCTTGCCCGCGTCTTGTGCCCTCTGAGCCGTTTGAACTTGCGCATCGCCCAGGCCACCAACGTCATGTTGAAGTGCCTGAAGACCGGGTACATCGCCGAGGGATAGAACTTCCCATAGTAGGCCACCCATCCCCGTAGGACGGGATTGTGCAGCCGGGAGATATCCCGCAAGCTCAGGTCCGTTCGATTGCGATAGTTCAACCGTCGCACGGTCGCCCGCATGGCTTTGAGAGCTTTCGCGCTGACCGCCGGGGTGAAGCTCACGAACAGAGAGTTCCGTTTGCGATTTTTCACGACCCGCGGCCTGAAGGTGTACCCGAGGAAGTCGAACTTCGTATTCGGGTGCCTCTCCTTGCGACTTCCGTCCTTGCAATAGACAATATGCGTCTTGTCTGGGTGGATCGCCAAGCCGCACGCTGCGAGCCGATCGGCAAGCGCCGCCAGAATGGCATGCGCCTGCGTTTCTGTTTCGCAGTGTATCAGCCCATCGTCGGCGTACCGACACCACGGCACGCCCGGAAACGTCCGTGTCATCCAGGCGTCGAACGCGTAATGCAGAAAGAGATTGGCCAGGACGGGGCTCACCACGCCGCCTTGCGGCGTTCCCTTGGTCCGTTCCACCAAGGTTCCGTCGTGAGTTGAAGCGGCGCTGTCAGCCAGCGTCCGATATAAAGCCGCACCCATTTGCACGCCGTATGTTTCTCCAGCGCCCGCAGAAGCAGCGTGTGGTCGATATTGTCGAACAGGCCCTTGATGTCGAACTCGAGAACCCAATCGTACCGCCAGCAACGCTCGCGCGTCACTGCGATGGCGTCCAGCGCGGATTTCCCCGGTCGGTAGCCATACGAGTTTGGCAGGAAGATAGGTTCGAGGTTCGGCTCAAGCACTTGCTTGACAACCATCTGCGCCACGCGGTCCGCGACTGTCGGGACACCGAGAATCCGTTCCCCGCCCGTCTTCTTCGGAATGGCCACTGCCTTCACGGGCGGCGGCACATAGCTTCCCGACGACATCCGGTTCCAGATCCGATACAGATTATCCTTCAAGTTCGTTTCGAAGTCTTCGATCGTCTCGTTGTCCACGCCGGCGGAGCCCGCGTTGGCTTTCACGGCCTCGAAGGCCTCATACACCAGCCGTTTCGGGATGGTGAACGGTTTTGCCGTCGTCACGCGTTTCCTCCTGTCGCCAGTTGAACGCGAACGATGGCGGCTTGACCCGTCCCCTTTGCTCCGGCCGCATTACTGGCCATCAACACTCTTACAGGACGGTCCGTCCCCGTGCTCCGCATCGGTACGCTCGCCTCGCGGTTTATGCCGCTTGGGCTTCTCCCTTGGCATCGGAGCGACAGGTTCCCGCAGTTCCACGCGAGAGCCCGGATCAGCTTCACGCCTCCTATACGCCGGTCGCCGCCCGCCCCGTCATCAGGCGCCTGGCGGGCTTGTCCCAGGAGATAGAAACGCCCCTGGTTTCGACGACATGTCTGTGGATTACGACGCGTCAACGGAGGTTTACTTTCGTTCGTCTCTCTGATCCCTACCTGCCCGAGGTACGGCCTCGGCGCTTTGACCCCAATGCTCACCACCACGGCTCTTTACCGCAGCAGCTTGGAGTGGTTTGAAGCCCGCTCCTGAAAGCCAACTCCGAAGGACCTTCCTTCATCTCTCACGCAGCTTGTGCACGATCAGTCAGTTCATAGGAACCTCCCTTTCGTGCGCCTGCGGCGCACTTTCGACCATCCAATGACTGCGGATCATCGGGCTAGGGTTTTCTGGCCACGAGGGTCCGCAGTCAGATCAGGGTCTTAGCGGAAAACCCGCGAGAGGCCCCCGCAATCGTATCCGCAGCGCGTCCGAAAATTGAGCCGTGAGGGAGAAGTGTCGTGAAACGGGGACCAATGAGAGTTTCAGAGCGAGAAGCCATTGCGTTTCACGAAGCTGGCCACATCGTTGCAGCTTGGCTTCAGGGTGTCAGGATTAAGCGGGCCACTGTGGTTCCAGCAGAAGGCTACCTCGGGAGGGTCGAACATATAAGTCCGCTTCGGGGGATAAATATTGAGTATGATAGTTCGGACCGCGCGCGAGTGCGCGCCGAACGTTACATTGTCATCGCCTTAGCCGGACCTTCCGCTCAGAGGCGCTTCAACCCTCGGTCGGCTTGGATCGATAACGCTAAGTCTGACAATGACTTTGCAATGGATTTGGTCAGTCGTCTAGACGGCACCGACAAGACAGTGGACGCCCATTTCAAATGGCTGAGTTTGTCAACAGACGATCTGAATAAGTCAAATTGGTCAGACGTGAAAAGAATAGCCGCTGCGCTCCTTGAGCACAGTAGACTGTCCCGCGATGCAATTTCGGAGTTGCTGCTAAAATGAGCCGGGGACCGGGCTATGTGCAAGATCGCATCATCGCCGCGCTCGAGAAGGAAGCCGCTGCGCAAATTCACCACCCGTGATCTCGCCGAGAAGGTGTGGCCCCACGAAGAGATTACCCGCAGCCACATGGAGAGCGTCTACCGCGCGCTGTCGACGCTCCACGGGGTGCGCATGACCAGCTGGCGCAAGGGCCAGTCAGGCAAGTCGGGATGGACGCTTCGGCTGCGGATCGAGCCCTAAGCGTTAGATCAAAGCCACTTGATTGGAGAAGGTCAGATGAAACGGGGACAGATTGTTGCCGCAGTGTGCGCGCTCATGAGCGCGAGCCCCGCTTGGTCAGGAGGACCGCGTGAGCGCTTTTCTCTGGGTAAGGAGATCATCTAAATGAAAACCATTATGGGGCTCATTGCGGCGTATACCTTGCCAGCCAAAATTACCGGCCGCGCCTATTTGCTTGAACGGTGCAAACGACACAATCTCGCGATGCCACTCGACATAGTCGACGAGATTGTGGCGCAATGCGAGGCGGACGCGAAGAAGAAGGCTGATGTGGCCAAGATGTGGAACGACCACGATCTTTCAAACTGGAGGGTGAATTTTGAGGAAGAGTTGCACTTGGTCTTAGGGTCGATACGCGGAGGAAAGGCGGTGATGACCGATCAAATTACTGGAAAGGTACTTGGTTATCCCCAATCTGTCTATGACCTATTGGCGAGCCGAGGGTTGGTTGCGCCAGTCGTTCAAAACTGATACAGCGAAGATTGGTACAATAAATGTAGCTACCTGCACAAAGGTCGCACGGACCAAATTCTAAACCACTTTCAGCGCCGCGTTATCGCCGCCCTTCAGGCGCAGCCGTCGCGCAGCTTCATCGGGACCGGCTTCGACTAGAGGATGTTGGGATGGATGATTTGAAGGCCAAGGAAGAGCGTCTCGTTTTCGCCGAGTTTGTGCGCGTGGCAAGGACGGACATCGACCCTGCGACGATCGAAAGCCGTACGCCCCGGGAGCCTGACATTCGGTGCGCGACGTGGGATGGCCAGCCTCTCGCGTTCGAACTCGCCGAGATATGTTCCGAGGAGCTGGCGCGGGATCTGACCGAAGTGAGACGTGATCCTGACCGTATACCGGAGCAGAGGTGGCCTCCCGATCCAACCGAAGCGGTCTATCGAAAGAAGATTGCTAAAGCCTATTCTGCGCCGAACACTGACTTGCTACTGTACACGGACGGACGGGCAGTGACTCCGGACGACGTTATCGAGGCTGCTCTGCCAAACCTCATCAAGACGATCGGTAAAGGGCCTTTCATCCGCATCTATTTCATGGGAAAGGCGCGGTGGCGCGAAATAGTATAGCAATTTGAGCGGTCGGGCGGCTAGCCGTGGCGGAGGGCGGCGCGCTGCAGGTGCGCGTTGGCTTCGGCGAGCAGCTGCCCATGCGACTTGCGGAAGCTGTCGGGCTTGCTCGCGTCTAGGGCCTTGCCCACGGCCCCGGCGATCTTGGTGGCCGCCTCCCGGTCGGCGTCGCCGTTCATGGTGATGTTGACCGTTGGGGCGTGCACGAGGCTACTGGCGAAGCTGGCGCTTGACGGCCCGGTGGCGAACCGCGGGGCCTTGCCCGCGTTGATCGCTTCGAGCAGCGCCCGGTTTCTGCCCGTGGCGTCGGCGTTGACGATGAATTCGCCATCGGAGGCCATGATCAGGTTTGAGTCGGACGTCCCGCTGCCGTCGCCGGTGATCAGGCCGCCTTCGGCGAAGCCGGAGAAGCCGCTGCCGACGCCACCCAGGTCTCCGACGCCGCCTAGCAGCCCGTTGGGCGAAACGGCCTCGGCCGACAGCCGTTCGGGAAGCGACACTGCCGTGCCGGTCGACAGGGCGGAAGACGGGGCCGGCTTCGATCCCGAGATCGGGATACGGCCGCCCCAGCCCTCGAAGTGACTGAGGCCAGATTGATAGGCCCGGCGTGTTGGCCGCGATGCTGTTCTCAACCAGGTCAGCGATCCGCTCAAGAATGCGCGACGATCCATCAGGGCAGGAACCCCCGGCTTCTTGTCACCGTAATTTGCGGGCGACCCCAGGACGGGCGTTTCGATCGCCGGCGGCCGGAATAGCCACCAGTTCGGTGGAGCAGGGCGCGGCGAGATCCGAGCGCTCAGGAGGCGTTAACCAGTCCGGGGGACAATCCCCGGGGACAAACCCCCGGCCGAGCGCGCCAGGCCGTGGTGGCGGCGGCTGGCGGGCTGGTATTTTTTAACTTCGACGTCTCGAAAGGGGACCCACCGCCATGACGATAAACGCAACCGATGTTCCGACCGCAGACGTTAGAAGGGGTCCAATTAGTTGGAACTACTTTTACATAGCGTTGGGGTTCGCGCTCGCAATCTCAGGTACGATCATCCAAATGGTGGATATTGTTCACTTTCCCTGCAATGTCTTGCTGTATGTGGTGACTGCGGCAAGTTTGTTTTGGCTGTTCCTCTTCAATGGCAGGTTCCAGAACAAATTGATCGAGCTGAAAAGCCGCTACGAGAACCGGCCTCGATGAGCGGCGGCACTGACAAACACACGAACCATGCGCGGTTAACCGTGTGGACCCTGTGATTGCAGTGACGCGACGGAGCGACCGTCGCCAGTCAAAGCAGGGCGGGCTGAAGGAGGATGGAGTCGGTGGGATTATTTCAGCAGATGAGGGAAGCCCCCGAGCGGGTCAGGCATTACGGGGACACATGCATATTTCCCCTTTGTCAGACCCGCAACGCTAAGGTCCAGGCGCCCGCGCCGCCGCGCCCGGCGGCGATCGGTCATTGATTGCTTGGAGGCGATTATGCGCGAGGGGAATTTGAACTCAAGGACGACCCCGCAGGGGTCGCCGCCGGAGGCGGTGCGCTCCGCGCATCCTTAACTTCAAATTTCCCTTGCGCTCCGCTCCGCCAAGCAAACAATGATCCCATCCGCACTCGTCCCGCGTTCGGCTGGGAAAATCCGTGGCGATGCGCTGCGTCACATGATGCGGCAGATCGGGACGACGAACCGGCCGATGCGCGCCACAGAGGCTGAGGCTCCTTAAAGAAGCGATCGCCGCCACGGCGATCGCTCGCAACGGGGAAAATGCGAGTGTCACCGTAATAAGATCGTCAAGTCGCTGGCTTAGCCGAACGGCGCCTCGTCCGGATGGTCATGTCTTCACCCTCTCGCAGACGATCTTGAGCCATTCGCCGTTACGAAGGCTGCGGCCGATCGATGTCCCGGCGAGCGCGGCTTGCGCGTAAAAGCCGCACATCACCTCGTTTTTCGCCGGCTCCGCGGCGACGACGTCCACCGCCGTCTGGCGCGTGCATTCATACGGAGATTGGCCGGCGAGGCAGACCAGGACGTAGGGGATGAACTTATCCATCAGTGCGCGTTCCTTCACTTGCGGGCCCGTCGCCGGGCGCGGCGTCGACGGCGAAGGCTACGCCGGCCGGTCGAACGTCCGCTCTATGGCAATTGGTGTAAACGTAAAATCACATGGCCGCCAATAGTCAAATTTGGGGAGTTCACAGCGAAAACAAACTGGAGCTCCGGCGACAGTGCACTTTTGCCCGCAATTCACGCGCGCGGAGGCCAGGCGCTCTTATCTGTTCGGCTCGCATGCGCGGGATGAGGCGGGCCCAATTCCGATATCGACGTCTTCAAAGTGAAGGACAGATCGCGCCCGTTCGGCTTGACGAGCACGGGCTCCTCATCATCGCCGAAGCCGCAAAACACTTGCCGCGGTCCATGAAAGACGCGCGGCCGGAGGTTCGGTGGCTACGGACTTCACAATCATCGGGCCTGCGGAAGACCGGCGGGCGCCCTCTCCGCGAAGCGGGGAAGGTGTCGCCGAAGGGCGGGGGTCTGGAAAGCAGGTATGGATCGATGCAGTTTTGCCGTGACAGTCGTGCAATCCGACTTGCATCGAAGCAGCGGGCCACACCCCATCCGGCGCTTCGCGCCATCTTCCCCAGCAAGCTGGGAGGGGATGCGCACCCGCGACTTGAGATGTGTGAATGCCGTAGCGGAGGGAGAAAGGGAAGCCGTCGCCCGCCTTCCGCTAGCCCCGTACCCTATGCGCTCATCCGAAGCGCTGCCGCATGCCCGCAGCGAACATCGCGGTGGGCATATGATGATAGACGAAGTTCAGAAGATGCGCGTCGCGGCCCACGCGCATGCGAAGCTTCGGGCGGGCGCTGGTCAGCGCGCGCTCGACGACCTCGGCGACCCGAAGGGGATCGACGCCTGCCTGGACCCCGCGGTCGAAGCTGCCCCCGACGCGCTCACGCCTTTCCGCGTAGGCGCCAATGCTCGCGGCTGTCCGCGTGAGATTGCCCCGAATCCGGGTGCGCACGAAACCCGGCTCGATCAGGACCGTATGGATGCCGAAGGGACGGACCTCGAAATCCAGGCTCTCGCAATAGCCTTCGAGCGCGTGCTTGGAGGCGCTGTAGAAGGCGTCGAACGGGGTGGGCAGGAAGCCGGATATCGACCCGATCGTGACGAGGCGGCCGGCCTTTCGCTCGCGCATCTCGGGGAGAACGGCGCGGACCAGCCTGTGGACGCCGAAGAAGTTGGTTTGAAACAAATCGAGCGCTTCCTGCGCGGTCGTCTCCTCGACGGCGCCCAGCATGTCCACGCCTGCGTTGTTCACCACCGCGTCGATCCGGCCTGCGCGAGCCAGGACTTCCGCCACCGCCGCCCCGACGCTCTGATCGCTGGCGACGTCCAGATTCAATGCGTCCGGCCCGTGCCTGTCGGGGTCGGGCCGGCGCATGGTCCCGAACACGCGCCACCCCGAGCTGTGAAGATGCGCCGCGATCGCCTGGCCGATGCCGCTGGACGCGCCGGTCACGATGACCGTCTTCTGGCCTGACAGGGTCATGGCGTCCTCCTCTACGAACCATAGTTACCGGGAATGGCCAGCGGGCGGTCCGGCAGCCGTGAAGGCCAACGACCAGATCACCCTGCGTCAGTCTTCCCCGACCGCCATGCCCTTCTCGGCCAGTTCTTTCTTGGCGCGCTCGTTCTTGGCGAGGTGGGCGAGACCCATACCGCGCAGCACGTTGGGCGCCTTGGTGAACTGGATGTTGTCGTAGCCGACGATCTCGACGCGGTTGCCCCAGGGATCGCGAAAATCAAGAAAGGGTCCGTCGATCAGGGCGACTCCCGCGGCGTCGAGCGCCCTGCGGGCCGCCTCCTTGTCATCGACCACGAGGCCGAAATGGCGGCCCTCGTCCGCCGCCTGCCTGCGGCCCTTCTGCAGGGCGATGAACTGGTCGCCGAGATCGATGAAGGCCATGGCGTCGGTCTTGCCGCGCAGTTCGAAGGCGAAGAGACGGCCGTAGAACGCCAGCGCTTCTTCGATGTCCCCGACCTCCAATGCGATATGGTTGAAGCCGACGGCGCGCGGCCTTGCGGATTCAGTCATTGGATCCTCCTCATGCGAGGATCAGGTGGGGTGAGCCAGCCCAGGACGCAACCGCGACATCTCAGGGCATCGCGAACCCATGCGCTGCTCATAACAACGTGAAGAAGAGCTCTCTTACGCGGCAGCCAGCGATTTTCGCTTTTCGGCGAGGATCGCCTTCAAAGGCGTTTTCTGATCGGACAAAGCGTCCGGATCCGGCGCGAAGACCCGCTTCGCCTGCGCCGACAACCACGATTCCCGGCTCGGAACTGACGACGGCGCCCATGGCTCAGGCGATCTCGATCAGCACGCGCCCGTCTTCGATCCCGCGGGGTAGGTCCGAAGATTGACGCAAGGCGGAAGACGCTTCGCTGCGCCGGTGCGATAATCGAAGGCGCCCGAGTGCTTGGGGCACTCGATTTCGTAATCCATGACGAACCCGTCCGCGAGATGGACGGACTCGTGGGTGCAGAGACCGTCGGTGCAGTAGAACGCGCCGTCGGGCGACCGGTACACCGCAAAGGTGCGGTCGCCGTTGTCGAAGCGGATGACGCCCTCGAGCTCGACGTCGTCGGCGCCGCAGGCTTCGACCCAGTTGGACATTGCCGTCCCTCCTTCAGCCGGCGGCGTTGACCGCGTTGAGACGCGCCTTGCGCTTCTCGTAGCGGGCGTTCATCCGCGCTTCGCCCTCGGGCGAGCCGTCGTGCCAGGTGCCGAACAGCTTGTCCAAGGGCACCAGCCCGTCGCCGTAGTTCACCTCGAAATATTTGTGGGTGGAGGTAGTGCGCATAAGCGTGCGTGTCGAACCCGGCTTCCTTGCCCGTCTCGATCGTGTCGAAGCCGATGTGGCCGACCACGGCGCCGAATCCCGCATAGTGCAGCTGGTAGATCGCGAGAACGGGGTTCGAAGGGACGATCACGTGGATCAGCGAGGACGAGAAATAGAGGAGCTGCTCGACCGGGTGCATGGACAAGGACGACCACGGCAACGGGTTGACCGAGTTGTGATGGACCCTGTGCACCCATCGGTAAAGCGGACCCCAGTGGATGAGGCGGTGGATGCAGAAGAAGTGAAACTCGTGGAAGATGGGAACGACCAGCGCCAGGCAGCCGAGATAAAGCGGATGTTGGGTGAAGGAGAGCAAGGGCGCATAGCCGTTGGCGTAGGCGATGAGGATGCCGACCTCGTAGGCGGTCCAGATCGGCACGCCGGTTCCGAACCCGCGGATGAGGCCCTCGTTGTTCTGGCTGCCGAACAGGAAGGCGCTGTTCTTCCGGTCGTTCGGGAACTTTGCGTTGTATTTGAAGCGCGTGCCTTGCGCGCGAGACATGTAGAGCCGGTACTCGAACGCGCTGTAGAACAGAAACACCGCGACGCAGTTGACCACGAACAGCCTGAGGGTCCAGCCCCAGGCCAGAGTCTTCATCACTGCGACGTCCGGCAGCACGAAATAGGCATAGGCTGCCGCGGAGGCCGCAAAGAGCAGGTTCCACGGCAAAAAATAGTGCGGAAGCCATTTCAGGAACGCAAGCGGCCGGGGCGGAAGCACGAAGAGGGGCGCAATGTCGAGATAGGCGCTCGGCGACCAATCCCCGCGCTTGTTCCGTTTGCCGTATTCGAGGTCATCCATGAATGGTTCCTCCAGTCGATCTCGACAGACGCGCCGCTCCGAAAGGCGGACTGTTCAGCCCAGGCTTGGCGTCTCGTTCAGGCCCGAAAGGTAGAGCAGGAATTTGCGGCGCGCTTGGACATTGTTGATCAAAGAACATCAAAGCGGGCGAGCCGGCTCTTGCTGGCCCGGGACTCCTTCTTGCTGGCCTGGCCCGGCGCGGCCGGGCGGGCGCGATTGGTTCAGAACCGCGCCGCCTTCCCGACGTTGCGTGCGCGCCTCCTTCCCCACGGAGTGGGGAAGGAGGCGGGCGAAGCCCGACGGATGGGGTGCGGAAAGCAGAACTGCAACGATGAAGTCTCGCTGCGACCGTCGCGCAAGCCTGCAAGCGCCGAAGCAGCGGCCCACACCCCATCCGACCGGCTCCGCCGGCCACCTTCCCCACTTCGTGAAGAAGGGAGGCCTAGATGTTTTCCGAGGTGATCGTATAGAAGCGGATGGGCTCGGTGCTCACCGGCGCCCTGATGAAACCGAGCCTGTGCAGAAGAAAGTCCAGAGCCCGTCGCGCCTGAGCCTCGGGCGCCTGGTCGAATACGACATCCATCAGCCCGGACCGCAGCCAGCCGCGGGTTTCCTCGGTGAGTTCGTGTCCCACCCACATGATCGATTTGTCCGGCGCCTTCCGCTCCAGGACGGAAGCGAACTCCGGCGTTCGCTCCGCCGGCGTTGTAGACGCCGATGACGCTAGAATCCTCGGTCAGCGCGTCGTGAAGGATTTCCGCCGAACGGAGATCCTGATCGAGTCCGAACAGCACCCGGGAGAACAAATGATTGGGACGGCCGTGCGCGGCGAGATAGTCGGAAAAGCCTCTTATCCGCTCTCGGTGGACCTCGTACGCGCCGCTGTGGCAGAGCGCGAGGAAACGGCCCTCTCTTGAGCTCAGCATCCGGGTCATGAACTGCCCCGCGGTGCGACCGGCCGCGTAATTGTCGATGCCGACGAAAAGATCGTCCTCTTCGCCGATCCGCGACACGATCTGAACGACGACCTGGCCCGCTTCCCTCGCTTCCCTCAGCCTCGCGCGCACTTCCGGATGGTCCGGCGCCACGATGATCAGGCCCATTCTCCGGAAGCCGGGATTGGCGATGCGCCGGGCGACGCTCATCGGGTCGTCCTCCTCGGCGAAGGTTCGATGAACCTGGATGCAAGGGTCGAAAGATTTGGAGATGCGCCGGAAGGCGTTGGCGAGGCAACTGAAGAAGGGCGTGTCCTGCCGGACCATCATCACCTCGATGCGCAGCACCCCGCGATAGCGCTCGGGCAGCGGCGGCTTGTAGCCGAGTTTGCGGGCGGCCTGGATGACCTTATCGACCGTCGGCGGCGAGACGTTGCCTCGCGCGTTGAGGACGCGCTCGACCGTCGCTGTGCCGACGCGAGCCTCCCTGGCGATGTCAGCGAGCCTGATTTTCTTCATCGGCTGACTGGGATTTACGCTCAGAAGTCTTCGTCAGTCTAAGACTGGTGAAGACTGGTCACAATGCAGAGGGGCGGCACGGCCTCGCACAGCCTCCGGCGCGCCTCTCCGTGATCCTCATTCGTCGAAGTTGTCGATCACCGTGTCCGCGATCGCCCGCTTGGTGATGACGCCGACGACGTCGCGGGCCCTCGGCCGGCCCGCGCCGCGAAACACGATCGCGGCGCCGGAGCGATGACGCTTCAGCCGCGCCAGCGCGATCCTGAGGACGTCGGTGTCGCGGCAAACGGCCGGGCGGCTTTCCACAAACCGGTCGACGAGCATGTCCGGATGGGTCCGGGCCTCCCGCCAGAGACCCGAACGAGGCTGGACGAGACCGGCGATGCGCCCATCCCGCTCGACCACGATGGCGCGCAGATCGTCCTCCGTTTCGGCCCCGATCGCTTCGCTCAGCGTCGTGCCGGCCTTCGCCAGGATGAACCGGCGCTCCATGACGTCCTGCGCCTGCTTCACCAGATAGAGATTGCTGTAGCGCTCCTTGGGGATGCGATGGCCGCGGTGACGGAGCTTGACGGTGTAGATCGTCTCGCCGATCAGCGCGCGACGGACGCCCGCGGCCACTGCGACGGCGACGATGACGGGGACGATGACCGCGTAATCGCGCGTCATCTCGAAGATCATGATGATCCCGGTCATCACGCCCCCGGTTCCGGCGCCGACCATCGCCGCCATGCCGACGATCGCCGCCGAGGGAAGCGTGAGGCCCGCGTGCGGAAGGACGAGGCCGGCGACCGCCGCGAAGGCGGCGCCGAGCGTCGCGCCGAGAAACAGCGACGGCGAAAAGATTCCACCCGAGGCCCCGCAGCCGAGGCTGATCGTGGTGGCCAGAAGCTTCAGGCCGAACAGCAGCGCGAGCAAGCCCGCCGCCGTCATCTTGTGCTCGAGGACCGATTGAATGACCCCGTAGCCGACGCCGTCGATGTAGGAATGGCCGAAGGCGCGGGTCAGCACAACCATCATGAGGCCGACCGCCGCCATGCCGATAATGTTTTGCGTATAGGCGTTGCCCGGCAGACGGGGAAAATTGTCCTCCATGAACATGAGGAGGCGAATGAACGCCCATGCGGCGACGCCGCAGAGCGCGCCGAGCGCCACGAACGCGAGCCCTTCCTCGAAACCGAAGGACTGCGCGACGGGAAAGTGGATCTCGGGAACGATGAAAGCCGGGTCCGGCCCAATCAGGATTCGGCCGATCAGCGTCGCAGCCCCGGTCGCGATCACCACCGGAAGAAAGGTCCGGTTGGAGACCTCGGGCAGCAGGATTTCGAGCGCGAACAACACGCCGCCGAGCGGCGTGTTGAACGTCGCCGCGATGCCGGCCCCGGCGCCGGCGGACAGCAGCGTCACCTTCTGCCAGGTCGACAGGCTGACGATCTGGGAGAACGCCGATCCCAGCGAGGCGCCGATCTGGATGATCGGACCTTCCCGTCCGACCGCCGCGCCGCTGCCGATCGACAGCGCCGAGGCCAGCGATTTGATGATCGCGACCTGCCAGCGGATGTTGCCGCCGCCGTAATAAATTGAATCCATCACCTCGGGCACGCCGTGCCCCTTGGCCTCCGGAGCGAAGCGCTGAACGAGGTAAACGACGATCACCCCCCCGACGATTGGCGACAAGAACACGAAGTCTCCGAAGCGGCTCGGTCCCTCGAGAATGTTGGCGTTGTAGTGGAAGGTGAACACGCCGTTGTAGAAGGCGTTGTGAATGAGCCCGATCAGGGCGCGCAGCGCCACCGCCCCGAGGCCCGTCATCACGCCGATGAATAAGGCCAGAAGGCAGAGAACGAGAAGGCCGGCCCGCCGCTCGTCCCGTTTGGTCATGCGAGACGCAACGAGACGGGGGTGATCGTCCGCCTTTACGGAATGCGGTAGCGCCTGCGTCATCGGATCCTTCCAGGTCGAACGGCGACCGTCCGTTTCGCATCACTAGCGGAGAGGGCGATTCGCCGCCAATCCTTTCGCCCGCCGCGAGCGGTGGAAACCGTCCGGAAACTCGCGCGCCATCAGCACCGAATTTCGGGCAAAATGGTGAACGCCTTGCTTTTCAATGACTTCGGCTTTCTGCCGAAGGCCAGAGGACCATCCGGCGCGGCCGTCAAGGCCCCCCTGCGCGTCGATTTGGCGGCCGCGTCTCCCACGGCGGCCAACTCTGGTCGACTGAGCCATACACTGATCGCCGGTCGGGCGGATAAGACGCCTTTTTCCTGCGCGTTGGGCAGGGCGCAGGTGGTGTGAGCCGGATCACTGCCGGCCATCCGGTTTCGTGCTCTGGTTTTCGTGCGGGATGCGGAGCTGATCCGCGAGAATGCGGGACGAGGCGATGGCTCGGGTCCGGCCTGGGGGCCCGCTTTAGCGGGTTTGCGTTCGGACCCACGAGGCTCATGCAACCCGGACGTCCTGCCGGTCGCCCGGGTTGCGGAGCTTCAGGCGGTCTTTCAGTCCGCAAGCGCGGTCTCGCGGATGAATGCGTCGTCTGCTGCGGAGTTGAACCGTGACCTGCGTTACACTCGAAATGTGACCGCCGTCACGGCGCCGTTCCTAACCGGGCATTAACCGTTGCCGCATGCCGCGCGGGAAAATCCCGAGCGGCGCCGAGTTCGAAAGGGGACCGTTGTCATGTCCAGAATTGAGGGGAGCGTCGACGACGTCGACGAGTTTTCCAGGGAGAGTTGGCTCAGGTTCGTCCTGACGCTGATCGTCACCACCGTGATCGTCGTCTTCGCCGTCTACGTGTTGGGTGTGGCCGTGCTCGATCGCGGCGTGAGCGCGCCCGCTCACCGCGCCGCGATTGCGGCCATGCACGCCCATTCCTGAGCGCGAAGCCGACACGCTGGAGCCGCGGTCGGTGACCGCGGCTCCGGCGGCCTTGAGCGAGGCCGCCCTACAACTCGCCGAGGCGGTCGGCGTAGGCGCGTTCCCGCCCATCGGCGTCGATGACGACATAGGCGCCCGCGCCGTCCGGGCGGATCGACGTCGGTCCGATCGGGACCTTGCCCAGGCCGCCGGGAATGTCGAGCACGTAGGTCGGCATGGCGAGCCCCGACAGGCGCGTCCTCAGACGCCGCATCAGATCCTGACCCTCGGCGATCGGGACGCGCCAGTGCGCGGTTCCCGGGGCGAGGTCGCCATGATGCAGGTAATAGGGCTTGATCCCGGCCTCGACGAAGGCCCGCATCAGCGCCTCGAGCGTCACAACGTCGTCGTTGACGCCCCTGAGCAGCACGCTCTGGCTGACCAGCATGATTCCCTGCACGGCGAGGCGCCGGCAGCCGGCGCGAGCCTCCCCGGTCAGCTCGCGCGGATGGTTGGCGTGCACCGCGACGACCACTGTCCGGCCGTCCGCTCGAAGCGCGCGCGCCAGCGCCGGCGTGACCCGCTCGGGCGCGGCGACGGGGAGGCGGGTGTGCCAGCGCAGGATCTTGACGTGCTCGATCGCGGCGATCGCCCGGGTCGTCTCCGCCGCCCGACGGGGCGAGAGCGTCAGCGGATCGCCGCCGGTCAGGATGACCTCCCAGATCGCCGGCCGAGCGCGGACGTAGTCCAGCGCTTCGGCGAACTCGACTTCGCTCAGCGACGCTGAGCCGGGCCCGATCCGCTCGCGGCGGAAGCAGAAGCGGCAATAGACCGCGCAGACGGCGACGAGCTTGATGAGCACCCGATCCGGATAGCGGTGGACGAGGCCCTTGACCGGGCTCTTCGCATCGTCGCCGATCGGATCGTCCCTCTCGGCCGGGTCGCGGACGAGCTCGCGCCGGTCGGGAACGAACTGGCGCGCGATCGGGTCGGCCGGGTCGCTCGTCTCGATGAGACTCGCCAGCGCCGGGGTTAGCCCGATCGCATAGCGCTCGGCGACAGACTCGAGCTCGGCCAGCCGCTCCGGCCCGGCGAGGCGAGCGGCGATCAGCTGTCGGGGCGTGGTCAGGCGGCGCGACCCGATACAGGAATTCATTGGCGTCCAAGCGGTTCATGACAAGGAGGCGTTCATATCAGAAGCGCGCCATCCGCTCATGTCGCCGTTCTACTTGACGATCGGTATTTTCGACCGGTCGATGGTGACGGCGACCGCAACGATCAGAACCGCGCCGAAAACGATGTTTTGGGCGAAGATATCGACGCCGACGAAGGTCATGCCGATGCGGACCACCGAAATGATCAGGGCCCCGATCAAGGTGCGCCAGATGCTCCCGACGCCGCCGGTGATCGCCGTGCCGCCGACGATGACCGCGGCGATCGAGGGCAGGAGGAGCTCGCTCGCCAAGGTCGGCGAGCCGCTGGCGAGGCGCCCGGCGAGAATCACGCCGGCCAAGGCGGCGCAGGTCGCCCGACAGGATAAGGGCGATGATCTTCTGCCGATCGACCTTCACGCCGGACGCATAGGCCGCCGCCTCGCCGGCGCCGATCGCGGCGCTGTAGCGGCCGAAGCGCGTGCGGCTCTGGATCGTGTGGGCGACTGCGAGCACGACGAAGGCGATCACGACGACGTTCGGCACGCCGAGGAGGGAGCCCGTGATCCAGGTCTGGTAGTCGCGCTCGCTCGTCTGCAAGGTGATCGAGCGCTCCTTCGACAGGACCAGGGCGGCGCTGAACAGCACGCCGCCCATCGCCAGGGTGGCGATGAAGGAAGGCACTTTCAGACGGACATGCGCCAATCCGGAAAGAAAGCCGACCAAAATCCCGGCGGCGATGGCGAAGGCGAAGGCCGCGTAGCCCCAGCGCGACAAGGTCAGCGCGACGATGACGCTCGCCAGCGACGCCATCGACTGAATTGAGAGGTCGATCCCGCCGACCATGATCACGAAGGTGACGCCGGTCGCCAGCACGAACAGGACGGCCGTGTCGCTCGCCAGATCCAAGAGCGTCGCCGGTTCGAGAAAGTCCGGCTGGAAGGCGCCGACCAGGGCGATCAACACGACGAGCGTCACGATCGGCATCCATTGACGGATGCTCTCGAATTCGAGTTTGCCGATCGGCGTGCGCATCTTGCGGTTCAGACCATGTGGCCGATGAGGTCGACCTGGTTGGGCTTGGCGGCCGGGTTCGCCGAGGTGCGATAGGTCACCGCACCGTCGCGCATCACCATGACCGTGTGGCTGAGGCCGATCGTCTCCTCCAGCGTGTCGGAGGTGAGAATGACCGCGACCCCTTCATTGGTGATGGCGCGCACGAGCTCGTAGACTTCCTCCTTGGCCCCGACGTCGAGCCCCCGCGTCGGATGATCGAGGATGAGGATGCGAGCCTTGGCGTTCAGCCATTTCGCCAGGACGACCTTCTGCTGGTTGCCGCCAGACAGGTTGAGGCAGAGCGCGTCCACTCCGGGCGTCCGCACGTTGAGGCGCTCGACCCACGACTTCGCCAGCCGCTGCTCCTCGCCAAGGTCGATCAGCGCGTGTCGTGCAAGCTGCTTGAGGCTGGGCAGCGTGATGTTGGCGGCGACGGAGAGGAACAGCACGAGTCCCTCGACCCGCCTTTCGCGGGGGACATAGCCGAGCTCGACGTCGACGGCGTCGGCCGGAGTTGAGAGCCGCACCTCGCGGCCGCCGACGACGAGACGCCCGCGGTCGTGCGGCAGGAGGCCGGCGAGGGTGCGCGTCAGCTCCTCGCGGCCCGATCCGAGAACTCCGGCGATGCCGAGGATTTCGCCGGCGTGAAGCTTGAAGCTGACGTCCCGGTAGGCGCCGCCGCGGCCGAGCCCGTCGAGCTCGAGCACGACCTCGTCGCCGAACGGCTTCTGCAAAGGCTCGCGATAATATTCCGCCTGGAGCCCGCGCCCGACCATGAGACGATGAAGCGTTTTGACGTCGGCCTCGGCCGCTGGCAGCTCGGCGACGACAGCCCCGTCCTTCATGACGTAGATCCGGTCGGAAAGCTCGAGCACCTCGCTCAGGCGATGCGAGACGAAGATGAACGAGGCGCGCGCCTTCAAGGCGCGTACGCGCTGAAACAGGATTTCGATTTCGGGGCGCTCGAGCACCGACGTCGGCTCGTCGAGCAGGATGACCAGGCGCCCCGAGGCGTGCTCCTCGAGAGTCAGCGCCTTGGCCAGCTCGACCATCTGACGGGTGGCGAAGTCGAGCGTCGAGGCGCGAGTCCGCGGATCGACGTCGGCCTGCACTTTTGCGAGTTGGCGGGCGG
This sequence comes from uncultured Alphaproteobacteria bacterium, assembly GCA_963819255.1. Lineage (GTDB taxonomy): Bacteria > Pseudomonadota > Alphaproteobacteria > Rhizobiales > Beijerinckiaceae > Roseiarcus. Next base: position 124,549 of record CAWFVS010000038.1, read on the forward strand.
CCGACGCATAGAGCGCGCGCCAGTCCACCAGGCCGAAGCGGGTGAACTGCGCCTCGGTTCCCAGATAGATGTTCTCGCCCACGGTGAGGTTGAGGAGCAGCGATTGCTCCTGGAACACCATGCCGACGCCCTGCCGGTTGGCGTCGGCGGCGCTGGCGAAACGGGTCGGCCTGCCGGCGAGCCGGATTTCGCCTCCGTCGGGCTGATAGACTCCGCTCAGGATCTTCATCAGGGTCGACTTGCCGGCGCCGTTTTCGCCGACCAGGCCGACCACCTCGCCCGGGCGGAGTTTTAGCGAAACATTGGCGAGGGCCTGAACTCCGGGAAAGCTCTTCTCGATTCCGGCTGCCGCCAGAACGGGCTCGTCCGCGGAGGCGCTCATTTGACGATCCGCATGACGTTGCGGTCGATGGAGAGCGCGACCGCGGCGATGATCATCAGTCCCTGAACGCCGATCTGGTAGCTCGGCGGGACGTCCGCCAAGACCATGCCGTTGTTCAGCACCGCGACGATCAGCACGCCGACGAGCGTCTGCAGCACGCTTCCCTCTCCGCCCGACAGCGCCGTGCCGCCGACGACCACCGCCGTTATGGTCGAGAAGAGGCGCCCGTTGCCGATCAGCGAATTGCCGAGCCCGAGCTGGGCGGCGGCGAGGATGCCGCCGATGGCGTAGAAAACGCCGGCGAGCGTGAAGGTCAGGATGCGCACCCGGGCGACGGGAATGCCGGAGAGGGCGGCGAGTTCCTCGCCGCCGCCGAGGGCGTAGACGTAGCGGCCGAGCCGGGTGTTGTTCTGGATGACGAAGGCGACCGCGAGGCAGGCGAGCGCCAGCCAGACGCCCCAGGGAAGGCCGAGGAGGCGTTCGATCGCCAAGCCGCGGATGAACGGATCGTTGATGCGAACCGCCGTGCCGCCGAGCAACGCATTGGCGACGCCGACGCCAATGAACCAGGTGCCGAGCGTCGTCATGAACGAGGGCGTCTTCAGCACGACATGAACGGCGCCGTTGACGAAGCCGAGCGCCGCGCCGACCAGCAAAACGGGCAGGATCGCCAGGGGCCCGAAATCGTTGGAATTCGCCCCGTTGAGCACCAGCAGCGACAGGATGACCGCGCTCAGCGAGAGGACGCCTTCCACGGAAAGGTCGATCGAGCCCATCAGAATGATGAATGTCGCGCCGAGGCCGAGGACGAGCGGAATCATCGCCGCCTGCGCGATGCGGACGAAATTGCCGGCGCTGAGGAAATTCGGATTGATGAGGGCGATGATCGCGCACAGCAGCGCGAGCACGGCCACTGGCGCCCAGGCCGCGAAATGCCGCCGACATGCGTCCTCCGGCGCGACCGCGACCTTCTTGTCGGTTTCGACGGCTTGCGTGCTCATGGAGAGGCGCGCCCCCCTTCTCCGCGAAGCGGGTAAGCAACTGTGTTGGTCGGCATAGCCCGGTGCTCGGCGGGCTCGAGGCTGGCGCTTCGCGCCCCGCCTCCGGCGGCTTCGGCCTTGACCCCGTCCGCTCACCGGGCTTTTGGCCTGCAAGCGGTCGGCGCGATGCGCCGCCCGGCGGCCTCGCGCGGGCCCGCTCGTGGGGCCGCTCGAGCCTGCGGGTTCCAGGGCTCGTCGCGGGCGAGCATGGTGTTCAAGATGACGATCAGCTTGCGCATGCAGGCGATGATCGCGACCTTGGCTTCCTTGCCCTTGGCGCGCAGGCGCTGGTAGTAGGCTTTGAGCACCGGGTTGTGCTGGGTGGCGGCGCCCATGACCGGCATATAAAGGAGGTTGCGCAGCTTGCGGCGTCCGCCCTTGATGCAGCGCGCGCCTTTGCGCTCGCCGCTGTCGTCGTCGTAGGGCGCGGCGGAGAAGGGCGCCGGCGGCTCCGTTGCTGATGCGTCCGAGCTCGGGCAGCCAGGCGATCACCCCGGCGGCGGTCTGGTCGGCGAGCCCGGGCACGCTGTCGATGAGCTCGGCCCGGCGCGCGAACGCCGGGTTGGCCTTGATCTTGGCTGCGATGGCGGCGTCGAGCTTGCGCAGCTCGGCGCGGATCGTCTTGGCGATCGCAGCCTGGGCCTTGGCGACGATGGCCGGCGGATCATGCTCGCGCTGCTGCTTGATGCGATCTTCCACGTCTTTCAAGGCCGTCCGGGCCTGGACCAGGCGCGCGATCTCTTCACGCGCGGCATCGTGCCTTGAGGCTCGCCGTCGGGAAAAGCCTCGGCGAACCTGGCGATCGTCTCGGCGTCGATCGGATCGTTCTTGGCCAGCCGCCCGGCCGCCTTGGCGAAATGGCGAACCCGCTTCGGATCGACGATGACAACCTCGAGCCCGGCCGCGCGCAGGGCTTCCGCCCAGCTCCGCTCATAACCGCCGCTCGCCTCCATCACCGCGCGGCGGACCCCGTTCGACCGCAACCAGGCGATCAGCTCCGCCTCGCCCTCCGGAGTCGCTCGACGCGCTGGCGCAGCCCCAGCGAATGAATGCAGGCGTCGACTTTTTCTTTGCGACATCGAGGCCGACAATGCGCGTCTCTTGTGGCATACTCCCACTCCCTCCTTGCTCGTGCGGGCTCTCACGCCCATGCAACTGTTCGGGCTTATGGAAGACGCCAGACCTGTCCCTCGCTTCCCCGCAGTCTTCATCTGTGGTGGCCACGGGCTCAGGTCCGGCGACGGGCGGTTGCTTGGACAGCGCCCGTTCGCCCACCTCTCACATTTGCGGACACAAGGTGGCCCGAAGGGCCGGATGGGGTGTGGAATGCAGGGCATGCTCATTTGAAGTTCGCGGTGACGGTCGTGCAAGACGCCAGGCGCATTAGAGCGGGCCACACCCCATCCGGCCTTCGGCCACCTTCCCCAGCAAAAGCTGGGGAAGGGATGCACCCCGTCTCTCCGCGAGCCGTCGCTAGTACTCGATCTGGCCGTTGACCCGGCCCCAGATGTCGTTCCAGTCGATCTTGGGCTCGGACTTGATGTTGCTGTCGTAGAACGACTGGGCGTTGTCGGCGGTGATGATGACCCCTTTGCCGTAAAACTCGCGGTGGTCCTTCGGCTGCGTCGTCGGATCGAAGGCGCCGGTCTTGGCGTGGTAGGCGATCGACAGCCCCATGCCCCCCTGCCAGTGGGGGTCCCAGGCGACGGTGCCGACCATCTCCTTTTTCAGGATCGATTCGACCGCGAGCTTGATGCCGTCGATGCCGGTGACCGGAACCTTGCCGGCGCTGCCGCCGGCGCGCAGGGCCTCGACGGCGGCGAGAGCCATGTCGTCATTGGCCGCCCAGATGCCGCCGATCTTGTCGCCGAACTTGGTCAGCCACGCATTGGTCTTTTCGAGCGCGGTGTTGGCGTCCCAGTTGGCGACCTGATAGTCGAGCAGCTTGACGTTGGGATTAGCGGCGAGCGCCTGGTCGAGTCCTTTCTTGCGCTCGATGGCGGGCACGTTCGATTCGATGCCGCCGAGCGCAACCACGCCGCCCTTTCCGCCCATCGCCTTGAACAGGGTCTCGGCCATCGCCTTGCCGTAAGGCACGCCGCTGAAGGAGATGTGCGCGACGTAGTTCGGGTTGAAATCCCAGGGGTGAAGGTCGGCCGGCTTGTTCCACTGCGTGACGACGTAGGCGCCGGCGGCCTTGCACGCTTCCACGATCGGCCGCGCGTCCGGGCTGTCGTTCGGATCGACGTTGATGCAGCAGTTGCCGCCCGTCTTGGCGAGGATTGCCTTGATGTCGGCGATGCCCTTTTCACTGTTGCCTTCGGTCACCAGGGTGACGTAGTCGGCGCCGACCGATTTCGCGAAAGCCGCGCCGCCCTTGTTCCAGGTGGCGTGATAGGGGTTCGACAGCGAGCGGATCGAATTGACCAGCGTCGGCTGCCCCGCCGCGCGCGCCGGGCGCGAAATGAGGGCCGGAAACGCCGCGGCGAACCCGAGCGCGCCCGCGCCCTTGAACAGGTCGCGGCGGCGCAGATTCAGCGCGAGCGGATTGACGATCAGCTTGTGGCTCATTTTGAAGATTCCTCCCGAGTTCGAGGCGCCCATGGCCGCGGTTGCGCGTGACATTCTCATCGTTCTCTTGGATTTGGCGTTTCGCACTGCATTCGTCGGAACTCAGCGAAGCCGACCGGCTTCGCATTCGCCCCGATGCTTCTCGCCATTGTCCAGGAGTGGCCGAACCTCGCGGCTTGCGCTCAAGCCATGCATGACCGTGTGTTCTTGTCAACGTTGATGCTGGAAGCGCGTTGTGGCGCTTCGGAGACGCCCGTGAAATTCGACCTCCCGCTCGCCCCCGAAGCGAGCCTATCGGTCCTCGCGTCTCTTGGTGGTAGCAAAGTCGCGACACGCCTCCCACGCAGCTGCCGTCGGGACGGTCGAAGCTTGTTCTTGCCATGCGATCGAGAGAGAAGCGCCGGCGGCTCGGTTTTTCCGTTCGCATACGGCGATGGGAGCCGCACGGTTTCGCCGAGATTGGCGAGGCAAATCGAAACAGAAAGGACTCCAGGATGCACAAAGGGCACGAGCCCTTGTGACCTTCGTGCGATCTTCGCGCCCTTTGTGTTGATGAATATAACAATAGCGCCACGCGTTCGCCGTTTCGTCCTCTGGGCTCCACGCGTCGATGCAAACCTTGGGGAAGTCGGCAGATCAGAGAGGCCAAAGGCGAGGCGACACAGGGCTTCGTGACCTCGCGCCACGTCAAGGACCCGCCCTTGTCTCAAGGATCGCCGAGATCGCCGCTCTGCTTTATCCGCTCGAACCGGCCCTTACAGGCTCGCTCAGTCGCTTGAGCCCCCCTCGGTGCGGGCTTCGTCGGCGCCTCGTTTGCTTGCGGTGCTTGCGAAGGCTCGATTGGCCTGCGCTCCGCAGGCCTTAAGTGTTTTGCTGCATGATCTCCGGAGCTTCCGCCTGCGAAGGAGATTGTACTGGAAACGCCATGCGGCAAGTTGAACTCGTACCCAAATTCTTTGTGCGCCCCTCAGATAAGTCAAAGTCGATGCGTCTGCAAACGCGAAAGTCGTTGCCCTCCCATTCGTATGGAGGACCGAACCGGTAATTTCCTGAACGGGCTTCCGATCCGCCACAATCTTGAAATCAACAGGTTCACGCTTCGAAGCATCCGCCGCATGCGTCGTGAGCATAAGGGCGGGGATGCCTTGCAGGCAGCGTATGCCCAAAATGCCCATGCCATCTTCGGATGGCGTCATCGCGACGAAGACTGACCTCGATGGTTCGATAGGGTCCGGTTCATTTTTCAGTATGAACCACGCAGCGTGCGCTTCGCCTGAAAAAATCAGCGCCAGAGACAATGCCGCCACGCTGAGGTTACCGGCTCGGATGCGCATTCTCCTGTTCGATGTGCTACCGCCCCATACAGCGACGCTTCGGTGGTCATTAGGTTCCGGGCTTTCCAGATCCAGGGCGGTGTTGGGTGAGATCGATGAAACGATCCGCCAAACGAAACAGACCATCGAAAGGTCACCAGAACTGCTGCGTCGGTTGGATCGGGTCATTGATAGTGAAGCCCGGCGAAACGGCTGCGAGGGGGCCACCGCTGTCGCTCGGACCCCTGAGATCATCGTCATAGTCCCCCGTGACTGGACGCAGTTCAGGAGCGTGGTGATGGGGCTTTCCCGTAGCGCCGCCCGTTAGGCAAAGCCGCAGGCGAGCTTACCGCAAGCCCTTGTTCTTGCTTGCCTCATTGGTCTTGTTAGGCTTCTCCCGATGCTGGTGCGGACGGCGGGAATCGAACCGCATGCCTTGCGGCGAAGGATTTTAAGTCGGCTTTTATCCCTTATCCTGTTTCTATCCGGCAGCGCGAGGTTGTTCGCTAGCGGTTGAGATAGATCGACATTCCTTCCAGCGCAGGCGACCTTGCATAGCCGGAAAAGCGATGGGAGATAAGCCGCAGAATTCTGTTGAGAGCGAAGGCGGTGGCCAAGGATCGCGGCGCAAGGAAAATCGAAACGATGTCCGCGGCGGGGGATCCGGCGGAAATGCTGATCGAGATTGGCAGGAATAGACACGCAGACGCCATTGTGGTCGGCCGGCGCGGCCTCGGGAGGCTCGAAGGCCTTCTTCTTGGCAGCGTTTCGCAAAAGCTATCGTACCTGTCGCCTTGCGCCGTGATCATCACACCCTGATGGCGAACGCCGATGTTCCCCCTGGCCGACGCCTCCCGCCGCCAACGCACGCTGCCGGTCGTCACCGTAGCGATCGTCGCGCTCAATGCGTTCGCGTTCATGCTCGAGCTGGCGGGGGGCGAGGACTTCGTGCTGCGGTGGGCTCTCGTCGCGAACAACATTACGGCCGGCCGCGACTGGATCACCTTTCTCACCTCCATGTTCCTGCACGGGAGCTGGTCCCACATCATCGGGAACATGATTTTCCTCTGGGCCTTCGGTCCGGAAATCGAAGACGCCATGGGGCCGGCGCGCTATGCCGTCTTCTATTTGGTGGGCGGCGTCGCGGCGATGGCGGCGCAGATCGCCGGGGACCCGCATTCCACGATCCCGGCGCTGGGCGGGAGCGGCGCCATCGCGGCCGTCATGGGGGCTTTTCTCGTCACCTATCCGCGCGACCAGATCCGCACGATAATCTTCTTCGGCATTTTCTTTCGCGTCACCTTCATACCTGCTGCGCTGCTGATCGGTCTGTGGTTTGTGCTCCAGCTTGTGAATTTGGGAGAGGTCGGAGACGTGGAGATGCAGACAGGGACAATGGTGGCGTATCTGGCGCATATAGGAGGCGGCGTATTCGGCGCGCTGACCGCCCGCTTGTTCGAGGACAAGGAGAGGATCTCCGACGATCGGGACTTCTAAAATCGGGAGCCCGGGCCGCGCGAATTTGAGCGGCGTCAATGCGCATTGCGTTCCAGACTTTATCCTTCCCAGAGTACGGCCAAGAAATGGAGGATCTCATGGCCAACGCTGAGACTAAGACGCCGGGACCTGAGACAAAGGTCCCTGTCAAGACCTGAACCCAGATCGCGGGCGCCGTCCTCGGCCATGCAGCCGTGGCGGCCGTTCGACAATCTGCGTCGGGAAGTCGACCGCGTGTTCGAAGACTTCATCATGGATCCGATGCGGCTTCCGTTCCGGAGGCCGGTCTTCGACATCGAGCCGTTCTGGCAGCCGGCGTCCTGGATCACCGCCCCCGCGATCGACCTCATCGAGCGTGAGGAGGCGTTCGAGCTGACCGCCGACATGCCTGGGCTCGAGGCCAAGGACGTCGAGGTCAAGGTCGCCAACGGCGTCCTAACCGTGAAGGGCGAGAAGCAGCTGGAGAAAGAGGAGAAGAGGGAGGACCTCCACTTGAGGGAGCGGCGCTTCAACTCCTTTGAGCGCTCGATCCGGGTTCCTGACGGCGCCGACACCGAAAAGATCGAGGCGAGCTTCAAGAACGGCGTCCTCAAGGTCATGATGCCGAAGACCGCCGAGGCGCTGAAGTCCATCAAGAAAGTCGAGGTGAAGGGCGGCTGAAGAGCAGTCCGCGGCCGCCCGAAAGGGCGGTCGCGTCGAGGAGCGTAGCAGGCGCGACAAGTTGCGAGACCGCAGGACCTGCATGCTTGGCGAAAAGCCATGTCGCGCAGTAGCCAGCAACGGCGCGCGGACGCGGCGCCCGCATTCGAGCAGGCGCCGCACGAGCGGTTTCGGAATATCAATTTCACAGTACGCCGGCAGTGTGGCCGAGCGCGGCGGCGCTGGACCATTTCTTGCGCAAACGCCCATGCAGCCGAACGTCTGGAGTTTTCGCTGACGCCGTTCGAGGATGCGAGGATGCGCTTTACCGTCCGCCACGAGACGATCTACCGCTACTCGGCGCCGGTCAGGCTGTCGCCCCACCTGCTGCGGCTCAACCCTTGCGCCGAGGGCGCGACCATCCTCGAGCGCAGCCTGACCGTCGATCCGAAACCGATCGCGTTTCGGGAGGAAGCCGACCGCTTCGGCAACAGGGTTACGCATCTCAACTTTGAAGGCTTTTCCGACCGGCTGCGCATCGAGAGCCGGTTCGACCTCGATACCGTCGCGCCTGAGCCTTTCACCGGTTTCGGCGCGCCGCCGCTGCCCTGGGCGAGAGGCCCCGACGATCCGATGGCAGAGTATCGCTTAGGCGAGGCTCATGCACCCGCGGTTCGGGAGTTTGCGTCGGCCCTCGCTTCCGAGAGCCAGTGGCAGGTTCTGCTCTTCCTCGACCGCCTCAACCGGACGCTTTTCGCCCGGATGAGACACGAAATCCGGGCCGAGGGCGCCGCCTGGTCGCCGGAAAAGACGCTTGTCGCCGGCGGGGGCGCGTGTCGGGACGTGACGGGGCTGTTCATGGCGGCCTGCCGCAGCCTTGGGATCGCGGCTCGGTTCGTGAGCGGCTATCAGGCCGAGGCCGACACGCCCGACGGGCGGCGCCACCTGCACGCTTGGCCGGAGGCGTTCCTGCCGGGCGTCGGCTGGCGCGGCTTCGATCCGACGCACGGCCTTGCCGTGACCGACGGCCATGTCGCGCTCTGCGCCGCCCCGGACCAGGCGGCGACCATGCCGATCGAAGGCGGCTTCTACGGCGACGGCGTCGGCTCGACGCTCGACTGTGACGTCCAGATCGCGACCGGCTGAGCGGCCGTCAGATTGGCTCTGCGCCTACAGCGAGACCCCCAATCTGCGCGAGCGGCGGAGATAGATTCACAATCATGCGCCAGATATTTCCGCATGGCCAGGCCGCGATCGAGCGACGCCTTGCTTTATTGAGAAATTGAGAGGCCATCTTTTCCGCGGCGATTGGGCAGCCGGCACGAATTGGCATATTGTTTCCTTCGCAATATGTCATGACGTATGGCCGAGCGAACCGCTGTCCGCCTCCCTGAAGACCTCGTCCGGCGCGCCAAGCGCAAGGCTGCGGAAGAGGGGCTCGCTGACGGCTCTGATTGAGGACGGGTTGCGCCGGGGTTCTCAGTGAGCGTCCGGCGAGCGCGAAAGCAGGTCGGGTCTCGCTGCCGGTCAGTTCGGCGAGCGGAGGCCTCATGCCGGGCATCGACCTCAACGACACGGCAGCCCTTCAGGAGATGGAGATCTCGAACTCGGCCGGGCGGTTGAGGTGATCCTGCCTGACGTCAACGTGCTGATCACCGCGTTTCGAAAGGATTCGCCGCATCACGACGTCTGCACGCCCTGGCTCGAGAAGCTCGCCGGCGCCGACGCGCAGTTCGCGATATCCCCGCTCGCACTGAGCGCCGTGGCGCGAATCGTCGCCAATCCGCGCGTTTTCAGAGAACCAAGCTCGATCGGGGAAGCGTTCGTCTTTTGCGACGCTCTCATGAGCCGTGCCAATTGCGAGCTCGTTCGGCCCGGCCTGCGACACTGGTCGATTTTCACCCGAATTTGTCTCGAGGCGAGCGTGCCGGGGCCGCGCGTCTCCGACGCCTGGTTCACCGCGCTCGCCATTGAGAGCGCTTGCACCTGGATCACCTACGACCGCGACTACGCCCGCTTCTCCGGATTGGAGTGGCGAGAGCCGGTCGGATGAGCCTCTTCCGATTCTTCCCCAGGGCGAGCCTCCAAACAAGCTAATCCGTTGATTTGTCTTAGGCTGTTCGATTTTTTCTGTTCTTCCGGACGCCTGCGCGCGCAAAGCGCAGCAAGGCGGCGCGGTGAGGCGCGAGTTGTCCCTCACATGGGGTGTTTCCGGTCAAGCTCCTTCTTTTGGGTCGGCCGCTGGCGTGTCACCCGCGAAGCGGGGCGAAGCGCAGCGGAGCAGGGAGCGAAGCGACCTTGACGCGCCAGCGGCCGGATACACTGTCACGAGCGAGCGCGCCCTTGCGCGCTCCCGGCGGCCTTTGCGGTCCTTGCCGCGCTCATTCATTTTGACATTTGCGCATCTCCTTTTGCCGATCGGATCCGAAGCGTGAGCCCGGTCTTGCGCATGCAGCCCTGCCGGCCGCATCACCTCACATCCGGTCGAGCTTAGTCGGCTCGCACCATAATCCCTCATGCTCGAGGGCGTCGGGCTCGGGTTGGCGGGACCATCCTTTTTCACGGCGTGTTTCAGCCAGGGGGGTCGATCCGCGGTCGCCGCCCGCCCGGATCCGGCGAAGCCGTCGCGTTCAGCTTCGCTGGAATGGGGTCAAGCCGTTAGGCTGTCGGTTAGAGTGTCGGAGTGGGATCGAGCCATCGGTCAGGCCGACTTGAACACCGCGCCCTCGGGAACGACGCCTTGGGTGACAAAGCGCCACAAGGCGACGAGCAGTTTGCGGGCCAGCGCCACGATGGCGATCCGGCGGACCCGTCCCTTCGCCGCGCCGACCCGCGCCCGAAACCAGCGGCTCAATGCCGAATCCGGCTGGTGGCGCAGCCAGAACCAGGCCAGCTCGATCATGGTCTTGCGCAGGCGGCGGCTGCCCGACTTCGAGATGCCCTGATCCCGTTCGACGCCGCCGCTCTGCCAGGGGCTGGGCGCCAAGCCGCCGTAGGCCGCCACCTGGCGTCGGTTGGCGAAGCTGCGGAACAGCAATTCCAGCCAAAGGAGCGAGGCGAACTCGGGGCCCAGGCCCTTGAGCTTGAGGAGCATGCCGGCGGGGTTGTTCGGCTCCTCGGCGTCCGTGCAGATGAGCGCGTCGCGCGCCCGTTCGACTGCCGCCAGTTGCGTCGTCACCACCGCGATCCGCTCGAGCTCCCGGCGGATTTCCGCCTTCAGCATCGACGGCAGCTCGCGACCGTCGCCGGTTCGCAGCCCCTCGAGCCGCTCAAAGCGATCGCGGCGAAGCGGATTGTAATCCCGGATCCCTTGGCCGTTGAGCAGGCCTTTGATCCGATTGGTGTGCTGAATGCGTTCCTTGAGCAGCGTGCCGCGCTCGCGCGTCAGGCGACGGCGATCCTCGTCTTCCGCGCTCGGCGCGCGAACCATGGAGCAGACCCGCCGTTCGCCGCGCGCCCAGGCCATCAGCGTCCGCAGCAGCGTCTCGCCGTCGATCGAATCGGTCTTGGCCCGCCGATGCCGCCGGGGCGCCGCGATCGAAGCCGCATCGACCACGTGGCTCTCGATCCCGTTGGCGATCAGCAAGCGGTGAATCCAAAACCCCTCCAATCCCGCCTCCTGAATGACGACCGCTTTGACCCGCACGCCAAAACGCTGCTCGGCCTTCGCGCTCGACCGCGAAAGAAGCTCGATCAGGCCGGCGCCGTCTCCGCCCTCGATGACATGCCTGGAAAACTTCTCGCTGCCCCGACTGTTGATCGTCACGACCCATTTCGATGTGCTCAATTCGAGCGAGGCGAACAGCGTGATATCATTCGCGCGGGCGGCGGTCGCGACAACGGTTGTCGAGGTGACGGTATGCATTGTTGCCTCCATGCTGGTGTGGAAGCTCAGCCTAGCAAGTCCGGCCGCCGTCCACCCGCATAGGATCTGTTAGCAGGGAGCAGGCCCGCGCTCGAAGCTCTGGCTTGCCCGAGTGGGTCACGACACTAGAATAGCCGTCTCGCGACGGAGCTTGGGCCCATGGCCGATCTCGAACCGATCCCCTATCCCGACGCCAAAATCCGCTCGATCCTCGAGCGGGTGAGGACGATCGCCCTGGTCGGCGCCTCGCCGAACTGGAACCGGCCCGAGCTACTTCGTGATGAAGTATCTGCAGGGCAAGGGCTATCGCGTGATCCCCGTCAATCCGGGCATCGCCGGCAAAACGCTGCTCGGCGAGAAGGTCTACGCGTCGCTCCGCGACATTCCGGACGCGGTCGACATGGTCGACATGTTCCGCGCCGCCGAGGACGCGCCGGACGTCGTCGACGAGGCGATCGCGATCGGCGCCAAGGTCGTGTGGATGCAGCTCGGCATCCGCAACGATGCGGCGGCGGCGGCCGCCGAGGCCGCCGGGGTCGAAGTCGTCATGAACCGCTGCCCGAAGATCGAGTTCGGGCGGCTCGGCGGCGAATTGTCGTGGAGCGGGGTCAACAGCGGGCATCATCCGCAACCGGCCGCCGGATCCGCCACTGCCGCGCCGGATCAAGCCGCGGCCGGCGCCGCCGCGCAACCTTTCCTACGGCTTCGAGACCCGCGCGATCCATGCCGGCGCCGCGCCCGACCCGGCGACCGGCGCGCGCTCGACGCCGATCTACCAGACGACGGCCTATGTGTTCGACGACGTCGACCACGCCGCCTCGCTCTTCAATCTGCACAATTTCGGCTACATCTATTCGCGCCTGACCAACCCGACCGTCTCGGTGCTGGAAGAGCGGCTGGCGGCGCTCGAGGGCGGCCGGGCGGCGGTCGCCGCCGCGTCGGGGCACGCCGCCCAGTTCCTGGGCTTCTTCACGCTGATGGGGCCGGGCGACGAGTTCGTCGCCTCGCGCAACCTGTACGGCGGCTCGCTCACCCAATTCGGGCTGTCGTTCAAGAAACTCGGCTGGACCTGCCATTTCGTCGATCCGGCCGATCCGGAGAATTTCCGCGAGGCGCTGACGGAGAAGTGCAAGGCGATCTTCGTCGAGAATCTCGCCAACCCCGGCGGCGTCGTCGTCGACATCGAGCGGGTCGCGAAGATCGCGCACGAGGCGGGCGTGCCGCTCATCGTCGACAACACGCTGGCGACCCCGTATCTGTGCCGGCCGATCGAGCACGGCGCCGACCTCGTCGTCCATTCGACGACGAAGTTTCTGTCGGGCCATGGAAACGCGCTCGGCGGCGCGATCGTCGAATTCGGGAAGGTTCGACTGGTCGCAGGGCGGGCGCTTTCCCTCGCTGACCGATCCGGAACCGGCCTATCACGGGCTGAAATTCTTCGAGAATTTCGGCGATTTCGCCTTCACCACCAAGGCGCGGGCGGTGGCGCTGCGGGATTTCGGTCCGGCGCTCTCGCCGATGAACGCGTTCCTGACGATCACCGGCATCGAGACCCTGCATGTGCGGATGGAGCGGCATGTCGATAATGCGCGCCAAGTCGCCGAATTCCTCGACCTGCACCCAAGCGTCGCGTGGGTGTCCTACGCCAGCCTCGAGAAAAGCCCCTATTACGGCCTCGCGCAAAAATATCTGCCGAAAGGGGCGGGCGCCGTGTTCACCTTCGGCGTCAAGGGCGGCTACGAGGCCGGCGTCAGGCTGGTCGAGAACGTGCGGCTCTTCTCGCATCTCGCCAACATCGGCGACACGCGCAGCCTGATCCTGCACCCGGCCTCGACGACGCATCGCCAGCTCACCGACGAGCAACGGGCGGCGGCCGGCGCCGGAGACGACGTCATTCGCCTGTCGATCGGGCTGGAGACGGCCGAAGACCTGATCCGCGACCTCGATCAGGCGCTCGCCGCATAGGCGTCTCCCGCGACTGAGGCGCCTGACGCGCGAGCGGCTTCATCTTCGCGAAACCATTCGGCTTTGCCGGGCCTTAACTGTCCTCGCAGGCTTCCGCTTCCGCTGCGTCGGAATCGGCTGCCGAAACAATTTTATTCATCTGTCGGAAAATTTTGGCGCGCAGCTTCCGCCAACAAAACGGCCGACCGATCAGCGCCGGCGGATCAGGCGTCAAGTAACAAACAGGCATAATAAATGTGTTTCGCGATCGACCGGAGCCGCACGATCATCAGCGCGATGATCCTCGGCCGCAGAGTGACCGCACAGGACGTCGCCTGGCTCAGGCGGGAAGTCTTCGCCGACGGCGAGGTGTCGCGCGAAGCCGCAAAGGAACTCTTCACCGTGGCCAGGGCGCGGATGAACAACGCGCCGGAATGGACGGAATTGTTCGTCGAGCTGATCACCGATCACGTGGTCTGGCAGACGCGCCCGACTGGCGTCGTCACCGACGAGCAGGCCCACTGGCTTCTACAAGAGGCCGATGAATGCAAAACCGTCGAGGCGCTGGCGGCGATGGTCAACGTGCTGGCCGAGGCGCAACGGGCGCCGCAATGGTTCGTCGCCGACGTTCGGGTGCGAGCGACCGGCGGATGGCCGGGCGTCCCGGAAGCGCTATGGGCCGCGGTAGGCTAAGTCCGGTTGCAACTCGCAAAAGAACCGACCGCGCCGCCGTTTACAGCTTCGCACAGGCCGGAAAAATCGCTAGAGTGCAGGCGCATCGTCAGCGGGGAGAGTCGTAATGAAGCGAGCCGTCGTGACGTTGGGCTCGGGGGTGCTCGCGTTGGCGCTCGTCGGAGACCCGGTTGGCGCGCTAGCCGACGGCGCCCGGTCGTATTCCCGGCCTGGGCCGCCTGGGGAGGGCCAGGCGCGGGCTACGTCGGGCCGACCATCTCCCTCGGTCCCTCCTGGCTGGCGCGGTGGCTCGGGCACGGGCCGGTCGGCTGCTATTTCACCCGCGTGCGCGCCAACGACCGATGGCTGCGCGCACAGATCTGCGACTGGTACTGATTTCGGGCGCTGGGCGGCGGCGAGGCGAGCGATCGATTTGCCAGGGCCGACCGGCGCTTGTTTACGCGCCGGCCTGCATCCAATAGAACGCCCCCAGCCGGAGAGCACGCGCCTTTTCTCCTGGGGGGTGGATGTTCAAGAAGATTCTTATCGCCAACCGAGGCGAGATCGCCTGTCGGGTCATCAAGACCGCGCGTCGCATGGGGATCAAGACCGTCGCCGTCTATTCCGAGGCCGACAAGGATGCGCTGCACGTCGAGATGGCCGACGAGGCGGTCGCCATCGGCCCGCCCGCGGCGGCGCAGTCCTATCTCGTGATCGACAGGATCGTCGCGGCCTGCGAAAAGACCGGCGCCGAGGCCGTGCATCCCGGCTATGGGTTCCTCTCGGAGCGCGCGGCCTTCGCGAAAGCGCTGGTCGAGGCCGGCATCGTCTTCATCGGCCCCAATCCGCGCGCGATCGAGGCGATGGGGGACAAGATCCAATCGAAGAAGTTCGCCAGCGCGGCCAAGGTCTCCACCGTTCCGGGCCACCTCGGGGTGATCGAGCTGCCAGAGCGGGCGGCCGAGATCGCCGACGAGATCGGCTATCCAGTGATGATCAAGGCCTCCGCCGGCGGGGGCGGCAAGGGCATGCGCATCGCCTACACGCGCCAGGACATGTTCGAGGGCTTCGCGCGCGCCAGGTCGGAAGCGAAGTCGTCGTTCGGCGACGACCGGGTGTTCGTCGAGAAGTTCATCGTCAATCCCCGCCACGTCGAGATCCAGGTGCTCGGCGACAAGCATGGCAATGTCATCCATCTCGGTGAGCGCGAATGTTCGATTCAGCGCCGCAACCAGAAAGTGATCGAGGAGGCGCCCTCGCCTCTGCTCGACGAGGAGACGCGCCGCAAAATGGGGGAGCAGGCGGTCGCCCTCGCGAAGGCGGTCCACTACGATTCGGCTGGCACCGTCGAATTTGTCGCCGGTCAGGACAAGAGCTTCTATTTCCTCGAGATGAACACCCGCCTTCAGGTCGAGCATCCGGTGACGGAGCTCGTCACCGGAGTTGATCTCGTCGAGGAGATGATCCGCAGCGCCGCCGGCGAGAAACTGCGCCTGAGTCAGGCCGACGTGAAGCTCGAGGGCTGGGCGGTCGAAAGCCGCGTTTACGCGGAGGATCCGACCCGCAACTTCCTGCCCTCGACCGGGCGCCTGGTGAGGTACCGGCCGCCGGCGGAGGGCTCGAGGCTCGGCGTCACGGTGCGCAACGACACCGGCGTCTACGAAGGAGGCGAAATTGCGATCCACTACGATCCGATGATCGCCAAGCTCGTCACCCATGCGCCCGACCGGCTCGCCGCGATCGACGCCCAGGCGACCGCGCTCGACGCTTTCGTGATCGACGGCATCCGCCACAACATCCCCTTCCTGTCGGCGCTGATGCAGCATCCGCGCTGGCGCGAAGGCCGGCTCTCGACCGGCTTCATCGGCGAGGAGTTTCCCAACGGCTTTCATCCGCTCTTCGCCAAGGGCGAGACCGAGCGTCGCCTCGCGGTCGTTGCGGCGCATGTCGATCACGTCCTCAACGAGCGCAAGCGCCGCATTTCCGGGCAATTGCGCGAGCCCGGGCAGCTTCGCTTCGAGCTCAAGCGGATCGTCGCGATGGGCCGGAGCCGCATCGAGCTCGAGATCGAGGCGAAGGAGGGCCGCTTTTCGGTCGTCTTCGGCGACGGGCGCAGGATGGAGGTCCGCTCGGACTGGAAGCCGGGCGACCCGCTCTGGCGCGGCGCGGTGGACGGCGCCGAGATCGCGGTGCAGACGCGCGCGATCCTCAACGGTTACGCGCTCTCCCACGCTGGCGTCGGGGTCGATGCGCGCGTCTATACGCGCCGCGAGGCGCAGCTCGCGGCGCTGATGATCGAGCGGAAGGGGGCCGACGGCTCGAAGGCGCTGCTCTGCCCCATGCCGGGCCTCGTCAAGTCGATCGCGGTCAAGGTCGGGCAGGAGGTGAAGGCGGGCGAGCAGCTCTGCATCGTCGAGGCGATGAAGATGGAGAACGTGCTGAGCGCAGAGCGGGACGCCACTGTCAAGGCGATCCTGTGCAAGGAAGGGGATTCGCTTGCGGTCGACGCGGCGATCATGGAGTTTGCATGAGGAAGTCTGTCGCGGTGCGCCTGAGCAAGGCGGGCGGCGGCCGTCGGCTCCTCACGTCCGGCTCTCCGTTCGAGACGGCCTATGGCTACTCCCGCGCCGTCGTCGCCGGCAACGTCGTGCTGATCTCCGGGACGACCGGCTACGATTACGCCACGATGGCGATGCCCGAGGATCCGGCGGAGCAGACCCGCAACATCTACGCGATCTTTGCGGCGGTTTTGAAGAGGGCGGGCGGGACGCTGGCCGACATCGTGCGGCTGAGGACCTACGTCACACGAGCTTCTTATTGCGAGGCGGCACTCCAGGTGCAGGGCGAGGTTTTCTGCGACATCCGCCCGGCGGCGACGATCATCGTCGTCCCCGGACTCCTCAGGCCGGAAATGAAGGTCGAGATCGAAGCCGAAGCGCGGCTCCGCCTCGCTCCGAAGCCCGCAGCCGGCCCCAAGAAGGGAGCGGCAACGCACGTAGGTGAATGAGGGAGAGGCGGCCGGGTGGCCGCCTCCCGACGTCGTCAGCTCTTCTTGGCGGCCCAGAGGGCGCACCAGCCGGTAGGGGAGATGTCGCCGTCAACCATCTTGCAAGAGTTGGGGGCGACGAAGAAGGTGCAGCCGTCGCACTGATGGCCGTCCTTCGGCGTGGTCTGATATTTCACCGCGGCCTGGGCCATTTTCGCTTCTGCCGCGCCCGACATCAGCGCGAGAACCGGCACGGCGCCGGCCGCCGCAATCAGAACCGTCCGCCGGCTGATTTTGTTTCCACCCTTGTCCATTGAGTTGCCTCGTAGAATTGTAATTCAGGCGGAGACCGCCGACAGCCACATGCGCCAATTCCGCGGCGCAATTGCGACGCTTCGACGGCGCAGCGCCCTATCCATTACGACGGAATGGGAACTCGTTGGATTTCGACCTTGGTAGACGGCGGAGATCTAGAGCACGTCCCGATCAGTTGGAACCGCACAAGCCAGTGCGAGGGACCTGAAACACTCTCGAATCAAATTCGGGGCCCGGGCCGTGCAGTCCCGTCCGCGATCTCGGCTTTTCAATGCATTGGGCGCCAAAACCTGTCCCTTCGTCGCTTCGATCGGGTAGTCCCTTTATTCGACGTCCGCCGACGACGATCGCGCCATTTCCATCGCCGAAATCAATCTTTCGAAGAGCTTGCGGCGCCATTTCCATCGCGTCATCGCGTCTGGCTCCGCAGGACCAAACCTCCTTGATGGCAATTTTCCTTTCCTTATCAATGGCTTGCAGCCGATCGAGCAGAAAATTCGCGCCCGCAAGCTCGCGCTCGCGGCCCGATCCTCCTTGGCAGAGTCCGCCATGATCTGCTCAGGCTTTGCCACGGCATTTCCAACCCGCGCGCAGGTCTTGCCCCGGACGCGACGCTCGGGCGAGCGGGGATCCAAGGCGGCGCAACGATTAGCTTTCAAACAGCACGCTAGGGGTGTGTGACCCGCTTCTCCGAACACTGTATGTTCTGCTTATGTTCGAGTCAAGCTTTTGTGCGACGGGTATTACAGCAAAGTTGAAAGCTTGGTGAAGGCGCGCGCGAGATGGCCTTCGACCGGCCGAGTATGGCCGCGGAGGCAGCCCTGTAAAGGCTGGCCTTCGGCCACCGCCTTCGGCAAACACACGAGAGGACGATCGGGATCTCGCGGCCTCTGGTAGGTTTCCAGCACGTCTTCCATGGCGGCGACGAAGCCCGCATTGGCTTCGGGCGGGATCACCCATTGCCGATTGCCCGCGTTGACGAAGGGGTTGGTAAAATAGAGATCGATGTAGTCGCCATGCAGGCGCGCCGGCAGCCGTGTCGTATCCGCGTTCCAGCAGAGGATGTCGAAGGCGGGCGGCGCGTTGCCGAGCAGGTAATTGTTGACCCAGTAGTTCCAGATCAAATCATTCGGCCGCATCCAGGCGAACATTCGCGCCAGATCGTGGCCGTCCAGAACGCCCCGCAGCCGGGAAGCCTCTTTCGCCGCCATCATCGTCTCGGGTGTGACCAGGGACCCAAAGGCGCTGTCCGAAGCAGTCGCAGTGTCCAAAAGGCAGACGCACAGAACGAGGTTTTTGATCTTCGCGGCGCCGAGTGTCGCCAGGTAGGCGGCCGAAGTGATGCCGCCGGAGCAGGTGCCCATCATCGAGACGTCGTCGCTTCCGGAAATGTCCCGGACCGCGTCGACGGCCTCGTCGAGCGCGGCGACATAAGTGTCGAGCCCCCAATCGCGATTTTCGACCGTCGGGTTGCGCCAACTCAGGCAGAGAGTCTGCACGCCGCTTTCGAGCAGGAATCTGACGATGCTCTTATCGGGCGACAAATCCATCGAATAGAATTTGTTGATTTGCGGGCGTTTCCAGACCCTGGGCGTCGTCGGCGCATATTGAATGAGCTCGATCAGGTCGTTGCGGAACACCTCGCCCAAAGTGTCGGCGCAGTTCCTGATACAGCGCCTTGCGCCTACATTTCGGAATGAAGACCATGTGATATTTGCAGGTCCATGTCGTGTGGCTTAGGCTCTCGAAGTCGTTCAACGGTGAAGTTCCTTTCGTGTGAGTGGCTGCTCACGTTGGAACTTCGCCGGTGGACCGCCGGATACGTTAAACACCTACTGCCACCCCGGCAAAGCCGGGGGTCTCCCGCTTACGCCAGAGCTCAGGACTTCGGCTTGTCCGCCCTCCGGCCTTCTCGAAACTCGCGCGAAGCTCTGCGATGCTCGCCACGATCCTGTCGCTGGCGATCTTCAGCGCCTCGGCCTGCGACTTACTGACCTGGTCGGCAATTTGCTTCGTATGGTCGATGGCCGCATCGAACGCCTTGCGC
The DNA here is from genome assembly GCA_963819255.1 of uncultured Alphaproteobacteria bacterium. Lineage (GTDB taxonomy): Bacteria > Pseudomonadota > Alphaproteobacteria > Rhizobiales > Beijerinckiaceae > Roseiarcus. The sequence continues at coordinate 143,820 of CAWFVS010000038.1, forward strand.
GCCACTTCGCTTTGCTTGGCGAGGATCTGTTGCGGATCGCCGCTCGGCTTGAAATTGCGCGCCATGTCGAGGGCTTCGCGGAACGCGGATTCGACCGCCTCTTTCTGCTTCGCCGCCAAGGATTTCATCCCGTCCGAGGCGACGACGGCCGTTTGCGTGAGGGCTTCGAAATTCCTGCGGTGCATCTCGACCAGTTTGTCGACGTCGACCTTCGGAAGCCCGAGGTCAGCTCCGAATTGCCGGATGATGTCGATGAACGAGTGCGATTCCATTGTCATGTTTTCCTCCCGTGTTGGGCCAACGGTCCGACCCTGTGTCGGCCGTTCGCCATGCTGCGCTAGTGCAAACCCAGAGCGTGCTCGCCCGCGTAGAGGCCAAGACCGGCCAAGCCGCCGATGAAGGTTCCGTTGAGGCGGATGTATTGCAGGTCGCGGCCAATATTGAGTTCAATGATATTGACCATCTGATCGATGTCCCATGATCGAATTTGATCGGTGATGAATCGGGCGATTTCCCGCTTTTGGCTCTGAGCGAATGTTTGCAGGACCTTCACCATGCCGGCGTTGATTTCGGCCCGCATCCTCGGCTCGTGCGCGAGTTTGCGGCCGAGGTCGGCGAGGAAGCGACCGAGGTGGAACTCCAGAATTGAAATCGCCGCTCCGCGCGTCCTTTTCGAGGAAGCTCTTGACGCTTTGCCAGAGATCCTCGGCAAGGTCCCTGATCTCGGGGCGAGCCAGCAATTCGCGCTTCAGTGTCTCGGCCCTGTCGGAATATTCCTGCGAGGAGTCCAGTTTCTCGACGAAATCCTTGACGAACCGGTCGAAGTCGCGGCGCAGGGCATGGTCGGGATCGCTCTGCGCTTCGTGGATGAAATTCGAAATCAAGGTGATCAGCCGCCGCAGCACGTAGGCGTCGGCGCGAAACAGATTGAATAGCGAAGGCAGTTCGCCGCGTATTTTCTCTCGAACCGCTTCCTGCGTTTGTTCGTCTTGCAGAAGCCGATCCAGTCCGGTGAGAATCTCGTCGAAAATGCGCTGGTGGCGCTGGTCCTCGACCAAGGCCGAAATCAGCTTGGCCGCAAGGGGCGCCAGTTCCAGCGCCTCGATCTGCTCGACGACATGTTGCGCCATGAAGGACCGCAGTCCGGTTTCCTCGATGGCGGACAGGGCTTGCGGCAGCATGCGCATCGCGAACCGCGACAACGACATGCTCCGCTCTTCATCGGCCAGCCATTCGGAGGCCAGTTCGGCGAAGTCCACTGACTTTAGCTTCTGCTCGATCGGATCGGGAGCAAGAAACTGTTCTTCCACGAAGTCGCCGAAGCTTTCGGCGATGCGCTCCCGGTTGTTCGAAATGATTGCGGTGTGGGGAAATGGAATGCCGCAGGGATGCCGGAACAAGGCGACGACCGCATACCAGTCGGCGAGGCCGCCGACCGCCGCCGCCTCCGCCCAGGCGGCCACGTAGCCGAGGCTCCAATGACGGCTCTCCAGCAGCCTGGCGACCAAGGCGACGACGACGCTAAACGCGAGCAACGCCGTCGCGATGATCTTGATGCGCGCCAAATCTCTGGAACGCTGCAAGTCCGAGGGAAAGCTCCCGAGCTCTGCCGAAAGGCCCGACGGCGGACTGAGGATCGGCGCGGGTAAATCCATGTTATGCCTCGGCGACGAAACGCTGGAAAAGCGTCGCGGTTTCCCGCGGCATCGTAACGATGAACAGATGGCCGCACGCCATCACTTCGAGCCTGGAATTCGGAATGAGCCTAGCCAGGATCTGCCCGTTCACCATAGGCACGATCGGATCGTCGTGGCCCATGACGACGAGGGTCGGCTGCCTCAGGGAGTGCAGCCACAACAGACTCGTCCAACCCGCCACGGCCAGCAGTTGGTAGAGATAGCCGAGGTTCGAGGCCCCCTTCATGTTTTCCGCGTGCGCATGAATGAGGCTTGGATCCTCGCGCAGATTTCCTCCGTAGATCTCCGCCGCGATGGAGTGCAGGTAGTCCGGGTCGACGTAGCGGCGCGGGCTCGCCATCTTCCAGAGCACCGACAACTTGCCCGGGACCATGATCACCCCGGGCGCCGTCGCCGCCAGGATGAGCCTCCGGCAAACTCGCGGATATTGATGTGCGAATTGCTGGGCCATGCCGCCGCCCCACGAGACGCCCGCGACATCGATCCTGTCATAGCCGAGCTGGCGCATGAGTCCGGCGGCCCAGCGCGCGACAGTCGAGGGACGATAAGGCAGCCTGGGAAGAGGTGAGCCGCCCACGCCAGGGATGTCAAAGACGACGGTCTCGACGTCGCCCATCTCGCGCATGAAAGGCTCGGCCAGTTCGACATTGGCGCCGATGCCGTTGAACAAGAGAAGCGGTGGACGGTCCTTCGCGCCGGGCTTGACGGAGACCCATAGATCCTGTCCGAGGACGCGCACTATGCGAGAGTTCATCGCGCCGCCGACATTTCGGGCCAATTCATTCCGCTCATAAAACATCCTACTCTGCTCGGCCTCCCGCATTGAACACATAAGTTCCGGGCGCTGGATGGCCTGGCGGAAACTGCGCGTTGCCCAAGGCGCTCGGCGCCTCGATTTTGTCGCCCGAGCGTGTCGACAGCCATTGGCTCCAATGCGTCCACCAGCTGCCCGATTGCTTTGTCGCGCTTGCGGCAAATGCATCCGGGTCGGGCGAACTCGCCGCCCCGGTCACGAACGTCGCTTTGGGATTTCCGGGCGGGTTGAGGAGGCTCTGCAAGTGACCCGCGTTTGACAGGATGAAGGTGGTCTCTTCGCCCAGAATCCTGGCCGACTGATAAACGGACTTCCATGGCGTTATGTGATCGGTCACACCCGCGGCGACATAGGCGTCTAGCCGGACCTTCCCTATGTCGATCGGCGTTCCCGAGACCGTCAGGGCGCCTGGATTGCGGAACGGATTGAGCTTGATCAGATCCAGAAAATCAGAGTGGAGGCGCGCAGGCAGCGAGGTCGTGTCGCTGTTCCAGTAGAGGATGTCGAATGCGGGCGGCGCGTTGCCCAAGAGATAGTTGTTGACCCAATAGTTCCAAATCAGATCGTTCGGTCTCATCCAGGCGAATATTTTCGCGAGATCGCGGCCGTCGAGCACGCCGCGAAGCTGCGAGGCCTTCCTCGCCGCGTCTATAGTCTGCGGCGTGATCAGCGTGGCGAGCACGGTTTCTTCGGCCGTCGACGGATCGAGCGTGCAGACCGCGAGAATGAGGTTCTTCACCTTGGACTCGCCGCGGGCGGCCTGCCATGCCGCATAGGCCGATCGACGTGATCCCGCCGGAACACACCCCCATCAGTGACACATCCGCGCTGCTGGCAATGCCTCTCACGGCGTCAACGGCTTCATCTACAGCCTCGACATAGGTATCGAGACCCCAATCGCGTTGTTCGGCGGTCGGGTTTCGCCAGCTGATGCAGAAGACCTGGACGCCTTCGCGCAGCAGGAACTGGATCATGCTCTTGTCGGGAGACAGGTCCAGCGAATAAAACTTGTTGATCTGCGGTGGAACGATGAGAAGCGGGCGCGCCCAGACCTCCGCCGCCACGGGTTTGTATTGAATGAGTTCGAAGACCTCGGTGCGAAGCACGACTGCGCCGGGAGTTGTTGCGATGTTCTTGCCCACCTGGAACGGCTTGGAATCCACCTGGGATGGCAGGCCGCCGTTTTTGACGAGGTCTTCCAAGTAATTTTTCAGTCCCGACCAGAGGCTCTCTCCTCCGGTGTCGATCAGCTTCTTCAAAGCGGTGGGATTCGAAACCAAACCGTTCGTCGGCGCCAGCGCATCGACCAGGATGTCGGCGATCAGCTTGGCGCGCGCACGATCCTGATCGCTGAGGTCGGCCTTGTCGACAAAGGCGCGGATCGCTTCGCCCCACGCCAGATAGCTCTGGAGCAGCTTTTGTTGCAAACGGCTGGATTTCCATGCGGGATCGTTGAAGCGTTTGTCGCCCGGCTCAACGGCGCGCGTGCTTTCCCCGGCGACAATTCTCCCGAGGTCGCCCATGAAGGAGAACCATTGCTTGACGGCGATCTCGGGTTGCAAGATCGCCGTTTTGACGACGGTCTGCGCGGCGTCGACAAAGTCGCGGCCACGCAGTCCGACGATTGGATTGAGGGCGAGCGTGTTCTTCGCCGCTTCATCCGCGATCGCGTCAGCCGCTGAACCACTCTCAGGAGTTTTCGCCATTGCACTCCCCTCACTTGCCGCCTTTTCGCGGGACCAGCAACGTTATGGCTTCCGCGATCAGGGCGGGCTTGTCGCTGTTCTCGATTTCAATGGTGTTCTTTGTCTTGAGCAGAAGCTGGCCGTCGCTCCTTTCCTCGACGTTGTCGAGGACGACCCGCAATCTCACGCGCCCTCCGGCCGGGACCGGGGCAAGAAAGCGCACCTTGTCCAGGCCGTAGTTGAAGCCCGCCGCCGCGTCCGAAGGAACGACCCCGACATCGAGGGAGAGCGGACCGACCAGCGACAGCGTGAGATAGCCATGCGCGACCGGCCCCCCGAAGGGACTTTCCTGTTTCGCGCGCTCGACATCGACATGAATCCATTGCCGATCGCCGGTGCATTTGGCAAACTCGTTGATCAACTCCTGGTCCACGAGCATCCAATCGGACACGCCGAGCTCGCTGCCCAGGCGGTCCTTCAGGTTCGACATCGTCAGTTCGGTCATCGTCATCCTCTTCCGGACTCGCGGCCTTGCAAGCCCTCTCGCGACAAACGGCGGTGGGCTACTCGTCCTGCGTGTAGCGCGTTCGTAGAAGCTTCTTGTCGATCTTGCCCACGCTGGTGCGTTCGAGCTGATCGACGAACAGAATGGTTTGTGGGACGCCGTACTTCGAAATGACGCCCTTGTCCGCGAACTCGCCGACATGGGATTTGATCGTGTTTTCGGTCGGCGCTTCCTCGACCTGATAGTCGCGGACAACCAGCGCCACCGCACGTTCGCCCCATTTCTCGTCCTTGACGCCGATGACGGCGGCCTCCTTGACCCCGGGGGCTTTCATGATGATGTCTTCGAGCTCGAGCGACGAAATCCATTCGCCGCCGCTCTTGATCACGTCCTTGATGCGATCCGTGATCTGCAGATAGCCGTGCGGGGACATGTTGGCGATGTCGTTGGTGTGCATATAGCCGCCCTGCCAGAGGTCCTCCGACGCGGTCGGGTTCTGGTAGTACCCTTGCGTGAGCCATGGCGCGCGCACGACGATTTCGCCGGACGCCTTGCCGTCGTGGGCGACATCCTTCATGTCGGCGTCGACGACGCGGATGTCCACCAGGGGAATGGGGCGCCCGGTCTTGGTCCTGAAGTTCACCTCCTCGTCGGCGACGCCGCTGAGCATCGACGCCTTCAGATGCGCCAGAGTGAGAACCGGGCCCGTCTCGGACATTCCGTAGCCGGTAAAGATGTCGATGCCGCGCGCCATCGCGCGCAAGGCGAGCATCTTGGGCAGAGCGGCGCCTCCGATCACCATCGTGAGACCGCTCAGATCCGTGTCGGCGCTCGCCGGGGCGTCCAACAGCATCAGCAGGATCGTCGGCACGCAATGGGTGAAGGTCACGCCCTCGTTCTTGATCAGCTTCAAGAGCAGGTCGGGAACATAGCGCCCCGGATATACCTGCTTGGCGCCCGCGGCGGTCGCCGCATAAGGGACCCCCCAGGCATGGACATGAAACATGGGGGTGATCGGCATGTAGACGCTTTCGTTGTGAAAGCGGCCCTGCTTGGGCGCCATTCCGAACGCCGCAAGTTCGCTGATCGTGTGCAGGACCATCTGCCGGTGGCTGAAATAGACGCCCTTCGGCGCTCCCGTCGTTCCGCTGGTGTAGAACGTCGTGGCCTGCGTATTCTCGTCAAAGTCGGGGAAATCGAAATCGGGCGAACCCGCCGCCAGCATGTCTTCATAATGCCCAGCGACGCCCTCTTCGCGCACAACGAACGAGTCGTTGTCCGACAGGGCGACGATCGTCCTGACCTTTGACAAGCGCGGTCGGATCGCCGCCAGCAGCGGAAGGAATTCGTCATTGACCAGGAGGGTCGTCGCGCCAGCATGTTCGATCGTGTAGATGATTTGCTCAGGCGACAGACGAACGTTCACCGTCTGCAAGACGGCGCCCATCATCGGGATGGCGAAGAATGCTTCGAGAAACCGGTGGGTGTCCCAGTCCATCACGCCGACCGTATCGCCGGGGCGTACGCCCAATTCCTTGAGCCCGCTCGCCAAACGACCGATGCGGTCGCGCAGCATGCGATAGGTGAAGCGCTTCTGATCGCGGTAGACGATTTCCTGATCAGCCGCATGCAGCATGGACGAGTGAAGAAGATGTTTAACGAGGAGGGGATACTGATATGCGGAGGCGGTCACGTCGATGAGCCTGCGCGACACTGTTTCATCCCTCTCTGTTCATTATTTGGCCGCAACGGCATTTGTCCGCAACGGCGGCGAGTGAACGTTACGCTCTTCCCGCAAAAGCGCAATCACCTTCTGCCGCTTTCCGGTTCGCGACGTAAGGTTGCCTTCGGCCAATCAGGGGTTTTTTTCGGCCATTGTGCGCGACAGGGATAGTCAACGCAGCGAAAGTGCTCTCGCGGCGAAAGAGATTCAGAAAAACACCACCAATTCGTTGACGCTGGCGACTAGTGTAGTGAGCGAAGCCTTCCGGAGCGGGCGAGCAAACCAGGGCGATCAGGCTCTCGAAGTCGTTCATCGGTGAAGTTCCTGAAGAGGCTGTACCCTGGCTGTACCCCCAGTTTGAATGACTCGGGCGACTAGCAGCCTGTCGGACTTAACCGCTAAGCCATTGAAATCGTTGCAGTTTAGTTTTTCAGAACTACACAAAAGATCAAATCATTTCAATATGTTAGCGACCTGGAGCAAACCCAGCCCGACAGGCTGCTAGAGAAGCGGACATTTCTACTTTGCCTTGACAGCTTTTGTGCGACAGGAATTGGCGCAATGCGGGAATTGAAGGAGCTGATCGGGGCGATGGGCATTCGGGTCCGGGCCGTGCTGCGGGAGGAGCGGATGCCTTACGCAAGGCTCGGCCTCGGCGACCCGAAATGGTCGGACGCGGAGCTCATCGACTTCATTCTGGCGCATCCGATCCTGATCAACCGGCCGATCGTCGTAAGGCCGAAAGGCGTAAAGACTCTGCCGGCCGTCGGAGACGGTGTTCGAGATCTTGCCGGACGGCGACAGGTTCAAGGAGGACGGCGAGGTCGTCGACGCGCCTGGGCCAAACCGCGGCGCAGCTGACGGTTTGGCGGCCTGATCCGTCGCAACATGTCGGTTACACAGGGGGCTGCGATGGGACGAGACGGATCCCGTGTCAATGTTGCACCAGCCCGGCCTGCTGACCGGGCAATGATGATCCTGCACTCAGACTAGAACAATCGCTGCCCAATGAATTCGCCGTCGCGAACGCCGGCCGGGCAAGCGAAAAGCCCGCCGCCGGTATGGGTGGTGAATTGGTTGAGTGCGTCCAGTTTGGACATATTCTCGAAAATCTTGATGAAGCCGGCGCGCGGGTCGCGCTGGTAGGCGACGAAGAACAGCCCCGCGTCATACATCATTCCCTGACGCCAGGGCGGCCAGCGCTCGGCGGTGAAGCTCACTCCGTCATTGTAGGAAAAGCTACGGCGCAGGATTTGCGCGCCGTCATTGGCTGGGGCCGCGCCAAGCCGGATGTGCGCGGTGTCGGCGATCAACGGGTTGCCGTCCTTGTCCAGACGATCGAGGTCGAGAAGGTCCTGCTCTCCGGATTTGCCGATCGGCGCCCCGGAGTATTTATGCCGGCCAATCACCTGCTCCTGGAAATCGACCTCGGTCCGATCCCAATGCTCGAGCGAGATCCGGATCCGACGCGCCACCAGATAACTGCCGCCGCGCATCCAGTCGGGGCCCTCCTCGCCGACCCACACGACGTCGTCAAAACTTCGGGGAGCATCGGACGTCGTCGGGGCGCGGCCGACCGGAGGATTGATGGTCCCGTCCTTGAACCCCATCAGGTTGCGCGGCGTTTCCCCAGAAGGCGTGTTCGGCATGAAGCCCGTCTGCGCCCAGCGGATCTTCGCCGCGCCGTACGACAGACGGTCGAGCTCGCGCAGCGCATGAAACGCGACGGTCGGGTCGTCGGCGCAAGCCTGCACGGAAATATCGCCCCCTGTGCGCGCCGGCTGCAACTGATCCCCGTTGAATTTGGGGAGGTCGACCAGCGCCTCCGGCCTCTTGGCGGCGAGACCGTAACGGTCGACGCCGTCCTTGATGAAGAGCCCCGCGCCGAAGCCGAAGGTGAGGGTCAGCCCTGCCGGCGACAGACCCAGCGCGGATGCGCCGTCCGGGGCTTCCGTGGACAGGTCCTGCCCAGCGGGCGAGCCGTTTCTCCCGCCGTCATCCGGGTGGCGGCCTCGGTCCAGAGCCGCAACATCGTCGTCACCTCGTCGCGCGTCTTGGCGACGAGGTCGAAGGCGGCGAAATAACTGCTGGCTTGTTGCGGCGTCGCGATGCCGCCCTGATGCTCGCCGAAAAACGCTTCACGCGTCGCAGCGCCGGCGGGGAGTTCCTGCGCTGCGGCCCGCGTGAAGGTCCCGACGCCCGCGCTCGCCACGAGACCGCTTGCGCCGACGAGCAAGCTTCGGCGCGACGGACCTGTCTTGGCGGGGGCGAAGGGACAGCTCATCGCGCCAAGACGAGCGTGTTGTTCTCGTCCTCGACGTAGTAGAACCCGTCGCCTGCCGGCGTCAGGGCGATGCCGAACAGGTCGCCGCTGCCGGGCGGCTTTTGCGCCTTGTTGGGATCGATCCACCGGGCCTTGATCTGCTCGCCCGTGGCGGGATCGACTTCCACCACCTGGCCGTTCTTGGCGTTGGTCACCAAGAGATGGCCGTTCGGCGCCGAGGCCATCGCCAGCGGCGTTTGAAGCAGCCCGTCCTTTGTGACCGTCCTGCCGACGCCTGCGCTGTGATCGCGCGTCGTCGCATCCCAAATGGCGGTGATCCGATTTCCCGTCGCGTCCGAAACATAGAGCGTATCGTTGGGACCGAGACCTAGCCCGGTCGGTCCAACGACAAACACATCCTTGTTCGGCTGGGCGCCGAAGCCGCTGCCGACGACGGTCTGATCGATGACCGCCGGGGGCTTGCCGTCCGGTATCGACAGCTTGATGCGCAGCACGGTTTCTTCATTGACGACGCGCGGATCGCCTTCTGGCGATCCGACGCCAAATCCCGCGTTGCTGACGAACAGCGTCGCAGTTTGCCCGTCGTCGATCGTCGCCATGTTTCCCCAAGGCATGTTGATGTTGTCGCCGGCGATCGTTCCGGCGACCTTGCCATGGGGATCGAGCACGATCAGGCAGCCCGCGCCCTTGGTCGCCGTCGTGCCGTCCGCGCTCGGAGCGCTGCCGACGATAACCCATCCCGACCTGAGCATGGTCATCGCCGTCGTCAGGCCGACGCCGCCCGGGCATTGAGGCAGATCGCGCGGCAGCGTCGCGAAGGTCGACAGTTTCTTGGTCGTCGGATTGTAATCAACGATCGTCGTCCCGAGTCCTTGCAGGTTGCCCGCGTTGTTGAAGTTGGTGACGAGCACGTCGTCCTTCTGAATGGAACCCGCCGAAACCGGCGCCACGACGATCGCGTAGGGGTTCTGGTCGCCGTTGTCGGGCACGGTCGAGGTCAACGTCGTCTGCCGATGGAGTCGATCCAGGAAACTGGCCGGTTGCGGGGCCGACGCGGCCGCCTGCGGGAGCAGGGCCGTCAATGCGGTCAATGCGGCCAGCAAAGTCATGTCGCCATATCCGGTCATTCCTGTTTCTCCTCGATGGTTCGGACGAATGCGTCCTCGCGGGACGCTTGGGGTTCGGCGCTCTCGACCGTGACGGAACTGTCGGCTTAAATCGGCGACGGACTGCGCGGGTAGGTCATCACACCCCCTTCGACGGTGAGCCACACCTGGGCGCCCTGTTGCGGCGTCATGTGGCCGGCGACGCGTGTCGTGACGAGCGCGCCGCCATCGTCCAATGACAAGGTGATGCTGGCGTCGCGGCCGTAGTAGGTCACGGCTTGTATCTGCGCCTTTGTCGAGCCGGCGCTGGTTCGCGGCTCGAACCGTATCTGCTCGGGCCGCACCATCACTTCGACAGGCCCGTCGGGCGCCGGCGAAGCCAGCTGCAACCGCCCCAACGCACAAATCGCCTTTCCTCCTGCAACGCGGCCCGGCAGCAGGACGGCCTCGCCGACAAATTGCGCCAGGGCGGCGTCCGCGGGCTGACGATACAATTTTTCGGGCGCCGCGACCTGAGCCAAGACGCCGTCGCGCAATACGGCGACCTGCCGGCCCATTGACAGGGCCTCCGGCTGATCATGGGTGACCAGCAGAGCGGTTGCTCCGGCGGCCTGCAGGATCGCCATGACCGCTTGGCGTGTTTCAACTCGCAAAGCGGCGTCCAAAGCCGAGAAGGGTTCGTCGAGAAGCACCAGTTTCGGAGCAGGCGCGAGCGCGCGGGCCAAAGCTACCCGCTGTTGCTCGCCGCCGGAAAGTTCGTGCGGCCCACGTTGCGCGTAGCTTGCGGGAAGCCCCACACTTTCGAGCAGCGCCTCGGCTCTGAGGCGATCGCGACGCTGCGAGCGGGGAAGTCCGAATACGACATTGGCGGCAACCGACAAGTGGGGAAACAGCGACCCTTCCTGCGAGACATAACCAACCTGCCGCCTCTCGGGCGGCACATGCACGCCCGGACCGGACACCTGTCGCCCGTCGATCTCGATGGCGCCCGAGTCGGCGCGCTCAAAGCCGCTCAGCAACCTCAGCAACGTCGTCTTGCCGCTGCCCGAGGCGCCCAGAATTGCGAAGAGCGCGCCTGACGGCACGACAAGATCAACTCCGCGCAGGACTGGCCTTCCGCGAAACGACTTGCTCAGTCCTGCAATTCGCACGTCAGCCATGGTCAGGCCTGGTCCGGAAACACGGCGGCCCCGAAACGGCCCGCGAGAAGCCAGGTGGAAAGCAGTGAGATCAGCAGCATCGTCGCCGCAAAGGGCGCGGCGGCGGCAAAGGCCAGGGTCGAGGTATTGGCCCAGACCTCGGTGGCAAGAGTCCGCGTCCCGATTGGCGCCAGCAACAACGTTGTGGTCAATTCCGTGACGACGAAGATAAACACCATGGCGGCGCCCGCCCCAATGCCGGGTCCCGCCAGCGGCGCCAGCACTCGGACGGTAACCTCGAACCAACCCAGCCCGAGTGAGCGCCCCGTTTCCTCGAGTTCCGGTTGGACCTGCGCCAACGCCGAGCGCACGCCGACCAGAGCGAACGGCAGGAACAGGATCGCGTAGGCGACGACCAGCAGCGCGGCGCTTTGATAGAGCGGGCGGATCGTTTCGATCGTGAGCGAAATGAACGCCAGGGCTACGACGATGCCGGGCACGCCCTGCGCGAGATAGGCGATCCTCTCGAGAGCCACGGACAGAGGGCTTGGGTAACGCGTCGCGAGATAGCCGAGCGGCGCAGCCAGGAGAAGGGCCGCAGCGGCTCCGGCCAGTCCGTAGCTGACGGAAGCAAATGTCGCGCTGAAGAGAAGCGGCAATGATGGAGCAACCGGCGAGGTGGCGGCCTGGGCGTGTTGCAGCAGCCAGTAGCCGATCATGCCCAGCGGCACGCCGAGCGTCGCGCTTGTCAGAGCCGCGAACGCCAGAAGCGCCGGCCATCGGGTCAGCCCCAGGCGCACGGGCGCAGCGATGCGGCGGCCGCCGAAGCCAACGCGCGCGTAGCGCGCGCGCCCGCGCACGTTCAGCTCTGCGACCACGCAGACCAGACACAGGGCGATCAGCACCAGCGCCAATAGCGCTGATTCCTGCCCGTCCAGGCCGGTCCTGTACTGAGCGTAGAGCTCTGTCGTGAAGGTTCGAAACCGCAAAAGCGCGAAAGCGCCAAACTCGATCAACGTGTCGAGGGCGACCAGCAACACACCGCCGTAAAGAGCAGGTCGCAGTTGCGGCGCCACGACGCGAACGAAGCATCCCCACGCGCCGTAGCCGAGCGAACGGGCCGTTTCCTCCAGCGCCGGATCGAGGCCGCGCAACGCCGCGCCCACGGGCAGGTAGACAAGCGGATAATAGGCGCAAGTGACCACCAGCAGCGCCCCGGCGAAGTCCTGCAGCCCATTGCTGAGCGAGACCCAGGCATAGCTCGAGATGAACGGCGGAACCGCCAAAGGCGCGGCCGCGAGCACAGCCCAGACTTTCCGGCCTGGAAGGTCCGTCCGCTCGACCAGCCACGCCGTCGCCGTCCCGATGATGGCGCAAGTCAACGAGGCGGAGACGACCAGACCGACCGTGTTGACAAGCAGTCGACCAACGAGCGGGCGCACAAGCAAGTCGATCGCGTCCTTCACGTTCACGCCGGCCGCCTGAACGATCGTGACGAGGATCGGCAGCAGAACGAGCGCGGCCGCGAGCACGGCCGCGCCGATCAAGGGAACCGGCGCGCGCCGGCTTCGACTGGCCGTCGAACGCGGGCCAAGGCCCCAAGCGCCCCGTGCGACATCGAAACCGGCGATTTGCGACATCAGATCAGACCTGCCTCCCGCAAGAGCTCGGCGGCTTCGCGATCGTCGCCAATCTCCTTGATGGTCAAAGACGGAGGTTGCAGTTTGCCCATCGGCTTCAAAATCGGGTTTGCGGCAACGCCGGCGGCAAGCGGATATTCGAAGGTGATATCCAAATTCGAAACCATCTCCTGCGCGGGCTTGCTGACCAGAAAGGCTAGGAACTTCTGTGCGGCCGCCTGGTTGCGCGAACTCCTAAGCACCGCGGCGCCTGAGACATTCATCAAGCCGCCCACGTCGCCCCCGGCAAAATGGTGAATGGCGCTTTGCATCTTGTCGGCGCCTTTCTCCATGCGCAGCCGCGCCCAATAATAGCTGTTGATGATCCCCGTCGCTGCTGCGCCCCGATCGACCGCGGCGACGACGCCCTCGTCGTCGTCGAACAGCGTGGCGTTGTCGCGCAGGCCCTTCAGCCATTCGAGAGCGGCGGAGCGTCCTTTCAGGGCGATGACCGCGCCGACCAGCGGCAGGAAATCGGCGTCGGTCGGGGCAATCGCGATCTTTCCCTTCCATTCCGGCTTCGCGAGATCGAGCAAGGACGCGGGCAGCGAAGCCTCTTGAATCATGCCCTTATTGAAGGCCAGGACGTTTTCGCGCGCCAGCACGCCGACCCAATCGCCTGCCGGGCTGCTATCCTGGGCAGGCACGCTGGCGAGCGTCGCCGGAGCGACTTTCGCCAGGAGCCCCTTCTCGGACAGCAATTCGAGCTCCGGCGAGTTCTCGGTGAACAAAACGTCGGCCGGAGACGATGGTCCCTCCTTCACAATCTGGCTGGCAAGCTCCGGGGCCTCGCCATTGTGAACCTTAACTCCAATCCCCGTCTCCTTGGTGAAGGCTTTGGTCAGCAAGTCCACCGTCTGCTCATGCTGGGCGGAATAGAGCGTCAGCGACGCTGAAAGCGCGCCGGTTGAAGCCATCGCGAAGCATACGATGGCAGGGAGGACGAGACGCAGCATGTGGACATTGGACATCATAATTCCTGTGCGGGCAGCCGGATCAAGGGCTTCTGGGCTTTGGATAATGATGGCGCCGCAACCGCACAAGTAGAAGGCGGCCAGTTTAGAAAGGATTCAATTTTGGAAGCTTTCTAAGAATCCAGGGGTGCGAGATTTTGCGACTTGTGTCGAACAGGTCCCTTGACCTGTCGCCGCCTCAATCTTTGAAAACGTTAGTCTTCGGGCCGAACGTGTTGAAGGTAAATACTACTCGTCGCGCAGGCGCCGATAGTCACGGGGGGCGATTTCAAAGCGCTGTAATGCACGTCGGCCTATCCACGAACGGGTCGCTCGCTTTCCAGGTCCGGTTACCAAGTTTCCAGCGGCAAACTTTGGAACAAAGCAAGCGCCGACGATTTTACTTTTTTTCTTAGCGACAGAGGCGTTAATGTTTATGCACAACAAGCGGCTTCAGTATACCGTCCGTGTCGCCGAGCCGAACCCAGTGCTCGGCTCTTTCATTCTGGAGCAGTTCGGCGGCGAGCTCGCCGCTGCGATGCGATACTTCACGCAAGGTCTCGCCGAAGACGATCCGGGCCGCAAAGACCTGTTGCTCGATATCGCGACCGAAGAACTCAGCCATCTCGAGGTGGTCGGTTCGATCGTCGCGATGCTGAACAAGGGCGCGAAGGCGCAGATTTCCGAAGGGTCGATGCGCGAGGCCGAGCTCTACATGTCGCTCACGAAGGGCGGCAGCAGCCATACCCAATCGATTCTCTACGGCGGAGGGCCCGCGCTGACCAACTCTGCCGGAGTGCCGTGGACCGCCGCCTACATCGACAGCCGCGGCGATCCCGCTTGCGACATGCGCTCCAACATCGCGGCCGAAGCTCGCGCGAAGATCGTCTACGAGCGGCTCATCAACGTGACGGACGATCCCGGCATCAAAGACGCGCTCGGGTTTCTGATGACCCGCGAGGTGGCGCATCAGAAGAGCTTCGAGAAAGCTCTCTACGCGATCGTCGCCAACTTCCCGCCCGGCAAACTGCCGGGACTGGAGCGTTTCGCCAGCACCTACGTGAACACTTCTCAGGGCGAGGGGGATATGGACGGCCCTTGGAACTCAGGGTCTCAATGGCGGCGAGTTGATGACCTCCAAAACACCTTGCCCGCCGATGGCGGCGATGGCTCGGCGAGGGTCAATCTCCCGACGGTCGACGCGGCCGCGTTGAGGACGCTCAGCGCCCGCACGATGTCGCAAATCGATGTTGATCCTTCCACAGGCGCCGGCCTCGGGGCCGGACCGGGAGCCGGAAAGATGACCGACGAGGACAAGGGCGGCGCCGCAAACAGGGACGAAGCGAAGGCCCAGGCCAGAGCAGCGTGATCGGCGCTGTGGCAATAGATCCGAAACCATTGACGCCTCCTTCATCGGGGGCGTCCCCTTGCTCATTCGCCAGGGACGTGCTGGTCCCGAGATAGCGCGCGGTTCCGCTCGCTTTCCCGGCTCGGTTATGTTAGGGCGGCCGCCAAACGCCCCCGAGCTCCCGCAAAAAGACGGTCGAGCGCACCCCGAACCGAATTAAAATGGCAGACATCTTTCAGGAAGTTGACGAGGAAGTCCGGCGCGACAAGGCGGCGGAATTCTGGAAGAAGTATCAGAACCTGATCATCGGCCTGGCGATCGTCATCGTGCTCGCCGCGGCCGGCTTCCGCTACTGGCAGTACGAGAAGGAAAGGGCCGAGCAGGCGGCGGGGGACCAGTTCCAGGCGGCGATCGGCGCTGTCGAGGCCGGCAAGCTCGACGCGGCGAACGGTTACCTCGCCAAGCTCTCGGCCGACGCGCCGGGCGGCTATCGCGTTCTCGCCCAGATGACGGAAGCGGGCGACAAGGCGGCCAAGGACCCTCAGGCTTCCATCGCCGCATTCGACGCGATCGCCGGCAACGCCTCGATCGATCCGCTCTTCCGCGACGCGGCGCGCCTGCGCGCGGCGCTCCTGCAGCTCGATCAGCCGAACGAGGAACAGGCAGGCGCCGCGACGCTGACCTCGCTCGCCGGCGGAGACGGGCCCTTTCGACTGGTCGCGCGGCTGACGCTCGGCGCGGTGGCGATCTCGCGCGGGGAGTACAACGAAGCGGGAAAGCAGCTCGACCTCGTACTTGGCGACCCGGAAGCCTCGCCTAGCGAACGGGCCCTCGCCGAGCGCTGGCTCGGCCTCGTCGCCTCGAATCGCACTTCGCTGAAGTGACGGTCATTCAGCGGCCATGAGCAAGGTCGCGATCATCGGCCGGCCGAACGTCGGCAAGTCGACCCTGTTCAACCGGCTGGTCGGCAAGAAGCTCGCCCTCGTCGACGACGAGCCGGGGGTAACCCGGGACCGGCGCGAGGGCGACGCAAGCCTCTCCGACCTCGCTTTCACCGTGGTGGACACGGCCGGGCTCGAGGAGGGCGACCCGGAGACGCTTGTGGGCCGCATGCGCGCCCAGACGGAGACGGCGCTCGTCGGCTGCGACGCGGTCCTGTTCGTCGTCGACGCGCGCGCCGGGATCACCGCCGCCGACCGCCATTTCGCCGCCGCCGTCCGTCGCGCCGGCAAGCCGGTCATCGTCGTCGCCAACAAGGCCGAGGGACTCGCCGGACGGGACGGCGCCTACGAAGCCTTCGGCCTCGGTCTCGGCGACCCGATCGCCTTTTCCGCCGAGCACGGCGAGGGCGTCGGCGCGCTCTACGACGCGCTGGCCGAGGTTTTGCCGCCCGCCGCCCGGAGCGACCTCATCGAAGGCGAGGCGGCCGAGCCGCTCGTTCTCGGCGAGGAAGAGGACGGCAGAGAGCTCGACGTTTCGAAGCCCTTGCGCATCGCGGTGCTCGGCCGTCCGAACGCCGGAAAATCGACGCTGCTCAACCGCATCCTCGGCGAGGACCGGCTGCTCACCGGGCCCGAGCCCGGCATCACGCGCGACAGCATCGGGCTCGAGACGGAATGGCGGGGGCGGAGGCTGAAGCTGTTCGACACCGCCGGCTTGCGGCGGCGCGCCCGGGTGACCGAGAAGCTGGAGAAGCTCGCCGTCGCCGACGCTCTTCGCGCGGTGCGCTTCGCCGAGGTCGTCGTGCTGCTCGTCGATGCGACGATCCCGTTCGAGAAGCAGGATCTGGCGCTCGCTGACCTCGTCGAGCGCGAGGGCAGGGCGCTGGTCATCGGGCTCAACAAATGGGACCTGATCGACGACAAGTCGAACAGGGCGCGCGAACTGCGCGCCGAGGCCGACCGCCTCCTGCCGCAGCTCAGGGGCGCCGGGTGATCCCGGTGTCGGGCCTGACCGGCGCGCATGTCGACCGGCTCCTGGAGGCGGTGGTCGCGACGCACGAGGCGTGGAACAAGCGGATCTCGACCGGCCGGCTCAACCGGTGGCTCGCCCCGGCGGTCGAGGCGACGCCGCCGCCGGCGGTCTCCGGGCGGCGGATCAAGATCCGCTACATCACCCAGCCGAAGGCGAGGCCGCCGTTCTTCGTGCTGTTCGGCAATTCGGTCGAGAGCATCCCGGAGAGCTACAGACGCTATCTCGTCAACGGCCTGCGCGAGACCTTCGGCCTCGTCGGCGTGCCGATCCGGCTGTCGCTGCGCTCAGGCGACAACCCTTACGCGTCGAAGAAGCGGGCGGAGTGAACGCCATTTCCCGCGGAACAAGCCTCGGCCCCGCGCTTCGTTCTCCCGCGAATGCAGGAAGAAGCAGGCGCCGTCTCGCTTCCGCTTCGTCAATGTCCTAAACTGGCCTAAACTCCTCTCTCAGCGCTCTGAGTTCGCCGTCATGACCTCCGTCCTCCACCCGATGTCCTCGATCAACCCGCCGGAACCCGGCCTCTCCGAGCCTCCGACGTTCCGTGAGGCCCGCGACCTCCTGCTCGAGCTCGACGATCGCTACACGGCCGCCAAGACGCAATTCGTTTGGCCGCGGCCGGAAAAGTTCAACTGGGCGCTCGACTGGTTCGACGCCGAGCTCGCGGCGGGCGACCACGGGCGAAAGGTCGCGCTGAAGGTGATCGGCGAGACGGTCGAGACGCGCACCTTCGCCGAGCTGTCGCAGCAGTCGGCGCGGCTCGCCAACGGCCTGCGCTCGATCGGCGCGAAACCCGGCGACCGCCTCCTGATGATGCTCGGCAACAGCCCGGAGCTGTGGGTCACGATGCTCGCCGCGATGAAGCTCGGCCTGGTGCTCATCCCAGCGATGCCGCAGCTCGGTGAAGCCGACGTCGCCGACCGGATCGAGCGCGGCAAAGCCAAATTTCTCGTTGCATACGGCCGTGACGCAGGAAAATTCGCCAGCGCGAAGGCGGAGGTCGAGCGCATTGCGGTCGGCGAATCGCCGGAAGGCTGGCGCGCCTTCGGCGCGCTGATGAGTCCGAACGTCCGCTTCGTGGCGGCCGGGCCGACGCGCGCCGACGACCCGATGCTGCTCTACTTTACCTCCGGCACGACGGCGCGGCCGAAGCTCGTCCTGCACAGCCACGCCAGCTATCCGATCGGCCATCTGTCGACCATGTACGGGCTCGGCCTCAAGCCGGGCGACGTCCATCTCAACATCTCCTCGCCGGGCTGGGCGAAGCACGCCTGGTCGAGCGTGTTCGCGCCCTGGAATGCGGGCGCTGCGGTCGTCGCGCTGGCCCGGCCGTTCGACCCGCGCGCCGTGCTCGACCTCCTGGTCGAGCATCAGGTGACCGTATTCTGCGCCCCGCCGACCGTCTGGCGGATGCTGATCCAGCAGGACATGGGCAAGTGGCCGGTGAAGCTGCGCGAGATCAACTCGGCCGGCGAGCCCTTGAATCCCGAGGTGATCGATCAGGTGAGGCGCGGCTGGGGCATGACCATCCGCGACTCCTACGGCCAGACCGAGACGACGATGATGGTCGGCAACTCGCCCGCGCAGAAGGTGATCGCGGGCTCCATGGGGCGCGCCCTGCCGGGCTACCGCGTCGTGCTGCTCGACGCCGACGGTCTCGTGGCCGACCAGGGCGAGATCGCGCTGCCGCTACGCCCGCGCCCCGCGGGCCTGATGCGCGGCTACCAGAACGAGGCCGGCGAGCTCGAGCCGATCGACGGCGAATATTACCGCACCGGCGACGTCGCCACGCGCGACGCCGAAGGCTACATCACCTATGTCGGCCGCGCCGACGACGTGTTCAAGTCGAGCGACTACCGGTTGAGCCCCTTCGAGCTCGAAAGCGCGCTCATCGAGCACGAGGCGGTGGCGGAGGCCGCCGTGGTGCCGGCGCCCGATCCGGTGCGCCAATCGACGCCGAAAGCCTATCTCGTCCTGGCCGGCGGCTTCGAGCCCGATGCGGCGACGGCGGCCTCGATCTTCGATCATGTGCGCGCTCGGCTCTCATCCTACAAGCGCGTGCGCCGCATCGAATTCGCCGAGCTGCCCAAGACCGCCTCCGGCAAGATCCGCCGCGTCGAATTGCGCAAGCGGGAATTGGAACTCGCGGATCGCGGCGAGCGTGCGGAGCGCGAGTTCCGCATCGAGGATTTTCCAGAGGGGTGACGCCTCTTCGGGCGTGGTCGGACGCCGCCTGTTCAAAATGCGATCGTCGAGCGCCCGGACTTCCGCCCGGAGCAAATGTCCGAAACTCCAGCTTACGCGTCACAACCGGCTTCTCAGCGTACGTTCGGGCCTCAAAGGGCGGTTCGCGGAGGGAAAACCTTTTCGTTACAGAGAGAAAAGGATGCCTGGGCGCGCCCTGCGAGCAGCCCCAGCGTTCGCTCCTTTCGAGCCGAGGCCGCCAGTCGGCCTGTCCTGCATCGCCGCCATCCCTTGCAATCTCCATAAGGGGAGGCGACAATCCATCGCACAGGATCGGCATTTGGTCTTCCATGCTTTCGTTCAACAGGGTGCGCGCTCCGTGACCGAAGAGCCACGAACCCGTCCACGGGAGGGGACAAAAGCCTCGCGGCAGGCGCTCATGGCGGCGCTTGCGGAAGCGCAGGGCGAACTCGCCGAGGCGCGGCGGCGCGAGACCGCGACGCTCGCGCAGCAGACGGCGACCGCGGATGTGCTGAAAGCGATCAGCCGTTCCACGTTCGACCTGCAGACGGTGTTGGACACGTTGGTTGGGTCAGCAGTCGCGCTCTGCAGCGCGGATGCCGGTGTCATCTTTCAGAACAGCGGCGACGCCTTCTATGGCAAAGCTTTCGGAGGAAACCTTGGCGGGGAGTTCGTTCGCTATTTCAAGATGAGGCCGCAGCGACCGGGCCGGGCGACGGTAGCCGCACGCGTTTTGCTCCGCGGCGAAGTGCAAAACGTCGACGATATTCGAGCGGACCCGGAATACGACTTGCAGGTGGCGGCAATCAACAGACAAGCTGCGGCGCTCGGCGTTCCCCTCCTTCGCGACAGGACTGTCATCGGCGCAATCGTTGTCGGGCGGCAGGCGCCCGGAGCCTATAGTCAGCGAGAGGTCGAGCTCGTGCAGACCTTCGCCGACCAGGCCGTGATCGCCATCGAGAACGTGCGACTGTTCGAGGAGGTTCAGGCCAAGAGGCGCGATCTCGAGGAGTCGCTGCAGCAGCAGACGGCGACCGCCGACGTGCTGAAGGTCATCAGCCGCTCGGCGTTCGATCTGGATGCGTCCTGAAGACGCTCGCCGATTCCGCGCGGTCGCTCAGCGGCGCGGCGACCGCGCTGGTTTTCCTGCGCGACGGCGAGGTCATGCGGATTCGCGCCGAGTCCGGGTGCGCCGTCCAGCATCGCGAATACATCGCGTCGCATCCCGTTCGCCCGGGCATGGAAACCGCCGCCGGGCGCGTGTTGCTGACCGGGGAGGCGGTCCATATACCCGACGCAGTCGCGGACCCCGACTATAGCTACGGCATCGCGCCGCAGCTCGGAAAATTTCGGGCCCTGTTCACCGACATCGCTGACTTCACGCCCCTGGTTGAGTCGCTCGATAGCGAGACGCTGGCGCGCCTGCTCGGCGAGTATCTAGCGATCATGACCGAGATTGTCTTCGACCACGAGGGAACGGTCGCGAAGATCATCGGCGACGCGATCCACGTTCTGTTCGGCGCTCCCGTCGAGCAGCCCGACGCCGCGGGGCGGGCGATCGCGTGCGCGCTCGAGCTCGATCAGCGCGCGGAGGCTTTCCGCTGCGAGTGGAGAGCACGCGGCGTCGCGCTCGGCGCAACCCGCATCGGCGTGCATGCGGGGCCTGCGATCGTCGGCAATTTCGGCGGCGGGCGCCTCTTCGACTACACCGCCTACGGCGAAACGATCAATGCCGCCGCGCGGCTCGAGGCGATCAACAAGCAGCTCGGGACGCGCATCTGCGTCAGCGCGGTCGCGGCCGCGCGCGCAGGGGACTTCTGCGGGCGTCCGGTCGGCGACCTCGCGCTCAGGGGAATGAGCGAGCCCTTGCGCGCCTACGAGCCCCTGGCGGCTGCGGACAAGGAGAGCGCCGCGGCGACCGCCTATCTCGAGGCCTTCGCCAAATTGGAAGCGCGCGATCCCTCGGCGCTGAGCGCCTTTGCCGCGCTGGTCGGCGCGCGGCCGGCCGATGCGCTCGCGCAATATCATCTCATAGCGCCTGCTGAACGGCGCCACCGGCGCGCGGATCGAGATGGCGTAGCGGCGCCGCCCGATTCTGTGTATTGCTTCCCTTACCAGGCCCGCACGCACGCTTCGGGTCCGAGGCGCTACCCCTCTGCGCGCCGCGGTTGACAAGCAAAATTCGCAAACCCGACAATGCGGCTTCCGCCGGCGCGCGATGCAGGCGGCTGCCCCGTGAGACATGCTCGATATCGTCGTCGTTCTGACCGTCTTCTCGAGTCTCCTGGTCGTCGTGGCGCTCAGCCAGCCGCTCGCCGAGCGGCTGAGACTGTCGCCGGTCGTCCTCCTCGCCGTGATCGGCGCGGCGATCGGCGCGACTTCGGGCGTCCTGTTGCATGGCCAGGTTTCGCCCCGCGTCGAGGAGGCCGTCAGGCTGTTCGCCGATCTGCCGCTGGGTTCGGAGGCGTTCATTTACGTCTTCTTGCCGCCCCTCGTCTTCGAGGGAGCGTTCACCAGCGACGTCCGGCGCATTCTCGAGGACGCCGCGCCGATCCTGATGCTCGCGGTCGTCGCGACCGTCGTCACCGCCTTCATCGTCGGGCTGGCCCTTTGGCCCGTCTCCGGCATGGGGGTGGTCGTCTGCTTGCTCCTCGGCGCGGTCGTCTCGACGACCGATCCGGCGGCGGTGATCGCGCTCTTCCAGGACGTCGGGGCGCCGGCGCGGCTGACGCGGCTCGTCGCCGGCGAGGCGCTGCTCAACGATGCGGCGGCGATCGTGCTCTATACGGTCCTGCTCGGGATCATCATTACCCACCGCCCGCCCGTTCTCGGCAGCGGCGCCGAGGAATTCGTCCGCGCCTTCCTCGGCGGCGGCTTGCTCGGCTTCGTCGCCGGCCGCGCCTTCCTGGAGGTCGTTCCCTGGGTGCGCGACGACCGGCTCGCCGAGGGGACGCTGACGGTCGCGCTCGCCTATCTGTCCTTCATCGCGGCCCAGCGTTTCTTTGATGTTTCCGGGGTCGTGGCCGTTCTGGCGTCCGGCATGACGGTGAGCGCCTTCGGACGGACCCGCATCGGGCCGGACAATTGGACGTTCCTCTCCAATCTCTGGGAGCAGATCGCCTTCTGGGCGCATTCGCTCGTCTTCCTCCTGGCGTCGATCCTGATCCCCAAACTGCTGTTCGACGTGCGCCTGCACGACCTGACGCTGATCGCCGTGCTGATTCTCGCCGCCTTCGGGGCGAGGCTCGGGGTGCTGTTTCTCCTCCTCCCGACGCTCAACCTCGCCAGGCTCACCCAGCCGATCAGCAATGTCTACAAGCTCGCCATCGCTTGGGGCGGGCTCAGGGGCGCCCTGACCCTGGTGCTCGCGCTCGGGGTCACGGAAAACGCCGCGCTGCCGCTCGAGGTGCGCCGCTTCGTCGCGGTGCTTGCGACCGGTCTCGTGCTGTTCACGCTGCTCGTCAACGGCTCGACCTTGCGGGCGGCGATCCGGCTGCTAGGGCTCGATCGCCTGTCGCCGGTCGAGCGGCTGTTGCGCGACAGGGTTTTGGAGCTGTCCTACGCCGACACGAGCGAAATGATCGCCAAGGCCGCGACGGAGCACGGTCTCAGCTCGTCAGCCGCACAACGGGCGCTCGCGCCCTATGAAGCCTGGGCGAAGGCGGAGCGGGCGCGCGACCCGGACGGGGAAAGCGAGCTCAACGAGCGCGCGCGCCTCGCGGTCGCGCTGGTCGCGCTCGGAAACCAGGAGCGGATGCTCGTGCTCGAGACGCTGGCGCGGCGCGCCGCCTCGCCAGCCGCGCTGCAGGCGCTCATGCGCAACGCCGAAGCGTTGATCGAGGGCGCGCGGAGCGGCGGGCGGCTCGGCTACAAGCGCGCCGCCGACGCGGCGCTCGCCTTCCCGTTCTCGTTCCGGGCCGCCTATTTCTTCTATCGCCGGTTCGGCATCCGCCGCTTTCTCGCCGACCGCCTCGGCGAGCGCTTCGAGACCCTGCTGGCGACGCGGCTCATGATCCAGGACTTGGCCGGGACGCCGCTCCGGCGATCGCGGACGATCTTCGGGGACAGGGCCGTCGCGCTCATCGACCACATGCTCGAGGCGCGTCTCGAAAAGACCAGCTCCGCGCTCGACGCTCTGCGCCGCCAATATGCCGACTATTCGGCTGCGCTCGAAGCGAAATTCCTGCGTCAATCGGCGTTGCGCCGCGAGATGGGGCGATATCAGGCCCTGTTCGAAGGCGGCCTGATCACCGCGGAGGTCTATCGGGATCTCGCGAGCAGCGTCGAGGACGCCCGGCGCGCCGAAGCCCGGCCGCGCTTCGACATCGGCCTCGACACGCGCGAGCTGGTCCGCCGCCTCGACCTGTTCAAAGGCCTCGACGGGCGACACCTCGAGGGTGTGCAGAAACTGCTCAGGTCCCGCTTCACCGTGCCCGACGAGCTCATCGTGCGCAAAGGCGAGCGCGGAGACGCCGTGTTTTTCATCGCCTCGGGCGCAGCCGAGGTGGTTTTCCCCGATCGTCGCATCCGCCTCGGCAGCGGCGAGGTTTTCGGGGAGATGGCGCTCATCACCGGCGAGCCGCGCCAGGCCGACGTCCGAGCGCTGACCTATTGCCGGCTGCTTGTGCTGCGCAAGACCGATTTCGATCGCTTCATGCGCGACAACCGCGACGTGCGCCTCAAGATCCATGAGATCGCCGAGGCGCGCGCGGCGCTGAACCGGGCCGATCCGGCGGAGGCGGTGTAGCGAGCGGACGAGCGCGCGGAGGGCCGGCGTCACCTTCACCGGCAGACAGGGATCGACGCTCGCTCATCCTCGGGAGAGCGTCCGCGCGCCTCGGCGTCGCCTTCGACATCCGAGCAGGAAATCCGCCGCTTGCCGAAGATCGAGCCGTCGCGATTTACCATGAAGCAGCGGCCGCCGTCTCATCAGACGAACTTGACGAACGTGCCGCCGTGAGCGTCGGTGGACAGGGCGAAGTCGCTGGTGACGTAGTTGCCGAGCAGAGTCAGTTTCGCCACGTCAGCGCCGTCGGTGACGGTGAGCAATCCCGAGGTCAGCGAGGCGTACTCCGTAAAAGTCTCCGTCTCGGAGGAGCAGTAGGTCGAGCTTGTCGCCGGTGGAGAAGCCGCCGATCTTCGCGTGGAAGTTCGCCAGGTCGTAGAACCGTCATGGCCGACCCGCGCCGCCGCCCTCGAGCAGCTCCGAGAGCGCCTCCGGCGTGCTTACAGGCAGGCTGCAGGTCTGGCCCCGGCAGACCATGGCGAAGGGGGATCCCGCGCGCGGCAGGTCGGCGCGCGGCGGGCCGTTCGGCCAAAGGCGGCGCTCGAGGCGCAGGACCGTCAGCGACGGATCGGGGCAGCGCCGGGCGACCGTCGCGAGCTCCTGAGCCAGCGGATCGTCGAGCGGGCCGTCGACGACGACGGAGCCGCCCCGCTCGATCATGTCGGCCCCCATCAACAGGAGCGGGCTCGTGCCGACGCCCTCGGGCGCGCCGGAGAAGGCGCGGATGAGCCCGTCCGCCGCCGCCCGCCACCGAGGCTCGCCGGTCAGGTGCCAGAGCTTTTGCGAAGACGTCGAGCAGCAGGCCGACGCCCGACGGAACAGCGCCGTCCTGGGCGTGGCGGGGCCGGGCGCCCGGAACGTCGGCGGCGTCGGCCGCGGTGAGATAGACGCCGCCTTCGCCGTCGCCGAAAAGGTCGAGCGCGTCGCCCGCGAGCTTGCGCGCCTCATCGAGCTCGACCGGGTCGCCGCTGGCCTCGAACAGCGCGAGCGCGGCGCGCGCGACGGAGGCGTAGTCGTCCAGAAGGCCGCGGGCGCCGGAGCGCCCGGCCCGCCAAGCGTGCAGCAACCTGCCGTCGCTCACCTTGAGAACCCTGACGATGAAATCGAAAGCGGCGCGCGCGTCGGCGAGCCATTGCGGCTCATCGAACACGACGCTGGCGCGCGCCAGCGCGGCGATCATGAGGCCGTTCCAGTCGGCGAGGACCTTGTCGTCGCGACCCGGCTTCGGCCGCTGCTCGCGCAGGGCGAACAGCGTCGCCCGCGCATGGGCGAGCGCGCTCTCCAGCTCGTCCGAGCCGCGCGTCGGGAGCCGTCGCAGCACCGTGCGGCCCTCCCAATTGCCGCCAGGCGTGACGTCGTAGGCGGCCTTGAACAGCGTGGACGCCTCGCCAAGCGCCGCGTCGATCTCCGCCTCTCGCCAGACGTAGAAGGCGCCTTCCTCGCCGTCCTGGTCGGCGTCGAGCGAGGCGGCGAAGGCCTCGCCCGCCCGCATCTCCCGCATGAGCCAGCCGACCGTCTCGCGCGCCCGCTCGGCGAACAGGGGATCGGGCCAGCGGGCGTGGACGAGCGCGAGCAGTTCGAGGATCTGCGCGTTGTCGTACAGCATCTTCTCGAAATGCGGCACGAGCCATTGGGCGTCGGTCGAATAGCGCGCATAGCCGCCGCCGAGATGATCGTAGATGCCGCCCGCGTTCATCGCCACGAGGAGGGCTCGCACCGCCTCGCCGAACTTTCGGTCGCCGCGGCGGAACATTTCGTTCCAGAAGAATCGGAAGATCGGCGCGTTAGGGAATTTGGGCGCGCCGCCGATGCCGCCGTGAACCGGGTCGACCGCGCGGAGAAGCGCGTCGCCGACGCGGGTCAGATCGTCCAGCGTGAGAGCGCGGCCGGGGCTCGGCGCGGAAAGCTTTGCGAGGTGGTCGGCGAGCGCTGCGCCGTTCTCCTCCATCGCCTGTCGGCGCGTCCGCCAGGCGGCGGCCACCGATTCGAGCACCTGCCGGAACGATGGGCGGCCCCAGCGTGGCTCGGGCGGCCAGTAGGTGCCGCCGTATATCGGCCTACCGTCCGGATCGAGGAACATGGTCATGGGCCAGCCGCCCTGTTCCCCCATCGCATGCAGCGCGGTCATGTAGATGTGGTCGACGTCCGGTCGCTCCTCGCGATCGACCTTCACGTTGACGAAAAGCTCGTTCATCCGGCCGGCGGTGTCGGCGTTCTCGAACGACTCGTGCGCCATCACGTGGCACCAGTGGCAGGCGGCGTAGCCGATCGAGAGCAGGATCGGGCAGTCGCGGCTCTTCGCTTCCGCCAGCGCCGCGGCGCCCCATGGCCGCCAGTGGACCGGGTTGTGGGCGTGCTGCAAGAGATAGGGCGATGTCGCATCGCCGAGGAGGTTGCGGCCGGTCTCCATCGATAGCCTCCATTTGCCCTCCCTCTTATCGGAGAGGTCCGTCGACAATGAGTTTGCCTCGCTTTTTGTTGCATTGGAATTGGACTGCGGAAGCCGCCGACGGGATGCCGCCTCCCCTGTTTCTGCCTGCTATCAGGGGAATCCCACCCGTTCGCCGGGGCGAAACGTCAAGAATTTTACTTGATACAGACACATCCGACGATTTCTTAAAGTAGAAGAATAGGAAGGGAACAGGGAGATCATCGTGCTTAACAGGCACATGACAGGCGGCGGAAGAATGGGCGCGGGCCCCGCTTTCCCAAACCCTGCGAGGCGCGGTCGGCGACCGCTTCTACAACGTCAGCGCCGCCCTCACCATAGACTTGAATTTGGCCGAGTCGAAGGTCCACAGGATGTCCGCCCCCGCGCCTTCGCCGGCGGCCGAGCCCCAGACCTGGCGGTTGATTTCGTCGTCGCCGACGTTCAGCCGGTCGACCACCGTCATGCCGCGGGTGAGCTCGCTCGCGCATTCGATCGCCACCCTGTGGCGCGACCAGGAGAGTGCGACCGAGCGGTCGAGCGCGACCGCCATCGCGGTCGGGTCGGCGAGCGACAGGCCGACTTCCCCAGTCTGGATGCGGTAGGCTTCCCGGGCGCGGCTGTTGCACTCGATGGCGAAGCGCGCTCGTCTCGTGCCGAGGGCCTCGATTGCGGAGACCTCGGCGTCGGTCAGCACGGATGGCCCGCGCGAGACGTGCCAGCCGACCATCTCGATGGGCAGACCCGAGCGGAAGACGACCCGCGCGGCCTCCGGATCGACCCAGATGTTGTATTCCGCCGCAGGCGTCACGTTGCCCTCGCAGCAGGGCGCGCCGCCCATCACGACGCAGCGCCCGATCCTGGCCGCGATCCCGGGATCCTGCTCGAGCGCCAGCGCGATATTGGTGAGCGGACCCAGCGTCACCAGCGTGAGGCCCGGCTGCGCATGGGCCAGGCTGCGGATCGCCTCGATCGCATGGCGGTGTTCGGCCGAACGCTTGGGCGCGGGGTAGCCGCGATCGCCGAGCCCGTCCATTCCATGGAACCAGTGCGCGTCCTGCAGCGGACGAATGAGCGGAGCGCTCGGCGCCCGCGGAACACGGGAACGTCCGAGCCGCTGATCTCGGCAGTCAGCAGCGCATTCCGCGTCGCCTGCTCGACGCCGACGTTGCCCGCGACCGTCGTGAGGGCCAGCACCTGCACGTCCTTGGCGGAGAGCGCCATCATGATGGCGACGGCGTCGTCGGAGGCGGTGTCGGTGTCGATGAGGAAGTTTTGCATATGGCTCGCCGCTCTCGAATGAAATCTGTCGATCCTTGCTGCGCCGGGGAACTCCTAACCTGGAGATTTCGAAAAGGACACAGCCTTTGAACCGGTCATCCGACCTTTATCTCAAGCCGTTTCACGACTTAGGGCCGAGCCCGGACTTCCTTTCCCGGACGGTTCAGCTAGGTGAGAAAGCGCGGCAACCGGTTTGGTGGATGGAGGTGGATGGAGTTCCAACGCTTGATCCCAACTGGGTCTGCCATCAGAGGCCCCGAATTGAGCTTTTGCTTTATCCTTCTTAATCACCCCGGTACGGGCGGAGAAGACCCGAAGGCGGGCAGGATGCGCCAGGAGCCGTCGGATGCGCGCTCCTGGCCCGATCTGCAATCCCTGCTGGTTATTGGACTGCCAGAATCCACGGAGAAGCTGCGGAATGCGGGGGCGGGGAGGGGCCGTCAGGCGGCGCAAGCATCACAATCTGACGAGCCGCTGATTGAGGCGCGGCGACGCCGTCAATCCGCCGGCGGCGGGTTCAAGGATTGCCGCGAGATACTGATCCTTGGTGATCTGGATATGGTCGACGCAGATTTGCGCCAGCGCCCACGAATCCGTGCCGGACAGGAGCCGGATCATGATCCGGTGCTGAGCCTGGGACTTGTCCAGATTCTGTGGGTTGGCGAACGCCGCGCCTCGCACGGCGTAGGTCAGATCCATGTAGGTCTTGATCAGTGAGACGAGAAGATCGTTGTTGCACAAGCCGAAGAGCTCGGCGTGGAAAACGTCGTTGACTTCGTGGATGCGCCGGAAATCGGCTTGTTGCGCCGCGGCTTCGAATTCCTCGTTGATCCGGGTAAGCCGCTCGATGGTCGCGACGTTCGCCGGAAGCGGAATGCGCAGCGCCGCCTGGCGCTGCAGGATCTCGCGGATCTCGTAGATCTGCCTCAGTTCGTCGCGGCCGAAACGCCGCACCGATGCGCCCTTGTTGCGCTCCTTGACGATGATCCCCGCCCGAATGAGCCGCGCCAGCCCTTCGCGAACGTGGTGGCGGGAGGCGCCGAAGCGCTCGGCGAGGTCCTCCTCGCGAAGCTTTTCGCCGGGCCGCAGACTGCCGGCGAAGATGTCCCGCTCGATCGCCCGGGCGATCTGCTCCGCTGCCGGATCCGTCTCGACTTTGGACGCGAGCGCAAGCTGGGAAGCGGTGACGTCAGCCATTGTGGCAACCGGCGAAATCGGGCAGGATTGTATACAATGATGTCCAAATCAACTCACTTGGGGTCTATCAGTATAGCAGAGCGAGGCCTCATGCAAAAAGATTGTCGACAATAGGAGCGAAGCTGCTACGGTGACGCCATCGGAGCCGGCTTTCGGAAAACCTCGTGAGCGCTGAGCCTCTCCATTCCGACCCCTTAGCCTCGCCTGCCGGCGAGCGTCTGGTGTCATTGCGCGGCATCGCGATGCGCTTTGGGGCCACGCGAGCGGTCGACGGCGTCGATCTCGATCTGAACGGGGCGGAGGTTCACGGCCTCATCGGCGAGAACGGCGCCGGCAAGTCGACGCTGATGCGGGTGCTCGCCGGTTTTTTCGACGATTACGAAGGCGTGATCGCGATCGACGGGCTCCGCGTCGACATCGCGAGCCCCGGGCGCGCGCGCCGCGAAGGGATCGCGCTCGTTCATCAGGAGCTGAGCCTCCTTCCCGAGTTCACCGTCGCCGAA
Organism: uncultured Alphaproteobacteria bacterium; assembly: GCA_963819255.1. GTDB lineage: Bacteria > Pseudomonadota > Alphaproteobacteria > Rhizobiales > Beijerinckiaceae > Roseiarcus. Next base: position 173,124 of record CAWFVS010000038.1, read on the forward strand.
AACATTTTTCTCGGCCGCGAGCCGGGTGGGCGCGTTCCGGGCTCGGTCAGCTTTCCCCGGATGAACCGGGAGGCCGAGGCCGCGCTCGCCGCATGCGGCGTCGAACTGCCGCCGACCGCCAAGGTCGGCAATCTGAGCATCGCCGAGCGGCAGCTGGTCGAGATCGTGAAGGGCGTGGCGTTCGCGCCGCGCGTGCTGATCCTCGACGAGCCGACGTCTTCGCTGACGATCCGCGAGGTGCGACGGCTCTTTGCGGTCGTTCGTCGCCTCGCCGAGCGTGGGGCGGCGGTCGTCTACATCTCGCACAAACTCGACGAGGTCCGCGCGATCGCCGACCGCATCACCGTCATGCGCGACGGCCGCAAGGTGGCGAGCGCAGCCGCGAGCGAGTGGACGGAGCAGGGCCTCGTCCGGGCGATGGTCGGGCGCGACTTGTCCTCACTCTTCCCGCACGCGCCCGCGACGCCCGGCCCGACCCGGCTCGAGGTCCGCGATCTGCGCCGCGACGGCGCATTCGGCCCGGTCAGCTTCGCCTTGCGCGCCGGCGAGATCGTCGGGCTCTACGGCATCGTCGGGGCGGGACGCTCCGAGCTCGCCGAGGCGCTGTTCGGTCTTGCGCCGGCGGACGGGGGCGAGATTGTCGTCGACGGCCGGGCGACGGCGATCCGTTCGGCCGGATCCGCGCTGAAAGCGGGCGTCGCCCTGGTCCCGGAGGACCGGCATCGGATGGGGCTCGCAACGATGCTGTCGATCTCCGCCAACATGTCCCTGAGCGCTTTGGCCTCGCTGACGACGCTCGGCTTCGTCGACCGCGCCGCGGAGAAGACCGAGGTCCTCGGCCTGTTGAAGCGGCTGCTCGTGCGGGCGCGTGGGCCGTCGCAGGAGGTCGGCGCGCTTTCCGGCGGCAACCAGCAGAAGGTCGTCCTCGGGCGGTCTTTGATGCCGGGGCCGAAGATCCTGATCCTCGACGAGCCGACGCGCGGCATCGACGTCGTCGCGAAAGTCGAAGTTCACGGCGTCATCGAAGGCCTTGCGCGCGAGGGTCTCTGCGTTCTCCTCATTTCTTCGGAGCTGCCCGAGATCATGGGGATGTGCGACCGCATCCTGGTCATGCGCGAAGGCAGGCTCGCCGGCGAGGCGACCCGCGAGCGGGCGACGGAGGAGCTCCTGGTCGGGCTCGCGGCGGGAGCTCGCCATGTCGGATGACGCCGCCGCCGGCCCGAACCGGATCGCAGGCTTCAGCCTCCCGGCGCTCAGGGACTATGGCATCTATTTCGCGCTGATCGCGCTCATCGCCTATTTCTCGCTGCGCATCGAGCAATTCCGCACCTGGGACAACGCGGCGCTGATCCTCTTGCAGGTGTCGGTCATCGGCATCATCGCGATCGGGATGACGTTCACCATCATCACCGCTGGCATCGACCTCTCCGTCGGCTCTCTGCTCGCGATCGCCGGAATCATATCGGGGCAATTCGCTCAGCGGGATCCGACGCCGGTCAACGTCGCCTGCGCCTTCGCGTTGCCGATCGTCGTCGGCGTGCTCGGCGGAGCGCTGAACGGCGCCGTGATCGCGGGCGCCGGGGTCAATCCCCTGATCGTCACGCTCGGGACCCTCACCGCATTCCGCGGCTTCGTCGTCTGGTACAGGGTCAACCCGATCTACGATCTGCAGCCTTACTACAGCGTGGTCGGGCAGGGGTCGCTGTTCGGCCTTCCGGTTCCCGTGATCGTTCTCGCGCTGGTCGCCGTCACGGCCTCGCTGGTGCTGGGCTACACAAGGTTCGGCCGCTACGTCTACGCCGTCGGCGGCAACCGGGAGGCGGCGCGGGCGGCCGGGATCAACGTCGGCCTGGTGACCTTCGCGGTTTACGTGATCAGCGGCCTCTGCGTCGGCATCGCCGCCCTCATCTTCACATCCCGCCTGATGGCGGCGCAGGCCATCTCCGGCCAGGGATTCGAGCTGCAGGCGATCGCCGCGGCGGTGATTGGCGGAGCGTCGCTGTTCGGCGGCCGCGGCAGGATCAGCAATACAATCGTCGGCGCGCTGATCATGGGGGTTCTGTTCAACGGCTTCGTCATGCTCGACGTGTCGCAGCCGATCCAGCAGATGTCGGTCGGCATCATCATCATCGTTTCGGTCTGGCTCGACGGCGTCCTGCGCAAACGGCGCAGGACGAGGATTCACGGGCGGTAAAGCCGCCCGGGACGCCCAAGAAGGACGATTGTGTCCCTTCTTGTTGAGGTGAGGGAGGATGCGGATATGAGGAAGCGTTTCATCTCGACTGCGGCCATCGTCGGCGCGGCTCTGGCGGCAGGGGCCGGCGGAGCCCTTGCGCAGGAGAAGATGACGATCGGGATCTCGCTACCAGAATCTCGCCTTTCCCTATGTCGCCGCGCTGCAGAAGGCGGCTCAGAACGCCTGCAAGGCGCTCGGCGTCAACTGCATCGAGGCCGACGCCGTGAACGACACCAACAAGGAGCTCAACAACGTCGAAAGCATGCTGTCGAAGGGCGTAAACTGCCTCGCTTTCGAGGCGGCAAGTCTCGACGCTTCGGTCGCCTCGATCGAGGCGGCGAACAAGAAGGGGGTGCCCGTTGTTCAGTTCAACGGCAAGGCGAGCGGGGGCGACTATGTGACCTTCATCGGGTCGGCCCAGACCAATTCCGGCGTCAAGCTCGCCCAGTTCCTCGAAGGGGTCTACAAGAAGTCCGGCAAGGACAAGCTTCGCGGAATCTACTTGCGCGGCGTCGCCGGCCAGATCACCGACATCGCGCGCAACGACGGGATGAAGAACACCCTGAACAGCGCCGGCCTCGGAAGCAAGATCGAGTTCGTCGAGCAATACGCCGACTATGATCGCGGCAAGGCGCAAGCCGTCACGGAGAGCCTGCTCACCCGGGACAAGAACTACGACTTCATCGTCTCCAACAACGACGACATGATCCTCGGCGCATTGCAGGTCGTCAAACAGTTCGGGCTCAAGATCCCGATGGCCGGGGTCGACGGGCTTCCGGAAACGCTGGCCGACATCAAGAAGGGCGAGATCGCCGCGACCGTGTTTCAGGATCCGGAGGGGCAGGGCGGCGGCGGCGTCTGGGGCTGCTATCTGGCGGTCAAGGACGTGAAGCTGCCGAAGGAGCTGCTCATTCCCTTCACGCTGGTCACGCCGGCCAACGTCGACAACTTCGTCGCAATCGCCAACCGCGTCTACGTGAAGTGAGCCGTGTCGGCGCCGGCGGCCCCGTCCGCCGCGCCGAAACGCCTTCCGGCGCAACAGGGAGCCCGGTCATGGATATACGTTCGATCGAGGACGTGCCGGCATCGCCCGAGCATCAGGGCACGGTGCCGGTGTGGTGGCTGTTCAAGCCGCGCGAGATGCGCGAGGAGACGCTCGGCGGGCATCTCGAGCTGGTGAGCGAGTTCGAGGTGATGGGCGGCGGCGAGGTGCATCCCCACCATCACCCGACCTTTGAATTCTACTACGTTCTCTCCGGCCGTGGGGTGATGACGATCGAGGACGAGACGCGGGAGATCCGCCAGGGCGACCTGGTGAAGATACCGCCGAACGCGCTCCACAGCCTGAAACCCGTCAGTCCCAACGCATCCATCCGCTGCCTCGCCTTTGCGGTTGCGGTGAAAGACGCGCCGCCGATCGACTATTCGTCCGCATGAGGGCCGAGGAGAGGACGCCGATGACTGAGACGCTGTACGCGGGCATGGCCGGCGACACGGATGAGGGTCGGTTCGTCAGCGCCGGCCTCTATCGACGGATCGACGACGGCGCGTGGGAACGCATCGACGAATCGTTCGACGCGCCGCCGGAGGTCCGCGCGATCCTGACCGATCCGCGGCGGCCGGAGCGTGCCCTGATCGCAGGCGGAGGTGGAATCTTCCGGAGCGACGACCGTGGCGAGAGCTGGCGAAAACTTCCGGCGCCCACGCCCGAACTCGCGGTCTGGTCTCTTGCGCGCGATCCAGACGACGCCAACGTCATCTTCGCCGGATACGAGCCGGCGGCGCTCTTTCGGAGCGCGGACGACGGCGAGAGCTGGAAGAGAATCGACCTGCCGGCGTCCTATCCCGCGGTGACCGCTGGGCCGGACATGCCGAAGCGGATCACCGGGATCGCCGTCGGCGGCGCCGGCGCCGAGATCTATCTCAGCCTAGAGATCGGCGGCCTCCTCAGAAGCCTCGATGGAGGAAGGACGTGGAGCGCGGCGATCGACGGCCTCTATGTGGTCGAGGACGCGGTCGACCTGCACGGCGTCGCCGTCAGCCCCTCTCGGCCGACGCGCGTGACCGTGACGACCCGAGTGGGCGCGTTCAGGAGCGAAGATCGCGGAGCCCATTGGCGAAAGCTGCCGGTTCCCGCCTTGCGCGAGAAGGGCTCCTATTGCCGCGCGATCGCCTATCCGCCGGGCAAGCCGGACACGCTCCTGATCGGGGCCGGCAACGACTTCGACGGCGACAGGGGCGCGCTCTTCATCAGCCGCGACGACGGCGCGACATGGGGCGGGGCCGAGCTGCCGGGCCCGCTGAAGAGCACGGTCTTCGCCGTCGCCACCAACCCACGCCTGCCGCGCCAAATCCATTGCGCGACCAAGAACGGCGGCGTCTTTTCTTCGCCCGATCGCGGAGAGTCGTGGCGCTACACGCCTCTGCCTCGCGGCGCGGGCCATGTCTTTTCTCTCGGGCTCGGCTGAGGAGGCGCGCCGATGGCCAATGCCTTCAAGGACAAGCTGAAGCGGGACGAAGTGGTCGTCGTGCTCAATCCGGACCATCCCTCGGCGTCGCTGACGGAATTCGTCGCAGGCCTCGGCTTCGACGGCGTCTTCATTGATTGCGAGCACGGCGTCGCTTCGGTCGAAAGAGTGCAGGACATGTGCCGGGCGGCGCGTGTGGCCGGCGTGCAGTCGATCGTGCGGCCCGAGAGCCCCACGCCGTTCCTGATCACCCGCTACCTCGACGCCGGCGCGGGAGGAATCATGGCGCCGCCATGTCGAGTCGGCGGCGGCGGCCCGCGAGATCGTGGAGACGGTGCGTTACTCCCGTCCGAAGGATCACCGCGACAAGGTGGTAGTCGCGATGATCGAATCCCTGACGGCCGTCGCCAATCTGCCCGAGCTCCTGAATGTCGAAGGCATCGACGTCTTCTTCATCGGGCCGAACGATTTGTCCCACTCGATGGGCTTCGCAGCCCAGATGCATCATCCGGAGGTGAAGGCGATGGTGAAGAAGACGAGCGCGGCGATTCGCGCCGCCGGCAAAATTCCGGGCACGCTCGTCGTCGGCGAGACCGCCGCGGAGTTCGTCGCGGCCGGCTGCCGCTTTCTCTACGAGCACGCCAACAGCTTCATCGTCGCCGGCGCGGTCGATTTCAAGCGCCGGCTCGCCGCGGAGGCTTCGCCATGATCCGCCGCCTCAATGTCGGCCCGCGCATGAGCCAAACGGTGATTCATGCGGGGACGGTCTATTTGGCGGGACAGGTCGCCGACAATCCCGTCCCCTCGGTCAAGTCGCAGACCGAGCAGATTCTGGCGAAGATCGATCGCCTCCTCGCCGAGGCCGGCAGCGACAAATCGAAGATCCTCTCCGCGATCGTGTGGCTAACCGACATCAGGCGGTTCGACGAAATGAATGAGGTCTGGGACGCGTGGGTCGCGGCAGGCGAGCCGCCCGCGCGCGCAACCGTTGAGGCCGCGCTCGCGAGGCCGGCCAATCTGGTGGAGATCATGGTCGTCGCCGCAACCGGCTGAATGTTCTCCGGAACGTTCGACCAGGCCAGAAGATTGTCCTCGAGACTCGAGACTTCGCAACTCGCAGCGGCAGGAAGGAACTTGTCAGGCAAAGTCCCCGGCTGCTATGGTCCGCCTGAAGAAGGAGCTTCCAGAAGGCGGCCCCGCGGGAGAAACGCCAAAACCTGCCGTTCGCCCGAAGACGAGACGTGATGGGATGCGTTCCCGTCAACTGCGCAGGCCGTGCAGCAGCGGGTCTGATAGTGCGCCCGCATTCCAGGGAGGAGCAACATGACAATGAGATTAAACAGGCGCGAGTTCTCGGCCGCCGCCCTTGCGGCGACCGCGGTTGGCGTCTCGCCGCGCGTAGCGCGCGCCGCCGAGGGCGGCAAGACCATCGCCCTCATGTTCGACGCTTTTGACTCCGACTTCTGGATCACCGGCAACGCCATTCTGAAGGCCAAGGCGAAAGAGAACGGCTGGACGACACTCGAGACGATCTCCAACCGCGACCAGAACAAACAGAACGACCAGTTGAAGGCGATGGTCGAGCGCAAGGTCGACGGAATCATCTTCATTCCGACCGACAACAACGCCGCGATCCCGGCGATCCGGACGGCCAACGCCGCCAACATCCCGATCGTCTTCTTCAACCGCCCGCCTGCTCCGAACGACAACAAATATGTCGCCATCCAGGCGGACAACCGGAAAATCATGCAGACCACGGTGTCGAACTCTCGTCGACCTCGCAAAGAAGCAGGGCGGCAAGTACAAGGCCTGCGTGCTGATAGGCGACCTTGGCGACAACAATGCGGTTCAGCGCCGCGACGGCGCGCTCGACATCCTCCAGGCGAACAAGGACATCGTCGAGGTCGTGTCGCAGGTCGCGACCGAATGGAACGCGGACAAGACCTTCGCCGGACTCACCAACGCAATCCAGGCGAATCCGGACATCAACATGCTCGTTTCGCCCTCCAACTCGGAGGACAAGATCATCGAGCAGGTGCTCAAGACGGCCGGCAAGTGGCACAAGACCGGAGAGGACGGTCATGTTCTGTTCGCCGGGTTCGACGGCGACCAGAACGGCTACCAGCTGCTCAGCACGAAATACATGGACGTCAACGGGGTGCAGAACCTCTTCTATGAGGCCGACCTCGCCTATGGCGCTTTCAAGGACATCTGGGCCGGAAAGCCCGTCGACAAGATGCTGATCGATCCAGGTTTCGCGATCAGCCAGGCGACGCTCGACGCCAAGCGCGACGACATGTGGGGCTACCACGTGTGGAAGGAGAAGAACAAGTAGCCGTCTGGCTGCTGCCTAGGCCCAGCGAGCGCGAGGTTTCCGGAAATGTCGGAAACGGGCGGCGTCTTATCGACGACATCGGGCGCCGCTCGCTTCGGCCCAATGAATGCGGCTCGCTGGCTCCTCTTTTCGGACTATCTCGTCCTCGCGCTGACAGCCCTCTATGTCGCTGCGCTCTGGTTCTTCGTGCCTGAGATTCTGAGCCCGACCAATCTTCGCGACGTCTTCCTGCAGATCCTCCCGCTTTTCGTCGCGGCGATGGGCCTGATGATGGTTCTGATGGTGGCCCAGATCGATCTTTCGGCCACCTCGATCATGGCGATGGGCTGCGTGGTCGGCGCATCGATCATGACGAGTCAAGGCGGATATCTCGCGGGATATGCCTGGGCGCCGGTTGTCGCGATCCTGGCGATCGTTGCAATCGGCGTCCTGATCGGCATCCTGAACGGCGCCTGTACGATCGTGTTCGACATGCCATCCTTCCTCGTCACGCTGACGACGATGATGTTCTTCAGCGGCGCGGCCGTCTGGTACACCGCCGCCCATACCAGCTCCGGATCGAGCATCGGCGGCCTCCCCCCCGCATTCCTCGCAATCGGCTACGGAGGGGTGGCTGGGATTCCCTACGCCGCCATCATCACTGTCGTGCTCGCGATCGTTGTGCATCTCATCCTTACGCGCACGGTTTTCGGCCGCTGGGTTCTGGCGGTCGGCCTCAATCCCAGTGCGGCGGCGGTCTCCGGTGTGCCAGTGAGGGCCGTGGTCATCGCCTGCTTCGCGCTCTCGGGTCTATTCTCGGCCTTCGCGGCCATCATCTACACAGCCCGCCTCGAGGCGGGCACGCCCATTCTCGGACAGCGGATCCTGCTCGACGTCATAGGCGCGGCGGTGATCGGCGGGGTCAGCCTGTTCGGCGGCAAGGGCACGGTGATCGGCGTGCTGGTCGGCGTGCTGTTCCTCAGCGTGGTCGACAATGGCCTGCAGCTTCTCGGTCTGTCTCTGTCGTCGGTCTATGCGATCAAGGGAGGCGTCATCCTTCTGGCGGCCGTCACGGACGCGATCCGCCACAATCTGATGGCGCGAGGCTAGGCGATGTCCGACCTCCTCCTGAAGGTCAGCGGGCTCAACAAGAGCTTCTTCGGCGTCCCAGTGCTGCGCGACGTCGGACTTGAGTTGCGCCGCGGCGCTGTCCTCGGACTGGTTGGCGAGAACGGCTCGGGCAAGTCGACGACGATGAACATTCTTGGCGGTGTCCTGACCAAGGACAGCGGCCGCGTGGAGCTGGACGGAAAGGAGGTCGCCCCGGCGAACTCGCGCGACGCGCTCGCTCTCGGCATCGCCTTCATTCACCAGGAACTGAGCCTCTTTCCGAACCTGAGCGTCGAGGAAAACATCTTTCTGGATCATTTTCCCCGAAGGTTCGGCCGGCTGCCGTTCATCGACCGGCGCGGTCTGCGGGAGCGGGCGAAGAGGGCGATCGAGCTTGTCGACCTCAACGTTTCCCTTGTCACGCCGGTGATGCGGCTGCCGCAGGGCGAACGCCAGCTCGTCGAAATCGCCAAGGCGCTGAGCCGACAGGCGCGGCTCATCATCTTCGACGAGCCGACGAGCTCGCTCACGGCGCGCGAGACGAAGCGGCTGTTCGAGATCATCGGCCGGCTGCGCGCCCAGGGAATCTCGATCATCTACATCAGCCATATCCTCGGCGACGTCCTGCGCCTCTGCGACGACATTGCTGTCCTGCGCGACGGACAAGTGGTCGGCGCCGGTCCCCGCCGAGACTTCACCATCGAACGTCTGGTGACGCTGATGGTCGGGCGCACGATCGATCGTCTATTTCCCGAACGCGAGCCTCACGCCAGACCACGGCGCACTGCGTTGTCGGTTCGCGACGTTTCGCAGCCTGGAATCGTGAAAGACGTTTCCTTCGACCTCAACCTCGGGGAGGTGCTCGGCGTCTCCGGCCTCATGGGATCGGGACGCTCGGAGCTGGCGCGCATCCTGTTCGGGCTCGATCCCTATTCGGAAGGCGAGATCCGCGTCGGGGACGCGAAGCTTCCGCCGCTTGCGCCGCGCGCGGCGATGGACAGAGGCATGGCCTTCCTGACCGAGGACCGGCGGGGCGAGGGCCTGATGATGGAAGCCTCCGTCACCGACAACATCGTCCTGCCGTCGCTCGTCGAGCGGTCGAGCGGCTTCATTCACTGGCTGAAGCCGGCTGACCTCGGTCAGGCTGCGAGAGGCGTGGCGGAGCGCATTCGCGTGAACGTCAAGGCGATCGACCGGACGGCCGTGCGCACGCTCTCGGGCGGCAACCAGCAGAAGGTCGTGATCGCCAAATGGCTTCTCCGCGCGCCGTCAATCTTCATTCTCGACGAGCCGACGCGTGGCATCGACGTCGGAGCCAAATACGAGGTCTACAAGATCATCAACCAGATGATTGGCGCGGGCGCCGCGGTCCTCTTCATATCCTCCGAGATCGAGGAGCTGATCGGCATGGCCGACCGCATCATGGTCATGGGGCGCGGCGAGGTTCGCGGCTTCTTCGAGCGGGGGAGCTTCGACCGCGAGACGCTCATGAGCGCGGCGCTGTAGGACTGAGGAGATCGGTTTGAGCCGGCTGGACTCCCGCGGCCTCGTCCTGATCGCGCTTCGGTTCGCGCCGCTGATGCTGTTTGCGATCTTGTGCGTCGCCTTCGGCCTGCTTTCGAACCGCTTCCTCTCGCTCGCCAATTTTCGCAATATTCTCACGCAATCGACGCATGTCGCGGTCATGGCGATCGGCATGACCTTCGTGCTGCTGGTGCGGGGCGTCGACCTTTCGGTCGGCTCGGTCATGTATCTCGCGGCGGTGACGATGGGTCTCTATCTGCCGGACGTTCCGCTGTTCGTCTCGATCCCCGCCATCGTTCTGATCGGCGCCGCCTTCGGCGCAATCAACGCCTGTTTCATCACCGGCCTGCGTATTGCGCCGTTCATCGTGACGCTCGCCACGCTCTTCATCGTTCGTGGATTTGCGCTTTATCTGTCCGAGACCAAGATGGTGTTCCAGAGCGACGTCGTGCAGGCCCTCGGCCGGACATCGTTCTTTGGCCTCCCTTGGGCGATCTGGATCGCCGCTTCCGTCGCGGCCGCCGCCTGGGCTACCCTGACCCAGACGCCGTACGGGCGACAGATCTACGCGGTCGGAGCGGATCCAGACGCCGCGGTCAAGGCCGGAATCCGCGTCCAGGCGATCGTGTTCTCGGTGTTCTGCATCTGCGGCGCCTGCGCGGCGATCGGCGGATTGATCTCGGTCTCGCAGGTCGGAGGCGCGTCCGCGACCTTCGGTTACCAGGAAGAGTTCCCCGTCATCGCTGCAGCGGTGCTCGGCGGAACAAGTCTGTTCGGCGGCCGCGGCGGCGTCTTCGGCAGCATCTTCGGCGCGGTTCTCGTGCAGACGACGTCGAACGGCCTCGTGATGCTGAACGCCAATCCCTACCTCTATCCGCTGGTCAGCAGCCTGATCATCTTCGTCGCCGCGTGGGTGGACGGACGCCGCAGGCTCATGACCGAGCGACTCGAGCAGCGAAAGATCCGCGTCGAGGCCTAACCCGTTCGTCCATCAGGAGGCATCATGACCGCCTATCCCTTCACTGCCGAAGACCTCGACGCGCTCAGAGCCTGGGACACGCCGACGATCTGCAATGGCCTCGAGATCATTGCGCCGGAACGGCGCGCGATCGGCTTTACCGCGCAGCCTATGGTGGTCGTCGACCGGAAACTGCCGCCGATCGTCGGCCTTGCCCGCACGGGCATGATCCGCGCCAAGGAGCCGCCGCGCGGAGCTGTGCCGCCGCGCGAGGACTGGTACGAGTATTGCGCCGCCGATGGCTTTCCAACCATCGTGGTCCTTCAGGACCTCGACGATCCGCCAGGCTTCGGGGCCTTCTGGGGCGAGGTGCATACAGCTGTGCATGCGGGCCTTGGCGTACGGGGCTGCGTCACCAACGGCTCCTTCCGCGATGTCGACTTGCTGGCTCCAGGTTTCCAGATCGTCGGCGGCCGGGTCGGGCCGAGCCACGCGCATGTGCACATGGTGCAGATGAATTGCGACGTGAACATTTTCGGCATGCTCGCCGGGCACGACGACGTCATTCATGCCGACGTTCATGGCGCGGTCGTCATTCCGGCCGGGGCCGTGCGCGCGCTGCCCAAGGCGATCGAACTCATGGCGCGGCGCGAGAAAGTCATTCTCGACCGCGCGCGGGCTCCCGGCTTCAACGCCCGCGCAATGCGCGAGGCGTTGCGCAAGTCCGGCCAAATTCACTGATACTGACGAGGAGGATCCTTGGTCTCATCTCCCCTCCGGGCCGGCGTCATCGGCTGCGGCTTCTTCGCCGAAAACCATCTGGCCGCATGGTCCAGCATGGAGGATGTCGTGCTGGCGGCCGTCTGCGACCTCGATATCGGCAAGGCGCGCTCGGCCGCAGAGCGCCACGGCGCGGGCGCAGCCTATGGCGACGCCGCCGAGATGCTCGACCGCCAGAGCCTCGATTTCGTCGACATCGTCACGACGATGGAATCGCATGTGAAGCTCGTCGGAATGACGGCGTCCCGCAGGCTACCGACAATCGTGCAGAAGCCGCTCGCGCCGAGCTGGAAGGAGTGCGTCTCGATCGTCGAAGGCTGCAGGGCGGTGGGCGTGCCCTTCATGGTGCATGAGAATACGCGCTTCCTGACGCCGGTTCGCAAGGCGCACGAAGTCATCGCGTCCGGCGCGATCGGCAAGCCGACCTGGGCGCGCGTCTCCTTCCGCACCGGTCACGACATCTATGGCAAGCAACCCTATCTCGCCGAGGTCGACCATTTCGTGATCCTCGATCTCGGCGTCCACATGCTCGACGTCGCGCGCTTCCTGATGGGCGAGGCGACGCGCCTCTACTGCCAGACTCAAAGCGTCAAACAGGGCATCCGTGGCGAAGACATGGCGACGATCGTCCTCGAGCATGCGAGCGACGCGACGACCGTCGTCGAATGCAGCTACGCGAGTCCCATCCATCCCGATCCGTTCCCGCAGCTCTCTCTGCAGGTGGAAGGAACCTCCGGCAGCCTGCGCCTGAGCCCGGGATATCGGCTGAGCGTCTTCTCGAACGGCGAAGCATCCGAAACCGACGTCTCGCCTGCGATGCTGCGCTGGTCGACGCCGCCGTGGCACGGCACGCAGGAGGGCGTCCTGCGCGTCGAGCAGCATTGGGTTCGCTGCCTGCGGGATAAGCGTGTGCCGGAAACCTCTGGCGCTGACAGCCTCAAAACCTACGGACTTGTGTTCGCCGCCTACGAGTCAGCGCGTTCGGGGCAAGCCGTCGAACCGCTGGCGTAAGGACCAAGTTCGGGGAACCGCAATGAATGGAAAAGGCGCGCAGGTTGGCCTCAGCGCGGATCTCTTCGATACCAACGGGCGGCCGATGTTCGGCGATTCGCCTTTGTCGCTCTTTTCGGATGCAGGGATCGCCTGGGACATTCTGCCCCTTGCGGCAGGAGAACTTCCACCCGCGGCCTTCACGGACTACGAGGCGCTGCTTGTCGGCGGATCAAGAGTCACAGAGAAGGAACTCGCGCGCGAAGGCGGCCGCCTGCGCATCATCGCCCGCAATGGCGTCGGTTATGACGCCGTTGACACAGCGGCGCTTACGCGGCGCGGCATCCTTCTCACCAATACGCCGATCCCGGTTCGAAACGCCGTGGCGACGACGGCGGTGGCCTTCATTCTCGCGCTGACGCTCCGCCTTCCGCTCAAGTCGCGGCTCGCGCGAGAAGGCCGTTGGCCCGAACGCGGGAACCATCCAGGTCTGGCGCTGGCGGGGCGCACGCTCGGAATAATCGGCCTCGGCGGAATCGGGCGTGAGCTGGTTCGTCTCATGCAGCCGTACGGAATGGTCGTTGTGGCCGCGGACCCGCATGTGGACGTCGCTTCTGCCGCTCAAGCCGGCGCAGCGCTCTGCAGCCTCGAAAAGCTTCTCGAATGCTCCGACGTCGTCGTTGTCGCGTGCCTGCTCAACGAATTGACGCGCCATCTATTAAACGCAGACCGGCTTCGTTTGATGAAGCCGACCGCGTATTTGATTAACGTCGCCCGCGGGCCGATTATCGAGGAGGCTGCGCTGATAGAGCTCCTGCGGGAGGGGCTCATAGCAGGAGCGGGACTCGACGTCTTCGAGCAGGAGCCGCCCGATCTCGCCAACCCGATCCTCACGATGGAGACCGTGATACCCACCGCCCATTGCCTATGCTGGACAGACTCTTTTGTTGAGGCCGTCGCCCGCGACGCCATATCAGGCATCATCACCGTGCTAAGTGATCGTTGGCCCGAGTTTGTCGTGAACCCGGACGCCAAGTCTCATGCACGCGTCCAGACCTGGATGCTGCAGGCCTGATCCTTGCGCGTTCACCGGTTTGCGTCCGGGCAGGCCAACCGAAAGATGTTGGCATGCCCACTTTCGGCGGACACCGAGCCTACCCCGGCCGCTCTGTAGGCCATGTCTCGGCGACGCCCTCCGGGGAGTCCGGCGATTTGACCACGCTCAAAGCTTTGCCGCGGCGGCCTCGGCGGCGGCGCGACGCGCCGGAAGCTGGGCCGCCAGCCTCGCCTGAACCTGCGCCAGAACCTCGCGCGGGGCCGTCTCCGGGCGGCCGGAGTTGAACGGCGGGTCGGGGGCGTATTCGACAGCCAGCTGTAGCGCCTGCGCGAGCGTCTCCCCGCCGATTTCGGCCGCCACGACAAGCGCGAAATCGATGCCGGTGGTGACGCCGCCGCCGGTGATGACGTTTCCGTCGCGCGCGACGCGGGAGGCGTCCGGGATCGCGCCGAAGAGCGGCAGCAAATCGCGCCAGGCCCAGTGACAGGCGGCCCGCTTGCCCTTGAGGAGCCCTGCCGCTCCGAGCACGATCGAGCCCGTGCAGACCGAGGTCAAGTAGCGCGCGCCTTCGGCGAGACGGCGGAATTCACTCATGAAGGCCGCGTCGTGGATGACGTCGGTGGCGGCCATCCCGCCCGGAACGAACAGGAGGTCGCAACGCTCGACCTCGGCCATCCGCCGCGTCCCCGCGAAAACGAGTCCGCCATCGGACTCGATCGCCCCGCCGGGTTCCGAGGCGACGACGACCGACGCGCCCGGAATGGGTGAAAAAATCGTATGCGGCCCCGTGAAGTCGAGCTGGGTCATGCCGGGGTAGATCGTTTCGACGATGAGAAAGTCCGTTGCGGGCATCGCGGCGCTCCTTCGGTTTGACGGCGGAAGGATGGACCGATACGGTCCTGGCGGAAATGACAATGTTCCCTCGAATCCCGCCACGAGAGATCTGATGACCCGCGAGGTCGGCTTCCTCATCTTCGACAATTTCCAGCTTCTCGACGCGGCTGGCCCAATCTCCGCTTTCGAGATCGCGGACCGCCATGCGCCCGGCGCCTATCGTCTCCGTGTGCTGGCTGGTCGGACGGGCGGCGTGCCGAGTTCCGCGGGCGCGACGATGCAGGCCGAGGCGCTCGCTTCGGCGCCCGCGCTCGACACGCTCGTCGTCGCGGGCGGCTTCGGGACCTCCGAGGCGATGCGCGAGCCCGCGATTCTCAACTTCGTCCGCGACGCCGCCCGCGCTTGCCGCCGCGTTGCGAGCGTCTGCTCGGGCGCATTCATCCTGGCGGAGGCCGGCCTCCTCGACGGCCGCCGTGCGACGACGCATTGGAGCCGCAGCCAACTTTTCGCCAGGCGCTATCCCAAAGTGCGTCTCGAGCCCGACCGCATTTTCGTCCGCGACGGCGCAGTCTGGAGCTCGGCCGGCATCACGGCTGGAATCGATCTCACGCTGGCGCTGATCGCCGACGACCTCGGCGAGCCGCTCGCGCGGCAGACGGCCCAGCAGCTCGTCGTCTATCGTCGGCGGCCGGGCGGCCAGTCGCAGTTCTCCGCCCTTTTGGAGATGGAGCGGCCCGAAGGGCGGTTCGGTCCTCTGCTCGGCTGGGCTCGCGAACGGCTCGGCGAGCGCTTGACGGTCGAGCGCCTCGCCGAGCGGGCGGGAATGAGCCCGCGCAATTTCGCCCGGCGTTTCGCCAAAGAGACCGGCGTCACGCCGGCCCGCGCCATGGAGCGGCTGCGGGTGGAGGCGGCGCGCGATCGCGTCGAAGGCGGCGCCGCGCCGATCGACGCCATCGCCGCCTCGACCGGCTTCGGCGATCCGGAACGCATGCGCCGCGCGTTCCTGCGCGCCTTCGGCCAGCCGCCGCAGGCGCTGCGCCGCGCTGCTCGCACTACTCGGTCGGAAATCCCCTCGACAGTAGCGGCTGGTTAGCGCATTTTGCGGCGCACACGGCGCTGGAGGTTGGGTTGAGCGGGGAGCCGGAAAGCCTTGTGCTCGAACTTTTGCGAAATATTCGCGCCGATGTGGCGCGGGTGGACGCGAAGGTCGACACGGTAAGAATGGATCTGCAATCCGAGATTCAATCTCTGCGCGCCGATGTGGCTGCGGATTTTATCTCGGTGCGCAAGGAGATGGGCGAGCAGATCGCCGGGCTGCGCCGGGCGGTGGTCGAATATCACTCGGCCGTCCTCGGCCACGGCGTGCTGATCAGCGAGCTCGAGGCGCGCGTACGGCGCATCGAGACCCATCTCGATCTCCCGGCATTGGACGCGGGGTGAGTTTTTATAGCAAGGAAAGCGGTCGCCGCGTCCTGTCGTGATCGAAGACGCTAGCCTGTCGCGCGCAGGCGGGCGAAGCCGCGGTCGAGATCGGCCTTCAAATCCTCGATGTCCTCGAGTCCGACGCTGAAGCGGATCGCGGGTCCCCCGGGCGCCCAGCAGGTCGCGGTGCGGTAGGACGTGCAGTCGAAGGGCACGGCGAGGCTTTCGTAGCCGCCCCAGGAATAGCCGAGGCCGAAGAGCTCGAGCCCGTCGAGGAAGGCCGCGACCGCCGCCTCCGCCACGGGCTCGAGGATGATGCTGAAGAGGCCCGACGAGCCGGTGAAATCGCGCTGCCAGATCGCGTGGCCAGGATGGTCGGGCAGGGCAGGGTGGATGACTCTGAGGACCTCGGGCCGGCCCTCGAGCCACAGCGCGAGCGCGAGCGCCTGCCGCTCCGCCTCGCGCAGCCGCAATTCCATGCTGCGCAGTCCGCGCAGCGCGAGAAACACGTCCTCGGGGCCGGCGGGGATCGCCATCAGGTCCGTCGTCTGGCGGAGCTTCCGGAACCACGCGTCGTTGGCCGACACGAGGCCGAGCAGAAGGTCCGAGTGTCCGGAGAGATATTTCGTGCCGGCCTCGATCGCCATGTCGACGCCATGCGCATGAGGGCTGAAGAAGAGCGGCGTCGCCCAGGTGTTGTCCATCAGCACGCAGGCGCCGCGCGCGTGCGCGACTTCGGCGATGGCGGGGACGTCCTGGATCTCGAAGCTCTGCGAGCCCGGCGACTCTGTCAGGACCGCCCTGGTGTTCGGCCGCATCAGCGCATCGATCCCGGCGCCGATCTCGGGGTCGTAATAGGTCGTCTCGATCCCCATCCGCTTCAGCGTCGCATTGGCGAAGGCGCGGGCGGGGGCGTAAGCGGAGTCGGTCACGAGAAGATGATCACCGGCGGAAAGCGCCGTCATCAGCGCCGCCACGATCGCCGCGAGGCCCGAGGGGACGAGCACGGTCCCGGCGGCGCCGGCAATGTCGGTCCAGGCGGCGCTCAGCGCTTCCGTGGTCGGGGTGCCGTGCGTGCCATAGGTGTAGCGCTGCTGTCGGCTCTTCAGCGCCGCGGCATCGGGGTAGAGCACGGTCGAGCCGCGGAACGGCGGCAGGTTGACGAAGCCCTGCGACTGCTCCCTGTCGCGCCCGAGATGCACGAGGCGCGTGCGGCTCTTCAGGGAGGCGCGGGTTTCGTCGCTAAGCTTGGCCATGGCCTCGGTTTATCGCCGTTCGGAAAGCGAGCCTGTAGCATGCATCCGCCCTTGGCGGACAATCGGTTGACTTCTCTCGGCGCCTGTCCTTGACAATGCCGCGCCTTTTCGCGCCGGGGCGCGTTCATTGGGAGTGTCGCATGCGTTCAGTTTGGATTTGGCTCGCCGGCGCCGCGCTCGGCTGCCTTGCGGCGCTCTCGGCGGGCGCGGGAACCCTCGATCAGGTCAAGGCGCGCGGCCAGCTCATCTGCGGCGTCGGGACCGGCCTCGCCGGGTTCAGCCTGCCGGACGACCAGGGCGTGTGGAAGGGCCTCGACGTCGACGAATGCCGTGCGATCGCGGCGGCGATCTTCAACGACCCGAACAAGGTCAAGTTCCTCCCCGTCAACGCCAAGGACCGGCCGACGATCCTCGCCTCCGGGGAGATCGACGTGCTCATCCGCAACACGACCTGGACGATGTCGCGCGAGCTCGGCGGCATGTTCTTCACCGGCGTCAACTTTTACGACGGGCAGGCCTTCATGGTGCGCAAGTCGCTCGGGATCGAATTCGGCGCTCAAGCTCGACGGCGCCTCCGTCTGCGTGCAGCAGGGCACCACGACCGAGCTCAACCTCGCCGATTATTTCCGCGCCAACGCCATGAAGCTCGAGGCAGTGGTGTTCGCGACCGACGAGGAGGCGACCAAGGCCTACGACTCCGGCCGCTGCGACGCCTACACGACCGATTCCTCCGGCCTCTACTCGGAGCGGCTCAAAATGTCGAAGCCGGACGACCACGTCGTCCTGCCGGAGATCATCTCCAAGGAGCCGCTCGGGCCTTCGGTGCGCAAGGACGACATCCAGTGGTTCGAGATCGTGCAGTGGACTGCACTACGCGCTCGTCACCGCAGAAGAGCTCGGCGTGAGCCAGGCCAATGTTGATGAGATGTTGAAGTCGCCGAACCCCAACATCCGCCGCCTGCTGGGAGTGGAGGGCGACTTCGGCCAGACCATGGGGCTCACCAACGACTGGGCCTACCGGATCATCAAGGCGGTCGGCAATTACGGCGAGTCGTTCGAGCGCAACGTGGGCATGGGCTCGCCGATCAAGATCAAGCGGGGCCTGAATGCTCTGTGGACGAAGGGCGGCCTGCAATACGCCCCGCCGATAAGGTGAGGGCGATGCGAGGTCGCAATGCGGCGTAATGCGGAAGGATGAGCTCTCAGGCTTCGGCCTTTGATCCCAACTCCTGTCGCGATTCGCGATGCGGCGGGGCGCCAAGGTCGACGGCGAAAATCTCCTTTGGCTCCCTGACCCCGCGCAGCGCATGCCGCCCGAGCGGCTCAAAGCGAAAGCCGCTCTCGGCCGCCGCCGCGGCGAATTCGGGTGAGACGAGAATGGACCGCTCGAGCGGTTGGCAGAGGGCCTCGATGCGCGCGACCTCGTTCACCGCGGGCCCGACCACGGTGAAATCGAGCCGGTCGGTGGCGCCGACATTCCCGTAAAGCACGTCCCCGATGTGAAGGGCGAGATCGACGGACGCCAGCGCCGAGCCGCCCGCGGCGCGGTTCTGGTTCGTTTCGTCGAGCTTCTGCATCGCTTCGACAGCGGCCTCGAGCGCGCGGCGGCAGGCTCCGGCGCAGTCCGCGTCTTCGAAGGAGAAGGTCGCGAGCAGGCCGTCGCCGATAAACTTGAGAACCTGGCCGCCGCGCGGCCTGAGGGCGTCGGTCAGGATTTCGAACACGTCGTTGAGCAAGTCGATGACGGCGGGGCCGGGCGCAGAGTCGCTGAAAGCAGTAAAACCGCGCATGTCGGCGTACCAGATGACGGCGCGCAGCTTCTCGACCGACCCGCGGGTGACGGCCCCGTAATGAACGCGCCGTCCCGCGTCCTGGCCGAGATAGGTCGCGAGCAGCCCGGACGCGATGACGTGGCCGGCGTGCGCCTTCATGGCGAGCGAGAGCGCGGGCAGGGTGGCGTCGATGAGGGTGGCGTCGTCTTCGCGGAAACCGCCTTTGCGGTCGGTTGCGAACGAATAGACGATTCCCGTCCCCTGCGAGCGGTCGCCGTCCACGCCGTAGATGTAGAGATGAGCGAGGTAGTCGGTCGCGCCCAGGGCGAAAAATTCCTCCAGCGCCGGGAAATCGCGCTGGTCCGGTCCGGACTCGAGGCGCCGGCGCATGGACGGGTTCGCTTCGCCTTCGCGGGCTCGGCGGATAAGGTGGTTGAGGGGACTGCTGAGGAAGTCCGGCCCTTCCTCGCTGCCGTGGGCGTATTGTTCCGGCTCGATTGCATTGAGGTCGCGGCGCCAAGTGTAGCCGTAGCCATGCCATTGCGGGTGGAGCGTCTCCATCGCTGCATGCGCCCTCCAGAGCGCGGTTCCGTGAATGACCAGCCGCTGGCAATAGCCGTCGAACAGGTTATAGGCGACGGCCCCGCGCAGGCCCTCCCGCACCGCCCAGATGTGCGTTTCGACAATGCGGCGGCCGAGCTCGCCGTCGAAGGTCGTCAGCCGGAGCTGCGCGAGAAGGTCGGCGGGATCGTCAGGCTGCATGGAGCCTTTTAGGCTCGCGGCGCGCCGGGGAGCAACACGCGTCGAGGCGTCGGCGCGATGGCCGGCCTTAGGGCTTCGGCTGCGCCTTCGGGAGCACGAACACCTGGCCTGGATAAATTAGGTCGGGGTTGCGGATCTGGCCAGAATTTGCGGCGAAGATGGCCTCGTAGTGCGAGCCGTCACCGTAGTACTTCTGGCTGATGCCCCACAGCGTGTTGCCCGAGTCGACATGATGGGTCTGGATCGAATTGACGACGAGGTCGGCGGCCGATGGCGCAGAAGGGGTCGGGCCAGCCGCGCTCGGCGCCGTGGCCGCCGCCGCGGGATAGTCGAACGGCGCCTCGGCCCGCGCGGCGACTTTCGCGTCGGAGGGATTGATCTGGTCGGCGCGCACCTGGTAGGCGCCGGGCGTCAGGCCGTGCTCGATCGTCAGCGACCATCGGCCGCCGGCGCCGGTCTTGGCGTCGCCGATATAAGCTCCGCCGAGATAGAGGCGAATTACGGCGTTCGGCGGCGCGGCGCCCTTGGCGACCAGGCGGCCGCCCGGACTTGCCTCGACCGACTGGACCGCGACCTGGCCGACGGGGCCTGACGCGGGGGGAGCGGCCACGACCGGCGCGGAAGTCGCGGCCTGGGCCTTGGCCGGCGGTTGCGGGGCCGCGACGGCGACACTGACGGCGTCGGAGGTCTGCGACGAAGCGCCGGCGCCGGTCGAAAGCGCCAGACTGTGCTCGCCGGGCGGCAGAGGAGGCGGGATCATCACGAACTGGCCTTCGGCGTTCGCGGTCGCTTCGGCGACGGTTCTGCCTGAGTCCTTGAGCTCGACCTTGGCGTTGGGCGCCGCGCGCCCGGCGATAACCGCCTCCCCGGTCGGCTCGACGCTGACGACGTCGAACGCCGGCTTATCCGAAGCGGCGGGTGGGGCTCGCGCCGCGGCAGGAGGAGCCGAGGGCTCCTTCGTGGCAGGCGCGGCCGCCACGGCCGGAGCCGGAGCCTTGGACGTCCGCTCGTCGACCGCGACGGCGCCGGAGTTCGGCCAGACGAACCGCGGGTGCGCCCAATAGACCGCGACTGCGCCCGCCGCGACAAGCGCGGCCCCCGTCGCGCCCGCCCAGATGGTTGCTCTTTGCGAAGGCATGTTCGCTCGCTTTCAATGGGTAAATATAGCCCCCGGCGGCGGCCGCGACAATGCGCTGTCATGCCGCTGGCATCCGGCGTTCGCTATTGGACCGAGCGCGCCAGGGACAAAGGCGGCGTTCAGGCCCGGAACAGTCCGCGTTCGATTCCGGCTGCGGCGAAGACGTAGTCGCGGCTGGCCTCGAGTTCGGCGCGCAGCTTCCGAAGGTCGTAGCCGACCATTTCGCCGCGCCATTTCTTGATCTGGCCGGCGCACAACACGGTGGACACGTTGGAGCGGTCCATTAGCGTGACGACGGCGCCGGGCGCGTGGTTGAGCGGCGCGACGTTGAGCGCCGTCGCATCGAGCAGGATGATGTCGGCGTCCTTGCCGGGGGTCAGCGAGCCGGTTTTGGCGTCGATCTTGAGTCCCCTGGCGCCGCCGATTGTCGCGAGCCGCAGCGCGTCCCAGACCGACATGAGCTTCGGGTACTCCTTGCCTTGCAGCGCGAGCTCGTTGGCGAACATGCGCTGAAGCGTCAGCACGCCGCGCATCTGGGTGAACATGTCCGCGGTCATCGTGCATTCGACGTCGCTCGAAAGCGAAAGGCTCATCCCGAGATCGAGCGCCTTCTGGATCGGCGGCGTTCCGTGCCGCATGTGCATTTCGATCGGCACGGCGAACGTGACATGCGCGCCGGCGTCGGCGGCGGCCTTCCAGCCGAGGTCGCTCATGCCGGTCATGTGGATGAAAAAACAATCCGGGCCGAATTGTCCGGCCTTCGCCAGCGCGTCGAAAGTCGGCTGCATTCCGAACGTCCCAACGATATGGGCGGCGATCGGCAGGTTCAGCTCGCGGCCGACTTTCCACGCCTCCTCGTAGCCCGGCAGATAGATCTCGCCGCCCATGAACATGCTGAGCAACTGGTCGGACGAAGAAAAGTGCCGCTCACGGATGCGTCTGGCGTCGCCCGGATATTTCGCCTTCTCGCCCCAGCCCTCGAAATAACCGAACACAGCCCGGCGGCCGGCGTCGCGCAACCCCTCGATCGCCGCGTCGGAATGTTCCGGTGAATGATGGATCTGACTGATGTCCATCACCGCCGTCACGCCGGCGTCGATCTGCGCGACGCCGCCGAAGACTTCGTTGACGTAAATGTCCTGCGGCCGATAGGCCATCGACAGTTTCTGGAGAATCGACTTATAATAATTATGCGCGCTCTCCGGCCGTCCATCGTTGATGAGAATGCCGTCGGCGAGAAAGCTGCGCAACGCCGTCTCGAACTGATGGTGATGCGCGTCAATGAAGCCCGGCATAACGATATGCCCTGAGGCGTCGATGACCGCGGCGTCCGGCGCATGAATGGACGCGGCGACCTCGGCGATGGTCGACCCGTCGATGAGCACGTCGCCGACCGCATGATTGCCGACGAGCTCGTCCATCGACAATATGACCCCGCCCTTGATCAGCGTACGGCGGCCCTTCGCGCCGGCTCCTTCGGGCATCGTGGACGCAGCGGCGCCATGCGCGGACTCAGGATTGGCCGCGGCGCTATGCGAGCCCGCGTTCGAGGCGAATGCGGTCGAGAACGGGGGGCGGCCGCCGGCGCCTGCGTCCGAAGCGGCGACTTCGCAAGTCTGGCACATGGCCTCCTCCCTCGTTGTCCTCCGGCCTCTGGCCTTGGCGTTCCGCCGGCGGTTCGGCGATGTCGGCGAAAGCGTATGGAGCCGGGTTCGGGACGTCAATCGCTGTCGCTTGCAGCGAGCATGTTTCTGGTTCGGGCCAAAGTGGGTCAGAATCTAGACGCGCCCCATCTCGCGGCTGAGGGAAACCTCGGCTCGATGCGCTTGTCCCGGCGCCTTTGTCAGCGCGTAGAGCGCGAGGTCGGCGCCTTTGCCACGCAGACGCAGGCCGCCGAGCGAGCGTTTGGCGACGCCGGGAGGCAGTGTGAGGCGATCGATCAGCTCCGCCGAGGCGAGGACGCGGTCGCCGGTCTCCCGGCAGAATTCCTGGATGCGGGCGGCGGTGTTGACGGCGTCGCCGAGGAAAACGATCTCCTTCTTCACCGAGCCCATTTCGCCGGTCACCACAGGGCCGCAATGCAGGCCGGCGCGGAAATTGACGGCGGCGCCGAATTCGCGGACGTAGTCCGGCGCCCGGCGCGCCAGTTCGTCGAAAGCGGCGAAACAGGCCGAAACGCAGCGGGCCTCCGCGACGCCGTCGGCGAGTCTCCAGGTGGCAATCAGCTCATCGCCCACATAGCTGTAAATCTCGCCCCGCGCCGCCACGATCGGCGCGGTGAGGTCGAACATGAATTGATTGAGCAGGCGGTGAAACGCAAGCGGTCCGAGCCGCTCGGCCGATCCCGTCGAGCCCTCCATGTCGATGAACAAAAGGATGCGCTCTTCGAGCCGCGGGCGATAATAGCGGCCGGTGACGAAGTTCCAGAGGGCGTTTTGGCCGAGGAGGGTGTTCACATCGATCATGAAGGCGAAGACGAACGAGGCTGCGAGCGAGAACAGCACGTCCCTGGCTTCGACGCCGGCTTCGCCCGGTGAGGGGAACGCCCACGCGCCAAGCTTCAGAGCGAAAAGGATGACGACCAGATAGATGGCCGTCTTGATTGCGACATGGACCGGAAACGGCGCGCGGCGCAGAGGCGACCCCCATGGGCCTTCAAGAAGGAAGATATTGAGAGCTGAACAGAGCGCCGCCGATCACTGCGCCGGTCAAAGCGCCGCGGGGCATGCCGTTGAGGGCGAACAGCGGCCCGCCGGCTTCCGCGACGTGAATCTGAGCATAGACGGCGCCCATCGCCGCGCTGATCGCGGTGAGCCGGAAGACGAAGCCGAGCTTGCCCGGCGGCAGGGAAGACGGCATGGGAAGGCGGTCGCTCGAGATTGCCGCGCCAGTCTAGCAGATGTTCGCGGGGTCGCTTCGCGTCAAGGATCGACCAGACCGCCCCAGACCGCCCGCTACTGCCCCTTTTTCCTGCGCGGCGGTCTCTTCGGACGCCGCCTCATGCTGAATCGACGACTTTGGCGAGAGCCTCAATGAAGGCGCCGGCCCATTCGATTGCCTTGGCTGCATCTACGAGCTGTACGGGTTCGCCCTTGTAATCGGCGATGAGGCGAAGCTGTTGCGCTTGCGCGAAGGTGCGGGCTGTCTCTCGAGGCACGAATCCGGGCCTGACGACATGCCGAGCGAAAGCCGATCTCAACCCGCTGTGAGTGCGGGCGATTTCCGCTTCGACCGGCGCGCTCACGGCCATCAATGTGGCGCGAGCGGCGTCGAACATCGCATAATTGGCCCTGCTGCTGGCCTCATCCGGATAGCCATTTTCAAGCAGCAACCGTGCGGCGGCGAGCGACCGGGTCGCCTTGTATTCAGCCGCTTTCAAAACTCAATTCCGTCGCGTCGAATGTTCTCCAGCAGCCGTGGATTTGCGAAGTCTTCCGGATGGCGCCACTTCGTCTTCCCAGATTGGCATCGGCGAGACGAAAATCTCCGTATCGAGCAAGACGTCAAATGCGACGCCCGCCATGTCGACGCCGACTTCAACCGAATCGCCGCGTGATCCCTTGAGCAGAACCGCCAAGTCAGCGTCGCTGTCAGGTCTATGATCGGCGCGCGCCCGACTGCCGTAGAGCCGCGCGCCCACCACTGCGTAACGCTCGGAAATACGCTGCAGAAAGGTTCTGACCGCAACTTGGGTCTGAGGGTCGACTGTGCTCACGGGACTCAATCGTACCTTTCGTTGCTGAATCACGTGCAACCTTGTGTCGGGCTTCCCACGCGACGGACAGCAATCAAATCGACGTCTTCCAACGCGTCCCTGCTACTGCCCCCGCTTTCCCTGCGCGGCGAAGCGCACGGCCTCCTCCGCGGCGCGGAACAGCGCGCGCGCCTTGTTGACGCATTCCGTCTGCTCGGCGGCCGGGGAGGAGTTGTAGACGATTCCGGCCCCCGCCTGCACATGCATGAACCCGTCCTTGACCACCGAGGCGCGCAACACGATGCACGTGTCCATCTCGCCGCCGGCGCCGAAATAGCCGATGCAGCCGGCATAGATGCCGCGCTTGTCCTTCTCGAGCTCGTCGATGATTTCCATCGCCCGCACCTTCGGCGCGCCGGAGACGGTGCCGGCCGGAAACCCCGCGGCGAGCGCCGCCACCACGTCGAGATCGTCGCGCAGCTCGCCCTCGACGTTGGACACGATGTGCATCACGTGGCTGTAGCGCTCGATGAAAAAACTGTCGGTCACCTTGACCGTGCCGATCCTGGCGACGCGTCCGACGTCGTTGCGGCCGAGATCGAGCAGCATCAGGTGCTCTGCGCGCTCCTTCGGGTCGGCGAGCAGCTCGGCGGCCAGCGCCTCGTCCTCGCCCGGCGTCTTGCCGCGCGGCCGGGTGCCGGCGATCGGCCGGATGACGACCTTGCCGTCGCGCACCCTGACCAGGATTTCCGGGCTCGACACGACGATCTGGAAGCCGCCGAAGTCGAGATAGCAGAGATAGGGCGAGGGATTGACCCGCCTGAGCGCCCGATAGAGCGAGAAGGCTGGCAGGTCGAAGCGGCTCACGAAGCGCTGCGACAGCACGATCTGGAACGCATCGCCGGCGACGATGTAGTCCTTCGCCCTCCTGACCATCGCCTTGTATTCGGCCTCGGTCGTGTTGGAGACAGGCTCGCCCGCCCTCACGAACGGGTCGGCCTCGGCGCCCGCCGTATGGTCAAGCGGCGCATCGAGGGCGGCGACAACCGCGTCGAGGCGGGTCAGCGCCGCTTCATGCGCGGCCTTGGCCGAGACGCCCAGCGTGGGGCGCACCGGGGTCACGATCGCCATTTCGTCGCGAGCCGCGTCAAACACGACCATGACCGTCGGGCGGATGAGCAGTGCATCCGGCACGCCGATCGGGTCGGGCTTCGCCTCCGGCAGGCGCTCCATCCGCCGCACCATGTCGTAGCCGAGATAGCCGAACACGCCAGCCGACATCGGCGGCATGCCGGGCGGCAGCATGATGCGCGAACTCGACGAGCAGCGCTCGGAGCGCCTCGAGCGGATCGCCTGGGCAGGGGACGAAGCCTTCAGGGTCGGTGAGCGCGCGCCGGTTGATCTCGGCCCGCTTGCCAGTGGAGCGGAAGACGAGGTCCGGGTCGAGCCCGATCATCGAATAGCGGCCGCGCTGGGCGCCGCCCTCGACCGACTCGAGGAGGAACATGTTGCCGGCGCGGCCGCACGCGAGCTTGAGGTAGGCCGAGACCGGGGTCTCGAGATCGGCCACCAGCGTCGTCACCGCCACCGTGGCGCCGCCGGCCTCGTAGGCGCGCGCGAAGGCCTCGTAGTCGGGCGCAATCGTCATCGGTCAGCCGCCCTCGGCCGACTGCAGGACGTTCGGGTGCACGGTGACGCCGAGCGAGCCGCGCAAACCGGCGATGTACTGGTCGAGCAGGCTGTCGCGGGTCGCTCCGTCCAGTTTCTCCGCCATCGCCTTGACCCTGAGGTCAGCAAAGTCGACCGGCGGCGTCCTGTCGGCCGTGATCTTGAACACCGTCCGTCCGTCCTGCGTCGCCGCCGAGCCTGAGCCGTCGGCGGGCTCGCGGAAGATCGCGGCCACAACCGACTCCGGCAGGCTCTTGTCGTCCCGATGGATGTCGGCGGCGGACTTCGGCTCGGCGCCGACGCTCTTTGCGGCCTCCGCCACGCTTCCGCCGGCGCGGATCTGCTTGACGAGCTCGTCCGCCTTGGCGGCGAGCGCCTTGTCGACCTGCTCCGCGCGCCACTGCGCTTCGACCTCCGGCTTGGCCTCCTCGAAGGTGCGGTCGTGCGCCGGATCGATCTTGGTCACCGCGAACCAGACGTAGCCGTTGTCCGGGGTCTGCAGTGGCGATTCGTCGAGACCGACGTCGGAGGCGAAGGCCGCACGCAACAGGTCGGCCTTGTCGGGCAGGTTGACCGCTTTGCCGCTCTTGTCCTGGCCCTGCGCGTCGACCGCGGCCACGATCTGCGTGGTCAGCCCGGCCGCCTTGGCGGCTTCGGGGAGGGACTTGCCGGAGACGCGAAGGTCCTCGATCTTGTCGTGGATCGCCTGGATCTTGTTGACCGAACGCGCGGCGGAGACTTGCCGCTTGACCTGCTGCTCGACCTCGGCGAAGGGCTTGATCGTCGAGGGCGTGATGCTCTTGACGCGGACGATGACCGGCCCGAACTGCGTCTGAAGCACGCCGCTCACTCCGCCCTGCGGCAGGGCGAACACGGCGTTCGCTTCCGCCTTGTCGATCATCTCGTCCTTCGTCGTCTCGCCGAGGTCGGTGTCTTTGGGTTTGAGACCTCGCTCCTTGACGATGTCCTCGAAGCTCGCGCCGGCCTTGATCTTGGCCTCCGCCGCGTCGGCCTCCGCCTGGTTGGGGAACAGGACCTGCTGGAGGTCGCGCTTCTCTGGCGAGCCGAAGCGCGGATCCTTGCCAGCGACCTTGGCGTAGGCCGCTTCCGCGTCGGCGTCGCTCACCTCGGCTGGATTGGCGAGCGTCTGCGGCTCGAGGTCGACGACGTGCAGCGACCGATATTCAGGCGCGCGGTAGCTCGATTTGCGGTCGTTGAAAAAGGCCTTCAGCGCATCTTCCGACGGCGCCGGAATCTCGCCGGCCGCGGCGGCCGGGAGCAGGAAATAGTCGACCGAACGCGTCTGTCCTTCGTAGTCTGCTTCCGCCTTCGTTTCGACCTTTGGCGCGGCGAGCCCCGTTGTCAGCGCGGCGAAGATGAACTGCCTCAGCGCCGACTTGCGCAGATCGGAGACATAGGCCTGCTCGCTCAGGTCGTTGTCGCGCAGGAGGCCGGCGAAGCGCTGCGGATCGAAAGCGCCGGACTTGTCCTGGAAGGCGGGGTTCGACGTGATCAGGCCGCGCAGGGCGTCAGTGGAGATGTTGAGGCCGAGCTTGCGCGTCTCCTCGTCGAGCGCCGCCTCGCTGATCATCCTTTGCAGAACTTGGCGGTCGAGGCCCATCGCGCGCGCCTGTTCGTTGGTGAACGGCTGGCGCAACTGGCGCTGATACTGCTGCAGCGTCCGCTGGTAGGCGTCGTGAAACTGCTGGGCCGAGATTTTCGCCCCGCCGACCGAGGCGACGGTCGAGGCGGTAAAGCCGCGCAGCATGTCGCCGACGCCCCAGATGACGAAGCTCACGATGATGAGCCCCATGACGAGGGTCATGATCGCCTTGCCGACGAACCCCTGAGTCGCGTTGCGTATCGATTCGAGCATTCAGGGCACCTGCGCCTTTTTGCCTCAGGCTGTTTGAGGCGCGCCTTCTAGCCCCGACCGAAGGTTTTGCATAGGCTTTCCGCAGACGATAAACGCCCGCGGACCGAGATCCTGGAGGACCTGATCATGACCCCTGACGTGCGCCCGCTCGTCGCCGGCAACTGGAAAATGAACGGCTTTATGGCGTCGCTCGTCGAGATCGAGGCGATGCGCCGCGCCGCCGACGCCGGTAAGTCCGGGCGCGCGGAGCTCGCGGTGTGTCCGCCGGCGACGCTCGTCGCTGAGGCTGCCGCGAGGCTCAGGGGCGGTGCGCTCTCGCTCGGCGCCCAGGACTGCCACACCGAGGCGAGCGGCGCGTTCACCGGCGACATCTCAGCGCCGATGCTGAAGGACGCCGGCGCTTCCTATGTCATCGTCGGCCACTCCGAGCGGCGCACGTTGCACCACGAAACCGACGCGCTCGTGCGCGCCAAGGCGGAGGCGGCGTTGAAGGCGGGCCTGACCGCGATCGTCTGCGTCGGCGAGACGAGGAGCGAGCGCGAGGCGGGCGAGGCGATCACCGTCGTCTCCCGTCAGCTCCTCGCCTCAATGCCTCCGGGCGGGACGCCGGAGACCGTGGTCGTCGCTTACGAGCCGGTCTGGGCGATCGGCACCGGCCTCACCCCGACGCCGAAGGACGTCGCGGAAATGCATCAGGCGGTCAGGAACCTGCTCGGCGAAATCTATGGAAGCGACGGTGCGCAGATCCGCATTCTCTATGGCGGCTCCGTAAAACCTGCGAATGCCCGCGAACTGCTCGGGCTTGACAATGTCGACGGGGCCCTGGTCGGCGGGGCGAGCCTGAAAGCGGCGGATTTTCTGGCGATCGCCGCGGCCTACGCCTAGACTTTCCAAGGATCCTGATCCAATGGACGCGCCCCTTGCGCCGTGATAGGAGCGCGCCATCTTAAGGGTGCCGGCCTCGAGAGCCCGGCAGCCCGCCCCTCGAGCGCTTTTCATGCAGTCGGTCCTTATCGTCATCCATATTCTTATCGTGATCGCCCTGGTCGCGGTTGTGCTCCTCCAACGTTCGGAAGGCGGCGTGCTCGGATCGGGCGGCGGCTCGAGCAGCTTCATGACCGGACGGGGGCAGGCGAACGCGCTTTCGCGCGCGACCGCCATCCTGGCGACGATGTTCTTCGTCACCTCGCTCCTCATGTCGATCCTCGCCAGCTGGGGCCGGGCGCCGCATTCGATCCTGACCAACGTACCGGAGGCGCCGGCGAGCCAGACTGCGCCTCAGCCAATCAACCCCGGCAACATTCTCGATCAGCTGAAGCAGCTTCAGGGGCAGTCGAACGCGCCGGCGGCGCCGGCCGCACCCGCTCCGACCACCCCGGCACAGAAGCCGTAGCCTGAAAAGCCGCTCGGCGGCCGCCGGGGGCGAGGGAGTGCCCTCATTCCGCAGCGAGCGCCGCGTGCGCCACAAAGCAGGTCAGATGTTCGACCTCGTGGCCGACTGCGAGCGCTATCCCGAATTCGTGCCGCTGTGCACGGGCTTGCGCGTGCGCAATCGGAGACCGGACGGGCAGGGGCGCGAGACGCTGATCGCCGACATGTCGGTCGGCTACAAGATGATTCGCGAAACGTTCACAAGCCGGGTCGTGCTGGACAAGCCGCGGCTGAGAGTCATCGTCGAATATATCGACGGCCCGTTCAGCCACATGGAGAACATCTGGACGTTCCGCGACGAGCCCGAAGGCGCACGCTCGGTCGTCACCTTCTTCATCGACTACGAGTTCCGCAGCCGGACGCTCGGCGCGCTGATGGGCTCGATGTTCGACAGCGCCTTCCGCAAATTCGCACAGGCTTTCGAGCAGCGCGCCAACGCCATCTACGGCGAAGCCTCTGGTTGAACTTGTGGTCACCTGCGGCGCTGCAGCCGTAGCCGTGCTCGCTGAGCGCGCGGCGCGGCCGGCGGCCGCGCCCTACAGCGCCGCCTCCAGCATCTCGAGCGCGACCCGCACCGAGGCGAGCCGCACGTTGGCGCGATCGATCGCGCCAAACCGTTCTTCGCGCGCGACCGTTGGCGCCCCGCGCCGGGCTGAGGCGAACCAGACGAGGCCGACGGGCTTTTCGGCTGTGCCGCCGTCGGGACCGGCAATTCCCGTCACGGCGACCGCGAGGTCGGCCCGCGAGGCCGCGAGCGCCCCCTTCGCCATGGCGCAGGCGGTCGCCTCGCTAACCGCCCCGCGCTCGGCGAGCGTCTCGGCCGGCACGCCGAGGAGATCCTGCTTGGCCTCGTTGGAATAGACGACGAAGCCGCGCTCGACGACAGCGGACGAGCCGGCGATTTCCGTCAAAAGCCCCGCGACGAGCCCGCCGGTGCAGGATTCCGCGGTCGCGATCTTGAGGCCAGCGGCTCTGCAGCGCATGAGAAGCGTTGCGGCGCGGGCGGCGAGATCGGCGGGAAACAAGGCGTCGGCTCCTTTCGGGTGTTGCGTTATCGACGCCCCCTCTAAGCTGCCTTTGTGCGACCAGGAAGGCGGGCGCGGCTCATCCTATAGCGGCGAAGATTTCGCGAGGACCTCCGCCGCGTCGAGCGCGCCCCATGCGCCCGGATCGCCGGGGCGAAACATGAGGACGTTCACGCCAAACTCGAAGGGCGTCTCGACATAGATCGGTATGAGACGGAAGGCGCTGTAGCCGTTCTGCAGCGTGAGCTCCGCCGCGCGTCGCAGCATATCCTTGCGAGGGGAAAGCGCCCCCGGCTCGTTGATGTCCAGCCGCACGATGTTGGGCGCGAGCGGTAAATCTTGCGTGCCGACGCAACCGGCTACTCCCGCCCCGCACAGCGGCGCGGCAATGACTGCGACAAGGAATTTCCGCATGGTCGCCCCCGGCTTGGTAAGCAGATGCTACATGCAATTGAAACCGGGGCAACTGTGCAGCCCGGGGGCGCTCTTGCGCCGTGCGTCGCCGACCGAAAGCAGTCGCTTCTATGCCACGAAACAGGCCGCCGCGGAAAGGGTTGAAAGCGCGAGGGGAAACGGGAGGCAGCCGCTGGGCGGTCGAAGACTCGGAAAGCTGCTCTTGGAAGCAGGTTTCCAGGCGGAACATCGAGGCCTCGCCCAAGTTAAGCCTCCCGAACTCACCCGAAAAGGAGGCCCTCATGTTCTCAGGGAAAAAGCTTGCCGCGTCCGCCGCCGTCCTGTCCTTTGTCCTCACTGGTCCGGCTCTGGCCGCGAGCGATGCGAACAACGGCGGAATCAATCCGTCGGGCCCCGCGCAGGTCGTCGACGCATCGGCGAGCGCTGTTCACACGCTCAGCGCCAACCCCAATTTCATCAATCTCCTCAAGAAGGCCGAGGGGGTCTTCATCGTTCCCACTCTCGTCAAGGGCGCGCTCGTGGTCGGCGGCTCCGGCGGCACAGGAGTCCTGCTCGCGCATGACAACGGACATTGGAGCGACCCGGCCTTCATGACCATCGGCTCCATCTCGATCGGCGCCCAGGCGGGAGGCAAGGCCGGCTCGGTCGTCATGTTCCTGATGACGCCCAAGGCCGTGGCGGCGTTCACCCAGCACGACAACTTTTCCATCAACGGCAACGCCAACCTGACGATCGTCACCTGGTCGCCGAACGCGCAAGGGTCGGTCGGCAAGGGTGACGTGATCGTCTGGTCCGGCCAAAACGGCGCCTTCGCCGGACTGGACATCAGCGGCAGCGATGTGCACGCAGACACCGGCTATGACAAAGCCTACTACAACAACAAACTCACTAACACGAAGCAGATCATCCAAAGCCAAATCAGTCCGGCGAACGCCAGCAAGCTGACGAGCGAGCTCCCCGGCTGAGGGGGCGACCGGAGCCCCGCCAGTCGGCAGGGGCTCCGCCCCGCTCCGCCGACGGCGGCGGCCCCGACGGCTTGGGCATTCTTCCCCAATGCGGTCAAAGCTCTTCGTCCTACACCTCCCCAATCGTCCAGGGGTGGTGCATCTGCGGAACGTCGATCCCCTCGGCCCAGTGCTCGGCCAACCGTCATAGCCAGTGAACCACTCACCGGCGCGAGGCGTTCTTAGATCGCCAGCCTGTCGCGGAGGTTCGCCTCTTGAACGGAACGGTCCTGATCTACGGGGCGACCGGCTACACCGGCAAGCTCATCGCCGGGACGGCGGTCGACCGGGGTGCCCGGCCTGTTCTAGCGGGGCGGAGTTTCATGAAAGTCAAAGCGGTCGCCGAGCCGCTCGGCTTGCCGGGGCGCGCGTTCGATCTCGGCGACGCCGCCGCCGTGGACGCCGCGCTCAAGCAAGTCTCGGCCGTGCTCTCGGCAGCCGGTCCCTTTTCCGCGACGTTCCGGCCGATGGTCGACGCTTGCATCCGAAATCGCGTTCACTACCTCGACATCACCGGCGAGATCGACGTCTTCGAGGCCATCGCTGCGCGGGACGCCGAGGCCAGGAGCGCCGGCGTGACGCTTCTGCCCGGGGTCGGTTTCGACGTCGTGCCCAGCGACTGCCTCGCCGCGCATCTGAAGCGTCGAATGCCCGACGCGAACGACCTCAGGCTCTATTTCTCGCATGGCGCCAACTTTTCGCGCGGCACGGCCAGGACCATGGTCGAGTCGATCGCCGCCGGCACGCGCCTGCGGCGTCGCGGCCGCATCGTCTCGCGCGATCAAGCGGAGGTGGGGTCATGCGATTTCGGGAAGGGCGCGAAGCCGACGATCCAGGTCAGCTGGGGCGACGTCGCAACCGCGTTTCATTCGACCGGCATTCCCAACATCGAGGCCCAGTTCGAGGCGTCGCCGGCAATGATGCGGTTTGCGCGCACGCCCCGGTTCGTCAAATCGTTCCTTGGGCTTCCCCTCATGCAAAGCCTTCTCAAGGCCCAGGTTGACAGGCTGCCGGAAGGGCCGAGCGAGGCCGCGAGGCGGGCCGGAAGAGCCCTACTGGTCGGCGTCGCGCGCAATGCCAAGGGCGAGACTGTCCGCTCGCGCCTGACGACGCCGGAAGGCTATTCGCTGACCGCCGCCGTCGCCTTCGACGCGGCGAGGCGCGTCGCCGCCGGAGAGGTCAAGCCTGGCTTTCAGACCCCGAGTCTGGCCTTCGGCGCAGATTACATTCTCGCCTTCGACGGGGTAATGCGGGAGGACCTCGATTGAATTTTGTCTCGGAGATAGCGGCGCCGAGTCGGATAGGGCTTGCCTTCGCTGATCCGCATGAAGGGTCCCGTCGCTCCCGGCCTTCTCCAACCACTTCCTAGCGGCTCGCTGAAGGTCGGCAGCATCGGGAATCTGCAGACGGGGGCCCGGGTCAGCTGGCCGTCTCGCCCAATTCGGACAGGGGCGGATCACCTCATGAGCTACCACTTGTTGGAAGACACCCAACGCATGACCTCGTCTTTGGGCAAGATGCGGCCGTTGGGTCCCTCAATTCCGTATAGTTCGGCGTGTTGTCGGAAGTAGAGGTCTCGCGCCCGCTTGAGGGCCGCTTCCCTGCTCGGAATGGACCGCGACATCCTGTCTCGATCGAGATCGTCTCGGTAAAGGACTTTCCAGTCGGACACTTCGCAACTCCTCCCTTATGCGGTCGAGGCGGCCTGCCGTCGCGTATGGCCGCTTCGTCCTATTTGCTGCTGGAATGAAGGGATATTGGCTGGGAAAAGGGCCGGCCGCGAGCATCGCTTGCTGTCCGTTCCCGGAGCCTCGACTGTGGCGCGCTCCGCAACGGACTTGCCGACGCCCTTGGATATCGCCCGCTTCTCGTCGTTGATCGCAATGAACGCGCGGATGCGTGGCGCGATGTCGTTGCGGAAGCGGGAGCCGTTGAACACGCCGTAATGGCCGACTTCCCTCTGAAGGTAGTGCAGCTTCCTCGAACTCGGGGATGTTCACGCAGAGCTCCTGCGCCGCATAAGTCTGGCCGACGCCCGAAATGTCGTCCTTTTCGCCTTCGACCGTCATCAGGCCGCAGTTACGGATCGCCGTCAGGTCGACTGGCTGGCCGCGGTGCGTCATCTCGCCCTTCGGCAGAGCGTGACGAATGAAGACGGTTTCCACCGTCTGCATGTAATAGGCGGCGTCCAGATCCATCACGGCTAGATATTCGTCATAGAAGTCGCGATGCTTCTCGGCGGAATCGCCGTCGCCGTTCACCAGATGGTTGAACATGTCGAGATGAGCGTTGACGTGGCGATCGAGGTTCATCGCCATGAACCCGGAAAGCTGGAGGAAGCCCGGGTAGACGTCGCGGCCGAAGCCCGGATAGGGGATCGGCACGGGGTGCAGACAGTTGCGCCGGAACCATTCCACGCCGCGCAGCTTGGCGAGCTTGTTGACCTCGGTGGGGCTGCGTCGCGTGTCGATCGGCCCGCCCATCAGCGTCATGCTGGCCGGCGCGTTGGAATCGCCGTTCGCTTCCATGATCGCCACCGCTGCGAGCAAGGGCACGGACGGCTGGCAAACGCCGAGCGTGTGGACGCCGGGTCCAAGGTGGTCGAGCATTGCGCGCAGATAGTCGATGTAATCGTCGAGATCGAACGTGCCGACGGCGAGCGGCGCCATGCGCGCGTCCGCCCAGTCGGTGATGTAAACGTCGCAATGAGGCAGGAACGCTTCGACCGTGCCGCGCAACAAGGTGGCGTAATGGCCGGACATGGGCGCGACGATCAACAGCTTCGGCTGCCGGTCTCCGCCTGGAAATTCCGGCCGCACGAAACGCAAAAGATTGCAGAAGGGCCCGCCCCAGACGACGTCCTCGAGCACCGGATAGACGACGCCGTCGACTTCGATCTCGTCTAGTCCGAAGGTCGGCTTGCCATAGCGGCGCGTCAACCGTTCGAAAAGCTCGGCGCCGGCCGCTATGTTTCGGCCGAGCGCCGAGCCGGATAGCGGGTTCCAGGGGTTGCGGAACATGAAATGGGCCGCGTCCGAAACCGCACGCGCCGGAGCAAACGCCGCATGAGCCATTTCGTAGAGCTGATAAGAATAACTCTGGAACATCGCGGGCTCCTGGCGCTCGGCGGCGCAACAGCAATCGAGATTTAAGGATGCAAGGTCGGCTGACTGAATTCCACGGCGGCGCGAATGGCGATTTTGTTCTTGACGCCGGTTACGCCGGGCGCCCGGCTGGCGATCGCCTCCGCGTACGACTTCTGATAGGCCCGTTCGACAAGTCCGGAGAGCGTCACCAAGCCGCCCTCCGCTTCCACGATCACCGCGTCTCGTGGAATCGCGGGATTCCATCGAAGCGCGTTCGCAACCTCAGCGCGAATATCCATAAGGTGCGTCCTCCCTTTTGATCGAACGTTAAACTGCGGCAGCCATTCCGACGGACCTTCGCGAAAGGGCTCGCGAGCGATGCGTCTCGCAGTACCTCGGACTCACGCCTGGGTCCGCCGGCTCCGCGCAGAAGTGGAACCCGTTGCTATCGGCGGCGCCGATCGGCCAGCGCCACTGGAAACTGGTCACCTGCATCACAGCCGGCCCGGCCCGAGTCTCCCTTCGAGTGGCGGTGCGACGGGAACGATTTCCACAGATGGCTGTTGGGTAGCGAAAAGCATTGCTGTACAATCTTCTCTTATCGGTCCGCCGGCCGCTCTACGATTACCTTTGTTGGAGTTCTGTTCAACGCGACAAATTGTCATAGTAGCCGCAAACTGGAACTATTCGCACGTCATGCTGAACGCGGGCGGCCTTGCCTCTCTCGAGGCCGCCCAAGCTGCGGCTTCGCGCCAGGGAATTCGAATTCGCGGCCCGGGAAGCGTTCCCGCCTCCACACGCAATCCTTTGTTCAGGGCGTCTTTTGCGTAGCGCCTTGCGGCAGTCTCATTTTCGAATTCCTGCATGGACCAGATGAAACTGAATTGAGCCTCACCCGGCGACCGGTTCACTGTTCCTACGAACCAAGTATTCACGCCGCCTCCACTGCCGATAGAAAGCCGACTTGGCGCTGAAAGAACGCTATGCCT
The DNA here is from genome assembly GCA_963819255.1 of uncultured Alphaproteobacteria bacterium. Classification (GTDB taxonomy): domain Bacteria; phylum Pseudomonadota; class Alphaproteobacteria; order Rhizobiales; family Beijerinckiaceae; genus Roseiarcus. Next base: position 208,932 of record CAWFVS010000038.1, read on the forward strand.
TCCGATTGAGACGACCTTATTTATGACCTACAACGCCTCAGCCTTCGGTCTTCGCTATATAGCGTCTCGCGCCCGGGTCCGCTTTAGCTGTTCCAAAATGGTGCAACGACGATAGCGTTGGCGTCTGTGTTGCGCTGCAAGAGAATTGTGCAGAATTGTGTGCTTGCATTCACGCAGACTAAGCGATTGGGCACGCACGAAATTTTCCGCCTTTCATGCACTTCAAATGTCCGCTCGTGCTGTTGCGCTGCGGGATCGTCGGCAATGCGACAGCCCTCCCTTTGCGGCAGCTCGAGGCCGGAGCCTTTCCCGGCACTGATCGCCGAAATGGATCGCTCCGGCGCTCGCGCTTCTTGCGACGCGGTGCCTTTGCTCTTGGCCGTCGGCCCCGTCACCTGCAGCGCAAGCCGCGTCACGGCGAGGCCGAGCCTGCAGCCGTGATGCTACGAAAGGTGGACACCGATGCGTCAGCGACATTGACGCAGATCAAGGTTGCCGGAATTTCCGCAGGCTATACTCGCCACTTGAGCAAATAGAGTTCCCTTGGCGCTGGGGCATTGAAGGAGGCGAAAAAGAGGAAGGATAAAGATGTCGCGCGCAAAGACCGTCCTCGTCGTCGAGGACGAGCCCAGGGTCCGGACGGTGCTTCGGCGCGCTCTGGAAACGGAAGGCTTTTGCATTCTGGAGGCCTCTTCCAGGGAGGAGGCGCTTGAGCTGTTCGGCGAAAAGCAAGTCGACCTCGTGACGCTCGATCTGAAGCTCGGTCACTGCGACGGGCTGCAGCTGGCGCGGGAGATGAGGAGCATTCGCAACGCCCCTCTGGTGATGATTACGGGCAGGGACAGCCAGATCGACAGGATCGTCGGGCTGGAGCACGGCGCGGATGATTACATCGTCAAACCGTTCAATGTGCGTGAGACGATGCTGCGGGTCCACAACGTTCTCAAGCGTTACGAAGCGCCGCTCGTCCGGCCAGAGGGCGGGGCCTCGGGTCCTCGCATCTGCGCCTTCGACGACTGCTTCCTCGACCTCGTCAAACGCGAGCTGCGGCGGATCGATGGCGAAGTGATTGATCTGACTGACGCCGAATTCCGTTTGCTGGTCCTCTTCGTCGAAAATCCGGCGCGGGTGCTCTCCCGCGACGAGATCGCGCGGACCGTTCAGCGGCGCGACTGGTCGCCGCTCGACCGCACGCTCGACGGACACGTGGCCCGGCTTCGACGCAAGCTCGAGGGACAGACCGACGAGCCGCGTCTCATCAAGAGCGTGCGAACCGTCGGCTACGTCTTCGCCGGCGAAGTCTCGGCGCGCTGAGCGCGGGCTCGCGACAATCCCTTCGAGAGGGCCGTCGCGAGAGCCTTTCGCGAGTAAGGCTTGATCAATGTGAAAAGCGTCGCGGGAGCGTCTGAGTTCGGCGTCGCCAGCCCCTCCTGGAAAAGCGGTAGCGAGCACGATCGGCACGGCAGGCTGATTGACGGACATCCATCGCGCCAGACTGACGCCGTCCATGTCGCCTGGCATGACGATGTCGCTCAGCACGATGGCGACGCCGCCCGCCGTCAGCCGCGCGCGGGCCTCAGCGGCGGATCTCGCTTCCTCCGCGACGTAGCCGAGCGCCTCTATGCGCTTCAGCGTCACTTCGCGGACCCGGTCGTCGTCCTCGACGACGAGAACAACTTCGCCATTCCCGCGCGGCGCGTCGTCGGAGCGTGCAGCAAGGTCCGATTCAGCTCCCGCCTCGGCAGCCCTCGGCAGGCGCAACGAGACCACCGTGCCCACGCCGGGTTGGCTCTCGATTGTCACGAAACCGCCGGCCTCTTTGACGAAGTTGTCGATCGCGCTCAATCCGAGGCCGGCGCCGTCCCGTTCTGCCTTGGTGGTGAAGAAAGGGTCGAGGGCGCGCCTAACAATGTCTTCCGTCATACCCTCTCCATTGTCGGCCACGGCAAGGCAGACGAAGTCGCCCGCCCGCGCTCCTGGACGGGAACGAGAGGGCATCCCCTCGGTCCTCTGATTGCGCGTTTCGATCCTGATTTTACCTCCGCGAGGCATGGCGTCCCGCGAATTCAGGACGAGGTTGAGCACCGCGCTGTCGATTTCCGCTGGATCGGCGACGGCGAGCCATAGTTCCGCGGCGAGGTCGAGCTGAATGGAGATCGGCCGCCCCACGGCCCGTTGGAGCAGTCCAAACGTTTCGTTTATCCGGTCGTTCAGGTTGAGGGGACGCAGGCTCGTCCGCCGCTTTCTTCCCAGCGACAACAGACGTCGATTGAGGAACGCGCCGGTCTCGGCGGCCTCCAGCGCCGGCCGGGCCAGGCTGCGAATACGGTCGTCGCAGGTCGATTGGAGGATCAGCTCGAGGTTCCCGGCCAACACCGTGAGAAGGTTGTTGAAATCATGCGCGAATGCGGCCGTCAGGCGGCCTACGGATCTCGAGACGGCGGGTCCGCTCGAGCTCCTCCTCCACCCGCTTGCGCCCGCTGATATCTTGCAATGCGCCGGCAAAGAAGCGCTGCCCGGCGTCGTCGCGCCACTCGCCGACCGACAACTCCACGTCGATCAAGCCGCCGTCTTTTTGACGGGCGGTGAGATCGCGTCCAATCCCGATGATCTTGCGGACGCCGGTCTCCAGGTAGGCGTCGATATAGCCGTCGTGCCGGGACGCGTGGTATTCAGGCATGATCTTGGACACGTTCGCGCCGAGAAGCTCGTCCGGTTCGTAGCCGAGAATCGCCTTCGTCGTGGGGTTGACGGACTGAACGATCCCATACTCGTCGATGCAGATGATCGCAGGCAGGCGACGAGTCGACGATCGCGCGATACCGCGCTTCGCTGGCTTGAACCGCTTCCGTCGCCGCGGCGAACCAGAATTCCTCGCTGCGCCCCTGGGGGCGGCCGGCCTGCTCCCAGAGTTCGTAAGCGCGCTTGCGGATCGTCTTCTCGACGCTATCCGTGCCTCGTATCTCGCCCGAACTGTCTGGTGCGCGCTGAGTCTCTGAGCCGCCGCTCATGCCAAATACCGTATGTCGAGATCGAACATCGTGAACAACCCCGGCGCGTTATCGATCACCGGGCGCAACCGCGCCTCGGCGGGAACAGTGGAAACGAAATTGCGGACCCAGAAGACCCCCCACTCTTGGATCTCGATTTGCGATTCTCCGCCCTCAAGCAGCACGTCGATCCGCCGTCTGAACTCGTCGAGATCTTGCGGGTGGATCAACGAGAAGAGCTGCGTTTTGCGCAGCTCTTCCTGCGAATAGCCGGTCAACGCGGAATAGGCCGCGTTGCACTCCACGAAGCGGCCGTCCAGACCGGTCAGCGCAATTCCAGTTGCGATATTTTCGTAAATCTTCTGAAACTTGCGCTCATCAAGCTTACTCATCACGCTGAACTTTGTTGGCGAAGACAGGCCAGAATAGCCCGCTCATCGCGCCCAGCGCAATCGGCGTGCATTTCGGGAGAACGCCGAGCGACGGAGGAATCGCTTCGGATTCCGACAGGCTTTGCCCGTACCGTAGGGACCAGCCTCGATAGACCCGGTCGATCGAGCTGGACTGGAGAGCCCAGGCAAGCTGATATCGGCGGGTCGATCTCAAAATATGACTAGGCCAAGGCCGGCTGCCCTTCCTCTTGCTCGCGGTTCGCGGGTTTCTCCATCGAGAAAAGCCCAACGGCGCAGGAGCGCGATTTTGTCCTCTACTCGGCGCGCACCGCCGATTTTGTCGGCTCGGGCGTCCCGGTGAAGAACCCATTCATCTGGTCCGCCCGTTTGCGCGAGACACCGTGACCTCGCAGCCGAGCCCGGCGCCCCGGCGCGCGACACGGCAGGCGCGTGACCGCTCGCCGATCAGGCGGCCGCGCGGGCTGGATCGAGCCTCGCGCCGTCTTGTCCGGCGCCGCCGTTCGCCCCATTCGCTGCTGCCGTCTGATGCAGGATGCGCGCGCGCGTCTCCGTAAAGCCGATGAGCCCGGCCTCTGCCAGCCGGTGCAGCGTCTCCCACGCGGCGCGATCGAGAATTTCGGTCGCCGGCGTCGAGGATGCAAGTCGCGCTCGCTCGGCGGCGATGAGCGGCGGCTCCGCGTCGAGGACAAGAAGAAGGCGCTGGGCTCGCAGCTCGGCATGGAGAAGGCGCGCGCCATGGCGCGCCCTCACATCCTCGACAAGCGCCTCCTCGGGCGGGAGCGTCCTGATCCGGATTGGCTCCCCTCCGCCCAGCAAGGCGCGCATGCGCTCGATCATTGCGGCGCGGCCAGAGGGCATCGCGATCTTGGAGAAATCTTCCGCTCCGTCGAGCACGCCGTCGGCCAGAGTCTGCTTGACCGAGAGGAGGTGCAGGATCGAATGCTCGATGGAGCCTTCGGTGACGAGATTGACGACCGTCACCGCGCTCTTCTGTCCCTTGCGCCAGGCCCGCGCGATGCGCTGCTCGAGCTTGGCCGGATTCCACGGCAGGTCGAGATTGACGACGGCGTTCGCCATCTGGAGATTGAGGCCGGTCGCGCCAGCATCCGAGGAGAGGAACAACCGGCAGGCCGGGTCCCCGCGGAACCGGGCGATCTCGGCGCGTCGCTTGAGCTGGGGCACGTCGCCCGTGTGCCAGGCGCAGTCGACGCCCATTTCGCCGGCGAGCTCGCGGACGAACTCCAGCATCCTCACCCATTCCGAAAAGACGACGATCTTGCGCGAAGGCTCCTCCAGAAGCTCGCCGAGCACGCCTTCAAGCTCCTCGAGCTTAGGACAGACGCGGCATTCGGGATCGAGGATGGCCGGCGTGTCGCAGATCATGCGCATGCAGGCGAGATATTGCTGCAGGCGCTCGAACTCCTCCTGGGTCAGCGGGCGGCGCCGCGCGATGGCGGCGAGCCTCTGGGCCATATATTCATAATCGCCGTAGCGCTTGGCCTGCTCCTCGGCCATGGGGACGAAGAACGTCTTCACCGTACGATCCGGCAGCTCGTCCTCGACGTCGCGCTTGCGCCGGCGGAGCATCACGCTGGACAGGCGCCGATGCATCTCGTCGAGGTTTTTGTAGCCTTCCGGGCGTCCGCGCTCGTCGAGCTCGTAGAAATCGCGGTTGAAGCGGAACAGCGGGCCGAAGATCTCGGGATCGAGATACTGAACGATGGAATAGGTCTCGTCGATGCGGTTCTCGAGCGGCGTCCCGGTGAGGACGAAGGCGTAGGGCGAGACGAGCGATTTCACCCGCCGCGCCGTCTTGGTGTGCCAATTCTTGATGCGCTGTGCCTCGTCCAGGATCACCACGTCGGGTTTCAGGAGACGGTTGATGTCGTCCGCGTCGCGCACCACCTGCTCGTAATTGACGAGGGTGAAGAAAGCCGGCGCTGCATAGAGCTCGAGCCGCTCTGCATAGGGCCCCGCGACGAAGCGGGCGGCCCGATTGGTGAAGCGGGCGATCTGCTCTTCCCATTCGGCTTTCACGGAAGTGGGCGACACGACGAGCACGCGCTCGACGCGCTCCTCCCGCGCCAGAATCTCGCAGGCGGCGATGGCCTGCACGGTCTTGCCGAGCCCCATCTCGTCGGCCAGGAGCGCGCGTTCGTGAAAGGCGAGATGGGCCGCGCCCTCCCGCTGGTAGGGCAGGAGCGGCAGCTTGACCACATCGAAGCTGGCGCGACCCAACTCGACCGCAGCGAGGAATTTCTCCCGCGCCTTCTCGCGGGCCGCGAGCCGCGTCTCGCGCTCGATCCAGGGGCCGAAATGGCGCGAGATCCGGATGTCTGCCGGCGCACAAGGCGCCGCCTCGACGAGCCGCGCTACGGTCGCCGGATCGGACCGGAGACTGCCCTTGTCATCGAGAAAGGGGGCAAGAAAGGCACGCGCCTCGGCGCTCGCAGCGGGTCCTGCGAGCGAAGGGGCTGGATCTCCGTCGCGGCGAAGAAAGATCTCCACCCGTGGCGAGCCTCTCGCCCCCGCCGCGGCGAAGGCGCGCGCGCCGATCTTTTTCCTCAACGCGAAGAGCACGCCCTCGATGTGCTTGCAGGTCCCGAAACCGTTGACGCGGTGATCGACGCAGCCGCAGGAGTTGGTCCGGCCTGCGAGATCGCGAATCTCGACCTCATAGAGACCGCCGCCGCCCGAGCGCGCGCGAAACGTCCCGTACGGGACGAGACTTGGGCTCCAGCGCGTCGATTTTCGGAATCTCGGTCCGCCCGCGCCACCGGCGCAACTCGATCTCGTCTGAGTCGCTGGTCTTCCAGCCCAGGATCTGCGGTTTTTCCAAGACTTTGCGGGCTTTGCTCGGCTTCTTGGCCATGGCCAAATCCATCGCGAATCGGGAAATGTTGAGCTTAAAGGCTGACGGAAAGCGCCGACGCTGGCGAGAGGAACAAGGGTTAACGCAGGGGATAAAATTCCTTGATCTACGGCGGGCCGAAGAGAGCGCGACGGCGCTCATCGCATGGCGGGTCGGCTCGAGGGCCCTGCCGCCACCGACGTGAGGCTCACGGCGAGGAAATGGGTGATCTCCGCCACGTTCCCGCTCGGCTCATCATTTAAAGTCTCACTTGTCGCTCATAGGTCACTCGGAAATCGCTGCCCAACGCGGATCGGGGAGCCTCACAATGTCGTACAAAACTCTCTTTGCTTTGACGCTGCTTGGAGCCCTGTCATTGCCGGCGCAAGAGGGAGCTGCCCAGGAGACGGAGTTGCTTCATCAGGGGGCATGGCCGATTGCAAACGGGTTCAACCGCCAGCCCACGCGGAACAATCAGGATGTTACGGCCAATCAAGCCCGAGAGATCGACCGATTGTACGACGAGCTTATGTCGAGCGGTGACAACCGTGGCACACACCATCCTGGAATTGCGCGAATGCGCTAAAGGCAGGGCCATCGACGGGCTCCACGGCGGCCTTGAACGATATAGATTGGCATGTCGAAAGCTGCTGTCATTTCTTGCAAAACGAAGATGGAGGATCCCATGTCACGAGCGGAAGACGACGTGAGCCGGCTGCTCGCCGGCGCGTCCAAGACGATGGCCGAGGCGCGCTGTTGCTGGCTGGTCACATCGACCGGAAGCGGCGGCGTTGTCGCGCGCCCGATGGGGCGGCTGCCGCCGGAGCCGGGAGACGACGCGTGGACGCTCCGCTTCATCACCGACGGGCGTTCGCACAAGGCCGCCGAGACGAGGCGCGCCAGCCAAGTCGCGGTGATCTTTCAGCACAACACCGACGACGCGTACGTCACCGTGATCGGCGCCGGATCGGTGCACGACAGCGCCGCCGAGGTGCGCCGGCTTTGGAAGCCCGGCTATGATCCGTTCTTTCCGAACGAAGCCGACAAGGCGAACGCCATTTTCCTCGAGGTCGCCGCCCGTCGCCTCGAGCTCTGGATCCGCGGCGTGACGCCGGAGCCGTTTGCGATGCAGACGACGGTCCTCGAGCGCGACGCCGGGGGCGCGTGGCGCGTCGTGGACGGCGGCGCGTGAGTCCCTGGAGGCGGAAACGGCGCCGAGAGATTGGAGTCCGACGGGACCAGCAACTTTTCCCTATCGGCCTGATCAGTGCCGCAGCGAGGACCAAGGACCAGCTGGAGCGCGCGATCGAAAAGCGGCTCATCGAGTTCAAGATCCTCGGGTTCGTGAACGAGATAATGGGTTGTGCGGCCAAGCAATCGGATAGGGCGTGATGAAATGAGGTCGAGCCGCCGCCTTGGGCGGGAAAGCTTTCCCTCCCACTTGTGGGCTATGGCATTTACACAAGTCATCAGCCTGCAGGCCGGCGCCGGGGGCCCCTTCTCCGCGGAGCGGGGAAGGCGACGGATGGGGTGCGGAAAGCAGGACTCTGGACCGCAAGTTTGCGGCGACGTTCGTGCAATCCTCTAGCATCGCGGCAGCGACCCACACCCCATCCGGCGCTTCGCGCCAGCTTCCTCAGCAAGGCTGGGGAAGGGGCCTCCGCGGCGACTTGAGATGTGTGAATAGCCTTCGGGGGAAAACTATGGAGGGAGGGCCATACCTGTCGGGCAAATCCGCCCCAAAACCCCAATCGCAAGGCGCAGCGCAACTCCCACTCTCGGCGCGCCCCCACGAGGAAGCCGCGGCCTCCCGCGTCCTTCAGGGCGTCTCCCACGAGCTCCGTTCGGCTGAGCGGAACAGTGCGTCGATGACGCGCATATTCAGGACCGCGTCCTCGAGCGGGAACTCGAGCTTCGCTTCGCCGAGCACCGCGCGGGAAAATGCGTCGCCCTGCAACGTGTACTGGTCGCAGACCGGGAATTCCTCCACCCGCGCCCCGCCGCCGAACAAATCCTCGCCGCTGTCGATCATGATCTTCGTCGGACGATCGGGAGGCGCGTTGAAGGGGATCGCAACCTCGATCCGCCCCGCGTCGCCGACGATCGTTACGCGCTGATGCCCTGACAGCTGCGTGGCTGCGCTGAAGGTCAGGTGGCGACCGCCGGGAAACTCGACGATCGCGCTGACCAGCCGATCGGTGCGGAAATTCCGGTCGCGGTCGAGCGTTGCGACGACGCGCGTCGGCTCGGCGCCGAAAATGGTGCGCGCTGTCAGAACGGCGTAGCAGCCGATGTCGTAGAGCCCTCCGCCGCCCGGCGGCCGGTTGCGCACATTGGCCGGGTCGAGCAGGCGATAAGAGAAGAAAGTCTGGATCGCGTTCGCCGCGCCGATCGCCCCGGCTGCGACCAGTTCATGCGTCCGGCGCCACTGCGGGTGATAGCGCACCATGAAGGCTTCCGCGACCAGCTTTCCCGAGCGCTCGCGCGCCTCAATCAGCAAACGCGCCTCGTTTGCGTCGAGCCCGATCGGCTTCTCGCACAGGACGTGCTTGCCGGCCTCCAGCGCTTTCACCGACCAGGGGACGTGCAGCTCGTTTGGCAGCGGGTTGTAGACAGCCTCGATCTCGGAATCGGCCAGAAGCTCCTCATATGAGCCGTAGGCGCGCCCGATGGCGAGCTGTTGCGCGGCCTCGCGCGCTCTGGCGCGATCGCGCGACGCGATCGCGGCGATCTGGGAAGCCTCGCCCCGCTGCATCGCCGGAATCACCTTTTCCACAGCGATCTTGGCGACGCCGAGGACGCCCCACTTCACTTTGCCCATCGCCGCCTCCCTTCTGAAATTCCCCGTCGCGCCCTAAGCAGATCTGCTTGGGCGGATCCGCTCATGATGCTTCTGACCATGAACCGCGCAAGACGTATTTTCACCACTAAGAGCACGAAATTTGCACGAAGGACACTGGTGCTCTTTGTGCATCCTTGGTGCTCTTTGTGGTGAACAGGTTCGATCCGTTGCCGGTCCTGGAATGTCTGCTTTAGACCTTCGGCCCAGGCACGCGACCCTCGGCGTGACGCGCCAGCATCCAGCCGGGGTACTCCGGCTTCAGCGCGCTGACCGCATCGAGCGCCGCGATCTCCTCGTCCGAGAGCGTCAGATCGGCGGCCGCCAGATTGTCGTCGAGCTGCGCGATGGTCTTCGCCCCGATAATAACGCTCATGACCCCCCTGCGCTGCAAGAGCCAGGCGAGCGCGATCCTTGCGATGGAGGCGCCGTGCGCCTTGGCGATCGGCGCCATTGCGTCGATGATGTCGTAAGCGTGCTCCTTGTCGATCGGCGGGAAGTCGAAAACGGCGCGGCGCGAATTGTTGTCGCCTTTCTTGTCGCGGGTGAACTTGCCCGACAGGAAGCCGCCGGCGAGCGGGCTCCACACCATCACGCCGAGGCCCTGATCCTCGACGAGCGGGATGATTTCGCGCTCGAGCTCCCGACCGGCGATCGAGTAGTAAGCCTGCACCGTCTCGAAGCGCGCCCACCCGTGTCTCTCGGAGACGCCCAGCGCCTTCATGATCTGCCATGCCGCCAGGTTCGAGCAGCCGATCGTGCGCACGAGTCCCCGCGACACACAGTCGTCGAGCGCCCGCAGGGTCTCCTCGATCGGCGTCACCGGATCGAAGCCGTGGATCTGGTAGAGATCCACGTGATCGAGGCCAAGACGCTTCAGGCTCGCGGCGATCTGATCCATGATGTGGCCGCGCGACAGACCGACCGCGTTCGGCCCCGGCCCCATCCGCCCGCGGACCTTGGTCGCGATGATGACGTCCTCGCGCTTCACCCCGAGGTCGCGCAGCGCCTGCCCGAGCTGCGCCTCCGACTGGCCTTCGGAATAGACGTTGGCGGTGTCGATGAAATTGACGCCCGCCTCGAGCGCGCGAGCGACGAGCGCGGCGGAGCCCGCCTGGTCGACCGTGCCGATCGCGCGCCAAAAGCCGGCGCCGCCGCTGAATGTCATCGTGCCGAGGCAGATTTCGGAGACGTACTGGCCGGTTCGGCCGAGCGGTCGATAGCGCATGCGAGCTCCCACTTTCGCGCCGCCAGCGCGGCGCGCCGTTCCTTCCGCGGGCAAGTAAACGCCAAACTACGGCGGGCGCAAATCGCGGATCTGTGAACGGCAAGGAGCAGCCTCCACTGTCCCCTCTTCGCTTCGCGATCCTGGCGGAGACCCGCGACCAAACGTCGGGCTCTCAATTACAGAGCCTTGGGCGCCAAGACCTGTAACTTCGTAGCTCCCAAGGCGGCGCTTACGACCAAGCGCGTTAGGTTCGGAGGCCATTCAATTTCCGGGCGCCAACCGGAGACTCTTCAACGGGTTGCGGCGCCATTTCCGGACGCCTACACCGGCTTGACGAGCAGGGCGATTGGTTCGGCCCGCCATCCCGTGCTGGGAACTGAATCCGTCGGAGCCATCCGCGTCGCTCGCCACCATCTTGCAGATCCAAGCGTTCGAGTTCCGACCGCTGAATTCAATCTTTTCAGCGCTTTGCGGCGCCATTTCCGACCGGCTTGTCGGAAGACCGACGACCAGCCTCGCTGCGCCGGACTTCGACGCGTGCGCGATCCACACCAAGCTGTTAAACAATACTTTTGGTTATATAGTTTGGCTGAAGAGGGAACAGGAGCGCGCGCATTGACGTTCGAGCGAGAACGACGGATCGCTCATGCTGGACTCTGGAGTAGGCCCTGTTTCGGTCGACGTCGCCGCGTCGGCGGCGGGCCTGCGCTATGTCTGCGATAGCGGGCCGGCCATCCGCCGCCGGAGGGCCGGCAACGGCTTCGTCTATCTCGACGCCAAGGGGGGACGGATAACCGACCCGGACATCCTCAAGCAAATCCGCTCACTCGTGATTCCGCCGGCCTGGACGGACGTATGGATCTGTCCGGACGCCGAGGGGCATGTCCAGGCGACCGGGCGCGACGCGAAGGGACGGAAACAGTACCGCTACCATGCTGATTTCCGTGAGGCGCGGGAGGGGGCGAAGTTCGAGCATCTGCTGCCGTTCGCCAAGGCGCTGCCGACAATCCGAGCGACGGTCGCGGAGCACATGAGCTTGCGCGGCCTGCCGGGCGAAAAAATTCTCGCGACGGTGGTGTATCTGCTTGAGGCCACGCTCATCCGCGTCGGGAACGACGAATATGCGAAGGCCAACCAGAGCTACGGCCTCACGACGCTGAAAGGGGAGCACGTCGCGGTCGAGGGAGCGGAAATCCGGTTTCAGTTCACCGGCAAAAGCGGCAAGCAGTGGTCGCTCGCCATGCGCGACCGTCGGGTGGCGAAGATCATCCGCGCCTGCCAAGAGTTGCCGGGACAGGATCTCCTGCAATATTTCGACGAGGACAAAGAGCTGCGCTGCGTCTCGTCGGGCGACGTCAACGACTATCTGAGGTCGATCGCCGGCTACGACGTCACCGCCAAGGATTTCCGCACCTGGGCCGGGACGGTCCTGATGACCCGTTTTCTCAAGGAGGCGGGGCCGTTCGACACGCTCAAGCAGGCGAAGCGTGCGATGCGAGAGGCGATCGGACGCGTAGCCGTCGCGCTCGGCAACACGCCCGCAGTCTGCCGCAAGTCCTATGTCCATCCGGCGGTGATCAGCGCCTACCTCGACGGCGTCCTCGTCGGCGACGGCGCTGTGAAAACCCGTAACATCACAGCGGACGGACTACGCCCCGAAGAAGAAGCCGCGCTTGCCCTGCTGTGCGGGTGAAGCGCGCCGCCATCTGTCTTTTATTGGCGACGCCGCTGCATTCCCCGGTCCGACTCCGTCCGACGTTCGCTTTGGCGGACGACGAAAGCGCATCCAGTTCATCCCTGGCCGCGGAAGCTCGAGCTTTGAGCTCTCGCGCCGATCCTTTCTACGCTCCCTTCCTCCGCCGCTGCCGGTACTGGTCGGCGACGACGGCGGCGACGATGACGCACCCCTTGATGATTTCCTGGTAGTGCGCGTCGACGTTGAGGAAGGTGAAGCCCGAGGTCAGAATGCCGAGGATGACCGCGCCGATGACGGTGCCTGTCATGCGCCCGACGCCTCCGGACAGCGACGTGCCGCCGATGACGGCCGCGGCGATCGCGTCCAGCTCGAAGCCGACGCCGACGCCCGCCTGTCCGCTGATCGCGCGCGCGGTGTGGACGATGCCGGACAGGCCCGACAACAGGCCCGCCATCATGTAGACGAGCACAATATGGCGCTCGACGTTGATGCCGGACACGCGAGCGGCGAGCGGATTGGCGCCGATCGCATAGGTGAACTTGCCGTAGCGGGTGTAGCGCAGCGCGACGTGGAAGATGAAGGCGACGGCGAGGAAGATGATGACCGGCCACCAGCCCGATCCGATCGCCGCGAAGGCGTCCGTGAGATTGCCGATCGGTTGGCCGTTCGTGTACCAGTCAGCGACGCCGCGCGCCGACACCATCATGCCCAGCGTGGCGATGAACGGCGGAATTTTCGTGAAGGCGATCAGCCAGCCGTTGATGTAGCCGACGATGAAGTCCGCACACGAGGCCGGCCGCGACCGGGAAGATCGGATTGAGGCCGGTCAGGCTCGGATAGATGGCGTGGGAATAGCCTGCGGCCTGTGCTAGGCTCGCGGCGATCATCGCCGTCATGCCGACGACCGAGCCGGACGACAGATCGATGCCGCCCATGATGATGACCTGCGTCACGCCGACGGCGATGATGCCGATCTCGGCCTCCTGCAGGATCATGATTTTCAGGCGCAGCGGGTTGACGATGAAGCTCTGGCCGACGAAGATCCAGCCCAGAACCTCGAAAAGCAACATCATGCCGATCATGACGCCGAGGATGCTGAGCTCGGGCGGCAGGCGGCGGCGTCCGGCGATGGCGGCTTCGCTGGTTGGGGCGGCGGTCGAAATGTCGCTGGCCATGGGTTGCACCTCCTCGATGGTTTGGCCGCGCCGCTATTGCGACGCGAGCTCCATGATCTTGACCTGAGTTGCGTCCTTGCGATCGACGATGCCGGTCATGCGCCCCTCGTGCATGACGAGAATGCGGTCGCTCATGCCGAGCACTTCCGGCATTTCAGACGAGATCATCATGACCGCGACGCCCTGTCCGGCGAGCTCGGTGATGAGCTTATGAATCTCCGCCTTGGCGCCGACGTCGATGCCGCGGGTCGGCTCGTCGAGGATGAGGATTCTTGGCCTGGTCAGCAGCCATCGGGCGATCAAGACCTTCTGCTGATTGCCGCCGGACAGGTTGAGCACCGGCTCCTCGAGATCCGGCGTGCGCACTCTCAGGCGCTGCCGCTGCTGCTGGCAGAGCGCCTCGATCTCGCGCTCCTTGACGAAGCCGGCGCGCGCATAGCCGTGGCGAAGCAGCGCGATCTGCATGTTGGCCGTGATGTCGAGCAGCAGGAAGCAGCCGGTCTCCTTGCGGTCCTCGGTCAGGAACGCCACGCCGGCGTCCATCGCCATGCCGGGATTCCTGATTGCAATCTCTTTGCCGTCGATCGCGATCGTGCCCGAGGTCGCGGGGGTGACGCCGAACAGCGTTTCGGCGACGTTGCTGCGGCCCGAGCCGACGAGGCCGGCGAAGCCGAGAATCTCGCCCTTGCGCAGGTCGAAGGAGACGTCGCGAAGGCGGCCCTCGAGCGTGAGGCCGCGGACAGACAGCGCGACGTCGCCGATCGGCACCGTCTGTTTCGGGAACATCTGGGTGATTTCACGCCCGACCATCAGCCGGATGATGTCGTCGCGCGTCACCTCCGAGGCGGCGTGCTCGCCGACGAAACGGCCGTCGCGGAACACCGACACTTCGTCGGCGATCTCGAACAGCTCGTTCATTTTGTGGGTGATGTAGACGATGCCCTTGTCCCTGGTTTTCAGGGTCCGGATGATCCTGAACAGGTGCTCGACCTCGCGGTCGGTGAGGGCCGAGGTCGGCTCGTCCATGATGAGAACGTCGGAATCGTAGCTGACCGCCTTGGCGATCTCGACCATTTGCCGGCTGGCGACGGAGAGGTCGCGAACTTCGGCTTCGGGATCGATCGGAATCTCGAGCTGCTCGAACAGGTCCCTGGTGCGCCGGCGCATTTCGTCATGACGCACGAAGCCGAGGCCGTTGAGGGGCTCGCGGCGGATCCAGATGTTCTCGGCGACCGTCATATAATTCATCAGGTTCAGCTCCTGATGGATCATCGCGATGCCGTAGCGCAGCGCGTCGAGCGGCGACGTCAGCTTGATCTCCTGGCCCTTCAGTTTGAACGAGCCGGAATCGGGCGTGTAGACGCCCGCGATGATCTTCATGAGCGTCGACTTGCCGGCGCCGTTTTCGCCCATCAGCGCGTGGACATGGCCGCGCTTCAGCCGGAACGACACGTCGTCGAGCGCCAGCACGCCGGGGAAGGCCTTGCGGACGCCTTCGACCTCAAGCAGGTATTGCGCGCCTGGAACCGCACCGCTCTGCCGGACGATTTCGGCGGTCGAAGGGCTGATCCTTGCCATGGTATTTCTTCCCGATATTATTTCCGGAGCCGCCCCCTCTTGGAGGCTGGCGCCGCCGTTTTCATACAGGTGGCGGTCTGGAGGTGCGTTGGGGAGGCAACGCGCCTCCAGGCTCGCAGGCTCGTCAGGAGGCCGACGAGGGGAGTTGTGGTTGATCAGTTCTTGTTCATGAACTGGTCCATGTTGGCCGGGGTCACGAGCTGGAAGGGAATGTAGACCTTCTTGTCCACCCTCTCTCCCTTGGCGAGTTTGAGCGCCGTGTCGACCGCACCCTTGCCCTGACCCGCAGCATCCTGGAACACAGTGACCTTGAGGTCGCCTGCTTTCATGGAGGCGAGCGCATCCTGCGTCGCGTCGACGCCGCCGACGATTGCCTTCTTCGTGTCAATTCCCGCCGCCTTCATCGCCTGGATTGCGCCGATCGCCATTTCGTCGTTGTTGGACACGACGGCGTCGAACTTCATGCCCTTCGACAGCCAGTTGGTCATCAGGTCCTGACCCTTGGTGCGATCCCATTCGGCGGTCTGCTCGGCGATGATCTTGATGCCGCTGCACTCCGGGGTGGAGATGACCTCATGGATATCTCTGGTGCGCTGCACGGCGGCCTGGTTTCTCAGTTGTCCCTCGATGACGAGGATGCTACCCTTACCGCCGAGAAGCTTGCATATTTCCTTGGTCTCCAGCGTGCCCAACTCGGCTTCGTTCGAGGCCACGAAAGCGGCCTTCGGCCCGAGTTTGTCGACGTCGACCGGCTGCCGGTTGATGTAGACGAGCGGACGCCGGCGTCGGCGGCGGCCTTGGTGATGGCGGCGGTCGCCGAAGTGTCGACCGGGTTGACGATGATCGCGTCGACGCCGTTGGCGATGAAGTTCTGCACTTGGCTCAGCTGCTTCGAGATGTCGTCCTGGGCGTCCGTGATCTGCACCGAGACCCCCGGCAAGGTCTTGGCGTAATCCGACATGCGATTGCGGAGGACGGTCAGGAAGTTGTCGTCGAACTTGTCCATCGATACGCCGATCTTGGTGGCGAAGGCGGGGCTCGCGAGCATGGTGGCGGCGGCGAGCGCGATCAAAAGGCGTTTCATGTCGGCGTCCTCCCTCGGCACGACGGCGCTGCGTGGACCCGGAGGCGCGCTTGCCCCTCCGGAGCTTTGCTTTTGTCTGATCAGTTCTTCTTCATGAACTTGTCCATATTGTCCGGGGTCACGAGCTGGAAGGGGACGTAGACCTTCTTGTCGACCGACTTGCCGGCGGCGAGCGCGAGCGCCGCGTCGACCGCGCCCTTGCCCTGGCCGGCGGCGTCCTGGAATACGGTCACCTTGAGGTCGCCCCCTTTCATCGACGCCAGCGCGTCCTGCGTCGCGTCGACCCCGCCGACAATCGCCTTCTTGGTGTCAATTCCGGCGGCCTTCATTGCCTGCAAGGCGCCGACCGCCATCTCGTCGTTGTTGGAGACGACGGCGTCGAACTTGAGGCGCTTGGACAGCCAGTTGGTCATCAGGTTCTGGGC
Source organism: uncultured Alphaproteobacteria bacterium (assembly GCA_963819255.1). GTDB lineage: Bacteria > Pseudomonadota > Alphaproteobacteria > Rhizobiales > Beijerinckiaceae > Roseiarcus. Next base: position 225,211 of record CAWFVS010000038.1, read on the forward strand.
CTGGGTGCGGTCCCAGTTGGCGGTCTGCTCGGCGATGATCTTCATGCCTTTGCAGTCGGGAGTGGCGATGACCTCGTGGATGTCCTTGGTGCGCTGGACGGCCGCCTGATTGGAGAGCTGTCCTTCGATGACCAGGATGTCGCCCTTGCCGCCGAGAAGCTTGCAGACCTGCTTGGTCTCGAGCGTGCCCGACTCGGCCTCGTTCGAGGCGACGAAAGCGGCCTTTGGCCCGAGCTTGTCGACGTCGGCCGGCTCGCGGTTGACGTAGACGAGCGGCACGCCGGCGTCGGCGGCGGCCCTGGTGATAGCCGCGGTGGCCGAGGTGTCGACCGGGTTGACGATGATCGCGTCAACTCCGTTTGCGATGAAGTTCTGCACCTGGCTCAGCTGCTTGGAGACGTCGTCCTTGGCGTCTTCGATCTGCAGCGACACGCCGGGGAGCGTCTTCGCGTAATCGGCCATGCCGTTGCGAAGCACGGTCAGGAAGTTGTCGTCGAACTTGTCCATTGACACGCCAATCTTGGCGGCGAAGGCGGGGCTCGACAGCACGGTGGCGGCGGCGAGCGCAATCAGCATGCGTTTCATGACAACTTCCTCCCTCGGCGCGGCGGCGCCGTTTGGTTTCGCGTGGGCCCGGTCGACGGATTGGTTAGCGGCGGGCCAGCCTCTCGTGTAACAAACGTTCCAAAAATAATCAGGAGCGGAATAATCATTCCAAATCTTTTTCTTTGGCCTGTATATAACTACGAAATCATGTAAAATACGGCGCAGAAAGGCCTAATCGCCCTCAGGATAGGCTATTGGTCAAGGGAGGCGTCAGTCGTCCCTTTAGATGTTGGTGGGAAGATAGAGCTCGAACGGGACGAAGACGGGACTTTGGACGGCCTCCTGCGGCTGGGCGAGGGCGGCGGACATCGCCGTCAGCGCACGTTCCGCGAGGAGAGCTGTCGGGGTCGAGATGACGGCGGTCAGCACGCCGTCGATGAGAGCGGCGCGCGCGTCCGCGGTCAGTTCATTGCAAACGATCGCGAGCTCTCCGGGCGTCGCCTCGTCGCGCACGGCGGCGATCACGCCCTCTTTCCCGCCGCCGCAGATGTAGAGACCGACGAGGTCGGGGTGGGTGGCGATCATATTCTGGGTGGCGACATAGGCGATGCGCGGATCCTCGAGATTGATCAGCGGTTCGAGCGGCGTGAATTCCGGAGAATTCTCGCGCAGGTAGGCGCGGAATGAGATCTCGGCGATCTCCTGGCAGAGAAACCGATGGCTGCCGACGATGATCCCGACCTTGCCCGGGCGCTTTGCCGCCTTCGTGACGACCCAGGCCGCGGTGCGGCCCTCCTTGCGGTTGTCGCGCCCGATATAGGGCGCAGCGGCCTCCGCCCCGAGCTCGGTGAGAATCGCAAAAGTCGGCACGCCGCGCGCTCTCAACTTCGCGATGGCGTCGCTGACCCGCGGATGATCGACTGAGACAGCCGCGACCGCATGCGCGGTCTCGCCGAGCCGCAGCAGCCTTTCGGCGACGACCGAGGCCGAAAGGTCTGGCGCAAAGTCGATGATCGGTTTGCCCCGGACATGCGCAAGACGTCGCGTCGCGGCGGCGAGGTCTGCGCCGAACTGGGTGTAAAAGGCGTCGGGCCGCTGGAGCAGGAAAGCAAAGGTTCGCTCCGGAGCATCGGGGCGCAACCTCCTCTTGAGGAGCGACGCCGCATGGAAGCCGATCGCGTCGGCGGCGGCGAGCACACGCTCGGCGGTCGGCTCGCGCACGCGATGCCGCGCGTTGAGCACGCGATCGACGGTCGCAACGCTCACATTCGCGGCGTGTGCGAGGTCGGCGATGGTGGGACGACGGCTCAGTGGACCTTCCCGTCTGATAAATTCACATCATCTGGCCGCTTCACAATGATAGATCTTGAGAGAAAATGAAAGGGGGACTTTCAGTCGCCGGGCTATTGTCATAAGCTCATCTGGCGGATGGCCGGGATCTCCGGCCTTTCGAGGAGGGAGAGAAATGTCCGCGGCGGCTGCACGTGATTACAGTTTGGTAGGGCCCGAGGCTGAGAGATCGGTCGCCGCCGGGCTTGCTTCGGCCAGGTGGTACACGCCGTCAATTACGCGCGCCGAACTCAAGGAACTCATGCGACGCAAAGACGGCCCGGCGATCCGCGACACCCTGACATGGTTTGCGGCCCTCATCGTCTCTGGGGCCTTGGGCTACTGTTTCTGGGGCAGCTGGATCGCGGTTCCGTTCTTCCTCGTCTACGGCGTGCTCTACGGCTCGGCCTCCGACAGCCGCTGGCACGAGTGCGGCCATCGCACCGCCTTCAAGACGACATGGATGAACGACGCGGTCTATCAGATCGCCTGTTTCATGATCATGCGCGAGCCGGAAATCTGGCGCTGGAGCCACACCCGCCACCACACCGACACGATCATCGTCGGGCGCGATCCGGAGATCATTACGCCGCGTCCGCCGGACGTCCTATCCCTCCTCCTCAATGTCTTCGCGCTCAAGAACACGGCGATCTTCTTTATGAAGCTCTTCAACCACGCGTCCGGCCGCCTGGACGACGAGGAGGCGACGTTCGTGCCCGAGAGCGAACGGCCGAAGGTCTACCGGACCGCCCGGGTCTATCTTGCGATCTACGCCCTCGTCGTGGTCGCCTGCGTCTATTTCCGCTCGATCCTGCCGGCGATGTATATCGGGCTGCCGTCGCTCTACGGCAGTTGGCTTCAGCTCTATTTCGGGGTCAGCCAGCATCTCGGGCTCGCCGAGGACGTGCTCGACCACCGCCTCAACTCCCGCACCATCTACATGAACCCGATCTTCCGGTTCCTCTACTGGAACATGAACTACCACGTGGAGCACCACCTGTTCCCGCTGGTCCCGTATCACGCGCTGCCCAAGCTGCACGAGTCGATCAAGGCGGATTGTCCGACGCCCTATCCAAGCACCATCGCCGCCTATCGCGAGATCATCCCGACGCTCTTCCGCCAGCTGAAGGAGCCGACTTATTATGCCCGACGTGAGTTGCCGCCCTCCGCGCGATCCGCGCCTCCCGCACCGCGGGCCGCGCGAGCTTGACCCGCAGGCCTGAAACGAGGACTTGACAGATGAACGAAACCTGGATCGACGCCGGCGCAGCGGACTCGATTTTGCTCGAGGACGTCAGGTCGTTCGACCACGACGGCAAATCCTACGCGCTCTTTCGGACTGCGGACGATCGCTATTTCGCCACCGACGGCCTGTGCACGCACGAATATGCGGAACTCGCCGACGGGTTCGTGCAGGGCACGATCATCGAATGTCCTCTCCACAACGGCCGTTTCGACTTTGTGACCGGCGAAGCCAAGGGGGCGCCCGCCTGCGTCAATCTCGTCACCTATCCGGTCAAGGTCGAGGGCGGACGGATTCTGCTCAAGATTGGCTGAAGGGAACCAGCAGGCAGTAAACGACTGCCCACCGCCACCCGCCTTCGTTTCATCCTCTGGCGCGGATCGTCACCGGTTGCTATGGGCGACGGCGAAGCGCGACAGACAAGCGAGGGGCGAGCGATGCGGATTTCCGGGGCGGCGGCGATCGTTACGGGGGGAGGGTCCGGGCTCGGCCGGGCGACGGCCGAGGCGCTGGCCGCCAAAGGGGCGCGGGTTGCGGTTTTCGACGTCAATCCGGCCGCAGCCGAAGAGGCGGCGAAGGCGATCGGCGCCCTCGCCGTGGTCTGCGACGTCGGCGACGACGCTTCGGCCACGGCCGCGGTCGCCAAGTCGGAAGAAGCGCATGGACCGGCCCGGATCCTCGTCGCGTGCGCCGGGATCGGCACGGCGACCCGGGTCATCAGCCGCGGCGGGGCGCCGGCGCCGCTCGCCGATTTCGAGAAGGTGATCCGGGTCAATCTCGTCGGCGCCTTCAACATGATCCGGCTCGCCGCGGCTTCGATGGGCAAGCTCGAACCGGTCGACGGCGAGCGGGGGGTCATCATCTCGGCCGCTTCGATCGCGGCCTATGAAGGCCAGATGGGCCAAGCCGCCTATTCCGCTTCGAAGGGCGGCGTCGTTTCGATGACGCTGCCGCTCGCGCGCGAGCTTGCCCGCGTCGCGGTGCGCGTCAATGCGATCGCGCCCGGCATCTTCATGACGCCGATGCTCGCCGGACTGCCCCAGGAGGTCCAGGATTCGCTGGGCCCTTCCGTGCCGTTCCCCGCGCGCCTCGGCGCGCCTGCCGAATTTGCGGCGCTCGCCGTCCACATCGTCGAGAACGGCTATATCAACGGCGAGACGATCCGCATCGACGGCGCGCTGCGCATGGCGCCGCGATAGGGCAGGGGAAGAACGATGCAGGGGAGCAGGGGGCGCCTGGCGGGAAAGGCGGCGCTCATCACCGGGGCCGCCTCCGGGATCGGCCGCGCGACCGCAGTGTTGTTCCACGCCGAGGGCGCCAAGGTCGCCGCGACCGACCGCAACGAGGCGGGCCTCGCGGAGGCGGGAGCATTCGCCGATCTCGCCCTGGCGCAGGACGTGACCGACGAAGCGCGCTGGCGTGAGGTCGTCGACAGCGTCCTCGCCGCCTTCGGCCGGCTCGACATTCTCGTCAACAGCGCCGGCATCGCGCTCAAAGGAAACATCGAGACGGCGACAGTCGAGGACTGGCGCAAAACCCAGGCGGTCAATGTCGAGGGCGTGTTTCTCGGCTGCCGCGAGGCGATCCGCGCGATGAAGGAGACGGGGGGCGGCTCGATCGTTAACCTTTCATCGGTCGCCGGAATCATCGGCGATGCGCAGTCCGCCGCCTATTGTGCGAGCAAGGGCGCCGTGAGACTCCTTACCAAGTCCGCTGCACTGCATTGCGGACGCGCCGGCTACAATATTCGGCTGAACTCGGTGCACCCCTCGTTCGCCGACACGCAGATGGTGCGGGAGTTGATCGCGAGCGCGAAACACCCCGAGCGGGTGCGGGAGGGGCTCATGCGCGCGGCGCCAATGGGCCGGATGGGGCGCGCCGAGGAGGTCGCCCAGGCCATCCTCTATCTCTCGAGCGACAAGTCGTCTTTCACCACCGGAGCCGAGATCGTGGTCGACGGAGGCTTGACTGCTCAGTAGGAGGCGTTCTGGATCTACCTTGCAGGACGCCTCTCGACCGAGTCGAGGCTGTCGCTCCCGGGGAGATCGAGCTCGAGCGTGACCCGACGCGCCGTGACCCGCGGGGCGAGCGTCTTGCGCGGCCCTTTCTTGAAATCAACGATTCCAACCTTATGAAGCTTTTTGAGCGTCCGCGAGAGGCTGGACTCCGCCCGGCGCGCGAGCGTCGCGAGTTCGCGCATCGAGGCGGGTCGCCGCGACACGATCAGGTGCAACAACGCGATATTGTCCTGTGACAACAGCTTGACCATCGCCTCGGGCGTCGAGGTCGTCCCACGCGACCTTGCGGCTGGTGCGTCGCTATCGAACCAGCGGCTGCTTGTCCCGGCCGTGGCGGAGGGGTCGACGACCACGCGTTTGGTCCACTTCCTGAACTCACCGATTGATCCAGTTCTTTCGGTCATTGAGAGTTGTCGCTCCGTCATTACGCGCGTGATCCTGCGCCAGAAGTTTCGAGGAGCTGCGCCGGCGTCCGTGGAGGCGTATGGGCCTCTGTGATCGCGCTCGTTTCGACGCCAGGTATCATCGGATTTCGATGCTTGCCTATCATCATCGGATAAGTCGGCCGACGCATTTCCTCTCTTCACAAAAACATCCCCCTGTCCCGCGCGACGGCGTTCGCCAGGTGGTCGGCGACTGCGTGGATGCGTCCGAGCCCCCGCGTGTCCTCATGGGTGACAAGCCAATAGGCGCGCGTCGCGCGTCGTTCGGGCAGAACGCGCACGAGGTCCGGGAACCGGCGGGCGATGAAGTCGTGCACCACGCAAAGGCCCACGCCCGCCCGCAGCGCCTCGATCTGGGTTACTGCATTCGCGCTTTCAAAGATCGTTGGGGCGCCGTCAAAAAGTTCGCGGACATAGTCGAGCGCGGTCGAGAAAGCGTGCTCCTCGACATAGCCGATGAGCCTGTGGCGCTTGAGCGCTTCGACATCGGACGGCGCGCCGTGGCGCTTCAAGTAAGGAGCGCTGGCGTAGATGCCGAGGGTGTATTCAGTGAGTTTCCGCGCCACGAACCGGCCCGCTTCCGGCTTGTCGAGGCCGACCACCACGTCGACCTCACGGCGTGCGAGCGGCGTCAGCTGGGGGAGGGGCATCAGTTGCAGCCGCAACCCCGGGTGGCGCTCGGCGAAGTCGCGCAATGCGCCGGTTAGGTAATAGGTCGAAAAACCATCCGGCGCGCCAATGCGCACGTCGCCCGTGAGCTCGAGATCGACCCCCGAGATTTCGCCCTGCGCATGCAGGAAGGCGCTCTCCATCTGTTCGGCCGCGCTCAAGAAACGCTCGCCGGCGATGGTGAGCTTCGCGCCCGTGGTGCGGCGGTCGAACAGTTTCGCCCCCATCGCGCCTTCGAGCGCCGCGATGCCGCGGCTCACCGTGGCGTGGTCGAGCCGCAGCCGCTTGGCGGCGGCGACGAACTGGCCGGCGCGGGCGACGGCGAGAAAGACCCTGACGTTGTCCCAGTCCATTAGCTCTCGGGCAAGCGATGTGCCCTGCTTAGCACATTTCCGCACAGCCGATGCGCGCTCTCCGCCATTGCTGTGCGCAATATCCGAGCGCATAAAGCGGCCGGAAGAGACCTTCGAAAAGGGAACGGAACATGATCGAGTACGGGCATTACATTGGCGGCAGGCATGTCGCCGGAACCTCGGGACGGACGGGCGAAGTGTTCCAGCCGATGGACGGCACGGTGCGCGCACATGTGGCGTTCGCCTCGAAGGCGGAAGTCCGCGCGGCGGTCGAGAACGCAAAGGCCGCGCAGCCGGCCTGGGCCGCAGTCAATCCGCAGCGCCGCGTGCGCGTTCTGATGAAGTTCATCGACCTGATCGCGAAGAACAACGACGAGCTCGCCGACATCCTCGCCCGCGAGCAAGGCAAGACGATCGCCGACGCCCGAGGCGACATCCAGCGCGGCGTCGAGGTGATCGAGTTCGCGCTCGGCGTGCCCCATCAGTTGAAAGGCGAGTATACGGACGGCGCGGGCCCCGGCATCGACGTCTATTCGATGCGCCAGCCGCTCGGCGTCGCCGCGGGCATCACGCCCTTCAACTTTCCGGCGATGATTCCCTTGTGGAAGCTCGCCCCCGCCATCGCCTGCGGCAACGCCTTCATTTTGAAGCCCTCCGAGCGCGATCCGGGGGTGCCGCTCAAGCTCGGCGAGCTGTTCGTCGAGGCGGGCGGCCCGCCCGGCATTCTCAACGTGGTCAACGGCGACAAGGAGGCGGTCGACGCCATCCTCGACGATCCCGACATCCAGGCGATCGGCTTCGTCGGCTCGACCCCGATCGCCCACTACATCTATTCGCGCGGCACGGCGAGCGGCAAGCGCGTGCAGTGCTTCGGCGGCGCCAAGAACCATCTGGTCGTCATGCCCGACGCCGATATGGACCAGACGGTCGACGCACTGATCGGCTCGGGCTACGGCTCGGCGGGCGAGCGCTGCATGGCGGTCTCAGTGGCGGTGCCGGTCGGCGAGGAGACGGCGGACGAACTCGTTAAGCGGATGATCCCGCGCGTCGAATCGCTGAAGATTGGCCCCTCGACCGACGCCTCCGCCGACTTCGGGCCGCTCGTCACCAAGGCGGCGCTCGACAAGGTGCGCGGCTACGTCGATCTCGGTGTCAAGGAGGGCGCCAAGCTCGTCGTCGACGGGCGCGGCTTCAAGATGCAGGGCTACGAGAACGGCTTCTACATGGGCGGCTGCCTGTTCGACCATGTCGCCAAGGACATGCGCATCTATAAGGAGGAGATTTTTGGCCCGGTGCTCTCGGTCGTGCGCGCCCATGACTATGCGGACGCGCTCGGCCTCTGCAACGACCACGAATATGGCAACGGCGTCGCGATCTTCACCCGCGACGGCGACGCCGCGCGCGACTTCGCAAGCCGCGTCAAGGTCGGCATGGTCGGCGTCAACGTGCCGATCCCGGTGCCGGTCGCCTATTACACCTTCGGCGGCTGGAAACGCTCCGGATTCGGCGACTTGAACCAGCACGGGCCGGATTCGATCCGCTTCTACACCCGCACCAAGACGGTGACCGCCCGCTGGCCCTCGGGCATCAAGGACGGCGCGAGCTTCACCATCCCGACCATGCACTGAGGCGCGGCGCGCGAAGTTGCGGAGGAGCGTATAACGCTCTTCCGCGTTCCTTTCATTGGGATGGCGACGCCATGTCCACGGCGCTGAAGCAAATGACGGTCGACGAGTTCCTCCTTTGGGCGGAGGGACGGGAGGGTCGTTGGGAGCTCTACGACGGTGTCCCGGTGTTAATGTCGCCGGAGCGATTGGCGCATATCAGGACGAAAGCGCGAGCCGTCGCTGCGCTTGAGGACGGGCTCAGGCGGGCGGGTGCGCCGTGCGAAGCGCTTGCGGACGGGGTCTCGATCAAGATCGACGCTGGAACGACGTTCGAGCCGGACGCAACGGTCGTCTGCGGACCCCGGAGGCCGGACGAGACCGTCATGATTTCCGATCCGACCGTCGTCATCGAAGTCCTGTCGCCGAACACCGCGGCGACCGACCACGGCCGCAAGCTCAGCGGCTATTTCTCGCTGCCGAGTGTGCAGCACTATCTCATCCTCGATCCAGAGCGCCGGGTCGTCATTCATCACAAGCGTGGACAGGACGAGGCGATCGAGACACGGGTGCTTTTGGGCGGCGTCGCCAAGCTCGATCCCCCCGGCTTCGAAGTCGCGGTCGAGGCGCTGTTCCCGCCGGCTGGCTAGAACCGGAACAGGGGCGCTCCGGGAACGTCGTACTGGTTGACGACCCGCTCGCGCCCGCGATAGCCCATGAATGTCCCCTGGGCGGGGGACGGCTGGTCGAACGTCTCGAGCACATAGCTGCTGCCCGAGCCCACGCTCGCGTCCGGCCTGAGCGTGAGCCACGACGGCGCGCCCTTCTGGACCGTGATCTGCCGGCCTTCCTCCTTCGGCGCCTCAGCGTGATGCCGGTGTCGCGCCCACGCGTGGGCGGTCGACGCTTTTGTCGCTTGCGTCTCGGTTTGAGCGTCCGCGGCGGGCGAAGCGAGCGCGATCATGGCCACACCTATGAGTTGAACCGAAGACGCCATCTTTCCGCCCCTCTCGGGCCCCCGAGGGCCATGCAAGTCGCGCCCAAAACTGCGCATCCGCAATGTCGCGATGCGGCCCAGAAAATCAAGCCGGACCTCGTCAATCGAGCGACTTGCGGAATCTGAGCACGCTCAGGCCCAACAATGTGACGCCGAGCGCGGCAAGCGCCAGCATCTGCGGCCACAGCACGCTCAACCCCACGCCCTTGAGGAAGGTCCCGCGAATCACAATCAGGTAGTAGCTCATCGGATTGATGGCCGACAGCCACTGCATGAAAGACGGCATGCTGGCGATCGGGAAGCTGAAGCCTGAGAGGATGAAGGCCGGGTTGATGACGAAGAAGTTGGTCGCGAACGCCTGCTGTTGCGTGAGGCACACGGTCGAAATGAGCAGGCCGATGCCCAGCACGCTCAAAAGATAAAGCGAGGTGCCGAGCAGGAGCACGAGGGGATTGCCGACGAAGGGGATCTGGAACCACAGCGTGCCGACGAGCGCAATTCCGACCGTCAGGGCGAGGCCGACGCAGAAGAACGGGATCATCTTGCCGAGAATGAATTCGAGCGGCCGGATCGGCGTGACCATGATCTGCTCGAGCGTGCCGACCTCGCGCTCGCGCACCACCGCGAATGACGTGAGATTGACGACCATCACCAGCGTCAGGGTCGCGATGACGCCGGGCACGAAGAACCAGCGGCTGTTATAATCGACATTGTACCAGGGACGAGGCTCGAGCGTGACCTGTGGCGGCGGGGGCTGCGCGGCGTGCAGGCGCCGGGAAAGGTCCTGTCCGATGCTGTCGGCATAGGCGGAGACGATCTGATTGACGTAGCCGAGCGCGATCAGCGCCGTATTGGAGTTCGTGCCGTCGACGATGATCTGGGCCGGCGCCGAGAGGCCCTTGCGCAATTGCTCGGCGAAGCCGGCCTGGATGACGATCGCCACCACCGCGTCCGCCTGGTCGATCGCGCGGCGGATCTCTGCCGGCGTCTTCGCCGATCTCCACGATCTGGAAACGGCCGCTCGCGGCGAAATGCGAGATGAGCTCGCGGCTCTCCTGGCTGTGATCGAGGTCGAGCACCGCCGTCGACACATGGTAGACCTCGAAGGTCGCCGCGTAGCCGAAGATGAACAGTTGGATGAGCGGGGGAACGATCAGGCGAAAGCGCGCGTTGCGGTCGCGCCTGAGCTGCTGGAACTCCTTCACGACGAGATTGAGAATGCGCTCCCACATCGGCTCATCCGAGCTTCTTCTTGAAGGCGCGCGCCGCGAGCAGCGCGATGATCGCCGCATAGAGGGAGAGCGCCGCGATCGGCGCAATGAAGTCGCAAAGCCCGCTGCCTTTGAGAAACACGGCCTTGAGGATCGAGAAATAGTAACGCGCCGGGACGATATAGGTGATCGCCTGGATGGGGGCCGGCATCTGCTCGATCGGAAAGGCGAAGCCGGAGAGCAGCGTGGTCGGCAGCATCGTCACGAGGAGCGCGATCTGGCTCGCGCCGATCTGGCTCTTGACGCTCGCCGAAATGAAGTAGCCGAGCCCGAGCACGACGACGAGGAACAGCGAGGTCGTCAAGAAGAGCGTGAAGACGCGCGCCACGGAACGGCGTCTCGAACCAGAACACGGCGATGGCGAGGCAGAGCGCAGCGTCGATGAGGCCAATGAAGAAGTAGGGGAAAATTTTGCCCGAAAGCAGCTCCATCCGCGTAACCGGCGTCGAGACGAGCACCTCCATCGTGCCGCGCTCCCATTCGCGCGACAGGGTGAGGGACGTAAGTTGCGCGCCCACGAGCGCCATCACCAGCGCCACGACCCCGGGAATGATGAAGTCGCGACTCACCAGGTCTTCGTTGAACCAGACCCGGTACTGCGCGACGGCGGGCGCAACCGGCGGCTGTTGGCCGAGGCTTTGCGTCCGCTCGAGCTGGACGTTGCTCGAAAAGGCGCTGACCACCGCCTGCGCGTAGCCGAGCGCGATATTCGCCGTGTTGTCGTCCGTCGCGTCGAGAATCGCCTGCACGGAGGCGGAATTCGTCGCGGCGAGGTCTTGCGAGAAGTCGTTCGGCACGACGATGGCCATCTTGCAGCGGCCCGCGTCGATTGCGCGCTTCACTCCCGCATAGTCCCGCTCCGCCTCGACGATCTCGAAGTAAATCGAGGCCTGAAAGGCCTTGAGCAGCGCCTGGCTCTCCTGGCTCCCCTCGCGATCGAAAACGCAGATGGGCACATGCTTGATGTCGAGGTTCACGCCGTAGCCGAGCAGCCCCATCTGCATGAGCGGCATGAGGAGCACGACCATGAGGCTCCGCGGATCGCGCAAGACCTGGATGAACTCCTTCCTGGCGATCGCCTTGACGCGCCTGAGGTTCATGACGCCCTCAGGCGCGTCATCGCCCCCGACGAGCTGCACGAACACGTCCTCGAGCGTCGCCTTGATCGGCTCGATCCGCGACCAGGCGAGGCCGCGCTCCTCGAGGGCGGCCTCGATCGCCGGCTTATCGCGCTGCGGCGTCCTCGACGAGGACGTGCAGCGAGGACCCGAACGGCGCGACGTCGCGCGCCGCGGGCGCGCTCTCGAGCGCTTCCGAGCATCGCCCCGGGATCATCGCCTTCGATCGAGCAGGATTTCGCCGCTGATGGCGCTGCGCTTGAGCTCGCTCGGACTCCCGAGCGCGGCCAACCGGCCGCCGTTGATGAGGGCGATGCGATTGCAGTATTCGGCCTCGTCCATGTAGTGGGTGGTGATGACGACGCAGACGCCATCGCCGGCGAGCGCGTAGATCAGGTCCCAGAAGCGGCGGCGGGAGGCGGGATCGACGCCCGAGGTCGGCTCGTCGAGGAAGAGGATCGCCGGCTCGTGCAGGACTGCGCAGCCTAAGGCAAGGCGCTGCTTCCAGCCGCCGGAAAGGTCGGCGACGAGCCCGTCTTCGCGGCCCTTGAGGCCCGCCATGTCGACGGCGAAGGCGAGCCGTTCCTGTCAAGCCGCTCGCCCCTGACGCCATAGACGCCGCCGAAGAAGCGAAGGTTCTCCATCACCGAAAGATCATTGTAGAGCGAGAACTTCTGCGACATGTAGCCGATGTTCTCGCGCACCCTCTCAGGATCGCGCGCGACGTCGAGGCCCGCGACCACCGCCCTTCCCGCCGCTCGGCCGCAGGAGCCCGCAGAGAATGCGGATCGTCGTCGATTTGCCCGCGCCGTTGGGGCCGAGAAACCCCATGATCTCGCCCTCGTCGCGCCTCGAAGCTCACCTCGTTGACGGCGACGAAATCGCCGAAGCGCTTGGTGAGCCGGTCGGCGACGATCCGGACTTCGCTCTGCAGCGTCTCGCTCATTCAAGCGTCCCTTTCGGCGAGCAGCGAGACGAACAGGTCCTCCATCGAAGGCGCTATGCGCTCGATCTCGTCGACCGGGACGCAAGCCGCGGCGAGCGCGCGATCGATTTCCGGCCGCGCGGCGCGCCGCGTCGTCGACCACCGCATGCACGCTGTCGCCCATGAGGATCACGCCTTTGACGCCGTCGCGGGTGTCGATGACGTCGCGGGCCTTGCGCGCGTCCCGCGAAGCGATGGCGAGGATCTGGCCCGGCATCAGCGCCTTCAGCGCTGCGGGCGCGTCGCAATAGAGCATGCGGCCCTCGCGCAGGAGCCCGAGCCGCGTGCAACGCTCGGCCTCGTCGAGATAGGAGGTCGCAACGACGATGGCGACGCCCTCGCCCCGAAGACCGTAGAGGATGCGCCAGAAGTCGCGCCGCGACACGGGATCGACGCCCGCCGTCGGCTCGTCGAGCAGAAGCACCTTTGGCGTATGGATAAGCGAGCAGGTGAGGCCGAGCTTCTGTTTCATGCCGCCCGACAATTGGCCGGCGCGCCGCTTGCGGAACGGCGTCATGCCGGAGGCGGCGAGCAGCCGCGCCGCGCGCTCGTCGCGGTCACGGCGGCTGATTCCGAACAGGTCAGCGAAGAATGTCGATGTTCTCGTCGACCGTCAGATCCTCGTAGAGGCCGAACCGTTGCGGCATGTAGCTCACGCGCGAGCGCACGAGCTCGGGCGTGGCGATCGCGTCCAGGCCTTCGATCGAGATCGATCCTTCGTCGGGGGTCATCACTGCCGCGATGAGGCGCATGATCGTCGTCTTGCCGGCGCCGTCGGGGCCGACGAAGCCGAACACCTCGCCCGGCGAGCAGTCGAGGCTGACGCCATTGACCGCCGGGACGCTGCCGAACCGCTTGGTCAGATTACGGACTTCGATCGCGGCTTTCGCCTCGATGCTCATGATTTACCGGGGGCCCGCACGGGGATCTTTGCGTCCGCCGGCAGGCCGGGAACGAGCTCGTGCGATGGATTGTCGATGTCGATGCGGATGCGATAGACGAGCGTCACTCGCTCGGCGTGCGTTTCGACGCTCTTTGGCGTGAATTCCGCCGACTCCGAGATGAAGGAGATCCGGCCAGGGTATTCCTTCCCGGGATAGGAGTTGGTCGTGACGGTCGCCGCCTCCCCGAGTCGGATCTTGCCGATGTCGGTCTCGTTGACATAGGCGCGCAGCCACACGTGGTCGATGTCGGCGAGCGTCACGATCGCGGCGCCGGGGGAGACGACCTCTCCGAGCTCCGCCTGCCGCACCAGAACCACGCCGTCGAACGGCGCCCTGAGCGTCGTGTAGCCGAGCACAATCTTGGCCAACTCAAGCGATGCTTTGCCGCTCTGGATATTGGCGATGGCGAGGGCGACGCTCCTGTCGGCCTGGGCTTCCAGCGCCTTGTCGCGCTCGAGCGCCGCTCGCGACTGCTTGAGCGCGGTCTCGGCGACGTCGCGCGCGTCGACGGTGCCCGCCCCCTTGGTGAGCAGCGTCTGGGCGCGGTCGAATTCGAGCTGCTTCAGGTTGACGTCCGCCTCGTCGCTCACGACGGTGCGACGCGTCGCGTCGACGGCCTGCTCGGCGACGTCGAGCTGGCGCATCTGTGCGTTGAGCGCGGCCTTAGCGATTTCGACCTGTTGTTTGTAGTCGGCGTCGTCGACCCGGGCGAGGACCGTGCCCGCTTTGACGGTCGCGCCTTCGTCGAAAGGCAGTTCGACGATGCGCGACTGCACCGTCTTGAAGCTGAGCACGCTCTCATGCGCCTCGATATTGCCGGAGACGAGGATATAAGCGGGGTTGGCGGGCGTTCCGAGCCACTCGCGCACGACGTTGGCCGGCCCCTCCAGCCACGCGGGCGCCGGGTCCAGAGCACGGAAGGTGGCCAGCCCGGCCCCCGCTACGATCGCCGCTCCGATCAGCACCGCCAAACGCCGCATTAAAGGCCTTAAGATGAACTTCCGGCGCTATATGCCGGCCGTTTCCGCGCTCGATAGCGACAAAGCCTTGCGTAGGGTTTGACGCAGGTCAAGATCGCGGCGAATGTGATGGCACGTCCAACCCCAACGCGATTGCTGCGCTGCTTCGACAAAGAGCGGAGTCGGCTTGGCTCCCTGCAGTGATGTTGATCTAGACCGGCTCAAGCCGGAGTGGCGTCACTCAGGTTCTGATCCGCATGTTTCCGACGGCGCAATCGCGCCCGCGTCGCAGGCGCACCGGGGCGCACGACTGATCGTCGCCGACTTGGCGGAGCCCGTCCTGGCGCTCTCGCGCGACCTCGACCATTCGGTCTATGATTGGGTCTGCCGTGCGCTCGTCCGCCGCGGCGCTACACTCGCCGCCCGGGATCAAATAGTTGACGGCGTGTCTCGCCGCCACCGATCGGGAGGAAGTCGTCCGCCTCGTCCAATGGAAGTGAAGGAGCCGATGTTCACACTCAGCGCTGACCATCTTGCCGTCCGCGACATGGCGAAGTCCTTCGCCGAGGAGCGCATCGCGCCCCATGCGCTCGAATGGGACGAAAGCGAGCACTTCCCCGTCGACGTGCTCCGCGAGTCGGCGGCGCTCGGCATGGCGAGCATTTATGTGCGCGAGGAGCATGGCGGCAGCGGCATGACGCGGCTCGATGCGGCGCTCATCTTCGAGGAGCTGGCGACCGGCTGCCCCTGCGTCGCGTCCTTTCTTTCGATCCACAACATGGTGGCCTGGATCGTCGACCGGTTCGGCTCTCCGGAACTCAGGCAGCGCTATCTACCGCGCCTTTCCACCATGGAACTCATCGCCAGCTATTGCCTGACCGAGCCCGCCTCCGGCTCGGACGCCGCCGCCCTGACAACGCGGGCCAAGCGCGACGGCGGCGAGTATGTGCTCGATGGGGTCAAGCAGTTCATCTCGGGGGCGGGGGCGAGCGACGTCTATCTCGTCATGGCGCGAACCGGCGAGGGCGGCCCGCGCGGCGTCTCGGCGTTCATGGTCGACAAGAGAACGCCCGGCCTGAGCTTCGGCGCGCTGGAGAAGAAGATGGGCTGGCGCGCCCAGCCGACACGCCAGGTGATCCTGGAGAGCGTTAGGGTCCCAGCCGCCAATCTCGTTGGAAAGGAGGCCGACGGCTTCAAGATCGCCATGGCCGGACTCGATGGCGGTCGGCTCAACATCGGCGCTTGCTCGATCGGCGGGGGCCAGGCGGCGCTCGACAAGGCGATTGCCTACATGCGCGAGCGCAAGGCGTTCGGGCGGCGCATCGCCGACTTCCAGGCGCTGCAGTTCCGCGTCGCCGACATCGCCACGTCGCTCGAAACGGCGCGCGCCATGCTCTGGCGGGCGGCGAGTGCGCTCGACGGGAAGTCCTCGGAGGCGACCCGCCTCTGCGCGATGGCCAAGCGCGTCGCGACCGACGCCGGTTTCAACGCGGCCAACGATTCGCTGCAACTGCTCGGTGGCTACGGCTATCTCGCCGACTACGGCGTCGAGAAGCTTGTGCGCGATCTGCGGGTGCACCAAATTCTGGAGGGCACGAACGAGATCATGCGCGTCATCGTGGCGCGCGGCCTGATCGAGAACTGAGCTGGAGCCGGCGACGATGTCGAAAATTGCTTTCCTGGGCCTGGGAAACATGGGCGCTCCTATGGCCGCCAACCTCGTCAAGGCGGGCCATGCAGTCGTGGGCTTCGACCTCGTCGAGGCAGCGAAGCAGGCGGCCGCCGCGTCCGGCGCGACCATCGCCTCAAGCGGGCGGGAGGCGGTGCGCGACGTCGAGGTCGTCGTCACCATGCTGCCCGCCGGCAGGCACGTCCTTGAGGCTTGGGCGGATCTTCTGCCCGCCGCATCCAAGGGCGCGCTGATCATCGACTGCTCGACTATCGACGTCGACAGCGCCAAGAGCGCGCATAAGGCGGGGGCCGCGGCAGGCATGCTCACGCTCGACGCCCCGGTGTCGGGCGGCGTCGGCGGAGCGACCGCCGGAACGCTGACCTTCATGTGCGGCGGCTCGGCGGAAGCGTTCGACAGGGCGAAGCCGATCCTCGAGGCCATGGGCAAGCGCATCGTGCATTGCGGCGGCGCGGGAATGGGGCAGGCGGCCAAGATCTGCAACAACATGATCCTCGGCGCGACGATGATCGCGACCTCTGAGGCCTTCGTGCTCGGGGAAAAGCTCGGCCTTTCCACCCAGGCGCTCTTCGACGTCGCCTCGACCTCGTCGGGTCAGTCCTGGTCGCTGACGAATTATTGCCCGGCGCCGGGCCCGGTCCCGGCTTCGCCGGCCAACCGCGGATACAAGCCCGGCTTCGCCGCGAGCCTGATGCTCAAGGACTTGCGGCTCGCCCAGGAGGCTGCTGCGAGCGTCAGCGCGGCGACCCCGCTCGGAGCGGAGGCCGCGCAGCTCTACGCGCTGTTCGTCGCAGCGGGCCATGGCGGAGATGATTTTTCCGGCATGATCAATTTTTTGCGAGGTGAGGTTGCTCAACAAGGAAAAGCGGCTGCCTGAGTGTTCGTTAACGGGCGGTTCATGTCCATAAGTCGGATAAGAATCGCCGAATCAAGCTAAGCGGCCTCCTGCGCGCGTAGCAGGGCTGCGAGACGGAGACTGGGGGCGATCGAAGCCTTGCGCCTGTGACCGTCGCTGGGCGAGGGGCAGTCATTGGAGGTTAAGCATGCGTAACAGGATATCAAAGGCGATCGTCACCGGATTGGCGGCGCTGTCGCTGTCGGCGTCTATGATCGCCATGGTCGAGACGGCTTCGGCCCAGCAATGGCATGGCGGCGGCTGGCACGGCGGAGCTTGGCATGGCGGCGGCTGGCATGGCGGCGGAGGTTGGCATGGCGGCGGCTGGCACGGCGGCGGATGGCGGGCCGGTTACTACCGTCCGGGCTGGGGATACTGGCACCCCGGCTACTGGGCCGGCGGCGTCTGGTATCCCGGCTGGTGGGCCGCCACCGCCGCCGCCGCCCTGGCCGCCGGCGCGGTCGGAGCGGCCACCGCATACCCATATACTATGGCTATCCGTACTATCCTCCGTACTAAGGCTATGGGTCTGCTGGCAGAGTTGCACGACATATGGTCCCGGCGGCGCGTTTTTCACGGCTTCCAGTCGGTCTGCATCTGCCAGTTGAGCCGACGGCCGGTTTCTTGAGGAAGTGGAAAGGGCCTCGCCCAAGCGGGGCCCTTTTTTCATGCCGGCGCCGGCCAAAAGACGCCTCCGGACGTCGGCGCTCGCACGCCCGTCGTCGTCGGAAAGCTGAGCGGCGCGCCTCAGGCGGGAACGCAGGGCGAGGTAGCCGAAGCACTGCGCCTCGAGCGCGTCGCCGTCGAAGCCGATCGCCTCAATCGGCTCGACCGCGACGCCGAGCCGCTCGGCGAGTCCGCGCATAAGAAATGGATTGCGCCGTCCGCCGCCGCCGACCAGCCAGCGCCTCGGCGCTTCGGGAACCTGCCTAGCGCCGCGGCGGTCGCCTCGACCGTGAAAGCGGCGAGCGTCGCCGCTCCGTCGGCGTCGCTCAAGCCTTCCACCGCCGCCGCAAACGCGGCGAAATGATTGCGATCGAGCGACTTCGGCGGCGGCCGGTCGAAATAGGGGTCGCGCATCATCGTTTCAAGCGCCTGCGCGTCCACCTTCCCGCGACGCGCTAGCGCTCCGCCCTTGTCGAAGGCCACGCCGCAGCGGCGAAGGAGAAAATCGTCGAGCATCGCGTTCGCCGGGCCGGTGTCGAAGGCAATGATCTTGCCGTCGTCGCCCAGCCAGGTGACGTTGCCGACGCCGCCCCAGTTAACGACCATCAGAGGGCGCTCCAGGCCCGCAGCGATCGCCGCGTGATAGACCGGCGCGAGAGGCGCCCCTTCGCCGCCCGCCGCAATGTCGGCCGAGCGGAAGTCGCAGACGACATCGATCTTGAGTGCCGCGGCGGCCCTTGAGCCGTCGCAAAGCTGGCGCGTCACGCGAGCAGACGGCCGATGCAGGATGGTCTGGCCGTGCATGCCGACCAGGGCAACGCTTTCCCTCGCGATTGCAAACCTTTCTAGGAAGGCTTCGACTGCCCGGATATGGGCGTCGGTCACCTTCCGCTCCAGCTCGACCTGCGGCCTTTCCGCTTCGCGCGAGTCCGCCACGATGGCCCGTAGAGCCCGGGAGAGAGGGCGGGGATAGGGGAATGTTGCACCGGGACCCGCCTCGATCCGCGTTCCGCCGTCGCTCGTGATGAGTGCGACGTCGATGCCGTCCATCGAAGTTCCGCTGATGACGCCGATGGCCGTCTGGATGCGCCGTTCGGTCATTGGCCGCCGGTCTGATGCGCGCCAGGAACCCAAAGCACGTCCGCCTCGCCGAAATCGTTGGCAGCGCGCGCGGCGACAAACAGATAATCGGACAAGCGGTTGACATAGGCGAGCGTGGCCGCGCCCACCTCTTCCCCTTCGATTGAAGCGAGCGCGACGACGCTGCGCTCGGCCCGCCGGCAGACGGCTCGCGCCTGATGAAGGGCGGTCGACGCCGGAGTTCCGCCAGGGAGTATGAACGAACGCAGCGGCTTAAGTCTCGCGTTGAGCACGTCGATGGCGCGCTCGAGCGCCTCAACCTGTGAGGCCGCAATGCGCAGTTTCGCGCCAGGACGCTCGCCGGCGTCTCTCGGAAGGCAGAGATCCGCGCCGAGATCGAAGAGGTCATTTTGGATGCGTGCAAGCGTCGCTTCGATCGCCGCAAGCACGGGATCCACCGAATCACGCGTCGCAAGCCGCGCGAAGCCAACGGCGCAATTGGTCTCGTCGACATCGCCCATTGCGACGACGCGTGCGTCGGTCTTCGGCCTTCGCGTTCCGTTACCGAGGCCGGTCTCACCGCGATCACCGGTGCGCGTATAGATGGCGTTCAGTCGAACCATTCTCTCCGACCGTCCACTAGAATTCGTGGCCGCGAGCCAGGGGTCACCGACCGCCAAGCAGGCGCCGCGAATATCAATCCCGCTTCATCAGGCGTTCGAGGTAGTCTCGTTCGTTGATCGGCCGGTTGGGATCGGCAAGGCGGCGACGGAGTTCCTCCATGACGCGGCGAGCGCGCTCGGTCACGCCCCCGAATTCCCTGAGCGATCCTTCGTCGCGGCCGAGGTTGCCCTGCCGCCCGCGGCCGAGGGGATCGTCGCCAGGTCTCTCACCTGGGCGCATGCGGCGGGCTGTGTATCCGCCTTGCCCCTTGCCGCCTTGACCCTGACCCTGACCCTGACTCATCTGCTTCTGCATGCCCTGTGCGCCCTCGCGCAGCGCCTCAAGGGCGCGGCCCTGCGCGTCCACCGCCGCGCGCTTCCCGCTTTGCCCGTCGGCGCTCGGCGGCGCCTGATCGCTGCCTCGGCCCTTCTCGCCCTTGAGATCGCCCTCGGCTTCCTTCATGTCCTTTTCAGCGTCCTCGAACCCCTTCTCGCTCTTCATGCCGAGGCTCTTTAGCATCCTCTGCAATTCGGCCAGGCGGTCACGCAGCTCGCGCTGGCGCTGCTCGAGTTGGGGTTCGTCTGGATTGGCTCCGCCCGTATCCGATTTGGAGTCGGTCTCGCCCTTGTTGAGATCTTCGGATGGTGGATTATCGTCCGGCTCCGTCTGGTCGTCTTGTCCCAGCGGACTTGCCCGTCTTTGTGCGCGCTTCCGCTCTCGGTCACGCTGTTCGCTGTGGAACGTGTCGTCGCGTAGCGTCTGCTGGTCGTGCAGGAGCTTGCCGAGCTCGTCCATCTGCTTTCGCATCGCCTGTTCGGCCGGGCTTTCCTCGTCCCCCTCGGCGCTGCGCATGTTCTCGAACATTTCCTGCATCTGATCGAGCATCGCCTCCGCCTCTTCGCGAGTGCCGTTGCGCGCCGCCTCTTCCATGCGGTCCATTAGCTTGTCGAGATCCTGCGCCTGTTGGTTCGACTCTTCCGGGCTCAGTTGTCCGCTACGCTCCTCTTTGCGCGCCATCTCGCCGGCGAACCGTCTGGCGGCTTCGCGCAGTTGCTGCATCAGTTTCTTGATCTCGTCATCTGTCGCGCCGCGTTTGAGCGCCTCCCGCAGCGCCTTTTCGGCGGCGCGGAGATCGCGCTCCGCCTGCGAGGCATCGCCGTCCTCTATCTGCTGGGCCATCGCCCACAGAAGCGCAGCGACGTTGAGGAGGTCCGCGTCGCCGCGGGCGCCGGCGAGCGACGAACGCGCCTGCTTCAATCCCAGATAGACGTTAGAGGGGGTGTCGAACAGCTCCGGCGCGACGCTAAGGCCTATCAGCGCCGCCTCAACGCGCTTCGGCGCATGGTCTGGGTTAAGGATGAGGTCGCGGCGCTGTTCGACGAGAGCGCGCGCGAGTGGATTGTGAAAGGTCCGCTGCGGCAGCGTGACTTCGACCGGCGCGCTCGATCCGGTCCTGCCAGAGATGCTGAGCGCGCTTAACGTCATCATGACATGCGCACCCGCCCACGGATGCTCGGATAGGTCGGCGGTGGTGCGGGCGTCGCCGGCTCCATTTTCGCTCGCTGGCAGTTGCAGGGTGACTTGCGGCGGCTCGGCCAAGCTTCGCGGCGCTGGTTTCGAGGGATCGTGCGGCATCGCAAATTCGGCGCGGGCGCCGGAAATGCCATAGCGGTCGTCGAGCCGATAGGCGAGAGTGAGTGACCCGCTGATATTGGCGCGTGGCTCCTCGGTCAGCTTGATCGTCGGGGTTCCCGTCGGCGTGACCGCAAAGAGGACCTCGGCGGCCGTCCGTCCCAGGCGCAAGATCGTTGCCTTGCCCTCGCCGTGGATGATCCAACGCCGTTCGCGCTCGAGCTTCGTCGATGTGGTCGCCCCAATCGGCGCGATCCGCCCCTCGACGTGCGTTTCGATCGCGGCGGGATCGCCTCTCACGACGAGTGCGGAATCCTCGAACACAGTCAGTGACTGCGCTGCGGCCGACTTGAAGTCGATCATCGTCGGCGGGCGCCCCGCATAGGGTGGCGGATCGATCCAGGCGTCGACTCGGTTTTCCATCGTTACAGCAGCCGTATCGCCGCCGCGCCAGTCGAAGGCGCCGGCTACCCGGCCGTACAGCTCCGGCCCGGCGATGGCAGCCGTGGCCATGGCTAGGAGCGCGGCGGCGAAGCGGAGCGCAAAAGGATCGCGTTCGGCCATACGCGGGGAAGGCCTCGCAATTCGGATCGCATCCACGGAGCGCTCGAGCCGTATCCGATGCTCCGTCCACAGCGCCTGGGCGACCGCATCCTCGTCATTGGCGAGCGTGTCGGCGAACGAGCTCGCGGGGCGATGGACTTCTCCCGAGTCGCGGTCGAGGCGGGCCTGGATGTCGCGCGATGCCGGCCAGCGCAGTCGTGCAAGCGGAGCTAGCGCGGCAATGATGCCGAATGAAAACAGCGCGACACCGGCGATGCGTACCGTGCGTGGCGCGAAGATCCACAGGCCGAGCCAGGAGACCGCAAGAAACAGAATCGTGACCGCCAGCCCCCAGACGATCGGCGGCCAAGCACGCTCGGCGAAGAGGACGCCCCCCGCAGCCCTCGACAGCGCGGTCAACTTGCCACCGACGCGGTCCCGCCGGCTCTTGATGTGCTTCGATTCGTCCTTCGCCACGCTTCGCTCGCACCACGCTCCGCTCGGTTGCTAGCCGATCCCCGCAACACTCATGCCAACCAAGGCGGAGTTTGTCGAGGGCGATTATGGTGGTTCGGATTATTGCAAAGATATGGTGGTACGGTACTTTTGACGCCGGATCACGTTTTCGTTAGTTTCCTCAGTGGCCTTTATTTAGACGCTTTGAGCCCCTTCAAAGGCTAAGGGAGCGTGAGGCCCGAGGTCCGACAAGTGGTGTCACCTTCCTTTCGGTGGAAGGTCCGGCCCGCTGCAACGGGCGGGCCTTCCACTTCGGCAGGTGCGCGGGCCGGTCGGAACCGAACCCGCGAACAGGCGGGTTCGGCATTAGCCTCCTTTCCACGCCTTCAAGAGGTAACCGACCGCTTTCCCCGTCCTCAAAAGGTGAACTAGGACGAGGCTGAGCTCGAGTACCGTTTCTACGAGTTCGAGTATTGTTTCTGTGAGGTCCGACATTGATGCCACTCCTTCAGTGGATGGCATCAACCCTTACGTCAACCAAGGCGGAAGTTTGTCGAGGGCGATCAATTCCTCGAACGTTCGCCTCGGCCTGATAACCGCATAGTCCGCACCCTTGACCAGGACCTCAGGAACAAGAAGGCGAGAATTGTAGGTGCCGGCCTGCACCGCACCATAGGCGCCAGCGCTCATGACGGCAATGAGGTCGCCGCTGTCAACCTCAGCGATATCGCGGTTAAGGGCCAGATAGTCGCCGCTCTCGCAGATGGGCCCGACCACGTCGGCCCGGATCAAGTGCGCCGCATGCAAGGGCGGGCGCTTGCACCGGAAGGATATCATGATAGGCGTCGTAGAGTGTGGGCCGGACGAGATCGTTCATCGCCGCGTCAACGATCACGAAGCTCTTGCCTTCACCCCTTTTAACGAAAATGACCGAGGCAATCAACGCGCCCGCGTTGCCGACGATGAGCCGCCCTGGCTCGAGGTAGATCTTGCAGTCGAGCGACCTTGTGCGGCGCGCGACAATCTCCGCGTAGGCAGTGGGGAAGGGAGGCGGATCGATGTCGGCACGATAAGGGATGCCGAGCCCACCGCCGATATCGACGTGTTCGATGACGTGCCCGTCGGACGCGCAATGTCTGTACGAAATCGGCGAGCAGAGCAAAGGCGTTGTCGAAAGGCTCGAGGTCGGTGATCTGCGAGCCGATATGGATGTCGACGCCGCGAATGGAAAGGCCAGGCATCGTTCGAGCGCGCGCGTAGGCCTCGCGGGCGCGCGAGAAAGGCACGCCGAATTTGTTCTCCATCTTTCCGGTGGAAATCTTGGCGTGGGTGCGCGCGTCAACGTCTGGATTGACGCGGATGGCGATTGGAGCGTCCGCGCCGCGGGCAGAGGCAACCGCCGAGAGCGCCTCCAGTTCGGGCTCCAACTCGACGTTGAAACAGAGGATATTCTCGTCGAGGCCGAGGTTCATTTCGGCGCGGGTCTTTCCGACACCAGAAAAGATGATCTTCTCGCCAGGCACTCCGACTGCGCGCGCGCGCCTCAATTCCCCCTCGCTGACGACGTCCATCCCGGCGCCGAGCCGGGCGAGAGTGGCGAGGACCGCTTGATTGGAATTGGCCTTCATCGCATAGCAAACGAGCGCGTTCTGATCGGCGAACGCGGTTCGGAACACTCCGAAGTGCCGTTCGATGGTGGCGTTCGAATAGCAGTAAAAGGGCGTACCGACAGCGTCCGCAATTTCCGGCAACGGCACGTCTTCGGCGTGGAGCACGCCGCCGCGATAGGCGAAATGATGCATCGCGAACTTATTTCAGCAGCGGATCGAGAATGAAAGGTTGATTGGGCGGCGTGATCGGCGGAATCTTCGGTTTAGCTTGCGAGCTGATCGTCTCAAGGTTTCCAGGCGCGGTCGATGAGGCTTGTTTGACGGAGGCATTGGCGTCGGGAGGGGGCTCCAGCGGGCCGATGCGGCCGCAGCCAGCGAGCGAAGCAAGCGCCACAAGCGCCAGCGCGCCGCAGCCGAGGTAGCAAAGCAGAGTTTTGGGGGGCACGAGCGATTCCAGAGGGCCGCGGCAATTATGGCCGCGACGATATATAGAAAAGGGGCGCGAGTAGAAACAACTCACAATTTATGTAACATAGATTTATTCGATTGCCAGCGCAGTTTCGGTCCGCTCCCGCAGCCCGAGCGGCCGAGGGAGGTTCAAGAGTGTGGGCTTTGAATGCCCGGGATCTCTCTAAGAGCGACGCCTCGAGTTCATTTCCTGCAAATTATGAAATAGGGTCGAGCGGCCCCGTCGGTGGGGCTATCGGATTGGCCGAATTTTGCCGCCACGCCAAGACCTTGTGTTTTGCACCACGCATTGGCAACGACTTGGCCGCATTCGCCCGCTTCATTGAGACATTCTTCAACACCGTAACCGGACGCCGCCGCTATGACGTGGGTGCTCATTTCTTCCGCGGATGCATTTCCGGCGCCGATCATCGCCAAAGCAAGGACCAAGTGGGAGGCGAAGCGTGGGGTCGACATGAATATGAACTTTCTCCTGCAGATGCGTGCGCAGTGCGAAATGTCGAGGAAAGCAATAAACGGATCCTTAACGTTCGCTAGTGTTCGACGAGCGGGGCTTGGCAACCCGCCCGCTAAAAAAACGAACAGTTCATTGGCTTGTTAGACTAACAACGCCCATGATTAGACGAACCCACCCACGTGACGTCGCATGCGGTCATAGCGAATGACCTCATGTAGCGGCCCCAGTGGAGTTTGCCGGAGCTCATTGATGCATCTTTGCCCTCTTTCTGCGCTCGCATGACAAAACGGCCTCGGCGCCGTCGCCCTGAACCCATCGGTTCGAACAATTCTAGGCGGAAGGTAGGCGATGCGGAAAAATCGAACGAATGTCCTTATTCTTGGCTCTGGCGCTCGGGAGCATGCCCTGACCCGCGCCTGCACTGGCTCCCCAAGCCTGGGAAAATTGTTCGTGGCGCCAGGCAATCCGGGCTGCGCAAAGCTAGCTCATATTGTCCGCCTAGAACTGGCGGACCATGCCCAAATCATCGAGTTCTGTCGGAAGGAGTCGATAGGCTTGGTCGTGGTCGGTCCGGAAGCCCCCTTAGTCGCAGGGATAGCCGATGATCTCGCCAACGAAGAGATAGCTTGTTTTGGGCCGTCGCGGGCTGCCGCCCGTCTCGAGGGGTCGAAGGGCTATGCTAAGGACTTTTGCCGCGAATTCGGCATCCCAACTGCCGAATATCAACGTTTCTCAGACCGCAATGAAGCAAAAGCCTACATTCGGGAGCGCGGCGCCCCGATTGTCGTCAAGGCGGATGGACTCGCCGCGGGCAAGGGCGTGGTCGTTGCCGAGACGATCAACGAAGCGGAGGCGGCTGTCAACTCTCTGCTGGGCGCATTCGGCTCGTCGGAGGAGGAGCTGGTGGTCGAGGAGTTTCTAAAGGGTGAGGAAGTGTCATTCTTCGCCCTTTGCGATGGCGCAGAAGCCATACCTTTCGCAAGCGCGCAGGACCATAAGCGCCTCGGCGACGGAGACACCGGGCCCAATACTGGCGGAATGGGCGCATACTCTCCGCCTCCCATCATGACCCCCCGGCTCACCGATCGCGTGATGCGCGAAATCGTCTGGCCGACGGTTCAAGGGATGGCGCAACGCGGCGCACCGTTTAGAGGGGTGCTGTTCACAGGCTTGATGATCGATGACGCAGGTCCGAAACTAATCGAATACAATGTCAGGTTCGGAGACCCGGAGGCGGAAGTCATTCTCCTCCGCCTGACCGATGATGTACTGCCATTGCTCGAAGCCTGCGCGAAAGGAAGTCTTCGCGACGCAACTCCGTCGTTCAGCGCCGAGGCGGCTTTGACAGTCGTCATGGCGGCGAAGGGATATCCCGGGAATCCGGTTCGTGGCGCCAGGATCGGAGGGCTGGACGACGCAGAGCGCGTCACTGGCGTCACGGTCTTCCATGCCGGAACTCAACAAGTCGGTGATGAAATTGTTTCGAACGGAGGACGCGTGTTGGCTATAACGGCGCGCGGGCGCACTGTCGGGGAAGCAAAGGAGCGTGCCTACGCTGCGGTAGACAAAATCGACTGGCCTGAAGGCTTTTGCAGGCGCGACATCGGCTGGCGCGCGCTGAACTCGGAAGGTATGCGTTAGACTCAAGTTGACCACCGCACTGCGATAGCTCAAACCCAAGCGTTGCGATTGCGCTTGGCTGCGGAGGACACGAGGCATCGCCCACGTGCTTCCGCTTGACGTCCTCGACGAATTGGCGCTCGGCCAGTGGCTATTGCTGGAACGTCGAAGGGCGGCGTCATCGGCGCGGCGTATGCCGCTGGCCCTGAGGCAAAGTTCCTTTGCGGTCACATCCTGCGTGTTTTGCGCGGACAGGTCAGACTTCGTCGCGAAGTTGCTGTGCGCTCGCCTGGGCAGGCTCGCCGAACTTGTGCTCCGCGGGTAGGCGAACCCGGTGTTGGTTGATCCGAAGATCTTTGCCGGCCGAAAATCGCCGCCGGCGAAGGCCGAAGACCCCGATCCGTGGAAACGCTGAAGCTTGTCGGCGAACCCGAAGTCGTCCAGTTTCGACCGCGCCGAAGATAGCGTGTCACTCGAGTTTCCTCCCCGTCATTAAGATGTCTACGACCTGGCGATGGTTAGCGTCGATCTTGTCGCTGAGCCTCCGCACCTCCTCACGCCACTCGGTCTCGAAGCCGTGGATGCGGGTTTCCGCTGCGTCGATCCGGAGCTCGGCTGCGTCGATTTTCCGCTCGATCCGGTCCGTGTCGGCTTTAATCTCGGAGAACGATCGCCCCGCCCGCCAAGCCGCTCCGACCAGAGCGGTGAATATGACGCCCGCGCCAGCCAGGACCGCATAGCTATAGCGAGCGAGCCAGACAAAGACGGAGATTGCACCCTGCATGTCGTCAGAGCTTGGCTGGACAGGAGAGGCGCCCAATTTCCGCTCCTCTGTGATCGAAGCTCGGTCAGCGGTGGATCGCGTTGAGGTCGGCTTGCAGTTGCGTCCAGTCGAACCCGCTCGGCGCTTTCTGCGTCGCCCGTGAGATCCAATCGGGCGACAGCGGAGCGTAGAGCTCGCCGCCGTTCTCAGAAGCGTGGTAGTAGATGAAGGCGTCGACCTCCTCGCCGCCGATCAGGCCCCAGGTATCGACAACGAACTCGTTCTCATTGTAGCCGGGGTACATCGTGCAATGACCGTTGCTCGGGTCGGGCGCGCCGGCCTTCTTCCAGACGAACCCATTCCCGCTGGGCGGGGGATTGACCCACGCGTCAGGTAGCTCGTAGCCGCCGTACAGGCATCCGAAGACCCAGATCGCAAAGCGGCACATCTCCACGTCGTGGGCGTCAACGGCGACGTAGCCGGCGGTCTTGCCGCGCCCATCGGCATAGATGCCGTGCTTCTGCGCATAGGCGAGGACGGTCTGCAGGTCACCGCCCTTGTCGGTCGACGGGTCCCCGGGAACGTATCCAAACAGCTTCGAGTAAAGCCGGATCGCGTCCGCTTCGTTGGCGAACGTCGTGGCCGTGCCGGCGTTGATCGACCACGTGTCGTCGCAGTGAAAGATGCCGGCGCAGGTGCAGTCGCCGACTCGGAGATTGCCCAGCGGGTTCTCGAGCCCACTGAGCGGTTTCTTGGTGTAGTGCACCGCGTCCGGCGCCTTTGGCAGTTCCCGATAGAGATAGCTCCTCAGTTTCAGGTGTGGATGCTGCACGACCGGCCGGTTGCGACCGAGAGCGAAGGTTTGGCTCGTAACGGGATGAACGATCTGCTTGACCATGAAACGGTCCTTTCAAAGGCGGCGCCGCCCGCCGCGCGACATGTGAAGCTGCGCATCTCGGATGGGATCGAGCGAAGGAAAACGCGCCATGACCGAGAGAACGCCAAGGGCAAGCGCAACAGGCCTGCCGTGAGGAAAGAACTCGGCGGCGTCCGCCGCTGTGGACAAGAGCGCCGCCGGGCTCGGGCTTGCGAGAACGGTTCCGACGTCGGCCTCGATCCTTGGGACCGAGAGGGCGGCGGCTAGGAGCGTCCCGAGGATCACTTGACTGAAAAGCCGGCCTCGCGCGCCTGGCGCTCGAGCTTGGCCCAGAGCGCGCGCATTCGCGATTTTCTTGCTCTCGGCGACCGGCAGCGTCTTGACGTGAAGGTTGGCGAGGATTGGCTGCAGCATGACGACTGCGGCGAGGATCGCCTGCGTGTCGCTCTCAACCGTGAGGTTATGGCCGTCGTTCGAGGCTTTACAGGCGGCGAGCGCTGCGTCGAAGCTCGCCTCCTCGATATTGTCGAGCTTGAGGCCGGGGGTGAGAGCCGCCGTCTCGACGACGGCGCAGGCGGTCTCGGCTGCGGCCTGGACCTGAGGGCCGGCCGCGTTGCAGCCGCCGAGGCCGATCGAGACGGCGAGCGCAGTCGCAGCGGCGGCAGCGGCCCCGAAGCGAGTAGCGATGATTTTCATGGAGACACGCTTTCCTGATACGAGCGGACTGAGCGCTTGATTCGGGCCCACGAACGTCACGCCTTCGGAAGCTCGGGCGCCACGGTCACCATGGCCGCTTGGAGCTTGCCGATCTCGCCCGCGACCAGGTGCTCAATCTCCTCAGGGGAAACTGCCGCAGCCTGGATGACCGCCGGCATGCGGCGCGCGATCGCATCGGCCGCGTCCTGGACGACCGTGCTGCCGACGTCGATCTTCGCCGTGGCGAAGCTGGAGTTGGCGGCGGCGACCGCCTTCCCGGCCTCGGTCTCAGCCGCCGCCTTGATGGCGGAGAGGTTCGTCGCATCGATCTGATAGCCGGTCCACTTGCGGACGGCGGCGGCGCCGAGCGTAATCGCGCCGCCGACGAGAGCCGTGGCGATCGCAGTGAGGTAGGGCTGCAAGACGGCGACGAAAGGCGCCGCCGTGACTGTGGTGTCGGACATATATGGTTCCTGAATTGCCTGCCGTTTGGATTGAGGTTGCCGCGCCCCGCAGGCGTCGCCGCGCGGCGAATGGTCGTCAGACTGCTGCTGCGCCCCTAGCCCGCCAGCCCAACACAATCGCGTAGCGACGGCCTTCCGAGATCCGATCAGGCATGCGCCAACTTCCGCAGTTCCCTGAGCAGCGCTTCTTGAGTCATCGGGCCCGCAACACCATCGACGAGAAGGCCTTCGTAGGCCTGAAACGCCTTCACGGCGCGCTCAGTCAGCGGGCCATCGACCCCGTCCACGATGACTGTATAGCCGAGCGCCCTGAGCGCCGCCTGCACACCGCTGATGGTCGAGAGGTTGTACGCGGGTGGGGGCGCCGGGGTGGGTGACGGCGCGGGCGAGCGTGACAGTTTCAAGCGATTGCGCGCCCAGCCTACCGGCATGCTGTCGCTCATGTGCGCCTGAACGCGAGCGATGAACTTTTCCATGAAGGTCGGCTCGACGCTCGGGTCCGAGTGGCCGCCGCCAGCTTTGCCGAGCCCATAGTGGGAGCTCGATGCCTGAACCGACGCCGCCGTGCGCGTGCCGCGCGGGGATGCCAAGCGTGCGGCAAAGGTACGCCGTCATCTTCGCAGCGTTGTCGAGCTCGGCATTGGAATATCCGCGCTGCGCATAGGCCCGCCATCTCGAGACCGACCGACCGCGGATTGAAATCGACCGCATGCCAAGCCTTGTCAGCCAGGTCCACCATCTGCGTCACCTCGGAACCGTCATCTTTGAGGACGAAATGCGCGCTGACCGGATTGCCGTTATTGTTGCCGAGGAAGGTGGCAATCGAGCCGAGATAGCTGCCCTGACAGTCGTGCAGGACAGCGAGGTCGACTGCCGCGCCACGACGGGACGAGAAATTCGGCGATGGCTTCCATTTGAGAGTCGGCAACGTCACGCGTGGCCTCTTTGTTCAGCGTTTGGGCGATCAGCAATCGGGCGCAGGATCGGCACGCGTGTTTGTCGAGGGACCTCGTGGGTGCACGATCGAACTCCTCGAACTGCTCGCGCGCGTGCCTAACTCGTGACGCTCGCCGCAAAAGGCTGTCATTGACTCAGCTCAGAAAGAAGAACTAGCCGCGCTATCATACAAAGAGCCGTTTTGGCGGCGACGGAGACGAAGATCACTGCGGCTGAGCCATGTCGCAGGCGCACCGGGCGAGGAGCGTGGTAGAGCGGCTTAGAGGTCATCTCCATCGGCCACCGCGCCAGCCTTCACTTCGCCGAGAATTCTTCAGCAGCTTGTCCATTTGGCCGACCGGCAGGGGCTCGCAGGCGAGAATTCCGCGCGTCCAGATGATGATCCCCTCGTCGCTCTTGTCTCGCGTGAGGATCAGCGCTCCGTCGCCCGGCGGAAGGCCCTCGGGCGTCGTCGGCATGGCGACATACATGCCTTGCAGGAAATGAAACTGCGCCGGGGTGAGGGCGGTGATGGAAGTCTCCTTGCCCGCCGCCCTCTGCGCCTTTTCTAGCGACGTGCAGGCCGGACGCTCGGCGGGATGGACGGTGGCTTCAGAGGACAGGATAAGCGACAATGCGACCACGAATGACCTCATGAGCGTCTCACTCCTTCGCTGGCAGAGGACTCTCGACCAAGAGCGTCCAGTGCGAATCGTCATCGCCGATGCCGTAAGTATCGCCGTGCCGCGATGCATCACCGGGCTTGCCGCCGATGCGCTTGAGCTGGGCGACCGCTCCATGCGCCATCGCCTGTTGGGCCTCGCGGAGCGCCCGCTTCAGGTTTGGTGTGAGGTTTGTGGCGTAAGCCCGCGGGTCTCGATCCGACGGCAAAAGCAGCCAAACGTCGACCGCACCGGTCTCGTCATGCGGGGTAAACGCAACCAGCTCGGCGGCGTCTGGAAGGTCGCGCTCGGCGACCGCGACCGGATAGCCGAGCAGCGCGTTGATAGACCAAGGCACGTAGCACCCCGCCGCCACGGCGATGGCGGGCGCGGCAATCCGCATCAACAGCGGAGCCGAGGTCAACCGGAACAGCCAACCGAGAGTAACCGCCGCGAAGGCGAGGAGCGCGCCGAGGGTGAGAAGGGCGGCGATCATCCGCCACTCCTGTTCTGGTAGGTGTTTGTGATCGGCGCGAGCGGCGGATCAACCAGTTTAATCGAACCGTCTTCGGCCATGTCGAATGAAACGGAGTTGACCGTCTGTCCGATCCAATCGAGCGTCAGGTCTTTCGCCCAAACGACCTGCACGGTCGGGTTGAGCTTGACGATCTCCATGTGGACTTTGAGTCCGAGATCACGCCTAGCCGAGGCGACCCCGCCTTCCCGATAGGCGTACAGGTTCTCGGCGACGTCGTAATGTCCGGGCTCGATGCAGCGCAGGGAGACGGTTTCTTTCTCCGTCTCGACCTTCGTCTTAGAGCCGTCGGCGAGGGTGACGACGTTATCCATGAAGCCGCGCGGATCGCCGTCGAGCTTGGCGCAGCCGATATCACGTGCCGCGTAGAAGACAGGCCGGTGAGACGGCGTCATCACATGAATGTCCGGGTCGGCGTCGATGTCCGGGCTGGACTCCGCGGTGATGAGATATTCCGCCTTCTCTTTGACTTCCGACTGCTCGGCCTTGGGGTGGACCGCCACGAGGGCGACGGCCAGGACCGCGAGGCTGAGATCGCAGAGGCCCACCCAGACGGGGCTGCGATCACGCATGCCCACCTCCTCTTAGCATGCGCCGCGCGCTCGCCGAACGCGTTGCTCGAGGTTGAAGGTCATGATCGCGACAACGAGCGCCGCCAGGACGCCGCAGGCGGTCGTGTAGAGCGACGTGGCGAGGGCGGCGAAGATGTCGCCCCGCCGGCCAGCGCCTTCGCCTGCAACGAAAGGCCGAAGGCTGTGCCGAACAGGCCGAGCATCGGCAGGAGCCGCTCGGCGAGATGACCGAAGGAGGCGTCGGCCGCAACGCTGCCATAGACGGCAGGATCATCGGCTCGCCACGCCTGCCAGCCGAGCCACGCTGCCGTCGCGAGAAACAGCGCGCCGATCGCGCTCGTCATCATGCTCTGGTCGTTCGCCCAGACGATTGCGAGCACGCCGTTGACGTGGGCGAACCACGCCGACGCCGCGCAGGCGAGGCAGATGATGAAATGGCT
This sequence comes from uncultured Alphaproteobacteria bacterium, assembly GCA_963819255.1. GTDB lineage: Bacteria > Pseudomonadota > Alphaproteobacteria > Rhizobiales > Beijerinckiaceae > Roseiarcus. The sequence continues at coordinate 257,415 of CAWFVS010000038.1, forward strand.
CAGAAAAGTGAGACGCATCATTGGGCCTTGACAAAGGTGTGGAAGAAATGGACGGCGTAGCCGGCGACCTGCGTGGCGCAGTCGCGCCCGTTGACGATCTGGCGGGCGCCGATCCAGTCGTGCGCCTCCGGGCCCCGAGCGGGAAATAGTCGATGAGCCCGCGGCCGGTGAACCGTCCGTCCGACATGCCCTTGACCAGGATCGTCGCCGCGATCCCGCGCATTTCGACGGCCCAGAAGGCGGCGTCAACCGGCATCGGCGCTCGCCTTTTTGCCGCTACGGGAAGATGTCCCAGACGGCGAGGAAGCCTGCGCCGCCATTCCCGCCCGCGCCCGACGCCTGCGTCGAGATCGCCGAGCCGCCGCCGCCCCCGCCCCCGCAAGCGTTGGCGTTGCCCCCGGCATAGCCGGTGGCGCTCGCGCTCGATGCGCCGCCGGAGGCGCCGTTGTTGGGGAGATAGGCGAGCGTCGCGGCCGAGCCGCCGGAGCCGGCTCCCGAGCTACCGCCAGTGCTGTTCGCCTGGCTCATCATTGCAGAGCCGGCGTTCCCGCCGCTGGTTGAAGCAGGCGCTGTTGTCAGACCTCCGCCTGCGCCGCCGCCAGCGCAGCCGGAGAGAGTCGAAGCGCCATATTTGCCGAGCACGCCCGATCCTCCTCCTCCTCCGCCGCTGCCCGCGCCCGGCGACGACGCAGAGTTGCCGTTGGCCCCGGAGCCGCCGTCACCCTGCGCCGCCGGCAGGTTGACGCCGTCGATGTGCAGCGTCCCGTAACCAGGGTTGGTTCCCGCCTTGCCGGCGTTGCCCGAGACGCAGTTGTTCGCGTTGTAGGCGAAGCCGGCCCCGGCGCCCCCGCCCATGCTCGATGCTGCGGTCGCGCCGCCCGCGCCGGCGCCGCCGCCCGTCGCACAAAAGAGCGAACCGAACGTCGTGACGCCGCCCGACGTGCTGGCGCTTCCCCGGAGCCGGTCACGCCCGCCGCTCCCGCGCCGCCCGCGCCGATCGTCACGGCCTGAGACGCGCCCGCGTCGGCCGCCGCGATCCGGATGGGCGAGGGCTCGCCGAAGCAGCCCGCCCCGCCGCCGCCCGCGCCGCCGGAGCTCGCCGTGCCGGCCGTGATCGATCCGCCGGACCCGCCTCCGCCTCCCCCGCCGCAACCCGACACGTCGACATAGGCGAGGCCCGCCGGGGCGTACCACGTCCCGCTCGACGAAAAGTATTGCAGAATGTGCGCGCCGGGCGAGGCTGCGTTGATCGACGTGTCGCCCGACATCCACACATTCGCCTGCCCCGGCGACAGGCCGAGATAGGCGGCGGAGAAGCTGTCTCCCGCAAGGTGCAGCTCGGTCACCGCCGAGCTCACATTGAGCAGAACCGGGGTCGCGCTCGACGCCTCGTCGCTGCCGAAGACCTCGAGCTTGCCGCTGAGGACCGAGCCCAGCATGGCGACGGCGGAGTTGTAGGCGAAGGCGGCCTTGATGCTGGCGGCCGCGCTGCTCGAGCCTGCATCAACGATGAACGGCGTGCTGCCGCCGATCGAGACATGCGCGCCGTTCCACTGGATCGGCCCCATGGTCTGGCCGTTCGCCGCGTTGTTCACCACCATGAAGGAGACGTTGTAGGGCTCCGGCTGGGCGTCATAGTTCGCGCTCGTCAAGATGAACTGCCCGAGCTTGTCGCCGGACGACACCTGCTCGGCCATGTAGCCCGTGGCGTAGCCGAACGGCCCCGTGCCGTAGACCAGGATGCCTTGGCTGTCCGACCCATAAATATCCACGCCGCCGTGCTGGACGGCGGTGACCTGGGTGTTGCCGCCTCCGGTGTAGGCGCCATTGGAGAACGTGACGCTCGTCGCCGAGCCCGTTCCGGTCGTCTTGCTGTCGAGAAGGATCGTGTTGGTCTGGAAGTCGACCGCCTCGACCGTGTGGCTCACGCTGTTGAGCGTCATGGTCATCCCGACGGCGAGGCTGTTCAGGCTCGCGCACGTCATCGTCAGCGCGCCGGAGGTCCAAGTGCACGCCGTCGAGGGCGAGGATTGGGTATGCGCGAAGGTGAGCTGATCGTTGGTCGTCGTCATCGAGCCGGAACTGAGCGTCTGGCTGCTGGACACGCCATAAGCGCCGGTCGCGTTCGAACAGCCATAGGTCGCCGAGCTCGGCAGCGAGGTCACGACCTTGCCGGCGTTGACGCCGTTGCCGTTGAGCGTCTCGTTGACGCAAATGTTGCCGGACGTAACCGCGGAGACAGTCATGACGCCGCCGGACAGCGACGCGGTGAAGCTGCCGTCCGTCTGGTTCGCCGCGACCGAGCCGACCTCAAACGTCCCGTTTGCCGCGAGGAAGCCTTTCGCGGCGTTGATCTGGACCAGGTCGCCGGCCTGCGCGCCGCTCCCGCTCGCCGTTGTGACGAGGATCGATCCGCCGGAGTTCGCGACGTTGACGATATTCGCCAGCTGCGTCGCCCAGCTCGCGGTGGCCGGATAGAAGCTCCACCCGTGCAAGGCCTGCAGGATCCAGGGGTCATGCGAGTGCGAGATGTGGACGCCGTTGCGCGAATCCCACCAGAAATTGTCGAGATAATCCCGCGACGTCTGGTTCCCGTACATGGCCGTGTCGAAGCCGACGACCGCGACATGCGAGAAGGCGGCCGAGCCGTTCGGCGTCAGGGCGTTGCCGGCAAAGCCGGTTTCGGCGTCGAGTCCGATGCGCGTGGTGAGATTGAACTGCGGGAGGCCCCACTGGAACACGCTGAGGCCGTCGACCTTGCCGCCATAGCCGGTCGCGATCGTGGCCGATCCGGGGACGATGACGGCCGGCAAGCCGCGCTGCACCGGCTGAGTGCCGCCGACCATCGCCGAGGCGATCTGCTCGGGGTTGCCGAGGCCGCAGCCGGCGGCCAGCGTCAGGCCGGAATAGACGAGATATTGCTTCTCGCCGAGCATGAGCCGGCCGCCGCCGTAGCCCGTCACCCCGCCGAGCGAGCCGACCGCGCCGCAGGCGGTGTTGGCCGCGACGAAGGCCGCCGTGTCGTCGGTGGCGTAGCCCCAATTGAGGCCCGAGCCCGAGCCGCCGGCGCCGGCGGCGAGCGTGACCGTGGTCGCATTGGTGTAGCCGGCGATCGTGGTGTCGAGCATCGGCGTCGCCGACGTCGTGTCGGAAGAAGGCGGCGTGACCGAGCTGCCGGAGAGGCCGGTCGTGGGAACCCAATAGCGCTGGCCGATCTTGAGCGGGACGTCGTTCTTGCAGCCGCTCGGCGGCGGACGTGGTCGACAGCCACAGGTTCCAGCCTTGCGCGCCGTATTTCGCCGCCGGCGGCATGAAATAGGGAACGTAGTTGGCCGAGCAGGTGATCGACCCCTCCGTCGAGGGAAGGGTTTCGCCGCCGCTCCCGACATAGGTGACCTGGTAATAATAGGTCGCCCCGGAAAGCGCGCCGCGCTTGTAGCACATGACGTCGCCATATTGCAGGATGGCGGTCCCGTTGTTGAAGTAGCTCGCCGCCCGGGCGGTCGGCGTGGCGGGCGCGCCGAGCGCCGCGGGGGTCCCGCCGTAGAACACCCAGATGTGCTTGCCGACGTCGGCCGACGTGAAATGGCCGCTCGCCGTGGTGAAGGTGGTGGTCCCGTTGGTGACGCCGTCGCCAAAAGTCTGGTAGTCGCCCTTGGCGCCGTAGCCGTCGACCGGGAATTGCAGCGCGCCGAGGCCCATGTTGACGAGCGCCGCGTGGACGCTGCCCACGTCGGAGAGGTTGTTGCCGGGCTGCAGGCCTCCGCCGCCGCTGGAGCCGCCGCCGATCGGCGCCATCGGCGCGCCGCCGGAAGGCAGGCCTTGGGCGTCGCTCGACGAGCTCGCGATGAGGGCGGGCGCGGAAATCGCCCACGCCAGCGCGAGCGCCGACGCGGCGGGGAAAGCGCGGGAAACGAGCCTCACTGGAAATACTCCACGTCGAGCGTGCCGGAGGACGAAAAGGCGAGGAAATTGGCGATGGCTTGCGGCCCGGAGAGCGCCACGCACGAGCCGGAGGCGAGCGGTACGCCGACGCTCGAGCTCGGCTGCGTCTGCCCGTCGGTCGTGTAGCGGACGGCCGCGTTCTCCGCGCAGACGGTCGCGTAGCGCGCGCCGGCCGGAGCCGTGAGCGCGGTCGCCGAGGTGACGCTGAGCCCGTACTGGCCCGGCGCGAGCGGCACATAGGGCGTGGGCAGCGGGATCACCCCGGGGATGGTCGTGCCGCTGCGGTCCTTGTAGGTCTGCGCGCGCGCCGGACCGATGAAACAGAGGAGAGCGAGAAGGGCGAGCGCCGCGAGCGCGGGCGCGGCCGCCGACGAGGCGAACGCGATCAGAAGCCGCTTCATTTTTTTGAGGTTCCCGTATGAGAGGAGCGCCTTACGACCAGTTGCCGACGCTGGTCACAGTCGAAGAGCCGATCGGCTTGATCTTGAAGTAGGCGCCGGCCTGCACGACCGCCGCCGCCGCAACGCCGAGCGAAACCTGGGGGATGACCGTCCCGGCCGCCGTCACGCGGATAAAGCCCTTGATCAAGGCCGTGCCGTCCGCGTTCGTGTTCGACGCCGTGAGCGCCGTGCTGGGCCCGGTGTTGAAATTGCTCGTCGGGGCGACGGTCCCGTTCAGGCTCGACATCTTGCCGGCGTAAGACCACCAAGCCTGGGTGAGGGTCGCCGTGCCGCCGAGCGCGAATCCGAAGGAACCCGAGCTCGACGACATGTTCGTGAGCGCGAACGCGCATTCGAATTCGTAGGTCCCGGGCTGGAGCGTGACCGCGCCGTTCGCCGTCGCGTTGAGGAGCTGTTGCGCCGCCGTCTGCGAGGTCAGGGTGTAGGACGCGGAAAGGACCTGGATCTGCTCGGCCACGATGACGCCGCGCTCGCTCGCCGCGACCGAGCCGTAGAAGCAGGCGCCGTCATACTCGATCGCGCCGGCCTCGGCCGTCGTGGTGTTCGTTCCCGCCGTCAGCGCGAGCGGCGGCGTCGAGCTCGTTCCAGCCGCCAGGGTCTCGGTCACGCCCGAGAGCGTGCCCCCGGTGATCGCCACCGCGCTCGCCGCCTGCTGCGCCATGCTGAGCGTCGACTGATCGAGGATCGTCCAGGCGTTCGACCCATTGCTCTCGATCGAGAGGTAGCCGTAGGCCATCGAGATCACGGCCGAGGTCGCCCCGTTGATGGTGTCGGAGCCGGCCCGGTTCAGCGTGATCGTGTTGGTCGCCGAGCAGCTGCCCAATTCGTCGACCACGACGAGGCGCAGCCCGGCGGGATAGGCGCTCGCGGAAGGCAGCGTCACGGCGCGCGCGGCCGTGATCGCCGCGTAGGCGATCATGCGGTCCGTCGTCAGCGTCGTGTAATTGGCGTCGCTGACGGCGGTTCGCTGTGCGAGCTGCGCGCCGGAAGGCGCCCCCGAGAGATTGGAGAACGACGGCTGGGCGAAGGTCGGGGCGCCTCCCGTCGAGATTCCCGTCATGAACTGGTTCGCGGGGGCGGAAGCGCTTTCGACCCCGCCGAGGCTCGACGCCGCAGGCGCCGGCAGGTCGGCCCCGACGAGCGCGCGGAACGAGGGAGTCCCGCTCGATCCGTTCGGCGCCGCAAACACGGTGTTTGCGCTCTGTGTGCCCGCGGACGAGCCCGAGCCAGGCTGGTCGAGGATCGTCCAGGCGTTCGACCCGTTGCTCTCGACCGCGAGATAGCCGTAAGCCGTCGAGATCGCGGCGCTCGCCGCGCCGTTGATGGTGTCCGAGCTGGCGCGGTTCAGGGTGAGTGTCTTGGTCGCCGAGCAATTACCGCTCTCATCGACGACGACAAGGCGCGCCCCGGTCGGATACGCGCTCGCCGCTGGCAGCGTCACGGCGCGTGCGGCGGTTAATGTCGTGTAGGCTATGATCCTGTCCGTCACGAGCGCGCTATACGCGGCGTCCGCTACGGCTGTTCGGCGCTCGAGCCCCGCAGCGAAGCCGCCGGCGGTTGCGCCATCCTGCAAGACGAGCCGGTTATTGGTGGAAATCGACGACGACCTCCGCCGCGGCCCCCGTGAAGGCCGCGACGTTCGCCGCCGAGCCGGAGCGGAGTTGAAGCTGTTCGCTCATTCAGGTGCACTCACGATGTCGGCGGGGAAATCTGCATGTAGTGGACGGCGAGCCTGACGGCGCCGCCGGAGAAGTTGCCGCCCGCCGCGGTCAGCACGATCGGCGTCGCGCTGTAGAAGGCGGTCGGGCCGATCAGCCCGTAATTGGTCGACCCGGCCGCGATGCCGAGGGATGAGCCGAACTGCGACGTGTTGCCGGACACGCCGACCGAAAAGCTGGTCGCGCCGGTGATCACGGTCGTCACCCGCTCGGAAACCGCGAGCACGATGCAATCGGCCGGGATGTTGACCAACGTGGTGACCGACGCGCCAAAGAGGCCGGAAACGAGGCCTTCGAGGACACCGAAGGTGATGTTCGCCCCATGCGTCGATTGCGCGCCCAAGCCCACCTGGTCGACCACCGTCCAGGCGCTCACGCCGTTCGATTCGAGCGCGACATAGCCGTAGGCGGTGCTGAGGACGGCCGACGTCGTCCCGTCGATCGTGTCCGACCCGGCGCGAGCGACGGTGATTGCGAGCGTGCTCGAGCAGGCGCCCGATTCGTCCACCACCAGGAGGCGGGTGCCAGTCGGGAACGACGCCGCCGATGGGAGCGTGACGGTGCGCGCCGCCGTCAGGGACGTATAGGCGACGAGGCGATCGTTGAGGGTCGCGGTATAGGCGGCGTCGACAACCGCCTTGCGCGCAGTATGGTCGATGATCCACCCGCCGAGGGTCGAGCCGTCGTTGACCGCGAGCCGGTTGTTCGTCGTGTCGACGACGAGTTCGCCTTGAGCGCCGGTGAAGGCGGCGACTTGAGCGGCGGCGCCGCGGCGGAGCTGGAGCTGTTCGGTCAAGGAACGGTCCCGAGGTTGTAGGAGTCGGTCACGGCGTCAGAAGTCACGCCGAAATTGTCGGAGACGGTGACGGCGCCGGAGATCAGCCCGAGGTTTTGGTTAGCCCCCGTCTCGATCGCCGCCATGATCGGATGCGGGATGGGCGTCACCGCGCCGAGATCGACAGAACCCGAGGTCGCCGAGGCGACCGATCCGAAGTCGTCGGACAACGTCGGCGCGGCAATGACCTGGCCGAGATCGAGCGGCATTCCGCTTGCGAGCTGCGTCGCGATCGGATCCGGATTGCTGACCGGGTCAGCGGGCGGCGTGAACGTGTAGACCGTGCACGCCGACAGGTCCTCGAGCCCGCCGCCGAAGACGTTGAAGCTCTGAAACTTGAAATAAAGCGTTTGCCCGGCGAGGTTTTGCGGCAGATCGTATTTGACGATCGCCCCGTCCAGGCGCGCGAAGGGCGCGCCTGTCGCATGGGAGGCGGGCGAGGACCCGCTGAGGCCGCGGGCGAGGCCCGTGAGGTTGTAGGCGTTGCCGGAGACCAGCGTCGCGTTCTCATAGGCCAAGAGCTCGCTGTCGACGAGGCAGAGGCTCGCGCCGGCGAGCGCGGCGGCCTGACTTGTGCCGCTAAGCGTCCCGGCGCTCTCGGAAAGGTCGACGGCGAGCGTGTCGGTCGAGTCCCAGCCCGCCGCGGCGGCGAGCGCGGCGGCGAGAAAGCCCTGCCGCAAGGGTGCGGTCAGAACCGCGATCTGCCCATAGGTGACATTATCCAGCGACACATAGACGTTGGCGCCGCCCCATTGCGTCGAGCCGCCGGCGGCAATGCCGCTCGCCCCGATCCAGACTTGCGCCACGCCGCCGGTGCCCGTCGTCTGGGGCTGGAAGATCAGCGGCGTGTTGACCGGAACCGCAGGGACCGCCCAATCCTGCGACCAATTGCCCGCGCCGGCGGAAGGGTTCGCGCCGGGCGTCGAGACGCCGAAGACCAATTCCTCGGCCGTGACCGTGAGCAGGCCCTTGTCGTCCTCCTCGATCTGGATGATGCGGGCGGGATAGTTCGATAAGCCCAGGTTCGCGTCCGTGATGGTCACGATGTCCATCGGGTCGAGTAGGCAGTATTCCCAGCTCAGCTTGAAGGTGAATTTCGTCCGGACGTAGAGCTCGCGCTGGAGGATCGTTTGCGCGACGATGGGCCCGATGGTGAACTCGTCGCAAATTTCGTGCGCCTGGATGACCGACCCAATGCGTGGCCCGAAAATCTCGATCTGGCTTTGGTCGCGCGCCTCGACCGGGACCGGCGAATAGCGGTTCGACCGTGACGAAACCTCGATCCGCTGGATTGTCGGCAGCGAAAAAACGTCGGCCCGCTCGACCTGGACCGGATCCTTGTTGCCTTTCGCGTCGACGATATTCGCGTCGGTCAGGGCGTAGACCGGCGTCAGGTTCGGCGCGTAGGCGGTCGGCGCGGTCACCGTATAAGTGATGACGACCGGAACGCCCTTCATCGGCATAGCAGAAAAGATAAGTCCCGTTCGGGCTCATCCCGTACGCGCCGGCGACAGTCGGAACCTCCGCACCAATGAAGCCGAAGGGGACGCCGGTTGCGGCGTAGACCACGCCGCCGTCCGAAGCGAAGCTTGCGGCCCCTGCAACCGTGATCGAGGCCGGAATCTCGTATCCCGTCGAGGTCGGGACCGGACGGGGGATCGAAAATTGCTGCGTTACCGTCGTGGTCTGGCCGCTCGCGATCGCGCTGTCGCCGTAGGGGATGAACTTGAGCAGCCCGCCGCTCCACACGGCGGCGCAGGAGAGGATTTGCAGCCATCGCGTCAGGATGCTCGAGCCTTGCTCTTGCGAGCTCAGGATCGGCGAGAAGGCGATCCCCATGGCCTTGCAATAGGTCTGCAAGGAGCCATCGCCGCCCGAGCCGAACAGGGTAGCCGAGTCGATCGAGGCCGGGTTGAAGCCCGCGCCGTATTGGGCGTTCGTCAAAAAGTCGTAGATGACTAAAGCCGGGTCGGCGTCGATCCCGTTGACGCCGCTGCCGGCGAGCGCACCCTGAATCTCGAAATTGAGGTTGCCGATCGAGGCGCTGTCGCCGAGGTTGAACGAGGCGGCGCAGACGAAGGCGGTCCCCTGGTAGGCGAGATCCTGTCCCGGATAGAACGCTGTCAGCCAAGGCCAGACGCTTTGCGGCGTCGAGCCGTTGTACGTATTCATGTCGAGGGCGAGCGGCGTGTAATAGACCGAAAGGTCTTGCCAGACCGTCGGGATGTCCGAGATCGGCCCCTCGCAGATCGCGATGATGAGGTCCGCCTGATAGCTGTAGCCGACGGCCTGACTGTGACCGCCGAGGCCGCCCTTGCCCCCGCCGCCCTTGCCGCCGCCATAGGTCGGGACAGCGACGAAACGATTGTACCAGACGACGTTTCCGGCGAGCTTGTTCTTCCCCCACACGATCGGAATGGGCAGGGTCGAGACGGCCGTCTGGATCTGCAAGCCCGTGTAATCGGGCTTGACCGAGTTGTTGTTGCGCCGAAGGAAGCCCATGTCACCCCTCTCCCCGAGGGAGAGGGGCCGGGGGTGAAGGGACCCCGCCCCAATAGCTCGCGATGATGCGCGGCCGGAATCTGAGCGGGCAGCGCAGAACCTCGTCCTCGACCACGAAACCGGCCTGCGCGTGGGCGTGGATCATGGTCAGAGGCTCGGCGTTGCTCACGATGCCCCCATGCGCGAAACAGCGCCCGATTTTGAACAGGATCACGTCCCCCGCTTTCGCGGGGGCAGGCGCCTCGACGACCCGCGCCCGCTCGAGCAGGAAGCCGAGGTACTTTTCCTCGTCGCGGTGCAGCATCCAGTCACGCGTGTAGGGGCGCGGGTCGAACGGTTCGACGAGGCCCAGGTCGCAATAGACGCGCACCAGCAACATGGCGCAGTCGACGCCACCCTTGCGGCCCTTGACGTCGGCCGCATGATGGTAGGGCGTCATGATCCACTCGCGCGCGGCCGTGACGACGGCCGTGCGCTCCACCCTCTCCCGCGCAGCGGGAGAGGGTGGCGGCGAAGCCGCCGGGTGAGGGTAGGTCTGGGAGATCATCTCTTGCCCTCACCCGGCGGCGCCTTCAGCGCGGCCGCCCTCTCCCGCAAGCGGGAGCGGGGCGTCTAGTAAGCTGTCTCGATCGGCGGAACGAAGGGGAAGCCCCTAAAATTCGCCTTGTTGTTGAACCGCGCCTGGCACGTCGCCAGCGTATGGTCGCAGCCGGCATAGCCTGTGAAGGCGTCGCCCGTCGCCGGCGCGAAGGGCAGCGGGTACATGAGATTGAAGCCGACCCCGACGCCGACGCTCTTCACCGTCGCGCGCACGTTGGCGTTCTGCCCCGACGAGAAGACGAGCGAGCCCTGCACATGCTGCGCCGCCGCTACGGAGCTGAAAATCGTGCTTTGCGTCGAGCCCGCGCCAGCCGTCCCGTTCGCCGCATAGGCGCCCCGGACTATGCCGCAGCCCGAATCGTAGAGTGTGTGGACGCACGTCGGAGAGAAGAGGTTCCGCGGCATGTCGTAATCGAGGATGACGAGATCGCTCGCGACCGTCACTGTCGCCTGCGTCCGCCCGACGGCGTCGACCGTTGAGACGCGGCCCTGGAACATTCTTACGCCGCCGACCACCGTCCCGTTCGGACCGGTCAGGAAAACCCGATCGCGATAGACAGGCGCGCCGTCGAATGCCCCGTCACGCAGCGCCTCGAGGAAAGGCGCGCCGTTGATGAGATCGGTCGGCCGCGCCACGATGATGATCTGCTGCTTGTCGACTTCGAGCCCGACCGTGCCCTTGTATTTCAGCCCTTGGACGAGCGGCCCGTTCGCCAGGAACGCATAGCCGTTGTAGGCGATCGGCAGATCGAAATTGGTCCAGGTGTAAGTCGCGCCGACGGTCGTGGTGAAGGTGAAGCACTCAGCGAACTGGACTTGCGCATCGGGCGACGTCATCGCCGCCGAAAGCAAGCTGGCGACGGCGGTGGTGGTCGCCTTCATGACGTGCGGACCGATCGAAATTTGACGCTCTTCGCCGTCCACAAGTTCTGCATGAACTCCTCGAAATCGAGGTCGTCGGCGTCGAAGCGGCATTGGAAGGCGAAAGCGAAGCTGGCGGAGATCGCGACACCAGAGCCCGGCGCCGATGTGAAAACGAGGCTGTTCGGGTTGACAAGCGACCAGCCGGAGGCCTGATTGACGCCGTTGAGATAGACGTTCGAAACCGACGTCACCCAGCCGACCGGCTCGAGGAAGCTCCCCATGAAGCGGGCGAAGGTGAAGGTCGTTGTCGTCCCGTCGCAGGCGGCGATGGCCCCGTTCGTCACGGCGCTGTCGGTCGGGTCCGTGTAGAGGAACGTCCCATACTGCCCCTGCATTTGCAGGAAGAATCCCATCAGGCTTTGCAGCGAGTTCGCCCCGATGCCCGGATAGGACCCGTTCGAGGAATTGAGCGCGTCGAAGGTGAGCTCGAATTGCCAGATCGGGTTCTGGTACAACGCATCGCGGACCTCGCGCCCCGAGACGTGCGAGGCGACGATGGTCGAGAACTTCGGCTGCTTGTGCACACTCCAGCCGAGACCGGCGAGCGTCGGGAAGGAGGGAGGCGTCATCATGTGAGCGTGTTGACGTCCTCCTCGCGCGACCGGAGGTAATTGTCGAAGTCGCGCTCGAGATCGGGCTTGTTGCCGGCGAACTCGATCACCCGCCAGGTGTTGCGCTTCAGATCGGTGCTCGGCTCGAAGCCGTTGTCGAGGAACATGGCCCAGCGGCTCCCGTAGCCGCGGTCGCCCTTGCGGCCGTGGAAGGGATGCTCGATCGTGTCGCCTATATAGCCGAGCTTGCCGTTGATCTCGGCCGCCGCACGCGACGCCCACGCGATGACGACGTTCTTGTAGCCTTGGGTGGCCTCGGGCGGCAGCGAGGCCTGCGCCTGGCCGATCATACCGAGCGCCATGTGATGGTCGCCGGAGCCCATGCCGCCGTCCTCGAACAGACCGCCAGTGCTGTCGAGCATCGTGCGGGTCCAGGCCCAGGCGTAGCCGGGATGCGGATAGAGGTATGGACCGCCGCTGAACGTCCACGACTTGCTTCCGCCGGCGACAGGCTGCCCCGAGTGCCACGCCTTGGCGAAGGACTGGAAGGTCTGCATCACCTGGTCCTGCGGGCCGAGGTCGATCGCCTGCGACCACGGCTGGATCACCGGATAGAGATCGAGCGCCTGGATGACGCGCGTCGCCCAGCCAGCCTGGCGGAAGGTGACGTCGGCGTCGAGGGTGGCGATCTTCTGCGCGCCCTGCGGCATCTGGGCGATCGCCAGGTTGAGCAGGTTCTCCTTGCTCCACGCCATGCTGGTGGCGCGCAGCGGGATATGGACGACCCGCGCGCCCGCCATGTCGGCGAGCCCGTAGCCGCGTGAGCCGTAGGCGCATTCGGCGAGATAAACGATGACGTTCGGCTCTTTCAGCCAATCCGTGATCGCGGCCCGGGCCAGCGCCTCGCGGCTCGCCCAGAGCAGCGGGTTGGCGCAGCACGTGGCCACGTAAAGCGTCTCCATTTAGTGATCCCCCTCTTTCGAGCGCTCGCAGACGATCTTGACCCATTCGCCGTCGCGGAGGCCTTGGCCGATCGATGTCCCGGCGAGCGCCGCCTGGCCGTAGAAATTGCACATGATCTCGTTTTTCGACGGCTCGCCATAGAAGACGTCGGCGGCCGTGGTTTTCGTGCATTCGTCGCGCGCCTGGGAGGCGAGGCAGACGAGCACGATCGGGGTAAAGAGCATGGGTAGCCTCGCGGAATTCCCCCTCTCCCTTGTCACGGGGATTGCGGGGAGAGGGCGGGGGTGAGGGGCGTGGCCAAGCGGCGGAGGGCGGCGTTGGCCCTCATCCGGCGCTTCGCGCCACCTTCTCCCCGCGAGCGGGGAGAAGGTGTTAAGGCCTGACCGTCGACAGTTTGAGCGTTTTCAGCGTCCACAGCATCGCCATGAATTCCTCGAAGTCCTGCACGTCTTCGGCGAAGCGGCAGAGCCAGAGGACGCCGAAGTCGGCCGTTATGGGAATTCCCATAACGGGCGCCGACGTGAACGTGATCGCCGGCGCATAGCCGCTCGACACGGTCCAGCCGGAGCCCTGCAACACCCCGTTGAGGTAGACCGCCGAGACGCCTGACGCGCCATAGACCGGGATCGTGGCGCCGCCGACGGTCTGGACGAGCGCGAAGGTCGTCGTCACGCCGTCGCCCGTCCCAAGCGCCTGGGCCTGCGCGGCTGACAAGCCGGGCGGCGCGACCCAGAACGGCGTCGTCTGTCCGCTCATCGCCTCGAAGAAGCCGGCGATCGCCTGGAGCTCTTCATAAAGCGCGGCAGACCGTATAACCTCATAGGTCAGCTCGAGGTCGAAATAGGGGTTGGCGAAGCGCGCCCGGCGCGTCTCCTGCCCCGAGACGCGCTCGGCGATATCGGTCGCGAACTTCGGCCTGACGTGGACCGACCAGCCGAGCGTCGAAAGGGTCGGGAAGATCTGATAGGTCCCTGGCGTCGGCGGCACGCTCGGCGGGGGCGGCGGCAGGGGCTGGCGCAGGCCATTCGCCCAGTCGCCCGCCTGCCAGTCTCCCGTGTCGCCCCAGGTCTCGTTCTCGATCGGGAACGTCGGGAAGGGCCGCGCGTCCCAGTTCCACACGCAACAGAACGTCCATTGCAGCATCGGCAGGCCGGCGCCCGACGTCGCGTTGTTGCCGTCCGTGTTCCAGTATTCGTAGACCGCCTCGAGCGCGACGGCCGCGATCGTGTCGTCGCGTCGCGGCAGGTAGGTGAATGGACCGCCCGGGGCAGGATCCCAGATCGACCAGAAAGGCGTAAAACTCTCGACCGACTTCGGGTCGAAGAAGACGTTCGGCTGGTTCGTCGCCTTGTCGACCGAGGAGAAGCCGTATTCCAGCATCAGGATCGACTTCGATTGCGGCGACCACTCGGTCTGCGGTCCCTGCGGAACCCACGCGCCGCTCGCGTTGGCGTAGATCGCCTGGTGCGTGTTGTTCCACCACCATCTGAGCTGCTTGTTGGCGAGGATCTCCTGTCCCGCGTAATAGGGGTTGCGCGACTGCGCCAGCCGGTCGCCTTCGGGCAGCGAGACGGTCAGCGCAGAACCGTTCGGATCGAAGCCGCGGCCGTCATTGGTCCCATCGTTGTAGAACCAGTCGAAGTATTGGCCGCCTTCGATGTTCGCCTTGAGATAGGCGCTCGAATAGGTGGAGGGCACGCCCGAGAGGCCCAAACCGTTCAACGAGCCCGATGGAGGCGGCCAGGCGCCGGAATAGGCGGGCGCGCTCCAATTCTCGACGTCGAGGCCGCCGTTTCCCGTCGTGATGTCGCTGAGCGGCAGGTAATTGTCGAACGAGACGAAGTCGATGTTGTCGTATGCCCAAAGCTGATCGAGATGCGGCCACTGGCCGTTCTCGCCAGGATGCTGCCAGCCCATCCAACTCGACCAGTCGGCCGAGTAGACGATGAGGTTTTTCAGCGTCATGAGGTTCTTGGTCAGCCCCGCGCCGTCGAACACGCTGCGCACGTCGTCGGCGAGCGCGATCAAGCCCGCGACGAAGGGGTAATCCCAGATTGCATAGCCGTTGCCGTCCGTCGTCCCGGCCTGCGTCCAGCACGGGCCGCGGATGATCTCGAGCCCGCGCAATTCCGAGCCGAGCGAGAAGAGGTCGACGCCGCCCGCCACCACGCAAAGATTGGCGTAGTGCAGGATCATGCGCCGATAGGTCCAATCGTACAGGTCCCCGGAATAGCTGACCGTCAGATTGACCGTGTCGCGGGTGAACATCGCCGTCGTGGCGGACCCCAGGAAGGTGGCGACCGCGTTCGTCGCCGCGCTCGACACGTCGTCGGCGTAAGTGATCCGCCCGCGCCAGGGGAAGCCCGAACTCGTGCCGAGCAGGAACGGGTAGAAGACCACCCGGAAGCCGCGCGACTTCAAGTCCTGGATGCAGCGTACGATCGATGGGTCGCTCGGCGTGCCGCCGTAGACGAAATTGGTCGCTCCCGGCAGGGCGGGGAGTGGGATGATCCCCGGATAGTCCTGCTCGGTGAGCCCCGAGACCATCCAGTGCGCGCCGGGCACGCCGTCTTCCTCGAATGCGCCGAGCAGATAGTTGGTCGACGGGTAGATGTTGCAGGCGCCCGCGTCCTCGGAGTTGAAGAACCACGCGCAGACGACCGAGACCGTCGTGCATTCAGGATGGGCCGCCTGCAGCTGGTCCATCGCGTAGGAATAGTCGGTCTTCGAGCCGCCCGGCGCGTAGAACGTGTTCATCGGGTTCATCGACCCGAGCCCGGCGGCGACGCGCTGCGCGCCAGAGAACGGGATCGTGTCGTAGGCGTACTCCCCGGTCGCCGGCAGCAGATGGACGCCGGTCGCCTTCGGATAGCCGCTCACTTGCCCAGCCGTTTCAGGCCCAGCGCGGCGCCGTGGCGGACGGCCTCATCCATCGCCTTCATCATCTTGCCGCTGTTGTCGCGCAGCCATTGCGAGACGGAGCCGGCGTCGAGCGCTGCGACATGGACGTTCGTCGTCGGATGGATATGGACGGCCGCGCTATTCTGGCGATCTGACGGGCTCGGCGTCGCCGAGAAGCGATCGGAACGCCCCGGCTTCGGCCGCCGGCATGATAAGCTCATTATGATGAACAAGAGTCAGCATGTCTTGCGGGACCTGCCACATTCCGATGTCGG
Source organism: uncultured Alphaproteobacteria bacterium (assembly GCA_963819255.1). GTDB lineage: Bacteria > Pseudomonadota > Alphaproteobacteria > Rhizobiales > Beijerinckiaceae > Roseiarcus. The sequence continues at coordinate 273,090 of CAWFVS010000038.1, forward strand.
CCGAGGCGACGGAGCCCGCCATGCCGGCGACGGTCGCCTGTGCGGCCGCCGCGGGTCCAGCGGCAAACGGGCCCATCAGCGGCGAGAGAAAGCCGAACACGCCGGCGAATGTCTCTGCGGCGGACGAAAGGATCGAGCGGATCATCGCCGCGCCCTGCGCGCCCATCGAAGCCGCAGCGCTGGCTTCCTCCGCTCCCGCGCGCGCCGATGCGCCCGCAGCGGTCGCCGACGTCTTCACGGCCTCCGCGACGACGTGTTGCGCGACGGTCGCTTCGCTCCATTCGACGAACTTGACCAGAAGGTCCTTCAGAACGTTGCTGAAGTCGGCCCGCCAACCCTCCGTGCCTGAAATGAGGCCGCGCAACTGCGCATTGAACGCCTGTTCGATCGAGCTGGCCACCGCCTGAACCTCGTGCTCCTGCTCCTTGAGCGCGGACCGCATGAGTGATGCGGTCTCGTCGTCTCGGCGGCGCGCGGCCTCGATGATCATGTCGTTCAGACGCTGCTTGGCTGCGAGAGATTGCTCTCCAAGCGCTTCACGCCTTTGCAGGGCGGCGAGTTCGAGCGCGTATTCCGCGTCGAGCGCCTGTCGCGAAAGCGTGACCTTCTCGGTCTGCGTGATCTCGTAGTCCCTTGCTTCCTCGGCGTACAGCGCGAGCTTCTGCTTCAATCCGTCGGCAAGCAGCCGCATTTCCTCCGCCGCCGCGAGCTGCGCCGCTTTGATCGCGTCATCGTATTCCTCGTCGTCGCCCGAGCGCAGCGCCGCCGCGGCGCGTGCGCGGTCGGCGGCGAATGATTGCTCGAGCGCCTGGTTTGCGATCAACGCGTCGCGATAGGGTAGGAGTCGGTCAGCGCTGAAGGCGTGCGACGACGCGCGCGCCAGCGAGGCAAGCTGGCCGTTGATCTCGCCGAACGGCGCGAAGAAACTCTGCAAGGCCTCCTTCGCCTCGCCGACGCCCGCCACGAAGTCGGCGATCGAGGCGCTGAAGCGGACGGACACGTTGGCGTCGGTCATCGGCTTTCCTTGTCAAAGCGCGCCGTTCGGCAACGCCGCCTTAAGCTCCGCGATCGTCGGCGGCCGCGCCGGCGCGACCTCGCCAGGCGGACGGTATTTGAGTGCGGCGGCGAGAAGCCAATGGGCCGGCGGATTCCTCCGCCATTCGGACATAAGCGCGAGATAGCGCGGCACGGTCAGCTGATCGAGCGCCCGATCCCAGCTCCAGCCGAGATTGGCGACGACGCCCGCGATCAGGGCGTCGAAATCGATTTTCCCGGCTCTTGCGACGCCTCCTGCGTCGCACTCTTTCCCGGGCGCAATCCCGCCGCTTTGGCGACGGCGGGAAAGGCCTGGATCAGTTCGCCGACAGAGAATGGCAGTTCGAGGAAGTCCGCATAAGTCAGCGCCGGATCGACATGCGCAATCGCGCGCCAGGTCGCCTCGGCGAGGCGGTCGAGTTCGGCTTCGCCGAGCCGCGCGACGCTGTCGCTCGACATGGCCGGACCGCCGGCCGCGCGATAGATGTCGAAAAGGGCCGGCTGGATCGCCTTGATCGCGCGGAAGGGCAGGTGAGGCAGCGCCCAGCTCTTGCCGCCGAGCGCGACGGGGAAAGTCTCCTCGCTCACGCCGGGTCTCCGAAATTGAACTGGCAGACCTGGCCGAGCGCGTTGGCGAAGCACTGGAAGTCGAGCTCGGGGATGAGGAAGTCCTCGACCTTGGTGCCGAACGACAGTTTTTCGGCGACGCAGTTGTACAGCAGCACCGAGAATTGCTTGCCGGTGCCCGGGTCCGAAGCGAACAGGTTCGCTGAAAAGATGATCGACGGGCCGATGAGCTGCGAAGTTGACCGCAATGCTCTCGCCGGTCGCGGCGTTCGTATAGGTGTAGGAGATCAGCACGGCTTGGCCCGCGTCGGCGGAGGAGAAACGTGTAGACGCCGCCGGAGACGGAATACTGGCCTTGGGCCGGGTTCGAGGCGACCGCCTTCAGGGGCAGCGAGGAGCTCGCATAGACGACGCCCTGGTCGGCGATGAAGGTCGCATGGTTGGCCGCGCTGTAGGTATAGGGCGAGGATGAGGGCACGGTCGTGGTCTCGCCGAACTGGGTCTGCGTGACGCCGGCGCTCGGCGTAAGGCCGAAGAAGAGCGAGCCGAGCGCTTGTCCGGAGATCCTCGCCATTTTCGCCTTGCCGGTCATCTTCTTGGTGCCCGAGCCGATTGCGAGCGGGAAGTTGTACTGACCGTAGAGCGCCTTGGTGGTGGTGGAAATGTTGAGCGTCACTTCCTGCGCCAAGCCGAAATTGATCGGCGAGCCGCCTGCCGGCGTGCCGATCAGCACGCCCGAGCCGAAGACGAACATGGGGAACTCCGTGGAGTTGTGAGTTGAGGGTCTAATATGGCAACCGCAGCTGCTCCAGTTTGAGTAAAAAAAGAAAGGAGCTAAGGTTTGAAATCGTTTTAATTAGAAGCGATAGTCTTCGCGGTCAAGGTATATTTAGCCTGCTACAAATCGAAGATATCCGCCTTCAATCAAAGCCTTCCATGTCTCGCCATTGACCTTAGAAACGTCTATTCTCTTCATCTTGTACGGAAATGGCAAAACGCTGCAATACGTAGTCTTGAGTGTAAAACTTGGGATCGAGACGCTTTAGCGACTTAGCTAATACGATAGCCTCTTTTACTGTTGGAGTATGAATCTCCCAATGCTTGCCACTTTTATTCAGTTCGCTATCTAAACATCCTCCGCGCGATTTCTGTTTTGTTAGGCCCACTTCCTTTAATCGCCACTCGCTGACAAATCGAAACGTGACTTCCGATGGTTTCCCATATCCAGAATGCAGAGCGGCAACGAGGAAGTCGACGTCAGGCGACTCAAGCGTATCGATCTCCCATACAGAAATGCGGCCCTGTAGATCATAGATGTCGGCTAGGACGTCTGCTGGAAAGCTGGTGTCCTCCGCGGTTTCGGCAGAAACGGCGTCCCAATTGCCTCCGCGACTCTGCCTGACAAAGAACGGCCCGCGAAGCTGATTCATTTCGCCAGCGCGGTCGCCATTTTACCGATTTCACTTTGATTATAATTGGCGCCTATTTGTTTCAACAGCGCTTTAGAGTTGGGCGAGTTGAACCGGCTTAGGGCGCGCACGGCGGCTCGTTGCGTTCTGAAATCGGATCGCTCAGCGAAATTCTTGATTGCGTCCAAACGCATTCCCTCGCTCTCCTTGTGCTTGGCACTTGCAATGGCGAGAAGGAGAGGCTCAAGCATTGCCGCGTTGTCTTCAGCGCACCTCGCTTCGACAGCGGCGGTAAGAAAGGCCGGCTCGCCGACCAAGTCGATGATCCTGGCAATGTAATCTATAATAGACTCATTGTAATCATCGTCAGCTCTGTCCAAATTTTGCAGCCTATCGTTGATAACGGAGCCAATTCTTGAGCATTGGGCTGAAAAAATCTTTTCGTACTGTTCAGCACTAGACATAAAGGCGTAGGTAACGCCGCTTGCTGTCGCATCAACTGGAGCAGTGTTAGAGGACCTCACAACCATATAATTTGTGGAAACGCAGTTGGGTGTCGTCATGACCCCACTGAACGAGCAAGTGGTCACTTCGGTCGGAAATGTCTTAGCCGTTGGCATGCTCATTTCACGTCCCCTTCTTCGGCGATTTCAAGAGCGAAAGACCTAAGTTGATCAATCACAAGCGGAATCTGGTTCGCCGGCAATGAGACCGTGTTATCCGCTGAGGTGCTTATGTCGATGTATGCTCGAGCCGCGTAAACAGCAAGCGGTGGCGGGCCAACTCCGCCAATCTGAGCCATGACACTTAGAACTCGGGATTCAATGACCTCCCACCTGCGCAGCCTGTTAATTTTCGTGCCGTCAGCTAGAGCTCCGGGACGGTTTATCTGATAAACAAGGTCGGTGTCGCTCTGAGGGTTAAAATCGAGGGAATGAACGTAGTTTTTCAGGGCCTCCATGGCCATGGTGATGTTGTCTAATTGCCTTATTAGCGAAATGGCATATGCGACTCTGAAGATGCCAGCGGGTATTTTTCCGAATAAGCTGGCTAACTTGTCGAAATTAGCGATTGTTTCATGTAAAGGACCAATCTGTGGGAAAGGTTGAGTAGGTGCGCCTTGGAAAAGCTGGGCAGTTTGCATTGATGAACCGAGGATCATGTCAATTCGGCCCGGCTGCTGACTTACTGTCAGATTGGACCCAAAAACAGACCCTGTCTCTTGAAGGAGCTGAAGCTGCGGGCGAGCAATCGACTCGGACGGAGGCGCTCCGGTAACATCGATGAACAGCGGGCGTTGTGCCCATTCTGATGTCACGAAAAAAGTGACACGGAAGTTTTCCGCGTCCCATGAAGTTCGTGATTGAGCATTCACGCTGCCGCACCCTGCACTGCTTATCCGTCACCAAGCCCTGGGCTGGCTTGATTTCACGGGCAAAAATACAACGGACCGTAAACGGCTATCGAAGTCAGTCTAGGCGAGCTATCGGCCTGCTGTCACCCCAAACTTTCAGAGCAGCGGACGGTGTCGTTAGCTTTTCAAGTTGTCCGGAATTGTAGCACGTGAGATGTCCGCTTTCTGGGTTTGCTCAGGAGCGGGCGGAAGCGGGTTACGCGTCGGTCCTGGGTTCTTGAAGCGATGCTTGGGTAGGGTTTGTCCACGCTGTCCATAGGAGGGACCCGCGCGCGGCGCCAGCGACCGCAGAGTCTGGCGCAGCGGCGCGCGCGGGAGGTCCCTGTGGACAGAGTGGGCAAACCCGGGGTCAGTCATAGGGCGGCGCCGGCGAAGCTTCCGACAGCCTGCGCGTCTGCGACTTGCGCTGGGGAGGCGAGGGCTGACGGCGATCGGGGCCTTGGCTTGGCCTGCTCAGGGCGAGAGTTCGCCGGGACGCGGCCGGTTTGGCGGGCGCGACAGCGGCGCGGGCAGGGCTCGAGAGCAACTCGCCGTCAGCGTGGTAGCGGGCCAACAGCCGCGGGCCATGGAAGACCGCCAGGCTCGAGTCGGGGTAGACGTGGATGCGCACTTTCGCCCCGACCCAGTGATGGCGCAGAGGGCTCTCGGGCAGCTGCAGGCGCTTGTTTTCGAAGCCGACCGTGGTGTCGCGCGCCACGACGCGGTCCTCGTGGCGGCACAGCGTCTCCACAAGCGCGCTCCTGTCGGCGACTGGAACGAAGGCGTCGTCGGGAAAGGCCGGCTTTACCGCGAAACGCGCGTTGTGCGCGGGGAGCCAGACCTCCCTCAGCCAGGCGTTGGCGGTCTCGATGTCGGCGACGCCGGTCAGCGCCAGCTCCTTGATGAGCCGGTCCTGGAGCGTCCCGAACATGCGCTCCGAGCGGCCGCGCGCCTGCGGCGAATAGGCCGCGATGTGCTCGACGCCCAAATGCGCGAGCGCGCGCCCGACTTGCGTGAGATTGTCGCGATCGACCTTGCCGCCGGCTTCGGGGGTATGGAAATAGTGGCTGCCCCGATCCGTGTAGAGACTGCACGGCAGTCCGCGAGCCGAAAACGTCTCCAAAAGCCCACGAAACGTCGAGTTGGTTCCCTCCTCTTCGACCAGAATGGCCGAATAGATCTCACTGGTTGCGTCGTCCATCGTCACGATCAGATCGAGCGGCGGGGCGCCCATGAGCCAAGGCGCGCGCGAACCGTCCTGATGCAGCATCATGCCCGCATACGGCTTCGCTCGCGTTTGCGCCTGTGCGGACCGCGTTTGACCGTGCGCTCGACAAGTCCCGCCAGCTGCAGCTGCATCTTCGTCCAGCTGTAGCCCCACGAAAACCCGTGATGGCTCCGCAGCCGGTCGTGAAAATGCCGAACGTTCCAGCCCGGATACATCTCCCGGTACAAATCCAGCATCCGCCGCCGCTCGCTCTCCGGAACCCGGCGCGACGAGGCTTTCCCAAGCCGCCGATCCAGCAAGCCTTTCTCGCCCTCATCCTCGAAGCGCGCCCGGTACCGTCGGAATTGCCGCTCCGACATCCCCAACAGCTCCGAAGCCTCCAACGCTGACAATTCCGACGCCTCCCAACGACTCAGCACGTCCCGAAACTTCAACATCCTGCGTTCCTGTAGCCACGCTGTCCGGTTCATCCGCGACCCTCCCGGATCGCGCTCTAAACCGGACAACTCACGTGCTACCGAACCGGACAACTCATGGGCTTACGACAGTCAGAGCAGCGGACGGTTGCGGAGCGGACCAGCAATGTTTTACAATTGCTCACTGGTCACGGCAGCACCATGCGCACGCTGACCACCGTCAGCCCGTCGCCGTCGAGGTCGCCCGGGTCGCGCACCGGCACGCCGAAAATCTTGCAGTCGTGCACTGTGCCGCCGAGCGTCTGGCGGCCGAGGGCCGAGTCGGCGCCGGAGGGAGCGAGCGCCGCGTCGATCGCGTCGAGCGCCGCGTTGACGCGGCTCGCGCCCGGCGTCGTCGGATCGCGCGAGTCGAAATAGAGGAAGAGTTTGGCTTCGAGCGTCCGCTTGGGCGCGGCCGGAGACTGCCACTGATAGGTTTCCGGCCCGCTTTCGAGCTGGAAGAAGGCCGGGCGCATGGCCGCGGGGACTTCGCTCCAGAGCTTCATCCTTCGCGACGCCAGCCCCCACGGATAGGCGGCCGAGACCGCAGTGAACAGCGCCGAGAAGGCGGTTTCGCGGCTCATGCGCGCTCCAAGACTTCGGCGGCGGCTTCGGCGAGCGTCTGGACGATCTCCCCGCTCATCTCGTCGAGCGAGGAGCGCAGATAGGACCGCTCGGGGATCGTCGAGCCGGGGTGCTCGACCTTGCGGGCGAAACGCAAGGCGCCGCCGGCGACGAAGGCCAAAGCCTTCGCCTTGACCGGCAGAATTTCGTGCGCGCTCGTCTTGCCGCCGTATTCCTGGATCGCCGCATATTTGACGTCGCCGTTCGAGCCGACCGTCGCGAGGATTCCGTCGGCGTCCGCCGAGACGTCGCTGAAGATCGAGTCCCGCAGCGCGCCCGAGCGCGCGTTCAGAACGGCGCCGGCGAGCTTGTTGTCTCTGACGCGGTCGGCGAGCGCTGCGGCGAGCTCGCTGGCTTTCGCCGCGAGGGCCGCCCCGAGCGCCGCAGGATAGGCGTCGAGGCGCGCGCCCGTCCTCTCGATGCCGTCGAACTCGAGCGCGAACATCAGGCGACCCGCTTGTAGGGCTGGAGCATCGCAAGGACCGGCGCGGAAAACGCGCTCATATCGTAGGCGATCGTCTCCTGTCCGCCGACCGACTTCGACCTGAGGCCGATGCGCTCGGCAGCGCGAAAGCGTTCGGCTGCGAGTTCGAGCGCCGCCTGCGCGACGTCCTGCGGCACGTAGCCGTAGGAGAGCGCGACCGCCTGTCCGGCGTCGGCGGCGGAGAAGCGAATAGACGCCTCCGCTCACCGAATATTGTCCCGCGCCTGGCGCCGCGGCGACCGGAGCGAGCGCAACGCCGGTCGCGGCGTAGATGACGCCGAGGTCGGAGGCCCACGGCCCGAATGGCGCGATGGCAGTGAGCTGGCATGGGGCGGAAACCGGAACCGTCTGGGCCTCGCCCTGCACCGCGTAGCCCGCGCGGTAGGAGACGACGAGGCTCTGGCGGCCCGGACGATAGCCGTCGCCGAAGAGGTCGATCGCCTGCGGCCGGCCTGGCGGCAAGGCGTCGCCCGGCTGGAGCGCGTAGCCGATGGAGGCGTCGAGGTCAGAACTCTGATCGGGCGGGACGATGATCCCGCGCCACAGCACCGAATTGACCTCGAGCACCGGCCATTGCCTGAGATAAACGCGGCGCGTCTCGAGATCGAGCGTCTCGGTGTAGGACTGCGGCAGCAGGCCGGCGCGGCTGAGGGCGGCGTAGACGCGTCCTGCTCGCGGCGGTGACGAGCGCGGCGAGCGTCGCGTCGTTCGGCCCGGCGCTGGTAGGCAGGCCGAGCCAGGCCTTGAGCGCGGCGAGAGTGGTCAGATCGTAGGGGGACATGGGACGCTCGCAAGGGCGGCCGCGAAACAGGAGCGGCGGCGCGCGGGAGAACGATCGCGCGCCGCCGCGATCGGAACGGCTGGGAGGCTCAGCCGTTGCCGATATTGGTGAGAATGCCGACGCCGAACGGCGCGTAGACGGCGAGGGTCTCTTCGGCGTAGACGCCGAACTCGCGCCGACGCGTGCGCAGCGGCCAGTCGACGCGATAATAGTCGCGGCGCGTCAGCACCTCGGCGACGTTGGGCGTCTGGTTCGACTGATACCAGACCGGCAGGCGCTCGCAGAGCGCGAGGATCGTGCCCGGCGGCAGGTCGGGGTGAACCTTGACCGGAATGTCGAAGCCGCCGTCGACGCTGAAGGGATTGTAGTACCAGCGCACAACCCCGGAGGCTGAGACGCCGTAAGGCCCGCCATGGTCGCCGTCGGCGGCGACGTTGTAGCGGATGAGCGGTCCAGAGGCGTTGGTCAGGCACTTGTTGGTGATGTTGCGCTGCTCCTGCGCGTTGACGTAGAGCACGGTCGGCGACAGCCGGTAATTGTTCCACAACGCGACCAGCATGGTGTCGATCTCGATCACCGAGCCGCGCCCGGAGGCGGTGAGAAACGTGCCGGTTCCCGCGGTTCCCGTGCCGAGCGTCTGCACATAGGCGCCGTTGATCGGATTGAAGCCCACGGTCAAGAGCCCGTCGAAGGCGAGCGTCGGGTTGCGCGAATTGTCCGCGGCGATGGCGGTCGCGGCCTGCTGGCCTGGCGTCAGCGGCGCGCCGAAGGCGGCGCTGTTGATGGTGGTGATGGCCTGCAGGGTCTCCGAGCCGGCCGCGCCGACGTACCAGGCGTAGGCGACGGCGCCGGTGACGGTCGCGGCGGTCGCAGACAGCGTCTGGCCGAGCGTCACCGCCTGGGTGGCGTTGGCGCTGCGCATCGAGGAGCCGCCGTTCAGCGTATAGCTGTTGCCGTCGTTGCCGGTGATCGTCTTCGTGGTGGCGACGCCGCCGGCGACGCTCGAGTTCCTGTAACCCTCGAAGGTGAGAGCGACGACGATGACCGAGTATGTGGCGGCCGGCAGCGTCGCGCCCGTGCCGGAGGCGGACACCGTCGGGGCGGCGGGCGTGCCGAGCGCGAGCGAGGCGTTGCCGCCGAGCAGCGCCGTCTCCTCCTTGCGCATCGTCTTCTGCAGGAGACGCAGCGTCGCGGTGGCGTTGATGTCCTCGTAGCCCTGCGCGGCGGCCTCGGCCTCGAAGGTCACCGTGTCTTCCTCGCCAAGGGTCAGATAGGGCGCGACCTGGAGCTGCGCCGAATAGGACATGCTGGCGGTGCGCTGGCCTTCCGGCACCCAGCCCATCGCGTCGTAGCCTGAGCCCGTGATCGAAGAGATGGTGCGCCAGCGGGCGGCGTCGCCGGGATTGGGTCGGCCCACGCGCGGCAGCGCATTCCGCAAGGGCGTGATGATCGGATAGAGGTTCTTCGCCGGCGCCTGCAGGTCGTAGGCGGAAAGGCCGGTCGACAGCGTGACGTTCTTTGCGAGCGATTCCTTCATCAAGCCCAGGGTTTCCTGGGTGCTCTCTGCGATGTTCATAGAGTGGTCCTTTTGGAGCGGGAGATGAGGCGCGTCGACGCGCCCATGAGGGTTCGCGCGGCGGCCGGAGCGTCGCGGTTGAACCATTCGCCGCCGTAAGCGAGGCGATGGCCCGCATGGAGCTTCCGGCCGCCGCGCCGCCTTGACGCCGCGGCGTCAGGCGATCGCGGGTGTCGGGGTGCTGACCGACTGTCAGTAGGGCAGCGGATTGGCGAGGCTGAGCTTGGTCAGCGCTAGCGCGCGCGCTTCCGGCGGCAGCGCGGCGAGCCGCCGGACTGCTTCGTCGGCGCCGAGCGCCTCCGAGTGGCCATCGGCGCTCTTTTCCACCGCGCGCAGCGCGGCCTTGGCGGGAAGCGGCTGGGCTTCGAGCGCGGCGACGCGCTTGGCGAGGTCCGCTAGCGTCTGCCGCGTTTCGTCGAGCGCTTTACGCAGGCGGGCGTTGTCATCCTCGCTTCGTTCGAGCTTCGTGACGACGTCGGCGAGGGCGATCGCCTCGGCGAACGCCTCTGGCGCGAGCGGGGGCAGGGCGGCGGGCGCCGCGGCGGCGGGCCTTTTGGCCGTGGCGGGCTTTCTCGCCGGCGGTTCGGCGGCTTGCGCCGGCGCAGCCTCCCCGCGCGGCGCGAAGGCGCGCTTCTCCACCACTCCGTCCTTCACCACCTCGAAGGTCGCGTCGGGCAGGCAGGGCAGGTCGACGAGGGAAATTTCGTGCGGCTCGGCGGTATAGCGGACGAGGCCCGAATTCGGGATCGGGCCAGCGCTTGACGTAGCGCCCGCCCTGAGAAAAGCCAGTGTAGACGCCCTCGGCGACCTTCCGCCACTCGTCGTCGTCGACGATCTTGGCTTCGACTACGATGCGCTTGCCTTCGTCGTCGAAAGAAATTCCGGTGAGCTTTCCCGCGGCGACGCGGCCGTGCATGGCGCGCACCGCGCCGAGCGACTTGCCGCCGCTCGCCTCGAGCGCCTCGGCCGACCATTTCTCGAAATAGGGCTTGCTCGAGGCGTAGTCGCAGATCTCGCCCGAGCGGTCCGGCGTCTCGGCGGTGGCGACGCCGGTGACGAGCCGCCGGTCGAGGTCGACCTTGGCGAGCGGCAGAAAGAAGTCGAGCGAGGACATCGCAGCTCCGTGTTGGGCGCGCGCCGAAAGCGCCCGGAACGGCGCGGGCGCAGGGTCAGAGAGGCTCGGAAGGCAAGGGAGGGCGGGAGCGTCATCGCCGCCCGCACCATCTCCATTGTGTCAGACTATGCCATGAGCCGAGTGGGGAGTCAAGGAAAAGTTCGCGCTTTGTTCGATCGGAGCCACGCCACGGGTTGCGCGGCCGAGCGAAGCCCGGATGATGGCGCGACTCGCGGGCACAGGCGCCGCAGGCGAAGCCGTCCATGTCGATTTTCGGGAAGGCCGGAGTTCTGCGGGGGCCTCATCGCCGCCTGCACCATCTCCATTGTATTCAACTATGCCACGACGCGAGTGCAAGGTCAAGAAAATGTTTTTGGTTTGTTCGAGGGCGGGGAACGGCGCGAGAGAACCCAGCTTCACGACGCCCAGGGAGCCGGCGCGGTAATATTCGAATGACCAGTACGAACTCGTTCCAGGAGAAGTTCGACGCGAAGATGGCCGGCAACCTGCACCGGCGGCGCATGATGAAGTTCATGCCGGCCGACTTCCGGCTGATCGAGTACCGCCAGCCGCTCAAGGACCAGTACGACGAGTGGCTCGCTCGCGTCATCTGCTCCAGGATTTCATGGGCGAGCCGGCCTCGAATTCATCTGGGTCGGCGACGACGCAATCGACCCGCTGCAGCAGGCCCAGACGCTGAACATTCTTGTTTCCGCGGGAATCAAGACGCGCGAGGAGGCGCGGCGGAGCTCGGGCTGGGCGGGGACGGGAAGGCGGGGCAGCACGCACCACCGCCGGCCCTGGGGAAGTACAACCCGTATCACGACGAACAAGGGCGGTTCACCACAAGCGGACGACGCAGTCGAACCGTCTCGTGACGTCGAACCCGCCCCGAACGTAGTCGCGTCGATTGCCCAGCACCCGGCCAACTTGCCTTCGCGGGGGTCCTGATTGACGAGCGATATGATGATGGGCCGTTAGAACATATTTGGAGGATCCGTCGGGCCGACGAACTGAATTGGGACCGCAGTGCTGTTTTTCTTGGACGGACGCTGCCAACGCAATGAATATTTCGTGCTCCAAATGACGCCTGTCGGCAAGCTTGCGCTGGCCCCGGGCGAATTGTTCCAATCAAAATCTCACCAGATTGATGTGAAAGATGGTAAACTGACATTGGCAAGCTCTGCGTAGAGGAGCGCGGCGTAGCAAGGGCCCGACAAACGCCGTCATCGAGACCCGCAAAGACCAGATCGCGGCGCAGAACTTCATCGTGCGCGCGGGGGGCGCGCCGATCTGCCCGAGGCCTCCGATTGCATCGACGCTTCGCTTGCCTTCTGGGGCCGCCCCGACCGGCGCCATTCCTTCGCCGGACTGGCTGAGGATGCTGCTCGAGGACCTGCTCATCGACGCGGCAGACCATCCATCCGCACTATGCCCGCAGCGTCGCGCTCCATTCGCTCGACCATCAAGCCGCTGATCGTCCTCGCCGATCAAGAGCTTTATGGTCGCGCCGTCAACGACGTCGGGCGAATGGAGCGCGCCGCTGCGGTCGAAGCGCGAAAAAATGGTCGCCGCGTCGATGAGCAGGTCCTCGAGCAGCATCCTCAGCCAGTCGGCGAAGGAATGGCGCCGGTCGGGCATGCTCAGGAATTCGAGCGCCGCGTCGATCCGGCTGGAGGCGTCCGGCAAGTCGGCGCGGGCCCGGGCGCGCACGGTAAAATTCTGCGCGGCGATCTGGTCCTTGCGGGTCTCGATGACGGCGCGCAGCAGCGGCAGCGCGTCGGCGAGCGCTCGCAGTTCCTCGAACGAAACGCCGGCCTCCGAGCGCGGGACGTAGTTGAGGTTCGCCCCAAACGGGTAGTCGAACTGCCCGCCCTTCACCTCCGGCGGCGCGCGGGGCGTGAGCGGCTCTTGCTGGCCGAACCAGGAGTTAGGCGAGACCTGGAAATGGCATAGCAGGCGCAATAGCAAGCCGCGCTCGATGGCAGTGAACCTAGAAATGCCTTACGAGTTCACAGACGACCTTCGCCACGCCGAACGCGATGCGGACGCCTCGGGCACCCGAAGCCCGCTTAGCCCGATCGCTCAGTTCCGCCTTTCGGCCACGGTCAAATTGAAGAAGGGTTCGCAATCTCTCAGACTACGGTCGTGCGGGCCCCATTTGAAGCCCTTCACGAAATCGCGCGCGGTCTCCGGCTCATTCGCAGCTGCTCTGTCTTTGGAATCCCAGAACCATCCTGTCATCTTTGGCCCAGGCGACGACGGTATCCAGACCTCGACCCCCAGTAGCGTAAATCCCGCTTTTTCCAGACGATCGATCGCCTCGATTGCGTCTGCTCGAGCCCACGCCAACTCATGCCGCGATCGGAAGGCGCGCTGCAACAATTCCAGGGGGAGGGTGCCGGAAAATTCCTCAAACTGATCGTTCATATTGTGGCCCTCGTCGATCTCGATTGTTTTCCGTCATGGGAATTGGTTCTATGGGAGGAATTGGTTCTACCGGCTCGACCGGCGCCGTGGGCTCAACAGGCGTAGCACCTGGTGGTCGCAGCCGGAGGAGGAGGCGTTTCGCCTGTTGAACTTCCCGCCGGCGGAGGCGGCCGCATAAGGGCTCCCGGCAGGTCGCCGCTATCCGGGCTATATTCAAAGTCCTCCTCGCCAACATGTATAACCTCGTTGATCGTATTGTCGATGACGACAGATTGACCGGACTGAGGACTTACGTATCGGGTCGCTGGACCGCCGGTCTTCCTGTTTACGGCATCAATTCGGCTCCCGTGTTTTACGGCTTCGTCAATTTGCTCCGCAGTCCACCCTCGCCTTTCCATCGCGCGCTGAATTTCTTGGGGGAGAGTCGGTAGCCTGCCGGGGTCTGCTTTATCCGTTCTTCCGCGGCCAATCTAAGAGAAACTCTCGCGCCATCCGCCGTCGTGAACTGTCCGTTGTTCGGATCGTGGTACCGGATTGAATTTTCCCAATCCCGGCTTCGTGTTGGCCTTCCCTTCGCCGCCCAGCCCGAGCTCGGCGCGCGCCTCCTCGCGCGTCTTGATGCCGGCGGAGACCAGGATGTTCAGCGTCTGCGCCTGCTGCAGAGGGTCGATCGCGTCGTCGCCGACCCAGACGAACTCGAGGTCCCGCTCGCCCATGCAGAGCTGGATCACGCGGTCGAGCGCGCTCTTGACCCAGTTTTTCAGCGGCACGAGCCCTTCCTGGGTCGCCTGGAGGCGCATCGTCTCGCTGGTCGCCCGGTTGACTTGGGAGACGAAGGGCGTGGCGGGAACCGAGAAGGCGTAGCAGATGACGCGGGCGAGCCACTCGTCGTACTGGTCTTTCAGCGGCGGCTGGCGGTACTCGATCAGCCGGAAGTCGGCCGGCATGAACTTCATCATGCGCCGCCGGTGCAGGTTGCCGGCCATCTTCGCGTCGAAACTTCTCCTGGAACGAGTCGGATCTGATCTGGCTCCATTCCTTGGGCAGCGTGCCGAAGGCGTCGGGCACGGAGCCGGCGCGGTAATAGTCGAGCGTCGCCGCGTCGCGCCTCAGCGCGATGTTGATGGTGAGGGCGATCTGCTCGACCGGGCTCATGCCGTAAAGCTTGTGGGCGCGCACGTTGCGCGGCAGGTAGAGGAGCTCGTCGGCGGAGAAATCGGCCGCCGGCACGCCGTGCAGCACCTGCTGATAGGCCGGGTCCGGCGGCTCGGGCGCGCGCCCGTCCGCGCCGATCAAGGGCTTTGGCGAGCGTTGAAGAACAAATGCGCGAGGGCTGCTGCGGCCCACGTTCGAGCAATTCTGATTGGGCGCCGCAGGCGGCTACTCCAAGTGTTGTTAGGTGTGCGTCGCGGCCGGGGTGGTCGCTGGCGTGATCGGAAACAGCGGCTTGTCCGACCACGGCACGCCGTTCTCAGCGAAGATCTGCTCCAGCGCCTCGATGAACGCGGGGTTCAGGATGTGCCTGATTTCCCCGGTTGGAGGGAAGTAGGCGCCTACCAGCTTGTGTAGGCGCTCTGTCCCGCAAATCTGAGACACGTTCCACAACTCTGGGCCAGTATAGGCGAATTCTCCATCCGTCGATCTCGCACCGCTCTTGTCGTCCGGACTTAATGTCCGAATCGCTTTAAAAAAGCTCGCGAGGTCAGGGAAGCCGGCCAAATCTTCCACGCTGACCAAGTCGGAAGTCACGGCTCTATAGACTGTGTCCACGCCGAGCTGCCATCGAGCGCCCGTATATTGAGGGATAGACTTCGAGCCTTCCGAGGACAAAGTCGACCATTCCCCAGCATTCGCCATTATACCCGAGGAGCAGCTTCTGCAACCACAGTGCTATTTCGTCAGGGATTCGCATGAACGAGCTCACTTCTTTGGAAATTTCAATTTCAGAGGCTGACCGCCATTAAGCTCGTTGACATCCGGGTCATTGACCTCGACGGTCGCCGTTGTTGGTAGTGTAGCTCTACCTCCCAACCCCGCCGGGCGGTAAGTTATGTATGCGCCAGCTAGCGTTCGTACGGCAAAGCCGCCGCGGGCCTCAAGCCCAGTTTCCACGGAAATTGCTGTTCTCTCATCGTACAGTTGTTTGGCGTAGTCGAGCGCGCTGGTATCCGGGTCGTCAGACGCGGGCATGGTCCGCGCATCGCTCCCTTCTACGTATGTGCCGGGCAATTCTCCCTTTGGCGCGACCAATTCAACGAGCGTCTGAGGGGGAGTGGGGACGAGATTTTCCGCCGGGCGTGGCGTTTCCGGCGGTTCGGGCGGGGGCGGCGGCTCCGGTGGCTCGGGCTCGATGATTTGGGTGACTTCGCTCTCGGTTCGCCCACTGCCCGTATCTGACAGCGCGCTGTCGTTGCTCGCGACCTGAACCCTCTTCGGCCGCGACCGATTCGAAGCTCGTCCGCCCGGTTCGACTGCATCGTCCGGGGTTGTGAACCGACCTTGCTCATCGTGATACTGGTTATACTTTCCAAGCGCGGCCGCGCTCGCTCCAGCGGCGCCCTTCCCTTCGCCCCCGAGCCCCAGCTCCGCCCGCGCTTCCTCGCGCGTCTTGATCCCCGCAGAGACGAGGATGTTGAGTGTCTGGGCCTGCTGCAGCGGGTCGATCGCGTCGTCGCCGACCCAGACGAATTCGAGGTCCGGCTCGCCCATAAAGACCTGGATCACCCGGTCGAGCGCGCTCTTGACCCAGTTCTTCAGCGGCACCAAGCCTTCCTGCGTCGCCTGGAGCCGCATGGTCTCGCTGGTCGCGCGGTTGACCTGGCTGACGAACGGCGTCGCGGGGACGGAGAAGGCGTAGCAGATGACGCGGGCGAGCCATTCGTCATAGGCGTCCTTCAGCGGCGGCTGGCGGTACTCGATCAACTTGAAGTCGGCCGGCATGAATTTCAGCATGCGGCGGCGGTGCAGATTGCCGGCCATCCGCGCGTCGAAATCGTCCTGGAACTGGCGGATCTGGTCGCTCGTCCATTCCTTGTTCACCGTGCCGAAGGCGTCGGGCACGGAGCCGGCCTGGTAATAGTCGAGCGTCGCCGCGTCGCGCCTCAACGCGATGTTGATGGTGAGCGCGATCTGCTCGACCGGGCTCATGCCGTAGATCTTGTGGGCGCGCGCGTTGCGCGGCAGGTAGAGAAGCTCGCCGGTGGAAAAGTCGGCCGCCGGCACGCCGTGGAGCACCTGCTGGTAGGCCGGGTCCGGGGGCTCGGGCGCGCGCCCGTCCTGGCCGATCAGGGGCTTGATGGTGGCGCCGTCGACGATGTCGAGCGCATAGAGCGCGCCGCGGCGGGCATAGCGCGGATAGATGGTCGCCGCGTCGATGACGAGCAGGTCCTCGAGCAGCATCCTCAGCCAGTCGGCGAAGGAATGGCGGCGGTCGGGCATGCCCAGGAATTCGAGCGCCGCGTCGATGCGGGCGGAGGCGTCCGGCAGGTCCGCGCGGGCGCGCTGCGCGGACGGTGAAATTCTGCGCGGCGATCTGGTCCTTGCGGGTCTCGATGACGGCGCGCAACAGCGGCAGGGCGTCGGCGAGCGCGCGCAATTCGGCAAAGGTAATGCCTGCGTCCGAGCGCGGGACATAGTCGAGGTTCGCGCCGAACGGATAGTCGAACCGCCGGCCCTTCACCTCCGCCGGCGCCTGAGGCGCGAGCGGCTGTTGCGGGCCGAACCAGGAATTAGGCTTGACGCCGGTGATGGCGTAGCGCGTAGCTTGAGCGAGGCGGGCGAAGACGTTCGGGGTCAGCGGGCGGCGGACGGCGTCCGAGGACATGCGGGGTGTTTCCTTGGTATGTGAAAGGGTGGACGCAGAGTTGGGCTGCGAGTGCTTGCCGCCCAGCCAAGAGTCCTTTTTCAGAGCCGCGCTTCCTTGATACCGCTTGTGTCGTTGATGCTGCCTGGCGGTCAGGGGAATGATGAGATGACGGATGTCACGCAAACGTCGTCGGCGCAGCTGGGGCCGGGCGGGCACTGGCGCAACTGGGTCGGCAACCAGTCCTTCATCGCCCGGCACAACGCGGAGCCTGGTTCGGAAGACGAATTGGCTCAGCTCGTGCGCGAGGCCTCGCGTCAAAATCTTTCCATCCGCGTCGCCGGCTCCGGCCATTCGTTCACGCCGATCGTCGCGACCAGCGGCTTGCTGCTGAGCCTGAACAACATGCAAGGGCTCGTCAGCGCCGACCTCGATCGCAAGCGCGTCGTCGTGCGCGCAGGCACGAGGATCGGCGATATCGGCCGCGCTCTTAAACAGATCGGGCTATCGCTCGCCAATCAGGGCGATATCGACACCCAGGCGATCGCCGGCGCCCTGTCGACCGGCACGCATGGCACGGGAATCGGTCTTGGCTGCCTGTCGTCCCAGGCGGTCGGCATGCGGCTCATTCAGCCGGACGGATCGGTCCTCGAGGTCGACGCCGACCGGGATCCGGAAACGATGGCGGCCGCGCAGGTTTCCATCGGCATGCTCGGGGTGATTTCGACGATCACGCTGCAGGCGGTCCCTGCCTACAACCTCAAGGAACGCCTGTGGCGCGACGATTTCGAGTCCTGCATGGAGAAGCACGACGAGCTGGCGGCGAACAATCGCCATTTCAGTTTCTTCTGGTGTCCGGTCGCCGAGTCGCGGCATCTCTACTGCCTGCCCGACGTCGCCGCCGTCTCGGCGGTCAAGCGCGAGCACGACGTCTGCGAGATGAAGGTGATGAACCTCACCGACGAGGCGCCGTACGCGAACGAGAAAACGTTCGAGCGGGTCGCTTACAGTTCGGAAATCTACCCGATTGAATACGTCCCGAACTTTCACGAGCTCGAATACGCCATCCCCGTCGAGCGCGGCAAGGAGGCCTTGCGGCAAGTTCGCGAGTTGATGCTGACCAAGCACACGAACTGCATTTATCCGGTCGAATATCGTTTCGTCGCTGGCGATTCGGGCATGCTGAGCCCTTACTACCAGCGCGCGAGCGTGACGGTTTCCGTCTCCGGCGGCCCGGGGATCGACTATTGGAGCTATCTCATCGATGTCGACGCGATCCTCAGGCAATACGGAGCGCGACCGCATTGGGGCAAGCTGCATTTCAATCGCGCCGAAGACATGCCGGCGCTCTATCCGCGCTTTCATGACTTCCAGGCGATCCGCCGCAAACTGGACCCATCAGGCCGCTTCCTGAACGATCACTTGAGAAATCTGTTCGAGTGACGGGACTGCGCCGGCAGCATGGATTGCTTCGCTTCGCTCGCAATGACGGCCCACCCGTCATTGCGAGGAGCGCAGCGACGAAGCAATCCAGGTCGTAGGCCGCCGCGGGCCGCCTGGATTGCTTCGCTTCGCTCGCATGACGACCTCGGGGCCTACCGCCCCGCCCAAAAATCGATCATCCCCGTCGTCTTCGGCCGGTCGAGGCCGAGCAGGTCGGCGATCGCCCAGACGAGCGCGTCGGCCCGGTCCGGCGAATTGCCGGCGCGGCGGTCGTAGTCGGGGGTGAGCGCGCAGAGCTGGTCCTCGAGCTTTTCAAAGATCCCGGCGTGAAAGACGAGGCCGCGCTCATAGGCCGCCGCGACCGGCTCGGCGCGCAAAAATTTGCCGCGCGTCGCATGGACCGAGCGCACCGCCAGTTGCGGCTCGGCCTGGCGCAGAACCTCCGCCACCATGTCGCCGCCGTTGTTGACCTCGGCGACCACCCGGTTGGCCTGGAATCCGCGGTAGGCCGAGCCGACCCGCGCCGCCCAGCCGCGGGCGAGTCGCCCTGGCTCGTCAGGTCCGCCAGCACATAGAGGCGCCCGTCGGAGGCTTTGCAGGCGACGACGAGCCCGCATTCGTCGGCGTTTCCGCCCGAGCGCGCCGGCGGATCGACGGCGACGACGACTTCCGAAAATTCCCGCGGCGCGGCCTCGGGAGAAATCCGCTGGCGCTCGATCAGCGCGCGAGTCCACAAGGCGCCCGGCGTCTCCTCGACGATCTCGGCGAACAGCTCCTGCCGGCCGATCGCGCGGCCCTCATAGCGCTTGGCGATGCGCTCGCAAGAAGGCCTTCGCCAGATGGCCCTTGTTGTCGAAGGTCGAGCCGCGGGTGACGATCGTGTCCTTGCCGGCGGCGAGGCTCTTGATGATCCTGGTCGGCCGCGGCGTGGTGGTGACGACCATCTGCGGCCTGTCGCCGAGACGCAGGCCGAACATCGCCTGGTCGAACGCGTCGGGCCGCCGCCAGGCGGCGAGCTCGTCGCACCAGAGCTTCATGTGCTGCTTGCCGCGCAGCCGGTCGGGCTCCTCGGCGGAGAAGAGGAGGCTCGTCGCCCCGTTCGGCCACTCGAGCCTGGCGGCGGAGGCGAGATAGCGCGGGCGCTCGTCCTTGCGGCAGCAGTTGAGGACGCCCGAGTCGCCGAGCACCATCACGTCGCGCACGTCGTCCGCCGTGGGGCCGATCAGGTTGACGCTCGGGAAGGAGCGCGACCACAGCCGCACCGCTTCCGCGCCGGCGCGCGTCTTGCCGGCGCCGCGTCCGGCGAGGATGAGCCAGACGATCCAGTCGCCGGGCGGCGGCGCCTGCTCGGGGCGGGCCCAGAGCGTCCAGTCATGAAAGAGCTCGGCGCATTCGCGGGGCGTCAAGGCGCCGAGCAGGCGGGCGCGCTCGTCGCGGCTGAGCGCGAGAAGATCGCCGATCCGCCGGATGGGCCGGCCGGGCCTCGGAGGGAGGCGGGCGCGGCCCGGCTTCCGCCGTCGGGTCCGTCACTGGTTCGGAACCGGCGTCAGGCGGGCCGTCGCGAGAGTCGCTCCTCCATCGCGTTCAGCTTGTCGAGCAGTTTTTGGCGCTGCTCGTCGCCGTAGGGCTCGATGGCGGGGCTCGCCCGATGGAAACCGTGGTAGCGGTCGAGCCGGTCGATGATCTTGACCGCCCGGTCGATCGCCGCGAGCTCGCCGCTCTCGACCCTGTCCATCACGTGCAGACAGAGGTTTTCCAGCCGGGCGATCTGGAGCTTGGCGAAATCCGCCACAGGGGCGACCCAGCGCTGGCTGAGGCCCTCGCGCAGGATCGTCTGGGCCTCCTCGGCCGGCAGCCGCTCCAGGGCCGCGACGGCGTCGAGGTCGGCGCCCTCGATGAGGGCGGCAATCATGCGCCTGGCGCGCGCATGGTCGGTTGGATTCGGTGTGGCGGCGATCATGGGAGGACTTCTTTCTGGGAAGAACGAGCGCGCGGTGAAGCGCCCGCCGCTCAGCGAAGCCGGGCAGGGGTTCGGCGCTCAAGGGGAGGCCGAGAGCGCTTCAGGCGCGCTTCTCGACAGTGGGCAGATGACGCCGCAAACGGCGTCAACTTGTGCAAAAACATTCGCTCTTATGGCGTTAGCCGTTGGTAAGGCCCCAAGCCAGCGGCGCCGAGGATCCAGTCCTCCGGTTTGACCTGCGGCCCGAGCGCTTCGAGCGCTCTGCGCCAGCCGAGATAGTTCGGCAGATTCTTGGTCGCGACGCCATGGAAGCGGCGCATCCATTCTTTGAGCCGGCCATGGTAGGCATTGACATTATTGATGTGGAGGTCGGGGGCGTCCGGGCTCGGCTTTCCTGGAGCGGGCAAGACGTGATGCGGAATGCCCGCTTTCTTGGCGAAGGCGACGATGGCCCTGCCGCCGTCGCAGCAGAACTGGTTGGCGGGAGTGACAACGCCGCCCAATGCTCCTGTGATGGACGCCCGGTCGAGCTTGGGCAGGACGGCGTCAATGGTGGCGCCAGCGCGGTCTCGCGCAACGATCACCGGGATCTGTTCGGCGGACAAGCCGCGCTTTGCCGCCTTGCCGCCCCTCTTGCGTGCCTTGCGAGGAAGATCAGATCGTTTCCCCTTGAATAACTCCAGAATAAACGTCTCATCCCCTTCCACAATTCCAGACAGGGTCTTGGGTTTGTCGGACGATAGAGACTCAAGAAATCGATGCCTCCATCGAAATGCTGTTTTATAGTCGACTTCGCAGCGTTCCGCAGCTTTCGAGGTGGTTACTCCATCGATCATGGATTGGGCCTGCTCCCGCCACTTTTCTCTCTTGCGCAATCTCGCCAACGGCGTCTTGGTCAAGCCATTGAATGTGCGGCCGCAGCCGCGGCAGCGATACCGGGGCAATCCATTCGCCTTGCCCCACAAAATCACGTCCCGATTTGCGCAGTGTGGACACCCCATGCCGACGACCCGACGGTGGCCGACTTCAGCCACGGAACCCAACCGGGAACGGCTCGGGTTCGGCGGTGCAGGGGGCTCCACTGAGCCCTCCAACTCCGGCATGATCGTGGAGTTCCGATCCGTGACCGCCGCCTCAATGGCGCAGCCCCAATATTCGAACGCCTCGTCATCAAGGCTGGCCATCGCCTCGGCCAAGGCCAGCGACCGGAACGCCTCCCGCCGCTGCGATGACGTCAGCCTCGCTGTTCCAGCCACCCATTCCGCGAAATCCGCGACGTCCATGCATGCCTCCTCGGAACCTGCGAGGAAGCCTACCATATACCAATAGCTAACGCCATAAGAGCTAAAACATTTCACCACGATAGTCACGAAGACTACACGAAGGACACGTGTTCTTCGTGCAATCTTCGTGACCTTTGTGGTGAATATTTCTCTCGCCGGAAGTTTGAGGTCACTCCCGGAGCAGCTCGTTGATCCCGGTCTTGGCGCGCGTCTGCGCGTCAACCGTTTTCACGATCACCGCGCAATAGAGCGAGGGGCCGGGCGAGCCGTCGGGGAGGGGCTTGCCGGGCAGGGAGCCCGAGACCACCACCGAATAGGGCGGCACGTAGCCGATATGGACCTGGCCGGTCGTCCGGTCGACGATCTTGGTCGAGGCGGAGAGGAACACCCCCATCGAGATCACCGAGCCCTCGCCGACGATGACGCCCTCGACGACCTCCGAACGCGCGCCGATGAAGCAGTCGTCCTCGACGACGGTCGGGTTGGCCTGCAGCGGCTCGAGCACGCCCCCGATGCCGACGCCGCCCGAGAGATGCACGTTCTTGCCGATCTGGGCGCAGGAGCCGACGGTGACCCAGGTGTCGACCATGGTCTTCGAATCGACATAGGCGCCGAGATTGACGAAGCACGGCATCAGCACGACGTCCCGCGCGATATAGGCCGAGCGACGGACGACGGCGCTTGGCACGGCGCGGAAGCCCGCCTCGCGGAACCGGTTCTCGCCCCAGCCGGCGAATTTCGACGGGATCTTGTCCCACCAGGTCGCCCCGCCCGGGCCGCCCTCGATGATCCGGCTGTCGTTGAGGCGGAAGGAGAGCAGCACCGCCTTCTTCAGCCACTGGTTGACCTTCCAGGAGTTCGGCCCGCGTCGCGCCGGAAATCTTCTCGGCGACCCGCGCTTTGCCGGAATCCATGAGATCGAGCGCCCGCTCGACCGCGTCGCGCACGTCGCCCGTCGTCTGCGGGCCGATCCGGCCGCGGTCCTCGAAGGCCCGCTCACCTCGAAGGCCTGCTCGATCAGCGTCTGGAGGCGGGCGTCGGTCATGGAGGCTCCTCGGGCTCTTTGGCGGGCGAGGCTTTCCGACGCGGCGGGGCGGCTTGTCAATGGCCGCGCTTGAGCGCCCGCTGGCGGTCGTTTCGAAGGCGCAGTCAAATAGCGCCATCGTTCAAAATGGGCAACGAACGAGATCTGCTCCTTCGCAGTCCGCGGCTGAATCGGAGCCAGGCGTCAATTCAGAGGCTTCTCGACGATGATCGCGATCGACGTCGCCGGAAAGCCGTCGACGCTGAGCTTGACGTGAGGCGCCTCTGCAATCGGTAGGCCGGTTTGGTCATGCGGAAACGGCGGGACGTCGACGTAGCAATCGAAGAACTCGCGCCCCGCGTCGAAGTCGATGTCGACCAGTCGGCAGCCGACCTCTTCGAGCATGACTTTGAGAAGCGAAAAGTGCTTCCTCTGGTAGAGCACCGTCTGCCAATTGTCGATCGTCTCTCCATCGGCGACGTTGTACTCGGTGGTGTGCACCCCGACGCCTCCCGGCTTCAGCGTCCGCGCCGACTGCCGGACGAACTCGAGCCCGTTCTGCAGCGTTCCCAGATGCTCGAACGAGCACACCGACCAGCAAAAGTCGAATTGCTCATCATAGTTGGCTGGAATGCTGGTCATATCGAGGAAAACGAACGAGCAGTTTCTCAGAAACGTCCCCCGATCGACCAGCTGCGGCTTCCACAGGGCCTCGACGTTCGAGGCGTGCTGGTTCGTCAGTCTCCAGCCGCGGCTGCGCTCGTCGTCCGAAGGCAGATCGGTGGCGGTGATCAACGCGCCGCAACCCGCAAACAGCGAGGGCAGCGGCTCCGTCCCGACTGCGAAGCCCAACCCGATTTTGCCGGGCTCGAGGCAGCCTCGCTCCCACAGGCACTGGACGACGTAAGCATCCTCCCACAATTTCCGATGCAGCCGCGGCGCGAACTTCAGCCGATTTGCCCAATACAGGAACCAAGCAGAAGAGAAATCGATCTGCTTGCAGACCCGGCCTTTGGCTCCGATCCAGCTCGGCTTGTCCGGCGCGGCGGCGGAAACCCGAAAATCGTACGTCAACTCTGCAATGTATGCGGCGGTCAGCTTCGAGTTGGCGCGCAGGTTGGCGACGTCTCGCAGGGCGACGGCGGTGGCGAGCCCGCTCGGCTGAGAACTGGCGTTGATGGGCTGGGTCAGCTGCGCCGCAAGCCATTCGAGTTCGGTCGAAGCCGAAGGGCCAGCAAAGCCGCCCGATCGAAGCGCTCGAAGTTCTAGTTGCGCATCTGAGCTCGGCGACGGGAACGTGGCGGCGCGCTCGAAATAATCTGCGGCCGACGCCGGATCGTTCAGCGCCAGCCTGGTGCGGCCGAGGAAAAGGAGCGTGTCCGGGTTCTCAGGACCGAGTTCCAGGGCCTTGAGATAGGCCCTCTCCGCCTCTGCCGCCTTCCCGCTCTCCGTAAAGCAATGGCCGAGCCGCATCCAGACGGGCGCGGCTTCGGGCCTCAAGCGGAGGAACGCCTCATACGCCTCGATCGCGTCGCTCCAGCGTTTTTCATCGCCAGCCTTCACTGCCCTCGAGAGGACTTCGTCGGCCTGCTTAGCTCGAAGAGCATGAAGCTCCCTTGTCGCCTCGAGGCTCGGCGAAGCGAACGCCGACGCGCGCTCGAAATAATGCGCGGCTGACGCCGGATCGTTTAACGCCAGCCTGAGGCGTCCGATGTGAAGAATGGCGTCCTGGTTTTCGGGGTCGAGCTCCAAGGCCTTGAGGTAAGCCGCTTCCGCCTCGGCTGTTTTTCCGTCCTCCTTCAGGCAGTGGCCGAGTTGCGCCCAAACGGCCGCCGAATCCGGTTTCAGGCGAAGGAATCGCGCGTAGGCCTCGGCCGCCTCGCGCCAGCGTTTTCCGTTGCGCGCCTTGTTGCCGGCCGACAGGCGGCGGTTGGCGATCAGCGCCGTCAGCGGCCCGAGGAAAGACCTTCGGGAGCTGGCTTCTCTCGCGGCCGGGGCGCCCGCGTTCTCGAAAGAGGAGCTGGCGTCCGCGGACTCCCTGGACCGGACCGACATTCCCGCTGCTCCGCAGAAGGTGACCCCGTGAGCCGGCGTCCACGGACCGCCAGGCTGCGACATTGCCCTCGCTTTTTGCTTGGCGCAAGCTGAGGACACGCGCCAGTGGGTGATGCTGATGATGGGACGATTTGACCGGGCGTGCGTGGGCGCGTCAGGAACTCGGCGCCGCCCACCCGGCCATGGGAGCAGGCGGGAATGTTCGGAACAATAGAAAGGGAAACGCCGGCCACCGCGGCCCGCACCCTCTCCAGTGTTTCACACTATGCCACAACCCGAGTGCGAGGTCAAGAGAATGTTCGTGTTACGTTCTACATCAGCCGCTCGCCAATTGCGCCGGCCGAGACGCCTCGCTCAATGCCCCTCGAATGAAATGAGCGAACGGACCGGCACGTCCAGGTCCGCCAGCTTCTTCGCCCCGCCGAGATCCGGCAGGTCGATGACGAAGCAGGCGGCGACGACGTCGGCGCCGAGCTTGCGCAGGAGCTGCACCGCGCCGACGGCCGTGCCGCCGGTGGCGACGAGGTCGTCGACCAGGATGACGCGCTCGCCCGGTTTCACCGCGTCCTGGTGCATCTCCATCTCGTCGAGGCCGTATTCGAGCGAATAGGCGATCGACACCTTGAAATGCGGCAGCTTGCCCTTCTTGCGGACCGGCACGAAGCCGGCCGACAGCTGGTGGGCGACCGCGCCGCCGAGGATGAAGCCGCGCGCCTCGATCCCGGCGACCTTGTCGACCTTGGTGCCTGCCCAGGGCTGCACGAGCTCGTCGACGGCGCGGCGGAAGGCCCGCGCGTCGCCGAGCAACGTGGTGATGTCGCGGAACAGAACGCCCGGCTTCGGATAGTCCGGGATGGTGCGGATCGACGCGGCGAGATCGTTCATGGGGCCTATCCCTAGTACAGGCGTCCCGGTTCCGTCGAGACCTTTTGCGGCGACCGCTTCAATCCGCCCAGAGGATGGCGATGTCCTCTCGCGCGCGCAACTTGGCGTCGGAGGTCACCAGAGTGAGCGAGCGGTTGAGGCAATGGGCGACGAGCATCCGATCGAACGGATCGCGGTGGTCCCATTCGAGCGCGCCGGCGGTCTCGGCGTCAGCGGCGTCGATGGCGAGCTCGAGAAAGCCCGCGGCTGTGGCGGCGGCGCGCGCCGACCCCGTGAACTGAAGCCTGCCCGCCCGCCGTTTGATCGCGATTTCCCAGAAGGAGGCGGCGCTCACATAAGCGGCCTCACTCGCGTCCTCGATGAGCGCGCGCGCACGGCGGGCAAGCCGCATCGAGCCCGTTTCGAACCACAAAAAGACGTGCGTATCGATGAGGAAGCTCAATTAAGAGCCTCAAAATCCTGGATGATGCTTTCGTCGGTCGCGTCGAAGTCGTCGGCGATATAGGTGATTTTCATCAACCCGGACGGCCGACGTTTGCGGGCCGGCTTCGGAATCGGCGCGAGCCGCGCCTTTGCGACGCCGTTCTTGGCGATGATGATCTCTTCGCCGCTCTCTGCGGCGTCGACCAGCGCCGAAAGATGGGTCTTGGCCTCGTAGAGATTGACCGTTCGAGTCATGCCCTGACGGTAACCGAACGGCTTGAGTTGGTCAAGTTGGTCAAGGTCAGGGCGAAGGTCGAGCGGCGACGCCCGATGCACGCCCGACGCTAAAGCGGCCAGCAAGTTCCTGATTCGGTTGGCCGTCGCCGCTAAATTTGCGCTAAGCCGCCGCTAGCGCACCAGCACGTTGCGGAACTGCCAGGCGTCGCTCGCGTCAATGTCCTCCGGGAAAAGGCCGGGGCGGTTTTTGAGCGGCGTCCAGTCGGTGTAGACGCCGATCACCGGGCCGAGATAGGGCGTCTGCACCTCGAGACAGCGCCGGTAGTCCATCTCGTCGGCTTCGACGATGCCGGCCTTCGGGTTCTCGAGCGCCCAGACCATGCCGGCCAGAACCGCCGAGGTCACCTGCATGCCGGTCGCATTCTGATAGGGCGCGAGCGCCCGCGTCTCCTCGACCGAAAGCTGCGAGCCGTACCAGTAGGCGTTGCGGCGATGTCCGTAAAGGAGCACGCCGAGCTCGTCGATCCCGTCGACAATCTCGTTCTCGGAAAGAATGTGGTGCGCGGTCTGGATCTGGCCGGCGCGGCCGAAAAGCTCGTGCAGCGACAGCACCGCGTCGTCGCAGGGGTGGTAGGCGTAGTGGCAGGTCGGGCGGTAGACCGCCTCGCCCTTTTCGTCGCGCACCGTGAAGTAGTCGGCGATCGAGATCGAACTCGTTGTGGGTGACGAGGAAGCCGAACTGGCCGCGCGCTGTCGGCGTCCAGGAGCGCACGCGGGTATTGGCGCCCGGCTGGTTGAGGTAGATCGCCGCGCCGCAGCCGGTCTCGTGGAAGCCGGCGTTCGGCGGCGTCCATGTCTCGTGCGTGCCCCAGCCGAGCTCGGCCGGCTGCATGCCCTCGGACAGGAAGCCTTCGATCGACCAGGTGTTGACGAACACGTTGCGCGGCTTGGGGCTCTTGGCGCGCTGGGTGTCGCGCTCGGCGATATGCACGCCCTTGACGCCGAGGCGCTCGGCGAGCCTGCCCCATTCCTCGCGCGTCTTCGGCTCAGCCGCTGTCTCGCCGAGGTCGGCGGCGAGATTGACGAGCGCCTGCTTGACGAACCAGGACACCATGCCGGGATTGGCGCCGCAGCAGGAGACCGCGGTCGGCCCGCCCGGGATTCCTGCGCCGCTCGGCAAGCACCGTCTCTCGCAGCGCGTAGTTGGTGCGCGCCGCGCTGCCGAGCGTCCTTGGGGTAATAAAAGCCGGGCCAGGGCTCGACGACGGTGTCGATGTAGAGCGCGCCGATCTCGCGGCAATAGCGCATGATGTCGAGCGAGGAGGTGTCGACCGAGAGGTTGACGCAGAAGGCCTGGCCCTCGCCGGCCTCGAGATGCTTGCCGAGAACCTCGCGATAATTGTCCCGGGTGAGGCCGAGCTGGACGAACTTGACGCCGCGCTCGTCGAGCAGGCGGCGGTCCGAGTCGTCCGGGTCGATGACGACGAAGCGATCCTTGTCGAACTCGAAGTGGCGCTCGATCAGCGGCAGCGTTCCCTTGCCGATCGATCCGAATCCGATCATCACGATCGGGCCTTCGATGCGCCCGTAGAGCGGCCATTGCGACATGGCGTCCTTTTCCCCTAGATTTGGAATGCAGGCGTGGCCCAAGCGTATGAATTGTCATTGCGAGGAGCGAAGCGACGAAGCGATCCAGAAGCTCGTAAGGCAGCGGCGGCGCTGGATTGCTTCGCTTCGCTCGCAATGACGAAGGTCGCTTAAAGCCACGCCTTCCCGGAGGCGTCAATACCGGGGGAACGGGACTTCGCGTCGCAAATCCCTTATGGCTGCTCAGCGCCGCAGCGGGAAGCCGTCGAGGCCGAGCAGCCGGTCGAGCGAGAGCGCGCCCGGGCCGAAAGCCATGATCGCCAACGCCATCGCGGCCCATGGCAGATGGAAATTCTGCCAGCCGTCGGGATAGGTGAGCTGGATGACTGCGGTCATGCAAAGGAGGCCGAGCGCGGCGTAGCGGGTGAGGAAGCCGAAGGCGAGCAGGATCGGCAGGACGATCTCCGCCGTGCTCGCCAGCGTCGCGACGAACTCCGGCTGGGGGAACGGAATCTCGGCGCCAGAAATATGCAGGCGGTACTCGTCGGCGAAGAGGGCCTTCGCGCCGAACGACAGGTTGAACCATCCGTCCCAACGCGTGAGCCCCGAGGCGAAGAAGGGCCGCGCGAGAGTGAGGCGCAGTACGATCAGCGCGAGCGAGGCGGGCGCGAAGCCGAACAGCGCGCGGGTGGAGCGGGCGAGGGCGTTGGATAGGGGCGTGGCGCGCCGCGCCGCGACGTCGGCGGTCATCGGCGTCCTCCGGGTATGATCGAGGCGACCGCGCCGGCCGCGACCAAGCCGACGAGATGCGTCCCGAATGCGTCGTGATCGGGAAGCGCGCCCGCCGCCTCGGCGAGCGTCGCGCCTTCTTCGAGGCGCCTCGCGAAAACGTAGCCGCCGGGCGGGAGGATGCGGACCGACACGTCTGCTTCCGGGCGGGCGACGAGCACGTCTTCGCCGATTTCCTCCCCCGCGCAGCGGGGGAGGGGGACCGCGCGTAGCGCGGTGGAGGGCGTGTCCGCGCCCGGCCTTTCCCCCTCCACCATGCTTCGCATGGTTCCCCTTCCCCGCTCCGCGCGGAAGGATAGGGGCGGCGGCGCGGGCTTGGCGCCGTCCTGGCGGGACGCCCAGATCGAGGCGGCCGGCGAGGCGAGGCTCAGGAGCCGCGCCGCCGGGTGGAGCGCGATCCGGGCGTCCGGCAGGTCGTGCGCCTCGAGCGCGGCGAGGTCGGCGAGGACGGCCGCCGGCGCGTCCTTGGCATGATAGGCCTCGACCCAGGCGTTCTCAAGCCGGGCGATGTCGGCGAGCAGTCCGAGGCCGGCTTCGGCGCCGGTCGCTTCGACAAAACCAGGAAAGGCCCCGCCGTAGGCGATCAGTACGGGCGAGCGCGGCGGGTGCGCCGCCACGAAGGCGCGGGCCATCGCGCGGAATGCCTCCGACCCGACCATCCGCCGCATGATCGGATAGCGCGCCTCGAGCGCCCCCATCAGGCCGACCGCGACATTGTTGCGGTAGACCGCGAAACGGCGCGCATCGGGCAGGCCCTCTCGGCCACGCGTCGCAGCCGGCGGGGGCGCGGCCGGGTCGCACAGCGCAGCGGCGAAGGCGGCGAGCGTCGATTCAAACGACATTCTCGCGCTCCGTCCTGCTCCCGGCCACTGCGGCCATCGCGCGCTCGGCCCGGCGCGCTTCGTCGAGCAGGGTCGGCCAGGCGGGCAAGTCGTTGTCCCACTCGATGAGGGTCGGCGCTGGCCCGAGCCTTCGGACGGCGTCGAGGTAGAGCGCCCAGACCGCTTCGCGCACAGGGGAGTCGTGCGCGTCGATGAGGAGCGGCAGTCCTGCGTCGTCGCAGTCGACCGCATGGCCGGCCAGATGGATCTCGCCGACCGCGGCGAAGGGGAACTCGGCTAGATAGCGATACGGTTCGAAGCCATGATTGGCGGCGCTGACGAACACATTGTTGACGTCGAGCAGAAGGCCGCAGCCGGTCCGCCGGACGATCTCGGACAAGAATTCCGTTTCGCCGATCGTCGTCTCGGCGAAGGCGACATAGGTCGACGGGTTCTCGATCAGGATCCGGCGCCGAAGAGCCGACTGCACGATGTCGACGTGTTCGCAGACGCGCGCGAGCGTCTCTTCCGTGTAGGGCAGGGGCAGGAGATCGTTGAAGAACGCGCCTTCATGCGTCGACCAGGCGAGGTGCTCCGAGACCAGCGCCGGCTGGTAGCGCTCGGCGACCTTAGCGAGTCGCGCGAGATGCGCACCGTCGAGCGGCGCCAGCGAGCCGATCGACAGGCCGACGCCATGCAGCGACAGCGGATAGAGGGCCCGGATCGCCTCGAGGCGCCGGTGCGGCGGGCCGCCCGCGCCCATGTAGTTCTCGGCGTGGACCTCGAAAAACCCGAGCTCGGGCCGCGACTCGAGAATGGCGTCGAAATGTTCGGCCTTGAAGCCGACGCCGACGCTTTGGCGCGGAAGGACGTCCCAGCCGGTTTCCGTCATGACGTCTTCCGCTCCGCTCCCCAATCGATGCCGGCGTCTTCGCGGCCCGGCCGGGTCATGTTACAGGGGAAGCCGCGCCCTTTCGCGCCTTTTGCCGGCGAAAAAATGTGCTCGGGCTGTAACGCCGGTCGAAACGGAACGAAGCTCTAAGGAGCGACATGCCGGTCGAAAGTCCCCCGGACGATCCCTGGTCGAAGATGATGAGGGCGGCGATCGCTGGCGACGAGGGCGTCTACCGACGTCTTCTAGAGGAAATCGGCCGTTCGGTGAGGGGGACGGCGCGGGCGGCGTTCGCGCGCGCGAGGCTCGGCGACGCCGATGTCGAGGACTCTGTGCAGGAGACTTTGCTGGCGATCCACCTCAAGCGTCACACCTGGGACTCGGGCCAGAAGCTCGCCCCCTGGGTGAACGCGATTGCGCGCCACAAGATCATCGATTCGATGCGCCGGCGGGGCGCGCGGCGCGCCGAAAACATCGAGGATTTCGAGGACTTTCTCGCTGCGCCCGCGGAGGAGGATCCGCACGCTCTGAGCGACGCCAAGAGGCTGATGGAGGCGCTGAGCCCACGCCAGCGCGACATCGTCCAGTCGATCTCGCTCGACGGCCAGTCGATCGCCGCGACCGCAGCACGGCTCATGATGACCGAGGTCGCCGTGCGGGTCGCTCTGCACCGCGCGCTCAAAGCGATGGGCGCCGCCTGGCGAAGGTCGGTGTCGTGAAGACCTCCCAATTCATCGCCGCGCTCGCCGCCAATCCGGTTCCTAAACCGGTCGACCTGGGCCGGCGCTTCGCCGCGGCCCTTGCGCTCGGCCTCGTCGGCGCTCTCGCGCTTTACGCGCTTTTTGTCGGGCCGCGCCCGGATTTCGCTGAGGCCGCAGGCACGGTCCGCTTCGATCTCAAGTTCCTCGACGCGCTTTCGCTCGCCCTGCCATCGCTCCTATTGCTCATGCGTCTCGCGCGCCCCGACGCCAAGGTCGGCGCGCTCGGGCTTTGGCTGGTCGCGCCGCTCGTCCTGCTTGCCTTTGCGGTCTCCGTCGAGCTTGCGGTCACTCCGTCCGGCGAGTGGATGGCGCGTCTTATCGGCGAAAACTGGATGTACTGCACGACGATGATCCCGATGATGGCCGCCCCGATCCTGGCAGCGCTCATTGTCGGCATGCGGGCCGGCGCGCCGCAGCATCCGGCCTGGTCGGGCGCGCTCGCGGGCGCCGCTTCGGCTGGGATCGCCGCCTTCCTCTATGCTTCCCACTGCCCGGACGATTTGCCGCTTTTCGTCGCGACCTGGTATCCGCTTGCGACGCTGATCTGCAGCGCCGTCGGCGCGCTCGCCGGACGGCGGTTTTTGGCCTGGTGAGCCCGCGTGAGCCCTTCTCCAGCAAGCGGTTGCAAGGAGGAGAAAGGCTCTTGGGCTCTTACGCTACTTCTTCAGCAGGGGATCGAGGATCGCCTTCAATTGATCGAAGGTGAGTTCGCCGCCGTAAACCTTGCCGGCGATGACGAAGGTCGGCGTGCCGGTGATGTGGACCTGCTGCTCGGCGGCCTTCGTCATCGCCACGATCCCGTTGGCGAGCTTCTGGTTCTTGAGGCACTCGTTCGCCTGGGCCTGGGTCATGCCGGTCGGCCGCATGGCTTCGATCAGCGGCTCGAGCGGCTTGTCGGCGAAGGCCCATTTGTCCTGCTCGGCGAACAGGAGCTCGTCGGCGGCGAAGGCCTTGTCGTCGCCGAGGCAGCGGGCGAGCACGAAGCCCGCGACATCGAGCGTGTTGCGGGCGAATTCGCGGAAGATGAATCGCACCTTGCCGGTGTCGATGTATTCCTTCTTCAGCTCCGGAAACGTCTCCCTGCTGAACGCGGCGCAATGCGGGCAGGTCAGCGAGCCGTATTCGACCACCGGCACGCCGTCCGCGGGGCCGTCCGTCAGATCGGGCAAGGGGCCAGGCGCCAGAATTTTGGCCATGTCGACGGTCCCATCGGGCTGGGGCACCCCGGCGGCGAGCGCGTTCGAGGCGGCAAAAGCGACGGCGCACAGAAGCGCGGCGCCGGCCAGCCGGCGCAGGGAAGCGAAAGCCACGGGAGAGGCTCCTGACGAACAAGAGGGAACGAACCGTGCGCGACATTGCCCATAAACGCGCTCATGCGGCAAGCCCTGTTCCGCGTCTTGTAGCGCCCTTGCTGCAGCCCCGTTGCGAAGCTGTTCTAAAGACGGCGTCTTTCCGGACCCCGATGGAGCCCCGCCGAGGCGACAAGGCTTGGCGAAGTGGAGTTGGCATGCTAGCTCCGCGACAGGGGTTCGTCGTTGCGCGCTGTCGACGCGCCTGTAGCCGCGCTCGATAGCCCGTCGAAAGACGGGCGTCTTTCCGGACGCCCTATGGAGCGCGGACCGACGCCCGCGCCCGCATCGAGGAAAACAGGAGAGTCGCGATGGAATACCGTCAGCTCGGCAATTCGGGTCTCAAAGTCTCGGCGCTGACGATGGGCACGATGACGATCGGCGGCAAGGGACCCTTCGCCAAGGTCGGCGACGTCTCGCTCGAAGAGCTCAGGCGGCTCATCGACATCGTCGCCGACGCCGGCGTCAATCTGATCGACACGGCCGACGTCTATTCCGCCGGCCGTTCGGAGGAGATGATCGGCGAGGCGATGCCGGCGCGAAAGGCTGGCATGCTGATCGCGAGCAAGGCGCGCTTTTCCATGGGGCCCGGGCCGAACGACCGCGGCTTCTCGCGCTGGCATCTCATCCGGGCGTGCGAGGCGAGCCTCAGGCGCCTGAGGACCGACGTGATCGACCTCTATCAGCTGCATGAATGGGACGGGCTGACCCCGCTTGAGGAGACGATGGAGGCGCTCGACAATCTCGTGCGCTCGGGCAAGGTGCGCTACGTCGGCTGCTCGAACTTTTCCGGCTGGCACATGATGAAGGCGATGGAGATCGCGCGCCGCGACGGCCGCATCCCTTTCGTGTCGCAACAGATTCACTACACGCTTCAGGCGCGCGAGGCCGAATACGAGCTCCTTCCCATCGCCGCCGACCAGAAGCTCGGCGTGCTCGTTTGGGGCCCGCTCGCCGGCGGCCTCCTCAGCGGCAAGCACCGCCGCAACAAGACGGCGCCCGAGGGCACCCGCCAGTTCGCCGGCTGGAAGGAGCCGCCAGTGCGCGACGAGAACGCGCTCTGGAATATCGTCGACGAGCTCGTGGCGATCGGCGAGGCGCGCGGCGTGTCGGCGGCGCGAATAGCGCTCGCTTGGACCCTTGGGCGCCCGACGGTGACCTCGCTCGTCATCGGCGGACGGACGGAAGCGCAGTTCCGGGACAACCTCGCCTGCCTCGACGTGAAGCTCACCGACGAGGAGCGCACGCGGCTCGACAAAGTCAGTCAGTTCGCGCTCATCTACCCCTATTGGCACCAGTCATGGACCGCCGCCGACCGCTTCGGCGAAGCCGATCTCGTGCTGCACCGGCCGTTCATGGCGAGCTGAAAGCGGCGGCGCGGTCAGCGCATGAGGCGAGCGCGCTTGGCGCGTCGCCCGCTTGACGAGAGCGACGGGGCTTCGAAGGGAGGCGCTGTGCGAACGCGGAAGCGTCGGATCTGCGCTCGAATTCATCCTGTGCGGGTCGCAGCTTTGTCCAGGTTGGGTTACCGCCGAGACGCCCATTCTCGCGCCCGCCGCCCTGTGAGCGCGGCGACGCTCGCCAGGCCACGCTCGGCGACCGTTCGTTCGAGGCCGCGCAGTATGTCATCGACCACGCCGGCGCCCTTGAGCGCCAGGCTCGTATAGAGCTGAACGAGGTTCGCGCCTGCTTCAAACTTGGCGATCGCGGTCGCAGCGTCCTCGACGCCGCCGCAGCCGATCAGCGCGACCGCGCCGCCCAGCGCCAGATAGGAGCGCGCCAGGAGCCGGGTCGACGGCTCGAAGAGCGGCCGGCCCGACAGGCCGCCGGTCTCGCCTCGATTGGCCGAGCGCAGGGAGGCGGGCCGGGCGCTCGTTGTGTTCGACACGATGAGGCCGTCGATTTCCCTCGCGAAGGCGACCGTGACGATATCGTCGAGTCCATGATCATCGAGATCGGGCGCGATCTTGACGACCAGCGGCCGGCGCGGCTCGGTTTCGTCCCGGGCCGCCCCGACCCGGGCGACAAGCTCGTCAAGCGCGTCGCGCCGCTGCAGATCGCGCAGACCAGGGGTGTTCGGCGAGGAAATGTTGATTGCGACATAATCGGCGACAGAGGCGAAGGTTCTGACGCCGAGCACGTAATCCCCGATGCGGTCGATCGTATCCCTGTTGGCGCCGACGTTGACGCCGATCAGGCCCGCGGGCCGTCGCGCGAGGCGGGCGCGCGCTTTATCGTAGCCTTCGTTATTGAAGCCGAAGCGGTTGATGATCGCGCCGTCCTTGCGGAGGCGGAAGAGACGAGGGCGCGCGTTGCCGACCTGAGGACGCGGCGTCACCGTGCCAACCTCGACGAAGCCGAAACCGAGCCTCAGCATCGCGCCGGGAACCTCGGCGTTCTTGTCAAATCCTGCGGCAAGCCCCAAAGGATTTGGAAAATTCAACCCGAGAGCCGTGACGGCGAGCCGTGGATCGCGCGGCCTTGCGGGCGCGGGCGGCGCGATCTTCATGCCGTTGACGGCGAGGCGGTGCGCGGTTTCCGCCGGAAGACGCTCGAGGAGAGGCTGGGCGAGCTCGGCCAGCCTCACGCGTCGAGGCCCCCGAAGTCGTGCCGGCCATCCGGATTGAGCGGCAGCGGGCGCGACCAGGCGACGGCGCTCAGCGGGAGCGTCCCATAAAGGTGCGGAAAGAGCGCGCCGCCCCGCGACGACTCCCAGACGAGATCGGCGCCGAGCGCGGCCGCGTCGACCGCCACCAAGGTCAGATCGTCGCGGTTTGCGAACCATTTCGCCGCCGTCTCAGGCGTCTGTTCGGCGGTCGAAAGATGGATATAGCCGTCCGCTCGGTCGACGGTCGAGCCGGCAAAGGCGCCGGCTGCTTCAGCCGCGCGCCATTCCTCAGTCGCCACGATCTTGAAGACGAGCGTCATGCGCCGTCTTCACTCTTGCAGCATCCGCTTCAGGAGATCGATTTCGTCGCGCAGCGTCGCGTCGTTCGCCGACAGGGTCTCAATCTTCCGCACGGCATGGAGCACAGTCGTGTGATCGCGCCCGCCGAAGCGCCGGCCGATTTCGGGCAGCGAGCGCATGGTCAGTGTTTTTGCGAGGAACATGGCGACCTGACGCGGCTTGACGACGACGGCGGTGCGTCGGGAAGAAAGGATGTCGGCGCGCGACACGCTATAGTGGCTCGCAACCAGCTTCTGGATGTCTTCGATCTTCACTCGTTTGATTTCGTGCGCGCGGATAAGGTCGCGGATCGCGACTTCCGCCGCCTCGACGCTCAACGGGGCGCTGGTCAGCGTCGAATGTGCAAGCAGCCGATTGACCGCGCCTTCGAGATCGCGGCCGTTGGAGCGGATCGACCGGGCGACGAAAGCAAGCACCGCCGGCGACACCTCGAAGTTCGGCTGCAAGGAGCGCGCGGCCGCGACCCGCGCCTCCAGAATTTTCAGGCGCAGCGGCTCATCGAGCGCTCCGATCTCCACGCAGAGGCCGGCGCCGAGACGCGAGCGCACCCGTTCATCGAGCGCCTCGAGGTCGCCAGGCGGCCGGTCCGCGGCCACGATGACCTCGCGTCCGGCGTCGAGCAGCGCGTCTAACGTATGACCGAATTCCGCCTGGATCGTCTTGCCTTGCAGAAATTGGGCGTCATCGAAGATCAAGAGATCGATCGCCCGCAGGCGCTCCTTGAAGGCGATCGAGGTCTGCGCCTGGAGGGAGGCGACGAAGCCATACATGAACTTCTCCGCGGTGAGATAGATAGCGGAGCGGCCCTGGCTCGCCGCAGCGTGCGCCACAGCCTGAAGAAGGTGGGTCTTGCCCAACCCGACAGTCGCATGCACGTAAAGCGGACAGAACGACGACGTCCGACCTGAGGCGCGTTGCTCGACGACTCGTTGCGCCGCGGAGAAGGCCAGTTGGTTGGACCGGCCAACCTGGAAGGTCGCGAACGTCAGACGGCGATCAAGGGGCGAGCCGACGAAGGGCTCCTTTGCTGATGGCGACACCGATCGGGCGGCGGCGCGCTGCGAGGCCTGCGCGGATCGCTCGCCCGCCGCCTCCCTGATGACTTTCGACGACGTCGCCGGCGCGATGTGATCCGGTCTTGTCTGCGGCTCCGGGCGCATCGACGAGCGCACGGAGACGACAATCCTCGCGAGCGTCCCGACTTCAGAGCCGAGCGCTCCGCCGATATGGCCGAGGTAGTGGGTGTCGATCCAGCTCTTCAAGAAGCGCGTGGGCACGGAAAGGCGCGCCTGTCCGCTGCTGACCTCCTCGAGCTCGATGCGCCCGAACCAGCTGTTGAAGATGTCCTCGCCCAATTCTGCGCGCAGCCTTTCGCAACAGCGCCGCCACGATTGCGCGAGCGAAGGGACGCCCAAATCGCCGAGACCGATGGAGTTGGTATTGGGTTCTGCATACATGTCCATGGACCGTTTCGGGGTTGGGATGGCGGATGACGCGGGCATAGGGGAACCCGGGAATTCGAGACGCTTACGTCTGCGCCCAAGGCAAACCGGCGGCCTTCCAGCCGGCGACGACGCTTCTATGCCGACCGGGATCGAGAGGACCTTCGAAACCGTCGGAGATATTGAAGCACGGCGCCCAGCCCGCGCCCGTCATCGCTATTGCGGCGTGGCGCGAGCGAGCGCCCGACCTGCAGAGAAAGAGGAGCGGCGCTCCACGTTTCGCGCCGGCGCTCTCCAGCATGCTTGAAAGCCGTAAGACGAAGCGTTCGTCGATCTGCATCGAGGGAAAATTCTGCCACTCCAGGAAAAGCGCGGCTTTACCTAAAATTGTGATATCGGGCACGCCGACGTAGGTCCATTCCGCTTGCGTTCGTACGTCGATCAGCGTCGACGTCGACTCTCCCGCAAGTAGGGCATAGGCATCGGCCGACAGCATGTCTCCCGCATAACTGGCGCTGTTTTGATAAGTCATCAGTTCTCCTCCGCAGTCCGCACTACGGACATTTATCTGGGTCTAATCTATTCTGAGTTACCGTCGCCAATCTTCGGAGTCTGGTGCTATTTAGGTCCAATATAATTAACCGTCTTACACCAAATTTCGGCTGACAATACTGTTCACTCCCTGACTTATTCTCACTTGTTGCTTGGCCTAAGCAAAACTATGGCACGGGCGCCGCGACGAGGCAACTCCGCTTCTCGGTCACTAAGTCGCCATACCGCGCCCACATTGCTTAACTTTCATACGGCTCCAGAATGAAAATTCGCAAAGGATTGATTCGAGGCGGAAGATCGAATCGGGGCGAGTTCGGGAGGGCGATCGAAAGAGATTCCTTGGTGGAGCGAGGGCGGGACCCGTCCAGTTCGTGACTTTCCCGCGTCGGGGGGTCAAGGCGCGCTTGATTAATAAAGATTTGAGAATGATGGATTTTTTGTGATCGGCGAGTGGCGCCCGCTTGTCGTCAATCCGTCGTGGAACTGTAATGGAGAGGCGCAGCGACGGCGACGCGAACGTCGCGCGCGCGTCGCTTCAGGCCCGCGCCCCGGGCTTATCCACAGCGATGACGCCAAAAAACGATGGCAACGCCAACAGATATGCGAAGCCGGCGATTTCGATGACGGCCCCAAGCCCGAAGTTGGTTGCGACCACCGGAGCGGCCGCTGCGCCGATCACGGAAAAGCAGCCGTTGACGCCCCACGCCCAGATGAACATGTGGTTCTTGCCGAGACGTCCGAGCGTCGTCATCGCGGTCGGCATCGGGAAGCCCATCAAGAAGGCCGGCGGCGCGACGATCATGAAGCAGCACACGAGGCGCTCCGCATAAGGCAGCGCGCCGATCGCATCGAGCGCGTGGTCGATGAAGAGCGCATAAAGGATGAGGAGCCCTCCGATTGCGAGGAAGAGAACGGGCATCACTGTGCGCATCCGCGGAAGAATGCGCTCCGACGTCAGCGCGCCAAGGCCTGAAAAGACCAGCATGCCGGTGATCAGCACCGAAGCGGAAATCGTCGGGTTGCCGAGCGCCATCACGAAATGGGCGATGAGCCCGACCTCGACCATGATGTAGCCGGCGCCCAGGCAGGCGAAGTAGAGGACGGTCAAGGCCTTCCCGCGCGTTCGCGAGAAAATCGTGCGCCAGCCCCAGATGACCGGAATGGCGAGCAGGACCGCCGCCGTCAGGCTGGCGACGCCGAGCGTCGCCCAGATCAAGAGATAACCCCACTCGTCTTGCAGCAGCTCGAGGCGGTCGAGAACCCTCGGCAGATCGGCGGTCTTCACGTAGGCGGCGAAGTAGGGCGCGTCGTTGGTGAGCGCCCGCGTATTGAAGACGTAGCGCGAGGCGATGTCCGGCCAGGCGCCCGAAATGAGCGCGTGCCAAGCGAGCCGTCCCATCGCCGTCGCCGGCAGGACGCCGTCGTCGGCCTTGCCGGACGGCGGGGCGGCGGTCTCCTGATCGGACGCATCGGTTGCAGGCGGGTCGGCGTTCGCCGCGGGCGGCCCGCCGGAGGCGTTCCCGAAAATCTGCTGGACATAGCCGTCGAGCGTCGCGTCGGTCTGCGAAGGATCGAAGGCGAAGCCCGGCGAGTAGATTTCGTCAAACGACATGTCGCGCGTGTGCGCGCGCAGCTTGGCGACCTCGGCCGGGGTGAAGCCGCCGTTCTTGTAGAGCACCGTTGCGGTCGAGAGATAGGTGGAGGCGACGAAGAACGAATTGGCGATGTGGTCGGGATCGACGTCGCGGGCGGCCCCAGCCATCGTCGCGTAGAGCTTCAGAACCGACTTCGGCGGCTCCTCCTTGTTCCACAGAGTGACCGACAGGACGCCGCCCGGCGCGAGCGCGCGCATGTAGGTTTCCATCGCCTCCTTGGTGTAGGTGAACTTCTCGACGATCGCGAAGCCGCCGGGATTGGACAAGCCGACCGAGTCGGCGAGGCTCAGATCGATGACGTCGAAACGCTCGTTGGTATGGGCGAGGAAGTGCCGTCCCTCGTAATCGATGACGCGCACCTTCGACAGAATGTCGCCGGTGAACTTGCGGATCACATCGCTGCGGAAGGCCTCGAGGACCGCCCGATTGCTCTCCGCGACCGTCACGTCGCGCGCGCCGGAATGGAGCGCGACCTCGGTCGAAATGCCGCCGCCGAACTGCGTGATGAAGGTCTTCGGCGAGGACTTGAGAACATAGGGATAAAACATCGGCAGGAAGCGGAAGTAGGCCGTTTCCTTGTCGGTCAGATCGCGCATGATGCCGATCGGCCCGTCGCTGTCGATGTACATCCCGAGATAGGCGTTGGCCGGCATGGTCGCCAGATTGAAGGCGGCGTTGTCGGAGAGCCCGGGCGCGAAATGGAGATAGGAGCTCGAATAGATCTCGAGGTAGCCGAAAGGCGAAGCGCTCTCGTAGACCTTCTTCGCGTCCGGAAACTTGCGCGCGTAGGCGACGCCCTTGTAGTCGTTGACCGCGAGCGTCTTCAGGCCGAGGGCGGGAGCGATGGCGAAATGGCCGGCGAACGCCAGGGCGCCCGCGATGAGGTAGGGAACGAGCGCGCCGCGCCCCCCCGGACCGAGCGCCCAGGCGATGCAGGCCGCAAGCCAGAGCGCGAGCGGCGCGGCGATGAGGTTGGCCGGCTTGAGCGCATACATCGCCAGCAGGAAGACGAGCCCGCACAGGCCCGACCCGGCGAGATCGGCGAAATAGACCCGCCCGAAGGTGCGGTTGCTCTTGAGAAAGACCGATCCCAGGAACGCGGCGCCCGCCAGGAACGGCGTCAGCTCGGAGAGGAAGATCCCGAGGAGCCTCCACTTCTGCGCCGGGTCGGAGACGAGGAAGATCGCGTTGAAACCCAGACGCTGGACATAGAGATTGGCGGCGACCCCGAGCGGCCCGATGAGCCCGAGCGCGACCGTCGCGGCGCCTCGCCAGTGGCGGGCGAACCAGCTCTCGGCCACCGTCATCACGGCGCTCGTCAGCCCGAAGCCGAGCATGGCCAGGCTCACCACCATCGAGCCGAAATGCGTCCAGCTGCCGACCGCGAACACGCGCATGATGTCGATCTGCAGCGCGATCACCGAGCCGGCGGCGAGCCCGACGGCGAGATAGAGCCCCGCGCGCTCGCTGGTCGCGAGCGCGGCGTCGCCGTTCGCCTCCTCGCCGAGCGCTTCGGCGCCCGGAATGGGACTCGCGTCGTTCATGGGGGTCCTTCCCGGCGGCCGTCATGGCGGAGGAGCGGCGCTCTTTTGAGGCGGAGCGCCGGCTTCAAAAAGACCGCCAGCGAACGCTAGTTGTTGTGCGTCCCGACGATCTGGTCGCCTTCGAGCTTGGTGAAGGGCACGAAGGGCACGATGCGTCCGCCGTAGATGTCGGAGCGGGCGACCGTCAGCTGGCCGTCCGGGCTCTTGTTTTTGACGATTTTGAGAACGCGCTGGGCGCCGGGCGGGCCGACCGGAATGACCATGATCCCGTTCGGCTTCAGCTGCTGGAGGAGCGGCGGCGGCACGTGGTCGATGCCGCAGGTGACGATGATCTTGTCGAACGGGGCGAATTCCTCCCAGCCGTAGTAGCCGTCGGCGGCCTTCGACGTGATCGCGGAGAACTCGGTGTAGCCGTCCTTGATCAATTGGTCGTAGATGCCGCGCGTGCGCTCGGCGAGCGGCTTGATGATCTCGATCGTGTAGACCTTGTCGGTCAGGTGCGACAGGTAGGCCGACTGGTAGCCGGAGCCGGTGCCGATCTCGAGCACCCTCTCGCCCACCTTCGGATCGATGTTCGAGGTCATCCGGCCGACGAGGTGCGGCCCGGAGATCGTCACTCCGTAGCCGATGTCGAGGAAGGCGTGGTCGTAGGCGTGGCTCCGGTTTCGCGCCAGGACGAATTTTTCGCGCGGGGTCAGCAGGAAGGCGTGCTTGTTCCGGTCGTCGTACAGGTCCTCGTTGCGCACCATCGCGAGAAAGCGGTCGAAGCGCTCGCCGAGAAACTTGGGCTCCTCGCCGCGCTGCGCCACGCCCCACTCGACGAACTTCGCGCGATTGTCCATCGGCGGGCTCATGGTGAACGTGAACGGCGTCGGCACGTTGGCGAGCGCAAGGCGAGGCGCGAGAGCGCCCGCAATCGTTCCGGCGGCGCCGGCGAGAAATTGACGTCGTCGCACCCAGGCCTCCTAAAAAGGGATTCGTTGCTGCGCCTGATATCCTAGTCACGACGAAAACGCGACCTTAAAAGCCCGTCCGCCGCGAGGGCCGGGGTGAGGCGGGGCGGGCCGTTCCCCTCATCCCGAGCTCGTCGACGGACGCGAGAGGGCAGGGCGAGGGTGCGCGCCGAAGGCGCTCCGCGCTTCTTGAAGGCCCGGGCGGAGCCTGAACCCCGGATTTGCGGTCCATCGGACCGCAAATCCGGGGTTTCGATCCACGCCCCCGCGCGGGGGCGACTCTGAGAATTTCGCCGCGATCGACCTCAACGCCTTGTTTCGATCCACGCCCCCGCGCGGGGGGCGACCTGCCGGGCGATGTGCTGAGCGGCAAGGCCAGCAGTTTCGATCCACGCCCCCGCGCGGGGGGCGACTGCCCATGTGTAAGCCACTCCGCTCGTTGAGGAAAGCACGCCCCAAGCGCGCACCGCGCCGCAAGGGGAGGCCTCCGGCGACGTCAGTCGTCGCCCCGTGGCGATCTTGGTCGCAAACTCAGCGCCTTACGCCCAGCGCGGAGAGTCGGCGCTTCGTGGGCGCGCTTGGGGTTCGCGCGCGTTGCGCGCTCGTCTCGCATGGTCTCAAACAATGAGCGGCCCGGCGAGATCGGCGGCCGGCTTCGCTCCCACATGCTCGACCCGTCGCCGCCAGTTCGCGCCGAGATAATAATAGCGTAAGCTAGTCCTGCTCGCGGTCGATGATCGCCTCGAGCCGGGCCTTGAGCGCCGTCCACTGCGCCGGGTCGACCTCGATCTCGAACACCGAATATTGCACGCG
Organism: uncultured Alphaproteobacteria bacterium; assembly: GCA_963819255.1. Taxonomy (GTDB): domain Bacteria; phylum Pseudomonadota; class Alphaproteobacteria; order Rhizobiales; family Beijerinckiaceae; genus Roseiarcus. The sequence goes on from CAWFVS010000038.1 coordinate 315,424, forward strand.
CTGGCCGAAATCGCGGCAGGCTTTCGCCACCCTTCTCAGCCGTCGCGCGCCGCCGCCCTCGGCCGTCCTGACATCGTAGGTGACGAGAACTAGCACGGAACCTCACTTCCAGAACCACGGCGGATAGGCGTCGAGGTCGCCGCGCAGGCGCCGCGACAGCAACTGCGCTTGCAAGTAGGGCACCAGGCCGAGCGGCGCGACCTCGTCGAGGAACGGATGGCGCCGCTCGGCGCGCTTCCGCTCCTGCCAGGCCTGGAGCACCGTCTTGCGCCCGTCGTCGCCGAGCAGGACAGCGCCGTTGTCCTGCTTCACGAAGTCCTTGGCGCCGATCTGCCGGCGATTGAACAGCGCGAGCGCCAGCCGGTCGGCCAGGACCGGGCGCAGCTCCTCCATCAGATCGAGCGCGAGGCTCGGGCGTCCCGGCCGGTCGCGATGCAGGAAGCCGACCGCGGGATCGAGCCCGACGCTCTCCGCCGCGCTGCGGCAGTCGTGGGTCAGCAGCGTATAGAGGAACGACAGCAGCGCGTTGACCGGGTCGAGCGGCGGACGGCGCGAGCGCCCGCGGAAGACGATGTCGGCGTCGGGAACGCGGATCAGGTCGTTGAACACGCCGAAATAGACATGGCCGGCCTCGCCCTCGGCGCCGCGCAGAAGCTCGGCTCCGTCGCCGGAGAGGCCGACCCGCTGCAGGATCATGCCGAGCCGCATGACGGCCTGTTCGATCGCCGCGCGCCGCTCCGCGGCGATCTCCTCCCCGTGATCGCGCAGCGTCCGTTGCAGGACCGCGCGCTGGTTGGCGATCTTGCCCGCAACGATGCTGCGGACGATGTCGTCGGGCGCGTCGGAGACGCGGTATTGCTCGCGCCGAGGAGGACGTTGCCGCTGACCGGCCCCTCGACGCGCGCCTGGAACCGTCCCGCCCGGTCCAGCAGGACGATCGTAATGCCGGCGCCGGCGCAGGCCTGGATCAGCGGCGGCGAGACATAGATCGCGCCGAAGACGACGACGGAAGCGAGCATGTGCAGCGGCACGCGCGCCTTTTCGGCGCCGTCGACCTCCGCGACCAGGTTCTCGCCGTCCTTGCGCAGGGAGGCGCCTTCAGTCGTGACGTAGAGCGTGTTGAGAAGCTTTTTCATGGAGCGTCCCTACGGGTCGCGCGGACCCCTTCTCCAGCTTGCTGGGGAAGGTGGCGCGAAGCGCCGGATGGGGTGTGGCCCGCTGCTTCCCCCTAAGTCGGATTGCACGAACGTCACCGCGAGCTTGCAGGCCAAGCGCCTTGCTTTCCACACCCCATCCGTCGCCTTCGGCGACACCTTCCCCGCTTCGCGGAGAAGGGGCGCGCCCGATGGTCGGCCGCAGCCCGGCCGGATGAGGGCATGCGCCGCGATTCGTTAAAGAGTCATGCTGGAGCGCAGACAGCACCTGCCGCTCGCGCCAGGCTTTCGCCGAGCGCCCGAAAGCCTGCGGCCGGCAGAGGTCGAGGAGCGAGCAGGCGTTGCACTTGCGCTTCTCGTATTCGGCGGGCGGGGTGCGCCCGGAGGCAAACAGCTCCCTGCAGCGCCGCTGCGGCGTTCTCGGTCAGCCGCCTGATCTCGTCATCGAAGCGGACTTCCACGCGCCGCCGCGTCTCGCCGTAGAAGAGCGCGCCCTCGGGAACCGGCCGCCCGGTCATCTCCTCGAGACACAGCGCCTGCGCGCAGAGCTGCGCCTCGTCGGCGCGATGCGCCTTCGGCTTGCCGCGCTTGAATTCGACAGGGTAGGGCGTCTCGACGCCGCCCGCGCGATGGAACTCGACCACGTCGGCGATCCCGGCCAAGCCCAGCCGGCGCGAGGCGAGCGGCATCGCGGTCACCCGCCGGACGCCGCGCGTAGTGCGCCCGCCCGGCTCGTCCGTCCGCGCGTGCATGACCCGCCCCTCGGCGGTGAAGCGGTTCTCCTCCCACATCCGCTCGATATGGATGAGCGCCGCCTGCCTCAGGCAATAGACGGCGTGCTGGATGGCGGAGATGGGGATGGGGTCGTCGAGGTCGAGCATGTTTGTGCTTGTGTTGGACGTCGGATTATCCACAATCCGGTTTCGAAATCACTTGACGAGCGCGTACATAGAGTGAACGATTAATTGCCGGCGTCGGGTCGCGTCGTAAAATGCAGTCGCCAGAAAGCAAGTAGGCTGGCGCGCGGAGGGGGTGTATGGCGGACTATCCGATCGAGCTTGAAGGTCTCAGGGCCGCTGGCGATGTTTGCGCGCCCGGATACGGGCGGCAGTCCGACGAGCTATCCGGCGCCGACTTGGTCGGCGGCCAAGGGGCTGCTGGAGTTCGATCGCCTTTCTTCGGGCGGCGAGGCGTGGCTTCACCCGATACAGGTCGAGATCTGCCGGCGAGTCGGTTCGCAGGGAGGCACTGTTTCCTATCAACGCTACGCCACGAATTACGGGGGGCCGCTTCGCAAGGATCTGAACATCAAGAACGGAACGGGCATGCAGATTTTCGCGACCGTTCTCGCCAACGTCTGTTACCGCCTACACGCCGAAGTGCGCGGCGCGCGTGGCGGGCCGGGGAGCAATCCTCGTCATCATCTCCAGGAACTATTTGAGCGGCGCATCAAGCAGGGTCGCTGCCACAAGACGCCGGCGCTCGGCTGGTCGGAGTTCACGTGCGATTATTGGGGGTCGGTCAGGTCGGAATGGGAAGTCGACGACGCGCTGACGATCGAAATCCCCTCGATGCTCGCAAGCGTTTGGGATCGGCCGCACGCAGGCGGATATGTCTCGCGGTTTCGCAGAACGGCGGATCGAGAAGGGCGTGCTACGCTATGCTGAATGACCTTCTCGAAATCGAGCGGAGCCTAACGGCCAACGGAATAAGCCTGCCGGACCGCCATCCGGACATCAAGGACATGGCGAAGGGGTTGGCGCTGCGCGTCCGCCTTGGGGTTGGCGGTCGCATCGCCCAGGTGGAAATCATTTCCGACGCCGGTCGTGGCGCGCAGTGGACGTTGCGCGATGGGCAACACAATGGTTTTCCAGGTCTCAGGCTGGGCGAAGAGGGCAAGAACGGCCAGCCGCCGAAGGGCCTACTGCGTTTAGACGCGGCCTCGCGGAGGCTCATGAGCGGACATGGGCTAGCGACAAAACGTCGTTAAGCCGGCGCAGCGAACTGAATCGTTTGCTCGCGGAGAATCCGGTTGACCCACAATGTCGATCAGCGTGGCCCAATGCCGGACATAGAAGAAGGATCACGGAGCGGCTCGAAGCGCTTCGCCCGCTGAGCGAGGATCCGTCGACCGCCTCGGTTCCCGCGGCATTCGAGCGCTTTCTGCTTGCGCTCGAAGCTTCGCCTTCGTTTGTCGATAACTTGACTGAAGCACTCAGTGGAGAAGGTCCGGCAGCGGCGGCGACGAATGGCTTGAACCGGTGCGCGCGGCGCTCATCGGCCCGATTCCTCTAGCGATCGATGTCGCCGAGCTCGATTTCGAGCGCGATGCGGGCGACCCTAGGCAGATTGAGTCTGTCAGCGCCTCCCTGAGCGACGCGTCCCAAGGCGTCGAAGGCCAGTGCGCACTCAGCGGCAAACATGCGAAACTGCACAGCGGCAATTTCCCGCAACCCAATCTGCCGGGGCTCGGTCAGACATACGTCTTCTCCCGTAACAAGGACATTCCGTCGCTGTCCCGATATGGGCGAACGGCCGACGCCTCCTTTCCGATCGAACTCGGGTCTCGTCCGTCGATTGGCTGGCGCTATCGCGAGGCTGACCAACAAAGACGCGGAAGGTCGCACCTGGCGCCTCATTCCCGCAGAAGCAGGCGACAAGCAGGACCTTCTCGTCGTGAGCCTTGCATCCGATCCTGATGCTGGGATTGCCGATGCAATTGCGGAAGACGATGATGAGGGCGTTCCCGGCGCGGCGCGCTGGGACGAACTCGGAAAGCGATTGCTGAGCCAATCGCGCGGCGACGGCTCAATTGACCATTTGCAAGACGAAGTGAATGTCCTCGTCCTGCGGACTGTCGACCCCGCTAACCGCAAAGCCATCTACCATCGTAAAACGAATGCGGCCGAAATCTGGAAGGCGGCGGAGCGCTGGAAGGCGGCGCTTTCGAATGCGCCAGAGTGGCTAGCCTTTCCTGTGCCGGGGAAAGGAAATCCGAAGTCGTGTTGCGACGATCGGCCCATGTCGCGCCGCTTTCGATCATCGCCTTGTCGAGGAAACTCTTCGTAAACGGCGGACGACGTACCCTTGAAGCAATCGGCGTGCCGGCCGCCGATGCGTTCGGGCACTTCCTTCGTGAGGGCGACGCTGACAGGCGCGGGCGCCGCTTGCTTCGTCTACTCCTGCGACGGCACGGATTCTGTTGCGTGGCGTCGCCGCGACACGCCTCAAGGGAACTGAGCATTTGAAGAGCTTCGATCCAAAGACTGACTTGCGGCGCGGCGCATTACGCTCGGTCGCATGGATCGCTGCTCTTCTTCACAGTCTCGGACGGCAAAAGGAGCTTTACATGTTCGACGCCGCTTTTCGCCTCGGCCAATTGCTCGCGGCCGCGGACGTCGTTCACATCGGCTATTGCATGGATGTCAGAGGCGGGAATGTCCCGCCGACCCTGATCGGAAACGCTGTTTTTGGCCTTGCCGGCGCAAATCCGATGCGCGCGCTGTCGATGCTTCAAGGGCGATGGAAACCTTACGACGCATGGGCCAAGCGCTTCCTTCGGAGACGGTCAGAAGCGCAGACCAAGGGCGACGAGGCCGGATGGGCAATACGCAACGGCCGTTCACAGGCAAGGCGCATCGCGAGCTTTGTCCGCCGTTAGCGGAGGAACTCAAAGAGCGTAAAAGTGTCAGACGAATTCCGAGCAGAGCTTTTGCTCGGCTACATCGCCGGTCTTCCGCCCTTGCCAAAGCAGAATACCGAAGAACAGCAGAGCGTGGACGCAGACGCTTCGAGACCGAGGAGAGGCAACAGTGAGCGCATCATTCAACCGTGGCACCGGGCTGATCATCATCAACGTCGTCAACTCCAACCCCAATGGCGATCCTGACGGCGAAAGCGAGCCGCGCACTTTCGAAGGCGACGGCCGTGGACTGATCTCTCCCGTGTCGTTCAAGCGCAAGCTCCGCGATCTGATGGAGGACGATGCCAGTGAAGTTCGTCGCGCCGCGCTCGCCGCAATCGGTCCACCGCTGGGTGATCGAGCTTCGGTATCCTGGAAAGCCGAGGCCGTGATCGCAAAACGATCAGCGCAATGGACCTCGATGCCTTTCGAAGGCATACTGGGACGGCCGCGTTTTCGGTAACACGTTTGTCGAAGAGAAGGACAAAGGGCGTTCATCACGACCGGCGTCGTTCAGGTTGGCCCGGCGTCAGCATCGCGCCGGTCGAGATTGTTCGGCTGACGCTGACCAATAAAGCCGGTGTTGAAGACGACAAAGACCGGGGAATGGCCCCGTTGGCGTTTCGGGTGGTGCGCCACGGACTCTACGCCATGCCGTATTTCGTCAATCCGAGCGCTGCAGCCAAGAGCGGATGCGACTCTACGGATATTGAACTACTGAAGTTCCTCATCCCGCACGCATACGCCCATACGGCGTCAGGCATTCGGCCGCAAGTCGAGATCGTGCATGCCTGGTACGCCGAGCACAAGACTCCGCTCGGCTCGTGCCCCGATCCTCTGATCCTGGCGGCATTGAAACCCAACAAGAAAGCTGATCCCGAGGAGCCGTCACGAAGCATCGAGGAGTACGAAATTCCGACCAAGTTGCCGGATGAAATCCGCGCGCGTCTCGCTTGTTCGAGGACCTTTGTGTCAAGGAGTGGGCGATCGCCAAGGCGGCGGAATAGCCGGTGGCGGGCGAGCCGCTCGCTCATTCGGCGCCGAAGGCGGCGCCGAACCGCAACTTTACAAGGACCATGTCGGCGGGACGCCTGAATCGGATGGCGTCGTCCCGGCGCGCAGCGTCGCGTCGAAGCGATGGCTCGCTATCATCGCGACGCAGACATCGCGCGCGCGTTAGCGGCATCGGTCGCCGACGCCACGACCTTCCATGACCTCGGAAAACTCGATCCTGAAAATCAGGCGGCGCTTCGACAGGGCAGAAACGCCAAACTGCCATGGGATCACATCGACGCCGGCGTGGCGCACTTACGCGCCTGCAAAGCGCACACTTCGGCGTGGCTCGTTCGAGGACATCACGCGCCCGGCCTGCCTTCTTTACCGGCCCATTTCACCAGCGCACGAGATCGCCGGCTGCGCGGGCGGCGGAGCGACGAAAGTGACCCGGCCGACCACCAGAAACAGATCGAGCGGACGGATCGTTATTTGTCCTCTATGATGCAGCAACACGGGGCCGCCGTAGGAAGTCGGCAGACCGCGCCCGGCAAACCGCTGCATGGGCTGCCGCTTCGTTTGGCGCTCTCGTGCGTGGTGGACGCCAATCACGCTGATAGCGCGCATTTCGACGCGAACTGGAAAGCGCCAGTTGCGCCGGCTCCGCGCTGGGCCGAGCGTTTGGCGTCTCTGGACCGCTACGTGCAGGGTCTTCCGAGCGACGCCAGCGCGCGAAACGAGCATCGGCGCGCGTTCTATGATGCGTGTCGCCATGGCGAGCTGGAGGCCGCGATGGTCGCCTGCGAGGGGCCGGTAGGCATCGGCAAGACGACGGCCGTCACGGCCTATCTACTGCGCAGGGCCATCGCCACCTGCGCTCGACGCCTGTTCGCCGTCGCGCCTTTCACGGCGATCCTGTCGCAGACCGCCGATACCTTGCGAAAGTCGCTGGTTTTGGAAAACGAGCATCCCGATGCCGTCGTCGCCGAACATCATCATCGTGCCGACTTCGACGACATGTCATCGCGCGACTTGGCGACGCTCTGGACAGCACCGATCATTCTGACCACCGCCGTTCAGTTCTTCGAAACCCTCGCCTCGAACCACCCCGCCGCGCTCAGGAAGTTGCACGGGCTGCCGGGATCGGTCGTATTCATCGACGAGGCCCATGCCGCTCTCCCGACTACCTGCTGGCGCAAAATTGGCGTTGGATGAGCGAGCTGGCTGACGACTGGGGTTGCTCTTTCGTCTTGGCGAGCGGGTCGCTCGTGCGCTACTGGGAAATCGAGACATCGTCGGCGACGCCCGCAAGGAGCTTCCCGAACTCACGCCTGCGTCTCTCTCGGCGCCGCTACTCGAGGCCGAGAAGGCGCGCGTGACCTACGTCTCCCGCGGTCGGTTTGACGGCCCGGGCGAGCTTTCGACTGCCGTGGCGGCGGAGCCCGGCCCGCGCCTTCTTATAATGAACACCGTGCAGAGCGCCGCTATCATGGCCAAGCGCATGCAGGATGATGGTCACTGCGTGCTGCACATCTCAACGGCGCTGTGCCCGCGCGACCGAGCGGTAGTATTTGAACAGATCAAAGCGCGGCTTGACAGCAGACAGCGGTCAGACTGGACTCTTGTGGGACGAGTTTCTTGGAAGCCGGGCTCGATTTGTCATTCAAAACCGCCTTTCGGGAGCGCTTTGCGTCGGCCTCTCTCATTCAAATCGGCGGGCGTGTGAACAGAAATTGCGAAGAACCGACCGCCTCGGTGGTGCATGACTTCATCGTCTCCTATGTGGAGGGATTGACATGCCATCCACTCGCCGCGGCCCCTGGCGAAGTCCTTGGCCAACTCTTCAAGGATGGCAAGCTGGATGGCGTCATTGATCCCGCGGTCGTTGTGACGTTGGCGATGAAGAGTGAGATGAGGCGTCGCCGCCAAAGCCGCGACGATTTGCTGCTCGTGGCGGAACGGGAGCGCCGATATCCCGACGTCGCCAAACTCGGCCGTGTGATCGAAGAAGATACGCGGCTGGTTCTTGTCGATCCAGCCTTGCGGGATCGCGTCCTCGCCCGCGAGTTCGTCTCCTCCCGCGATTTGTTGGCGGGGAGCGTGCAAATTTATGCATCGAAGATCCCGGGTTTCGGGTTAGGCGAGTCTCTGCCGGGAAGGGCGGACGTATACTGGTGGCCCAATGCCTACGACGGCAGCTTTCTCGGCTACATGGAGGGTGCGCTCTCGCTCGCAGAAATCGCGAGCGGCAAAGCGTTCATCATTTGATCGAGCCCGTCTGCCTTCAGCGCAATCTGCCGCCAGCCGGGCTCTCGACTCGTCGAGCCAGCTCGCGCCCCGACCAGGATTTCATACGGCCGCTGCGAGAATACGCACCAGTTCAAAGGCTTATATCCTGAAATTAATAGTAAATATGATCGGCACCCGCCCGACGCCGCGAGCCGGGCTGGAAATGGCGCCGCAAAGGCTTGAGATCATTGATTCGGCGTCCAGACATGTTTGCTGCCTGGAAGCGTCGGACCCCAAGATCTAGGCGCGCCCTATCGGCTCGACTGGATGTGGTTGCGCAGCGCGGGGTAGACCTGCGTCTCCCACCTCTTGCCGTTGAACACGCCGTAGTGGCCGGCGCCGGGCTGGAGGTGGTGGGTCTTCATGTAGGGCCGCAGCGACGAGCACAGGTCCTGGGCGGCGAGCGTCTGGCCGGCGGCGCAGATGTCGTCCTTCTCGCCCTCGACGGTGAGCAGGAACGTCCGCTTCATCGCGCGCGGCTCGATCCTCCGCCCTCTGTGCTTCATCAGGCCCCGCGGCAGAAGATAGAGCTTAAACACCTGCTCGACCGTCTCGAGATAGAAGTCCGCGCTCATGTCCATGATCGCGAAATATTCCTTATAGAAGTCGCGGATGGCGTCCGCCTTCTCCATGTCGCCGGCGATGCGGCTGTGGAAGAGGTCGACGAAGGATTTGGCGTGCCGCTCGGCGTTCATGCTCATGAAGGCGCAGAGCTGCAAGAAGCCGGGATAGACCCTTCGCCCGGCACCCTCGAACTTGTCCGGCACGACGCCGATCATGTTGGTGTGGAACCATTCGATCGGCTTCTCGGTGGCGAGCTCGTTCACCCGGGTCGGCGCGACGCGGGCGTCGACCGGCCCGGCCATCAGGGTGAGGCTCAAGGGCTGCAGGTTCGAATTGTCCTGCGCCAGAATGGCGCAGGCGGCGAGCGCCGAGACCGCCGGCTGGCACACCGCCACGAGATGGCAGTCCTCGCCGATGAAGCCGATGAAGTCGATCAGGCGCTGGGTGAAATCCTCGAGCGTGAAATTGCCTCGGTCGAGCTTTATGTTGCGCGGGTTGATCCAGTCGGTGACGAACACCTGATGGTCGCGAAGCAGGGTGCGGATCGTGCCGCGCATGAGGGTCGCGAAATGGCCGGACATCGGCGCGACGAGCAGGATTTTCGGATCGTCCTCGCCGCCCTCGCGGCGGAAGCGCAGCAGCTGGCAGAACGGCGTCCACAGGACGCCCTTCTCCTCGACCGGCACGACATCGCCGCGCGTCTCGACACTGTCGATGCCGTAGTCGGGCCGCGCGTGGGTGAAGCCGGCGAGCGCGACGAGCTCGTAATAGGTGGCCATGCGCCGCCAGGGCGGGGCGAACGGGTTCGCCGACCAGGTCAGCAGAATGGCCTGCGCAGCTTCCGCGGTGTCGCGGATGCGGGTATGGACGTCGGCCATCCCCTGGTAGGCGTCATAAAACATCGAACTCGCCCGGCTTCCCGGGCGTACCGAAGCAAGCGATGTGCCAGACGAGACGTCGGCGGCGAGATATGGCATGTCCTTTGCTAAACAATCCTTACACCGGTTTGGCTCCGCTTTTTCCTTTCGCGAGTGATCACGATGTCGCGAACGACTCTCACCATCTCGAGCAAGAACTATTCGTCCTGGTCGTTGCGCGGCTGGCTGCTCGCCAAGCTCGCCGGCATCGATTTCGACGAGGAGATCGTGGCTCCCGACGACGCCGACGCGCGGGCGGAGATCCTTTTGCTGTCGCCCTCGATCCTGGTGCCATGCCTTCGCTACGAGGGCATGCGGGTGTGGGATACGCTGGCGATCGGCGAATTCCTCAACGAGGTCGCCCCAAAGGCGGGCCTCTTGCCCAAGGATCGAGCAATGCGCGCCCATTGCCGCTCCGTCTGCGGGGAAATGCATTCGGGCTTCAGCTCGCTCAGGCAGGCGCTGCCGATAAACATCAAGGCCGAGTTCGAGCGGTTCAAGATCTGGTCGAAGGCCAAGGGCGACATCGAGCGGATCAAGACGATCTGGCGCGAGTGCCTCGAGGCCTACGGCGGTCCCTATCTGTTCGGAGAGATCGGCATGGCGGACGCGATGTACGCCCCCGTCGTCAGCCGCTTCCGCACCTACGGCGTCGGACTCGAGGGCGAGCTCGAAGCCTACGCCGAGCGGATCTGGGAGTGGCCGGCGGTCCAGGAATGGCGCGAGGGCGCGCTCGCCGAGAAGGAGGAGATCGAGGAGCTGGAGGTCGAGTTTTAGGCGTCCCTCTCCCGCCCACCGCACCTCGATCTCAGGCAGGACGCCTCGGGAACCCCTCCCGAGGTCGGGTTAGCGGACGGTCGTAACGGCGCCGCGCCTGGACGACGCGGCTCCGAGCGTCGTCCGCCGCAACCCGAGGCCCAGCGGTCAGTTCGAGTCCTCGTACTTGAACGAAACCTTGAGCTTGGTGCGGAAGGCTTCCACCTTGCCGTTTTCGATCACCAAGTCCTGCTCGACGACCTCGGCGACACGCAGATCCCTGAGGCTTTGAGCGGCCCGCTCGACGGCGGCCGCAGCGGCTTTTTCCCAGGAATCCGTGCTCGTGCCAACCAGTTCGATCACTTTGTAGACGCTCTCGGCCATCGCAGCCTCCCTCGGCGGCGCGTCCATCGACGATGCGGCCGAAGCTCCGTCCGATTGTGGCGCCGCAAACGGCAATCGGGAGCGAGGGTCGGCCGCGCAGGTGACCTTGCCGCGCCTCGCATAGCGAGGTCAAGCAGAGATGCGGCGAATGCGGACGCTCGCGAGGGCGCTGGAGCGGCCGACTGGCGCGACCACCCGTCGCGTAGAGCTGCGCGTCGGGATTACGCTTCCGCCCTTTTTCACGAAAGCGCCCTGCGTTGGAACCGGATCAGAAGCCGAGCGCGCAACCGTCCTTGCGCGGATCCGAAGCGCCCAGTAGCGTTCCTCGCTCCCAATCGATGGTAATCGCCTGAGCGCCGCCGATCGGCCAGGCGGGCGAACGGATCACGAAGCCTCGCGCTTCGAGCGCCGCTCCGTGCAAGTCGCGCAAACGCTGCTCCATTTCGACGACGTTCGTTCCCGGCGAGGGGAACAACCGCGGCAAGTCGATCGCGGTCTGCAGATCGAGACGATGATCGAACAGCTTAGCGAGCAGGTGGGCGTGTCCCATCGCCTGATAATGGCCACCCATCACGCCAAACGGCATGAATACCCGCCCCTTCTCGGCCGCCATCCCGGGAATGATCGTGTGCATCGGGCGCTTGCCGGGCCCTATCCGGTTCGGATGACCGGGAGCGAGAACGAAACTCTGGCCGCGGTTATGGAAGAGGACGCCGACTTCGGGACATAAGTCCGCTGCCGTAACCCTTGAAGAGCGAATTGATAAAGCTTACGGCGTTGCGCTCCTCGTCGACGACCGCGATGTAGACCGTATCCTCGTGCTCGGGGACGGCGAACGTGGGCAAGCGCTCGATCGCGTGGGGGAGATCGATCTTCAACGCCAGCGCGTCGGCGAGGCGATCGGAAAGAAGATAGCCGACCGGAACCTCCGCCTTCGCTGGGTCCGATAGGAAGGCGTCACGCGCCGCGTAGGCGAGGCGGGCCGCTTCGATCTCGATGTGAAGGTTGTCGATGTCGAGCGGATCGGGCCGGACCTCGAAGCGCGATAGGATTTTTAGGATCATCAGCGCAATGACGCCCTGGCCGTTCGGCGGACATTCGTAGATTTCGCCCGCGGAACTCGGTCGTGATCGGCGTTACGTATTCGCCTTTGGCGCACTCGAAATCGCGCTCGGCGTGCAGGCCGCCGAGGTCCCGCAGATAGGTGACCATGTCTCGAGCAATCGGGCCGCGATAGAAGGCGTCGGGACCCTCGCGGGCGATCGCCTCCAGTGTCTGGGCGAGCTCGGGCTGCCGTTGCAAGGCTCCGACGCTCGGCGCTTCGCCGTCGCTCAAGAAAATGCGGCTTGCCGTCCGATCCCGTCTGAGAAGATCGCGTTGCTTGCCGATGTCGTGGGAGACGCGCGGCGAAATTGCGTAACCGTCACGCGCCAGCTCGATCGCGGGCGCTAGCAGCGCAGCGAGCGGCCGGCGGCCATGATCCTTGATCAACCGCGCCCAAGCTTCAACAGCGCCGGGGATGGTGACAGCGTGCGGGGAACGGCGTTCGATGCTCTCGACGCCATGCCGTTCGTACCATTCTGCCGTGGCCGCAGCTGGGGTTCGTCCCGAACCGTTGTAGGCGATAACGTCGACAGAGCCGCCGCGCGACAACAACGCGAAGCAGTCGCCGCCGATTCCCGTCGACCCCGCTTCGACGACGCACTGGACGGCGCATGCTGCGACGGCGGCGTCGACGGCGTTGCCGCCGTCGCGCAGCACCTCGACAGCAACGAGGGTCGCCGTCGGATGCGAGGTCGCCGCCATGCCTCTTTTTCCCGCAGCGAGAGACCTACCGGGAACCTCAAAGTTCCGGAGGCTCAACTCATTTGATTCGATCGGCATCTGGCGCTCCGAAGTCACATCATCCTGTTTGACCGGCGCGTGCTTTGAAACGCCGGAGAGCCCGGATGGGGCTATAGATATTGCGCCCCGGCTTCCCTTGCGAATTGACCGGGCCCGCCCTCCCAAACGATCCGGCCGCGTTCGAGGACGAACACGCGGTCGGCGTGGGGCAAGGCGAAGGTGACGTTCTGCTCGCCGAGAAGCACCGTAATTTCCGCCGTCCTCCGGAGCCGCTCGAGCGCCTTCGAAATCTGCTCCATGATGAGCGGGGCGAGGCCGAGCGTAGGCTCGTCGAGGATCAGCAAGTCGGGCTTCATCATCAAGGCGCGAGCGATCGTCAGCAGTGCCTGCCGCTCTCCGCCCGATAGCGTCGCCGCTGTCTGGCGTCTGGGCGCTCGCTCAGGACCGGGAACAGATCGAACAGCCATTCCCGGCGTTCGGCCCTGTCCGCTTCCTTGAGGCCGTGCCCGCCCATGTCGAGATTTTCGCGCACGGTCATCGCGCCGAAGAGTTCGCGCCCCTCGGGCGACTGGACGATCCCTTCGCGCGCGATCCTCGCCGCGGTCCTTCCGCGCAGCGATTGACCCTGCCGCCAAATGTCCCCGGAATAGGGGACGAGACCCGAAACGGCGTTGAATAGCGTCGTCTTGCCGGCGCCGTTCAATCCAACGACCGCGACGAACTCTCCCTGACGCACATGGAGGGAAACGTTCTCCAGCGCCTGCGCCTTTCCATAGACGACGCTCAGATTTCTGATATCGAGGAAAGGCGTCGCAACATCGCCAAAGGCGGCCTCCGGGCGCACCGCAGTCTCGAGGGCGCCGCCGAGATAGACCTTTCGGACGGTCTTGTCCTCCATGACATCCTGGGCCGCGCCCTCGGCGATCCGCTCGCCCGCATGCATGGCGAAGACTTGGTCGACGAGCGCGGATATCCCTTTCACGTTGTGATCGACGATCAGGACCGCCCGCCCGTCGCTGCGCATTTCGGCGATCAGCGTCGCAAAGGACGCGGTCTCGCGCGCCGTCAGGCCGGCGAAGGGCTCGTCGATCAGCACGACCTTCGGATTGCGGGCGATGGCCTTGGCGATTCCTATTTGCGCAGATCGGCGAACGGCAGCGTGGCGGGGCGATGACCCAGTACGGCGGTCAGTCCGACGCGCTTGGCAATCTCACGGGCTCTCGTATCGACGGCCGCGCTGGGAAGCACCCCAACCAATCGGTCAGGCAAAAGCCCGAAGACGATGTTCTCAAGCACCGTCTGCCGGTGGAGCGGACGCGAATGCTGAAACACCATGCCGACGCCGAGCCGCGCTACTCGGTGCGGCGGCCAGCCCGCGACCTCGACACCCTCAATCCGAACCGACCCGGCATCGGGACGCTCGACTCCGAGGATCGATTTCATCACCGTCGACTTGCCCGATCCGTTCGGGCCGATCAGGCCGAGAATTTCTCCGGCCGCGATCGAAGAGCGGACGTCCTTGACCGCCGCCAGTCCGCCGAACCTCTTGGACAGGCCCTCGACTTCCAGCCGGGCCGTCGCCGCGCTCATGTCGCCTCCCGCGCTCCCTTGACCATGCCGAGCAATCCACCGGGGAAGAAGAGAACGACCGTGAGCGCCACAGCCGAGACGATGAAGGTCGCGAGATCGCCGAGCGGCCGCAGGGTCTCGCCGAAGGCGACCAGAAACACCGCCCCCAGCACGCCGCCAAGAATGGTGCGCCGTCCGCCTAAAACCGCGCCGACGATCACCTGCACCCCGACGGTAACGTCGATGAAGGTCCCGACCGAGGCCGCGCCGAGGTAGAAAACCATCAGCGCGCCCGCGAGCCCAGAGAACAACGCGCTGACCAGGAATGCGGCGAGCTTGTGTTTGGTCACGTTGAACCCCAGCGCCGCCGCCTGAACCGGGTCCTGTCCGCTCGCCTGCAAGATGAGACCGACCGGTGAGCGCGAAAGCCCGTAAAGAATGGCGCCGCTGACGCCCATGAAGAAGAGCGCGATCCAGTAATTGACCTTGGCGTCGATCGAAATGACGTCCGGCACTGTGAGACCGATTTCCCCGCCCGTAAAGTCCGGCCGCCACGACGACAAAGTTCTGCAGAATGAGCACTGCGACGAGCGTGGTGAGGCCCTAAAAGAGGGTCCGCGCACCCTCAGAGCTGGCAACGCCAGCACGATCCCGCCCGTCATCGCCGCGAGCACGCCGGCCGCTACGCTGAGCGCGATCGGCGGCTGATAGAGATTGTCGAGAATGCCGGCGGTATAGGCGCCGAGCCCGATCAGGAACGAGGGGCCGAAGTTCACTTCGTTGGCGAAGCCGAACAGCAGGTCCCAGGCCATCGAAAACACGCCGAAGTAATAGGCGACGGTGAGCAGGCCCAGAACGTAGGCGGAGACGTAGAGGGGCAAGGTCGAGGCGGCAAGGACGACGATCAGGCCGATGAGGACCGGCCGGGAGAGGGAGGCGCGGCGCAGCATGATCAGCGCCTGCCCATCAGTCCGCGCGGCCGCACGTACATAACCGCGACAAGCAGCAGCAGCGCGGGGATCGCACGGTAGGCGGGCGAAACAAGATAGGCGGTGAGGGTTTCGAGATAGCCGACGACATAGGCTGCGATCAGCGAGCCGGTGACGCTGCCGAGGCCGCCCAACACGACGATCGAGAATGCGCTCGCGGTCAGCGGCCCCGCGCTGTAGGAGGAGACGCCGAGGAACATGCCGAGCAGCACCCCCGCGACGCCGGCGAGGGCCCCGTAGATCGCCCAGACGCCGACATAGCGAGGGCAAGCTCCATCCCGAGCAGGGTGACGCCGCGAGGGTTCATCGAGGCGGCCAGCACCGCCTGGCCCGCGCGGGAGCGGTTGACGAAAATCCAGAGCGCGCCAATCGTCGCCCAGCAGACGAGCGCGGTGAAAATCTCATTCTCGGGGGTCCGCACGCCCAGGATCGACACCACGCCTTCGACGATCGGCAATACCGTCTTCGCGTTATTGGTATAGAAATAAGCGATCGCCTCCTGGATCATGACGCCCCAGAGCAGCGTCGCGGTGAGGATGAAGATTTCCTTCTCCTCCTCGCGCACCGCGCGCGACAATTGCAGCCGCCGGACGATGAGGTAGTAGGTCGCGAGCGACAGAGCCAAGGCGACGACGACGCCGAAGGCGGCCCCTGAATAGGCGCCGGCCCCCAGATTTCCCGAGGCCGCCCACGCGGCGACCGCCGCCGCCACCATGATTGCTCCATGCGAGAGGTTGAGCACCCCGGTAACGCCGAAGATCAAGGTGAAGCCGGTGGCGCCGAGAGCATAGAGCGACGAGATCGCGAAGCTGTCGATCAGGATCTGCCAGAACAGCATCTGTCGCGCCCCGGCGCGCTCTCACGAGCGAGCTCGCGATTTGTCCTTCGTCCGTCGATCACTTGCCGCCTGACGCGGTCCTGATGAAAGACGGGAATTCCAGTTTGCCCTTGGCGAGCTCCGCCGGCCAGAGGTTGACCTGTTTGCCTTTCTGCCATTGCAGCATCAGGCCGGTGATGAAGCCGGCGTCGGTATTCAGGCCGTGCACATGAGGATCGCCCTTCGGCAGGAACTCGACCCTCGCCCATCGTGCCGACGTAATCCGTCTTTTCCATCGCGGCGACGAGCTTGTCGCTGTCGAGGCTTCCCGCGCGCTTAATCGCGTCGGCGATGATGTAGACGTCGTCATAGGCGGTGTAGCCGCAATAGGACGGCAAATTGCCGAATTTCTTCATGAATTCGTCGACAAAGGGCAGCGACTTGGGCGTGACGGCCACGCCTGGACCCGAGACCGCCTGGTAGAGCACGCCTTCAATCGCGCCGTTGGTGTCCTTCCAGAAGGTGGAGTTGGTCGCCTGTGAGGCGATGCCGAACATCGGGATCGGCACCTGCTGGCTCTTCCACTGCACGGTCGGCTGGACCCCGACATGCGAGATGCCGGTGATGATCACGTCCGGCTTCTTGCCCTCGATCTCGTTGAAGATCGGGTTAAAATCCGTGGTGTCCGGCGAGAAGCGGATATGGTCCAGCACCTTGAGCCCGATTTTCGGCAGGCACGCCTCGTAGCCGGCGTCGAGCGGCGTCGTCCAGGCCGCGTCCTCGCTCATGATCACGGCGGTTTTCATTTTGAGGCCGTCGATCAGCATGTCCTTGGCGGCGTCGCAGACAAGCCCGGCCAGCGCGCCCGAGGTCAGGTAGCCGTGGAAAGTATATTTGTTGTGCTCGTAGTCCTTGGCGATGTTGGCGGTGATCACGTCGGAAGCCGCGCCCGGCGTGATGAAAACGGTCTTGAGACGCGCCGCCCACGGCTCGAGCGCCAGAACCACCTCGCTGATGTAGCTGCCGATCACCGCGTTGACGTGATCCTCGTTGACGGCGCGCTGGAACGCGCGCACCGATTTCGGCCGAGGAGGAATGGTTGTCGTAGTAGGAAACGATTTCGATCTTGCGCCCGTCGACGCCTCCCTTGGCGTTGATCTCGTCGGCGGCGAGCTGCGCGGCCTGCGGGATCGAGGAGCCCGCGACCGCCCGCGCTTCAGCGATCACGCCGATCTTGATTGGGCCTTTGTCCTCGGCCTGAGCGAGCGGACCGATTGCGAGCAAGAGAACGGCGGAAGCCGTTGCCAGCGCGCCACGCAGCGCTGCGCGCGGCGGCCCGATTTCGGATCGCGACATTGTGTCCTCCCTGACCAGGTTGTTGTGGCCTGTTCGACGTCGCGCCGTCTCAGCGGCGTTGCTCAAGGCCTCTTCGCGCTTCAAGCTGCCGTGTCCGGCATCGGCAAGCAAGCGAAATCCAGGCGCGCCTACTGGTCAGGCGGCACGATCCATCGATTCTCTTCCCAAGCGACGCAAAGACCTCTGTTTCTCGACTGCGCCGACATGGCCGCCGCCGCTCCTTGTCGCGCCGTTTGACCTGTCTGAAAGGAGAACTGGAACCTCGGCGCAGAGATCGCATTTAGGGGGAGGCCAGCCGGCTTGCGATTTGATCAGAGAACGAAAGCGGGCGCGGCGGCGAGGCTTGTTCAAAGCGCTCGAAAAGCGCTATGAGTGCAATAGGTTCGTTGCGGATTGGGTCGCAAGGAAGATGGAGGAGGGCTCTGCTATGCCGCAAGCGAAGCGTGCTTCGAAGGGGAAGCGTCCAAGCAAGGCTGTATCGGTGCTCTGGAATCGCCGGGGTGTCTTTCGCGGCGTCGACAGGCGGATCGTCCGCGGGTATGCCGTTTGCGCCTTTGGCGCCGGCTGCCGGATCGGTCGAGGATATACTCTGGCAGAAGATGGCGGCGCCGTTTCAGATTCCCACTCTCGACGAGGAGGAAATCTCCGACGTCAGCCTGGCGACGTTCTCTGTCTACGACACAGACCTCGCAAACCCCCGGTCAGGCCTACAGCTTGCTGCTTTTCGGGCAGGCTGCGGCTGCGGACACGGATGCGGCGGCTGCAGAGGCTGCTGCGGCGTTCGAGCCTGCGGAGGCAGAGCCTGCGGCTTCGGCTGCCGCGGCTGTGGTGGCTGGCGCGGCTGCGGCGGCGGCTGGCGCGGCTGCAGCTGGGGAGGCTGCGGCGGCTGCGGCGGGTGCGGCGTGGTCTGGGGCTGGGGTGGCGCGGCTGCTTGTCCTGGGGGGGGTGCAACCTCTTATGCTAGACTGGGGCGCCTTGCGATTGCGTTGACGCAAGGCCTCATGCCCGGGTCTATCCAGCCAAGGATTTTCTTTCCCGCGCTGGCGTCGGATACGCCGGCGCGGCAGATTGGGGACCGAGCCTTGTGCTGGCGTCCGGAGCTGCGGCGAAATCGCGTGTGCTGACCTCATGACAGGCGAACACGGAAAAAAGCATAAGAGCAAAGACGTTCCGCAGTTCGCGCCGAATTTCACCGTCTACGTGCTACCGCCTGACGTCGTGTGCCTCTATTCCGAGGACCGGAAGTTCTTACTTCACGGCGAGCTCTATTGTGCGCTCGCCTCTGCGATCGGAAAGGGGGGAAGGAGCTTTCGGGGAGCTCATCGGTGACCTCGAGCAGAATTTTCCCTCCGACAAAATCCAGGAAGGCCTGAAGCGGCTGATCGACCGCCGCTATATTCTTCCGGCGTCCAGCTCTTCGAACGGCGCCGTCGCCGCCTATTGGGCGAGCCTTGGCCTGTCGCCTGAGACCGCGGGAGCAAAATCTCCAGAAATGCCGTGTGCGCATTGAATTGATCCATGTGCATGTGAAAATGGAGCGGGCGGTTGCGCTGAGCGGGTTGGGCGTCTGGGTCGTCAGCCGTCTTCCGGATGCCAGGGTCACGCTGGCTGGTCGATGATCTCGAAGCGCGATTGGACGAATGGAACCGGCAGCGTTTGTCGGACCGCGCCCCGTGGACGCTCGTCCAACCCTCTGGTATTTTTCCCCTGGTGGGGCCGGTGTTCAGGCCGGGGCAGGGCGCCTGCTGGACGTGCCTCGCCGAGCGGATGAAAAGGAACCGGGAGGTCAAGGCGCTCATCGACCGCAGGCAGGCCCGCTGCGTCGCCGTTTCCCCTCTGGCTCATGAGACCATCGGGCAGAGCGCCATCCAGCTTGCCGCCATCGAGGTCGCGAAGGCGATCGCCGCCGATTTTCGTACGCTATTGAGCGATCACATCATCAGCCTCGACCTCATGGGCTCGACCATTGTAAAGCACCATGGGGCGGCCCGGCCGCAATGCCCTGCTTGTGGCCGCAAGAAGCTCCGCGATCCCCGCCGTGCGCCAGCGCCGATCCAGCTCGGCGCGGGCGGCAAGGTCGTCATGACGAGCGGCGGCTACCGCAGCGTTTCGCCGTCAACCACGGTTGCGCGGTTCCGCAGACACGTGAGCCCGCTCACCGGCGTCGTCTCTGTGTCTCGAGCGGATCCAGGCCGATTTGCCCCTCAACACCAACTACTACGCCACGCACAATTTTTCCGGGCCGGCGGAGACGGTTCATCAGCTCAGGGCGGGCTTGAGCGGCGGCAGCTTCGGCAAGGGCAGCACGGCCGAACAGGGTGAAGCGAGCGCCCTCATGGAGGCGATCGAGCGCTATTCCGGGATTTTTCAGGGCGACGAGATCCGGGCGAAGCGGCGATTTGACGATTTCCCGTCGGGAGAAGCGATTCCGCCAAGCAACCACGTCCTGCAGTTCAGCGACGCGCAATTGCTGCAAGCCCAGGCCCCGACGCCCGGCCCCCACGGACAGGAGGCCATCCCGGCGCTCTTCGATCGATCGGCGAAGATCGAATGGTCGCCGGTCTGGTCTTTGCGCGACGCGCGCTTCAAACATCTTCCGACCAGCCTGTTGTATTTCTTCTACCGGGGCGCCGCGGCCTTCGCCGCGGATTTCCAACGGCTGCGCGGCCGGCAACACGCTCGAGGAGGCGATCGTCCAGGGATTTCTCGAGCTGGTGGAAAGGGACGCCTACGCGATCTGGTGGTACAACCGCTTGCAGCGGCCGGAATTGGACCTCGGCCAGTTCGATGATTTCTATGTTCGCGATCTGCAAAAGCAGCTGGCCCATACCGGCCGCCGGCTTTGGGCGCTCGACGTGACCAGCGATCTCGGCATCCCGACCTTCGTGGCGATCACCCACTGGATGCAGAACGGGCGGGAAAATATCGAATTCGGCTCCGGGGCGCATTTCGATGCGAGGATCGCCCTTTTGCGGGCGCTGACGAGCTCAATGAATTTCTCTCCCTAGGTCTGATGGGCGGCGGCATGGGAGAGAAATCGAGCCTTGACGGCGTCGCTCCGTTGCGCCTCGAGGAGCATCCCTTTTTGACGCCGAGCGGAAATGCGAAGGTCCAACCGGAGCTAGGCTCGAAGTTCGGTCATCTCGACACGCGCGAGCAGGTGGCGGCCTGCGTCTCGCTCGCGAAGCAGGCGGGCCTCGATTTCCTCGTGCTCGATCAGACGCGTCCCGACATCGAGACGCCGGTCGTCCGAGTGATCCTTCCGGGATTGCGGCATTTCTATCGCCGCTTCGCGCCCGGCCGGCTTTACGATGTGCCGGTGAAGCTCGGATTGCGCGACCGGCCGCTGAAGGAAGATGAGCTCAACCCGGTTCACCCGCATACCTGAGTTTCCCCCTTCTCCGCGATCCCCGGGTCCAAGCCTGGGGAGGGGAAGGTGTTGGGCAAAGCCCGACGGATGGGGTGTGGAAAGCAGGAGCGCGACGATGAAAGGTTCTAAAGTTTTTTTTTTTTTTTTTTTTTTTTTAAAAAAAAAAAAGCAACTGTGAAGGTTTGCGTAGCCCGGTGCTCGGCCGGGCTCAAGGCAGGCGCTTTTGCGCCCCCGCCTCCGGCGGCTTCGGCCTTGACCCCGTCCGCTCACCGGTCTTTTGGGCCCTACAAGGGTTCGGCGCGATGCGCCGACCGTCGGCCGCTCGAGGCTTGGCTCATGGATTGGCGCGCGCCGGCGGGTTCCAGGTCTGATCACGCGCCAGCATGGTGTTGAGGATGACGATCAGCTTGCGCATGCAGGCGATGATGGCGACTTTGGCAGGCTTGCCCTTGGCGATGAGGCGCTGATAGGTGGCTTTGAGCACCGGGTTGTGCTGGGTGGCGGCGCCCATGACCGGCATATAGAGGAGGTTGCGCAGCTTGCGCCGTCCGCCCTTGATGCTGCGAAGGCCTTTGCGCCCGCCGCTATCGTCGTCGTAGGGCGCGGCGCCGATGAGCGCGGCGGCGGCCTACGTTGCTGATGTGTCCAGATCGGGCACCCAGGCGATCACACCGTCGACAGGATTATTCGGCAGAAGGCAAGGCACGCTGACGACGAGCTCGGCCCGGCAGGCCCATGTCGGGCTCGCCTTGATTTTGGCGCCGAGCGCGGCGTCGGCGCGCGCGCTCGGCCCGCATCGACTTGTCGAACTCGGGGCCGGGGCTTTGAGGACGATGGGCGGCGGCTAGATGCTCGCCTTGTTGCTTGATCCGCTCTTCCAGGTCTTTCAAGGCCGTGCGGGCCTGGACCACGCGGGCGACCTCTTCGGCGCGCCGGCGTCCACTTGAGGCGCGCCGGCGCCAACAATAACCCGCCAAACCAGGCGATCGTCTCGGCGTCGATCGGGTCGTTCTTGGCCAGCCACCCGGCCGCCTTGGCGAAATGGCAACCACGTTTCGGGTCCAAAATGACGACCTCGACCCCGGCCGTGCGCAGGACTTCGGCCCAGCGTCGCTCGTAAGCGCCGCTCGCCTCCATCACCGCCCGGCCGATCCGGTTTGTCTTGCACCCACAAAATCAACTCGGCCTCGCCTTCAGGCGTGCTTTGAGCCGCAAAGCGCAGATCCGGCGGAACGAATGCAGGCGTCGACTTTGCTCTTGGCGACGTCGAGGCCGACAATGCGCGTCTGTTGTGGCATACTCCCAGTCCCTTCCTTGCTCGTGCGGGCTCTCACGCCCATGCAACTGTTCGGGTTTCAGGAAGACGCCAGACCTGTCCCTCGCTTCCCCGCAGGGTTCTCCTGTGGTGGCCACGGGCTCAGATCCAGCGACGGGCGGTTGCATCGAACAACTGCCCGTTCGCCAACTCTCTCACACCTTGCGGACACAAGGTGGCCACATAGGGCGTCGAGAGAGCCCTCTTTCGACGGGCTATGGGGCCGGATGGGGTGCGGAAAGCAGGGACTGTGTCCTAACAAAGGTTCATGGTGTCGGTCGCGCAATCCTGCCTGGGCCGAAGCGGCGGCCCACACCCCATCCGGCGCTTCGCGCCACCTTCCCCAGCAAGCTGGGGACAGGGGTCCGCGGGGGATTTGAGATGTGTGAAAGCAGTAGCGGACGCGAGCGAGTGCGATTGGCCGCGCCGAAGACCGTGTCCGCCCGCCTCCGCGGTCACGTCGAGCTCGAGGCGCAGGCCAACGGAGAAATCGTCGCCGGCTTCGGCGGCTATTTGGTCGGCCTAGGAACGTTCAGCGCCCGCGCGGCGGATCGCGCGCAAGAGCTTCGCAGTGGTCTGTCGCTCGGCTCGTTTGCGTCCGAGAGCCGAAACATCGACAAAGAGATCGGTCTCCTGGTCCGGCCAGTGGCCTGGTGCGGTCTCCTGGAGTACCGCTTCGGACGCTCGCGCAAAGGCGAGGACCAGGTCGTCATAGAGCCGCAGGTTCCCGATTATTGGCCGAAAGTGCCCGAACTTGGGCAAGACCGACGCTTTCGTCCTGTTGCGGTTCGCCTACATGCGGCGGCGCGGCGCCGACATGGTCCTGGAGTTGCCGTGCGCCGGCGCGCTGTTCAAAGATTTGCGATCCGAGGATTGCGGCCGCCATCGCCATGCTTTCCTGCCCGCAGCAGATCAAACACCTGCGCCGGAAGGAGGGTTTCCCGGGTCTTGAGCTTTCTGTTTTGCTTCTTCATTGCCAGATCCTTTTCAAGGTCTGTGTCGGCGAAATTGGGCTTCGACCGGCCGAGGGTGACCACAGCCTCGTTCTCTGGGACTTTCACGATCTTCTCTTCCACGCGCGCAGCTACCGAAGGCCGGCATGCCAATCCGCTGGGCGGAACCTATCCGTGGATCGGGACCGTTGCTCCGCTGCCGGCCGTCCGCCCCAGCTGGCCTGGAAAGACAATCGATCTGCGGAAAGTCTCGGCAGGCCCCGAGGCCCTCTCGCCGGTCGCAAAGCTCCTGCGCGAACGCCACTCAACGCGCAGCTTCGACGACCGTCGACCGATCACGCTCGCCGAGCTTGCGCAGTTCCTTGACGGGACCGCGCGCGTCCTGTCGACATCGGACACGAAGCTCGACCTCGATGAAGGCGGTCACACCGTCAGGCCCTATCCGTCGGCGGGCGCGGCTTATGAGCTCGAGCTCTATCTGGCGGTGAACTCATGCGAAGGGCTTGCGCGCGGTTTCTATCATTACGACGCAGGCGCTTACGCGCTGGCGCCGATCGGCGTCCCCGGACATGAGCTGGAAGCGCTGTTGGCGGGAGCCCAAACCGCAATGGGCGCCCCGCTGCGCCACAGATCCTGATCACCATCGCCGCGCGCTTTGGCCGAATGTCATGGAAGTACAGCTCGATCGCCTATGCGCTCGTCCTGAAAGATGCCGGCGTCCTCGTGCAAACGTTCTCCCTGATGGCGACCGACATGGGACTCGGCGGATGCGCGATCGGGATCGCGAATATCGATCTGTTCGCCAAGATGACGGGAGTCGAATTCCACGTCGAAGGACCCGTCGGTCAATTCGCGATCGGCCGCGGCGCGAAACCGGAAGCTTCCGACTGATCCCTCTTGCCGCGTCAGCCGCGGTCGGCCGCGTCGAAATGCCGGGTGAGACGCTCGTTGACGGCGCTCGCCGCTTCGAGATGCGGCATGTGCCCGACGTTCTCGATCAGCACGACCTCGACCGAGGCGGGCAGCCCCTTGGCGGCGGCGGGATCGAGGACCGCGTCGCGTTCGCCCCAGACGATGAGGAGCGGAATGGGAACCTCGTCCACGAGGTCGCGGAAACTCGCCGCCTGCCGGCCCGACGGCAGGTTCTTGTCCGCGATCGCGCGCAGCGCCTCCTTGGCGCCCTCGAGCCGCTTGAACCTCTGCACGCCCTCGATCATCTGCGCCGAGACGAGCTCCGGACTCGGCAATGAGGAGCTGGAGCGCCGCCTTGACGTCCTTGCGCTTCTCCGCCGCGATGAAGCCTTCGATGAAATCGGCGTTGACCTTGTCGTCGAGACCGGAGGGCGCGACGCCAACGAGAGAGGCGACGCGATCCGCACGGTCCTTGAGGGTCTGGAAGGCGACCGCCGCGCCGAGCGAATGCCCGACGAGATGCACTTTCGCCGCGCCGATCTCGTCGATGAGGGCGGCGACGGCCTCCGCGAGCTCGTCGAGGTCGCCGCTGGCCAGGGTCTTCGTCGACTTGCCGTGGCCGGGCAGGTCGAGCGCGTAGACCGGGCGGCTCTTCGCGAGCTCGTCGATGTTGAAGAGCCAATTGTCGAAATCGCCGCCGAAGCCGTGGATCAGCACGACGGGCGCGGCCCCGCCTTGGAGGCCGGCCGCCTTGAAGACGAGCGTCCGGCCATCGCGCTCGATTTTTCGCTCGACGGTTCCGGCCGCATCACCCTCCGCTACCACCACGACGACGAAACCGGCGACGAAGCGGTCGATGTCGGCGTCGGGGGACTTCGGCCGGCGCCATCACCGCGAGCAGCGAGCCGACCGGCAGCACGTCGCCCTCCTTGGCGACGAGGCGGCGGACCGTTCCCGAGGCGGGGCTCTCGAAAACGTTGGCGATCTTCGACGTCTCGATCTCCGCGATCTCCTGTCCCTTCCCGACCTGCGCTCCCTCCGCGACGAGCCACGAGGTGAGGGCGCCCTCCTCCATGGCGAGCCCCCACTTGGGCATGACGATCGGCTGGATGTCGCTCATGCGGCTTTCCTTTTCGTCACCGCGAGCACGGCGTCGCGGATCTTGGGCGCGCTCGGGATGTAGGCATCCTCCAGCGCCGGCGAGAAGGGCACGGGGGTGTGCGGCGCGGTGACGGTCTTGATCGGCGCCTTGAGATGGCTGAAGGCCTCCTCGGCGACGAGCCGCGAAATGTCCGCCGCCATCGAACAGCGCGGATGGGCTTCGTCGACCACGACAAGACGTCCGGTTTCGGCGACGCTCTCGAAAATCGTCTCCGTGTCGAGCGGCGACGTGGTGCGCGGATCGATGACGGTCACGCTCACGCCCTCCCGCTTGAGGTCGTCGGCGACGGAGTTGGCGAAATTGACCATGCGGCCGAAGGCGACGATGGTCGCATCCTTGCCCTCGCGGGTGACGTTCGCCTCGCCGAAGGGGATTGTGTAGCTCTCGTCCGGCACGTCGCGGACTCGTCGTACATGAGCTTGTGCTCGAAGAAGATCACCGGGTCGTCGTCCCGGATGGACTGGATCATCAGCCCCTTGGCCTCGTAAGGCGAGGACGGCAGCACGACCTTGAGGCCCGGAATGTGGGTGAACAAGGGGTAGAGACACTGGCTGTGCTGCGAGGCGGCGCGGAAGCCCGCGCCATACATCGTGCGGATGACGAGCGGCGTCACCGCCTTGCCGCCGAACATGTAGCGGAACTTCGCCGCCTGGTTGAAGATCTGATCGAAGCAGACGCCCATGAAATCGACGAACATGAGCTCCAAGACCGGCGCAGGCCCGTCGCCGCCGCCCCGGCCGCCGCGCCGATGAAGGCGCTTTCGCTGATCGGCGTATCGAGCACGCGATCGTGGCCGAACTCGGGCTGCAAGCCCTTCGTCACGCCGAGCACGCCGCCCCAGGCGTCCTTTTCGCCGGGCGCCCCGCGCCGCCGGCGTTGTCCTCGCCCATCACGATTACCCGCGGATCGCGGCGCATCTCGCTCGCGATCGCCTCCCGGATGGCCTCCCGGTAAGACTTCTTCGACATGACGATTTCCCTCAATAGTTGACGTAAACGTCGGTCTTAAGATCCGTCTCCTTTGGCGGCCCGGCGGCCTCCGCCGCGGCGACCGCCTCGTCGATGCGCCTCGCGACCTCATGGTCGACGGCCTCGAGATCCTTGTCCTCGATGAGCCCGGCGGCGACGACGCGCCTGC
The DNA here is from genome assembly GCA_963819255.1 of uncultured Alphaproteobacteria bacterium. Lineage (GTDB taxonomy): Bacteria > Pseudomonadota > Alphaproteobacteria > Rhizobiales > Beijerinckiaceae > Roseiarcus. The sequence continues at coordinate 341,588 of CAWFVS010000038.1, forward strand.
GGAACGACTTCAGCGCGTCCCTCTCCTCGCGCATTTTGTGGGCTTCGCCGGGGGCGCGATAGGTCATGGCGTCGCCCTCAAAATGCCCATAGTAGCGGTAGAGCCTAGTCGCCCGAGTCATTCGAACTGGGGGTACAGCCTTTTCAGTTTGACACGGGCGTTTTCGGTCGTGAATTGCCAGTCGGCTTTGGCGTGGTGTTTGTTTCGATGGCTCTGCCAGGCCGCGACCTCTTTCTCAAGCGTCGGCTTGTCGGGGATGCGGCGGCTCAGGCACTGGGTGGTCAGAACGGCGAGTTCGGACTCGGCCATATCGAGCCAGCTTCCATGCTTTGGCGTGTAATGCCATTCGAACCGGTTGACGAGGCGACGCGCCTCGGGAGCGGGGAAGGCGGCGTAGAGCGAGGCCGGCGTATGCGTGCTCAGATTGTCCTGGACCAAAACGATTTTTTCGGCGGCGGGGAAATGCACGTCGGATAAATCTTTGAGGACTTTCGCGTAATCGACGGCGGCGTGGTGGTCGGTCACCTCCACGCGGCGCCAGCCCTCCAGCGGCGCAAACATCATGAAGAGATTGGCGACGCCGTTGCGCAAGTATTCGTAGTCGTGACGAGCGGGCCTTCCGGGCTTGGGCGGGATCGGAGCGCGCGTCTCGGCGATCAATTGCTTGGAGGTCTCGTCCAAACACACGAGCGGACGATCGGGATCTCGCGGCCTCTGGTAGGTTTCCAGCACGTCTTCCATGGCGGCGACGAAGCCGGCATTGGCTTCGGCGGATCACCCATTGCCGTCTGCGGTGCGGTTTAAGAGCGTTTTTTTTAACGTCCGTCCGATCGTATTGTCGCTGGCCTTCTCGACGATGTTCAATTCGACGACTTTCTCTTCGAGGAGACGCAGGCTCCAGCGAGCGAAGCCTTCCGGAGCGGGCGAGCAAACCAGGGCGATCAGTTTCGCCTCGGCCGCCCCATCAAAGATCCGCGGCCGGGCCGAGTTGGGATTGTGCTTGCGGCTCAGCGTCGCCTCGAACCCCTCCTCGACCAGCTGCTGACGCGTGCGAGCGACATTGTTGACGCTGGTGTCCAGCGCTGCCGAGATTGCGCTGTCGCTCCAGCCTTCGCCCGCCTCTGAAACGTCGGCCTTGAGCAGGATGCGCGCCCTCGTCAGCACTCGCGCCGAACTCTTGCCGGTGTAAATCAGAGCTTCGAGCCGCTCGCGCTCCTCGGCGCTCAGCTCCACCACATACTTCTTGACCGCAATCTCCTTCTTGGACACGAATCACCTCCGTCGCTGCTCTCGCGGCGACGGAGATTCAGAAAATCACCACCAATTCGTTGACGCTGGCGACTAGCATGAAATCAGCAACGGGCCGCCGCCGTTGCGCGCCCGCTCGATCGCCTCGCGCGCGACGTCGTAGACGGCGAAGAAGTCAAATCCGTCGACCTCGTAGCCCGGCATGCCGAAGCCGGCGGCGCGGCCGACCTGGCTGCCGGCGACCGACCATTCGCTCGCCGTCGATTCGGCGTAGCCGTTGTCCTTGACGACGAAGATCACGGGCAAGCCCCAGACCTTGGCGAATTCTAGGATTCGAGCGTCGTGCCCTGGTTGGAGCCGCCGTCGCCTACGAACGCCACCGCGACGCCGCCCGTCTTGAGGGTTTTCGCGGTCAGCGCCGCGCCGCAGATGTGCGGCGGCCCGCCGCCGACGATGCCGTTCGCGCCCAGCATGCCCTTGGCGAGATCGGCGATGTGCATCGAACCGCCTTTGCCGCCGCAGAGGCCGTCGCGCCGGCCATAGATCGCCCTCATCATCGCCGTCACGTCGCAGCCCTTGGCGATACAATGGCCATGGCCGCGATGGGTCGAGGCGATCACGTCGACCGCGCCGAGCTGGAGCACACGCCGACGGCGGAGGCTTCCTCGCCCGCATAGAGATGGACGAAGCCGGAAATCTCTGCCGGCGGCGAATTCGTCATGGACGCGATCCTCGAAACGCCGGATCGTCGCCATGTTGCGATAACATTCGAGCGAGAAACTGTCGGCTGTGCTGCATGTCACCCTCCCCAAATCGTCGTGCTCGCCCGGCCGCGCGGGCGCTGGGGGCCCCAGCCTACACCCATTCCGATCGGGCGCCATCGTTTTTGGTCAAGGTCAGCGGGGATGTCCAAGCCATGGTCCATAGGCGACTTTGGCATGTTGGATCGGATTGCCGCCCCCGATTGCTATCATCGCCACCAGGGATTGAGCGGGTTGTCGCGGGCGAAAGCGGGCCGCCACTCTCGCGAAGGAGTGACCGTGCGTGATCAAAATTTCCTTGCCGCCGAGCGATCTCGATCGCGCGGCGAAACGCGTCCTCGGCCAGCGTTGCCTCTCCTCGCGCACATTGGAGCAGGATACGACCTTTTGTCCGGTAGAGAAGCGAATCCGACCAATGCTCGCGCGTCTCTTTCGCCAGCGAAAGTCCGGCGTCGGCGGAAGCCAATGCATCCTCCACCCGGCCGTTCATGCCTTAAAGCGAGCGCAAACGCGCACAGAACCTGTTGCCTGCTTCGAGGTAGTCGGCGAAAGTCCTCTGGAGACCGGTTAGGCCGGCCTCTCCATCAATGAGAGCGCCCTGCGCCCAATAGGAAAACATCTTCGCGGCCGAGATATAATGCGGCATCTGTTGCTGATCGGCGACCCGGATCAATGTCTGGCTGGCGCCGAGCACCGCTTGCGCGTCTCCGCGTATAGCCTCAATCAAAGACCAGTATGCGTATGCGATGACCATCGTAACGGCGTAGGTAGAAATCCCGTCCACCGCGCACGGCGCGCTCGATCAGCTGTCGGGCCTCTTCCAAATCGCCGAGCAGCCACGATGTCAGAGCCGCGTACGAAGTCGCCGCGGTTCTATGGTCGAAGCCGAAGGTCCGACGCGCTTCAACGGTTTCCTCGCACAAATCATCGGACAACGCCCGCCTGATATGGTCGCTCGCCAGCCTCAAGCGGCCCTGTGCGATGAACGACAAGGCGAGGCAACGGAGTGCGGCGCGATCTCTATCGAACGGCCGCCGAATTGAGCCGCCCGGCGGAAAGTTTCAGCGATCTCATGAGCCGAGGCTATGTCGCCACGGATGAATCTGTGGAAAAACTCCGCGTGGTAGACGATGGCGCTCTCGGCGATCTCCGTCGATTGCGCCGCCAACTCTCCGGCGCGCGAAAGCGCGGCTGCAGTCTCTTGGGCCGCAAACCCTTTCGACCACATGACGGCCTGCCCAAAGTCGGTCTGCAGCTTCAGTCGCTTTGCCGGCGGTATCGTCGCCGCAGCCTTTTCCTCCCTGTCCGCCATCTCGATCGCCTGGCCGAGTTGGGCGATTGCTTCCTGGAAGGCGGAACGGCGCAGCGCTGCATCTCCGGCCTTGCCCACCATTCGATTGCGAGACCAGTCTCGCCCCCTTGAGTGTAATGATAAGCGACGATTTCAGGCTGTGCGTCGGGCGCGGCGACGAGCGCCTTTGCCGCGCGGCGGTGCAGAGCCTGGCGGCGGCTCTTCAAAAGGCTCTCGTAAGCCGCATCCTGGATGAGCGCGTGCTTGAAGCGATAGGTCGCCCGAGGCAGCGCTCCCTCGATCAACAGAATGTCGGCGGCGGCGAGCCGCTGCAGCGCCGCTTGCAGCGACGGCTCATCCATTTCGGAAACGTCGCGCAAAAGCGGGTAGGCGAATTCGCGTCCGAGCACTGCGCCGACCTGTGCCACTTCGCGCGCCGAGCCGAGACGATCGAGGCGCGCTGTAAGCGACAGCTGCAAGGTCGGCGGGATGGTGTGCGCGCCGCCCTGTTCGCCGCGCTCGAGCAGGAGCCGGGTCACCTCCTCGACGAACAGCGGCACGCCGCCGGTCCGGTCGGCGACCCCGTCCAGCACCTCGTTCGAAAGCGCGTGCTGCTCGGCGATCGCGACAGCCATGACGCGGTTCTCGGCGCGGCCGAGCGGCGCGAGCGAGACGACGCCGTGATGCGGCCGGGTGGTCCAGGGGGCGCGAATTCGGGCCGGGTGGTCGCGAGGATGAAGATTCGCGCGGTCGCGCCACGTTCCACCAGCATCTTCATCAGGTCGAGCGTGGTCGGGTCGGCCCAGTGCAGGTCCTCGACCGCAAGCAGGAACGGCTGCGATCGCGCCGGCAAATATCCAGGCGCCGCATCACCGTCGACCGGCTCGACATTGTATGCGAAGGCCTCGCGACCTCGATCGCGGTCGAGCCGGAGGATATCGTGCTGGTGACCACCGGATCGCAGGCCGCGGACCTTTCGGCTGGGTCGATGACGGAAGCGCCCAAGCCGCAAAAGCGGCGGCCGGTCCGTCGCGCTTTGGAGGCGCCTGGCTGAGGCGCGCACGAATTTCGGCAATCCCAACGTGTACTTCGATCCGGCGAAGGCGGCGCGAACTCGCGCTGGGTGACCTTCGCCGGTCACCACGACGGGGACCGAATTCATCGACCAGTTGACCAAGCTGACGGGTAGCAAGCCCGGAACGGGCGGGCTCGTGACGCTGGAGGAACTCGGGCTGGTTGCTATCGGTGACGATCTTTCACAACCCCGAAGTCATCGGCCAGCCGGAGGGCGCGAATGTCTGGTGGGGCTATGGCCTTTATCCGGACAGCTACGGCGATTTCATCCCGAAACGCATGACCGACTGCACGGGCGCCGAGATCTTGGAGGAGGTCGTCCGACACTTCAGGTTCGACGGGCAATTGGACGCGATCATGGCGTCGTCGATCTGCATTCCCTGCCACATGCCCTTCGTGAACAACATCTGGCTGCCGCGCAGACAGGGCGACAGGCCGAGCGTGGTCCCGGACGGAGCGACCGACCTTGGACTGATCGGCCAGTATGTTGAGGTTCCACAGGACATCGCCTTCACCGTCGAATACTCCGCCCGCACCGCCTGGGAGGCGATCCACACCCTGCTCAAGCGCGGCCCCCCGCCGCCACCCGTTTATCAGGCGGAGTACGATCCGAAGGCGCTGGTCGACGCGCTGATGGTGCTTCTCGATCAGTGAGGGCCTTGGGCTATTTGCCGAGTTGTGGTTGTGGCCGTTGACCGCGGCCTCAGGGTCGCCTCGGCCGTGGGGGGGGGCGTGCTGTCGCAGGCGTTCCTACCGGCAAAGCGCGCTCTGTTTCGCTGTTTGACAACGGCGGGTGTCAGACGACGCGGCGGACGGCGGGGATCGAGAGCAGCGCTCCGGCCGCGAGGAAACACAGGGCGCAAGCGGTTGAGCCGGCGAGGAAAAACTTGACCAGCGCGGGGGCGGCAAGTCCACGCATGACGAGCGAGACGCCGACGAGGACCGGCGGGTGGATGATGTAGATGAGATAGGCCCGCCGCGAGAGATTGCGCCAGAGCGGACCCAGGACGACGAAGCGGCGCTGATAGAGGACCAGCAGACTGAGAATGACGCCCCACGCGAACAGGGGCTCCCACAAGGCGTAGAGCGCAGCGGGGACGCTCAAGCCGCCGGCGGCCGAGACCTGATGACCCGCGCTTGCCGCCCGCAGAAATCATGAGGGCCGGAAACCCGATCGCGGCGCCGAGGGAAACCTGTCGCCACGTCACGAGTTGCCGGACCGGAACGTTTTCGAGCCAGCGACCCTTGGCGCCGAGACAGCCGGCGAGGAACAGGACCACGTAGCTCGCGAAATAGCCGAACTGGAGCGCCAGCACCGCCTCGCCGACCGGCCAGCGCAAGCGCAAAACGAACGCGGCCGCGCCCGTGCCAAGGGCGGCCCAGGCGAGGACGCGGTTCGACGGAAACGGCCGCGCTTTCTCGAGCCGCTGCGGGCCGACCGCGGCGCGCAACGCGACATAGGCTGCGGAGAAGATCAGTAGCGCCTCGACGAACCACATCGGCCCCGGAATGATCACGCCATGCCGAGCGAGCCAAAGAAGCGTCGCCAGGAATGGATGTCCGTTCGCGATCTCAGCCAGCGCCACGGTCAACGGGCCGAGGACAAGGATGAAGACGAGGAGAGGAAGCCCGAGGCGCATGAGCCGTTCGCGCAGGAACCCTGCCGCGCCACGCCGCGCGATCGCTCCCGGCGTCAGGAAACCCGCGATAAGAAAGAACAGCCCCATGAAGAAGGCCTGGTTGTAGGCGCAGAAGATCGTCAGAAGGAGCGAGGAGGGCGCGCCGCTCGGCTTGATCTCCGTGTAGAACCAGGAGCCGCTCGCCCCATACGTGATCGCGGCGTAGTGGAAGACGACGAGCAGAATGAGAGTTGCGCGAAGGGCGTCGATCCCGGCGTTACGGGTCTGAGCGAAGCCTGAATATTTTGCCGGCGCGTCCATCGCGATGCTCAACCGACGGTCAGCTTGAATAAGACCACGCGCTTGCATGTCACGAGTTGATCCGCATCAACGTCCACAATCTTATTTTGAAATTGAAACCCGCCTCGGCGGTGCCTCGATTTGAATTTCAGCCATGGGCCGGAAGCGGCTGTTGGCCCGAACGGTCGGAGAACACTAATTTCTGTAACCGTACCTCTAGCGCGCGCCGTAGCGTTCTATTTGGAAGCGGCTTGTTTTTCATGTGAACGGACAGGACGTGGTTTCACATGTTCGCCGCATCAGTTGCAGCAGCAATAATATCATCCCGCCGTTTGGTTTCTCCTGCCCGAAGCACGAGCATCGGCGGTCTCCCTAGCAGCCTGTCGGACTTAGCTCGAACTAAGCGCTTTGCGCTTCGTATCGGCCTCGGATCATGCTACCAGTAAGGCATTGATTCGTTCTGGGGCTTCGGGCTTATCGGCGATGAGCAATTTCTGGATCGTCGATCGCTTGAACGAGGTTCTTGCTGCCGCCGTCGGTGGAGGATTGGCTGCCCGAGCGCCATTTGGCGAGGTTCGTGGTCGAGGTGGTGGAAAGCCTCCGATTTGCGGTCGATGACCGGCGGGTATCGCGGTTCGGGTTCGGCCTCTTATCACCCTTCGATGCTGCTGGCGCTTCTGATCTATGGTTATGCGACGGGCGTGTTTTCGAGCCGTAAGCTGGAGCGGGCGACCTACGATTCCGCGGCCTTTCGGTTCATCGCCGGCAACGATCATCCCGACCACGACACGATCGCGACGTTCCGCAAACGCTTCCTGAAGGAGATCGAGGCGCTGTTCGTGCGGGTGCTGATGCTGGCCAAGGAGATGGGCGTTTTACAGATGGGGACCGTGGCGCTCGACGGCGCCAAGATCCACGCCAACGCGAGCCGCCACAGCGCGCTGTCCCACGAATACGCAGGCAAGCTGGAAGCGCAGCTGAAACAGGAAGTCGCCGAGCTTCTCGCCAAGGCGGAGGCGGCGGACGCGGCCGACCTTCCCGACGGCCTGTCGATCCCGGAAGAGCTGGCGTTGCGCGAAGGCCGCCTGAAGAAACTGGCCGAGGCGCGAGCCAAGATCGAGGCGCGGGCCAAGGAGCGTTACGAGCGGGAAAAGGCGGAATACGAAGCCAAGCTCGCCGCCCGCGAAGCCAAGATCGCCGAGACGGGCAAGAAACCTGGCGGCAAGCCGCCGCAGCCGCCGAGCGAAGGCCCCCAGCCAAAGGATCAGATCAATCTGACCGACGAGAAGTTGCGCATCATGCCGACCGCGGGCGGCGGCTTCGAGCAATGTTACAATGCCCAAGCGGCGGTGGCGGTGGGCAGCAATTTGGTCGTGGCGGTGGACGTGACGCAGGCGCCGAACGACAAACAACAAGTCGAGCCGATGCTCGCCGAGCTCGGCGCGATGCAAAAGAACGTCGGCCCTTGCGCGACGCTGCTGGCGGACACGGGCTATTACAGCGCCGGCAACGTCGAGGCCTGCGAGAAGGCGGGGATCGAGCCGATCATCGCGATGGGACGCCAGCCGCATCATCCGCCGCTGTCCGAACGTTTGGAAGCCAAGCCCGAACCGCAAGGAACCGGCGCCGGAAAACCCGGCGCCGAAAACGCCGACGGCGGTAGAGGCCAACGCCCGGCGGCTGAAGACGCCAGAGGGGCGAAGGCTCTATGCGCTTCGCAAACAGACGCCGGAGCCGGTGTTCGGGATCATCAAATCGGTAATGGGGTTCCGACAGTTTTCCCTGCGCGGCCTCGACAACGTGCGCGGCGAGTGGAATATCGTGACGATGTCATGGAACATAAGGAGACTATTTACTCTGAAGACCGCCTGAACAGGCAGGAAGAGCCTTGTCGCGCCGCCAAAACGCGGCGCTGACGGCGTCAAAAGCGCATTCGAGGTCGAAGTTCGAATTCGCGAAACGCCATTCCGCCGTCCCGGCGCGTCTAAAAATCGGCTCCCGCCTCTCCAACGAAAACCTCAGTCCGACAGGCTGCTAGGTTTCTCTTTTCTAAAGCCGACAGCAGCGGCCCTGCGTTTACCGTGGCAAATGGGAGCACTCTAGAAAAATCTTCGCTGCATCTTCTCTGTAAATCCTACTCGCAATTTTTTGAAGATCGGCTGGTAATTGCTCTAACCATTCGATATAATGAAGTTCTGCGGATTTCTCCGCTGGAAATTCGAAATTACGCTCTTTTGCGTGGGTTACGCGCTAACCCCGCTCGTTCGAAGTGTTCTCGTGCATCCGCCCCAATTCTTTGGGTCGATAATATAACCGCGTGATCCGGCCGAAGAATGCCCATTTTTGCGCCAAACGAATAGGCGTTACCGAGGTTAAAGTCTTTATCTTTTAGTTCGAAAAACACAAGCTCCCCGCTGACAACCGCAAGACAATCAACCTCATCGCCGCCAACCTGCTGCTCAATTAGAGTATCATCCAGAGGTACACCAATTCGCTGAAGTTCCTCTAATAGACGCAATGTAAGCCATCGATTCCCGGTCTAGTAGGCCACGCCCGAGATCAGTCGTAGCAACCGCTTCTTCCACGATCTCATCAGAGACTGGCCTACCGCATGCGCACCTTAGACCCTGTTCAGACATCTGTTGAAGAGCCTCTCGTGTTGGGACACGAGCTATCTGCGCTTGAGATTTCTTGCATATGATCACTAGCTCTGCATCGATAAGTCCTGTCGATTCCAGGGTCCGCCGTATTACATCCGTCTGATTTCTAGCCTCAGGAGGAAGTTGTTTTGCAAGGTCGCTTACCAGCAACCCTCCGGAAGAATTAATTGCTGCAAGAGAGCGGGTAGAGCGGTCGCTCAAGGCGCGAACTGTCTCGCTCTCCTTTAGACTAGGTGGCGTCGGTGGTGCGCGCCCTTCGTCTCGTAGTTCATTGAACCTATGGGATACAAAAGGGGCCGCAGTGAGTGATACGTTAAAGGCAGTGTTTATCGCCTCTTGAGCTTGGCGCAGTTGGGGTTGATCAAGCTTCATACCGATGTAGTAGAATGAGAGCCTTAACGCGAGTTTAGGTTCATCTTTCTTCTCGTTCTCCACATCACTGAAAAAGAGCTGAGTTTGCTCGTCGTAGAATGTAATTGCCCTTCGAGTCCCTTCGAGTAGCGATATCTGAGTCGAGACGGCCCAAATTTCGACAACAAATAGGCTCGAACCGTCAGTGAATACTTCACAATCGATTGTCCGGTGACGTGGATCGGCCAACATTGAAGTCATTTGAGCCTCTTGCAGAAAGGCTGACCGAAGCGATTTTTTCCTGCCGCGCCGGGTAGGCGCGGCTTGGTCAGGCAGGGGCGGTCCTTAAGTCGACGACGCGGATGATCTGATCGACGGCGAGCGCGACGATGCCGAACATGAGATGGCATTTGACCTTGAGCGCGCCGCGGACGCGGAGAAATCTGGCGCCGAACTCGTCTTTCAACCGGGCGTTGACGCGTTCGGCCATGGTGCGGAAATCGTAGATCCGGTCGTCGAAGTCGGGCATGTGGATGAGCTTGAGGCGCTCGACCTCGCGGCCCCATTCGGCCTTCCCTTCGTGGTCGGCGCGAAAGTTGCGGTCGACGATGGGGGCGTGGCCGAGCGCCCGGCTCTGGTCGTGGATCGCGGCGGCGTCGTAGGCTGAGTCCATGAGATCGTAGAGATAAGAGACGCGGGTCATGGTCATCAAGGGAATGGCGACCTGGCTGTCATGGACGGAGGCCGAGGTCAGCACGCAGGAGACCGGGATTTGGCCGCAGGCCACGTTGATGTGGAGTTTGTACCCGGTCCAGGTCTCTTTGTAGCCCTTGCTGTTTTTCTTGCAGCCGACGTCGCAGGCGGTGGGCAGGTCGGCGAGCATCTGGCCGAGGTTCTGCGTGACCTGCCGCTCGAGACGCGTCGGCTCCGGGTTCGGCCGCGGTTCGTCCTTGCGCGGACGTCCGCGCTTGCGCGGCGGCGGGGGATGATCGGGCGCCGGGGGATTGTCTTGGCCGTCGTTGGCCTTCATCTCAACCGGCTTCTCGCGCGCTTCGATCTCGGTGGCGTCGCGCGCGATCGCCCCGATGATGCGTCCCCCGAGCGCACGCTCGATCAGCGCCGCGTGGATCTTGTCTGGCAGCTCGCCCTGCGCGAATTCGGCGAACGCCCGAGAAAACGTGGCCTCGGACGGAACTTGCGCGCGTCGCTCCCAGCCGAGGATGCGACGCAGCGACCTGTCGACGGCGAGGCGCTCGATCAGGGCGCTGGTGGTGGGAACGCCCAGGACCGCCTTGGCCACGAAAGCTCGGGCGAGGGCGCGACGGTCTTCGGGCGGCCGGCCCGGCCCCCTGGGCGGCTCGGGCACGAAGGCTTCGAGGCCGATCACGTCGAGCGTGGTGACGAGACGACCCAGCGCTTCGGTGACCGGATCGTTGTCCTCACGCATCCAAGGGAACAAATGGCCCTGCAAATAGCCCTGGATGTGGCTCCAGCGCGCCTTTATCGCGTCGAGAGGGTCGTCAGTCATGTCTACAGCTAAGGCTGAAGCGAATCGTTTTCTATGATAACGACGCGGTACCTGAATCGCAATCTGAATATATTTCTATGCAGCACTTGCAACCGATCCCAATATCTATAAATATTATCGCCTTACTAGACCGGCTTCATCACTCTTTTTGCAAGAGGCTCATTTGAGTTGGTTTTCTGATAAGATCAGGGCTACGCCCAAAATCTCTGCTTGAGCTTGCACCGCCGGACGGATGAGGGCGCGCAATGGTGGAGCTAAAGCCGCACAAAGGTTCTCGAACGCAACGTCTGGGACGTGCATCAGCGGGCTTCGCCATGTGCGTAGGATGATCATATCGGCAAACTTTCCTCCTACGGGCACATGTTGGTAGTCTCTATCGGGAGTTCAACTTACGAGGCGATAGGCACGAGCGGTTCACACCTTTTTACGACCGGAGTTGTTCACCTTTCCGATGCTGATTGTAACCGCCCTGGATCGCAGCGAGCAGTTGGATTCCTTGATTTTTGTGCTGTGTGCGCCACACACGCTACGTCCGCAAGGGGTCGAAGCCGGAAATTCAAACTCAGACACCACCGCCGGTTCTTGCAATGAACGCTTCAGTGCTTGAGTGCGATAAAGCCCCAAAAGCGGCGGGTCTCCGACGGCCTTGCGCCGGAACGACGGCGGTAAGCGCATGGCGGCCTCGGAATTTCTATTGAGGCAAATCAAGCAGTCGTCTTGACCCGAACTGTAGAGTGTTTCCAATTCTGCAGGAGCGGGAGATGGAAGCTGAGCCGCGCGCAGCCGCGCCGCTGAGCGCCAATCTGGTTGAAACCTCCGGCGGTGCGTTGCCTGTGCCCCTGAAGCCGACGGCGCTGCGCCGCCGGCGAAGCTTGGGCCGGCGAATTTTGGCAGTCGCGGCGATCCTTGCGGCTTCGGCGGCGGCGGTCGGCGTGGGGCGCGTGGCTTTTTGGGGCGCGCCGACCGTAGCGGTGACCCATCCCACGCGGGGCCCCGCGATCGAGGCCGTCTATGCGACCGGCGTCATCGAGGCGATCGACTACGCCCGCTTCGGCGCGACGGTGGCCGGGCGCGTGACCGACGTTCTCGTCGACGAGGGCTACCAGGTGCGGAAGGGCGACCTCCTCGCCCGGATGGACGAGCGCCAGCCGCTCGCCAGGCTCGACGACGCGCGGGCGCGGCTCAGGATGGCCGAGGCCGACATCGTCCGCGCGCGCGTCCTGACGAACCGCGGCGTCCTCGCCGCGCAGGCGCTCGAGCGCGCTGAGCAGGAGCGCGACCAGGCGGCAGCCGCGGTCGACCTTTATGCCCGACAACTCGAAGACTACACGATCGCCTCTCCGCTCGACGGCATCGTGATGAAGCGCAATGTCGAGCCGGGCGAGACCGTGGCCGCCGACACTGTCCTGTTCGAGGTCGAACTCGACCGCCCGCAAGCGCATCGCCGCCGACGTCGACGAACGCGATATCGCCGGCGTGCGCATGGGCGCGCCCATGCTGCGCACGCGGACGGGTTCCCGGACCAGGTCTTCGAGGCCAGGATCACCAACATCCGCCGCCAAGGCGACTCGAGCTCGCGCACGTTCCGGGTCGAGGCCGACCTGCCCGCAGACACCCAACTCATGATCGGCATGACTGTCGACGTCGACATTGTGACCGCGCGAGCGCGACAACGCCCTCCTCGTCCCCGCGAGCGCAGTCGGACATGGGCCGTCAACCGGCGGCAGGCCCGGGGCGCCGTTCGTCGTCGTGGTCGGCCACGGCCGCGCCCGGCGAGTCGACGTGGAGACCGGGGCGGTCGGGCCGGCAAAGACCGAGATTCGCGCCGGCCTCGTCGAAGCCGACGCCATCGTGCGCGAGAACCCCGACCGGCTGCGCGACGGCGAGAGTGTGCGGGCTGCGCCATGACGCCGCTGCCGCTCTCCGTCGCCTTCGCGCATCTGATGGCCCGCAAGCGCCAGACTGCGGTCTCGATCAGCGGCGTCACGCTGGGCGTTGCGATCTTCATCGGCATCGGCGCGCTGATGAATGGCTTCCACAGTTACTTCCTGTCGCAGCTCGTCGACACCAATCCGCACATCGTCATTTCCGACGAGTTTCGCGAGGCGGCGCCGCAACCCGTGGCTGCGCTGCATCCCGACGGGGCGGTCGAGGTCCGGCGCGTACTGCCGCGCGATCCCGTGCGAGGCATTTCGGGCGCCTCGGCGATCCTCGACGCGTTGAACGCGATGGACGGGGTCGCGGCGGCCCCTTCGCTGATCGGCCAGGTCATCCTGCGCCGGGCGGGCCGCGACTATGCGATCACCGGCATCGGGGTCGACGCGCCGCGCGAGGAGCAGGTGACCGACATCGTGCACGATATGGTTCAGGGCAGTTTCGGCGCGCTGGCCTCCGAGCCGAACGGTCTCGTCATCGGCCGGGAGCTCGCCGACAGGATGGGCGTCGGCCTCGGCGACAGCGTCGTGGCGTCCACCACGTCCGCAGGTCAGACGAGCCTCAAGATCGTCGGCATATTCCACCGGCATCGACGCGGAAGACCAAAGCTGGGGCGTCGTTCCACTCGCCCGGCAACAGGCGATGCAGAACCGTCCACGGGTGGTCAACCAGATCCACGTGCGCCTTGCCGATGTCTCCCGTTCGATCCCGCTCGCCGGGCAGATCGAGCGCCGCTGGGGCTTCAAGGCCGCGCCGTGGGAAGAGTTCTACGCGCGGGTCCTCGACGTATTCGCCTTACAGGACAAGATCATTTATCTCACGACCACCTCGATCCTCGTCGTCGCCGGCTTCGGCATCTTCAACGTGATCTCGACCATCGTAATGGAGAAGGCGCGCGACATCGCCATCATGCGCTCGATCGGCATGCCGGGCGCCTCGGTCGTGGCGATTTTCCTCATCGAGGGGATTTTTGTCGGCATGATCGGCATGATCCTGGGCTGGTTCGCAGGCTGGGGACTGAGCGGGCTCATCCATATGATCCCTGCGCCGACCGGCCATGCGGGCGACCTCATGCCGATCAAGCTGACGCCGCTTCTCTTTTCCGCTGCCGGGACGATCGCGCTCCTCTCCGCGATCGGCGCGGCCTGGCTGCCGGCCCGCAAGGCCGCCCGCGCCGACCCGCTCACCATCATCCGAGGCGCGGCATGAGCGCGGTTCTGGAGGCGCGCCGTCTCACGCCGATCCTGCCCGGCCCCTCGGCGACCGTCCTCGTCAGAGACATCGACGCCGTTTTCGAGCGCGGCAGCTTCACCGCAATCAGCGGCCCCTCCGGGTCGGGGAAATCGTCGCTGCTCTATCTGCTCGGGCTGCTCGATCCGCCGACGGCCGGCGACGTCCTGCGCGAGGGCGCCTCGACTTTCCGCCTCTCCAACGAAGAGCGGGGATGGCTGCGGCTCGAACATTTCGGCTTCGTCTTCCAGTTCCACTTCCTGCTGCCCGAGCTCAGCGCGCTCGACAACGTGATGCTGCCGATGCGCCAGCTCGGGCGTCTCACGGCCTCGGCGATGCGCGAGCGCGCGCATGAGCTGCTTGCCTCGCTCGACATGGAGGCCGAGGCGGCAAAGGCCCCGAGCGTGCTCTCCGGCGGGCAGCGGCAACGCGTCGCAGTGGCGCGCGCGCTCGCCAACGACCCGCTGCTCGTCCTGGCGGACGAGCCGACTGGAGCGCTCGATTCGAAGAACGGCGCCGCGGTGTTCGCGATCTTCCGCCACCTGGCCGATGAAGGCCGCACAGTGATCGTCGTGACCCACGACGAAAGGCTCGCCCAATCGGCGGAGCGGGCGATTCACATCGTCGATGGCCGCCGCGCCTTCCCCTAGCTTGCACGACCGCGTCCCTTCGACCGCTGTTAAATCGGCCGCTGTTAAATGCCGCGTCCCAACGAACGGAGCCCTTGTGGTCCGCTGCGTCGAAAAACTCGGCTCGAGCCAAGTTGCAATTGCAACGTTCGATTAAATCGTCCTGGCGCTCGCGGCTCGCTTCCGGATCGGTCGCTCCTGTCGCGAGGCTCCCGTAGCGCCTTCGGCCGCTTTCTGGGGCATTCCTTCCTTGCCGGGAGCGAATGGGAACGGGCGGGACGGGTCGAAAACGGAATTTCAACCTGCCATATACTACCGGCGGCTCGGCGCATCGCCGGGGTCGCGCGATGCGACGCGCTCGAAGGAAACAATCGCTCTGCGCCTTCGCCTGTCCAAGAGCGCGAAGAGGGCGCCGTGAGGGTCGGTGCAATGGACGATCCAGGGGCCGCCCGGCACTTGAGTCGGGCCGTACAAGATTTCGCCGCCGCCGGCTTCCACGCGCTTCACCGCCGCCTCGATGTCGTCGACGTTGAAATAGTAAAGCCAGAAGGGAAGGGGCAAGGTCGCGGGCTTGGTGAACATGCCGCCGATCGGCTCCCCTCCGACGGAGAACCCCTGATACGCGCCCATCGCGCCGACATGGCTGTCGGCTTTCTGCCAGCCGAAGAGCTCGCCGTAGAAAGCGAAGGCCTTATTCTCCCAGTCGGCGGCGAGCAGCTCATGCCAGCCCACCCGCCCTGGCGCGCCAGCCCCGGCGGACGGCGCCTGGCCGGATTTTTGCCCTCTGACCAAGGCAAGCGTCGCCCCTTGCGGGTCGGCGACGACCGAAAAGCGGCTGACTGCGGCGACGTCCGTCGGCGGGACGTACGCCACGCCGCCAGCCTGCTGGATCCGGGCGACGGCGGCGTCCACGTCGTCGACCGCGACATATCCGATCCAGTGCGGCTCGGCGCCCGTTCTCCTCGCCTCCTCCGGCAGGTTCATCAGGCCGGCGACTGGAGAATTTCCAATGGTGAACAGGCTGTAGGCCGAGCCGGGCGCCGAGGAGTCCCGCGCACGCCAACCCACGACGCTGGCGTAGAACGCTTTGGCGGCTTCCATGTCCGTCGTCATCAGCTCGTACCAGACGAAACGGCCATGAGAATTGGCCATGCCTGGTTCTCCTTTCGAGCCTGCGAAGAAGTAGTGGCGACCGCATTCGAAGCGACCTGGGTCGAGACCTCATTGACCATCTTCTGTTCCAAAAGCTTGGTCACCGGCATGGGTAACCCCGCAAAATTCCGGACAGGCTAGCAAGAAGCGGGCGCCCCATGATTTGCCCCCGACCGGCATGGCGGCCAAGCCAAGATTCCGAATTGTCTTGGCCCAGCGGCGAGCAGTGGGCGAAGATCGTCCCGAACTTGCCGACCAGATCAATCCGGCCCGATCGCAAGGATAACCGCCGCATCTTGGGCGGCGCGCGCGAGCGAAGGCAACGCGCGCCCGCCACTCGTCCAATTCATCGGTCTACCTGGTCAGCTCGATGAAGACCTCGAACCGCCCCGTGCTCAAGATGAGGCCGGCGTTCCGCGCGGCGAGATGCAGATGACGCCGTTGTTGTTCTTGAGCCAGAGATCGCCGGTCGCCGATCCCGCATTTGCGAGGCTTCTGGTCCCCTGAATGTAGGCGCCGGAGAACTGCGACGGGTCCTTAAGGTTGTACACCTCGCCGGCCGCCTGAAGCGTGGTGACGGCGCCGAGGCCGATGAGCTCTCCGGTCAGGGTGAAGGGATAAGCCTTGCCCCTGAAGGTCAGCGTCCCGCCGCCGACCCGGAGCCGGAGACGAACAATTCCGTCAGCGCGCCATGGCCGGAAGGCCTGAGGCCGCGAATGCTTGCGGCGCTGGGGACTTCCGACGGCGGCGTCGCGCAGACCGCGAGCGCGAGCATGATGGCGAAAGCGGCCGCACGGGCGCCGAGCGTCCGCAATCGTTGACGGCGCAACTCATCGGTCTTGCCCCTCGCGTACATCCGCCGAGTGGCGGGGAATTTCGGCTCCGGCGACCGTGATGGCGCCATCCGGCCGCGACGGCAAGCGGACGCCTATGCGCGACCGGCGCGCAGCAGAACGTCGGCGTCGATCGCGTTGTCGCGGAACGCGGCTTCATATTGCCCCAGACCAAGTTTCTTGAGCCAGGCCGCGACGTGCACGGTCGCCTCCCATCAGCTTGGGATAATCACCCGCGCCCCATGGTCTGTAAGTGAACCGCCGTATTCCGGAGCGCGGTCGAAAAAGTGAACGCTGCTAATGGCAAAGGGGGAGCTCTTCTTGGGTTTCAACGCTTTGGGATGCCTGTTCGCGCGGAAGTTGCAGTCCTCGAGTTCGGCGATAAACGGCGGCGCGGCGCGCCTAGTTTCTAGAGCATCGTCTCAAAGCGACTTGGCAGCCTCCATGGATCCGGCGCCTGCCGGAGACCGATTGACGGCTGTGGCCCGGTTTCTTTAAGCAATCGGTTGGGAAGGTCCGCAAAATCGAGCCAGAGAAGATGCCGAAAAATACTGCTGCGGCGATATTGACGTCGCTTATAGCACTGCCGCTCTTGGCGGTCGCCGAGAGTGACGGCGCCGAACTGGCCCCAGCTCACCGACTGCAGGTTCGCTTGGATGACGGATCGAAGATCGATGTCGACAACGCCTCCCACATGTCCGCTTCGACCCTGGCGAACCTCGTGCTCGCGGCTGACCGGTCGACTCGGACCGGCTGTCCGTTCGATCAGGCCGTAAAGGGTCTTCTGAAATTCGGCGACCGGGTGCTGGTGACGGATAACTACATCGCGTGGTTCGCCTATACGCTTCAGTATGCCGTGCCGCGCCCCGCCGATTGGCCGGCCGGCCCGTCCCATGTCTACGCGCGCTCCGGCACGCTCGCCGGATTCTGGTCTCTCGATCCGTCGAAGCAGACCTTCCGCTATCCTTATGGCTCCACTTCCGGAACAGGAAAAGGGGACCCGGCTCATAACATCTGCTCGAACTGGGCGAGAAACGAGCTCATCCCGGGCTCGGATTCTCCCGCCGGCCAGACCTATTGGTGGGATCCCTATGCCCCTCCGCTCGAAAACACGATCGTTGTTCCTGAGTCCCAGGAGGGCGAAAAAAAGGTCGAGTTCTTTTCCTCGGTCTACGCGCAAAAGTCGCCCGGAAGCGAGTTCAAGGTGGTAACCGACGGCGCCCAGGATTTCGCGGGCGTGCATTACAAGACGCAGTCCTGGATGACCACTTGGCATTTCGGGCAAACGTACTCGAGCCTCACCGAACCCGGACAGGAGGGGAAAATTCTTACGTCAGTCGAGTTCATCGGCAAGGAAAACGGCGTCGAAATCGTCTGGGACTTCATGCCGACCCTGTCCACCCCGGTCCGGAACCTCTATTCCTCAATATGGATCTCTTACAGCGGACAAAATCCTACAACCTGCAGTCGTGGGCACAATTACCCGCTTCCGACGCAGGTTTACGGCTATCCTTCTCCACAGGAACCCTATCGTCATGCTCGAGGCTCGAGGCCCGATCACTCGGCCGACGAGAACAATTCTGCCGTCTTTCCTTGGAGCGCCGCCGTCCCTTGCACCCGGCGGAACATCGGTATCGGCATCAAGCCGGCTGGGGCCCCGCTCCCTCGGCTAGCGGCCGTCGACCTCGGTGACGGCGAAGGCGTCGCCATAAGCGATTCGTTGCCTCATTGGCGGATGGTCCAACTCGCCGAACCTAATTCCGGAACAGGCGCGATCGACGATCCGATCAATTTCCCGTTCGACCGAATGATCTTTACTTATGATAACAGCGACCAGACCTACAATCTTAACCTGCTTCGCGGCCCTTACGCGAAACCGTCACAATGGTTTCCGCTGCAGGGGCACAAGTGGTATCGGGTTCACTACCTGCTGACGACGTCCGGTTCGTCGCCCTAGGGTTGTGCAAGGTCCGGTTGGCGATCAGGTCGCCGGCGGCTTTGCAGGCGCGGGAACCTCGATCTCGACCTCGCCGTCCGCGCCGATCGTGGTCGTCACCGGACCGCCGACGATAAACCGCTTCGTCTTCGGCTCACCGTGCGCGACGACCGCTCGCCATGCCAGCAAGAGCAGCCGAGGGATCCTCCTTGCCCCACAGAATGGTTGCGCTCACCAAGTGGATTTCCACGCCCGGCGCGCCGGGTCTGTCGGGCAGGAGGCCGATATAATTGCCGTGGCCGTCCTTCATCTTCGGCACGCGCCACACGAGCTGGGGAACGGACCATATCGGCCCGACGTCGCGCCATCGCCAACCGGAGTTCCCCACCCCGACGGTCGCATAGGCGATCGCCATGCGGGCCGGCGCGGGGCTCGCGGAGCGGGCAAGCACACGCACCCGAACCGTCCGCGCGCTCGCTTTCCGCTCGAACGCATCCGGGACGCGAATGCGAAATCCGTCGAGCCAGTTGGTCGACCCGGCATCGCCTCCCGTCAACTTCAACAGAAAGCCGCCTCCAGCATTTTCACTCAACGCCACGCTCTCGATCTTCCTACGCCGGTTGCCGTCGATTGCCGCCTGCGAAGGCGCAAAACAATACCCTCCGGCGCTCTTCAGCGATGCGACGAGAGCATCCAATAACTCGGGAGCGGCGGCCACCGCGGGCGCCGGCTTGTCCGTGTAGCCTTTTGGAGCAGCCACTATATCCTGGGCCGCGGAATCCTGCTTGCTCGCGTCAAGTTTGGAGTTCTCATTCGAAAGCCAACTCGCCATAGCGTCCCTTCCAATCAATGTTAAAGTAAACATATCTTCATGGAACGCCGTCGCCTAGCCTATGATCGCCGCGAAACAGCTGCGAGGCGAAGCCGATTCCGAAAGTGACCGTCAATTGTAAGCCGATTACACGGAAACGAGTAAGTTATTTAAATGCATGAAAAAATGCGCGTTGGCTAACAAGTAGGTGCGGCGTATGTTCGACTCGCGAAAATCCAACGGTCTTTAGCATGTCGATGACGCATTGAGCATTCGGACCCCACCAGTTGGGAAGGTCTTCGCTCATCGGGCGGCCGCGATAAAACGCCATCGCCGGCCGATCGTAATCGTTCAAGTCAAGACGAGTTTCCACTACTAATTGCTCTCTGGTCAGATTCCACATGTTTTCCAGCACATACAATGGGTGCTTTCAGATGATTCATTACCCCTAGGAAGAGAACACAGTCAAAATTGCCTACAGGCTCAGACCTAGGATCCATGACATCACGTCTCACGACTTCAATTTCCGGCGCTATATACTTTCGAACCAACTCGAAAGCTTCGAAATCCTGGTACGGAGCTTCCCAAGTCGGTTTGTCGAGCGCCACGACCTTTCTTGCGCCGCGGCGAATGGCTTCAACGCTGAAGTAGCCGTTGCGCGCTCCAACGTCCAAAACCGTTTTTCCTTGAACAGGATATTTGAACGCTACGATTGCTTCCGCGCCAACCGCTTCTTCATAGTATTCGGCCGGTTTCCCGCCCTTAGTTCCGAGAGCCCTAACCCCATTCGGAAATGTAAAAGGATGCCGCCAACGGATGGCGTCGACCTCTGCTTGGGTCGGACCCTTCAATTTGTTAACCTCATAACCAAGCTGCGGGGCATCGCCCGTATGCTCAGAATTCCCGCCGGTCATTAGCATAGCCGACAACGCTATGAAATTCGAACGGGATTCTCGGATTCTCGCCGGCGCCATGGCTGATCTTTCCACGCTCATCTTATGCAAATTCTGGTCGCCGAAGTTACGAAAAGCGCAACGCGCCAAGTCAAACCAAAACCAAATTCAGCGTCCCATGCCAACCGGACGTCGTACTCAGCAAGGTATGGCGTCATTTGAATGCATAAAAGAACGCACGTCGGTCAGTATTTGGATGTTGCGCGTGCTCTACTCGCGAAAAACCTACGGTCGTCAGCATATCGATAACGCACTGAACATTCGGCTGCCACCAGGTGGTCGGATCTGGGTGCGCTTCCGTATCAGGGTAAAACACCATCCCTGGTCGCTCGTCATCGTTCAAGGCAAGATGAGTTTCGACGACCAAAAGCTCGCGCGTCAGATCGAATAGCGTTTCCAAGACATATAGCGGATGTTTTAGATGATACAGCACTCCCAAGAAAAGAACGTAGTCGAAATTGCCGACAGGGTCGGTGCGTAAATCCATCACGTCACGTGTGACCGCTTCAATCTTCGGCGCCAGGTAGCGCCTAGCCAACTCGAAACCCTCGAAACCCTGAAAGACGGGATGTTCCCAAGAATATTTGTCGAGCGCTACAACCCTTTTCGCACCGCGTTGAACGGCTTCAACGCTGAAGTAGCCGTTCCACGCTCCGATATCCAATACCGTCTTTCCCTGAACCGGATATTTGAAGGCCGCTTCTGCTTCCACACGAACGATTTGTTCAGCGCGTTCGGGCGATTTCCCGCCCTTCTTACCCTGGGTCTTCACCCCATTCGGAAAGGTAAATGGATGCCACCACCAGATGGCGTCGACCTCCGCTTGGGTCGGACCTTCCATTTGTTCACCGCATCGATATGCTGAGTCGGCGGGTCGAAAAGACTTGCGACACCGTCGTCATCGCCAACGGCCATTGCGAAAAAACGTGAGGACTTGAACTATAGTGACGCCGGGACCTCCGTCAAGGTTTTGGCCCGCGAGGCGGCGGACCTCGCCTTCTTTAGACAAGGTCCCTCCCGTTCACCAATTGAAGTCGCGAATAACGACCGGCGCCGCCTGTATGGGAAGTCGGTAAAGTTCTTGCGGAAACAACAGCTCGGCCGCGACACTGGCGTGCGTACGCGCTCGAAGGCGACGCGCGGCGCGCCGGCGACGCAATCACGATCAATGGTCGCGCGGCGCCATGCGCTCGAAAGAAACAATCGCTTTGCGCCTTCGCCTGTCCAAGAGCGCGAAGAGGGCGCCCTGGGGGTCCGTGCAGTGGACGATCCGGGGGCCGCCCGGCACGGCCGTCGGGCCATAGAGGATTTGGCCGCCGCCGGCTTCCACGCGCTTGGCCGCCGCCTCGATGTCGTCGATGTTGAAATAATAAAGCCAGAAGGGAAGCGGCAAGGTCGCAGGCTTGGTGAACATGCCGCCGATCGGCTCCCCTCCGGCGGAGAACCCCTGATAGGCGCCCATCGCGCCGAAATGGCTGTCGGCTTTTTGCCAGCCGAAGAGCTCGCCGTAGAAAGCGAACGCCGTCTCCCAGTCGGCGGCAAGCAGCTCACGCCAGCCCACCCGCCCCGGCGCGCCCGGCCCGGCGGGCTGCGCCTGGGAGGATTTCTGCCCCTTGACCAGCGCCAGCGTCGCCCTTTGCGGGTCGGCTACCACCGAAAAGCGGCTGACGTTGGGGACGTCCGTCGGCGGAACGTACACCGCTCCGCCAGCCAGCCTGATCCGGGCGACGGCGGCGTCCACGTCGTCGACCTCGACATATCCGATCCAGTGCGGCGCGGCGCCCGTTCTCCTCGCCTCCTCCGGCAGGTTCATCAGGCCGGCAACGGGAGAACCTCCAATGGTGAACAGGCTATAGGCCGACCAGGGCGCCGACGCGTCCCGCGTGCGCCAACCCGCGACGCTGGCGTAGAAGGCTTTGGCGGCTTCCATGTCCGTCGTCATCAGCTCGTACCAGACGAAACGGCCATGAGAACTGGCCATGCCTGTTTCTCCTTCCGAGCCTGCAAAGAGGTCGCGGCGGCCATATTCGAAGCGACCTGGATCGAGACCTCTTTGACTATCTTCTGTTCCAAAAGCTTGGTCACCGGAATGGGTAACCGGAGCAAAATTCCGGCCAGGCTGACAAGAAGCGGGCGCCCCGTGGATTTGCCCTCCGACCGGCATGGCGGCCAAGCCAGGATTCCGATTCATTTTGGTTCGCGGCGGGTAACTCCCAAGCTGGCGTGGTTTGGCGCGACAGCCCCCTCCACCATGCTTTGCATGGTCCCCCTCCACCGCGTTGCGGGAGAGGATAAACCGGCGCCCGCCGGCCTTCTCCTTTCCCGTATAGCGCCAGCGAAACGGGGGAGGGGGACCGCCCGAAGGGCGGTGGAGGGGGCGTCGCCGCCAGGTCTTTGGCAGTTACCCGAGCAAAGAGCGCAGCTCGTCCGCAAGGACGACCGCCGCATCTTGAACGGCGTCATGTGAGCGAATGCAACGCGCTCCCCGGCTCGTCAAATCCGCCGGTCTACCTCGTCAGCTCGATGAAAACCTCGAACCGCCCGGTGCTCAAGATGAGGCCCGCGTTCCGCGCGGCGAGATGCATGATGACGCCGTTGTTGTTCTTGAGCCAGAGATCGCCGGTCGTCGATACCGCATTTGCGAGGCTTCTGGTCCCCTGAATGTAGGCGCCGGAGAACTGCGAGGGGTCTCTGAGGTTGTACACCTCGCCCGACGCCTGAATTGTGGTGACGGCGCCGAGGCCGATGAGCTCGCCGGTCAGGGTGAATGGATAGGCCTTGCCCCTGAAGGTCAGCGTCCCGCCGCCGGCGCCGGAGCCTGAGACGAAAAATTCGGTCAGCGCGACATGGCCCGAAGGCCGGAGGCCGCGGATGCTCGCTGGGCCCGGGGCTTCGGTCGGCGGCGTCGCGCAGCCCGCGAGCGCGAGCAGGATGGCGAAAGCGACCACGGGGACGCGCAGCGAGCCGCGGTCGTTGACGGCGCCAGTCATCGGTCTTGCCCCTCGCGTATATCCCGCCGATCGGCGGGCTTCGGCTCCAACGGCCGTGATGGCGCCATCCGGCCGTCCCGGCAAGCGAACGCCTATGCGCGACCGGCGCGCGGGCGGATTACGGATGGCGAGGCGCTGTCCCAGTTTGCATTTGGGGCGTGCGCGAATAGCGACTGTTGGTCGAACGGCAGGAACGCCCGGCCTTTCGTTGTCGCGCGGAGAGGGCCTCGGCTCCGCCGAGCGCGAGTTTGCGCCTGCTGGGTCGTCCATGAGGTTGCGAATGATGTCAGGCCGCCGATCGCTGATCCGGCGAGCGCCGCCAAAGCCGATATGTATGGCGCCTCCATGAGTTGCTCCCGCGGTCCCGACGCATTCGGTCGGCGGTCACAGTCTGTCAGTGTGTCGTTGAAGGCAGCAACGCCACGAGGCGTTGGCACCGAGCGCCACTTCGAAGCGCAGCCGTCCCGCAGAGCGCAGCGAAGCGCGTGCCCCGCTCGACGGGGGCATAAGCGCGGCTGAAATTCCCGGCGCAAAAATCTTCCGGCGTCGAGCAGCGTGGCCGCTCACGGCGGAAGAGTAGCAGCCGGCGCACCTACCGACCTTCGGACTCTTAGCACCGGCCGCGCTTGCAACCAACGGCAAATGGTCGACCCCGTTGGCCAGCGTCACGCGCCAACTACGCGAGCGAACACGTGTGTTTCTCGCTTTTTTGCGCGACGGCCCTCTTTTGCCCTCTTTGGTATGATAACCGAGCAATCTCTCATCATTCCGGCGGGCGGACAAGTGCGCAACACGCATTGGTGTCGCGTTCGACGTGCTCGACGTCGTGAGCCACACGGCAAGCGGCGCGCTCAGCAGGGATGGAGGTAACCCATGAAGATCGTCGTCATCGGCGGCACCGGCCTGATCGGCTCGAAGACCGTCGCCATTTTGCGCCAGCGCGGCCACGAGGTCGTCTCCGCCTCGCCCAATAGCGGCGTCAACACCATCACCGGCGAGGGGCTCAAGGAGGCCATGGCCGGTGCTCAGGTGGTGATCGACCTCGCCAATTCGCCGTCATTCGAAGACAGGGCGGTGCTGGAATTCTTTCAGACGTCCGAACGCAACCTTCTCCCGGCTGAGTCCGCGGCGGGCGTCCGGCATCACGTCGCGCTATCCATCGTCGGAATCGACCGGACCGACAATGGCTATTTCCGCGCCAAGGTCGCCCAGGAGGAGCTGATCAAGGCCTCCGGCATCCCCTACACCATCATCCGCTCGACCCAGTTCCTGGAATTCCTTCGCGGGATCGCCGATTCAAGCACGGAAGGAAACAAAGTCAGGGTTCCGCCCGTGCTGTTCCAGCCCATCGCGGCGGACGATGTTGCCGCCAACGTCGCCGATGTGGCGCTTGCGGCGCCGCGAAACGGCATCGTCGAGATCGCCGGCCCGGAGCGAGCGCCTTTCAACGAAATCATCGCCCGCTATCTGAAGGCGGTCGGCGACCGGCGTGAGGTCGTGCGCGACCCCCAGGCCCGGTACTGGGGCGGTCGGGTCGAGGAGCGCTCGCTCGTGCCGTTGGGCGAAGCGCGCCTCGGCCGCATCGGTTTGGACGAATGGCTCCGCCGCTCACAGGCGGCAGCCTGATCCCGCATAGCAACTGAAGGAGGGCGCCATGAAACGCATCCTCTGTTCGCTGCTTGTCGCCACCCTGCCGTTCGGCAGCGCCCTCGCGGATGCGCCGAAGGCGAAGAACGCCAAGGCGACCCTCGTCTACCAGCACGAACTGCCGAACGTTCCCGGCAAGAGCATCAAGGGCGTGCTCGTCGAATACGGCCCGGGCGGCTACTCGCCTCGCCACACGCATCCCAAATCCGCCTTCATCTATGCGACCGTGCTTGAGGGGGCGATCCGTAGTCAGGTCAACGACGGACCGGTGACGACCTATGAGGCCGGACAGAGCTTCTCCGAGCTGCCCGGCGACCGCCACAACGTCAGCGCCAATGCCAGCGAGACGAAGCCGGCCAAGCTCCTCGCGGTGTTCGTGGTGGACACGAACGAGACGGAACTGACGATCCCATGCGGGAAATGTCCATGCGGGAGATGAGGTGTGATGGTCAGACGGATTTGCACAAATGAGAACTGCCACGCCGATGGGAAAACTCGTCCGGCCCGACGACATCGCCAGGACGATCGCGTTCTTCGCAAGCGACGATTCTGGCTTCACCACCGGCCACTACATCCCGGTCAACGGCGGGGTTGCAATGGACTGAACAGGACTACGAGGCGCCCGATCGGAAGGAGGGCCGTCTTATCATGCACACCATCGATCTGGCCTATGTCGGGCGGGGCATCCACGAGGAACTGGTCGCCTATGTCGCCGACCAGGAGGGCTATTACGCGGATGAGGGCGTCCACGTCGCCATCCGCGACGGGGTCAGCTGGAAAACGGAGCGGTTGCGCCGGGGTGCGACCATCGGTCTGGGCCGGACTTTGCTGTCGCGACTGACCGACGGCATCGGTTGGAAGGTGCTCAGCGTCGACACCCATCGTCCGCTGTTCTGGTTTCTCGGCGCCGCCGCGGTGACATTTATGGCGGATCTTCGCGGGCGTCGGCTAGCGGTCCACGCCGCCCACACGGCCCCCGGCTGTTTTGCCCGGATCGTCCTGCGCAAGTGCGGCCTGAACCCCGACCGCGATCTGGAATGTGTCGTGCGGGCTCCGGGTGACTACCAGATGGACCTGCGTCGGCTCCGGGAAGGCTCCATCGACGCCGCCTACGTCGGCAGCACCCTCTCGCCCGAACAGGTCGCCGAGGAAGAAGGTCTGCGACTGCTGGCTTGGGTCGGCGATCACTTCCAGATTCCCACTGTGGGCGTCGCCGTGGACCCTGTCCATATCCCGCTCGACAGCCTGGCGTTGCAGGCGCTGGTGCGGGCGAACAACCGGGCCCTCCGGACGATCGCCGAACAGCCCCGCCTGGCGGTCGACTACATCGCCTCGTTCCTCGACCGGCTGACGCGTGATGAAGCGCAGCGGCACTATGAGCGCTACATCGGTCCGTATTACACCCACGACGGCCAGGTGGACTTTAATATCGCGCGGCAAGCGGTCGACGCGGTCGCGGCTGAACTCGGCGTCGCCTCAGTTGCCGCCGACGAGATCTACCAGCCGGCTCGAATCACTGACCCGACAGTTCGACGAGCCCGGTGATCCGGCTGCCCGACGCACGAGAGCGTCGACGGGGCGCGTGATTGCGCGTCAACCAGCTCAACGAGAAGGCGCCAGACATGCAACTTGGAATGATCGGTTTGGGTCGCATGGGAGCGAACATGGCTCGCCGACTGATGGCGGGGGGCCACGAATGCGTTGTTTTCAACAGGTCGCCGAAGGCGGTACAGGACCTCGCCGAGGAGGGCGCAACCGGGGCGTCCTCACTCCGAGATCTGGCGGGGCGGCTCCGGAAGCCACGGCCGGTATGGCTGATGGTGCCTGCCGCGGCAGTCGACGCCACGATTGCCGACCTGCTGCCGCATCTCGAACCGGGCGACATCCTCATCGATGGCGGCAACTCGTACTACATCGACGACATCCGCCGGGCCAAGGACCTCGCAGAAAGGCGCATTCACTACCTCGATGTGGGGACCAGCGGAGGAGTATGGGGGCTGGAGCGCGGCTACTGCATGATGATCGGCGGCGAGACGGAGGCCGTGTCAAGCGCCTCGATCCGATCTTCGCCACGCTCGCGCCGGGCACGGGCGACATCCCGCGCACGCCGGGGCGCGAGAAGATCGGCGGAACCGCCGAGCAAGGCTATCTGCATTGTGGGCCGAACGGCGCTGGTCATTTCGTCAAGATGGTGCACAACGGCATCGAGTACGGAATCATGGCCGCATACGCCGAAGGGCTCGCCATACTTCGCTCGGCCAACGTCGGGAGGAATGCGCATAAGGTCGACGCCGAGACGACTCCGCTGCGAGATCCCGAGCATTATCAGTACGAGCTCAATCTGCCCGACATCGCTGAGGTCTGGCGGCGCGGCAGCGTGATCGCCTCGTGGCTGCTCGATCTGACGGCGACGGCCCTCATCGGCGATCCCGAGCTCACGAAGTTCGCGGGCCGCGTGTCGGATTCCGGGGAAGGCCGCTGGACGATCAAGGCCGCGATCGATGAAGCAGTACCTGCGCCGGTGCTGACCACTGCGCTGTACGAGCGTTTCAGCTCGCGCGGCGAGGCCGACTTCCAGGATAGAATTCTATCGGCCATGCGTTACCAGTTCGGCGGACATCTCGAAGAGCCGCTCGGACAGTAAGGCTTCCTCAAGACACTGGACCTGGCAGGAAGAGGGAACCGGATGCCGGCGTTCTTCGGCGCGACGGCGATCTCGTTGAACAAAAAGATATTCGCCTCGCTTCAGGTATGATCATACGCCGTCGCGAGTGAAGACCGGTGCTCTCTAGACCGGCCGACGAGGTGGTCGACAGAGCGGACGGAGGTCGTTGTCGATATTGCGGTCAATGCGGGCCAAAAGGCAGGATCGCCTAACCGACGGAAAAAGGGGCGAGGATACGGAGAGGCTTGAGATTTGAGCATTTGCGATAGCGTTTCCTTCACGAAGCAAACAGCGGCGCCTGAGATGGTGACTGACCGACGAAGAATCTTCTTCCCGAGCTCGCTATGTTCGTGTTATGTTCTATCCTGAATGACCAAAGGAGAAAGCAATGGTCGAGACGGAACGGAACAACGACCGCAAGCCGCGGCGAAGGCGGTCCACGCGGCGGGAGATGGCGCTGCGCGATCAGCGCCTGGTCACGGCGCTGGCGGCGGGCGAAACGATCGAGGAGTTGGCGGCGCAGTTGGACATTCCGTTGCGCACCGTGCGCCAGCGCGTTTCGACGATCCTGTCCCGCCCTCCCGTTCCGCCGGCCGAATTCGCCCAGCTGCAGATGCGCCGCCTGAACGAGGCGATGATTGTCGCCTACTCCGCGATGGGCAACGGCAACCTGAAGGCGCTCGACAGGGTGGTGAAAATCACCCGCGAGTACGACCGTTACGCCGGCTTCGCCCAGGCGTTGGCCGCCCCCGCGGCGCCGGCTCTGCCCGCGCCGCCGCCGGCGCTCGCCCCGCCCGCGCCGCTCGCGCTCGCGCCGCCGCAAGACGACGAGGCCGCGTTGGGCGAGGCCGAGCACGAATAAACAACATCATTATATAGTATAATGTCGTTGCCGATGACCCAGCGGCCGCCGGCAGGAAAGGCGGCGAGGCTCACGGGGGTCGACCAAAGCGAAAAAACGGGTCGACATTAAACCGGGCCGCAAACCGTTGAAATCATTGGGGCGCGACATTAAATTGGCGCTAAACGCGGGCTAAACCCTGAAGACGCCGCGGTCGCCCTCAGGCCGTGAGCGCCGCCGCCATCCGCTGCCGGACGAGCTCGATCGCCTTCAGCGGCCGCAGCATCACCTTGAAGCTCACGATGCGGTCTTCGGCGTTCCAGCCGATGATGTCGACGCCGTTGACCTCGATCCTGTCGATCGAGGTCACGAACTCGAGCACGGCCGACTTTTCCCCGATCCATTGCTCCACATAGCGGAAGTCCGCTCCGCCGAGGACGGCGAGCGCGGCGGCGAGATATTTCGTCGTGATCGCCTTGCCCCGCTGCGGCGTGTGGACGACCGGCGAGAGGAAGACGACGTCCTCCGCGAGCAGCGCCTCGAGCCGCGCCGGGTCGCGCGCCTCAGCCGTTTCATGCCAGCGCTCGATCGCCTTCGGGGCCATTTCGTCCTCCTCGAAGCCAAGGCCTTGTCGCCCTCTCCCTGCGCTTCTATGTGAAGCGCGTCCGCCCCGAAAGGAATTTCCGACATGCCTTTCCTTCGAGCCAATGGCGGCGTCGTCCACTATCGCGACGAGGGATTGCGTGAAGGGCCAGTGCTGGCCTTCATCAACGCGCTCGGCTGCGACCTGCGCATCTGGGACGACGTCGCGCGCCTTCTCTCGCCCGACTTCCGCATCGTCCGCTACGACAAGCGCGGCCACGGGCTCTCCGAGCTCGGCCCCGACCGCTGCGACATGGCCGATTACGCGCGTGACCTCGCCTCGCTCCTGGACGCCCTGGGCGTTAAGCGCGCGACGGTGGTCGGGCTTTCGATCGGCGGCCTCATCGCCCAGGAGCTTTATCGTCAGCGGCCGGAGCTCTTCGCCGCCCTGGTCCTCTCCGACACCGCCGCCAAGATCGGAACCGACGAGTCCTGGGACGCGCGGATCGCCGACATCGAGCGCGGCGGGATCGAGGCGATCGCCGATTCCGTCCTCGAGCGCTGGTTCACCGCCGACTTCCTCGCCCGCCGCTCGGACGAGCTCGCGGGCTGGCGCGCGATGCTGACGCGCACCCCCGAACGGGGTTATCTCGCCGCCTGCGGGGCGTTGAAGCGTGCGGACCTGCGGCCTTGCGCGGGAACGATTCGAGCTGCGACGCTTTGTCTCGTGGGGGAGGAAGACGGTTCGACGCCTCCCCCCCTCGTGCGCGAGACGGCCGATCTGATCAACGGCGCCTGCTTCGAGATGATCCCGGGCGCGGGCCACGTGCCCAATATCGAAAGGCCCGAGGCTTTCGTCGCCTCGCTCATCCGGCATGTCCGGCGGGCCCAGGCCTGAAGGAGCAGGTGCGGCTTAAGGGCGTGTCGGGCAACTCTTTCCGGAAGAGGGACGCGAGAGTATAGACACGCGCCGTTTTGACGGGGATCCGGCGGCCGCCGCCCGAAAGGTTTGTCTCGATGTTCCATCGCGTTGCCAGGGAGGCCGCTCCGCCTTCGCCTCATGAGGCCGAAGCCGCGCACGGCGACCGCTCGACCGGCAGCTTCTGGGTCCTGGCGCTCGGCTCGATCGGCGTCGTCTTCGGCGATATCGGAACGAGCCCGCTCTACGCGCTGCAGACCGCTCTCGGCCAGTTGAAGGATTTGCCGCTCGGCCCGGCCGAGGTCGTCGGCGTCGTCTCCCTCATCATCTGGGCGCTCCTGATCGTCGTCACCGCGAAATACGTCGTGTTTCTGATGCAGGCCGACAACAAGGGCGAAGGCGGAATCCTGTCGCTGAAGGCGCTGGCGCAGCGGGCGCTCGGACAGCGCACCATGATCGCATTTGTGCTCGGCGTCGCCGGGTCGGCGCTGTTTTCCGGAGACGCCGTCATCACGCCTGCGATATCCGTCCTCTCCGCGCTCGAAGGACTGAAACAGGTCGACGCCGATCTCGCCCCTTACGTCTTGCCCGCAACGGTCGTCATTCTCGTGCTCCTCTTCACCGCCCAAAGTCGGGGCACCGCCGGCGTCGCCGCGTTCTTCGGGCCGATCATGGTCGTCTTTTTTCTCGTCAACGCATTGCTTGGCCTGCTGCACATCGCCATCTCGTGGACCATATTGGAGGCGCTGAGCCCGCTTCCCGGTCTGGGATTTGTGCGCGTTCACGGCGCGGTCGGCGTCATTGTCCTCGGCAGCGTCTTCCTCGCGGTCACGGGCGCGGAGGCGCTCTACGCCGACATGGGCCATTTTGGGCGGCGGCCGATCCAGGCGGCCTGGCTGTTCCTGGTTCTGCCGGCGCTCATATGCAACTACCTTGGGCAGGGCGCCTTGATCCTCAGCGACCCGAAGGCGGTCGCCAACCCCTTCTATCTCCTGGCGCCGACCTGGGGCCTGATGCCGCTCATCGTCCTGGCGACCGCCGCCACCGTCATCGCGAGCCAGGCCGTGATCACCGGGGCCTATTCGCTCGCGAGTCAGGCGATCCAACTCGGTCTTCTGCCGAGGCTCGAGATCGTTCACACGTCCCATACCCAGGAAGGCCAGATCTTCATCCCGCGCGTGAATCGCATTCTGCTTCTCGGGGTTCTGGCGCTGGTCCTGCTGTTCCGCTCGTCCGACGCGCTCGCCAACGCCTACGGGATAGCGGTTTCGGGCACGATGGTCGCAACGACCGCCCTCGCTTTCTTTGTCGTCTGGAAGCTTTGGCGCTGGCCCCTCTGGGCCGCGCTGGCTGTCGTCTGCGCCTTCCTTTCGATCGACGTCGGCTTTTTTGTCGCCAACCTTTACAAAGTGCTCGACGGCGGCTGGGTTCCGCTCATGCTTGGCGGGTCGATGTTCGTCCTGATGTGGACATGGTCGCGGGGCAGCGCGATCCTCAACGTCAAGACGCATCGGGACAGCATCCCGATGCCGGACCTCATCAAAATGTTGGAGAAGTCGAAGCCTGTGCGAGTGCCGGGGACCGCGGTGTTCCTCACCAACGACCCGACCTCGGCGCCTTCCTCGCTGATGCACAATCTCAAGCACAATAAGGTCTTGCACGAGCGCGTCGTCCTCCTGAACGTCCGCACCGAGACGACGCCGCG
Source organism: uncultured Alphaproteobacteria bacterium (assembly GCA_963819255.1). Taxonomy (GTDB): domain Bacteria; phylum Pseudomonadota; class Alphaproteobacteria; order Rhizobiales; family Beijerinckiaceae; genus Roseiarcus. The sequence continues at coordinate 373,248 of CAWFVS010000038.1, forward strand.
CGTGGCCGAGACCAACCGATTTGAAATCACCCCCCTGTCGCCCGACTTCACGTTGGTTACGTTGCACTTCGGCTTCATGGAGCAGCCTCACATCCCGCGGGCGCTCGCGGCGATGCGAAAGGCCGGCCTCAAGTTCGACATCATGACCACCTCGTTCTTCTTCGGTCGGCGCACGCTCAAAAGGGCGCAGAAGTCCGGCATGCCGCAATGGCAGGATCGGCTATTCATCGCCATGGCGAAGCAGGCCGCGAACGCGCCGGACTTCTTCAATCTGCCCTCTGACAGAGTCGTCGAGCTCGGGGCGCAGATGAAGGTTTGAGAAAGGTCGGTCCGCATTTTCATGAAGATCTATGTCATCAATCTCGACCGGCATCCGGAACGCCTCGCGCATATGCGCGACCAACTTAGCGACGTCGGATTTGAACGGGTCGCGGCGATCGATGGAGGCGAGAATCCAGAAGCAATGAGAGGTCTGACGCGCTTCGAGCTGGCGTGCCTCGAGAGCCACCGAGGCGCCTGGCGGCTGTTCTTGAAACGCTCAGACCCATATGCCTGCTTTCTCGAGGATGACGTCCACTTCTCGCCCGACTTCGGCGCCCTCGTTAAGACGGACGGCTGGATCCCGCCCGACGCCCATTCAATCAAGCTCGACACCTACCTTCAGGAGGTAAAGCTGGGAGAAAGGCGGCCTGCCTCCGGGCGCCGCGAAATCGCGCGGCTTTATACGCGTCACGAAAGCAGCGCGGCGTACATCCTCTCGCGCGAGGGCGCTCAGCGCTACCTCGCGTTAACCGCGCGCGCAGCCCTTCCCGCGGATTATTCCTTGTTCCCGAGATGCCCTCGCAGGCTCGGACTGCGCGTCTACCAGCTCACGCCTGCGGTCGCCGTTCAGGATCATCTTCTTCAGCGGGATGGCGGCGGACAGACCTTCTTGACGGCGATGGCTAGGGGCGGAGCCCGGCGGTCCCCGACCCTGCCGGGAAAGCTCTGGCGAGAAACCACGAGGCTCCTTCGCCACGTTGCCGATGTTCCGGAAGCAATTTATTTGCGTGCGTCTGTAAGGCCGGAGACTACGACAGTTGGGTTTGGGTAGTCGAATCGTGGACGCTCTCATCCCCCGATATTGAAGCTCGCCATGGCGGCCATGTTGACGATGTCGGAATCTTTTGCGCCGAGCGAGACAATCTGCACCGGCTTCTCCAATCCGACGATCAGCGGGCCGATCACCGTCGCGCCCCCGAGCTCCTGCAGCATTCGGGTCGAGATGGCCGCCGAGTGGAAGGCGGGCATAATGAGCACATTTGCTGTATCCTTAAGTCGGCAGAACGGATAGGCCGCCATCAGCTCCCTGTTGAGCGCGACGTCTGCGCCCATCTCGCCGTCGTATTCGAAGTCGACCCGTCTCGAGTCGAGAATGCGAACCGCCTCCTGCACGCGTCGCGTCCGCTCGCCGAGCGGATGCCCGAAATTGGAGAACGCCAGCATCGCGACGCGCGGCTCGTAACCGAGCCGCCTTGCGACCCCTGCGGCTTCGATCGCGATCTCGGCCAGATCCTGGGCTGTCGGCATTTCCGTGATCGCGGTGTCCGCGACCAGGACCGGCCGCCCCCGCGATATGATGATAGAGACGCCGACCACTCGGTGGCCAGGCTTGTCGTCGATCACGCGCCGCACTTCCTCGAGAGCGCCGGAGAAATTTCGAGTGACGCCGGTCACCATCGCATCGGCGTCTCCCTGCGCGACCATCGCGGCGCCGAAGGAGTTGCGGTCCTGGTTGATGAGGCGCTGGCAATCCCGCACCAGGTAGCCTTTGCGCTGCAGCCTTTCATAGAGGAACTGCGCATAAAGCGCATTGCGCTGGGACAGCCTGGCGTTATGGACTTCGATGCCCTTGTCGCCGAGATCAAGGCCCGATGCCTCTGCGGCGGCGCGTACCCGTTCCTCGCGGCCAACCAGAACCGCGGTTCCAAGACCCTGACTGACGAAGGAATAAGCGGCCCGGATGACCTGCTCTTCTTCGCCCTCGGCGAATACGACGCGCTTCGGCGTCCGGCGAACGCGCTCGATGATGCGCTGCATCGCGCCAGCGATCGGGTCACGCCGCGCCGACAGCTGCGCCTTGTAGGCGGCAAGATCGACGATCGGACGGCGGGCCACGCCCGAAGCCATCGCTGCTTTCGCCACCGCGATCGGCACGACGTGGATGAGGCGCGGATCGAAGGGGACCGGGATGATATACTCGCGACCGAACCTCGGGCGGGCGCCCCGATACGCTGCGGCGACCTCGTCAGGCACGTCTTCGCGAGCGAGTTCGGCCAACGCCTGCGTCGCCGCGATCTTCATCTCCATGTTGATGGTCTTGGCGCGGACGTCGAGAGCGCCACGGAAAATGTAGGGAAAGCCCAGGACGTTGTTGACCTGATTCGGGTAATCCGAGCGGCCGGTCGCGATGATCACGTCGTCTCGCGCCTTGCGGGCTTCCTCCGGCGCGATTTCGGGATCGGGATTCGCCATCGCGAAGATGATCGGGTCCGGGGCCATCGTCTTGACCATGGCAGAGGTCAAGGCGCCCCTGGCTGACAGCCCGAAAAAGATGTCCGCGCCGACAATCGCCTCTTCGAGCGTCCGCAGCTTCGTGTCGACCGCATGAGCCGACTTCCACTGGTTCATGCCGTCGTGACGACCGCGATAGACGACCCCTTTGGTGTCGCAGAGGATGACGTTCGACGGCTCGAAGCCGATCGCTTTGATCAGGTCGAGGCATGCGATGCCGGCGGCGCCGGCGCCGTTGCACACTAGTCGCGTCGATCTGATGTTGCGGCCCGTGAGCTGGATCGCGTTGATCATTCCGGCTGCCGCGATGATCGCCGTGCCGTGCTGGTCATCGTGAAAAACCGGGATCTCCATCAACTCGCGCAGTCGCTCCTCGATGTAGAAGCACTCGGGCGCCTTGATATCCTCGAGGTTGATCCCTCCGAACGAAGGGCCGAGATATTTCACCGCATCGATGAACTCGTCGGGATTCTCCGTCGCGATCTCGAGGTCGATCGAATCGACGTCGGCGAACCGCTTGAACAGCACCGCCTTTCCTTCCATGACCGGTTTGGACGCCAGGGCCCCGAGGTTGCCGAGCCCGAGGATGGCGGTTCCGTTTGTAATGACGGCGACCATGTTGCCGCGCGAGGTGTAGTCATAGACGGTCGACGGATCTGCGGCGATCGCCTTCACCGGAGCCGCGACGCCGGGAGAGTAGGCGAGCGACAGATCGCGCTGGGTCGCCATCGGCTTCGTCGCCACGATCTCGAGCTTTCCGGGGCGGCCGCGAGAGTGAAACTGGAGCGCCTCCTGGTCGGTGACCGAGGGGCGTTTCAGCGTGTCGTCGGCCTTGTCAGGCATGGTCCAAATTCCTGGTTCGTGCTCGTGTACCGGTCGGGCGAAAGCGGCTTGATTTCAGGCTTCCGGGATGGATGGAGCATCGTCCGATGCGTCAGGGTCCTCGGCCGCAGGCGTCGGAAAAGCCAAGCGCGGCCGGTCTCGCTTGGCGAGCGAGCATCATTCGAGAGCGCCTGCTTGCGGCAAAGGGCGGCTTAGGATGACGGGGGTGTAACGCGATGCCAACTTCATCCCCGAATTCAATCTTTTCAGGCCCTTGCGGCGCCATTTCCGGCCGACCTGCGGCCGCGAGCGGAGTTCGTCGAGGCCTGCCGCAAGGAGCGCGGGGTCGGCAAAAGACCACGGCCGTGGCGTCTTTGCAAGAAATTGTCGATTCCGTCTGCATGCGCGCATGGCTTGCGTCGACATAAAGATATGTTTATGTGGTTATGTAACCAAAGACGTCAGTGCAGCGATGAATGATCCCCTCGACGCCATTTTCGTCGCCGCGGCGCACAGGCAGCCTGCGGCGGACGCCCTGCGCGAGGCGGCGCGGGAGCGCATCCTGGTTCTCGACGGCGCGATGGGCACGCAGATTCAGACGCTCGGCCTCGCCGAGAGCCATTTCCGCGGCGACCGCTTTCAATCCTGCGAATGCCATCAGCAGGGAAACAACGATCTTCTGACCCTGACGCAGCCCGAAGCCGTCGAGGACATCCACTTCGCCTACGCGATGGCGGGCGCGGACATTCTCGAAACCAACACTTTTTCCTCGACCTCGATCGCGCAGGCCGACTACGGCATGCAGGACTTCGTCCATGACCTCAACCGCGACGGCGCGCGGCTAGCGCGGCGGGCGGCGGTGAAGGCGGAAAGGGCGGACGGGCGGCGACGCTTCGTGGCCGGCGCGATCGGCCCCACCAACCGCACCGCCTCGCTGTCGCCCGACGTCAACAATCCGGGCTACCGCGCGGTCACCTTCGACGATCTGCGCATCGCCTACGGCGAGCAGATCCGCGGCCTGATCGACGGCGGCGCCGACCTCATCCTGATCGAGACGATCTTCGACACGCTGAACGCCAAGGCGGCCATCTTCGCCTGCGAGGAAATCTTCGCCGAGCGCGGCGTCCGCTTGCCGCTGATGATCTCGGGGACGATCACCGATCGGTCCGGGCGCACCCTGTCGGGCCAGACGCCGACCGCCTTCTGGCATTCGATCCGCCACGCGCGCCCCTTCACCGTCGGCCTCAACTGTGCGCTCGGCGCGAGCGCGATGCGCGAGCATCTGGAGGAGATCTCCGACGTCGCGGACACGCTCGTCTGCGCCTATCCGAACGCCGGACTGCCGAACGCCTTCGGCCAGTATGACGAGAGCCCGGAGACGATGGCGGCCGAGATCGGCGGATGGGCCCGCGACGGCCTGGTCAACATCGTCGGCGGATGCTGCGGCTCGACCCCCGACCACATTCGCGCGATCGCCGAGGCGGTCCGCGGCGTCGCGCCGCGCGCCGTGCCGACCATAGCTCCGCAAATGCGGCTGTCCGGCCTCGAGCCGTTCACCCTCACCTCCGACATCCCCTTTGTCAACATCGGCGAGCGGGCGAACGTCACCGGCTCGGCGAGGTTCCGCAAGCTGATCACCGCCGGCGACTTCGCCGGCGCGCTCGCGGTCGCGCGCGATCAGGTGGCCAACGGCGCGCAGATCATCGACGTCAACATGGATGAGGGGCTGATCGACTCCGAGGCGGCGATGATCGAGTTCCTGAACCTCGTCGCCAGCGAGCCCGACATCGCCCGCGTTCCGGTGATGGTCGATTCGTCGAAATTCCCGATCATCGAGGCGGGTCTGAAGCGCCTTCAGGGCAAGAGCCTGGTGAACTCGATCTCGCTGAAGGAAGGCGAGGAGCCCTTTCTGCGCCAGGCGCGCCTCGTGCGCGCTTATCGGCGCAGCGGTGGTCGTGATGGCCTTCGACGAGCAGGGCCAGGCCGACACCTTCGAGCGCAAGGCCGCCATCTGCGCGCGCGCCTACAAGCTGCTCACCGAAGAGGCCGGATTCCCGCCGGAAGACATCGTGTTCGACCCGAACATTTTCGCGGTCGCGACTGGCATCGAGGAGCATAACGGCTACGGTCTCGCTTTCATCCAGGCGGCGCGCAGGATCCGGGCGGACCTGCCGCATGCGCACGTGTCGGGCGGCGTCTCCAACCTGTCCTTCTCGTTCCGTGGCAACGAGCCGGTGCGCGAGGCGATGCACGCGGTGTTCCTCTATCACGCCATCCAGGCGGGGATGGACATGGGGATCGTCAATGCGGGCCAGCTCGCCGTCTACGACGAGATCGATCCCGGATTGCGCGAGGCCTGCGAGGATGTCGTGCTGAACCGCAGGCACGACGCGACCGAGCGCCTGCTCGCCGTCGCCGAGCGCTTCCATGGGCCCGGCAGAGAGGCGAAGGCGCAGGACCTCGCCTGGCGCGACGAGCCGGTCGACAAGCGCATCGCCCACGCCCTCGTCAACGGGATCACCGACTATATCGAGGCCGACGTGGAGGAGGCGCGGCGCGCCGCGAAGCGTCCGCTCGACGTGATCGAGGGCCCGCTGATGGCGGGCATGAACGTGGTCGGCGACCTGTTCGGCTCCGGCAGGATGTTCTTGCCGCAGGTGGTCAAGTCGGCCCGGGTGATGAAGCAGGCGGTCGCCGTGCTCCTGCCTTACATGGAGGCCGAGAAGGCGGGAGCGCGACGCGCGCCGAAGGCCGGCACCATCGTGATGGCGACCGTCAAGGGCGACGTGCACGACATCGGCAAGAACATCGTCGGCGTCGTGCTCGCCTGCAACAACTACGAGATCATCGACCTCGGGGTGATGACGCCGGCCTCGAAGATTCTCACTGTCGCGCGCGAGAGGAAGGCGGACGCGATCGGCCTGTCCGGGCCTCATCACGCCCTCGCTCGACGAGATGGCGCATGTCGCGGCGGAGATGGAGCGCGAGGGCTTCGACATCCCGCTCCTCATCGGCGGCGCGACGACGAGCCGGGTCCACACCGCGGTCAAGATCCATCCGCGCTATGCGCGCGGCCAGGCGATTCACGTTAACGACGCGAGCCGGGCGGTCGGAGTCGTTTCCTCGCTGCTCTCGCCCGAGACGCGCGGCAAAACGATCGAGGCGGTGCGCGCCGAATACCGCAAGGTCGCCGAGGCGCACGAGCGCAGCGAAGCGGAAAAGACGCGCACGCCGCTCGCCAAAGCGCGCGCCAACGCCATGGCGATCGACTGGAGCGCCTATCGCCCGACGACGCCGGCCTTTCTCGGGACGCGGGTCTTCGCCTCTTACGATCTCGCCGGGCTCGTCCCCTACATCGACTGGACGCCGTTCTTTCAGACGTGGGAGCTCAAGGGCCGTTATCCGGCGATCCTCGACGATCCCCACCAGGGCGCGGCGGCGCGGACCCTGTTCGACGACGCGCAGGCGATGCTCAGAAAAATCGTCGCGGAGCGATGGCTCGAGCCGAAGGCGGTGGTCGGCTTCTGGCCCGCGGGGCGGACCGGCGACGACGTCGCCCTCTACGCGGACGAGGAGCGGACGGCGCCGATCGCAACGCTCCACACCCTGCGCCAGCAGCTCGGCCGCCGCGACGGCCGCCCGAACCTCGCGCTCGCCGACTTCATCGGCCCGGCCGAGGTCCGCGACTATGTCGGCGCCTTCGTCGTCACCGCCGGCGTCGAGGACGAGGCAGCCGCGCGGCGTTTCGAGCGCGCCAACGACGATTATTCGGCGATCCTGGTCAAGGCGCTCGCCGACCGGCTGGCGGAGGCTTTTGCCGAGGCGATGCACGAGCGGGTGCGGCGCGCGCTCTGGGGTTACGCCCCCGGCGAGCGTTTTTCGCCGGAGGAGCTGATCGCCGAGCCCTATCGCGGCATTCGCCCCGCGCCGGGCTATCCAGCCCAGCCGGACCACACCGAGAAGGCGACGCTGTTCCGCCTGCTCGACGCGGAGCGGGCGATCGGCGTCAAGCTCACCGAGAGCTTCGCCATGTGGCCGGCCTCCTCGGTCTCCGGCCTCTATATCGCCCACCCCGACGCGCATTACTTCGGGGTGGCCAAGGTCGAGCGCGACCAGGTGGAGGACTACGCGGCCCGCAAGGGCATGGCGGTCGCCGAGGTCGAGCGCTGGCTCGGGCCGGTGCTGAACTACGTGCCGATCCGGGCCGAGGCGGCGGAGTGATTCCCTTCTCCCGCTCGCAGGAGAAGTTGGCGCGAAGCGCCGGATGAGGGGAGGCCCGAAAGAAGGCTTTAGCGGCGGTTTAGCGCCAGTTTAGCGTCGGGCCCCAATGCTTTCAGCCGCTTGCGACCCCGCTTAGCGTCGGCCTGTTTTTTCCGCCCGAAGAGACCCCGTCGGTAGACGCCGGCACAGGGATATGCTAGGAATATCCCTGAGGAGAACGCCATGTCTCGCGCCGTCATCGGACGCTGGGGAAAGAACCTCGCGATCCGCTTTCCCGTCGACATCGCCGCCGCCGCCGGCCTTCGGGACGGCGAGCGGGTGGAGATCGCGGCTTCGAAGGACGAAGTCGTCATTCGCAAGCTGCCTGCACATGAGACAATCGAACTCGATATTCGCCGGTCAACCGCCGAAAGCCTGGCGGGCGCTCTATCGCGACGAAAAAGTCGACTGGGGTCCCGATCGCGGCCGCGAGCGCCTCGAGGAATGAGCGAACCGGAATATTGGCCCGACGCCGGCGATCTCGTATGGACCGACTTCGATCCGACGATCGGCCACGAGCAGGCTGGCCGCAGGCCGGCGCTGGTCGTCTCGCCGGCGGCGTTCACGCGCAACACCGGATTTGCCTTCGTCTGCCCGATCACCACCCGCATCCGGCCTTTCCCCACCAGCGTCGTCCTGCCGGACCGCCTGCCAATCGCCGGCGAGATCCTCTTGAGCCATCTTCGCAGCATTGACGCTCTCGCGAGGCCGCTCCGACCGATCGGCGCAGCGATCCCCGCCGGGACGGCCGCGGAGGTTCGCGCGAAGCTCGCCTTGCTGATTGCGATCTGAGCGCCGGCGCTTCCCTTCTCCGCTGGGAATGCAGCCCGAAGCGCCGGATGAGGGCGTGCAATGTCGATAAGCGCGCGGGCGATTTCATGGTCGGCGCCAGATCGTACAACTTTGGGTGACTTGCGGCAGCCCCGCCGAGACATGCCCCCGCGCCTGAAAGTCGTCGTCGCGACGCCCGGGCGGTCGGCGAGTTCCCCCTTCTCCGCGAAGCGGACACAAGGTGGCCCGAAGGGCCGGATGGGGTACGGGAAGCAGGTCTGGATCGATGCAGTGTCGCGGTGACGTCGCGCCACCCGACTTGCGTCGAAGCACCGGGCCACACCCCATCCGGCGCTATGCGCCACCTCCCGGGTCCAAGCCCGGGGGGCGGGGAACGGGACCCGCGCCGCGACTTTAGATGCGTGAATATCGTAGGCTGAAACCCGGGGTCCTCTCGCCGACGGACGACGGTTGCGTCGCGCCCCCATACCAAGATATAGTGGGTCCAAGCCTGCCGGGTCATACCATTTTCCGGCGTGAATTGAACCTTTCCAAGCCCTTGCGGCGCCATTTCCCGGCCAGCGCGCCCTGCCCGTCAGGCGCCGCCGCGTCGCGGCGCCGGCGGCCGAAACGCCGCGGCGGAAGAATCGACGATCGGCTGTTCCGGAGGGCGCCCTCTCGGGCGCCTGTTGGGCGGCGGGACGCCGCCCCTCCATGCGCCTTCGCCACGCGCGCCGCTCCCCGCGCCCCGACCGGTCGGGCGCGCGCAGCGGCAGACGCAACGGTTTCGACGGAACCGGACACTCGGCCTTCTCCTTGAGGGCGGCTCAGGGAACATATAAAGAACACACGCAACCTTGTCAAGGAATTGTTTTCTTCGGTCCGGAGACACGAGCCGAGTTCCGTCGTAGTCTCAAGGAGATACGGAGCAACGCGACGAGCGGCGGACGGCGCCGAGAGACGTGGCTGAGCGCCGTGCGACTCGGCAGAGCGACGTTGGCCCCAAGCTACAACATAAAGGACGTTATGTTACACTAATCGGCATGAAGCAAGAGGTCGAAATCCCGCCGTCCAAAACCCTGGCTGTCGCCTCGCGCGACGGCATCCTGGCGCCGCGCGTGATCGCCGCCGCCGGCGACAAGGCCGCCCGCCGCTTCCTCGAATTCTTCGCCGCCACCATCCGCAACAAAAACACGCGCATGGCGTATTATCATGCCTGCGTGCGGTTCTTCGCCTGGTGCGACCATCACAAGATCGGCGAGATTGCCGATATCGAGCCGCTGCACGTCGCCGCCTATGTCGAAGGGCTTGGGAAGGATTTCGAGAAGCCGACGGTCAAGCAGCACCTCGCCGCCATCCGCATGCTGTTCGACTGGCTCGTCGTCGGCCAGGTCGTCGCGACCAATCCGGCCCATTCGGTGCGAGGTCCAAAGCACGTCGTCAAAACCGGCAAGACCACTGTGCTCACGGGCGAACAGGCCCGCGAGCTTTTGGACAGCATCGACACGTCAACCGTCGTTGGCCTCCGCGATCGGGCGCTGATTTCGGTAATGACCTTCGCCTTTGCCCGCATCGGCGCGGCCGTCGCCATGCGTGTCGAGGACTACTATCCCAAGGGCAAGCGCTGGTGGGTACGTCTGCACGAAAAAGGCGGCAAGCGTCATGAGATGCCGGCGCATCATAATCTCGAGGCCTACCTCGATGCCTACATCAAAGCTGCCGGCATTGGCGAGGATGGCAAGAGCCCCCTCTTCCGCTCCGCCGCCGGCCGCACGGACATGCTGACGGAAAAGCCGATGAACCGTGTCGACGCCTGGCGCATGATCCAGCGCCGCGCCGCCGATCTCGGAACGCGAGTTCGGATCGGCTGCCATACCTTCCGGGCCACGGGCATCACGGCCTATCTCGAGGCCGGCGGCACGCTCGAGAACGCGCAAGCCATGGCCGCGCACGAAAGCCCGCGCACCACCAAGCTCTATGACCGTACCGGCGATGAGATAACGCTCGACGAAGTCGAGCGGATTACGATTTAGCGGATAAAACATGTCCGCTTCTGGGTGTCTGGCTCATCGACCCGCACTGAAGGAGGGGTGTGATGTCAAAAGCAACCGATCCGATTCACACCTCGGCCGCAGCCGTCTGGGCCGACTTGAAAGCCCGGGGAGGCCTTGAGCCGGACGGGCGCGACGAGGGCTTGGAAGAGACGCTGCGAGTGCGCCTTAGTCCGCTCGCCTCCAGCCTGACCGCCGCCCTGGACGCCACGAGCACCGACGAACTCATTCGGGCCCTATTCGACGCCCTCCATCCTTACGCTGAAATGTTCCGCGACACTCTGTCCTTCTTCGAGAAAGCGGGTGCCCGTCATGGGCGACAGCAATGGAGATTGTCGGTCGGCGAGACCCCGATCGAGCTGCAGCACTTTCGCGACTTCCTGCAAAAATGGGACACTGTCGAAGGCGACCTTGCGGTGCCGGCCGTCGACTTCGAGGCGAACGGCGTGCATTGGAACGCTTGGAGGGTGCATCCCCCACTGTTTGACGTGGCGACCGGAGCGGCCCGGAACGAGATTCCCGTCGGCGACACGGAGACAGATCGTTGGCTTGCCGACTACCGGCGGGGCCATCTGCAGCCTTTCCCCACCTCGCTGATGCCGGAGCGGCTGGAGGCCGGGTTCTTCGAATTGTCGGCACTGGCCGTCGTTGCACTGGAAAATGTTCGGGCAGTCACCGATCATCGCGACGGCCTTCGCATCTACTTAAACGCGGCGATGCGGGGCGAAGGCCGTCGCGATGGCCTATCGCTGCCCTCCCTTGCACTGCGAGAGACGGACCTTTGGTTCGGTTCACTCATCGCTGGTCTTGCCTACGCGAGGACCTTGCCCGAAACGGCTCGGCATGACGTCGGTTCCGCTCTCTCGCGCGTGTGGGCGGCCTATCCGATTAGGCACCACCGAGCGCGAATCACTATGTCCGAGCTTCTGGAGATCCTCTCCCTTCCCGTCTGGCGGAAGCGACACGAGCTTTATGCCGTTTGGATTGCGACCGAGATCGTCAGTGCGATCCCGGACCATGATTACGAGATCCACCATGACCAGGGCCGGATCGTGTTTGCGTTTCGCGAGACCCTACTGGCGACGATCTCTACCGCCCGGCCCCGGGTGCGGCTTCTCGGCGAACGTAAAACGCCGCTCGCCCATCCCGTCGGGAAGGGAAAATCTAGGAACGTTCAACCCGACTTCGGTTTGTGGAAGTCGCAGGGCGGAGTCGAGGAGTGCGGTCTAGTCATCGAAGTCAAGCACTACAAGGAGCCCATCACAAAACGGGGGCAATGTCGGTGGCCTGTGATCTCCTGAAGGCGGGGTAGCAGCGACGGATGACTTGATCGAGGTCGTTGTTGAGGACGCGCGTTCGGGTCTGAAGCAGCTGGTGTGCACCCCGAGGTGTCCAGCGCATCGATTGACGTTTGTCGAAGCGCTTGTCCACGATTTGGTTGATCGCAGACTCTACGAAGCCGGTGGAGATCCGTTCGCCGGCGCGGAACCGCTCGCCATAGTTCACGATGTGGCCGGCGTTGTTGGCGATATACGTCGCAAACTCGCCGAGCGCGGCGGCGAGCTTCCGCAGAGACGCCGAGGTGGGATTGTCTTCCAGTTCGGCAGTGACATCGTCGACCAGACATTCGATGTCATCGACGGCATCCGGAGCATTGCCGTGCCACAGCAACCATTTGATCCGCTCCAGCGCGGCTGCCTTGGCCTCGGCTGTGGCGGTTTCAGTCCGCGCACTCTTGATCATTTGCCCCAGCACGGTCAGCCGCATGGCGACATGGAACCAATCCAACACATGCTCGGCTTCCGGCGCGATGTTCTGCTGCAGGCGCCGAAGCGTATCAGCGCCGTCCGATAAGAAGACAACCTGTTGCTGAGGCTGCATTCCCTGTTGACGAAGCGTATCGACGAGCCGCGCACGCGGTTGGTCGTCCACCGTTTGGACGAAAGCGAAACAGCGTCCGGACGGATCCGGTACGCGGCCATCGCGATGGAACGAGACCAGGCTCTTGCCGGCGATGACTTCGAACCAGTTCTTGTCGCGGCCGCGGACGTAGCCGCCGTCGATGCCGACGAACAGCGGGCCATCCGGCGGCGCGTTGCTCGCGCTGGGCCGCTCGTCGAGCGTTATGCTCGTCGGCGCCGAGGCGAGCTCCGTTTCGTGCGCTTCAGCGACCCGGAAGAGATGCCGCCGGACCCGCTCGGCGCCGATCGGTCGCTCGAGCGGGAGCAGTTCGCCCAGCAGTCCGACCGTCAGGCCATAGGAAACCAGCGAGGCGAATTTGGTCTCCAGATACAGCATCTCCGGACTGACGCGTTCGCGCAGCAGCTCCGCCAGCGGGCTCATCGAGCCCGCCGGCCTCTTGGCGCACGGACAGGTTCGGAGCCGCTCACTGTCGAGCCGCAGGGCGCCAAATGGCGTCCGGAACACGATATGATGGCGGCCCTTGAGCGAACGCCGGCGGCCACAGTCGGGGCAGGCGCGCTGATCGGCGTGCCACTCCGCGACTTGAGCGCCAGCGAGCACCTGCTGGATGCCGCCAGTGATCGCTTTAGCTTCCTCCAGAGATAGCCCCAGGGCTTCAGGGCAGAGCCGGCCACGGTCGATCCGGACGATCTCGTGGACATCTCGTCGGTCGCCGGCCTCGTCGACGAGAACGACCTGTATTGCCATTCGGATCATGGGGAACCCCGCGCTATCGTGAATGCCTGCCGCAACGCGGCGTTACTCAAGGCGGGCGAGAAACCTTCGGTGAGAAAGGGCTCTCGGGCCTTCAGGCGGGACACGGCGCGCTCAAAGTCCGAGCGCTCTTCGGGATCGTCCAGGACGGTGGCATCGCCGTCACTGACCCGGCGCAGGACGGCGACGACCGCGTCCACATCATCGGCCATCTCCCAGCCGACGGCATCACGACGCCGTTCTGCATAAGCCTGCGGTCCACCGCAGCCGTCCGGGGGACCAGCCTGTCGGCCGGCAATACAAACGGGGATACGATGATTCTCGCGCGGTGCTGCCTGGATTACCCGCTCGACCCGCACCTCGATCTGCCATCCAGCCGTAAAGTCGTATTCGTAGAGAAACCGCTCCGTGGGACGGAACCCGAACCACGACAGTGGCACGGCAGCGGCGTCCTCGCCGAAGTTCGGTCCGCCGATATAGGCAATGCCGTAATCGCGGCCATGGATGCGAAAGCGGTGCAGATGATCGTCATCCCACCCCATGAGGATCTGGATCACCCGGTGCAGCTCGGCAATCGATAGCTCATCTGCCAGCCTGACCCGGCGCCAAACTGCGGGATGAACATCCCGCAGCAGCATCTTCAATTGCAGCAATCTCGGGCCGGGATCGGTCATCAGCCCGACCGTAGCCCACTACGCCCCGGCGTGCCCCCGTTTTGTGATGGGCTCCTGCGCCGCCCGCGGAGTGACGCAGAGTTCCCCGCACGCTTCTTCTGCGAAAACTCGACGGCCGCCGCTCCACCTCCCGGCTGCCCGAGTTGATCGAGTATGTGATCTCGAGGCCGCGCGTCTCGGCCGGCATGATCGCCAAGTTCCGCGATCGCGGTTCGCGTGTCCTGAGCGAGGTAGAGGAGCTTGAACGCATCCTTCGGGCTCGAGAAGCGCGTCTTCCCAAAGCCCATGCCGAGTGGCGAGTCCTTGTAGGCGCGGTGGACGATCCGGACATAGTCCTTCACGTCCAGCCGCACGACGAGGTGCCGCAGGATTGCTGTATTGAGGCTCGTCACTGCTGGAAGTAGGCCCGAGCTGCCTCGACCACTTCCGCGACGCGATCATGCTTCAAGAGATCGATGGGGCGCTGTCCGCCCAGAGTGGGGTTACCGCGGCTCAGCCACAGCCAGGCGACCCGTGGATTGGAGACGACAGCGTTGACCTCGGCGATGCCTCTGGCAGGTCTGCTGTCGACGAACTGGTCGATCGGATAGACATGTTTGTGCGTTCCCTTCAGCAAACCGATGATGTCGCCGGTATGCTGCCAGCGATTTAGGCTTGAGCGCGCGACGCCGTACTCCCGGCTGAGCTCGGTCGCGCCCGCAACGGGCCCCGCCCAGTCCTCGAGGCGTTTGGCGACGGCATATGCGTTGAGCGCCTGACGTCCATCCTCGTCGCTGAGGATTTCACCGAGACCGACACCCTTGTGTTTTTCGACCTCCTGAGGCTGATCGACCTGAATCTTGATGCCACTGGCATCGGTGCTGAATGACTCCAGGAGACCGCGCATTCGGCTAATCAGCTCCGCTTCCCTGCTGTTCAGCTTGCGCCGAGCCTCTTCCGTCAAGCTCGCGACGACGGCGATCGCCGTTCCGGCGATTTGCGCGGAGATCTCGATCGCCCCTGGCTCAACCAAGGTTTCGCCCTTCAAGGCGCCTGCTACCTTGACGGCAACGCGACGAGCCACGTTTGTCCGAGGAGCCGCAGTGGCGTGCATCCGTTTGGCGACCATGGTTCACGTCCCTTCCATGGATACTACATAGGGTCATCTGTTCCGTTTGTCCAGTATGCCCCAAATGTACCAGCGAGTGTCGCCCACTTGCGCTGCCTGAGATCCGGAGCGTCTGAAGGGCAGGGACGTCGCGGACTTTGGCTTGGGAATTGGGGGCTCAGCCGCGACCCAACCGAAAAAACATCGCAGAACTCAAAGGCAGGACGATTGGGGCCTGCCACGCTCAATTCGAAACTATTGGCGCCGGCATTTTCGCGCGGACCCAGCCCGAATCTTTGAGTTTCAATTATGCATGTCGCGCTGCACTTAAACGGGGTTCTGCGTCACTTTGCGTGCTCACCCAGCCTATGTCGGAATGCTAACACTTGGAAAAACAACAGAATCTGGCAAGGAACCCTTCTGAAATCCAACACAGATCGAGAAATCTGGGGCGCAAATGAACTTTCCCGAGCGTTATCAGTGATCTCGCGCGAATTCGAGTTTGTAGTGAGCACGCAAAGTGACGCAGACCCTTTTGATTCGAGACCGAGGTGGACGAGAGTTCGGCGGCCGACGCTAGGCATTGAAGGCCGCGCGCTGGGCTGAGGATTTCCGCCGTTATGAGGCGATCCGACGGCTTATCGAGCGTGGCCGCCAAATTTTGCGGCGGCGGACACGGGCGGACACGGCCTGGGACCTGGACGTCAGCAGGGCTGACGCTGTACTGGCTTGTCGATATCTACAATTCAGCCGGCACCGTCGAAGCATTCCAGCTATGCGCAGAAGGGCAGGGACCAGGGCAGGGACCCGCGTCCTTCCAAGGAAAGCCGAGGAGATCATCGAACGTGCAATCCGCTTCGCGTTAGGAAGTGGTCTCACCGGCCCGTCTCAAATTGACAGCTAACTTGAGATCTCAGCGCCTCACAGTCTCAACCCAAAATGCTCACGTTCAGCAAATTTCCAGCAGTCTCATGCCAAGGCGCCCAGTGACAGAAATGGATCGAGAACGCTTGGCGAACCACGACCTTCTCGGTCGAGTCGGCGACGCCGAATAAGGGTAGGGGGTAACCGATCATGCCGCGTCTGAGTCAGCTTGATGACGTGCTTTTCCCGGTCGAGGAGCGCGCGGTGTTTGCTGGCGCTAGTGGGGACGCCGGTGGCAAGCTTTTGCCTGTTCCCGACAAGAAGGCGATCGTCAACACGAAACGGCGACGCGTGCTCGGCATCGTCAGCCGCGAGTACCGCCTAGTCAGCAACCGCGAGGCGTTGGATTGGGCCTGCCTGTGTTGCCGAAATGTCTTTCCCGAGACCAAGGACATCGAATGGGAAGTCAAGGCAATCGACGCGCCGTCGACGGCCGGACATTGCTTCATCGACCTCGTCCACAATTCGACGGCATTGGATTTCAGCGTTGTTCCGCCTCAGGGTCGACCCGATGTCTTCGGCCCTTTCATTCGTGTGACCAACAGCTATAACGGCCTGCGCGCTTTGGCCTTCGATATCGGATTTCTCCGGAAGGTCTGCGAAAATGGGCTGATCCTGCCCGACACGATCATTCGCTTTAAGTTCACGCATATGCGTCGGGACATTAAGGAGACGATCTCGTTTGACGTCTCGACCGAGCGCCTGACGAAGCTGAAGGCTAGCTTCGGTTCCTATCTCGATGCGCTGCGGGCCTGCCCCGTCCGCTCCGACCAGTTCGCCGCGTTCGCCCGGGCCGTGCTGTCGATCCGTGTCCCGGAAAAGCTCGACCGGAGTCTGTGAGGCTGCTGACTGGGAGTTGCTCACCGTGCACTTAGCGGCGCTGTGCGAACGGTACGCTCTCGAACTTGGCGAGAACGCCTATGCTGTGCTCAATGTTATCACCGAATTTGCGTCGCAGCCGCCGGCTAGTCGCTACGTACAGCGCGAACGCCACAGCCTGCAGCGGTTGGCCGGAAGCTGGTTAAGCACCTTCTCACATCGCTGCCGACACCCGTCATTCGATTTGACCGCCTATTTGGCCGAAATGACTGCGCCGAAGATCGAGGCTTCATGATCCCGGGCTGCGCCTCGGGCGGCTTTTGCCCCGCTTCCTGTAAACGCGCGACAGCGGCGCGATCACCGAGGCGGTTCAGACGACCGTCGCCAGGGAGACGCGCCGCGTCCTGCGGGAGCGCGAGGACGACCTGGCGGCGCTTGTTCGGGCCGAAGATAGGAACCTTACCTATGAATACGTATCCCATGGACTATGCCGCGATCGAGGCCCAGCCTGGCCTGGCCGGCAACGTCTACTTCCTCGCGCCCGTGAACTTCGAGAACGCGGCGTTCTGCAAGATCGGCCGCGCCAAGAACGACCCGGAGGCCCGCTGCGCTCAGATCAACAAGAGTTCGACCGGCGACGTCCTGTGGGGCGTCAGGCACGTCGTCACGGTCGACGATCATATCCGCTTCGAGCGCCTCGTGCACCAACTGCTGGCGTCCTGGCGCAACCAGGGAGCGGACAGCGGCGGGAGATTTTCCACCTGCCGGCTGACGACGCCTTCGCTCGCGCCTGCGAGATGCTGGCGCAGCTGACCGACATCAAGGAAATCCCAGTCGTCATCCCCGCGCCGGTCGTGAAGGCCCGGCGCGCCACGGCGAGCGGCGGGGCCAAGGGTCACGTCGTCAAGAAAGGCGACGAGGTCTACCTCCCCTTGTTCATGTCGTGGGCGAGGCGGCTGGAGACCAAGGGCGGCGGCAACCCGTTCGGGCAGTGGAAGAGTCCGGGCTTCGGCTACAGCGACGACGTGAAGGGCGTGCAGTGGAACATCCACGTCGACCGGAACACCGGAGAGATTTCGACTCGGCGTCAACCTCGAAGGCTCGGCCAAGGGCGGCGGCAACTGGCTGATCACTGACTTTATCCTGTCGGAACTCGCTCGGCCCACGATCGAGTTGATCAAGGCGAAGGTCGACGCCGGCCGGATTTAGCTGACGCTCGCGTGCGACGCGTGGCAGGGCGCCTCGCGTTACGACATCGTGGAGCACCTGATCGGCGGGCGGCGTCCTCTCCTTTCGGAGATCGATGCTCAGCTTTGGCGTCAGATGCTGATCCAGGCGAAGGGCTGTCTCGACCCGAGCCGGCAGTTCCGCGCCCGGGCGACGCGGACCGTCACTGTGCTCGACACCGGAGAAAAACGGCTGGCTGCGCCGCCGATGGGCGGGGTGTCTCCGCATCTCGTCATCACCACGCCGGTCGAGGCCGAGCCGGGCTGGGATGACGATAGGCTGGACGCCGCGATGGACCAAGCCATCACCCGGCTGCGGCCGGTCTACGAGTGGGTCTCCCGGACGGCCAAATAGGCCCGAAGTAACGGAACGCGCATTTCTGTAGCATAAGCGGACAGATCAGGAACGCGATGGCGCAATTGCCGAGGAAATCCGCCAAAAATGATGCATGTCGATCGCGGGCGTGGTCGCACCGTCGACACCCGCGCCAGAGCACGCTCGGACCAGCAGAAAGGCAAAACGCCTTGTTCTACCTTGAAAGCTAACCTCCCCGACTCTGGGCCTTGATCGATTATGCTACAAAAATGGGCCATTCGTTAGTTCTGGCCGATAAGGCGCTTGCCCCGGTTCTCGCCGCGATAGAGCCCCGCGAGCGCGTCGGGGCAGGCTTCAAGGCCGGCCAGGAGGGTCCAGCACGGCGTTCTTGGCACTCTCTTGCAACGAGTGCTAGCAGCGGCTATCTACTGCGCGCTTGAAACCCGAGCCGAGCGCCAGGGCATCTCGCCTGGTGGCCGGCATCGCAAGGTCAACCGGGAGCGAAATCCATGAAATTCCGTCCATTGCACGACCGCGTCGTCATCCGCCGCATCGAAGGAGAGGAAAAGACGAAGGGCGGCATCATCATTCCCGACACCGCCAAGGAAAAGCCGCAGGAAGGCGAGGTCATCGCCGTCGGGCCGGGAGCCCGTGACGAAAGCGGCAAGCTCGTTCCGCTCGACGTCAAAGCGGGCGACCGGGTGCTGTTTGGAAAATGGTCCGGCACCGAGGTCAAGATCGACGGGGAGGACCTGTTGATCATGAAGGAGTCCGACGTCATGGGCGTGATCGAGGGCGCAAGCGCCACGAAGAAGAAGGCGGCCTGAAGCCGCCTGTCCTCTCGCCTCAAACCAGGGATTGAACAATCATGTCCGCCAAAGACGTACGCTTCTCCTCCGACGCCCGCGACCGCATGCTGCGCGGCGTCGACATCCTCAACAACGCCGTCAAGGCGACGCTGGGCCCCAAGGGCCGCAATGTCGTTCTCGACAAGTCCTATGGCGCGCCGCGCATCACCAAGGACGGCGTCACCGTCGCCAAGGAGATCGAACTCGAAGACAAGTTCGAGAACATGGGCGCCCAGATGGTGCGCGAGGTCGCCTCGAAGACCAGTGACAATGCCGGCGACGGCACGACCACCGCGACGGTGCTGACCGCCTCGATCATCAAGGAGGGCCTCAAGCTCGTCGCCGCCGGGATGAATCCGATGGACCTCAAGCGCGGCATCGATATCGCGGCGGCCGCCGTCGTCAAAGACATCGAACGCCGCGCCAAGAAGGTCCAGTCCTCCGACGAGATCGCCCAGGTCGGCACGATCTCGGCCAACGGCGACAAGGCGATCGGCAAGATGATCGCCGACGCGATGAAGAAGGTCGGCAACGAGGGGGTGATCACGGTCGAGGAGGCCAAGACCGCCGAAACCGAACTCGACGTCGTCGAGGGGATGCAGTTCGATCGCGGTTACCTCTCGCCCTATTTCATCACCAACGCCGAGAAGATGGTGGCCGAGCTCGAGGACGCCTACATCCTCATCCACGAGAAGAAGCTCTCCTCCCTTCAGCCTCTGCTCCCCATCCTCGAGTCCATCGTCCAGGCCGGCAAGCCGTTGCTCATCGTCGCCGAAGACATCGAAGGCGAAGCCCTGGCGACGCTCGTCGTCAACAAACTGCGCGGCGGCCTCAAGGTTGCGGCGGTCAAGGCCCCTGGGTTCGGCGATCGCCGCAAGGCGATGCTCGAAGACATCGCGGTCCTCACCGCCGGCACGATGATCGCCGAGGACCTCGGCATCAAGCTCGAGAACGTGACCCTTCAGATGCTCGGCAAGGCCAAGCGCGTGCGCATCGAGAAGGAAAACACCACGATCATCGACGGCGCCGGCAAGAAGCAGGAGATCGAGGGGCGGATCGCTCAGATCAAGGCGCAGATCGAGGACACGAAATCCGACTATGACCGCGAGAAGCTCCAGGAGCGTCTGGCGAAACTTGCCGGCGGGGTCGCGGTGATCCGCGTCGGCGGTTCGACCGAGGTCGAGGTCAAGGAGAAGAAGGATCGCGTCGACGACGCGATGCACGCGACGAAGGCGGCCGTCGAAGAGGGCATCGTGCCGGGAGGCGGCGTGGCGCTGTTGCGCGCCAAGGCCGCGATCGGCAAGCTCAGCGACGAGAATGCCGACGTCCAGGCCGGCATCAACATCGTGCTCAGGGCGCTTGAGGCGCCGATCCGCCAGATCGTCGAAAACGCCGGCGTAGAAGGCTCGATCGTGGTCGGCAAGATCACCGAGAACAAGTCCCAGACCTACGGCTTCGACGCCCAGACCGAGCAATATGTCGACATGCTGAGCGCCGGCATCGTCGACCCGGCGAAGGTCGTGCGCGTCGCGCTGCAGGACGCCGCGTCGGTTGCCGGTCTGATGATCACGACCGAAGCCATGGTCGCGGAGGCGCCGAAGAAGAAGGAGGCCCCAGCCATGCCGGGCGGCGGCATGGGCGGTATGGGCGGCATGGACTATTGATCAGCTAATAGGATGACGAACCCGGGACCGCCGCTGTGCGGTCCCGGGATCGACCGCGCGCCTACGCGGGCGAACGCAGAGGTCATGCAGCGTCCGGTCGCAGACTACCGCCGACGTCACCGCAAGGACGGGCTGATGGTGCAGATGACCACAAACGCACTATCTGGTGCTGGGGCCCAGAGCCCCGGCATCGAGCAGGATCGACGCTTTGCATTTGGTTCGGATTCGACCGCGACAGCCTCACTTCTTATGTGATGAGCGCTCGACCGAAGGAGTGAATGGCCATGGCTACCGTAGAACGATCCGTCCTCAGGATCGACCGACCGGAGGTTCAACAAGGAATGACGCCGCAGCATCGCGTCAGGCCGCTGATGCCGGCGGCGATGCGGGGGGATTTCGCAGCCACAGATCCGTTCTTGGCGCTGATGGAGGATTGGTTCCCGCGCGGTGTTTTCGGCAAGCACCCGCATCGAGGGATCGAGACCGTGACCTATGTCGTCGAGGGCCGCATCGATCACTACGACAATCAGGGTCATGAGGGCACGATCTTGCCAGGCGACGTGCAATGGATGACCGCCGGCCGCGGACTGATCCATAACGAAATCCCCGCCGAAGGCGTCACCGTTCACAGCCTGCAGCTCTGGGTCAATCTGCCGGCGGCCGACAAAATGACCGCGCCGCGCTACCAGGATCTTGCTGGCGATGCTGTTCCCATGCGGCGACAGCCGGGCGTGGAGGTTCGGGTTTTCTCCGGCGCATCGGGCGGGGTGACGGCGCCGACGCAGAATATTGTGCCCGTCACGATGGTCGAAATCCAACTCGACCGAGGCGCCGCGGTTCGCCAGGATCTCCCCGCCGACTACAACGCGGTCATTGTCGTCCTGGAGGGCGAGGGCTCCATCGGCGCTGAAGCCAAGTTCGTAGCAGCGGGCGACGTCGCTTGGCTGACGCGCGGCGAAAGCGGGAAGGCGTCCGAGGTGGCGATCCGAGCGCAGGACAAACCCTTGCGGGCTCTGCTCTATGCCGGTCGTCCGTTGCACGAGGCGGTCGTCGCGCGCGGTCCCTTTGTCATGAACACCGAGGCCGAGATTGAACAAGCCTACGCCGACTATCGTGCGGGACGCTTCGGTCCGATCTAGCGTGTCCGAGAAATTGGGCTGCTACGGGCGGTCGTTCGCCTGCGGCTCGCCAGCGCACCGTCTCGATCAGATCCGGTGGAACACCACGCTCAGATTGTTTGCGGGCATCTCGGTGATTGTCGGGACCGAGAATCCGACGGATTGCGCAATCGCTGCGACCGTTTCGAGGTCTCGCAGACCCCAGGCCGGGTTGCGATCGCGAAGGCTTCGGTCGAACGCTTGGTTGCTCGGGGTCGTTGCGAATCCTTCGCGTTTGTATGGGCCATAGAGATAGAACGGCGCCGTCGGAGGAAGGATCGCGGCTGCACCCCTGATCAATCCCAGCGTCGCGTCCCAAGGTGAAATGTGGACCATGTTGATGCAGATGATCCCGTCGGCCGAAGCGATCGGCCAACGTGATTGCGAGGCGTCCAAGACCATCGGCGCGCGCACATTGGTGACGCGTGTGGCCTTCACCCATGCCGCGACACTCTGCAACGCCTCCGGCTCGCGATCGGAAGGTTGGAAAACGAGACTCGGGAGATTTCTCGCAAAATAAACGACGTGCTCGCCCGAGCCGCTTGCGACTTCGAGGATGACGCCCTTCGTCGGCAGGACATCCCGAAGGATACCGAGAATGAAATCGCGATTGCGCAGTGTCGCAGGGGCATATTGGCGGGGGTCGTTCATCATCATCCGCGCGCGCTCCCAGAGCTGGGGTCGCAGAGTAGCCGATCGGGCAAGAGTCGTGGCAATCGGAGAATGAGCGCCCATTGCTGTTGCCAGCGGCCCTGCGCGTCGGCCTCGCACTCCATCGCGACGTGCCCGTTTTCAAAGATCACAGCATGCGACGCGCTCCTGAGCCGTAAGCCGTCTCCGATATCAAGGGCCGTTGCCCTCGAAGGTATCCTGCCAGAAGCTGGTGTCGCTGACCCCGCGGTGCGGCGCGTCCTGCCGCCGCATGCATGAACCCTGCTGCGTCCGCCCAGAGCCTCCCGCCCCCGCACATAATCATGCTCAAGAACGCCCAGATGTGCAGCATGTTGCAAACCGGCAGCTCGGGTCGCAAGAGGCTTAGTGTGAAAGTCATAATCTACACATCAGAGGCTCTTCGGCAGGGACCCGCGTGATCCAGCTGTCACCTGAGACGACATGGAAGGCGGGATTGCGCACGACACCTGCCTTCCAGCATCGCCCGGGAACGGCAAAGGTCCGCCCGAAGGCGACCTTGAGCTCCTCGACCGTGAACGCGATTAGAGCCATTTCACTATTCCGCTTGAGCATTCGCCGGGCAAGAACGAGGGCAGCAATAGCGGTGAGGAAGCATCTGCTTATGCGATTTACCCCTTGAGATCCGGATAAACGAACCCAAAATTACTCGGCTAGGCCCTTGGGAATCTATGTGGAAATCTGGGTCGCGGTTCTTCGGATTTTGATTTTCGTGGGGCTTCTGTGGCAATGTGGACAACGGCGATCGGCTATCTGAGCGACCGTGAGGCTCAGGTCGACTTCTTAAACAACGAGGCGATCGCGACGACGATTGTCGATCTCCTTCGCGACCCGTCCGGGCACCCCATGACCATAGGCGTCCACGGCGACTGGGGCGCGGGCAAGTCTACCGTTCTAGAGCTGGTGGATGCTGCTTTGCAGCGCGAAGAGTTCAAGGGCAAAGTCCTCTGCCTTCGGTTCAACGGCTGGCAGTTCCAGGGCTTCGAGGACGCGAAGATTGCGCTTATCGAAGGCATCGTTGACGGGCTCGCCAAGAACCAAACATTCACGGGCCAAGCCAAGAAGCGCCTGGACGAAGTCCGCAAGAGCATCGACTGGATGAAAGTTGCGAAGAAGGGCGGCGCCGTGGCCTTCACCGCCCTCACTGGTCTGCCGGCTTTGGGCCTCGACCAACTATTCGACGTCGTGTCCGACAAGGTGTCGGAGCTATTCCAAGACAAAGACGCGCGGGAGAAGGCGCTAAAGGAGCTAGAGGAACTCAAGAAGGAAAAGGAAGAAGGGAAGGCTCCTAGTAAGAACATCTCGAACGAGATTGCGGAGTTTCGGAAGCGTTTCAGGGAATTGGTGAAGGATACGAAGCTTGAGCGGCTGGTCGTTCTTGTCGACGATCTCGACAGGTGCCTACCCTCGACCGCAATCGAAACGCTCGAAGCGATTTGTCTCTTCGTTCTCATGGAGAAGACCGCATTTGTGATCGCGGCGGACGATCGAATGATCGAATACGCCGTTACGGAACATTTTCCGGACCTCCCGGACGCGAAGGATGGACAGGGGTACGCGCGCGCCTACCTCGAAAAACTGATTTAGATTTCGTTGCCGGTGCCTACCCTCGGCGAAACCGAGACGCGCATTTACGTGACCCTCCTGCTTCTCGGCGCCGCGCTTGCAGACGACCAGGCGACATTCGATAGCCTGCTTTTAGTTGCGAAGGATTTACACAGCCGACCGTGGGAGGGAAAGTCCTTCGACGACGCCGATCTGAAGCGGGTGCTCGGGAACAAGTATGACGCTTTGCGCGACCAGTTGGTGTTGGCGGAGCAGATCAGCCCCATTCTCTCAGCGGGCACAAAGGGCAACCCTCGTCAGATCAAGCGGTTCCTGAACGCGTTGGCTCTTCGACTCGCCGTGTCCAGAGCGCGCAGGTTTGGCGAAGCAATCACGCAAGCCGCACTTGCCAAGCTCATGCTCGCCGAGATGTTCTTCGAGGATCCGTTTTTCGCCCACGTCGCGAGGGCCTCGGCCAACAGCGTCGACGGAAAGTGCGCGGCGCTCGCCGCGTTGGAAGGCGTGGCGTTGGGAAGGCTTTCTCTTGAGGAGCCCAAGGCGGACGAGGGCGAAGGCCAGGCCGAAGAAACTGCAGAAGAAGTCGGGGTCGTGCCCGACGACGTGAAGGAGACTGTGCGTAACTGGGCCATACGGCCCGAGATCATTCGCTGGGCGCGCGTCCCTCCCGAACTGGGTTCGACGTCCTTGAAGCCCTATCTGTTCGTGATCAAGGACAAGAAGAACTATCTCGACGAGGCCGCTCCCCTCACTTCGAAACAAGCCGAACTGTTCACGAAGCTGTCCAGTGGATCGGCCGCGGCAGCGGCGGCGCAACAGGAGATCAAGGGACTCCGGCCCGACGACCTTCGTGCGATTTTCGGAGCCTTGAAGCAGACGGTGTTGGCCTCGACGTCGTTCGAACAGAAGCCATTGTGCATGTTCGGACTCGAAAGCATGGCGCAGGCGGTTTCCGCCCTCGAAGACCAGTATCTCGACGTCCTGCAAGCTCTGCCGGCCAAACATTTGGGGGCGTGGGCGGTGGTAGGCCACGGCGCGACCGTCAAGTCCGCGAACGGACAGGCCAAGCTCGTAGCATTGACGAACCAGTGGCGCAAGACCGGAAGCGCCGCTCTTAAGAGGGCCATCACCCAGAGCGACCAGGCACCCGTCCGGCGTAAGGGCGCCTAGTCCGTGGGAACCTCAAGCGCTCCACATCGAATCAAGAACGGCAAAACCGCCGCTGCCCAATTTCGGTGGCCAAACGCCGATCCAGCCTGCCCCGGATCAGGCTGCGTCAGCAGGCGGTCAGGAAACGCCTGACGCAGTCGAGCAAGCAGGCGCTTCCGAAGACATCGTGGCGCCAGGGGGCGACAAGCCAAACGTCCCTCGGGACAAACCTCGACTGGACGCCGGCCCACAGGACGGCGTCGATCCGGGTTTCGACCTGGGTAGCTACTTCACTTCGGGACGTCGCGCGTCCACCTCTTACACGAAGTCGCGAGGGGAAGATCGCCGGGCCATGGGGCGGACCGCGCGCGAGTTTGTCAGGTCCGTTTCACGGGGGCGCAAGCCGGCGGCGCAACGGATGGCTTCCGAACGCGCGGCGGCGGGCCGGATTGCCACGCTGCTCAGCGGAGCTGCGACGGCGCCTGGCGGCATTCGCGAGTACGTCCGGACGATCAACCTGCCCGAACTTGCGGACCGCCCAATCCGAAGAAATCTACGCCGCCCTGATCGACATCGTCTGTCCGCCAGACGACCCGATGAACGGCACGACTGACAACTCCTACGCAAAGGATGCCTACCTCGAAGCCGTCATCGCTCTCGACGACCAGGGCGTTGATCTTGAGCGCCCGACGGAGCCGGTCGCGCGAGCGTTCATGTCTAACTTCATCGCCAACGCGGTCAGATTGCGGATCATCAGGGCGCTCATCGACGGCGTTGTGACCATGCCCTCGGACCATGAACTGGCGCGCCAAATCAATGCGGGCTGGTTCGATTACCTTCATGGCTGTGCCGTCGATGCGATGGCAGGAAACATCAATGTGCTGCAAGTTGACGCCTTTCAGGCACAGATCGACGATTTGTTCGAGAAAGCTGTTACATTTATCGAATTTCGCGGAGATGCGATGGCGGAGGGGGCGGAATGACGACATATGTATTTGCCGGACATTTCGGCCCCGACGACTTTCGACCTGATGTACAAGACCAAGAGCAACTCGTCCCCATTGACTTTGGGGAAACCCTTGGACGCTTCACGCATGGCGTCGGGAAAGCATTGCGTGAACTCCGAGATAAGAACGTCTTTCTGACCGAGATCGGGTTCGACCTGCTCCTCGTCGCAATCCTGGTTCAAGCGGCGGACACGCGTCTCAGCCGAAGCGTCGCGGCGCAGGACGGTTGGACCCGCGAAATCCGTCTGAACGTTCCGGTCTCGAATCCTGCGACATGGGAAGGCGCGACGCCGACTCTGCTGAAGATGCTTCGGTTCCTGACCGGCGACATCTGGAACTTCGACTTCCGGCCCCGTCCAGCACGCTTCCGTCTGCAATCCCGCGGCGAACTCGGTTTGCCCGAGCCTTTGCACTTCGACGGCGTGATGCTCTATTCGGGTGGGCTCGACAGCCTGATCGGGATGATTGACGCCCATAGAGAGGGCATGTTCCCCTTACTGGTGAGCTATGGCGGGGAAGGAGCTGTTAGTCGCCCGCAAGAGGTGCTCTTCAATGCGTACCGGCAGCAAATGGTCGGCGAAGCCGGGGTGAATGGGGCGATCGAACGATTCAGGTTCAACCTTCGATTTCGTGCAGGCCTCGTTCCGGGTGTCGGTCCGGAGAATACATCGCGAGGTCGGTCGTTCATGTTCCTGGCGCTCGGCGCCGCGGCGGGGACGGGCTTGTCTCGGCCCGTCGACCTCCGAATACCGGAGAACGGGTTCATTGCCTTGAACGTCCCCCTCGATCCTACCAGAGTGGGCTCCTGCACGACCCGCACGACGCACCCCTACTATTTGCATCGCTGGAATGACTTCTTGAACGCCATCGGTGTCGATGGGCGCGTAGAGAACTCCTATTGGGACAAGACGAAGGGCGAGATGATCGCCGAGTGCCGCGACCCCGATCGCCTCAGGGTCAACCTTCCGCAATCCTTGTCATGCGCCCATCCATCGGCGGGGCGATTTTCGCATGCAGTTCACGCTCACTGCGGCGTCTGCGTGCCGTGCCTGATCCGACGCGCCGCAATCGAACACGCCTGGGGCGCCGGCAAGATCCCACGGGCTACCGCATTGAGAATCTCCGTGAGCGGGCATTGGACTCCTGCAAGTCTGAAGGCCAGCAAATCCGTGCGTACGAATACGCCCTGTCGAGGCTCCGCGAACGTCCCGAAATCGCACCTGTTCTGATCCACAAGTCCGGCCCTCTGATCGAGGACCTGGACAAATTGGATCGACTGACGCGGGTCTACAGGCAAGGCATGGCAGAGATCGGAGCACTGCTAAATGGCGTCCAGACGTTCTCTTCCAAGATGCCGGATGCCGCCTGATGCGGCTTGTCGATTTCCATTGCCACGTCGATCAATATCCCGATTTCGAGAATTTGGCTGGCCGGATCGATCGCGCTGGAATTTACACCCTCGCCGTAACGACGACGCCGATGGATTGGCGCCGAAATCGAGACGTCTGCGGATCGACCAAGCACATCCGCGCCGCTATCGGGTTACATCCAGAGTTGGTTGAAACGCATCTGGACCAGGCTCCCATTCTCGAAAGGCACCTCAACGAGACCCGATACGTCGGCGAGATCGGCATTGATGGGGGGCCACGAAGCTACAGGAGCCTTGCCGTCCAAACGCAGACGTTCTCGCGCATCGTCGCCGCTTGCGCGGAACACGGCGGAAAAGTGCTGTCGATTTACAGCTTCCGTGCGGTGAGGAAAGTGCTTGACGCCCTGGAGCGCCATTTCCCGCCGGGGAGTGGTGTGGCCGTCCTGCACTGGTTTACCGGGTCGCCGTCCGAAGCCAAGCGCGCCGTCTCGCTAGGGTGCTATTTCTCAGTGAACGAACGCATGGCGTTGTCTCCGAACGGGGCCAGACTCCTCGCGGTTATCCCTCTCGACCGCCTGCTTACCGAGACCGACGGGCCGTTCGCGAAGGCAGGCGGGCATCCGTCGTCGCCGCTCGACGTTCATCGCGCCATAAAGGCAGTCGCTTTGACGCTGGGGCGCCAGGAAGCGGATGTCGCGACGATCGTCTTCGGCAATCTGAGAACGATCGTCGGTGCCGGCGCGCCGTCTCCAGATCTCGGTTTCGCTCGTCAGCCAAGGCAAGGCCATTGACTGCGAGCCGGAGCGAATGCCGCACGAAACGCTCCAACCGATCATTCACTCGACCTCCGCCCTGTCCTAGACTAGGCGTACGTTCTGGTTGGCTTGAACACGGGCGCGACGCCCTTGCTCAGCAGGATCCTGCGAACGTAGTACCGCCTCTGCTCGGGAGACTGTCACCCCGACCCGGGGTTCAATTGTGCCGGATACATTTTGTTATATTTGACGGTCATCGCTTTACCCAAATCGAACAGAAGAAGGTCAGCGTCGCAAAGAACATATAGGAAGCGAATCGTCCCGCCGTCGTTGGTAAGGGACGGCTGACAGATGCGGTTTCAAGTCAACCGCGTGCATTGCCAATATAAAAGGGCGGAAGTTCGCTGGTGGCTACGGATGAAGTCATCCGACCCGTAATGTCCCCTTCTGGCGCAATCTCACCGTACAAGCAACGACGGAACGGGAGTCCATTCCCACCGTCCAACGGCCGACCGGCCGAGTACCAATGTGAGATTCGGACCATCAGCGTCCGAGCGCTTCGCCCGACGCCCCCTCGACTTCATGAGCGCCTCTCGCGCCGCCTGCGCGAAGTCGGGATGATCATAAAGATCGTTGTGCCCTGCATCGATGGAGCGTTCGAACACGAAATTTCTGATCGCCGCGCGCAACGGCGCGCTCCGCCGCTTCGGCACGATTGCGTCGTGCTCCGCAGTGATCAGGGCAGTAGGGACATTCGCGCCGCGGACGAACTCGCTGATGGGCATTCGATTGCGGAGAAGCGGCCCCACAGGAGCCCACCAGTAGAGATCACGGGCCACGGCCTCGAGCGAGTCGAAAGGCGTGACCAGGATCAATCCCGCGACAGGCCGATGTCGCGCGAGATAGGCGGCGACCGCAGCGCCGATGCTGAAGCCGACCGGAAGGATAGGTTCGCTCGCCTGGCTTGCAGGAGGTGGTCGTAGATCATCAGCGAGTCCGAGAACAACGCATCCGCGCTCGGCCTGCCCGTGCTCGGCGCATAGCCGCGATAGTGGAACGCGACGACATTGCGATGAGGAAAAAGCGCATGCAGTGTGAGGGCCGTTGCGTCGGCATTCCAGGCGTTCCCGCCGAAGCCCAGCAGCGTCGGCGCGGCATCGGCCGTCGCTCCCTGAGTGGGAATTCGCACTCCAGCGAGGCTTTCGCCGTCGG
>CAWFVS010000039.1:0-254689 GCA_963819255.1 uncultured Alphaproteobacteria bacterium
ATCGACCGCGATACCGTAGCCCTGGTCGCCGCCGTCCCGCCCAGATAGGTCGAGTAGACCAGGGCCGAGCCGCTCGCATTGAGCTTGGTCACGAAGGCGTTCTGGCCGCCGCCGAAGGGGTCTGGAAAGCGCCCGCGGTGGTGGGAAAGTTGGTCGAGACGGTATATCCGGTCACGTAGGCGTTGCCTGAGCCTCGACCGCGATGCCTTGCCCTATTCGCGCCGCTGCCGCCCAGATAGGTCGAGTAGACCAGCGCCGTGCCGCCGCGTTGAGCTTGGTGACAAAGGCGTTGTTGTCGCCGCCGCCAAAGGTGGTCTGGAAGGCGCCGGCGGTGGTGGGAAAGTTGGTCGAACTCGTAACGCCCGTGACGTAGGCGTTGCCTGAGCCGTCGACCGCGATGCCGTGGCCCTATCGTCGCCGCTGCCGCCCAGGTAGGTCGAATAGACCAGGGCCGAGCCGCTCGCATTCAGCTTGGTAACGAAGGCGTCTTAAGCCGCCGCCGTAGTGTGGTCTGGAAAGCGCCGGCGTGTGGTGGGGAAGTTGGTCGACAAGGTATGCCCCGTTACGTAGGCGTTGCCTGAGCCATCCACTGCGATGCCTTAGCCCAGTCGTAGCCGCTGCCGCCCAGATAGGTGGAGTAGACCAGCGCCGGGTCGATCACCAGCGGCTGGCTGCGGTCATAGGCGGCCACCTGGAAGCCAACCCGGCGCTTGCCTGTAAGCACAAATTTTCCGGACACCGTCCGCCTCCGGCCGTTGATCTGCTGGTAAACCACCGGCGCTCGCTCGACCACATCGCCGCCGGCGGTGTGCACGATCAAGTCGCCGTGGGGGTCCAGCTTCAGGCCTTGCTGCCCAGCGAAGCCCAGCCCAATCGCTTTGGGGTCCGCGCCCGGCGCGACCACGAAGTCGTATTCCAGCCGCCGCTGTTCGCTGCTGCGATAGATCAGGTCCACGCCGAGATAAACGCCCTGATACCTGACTCCGGCGTAGCTGGGAACATTGGTCCGCCACTTTTTGGAATCCCGGCCCACGAAATAGTTGGCTTTGCCGGGAAGCTGGTCGAGACCGCTGATTTGCGGGTCGCGATTTGCCCCCTCCAAACTAGCGTCAATGGTGGCGCCAGTGCGGTTCGCGCAACGATCACCGGGGATCTGTTCGGCGGACAAGCCGCGCTTTGCCGCCTTGCCGCCCCTCTTGCGTGCCTTGCGAGGAAGATCAGATCGTTTCCCCTTGAATGACTCCAGAATAAACGTCTCATCCCCTTCCACAATTCCAGACAGGGTCTTGGGTTTGTCGGACGATAGAGATGAAGAAATCGATGCCTCCATCGAAATGCTGTTTTATAGTCGACTTCGCAGCGTTCCGCAGCTTTCGAGGTGGTTACTCCATCGATCATGGATTGGGCCTGCTCCCGCCACTTTTCTCTCTTGCGCAATCTCGCCAACGGCGTCTTGGTCAAGCCATTGAATGTGCGGCCGCAGCCGCGGCAGCGATACCGGGGCAATCCATTCGCCTTGCCCCACAAAATCACGTCCCGATTTGCGCAGTGTGGACACCCCATGCCGACGACCCGACGGTGGCTGACTTCAGCCACGGAACCCAACCGGGAACGGCTTGGGTTCGGCGGTGCAGGGGGCTCCACTGAGCCCTCCAACTCCGGCATGATCGTGGAGTTCCGATCCGTGACCCCCGCCTCAATGGCGCAGCCCCAATATTCGAACGCCTCGTCATCAAGGCTGGCCATCGCCTCGGCCAAGGCCAGCGACCGGAACGCCTCCCGCCGCTGCGATGACGTCAGCCTCGCTGTTCCAGCCACCCATTCCGCGAAATCCGCGACGTCCATGCATGCCTCCTCGGAACCTGCGAGGAAGCCTACCATATACCAATAGCTAACGCCATAAGAGCTTTTCAATTTGACTCGGGCGCTTTCGGTCCCCGTTTCCCTGCGTTTCCCGGGCTGCGGGAAAGAGGGCGCCCCTGCGACGCTCAAAGCGGGCTAAAATTCATAAGATCAAACGTTTGTGCGGCGATGCTGACAGATGGCGGGAGGGGTAGGCGGGAATTTGAATTCCCTGCGCAGGGGGGCGCAGGGAATTCGACGCCGAGAAAGCTTCACTGTGTGAAGAAAAAAGCGTCCCGGCTGGGAATCGAAAATCTCATCCCCATGAGATGGAACGAACTTTGCCCCGCATTCGCGACCCGATGAATGACCGGAGCCTTGCTGTATCCAGCGAACATAACTTGCCCCGTTTTCAACGAGACCACGGCCTCCGTCCACGACAGCCAGGTCGCCATTCCCTTGATGACCGCTCGATCAGGGCGCTGGTGGTGGGAATGAGCGCGCCGCGGACGCGGAGAAATCTGGCGCCGAACTCGTCTTTCAAGCGGGCGTTGACACGTTCGGCCATGGTGCGGAAATCGTAGATCGGTTGGCGGCTAATGCTTCAGCCTGGCGAGTTCCGCTGTTGCTATCGTACAAACCGCACCTGGGGTCCGAATCGTGGTGCAGGGTGGAGATATTGTGGACATCGCAAGCGAAAAGCCCGACCATGAACTGAACCTCAATCGCGGCGATTTCTGTTTTTCTTGCAGCCGACGTCGCAGGCGGTGGGCAGGTCGGCGAGCATCTGGCCGAGGTTCTGCGTGACCTGCCGCTCGAGACGCGTCGGCTCCGGCTTCGGCCGCGGTTCGTCCTTGCGCGGACGTCCGCGCTTGCGCGGCGGCGGGGATGATCGGGTGACCGGATCGTTGTCCTCGCGCATCCACCGGAACAAATGGCCTGCAAATAGCCCTGGATGTGGCTCCAGCGCGCCTTTATCGCGTCGAGAGGATCGTCTGTCATGTCTACAGCCAAGGCTGAAGCGAATCGCTTTGTACGATAACAGCGTCACACCTGAACTGCAATCTAAAATATTTCAACGTTGCACTTGAAACCGTTCACAACAGCTATAAATACTACAGTCTTACTAGACTAAATTCGTCAATCTTTTTGCAAGAGGCTCAAATACCTGGCAATGGAAAGGCGCGCTCTCCACAGGCACCACGACTGTATCTGTTGCAGCGGCGGCAAATCGAGGTCCTAGCCCGACGCTCGTAAGCGTAGCACAACAACCGCAAAAATTGGCGTCGTCCCGTATCGACTTTACCTCTCGGTTTCATTTCTTCCTCCCAACATTTCATCCAAGCAATCCCGTTGGGTCGATTTTCTGGCTAGGCCCACGCTAGCATATATCCCCCTGACCTCCTCATCCGAAGATTGCGAGATCCAAGATTCAGGCGGCCCTTTCGGGTCATTAACGCGTTCGCAAGTCGCTTGCGGAACTTGTCTGTCCTGGCGCAACCACTCGTTCAGCCAAAATCCGCTTTCTCACGCTTATCGCCTGTTCATTGGGACGCACTCGAAGGGCAGGAAAGAATAAAAGCGGATCAAATGCGGCGCTCCACGCGGGGCAGTATCCCACTCTGAATTTTGGGTTTCACCTTCGCCCTTCAAAATCGACGTTATGAACGCGCGGGAGGCGCGAGAAAGCGATTTTTGCTTGAGGCGTGAGTTGCCCACTGGCGGTGATTCTTCGACTGCCTGGCAAGCGCGCCAAATCAACCCGCCTGGAGCCTAGCAGCCTGTCGGACTGGGTTTTTCGTTGGAGATGCAGACCTTTTTACGTGCCTGGACGGCGGAATGGCGCTTCGCGAATTCGAACTTCGACCTCGAATGCGCTTTTGACGCCGTCAGCGCCGCGTTTTGGCGGCGGGACAAGGCTCTTCCGCCCGTTCAGGCGGTCTTCAGAGTGAATAGTCTCCTTATGTTCCATGACATCGTCACGAGATTCCACTCGCCGCGCACATTGTCGAGGCCGCGCAGGGAAAACTGTCGGAACCCCATTACCGATTTTGATGATCCCAAACACCGGCTCCGGCGTTTGTTTGCGAAGCGCATCGGTTTCGCCCCTCCGGGCATTTTCAGCCGCCGGGCGTTGGCCTCTACCACCATCAGCGATTTCGGCGCAGGGTTTTCCGGCGCCGGTTCCTGGTTCGGGCTTGGCTTCCAAACGTTCGGACAACGGCGGATGATGCGGCTGGCGTCCATCGCGATGATCGGCTCGATCCCCGCCTTCTCGCGGGCTTCGACGTTGCCGGCGCTGTAATAGCCCGTGTCCGCCAGCAGCGTCGCGCAAGGGCCGACGTTCTTTTGCATCGCGCCGAGCTCGGCGAGCATCGGCTCGACTTGTTGTTTGTCGTTCGGCGCCTGCGTCACGTCCACCGCCACGACCAAATTGCTGCCCACCGCCACCGCCGCTTGCGCATTGTAACATTGCTCGAGCCGCCCGCGGTCGGCATGATGCGCAACTCCTCGTCGGTCAGATTGATCTGATCCTTTGGCTGGGGGCCTTCGGTCGGCGGCTGCGGCGGCTCCCGCAGGGTTTCTTGCCCGTCTCGGCGATCTTGGCTTCGCGGGCGGCGAGCTTGCGGCTTCGTCTTCCGCCTTTTCCGCTCGTAACGCTCCTTGGCCCGCGCCTCGATCTTGGCTCGCGCCTCGGCCAGTTTCTTCAGGCGGCCTTCGCGCAACGCCAGACTTCCGGGATCGACAGGCAGTCGGGAAGGTCGGCCGCGTCCGCCGCCTCCGCCTTGGCGAGAAGCTCGGCGACTCTTGCAGCTGCGCTCCAGCTTTCCTGCGTGTCCGTTGGGACAGCGCGCTGGCGGCTCGCGTTGGCGTGGATCTTCGTGCCGTCGAGCGCCACGGTCCCCATCTGTAAAACGCCCATCTCCTTGGCCAGCATCAGCACCCGCATGAACAGCGCCTCGATCTCCTTCAGGAAGCGTTTGCGGAACGTCGCGATCGTGTCGTGGTCGGGATGATCGTTGCCTGCGATGAACCGAAAGGCCACAAAATGGCATCGCTCCGCTCCAGCTTGCGGCTCGAAAACACGCCCGTCGCATAACCATAGATCAGCAGCGCCAGCAGCATCGAAGGGTGATCGAGGCCGAGCCCGAACCGCGATACCCGCCGGTCATCGACCGCAAGTCGAGGCTTTCCACCACCTCGACCACGAACCTCGCCAAATGGCGCTCGGGCAGCCAATCCTCCACCGACGGCGGCAGCAAGAACCTCGTCAAGCGATCGACGATCCGGAAATTGCTCATCGCCGATAACCCCGAAGCTCCAACAGATCAATACCTTTACTGTAGCATGATCCGAGGCCAATACGAAGCGCAAAGCGCTAAGTTCGAGCTAAGTCCGACAGGCTGCTAGAGGCTGTTCTCAATCGCCGACGACGCAGACGTGCTCGACGCCAGGAGAGGGTTTCGGCCAGCCGCCTGCGGCCGCAAACCGATATGCGCCGGCTTGCCGGCTGGCAAACCAGCGGATTTCGGTACATTCCCCTATAAGACGCGAACTCCGTTTGCGGCAAAAGGGTCAGCAGCAACTCTAGTACAGAATGCACACGGAATGCCGAGAACGACAGCCAGGCGGTGACTTGCGTAATCCACGCGATGATGAGCGCCGATTCCAGACGATCGTGAGCGCTCAGTCCACGCGATCATGAGCATCGGTTCCACGGTATCGTGAGCGTCATTCCACGGGATCGTGAGCAGCCTGTGGACGGTCTTGGCGGGCGCGTCCGCCGACAATCCCAACGGCCTAAGGGCCCTCGTCCAACAACGAGGGGCCCATGCCAACGGAGAGATTGTCGATGCGGAAGATCCGCGATGTGCTGCGTTTGAAGTTCGAGGGCGGGCTAAGCGAGCGCATGATCGCGCGCTCGCTGTCGCTCAGCAACGGCTCGGTGAACTCCTATCTTAAGCGCGCCCGCTTGGCGGGCCTTAGCTGGCCGCTGTCCAACGCCCTCGACGACGAGGCGCTCGAGCTTCTGCTGTTCCCGCCGCCGCCCGCCCTGGCGGCGCAGGGCCGTTCGGGGCCCGACTGGACGGTTATCGACAAGGAGTTGCGTCGCAAGGGCGTCACCCTGGCGCTGTTGTGGGAAGAGTATCGCGCCGCGCATCCGGACGGGTTCGGCTACAGCTGGTTTTGCGAGCATTACGCCGCGTTCAAGAGCCAGCTTCGCCCGAGCATGCGGCAGAGCCACGCCGCCGGCGAGAAGGTGTTCGTCGATTTCGCCGGCAACTCGATCGACGTCATCGACCCGGCGACGGGCGAAGTGCGGCCGATGAAGCTGTTCGTCGCCGCCATGGGCGCCTCGAACTACATCTTCGCCCAGGCGCGGCGGAGCGAGCAGATCGCCGACTGGATCGGCGCGCATGTCGATCTCTTCGCTTTTCTCGGCGGCGCGCCGAAGTTCGTGGTCTGCGACAATCTCAAGGCCGCGGTCACCAATCCGGACCGTTACGAGCCGGGCTTGAACCGCAGCTACGTCGAATTGGCCGAGCATTACGGGGCATCGCGATCCTGCCGGCGCGGCCCTACAAGCCGCGCGACAAGGCCAAAGTCGAACAATCGGTGCTGATCGCCGAGCGTTGGATTCTGGCCCGGCTGCGCCATCGGCGGTTCTTCAGCGCCGCCGATCTCAATGCCGCCATCGCCGAACTTGTGGGCGACATCAACGCCCGCGTCATGAAGGGCTACAACGCAAGCC
Source organism: uncultured Alphaproteobacteria bacterium (assembly GCA_963819255.1). Classification (GTDB taxonomy): domain Bacteria; phylum Pseudomonadota; class Alphaproteobacteria; order Rhizobiales; family Beijerinckiaceae; genus Roseiarcus. The sequence continues at coordinate 6,596 of CAWFVS010000039.1, forward strand.
GGGCCGAACTGTTCGCAACCATCGACAAGCCGGCGCTGAAGCAGCTCCCCGACGAACCGTACGCCTTCGCCGTCTGGAAGCGCTGCCGCGTCGCCCCCGACTACCACGTCGAAGTCGACGGCCACTGGTATTCCACGCCGTTCCGCCTGATCCGCGAACTCGTCGACGTGCGCCTCGCCGACAAGACGGTCGAGATCTTCCACAAGGGGCAGCGCGTCGCCAGCCATGCGCGCGCGCCGAACCGGCGCGGCCACACGACGATCGCCGAGCACATGCCGAGCTCCCATCGTCGGCACGCGGCTTGGACGCCGGCCCGCCTCGTCGCCTACGCCGAAACGATCGGCCCGTCGACCGCCGCGCTGTTCGAGGCGATCATGGCCGACCGGCCGCACCCCGAACAGGGCTTTCGAACCTGCCTGGGCATCCTCGCCCTGACGCGCTCCTATGACAAGGCGCGCGTGGACGCCGCCTGCCGGCGCGGCGTTTCGATCAAGGCGCGCTCCGTCGCCTCCATTCGCTCGATCCTCAAGAACGGCCTCGATCGCGCCTTCCTCGACGAGGCGGAGCGTTCGGACCGCGAGCCCGTGCGCCACCGCAACATCCGCGGCCGCGACTACTTCCACTGAGCAGATAAGGAGACCCAAATGCTCGCCCACCCCACGCACGAACGCCTGATCGCCCTCGGATTGCCGGGAATGGCCAAGGCCTTCGAGGACCAGCGGCGATCGCCCGACATCGCCGCCCTTTCCTTCGAGGAGCGGCTCGGCCTGATGGTCGATCGCGAGGCCGCCGAGCGCGACGCCAAGCGCCTCGCCACCCGCCTCAAGTTCGCCGCCCTGCGGCAAAACGCCGTCGTCGAAGACGTCGATCTGCGAACCCCGCGCGGCGTCGACCGCGCCCTATTCCAAAAGCTCGCCGCCGGCGACTGGATCGACCGCGCCGAAGGACTGTTGATCACCGGGCCGACCGGCGTCGGCAAGAGTTGGGTCGCCTGCGCGCTCGGCCACAAGGCTTGCCGGGACGGGAAAAGCGTCCTCTACCATCGCGTCCCGCGGCTCTTCGAGGCGCTGGCTCTCGCCCGCGGCGACGGCCGCTATGGCCGCCTGCTCAAGGGCCTCGCGCGGGTCCAGCTCCTCATCCTGGACGACTGGGGCCTTTCGGTTCTCACCGAGCCGGAACAGCGCGACCTCCTCGAAATCCTCGAAGATCGCCATCAGCGCGCCTCGACCATCGTCACCAGCCAGGTTCCGGTCGAACAATGGCATGAGATCATCGGCAGCCCGACGCTCGCCGACGCCATCCTCGACCGCCTCGTCCACAACGCCCATCGGCTCCCAATGACAGGAGAAAGCATGCGCAAGCTCTCAGCCAAGAAGCGGCCCCTTGACCCCGGGTCGAAGGCCTGAACCAATGCCCTCGTCGGCGACGCCTCTGCCGCTCACGATCGCGTGGAACGCGCGCTCATGATGCCGTGGAACGGCTGCTCACGATCCCGTGGAACGGGTGCTCAGCATCCGTGGAATGCGCAGTGACGCGCCGTCGACCGACTGCTCCGGCTTCACAATGCCTAAGTCCTTGAATTTGTAATCGTTGTGGTGACAGGCGCCCATGCGCATTTCCCTGTTCCTTTTGATTCTATTCTTTGCGGTTGGCTCACCATGTTCGGCTGATCAGGTCATCTCAGGCGCCATTGTCGAGAATCAATCCTCCCCGTCTCGTCCCGCCGACGTCAAAGAGAATTCCGCCGGGCGATCCAATGACAAATCGAGCGCTGACACGAGCTGGAGCCAAGGCCTGGCATTGGGCATAAACGGGCCAATCCCTGCGATCGTTGTCGACCAGTTCGGCTATCCGACAAAAGCTTCCAAAATCGCCGTGATCCGCGATCCAGAGGTGGGCTACGACGCGGCCGCCCATTTCACCCCGGGAGCTCTTTACGCCCTCGTTGATCAGTCCACCGGGAAGATCGCAAAACAGGGCAAGCCAACTCCTTGGAATGGCGGCGCCACGGATAGCGTGTCAGGCGACAAGGTCTGGTGGTTCGATTTCTCTGATGTCACAACTCCCGGAACCTACGCGGTCGTCGATATCGACAAGGGATTGCGCTCCCCCAAATTCCAAATCGATGATCAGGTTTACCGAAATGTCCTAAAAGCTGCGACTAGAATGTATTTTTACCAGCGCGCCGGCTTCAAAAAGACCGCCGAGACGGTCGGACCCGACTGGGCCGATGCTGCAAGCCATATGGGGCCCGGACAGGATCCTCAAAGCCGACCTTGGCAGGACAGACACTCGATCTGAGTCAGTAGCGATCCTTCGCAAATCAAAGATCTTCATGGAGGCTGGTTCGACGCTGGCGACTACAACAAGTATACCAGTTGGACGGCTCGCAACGTTATTGTCTTGCTGCGTGCTTACAGTGAGAACCCGACTGCATTCGGCGACGACACTGGCATAGCCGAGTCGGGTAACGGAGTTCCCGACATTCTCGACGAAGTCAAGTGGGCGTTGGATTGGCTGGCGCGCATGCAAAATGCAGACGGCTCGCTGCTTTGCGTCCAAGGCTTGGACCAAGCGAGCCCACCGTCAGCCGCCAGGGGGCCGAGCTATTATGGTCCCGCAACGACAGCGGCTAGCCTGATGGGCGCGGCGGCGTTCGCCTACGCCGCCAAGATTTATTCGGCGCGACCCGAGGCCGATCTCAGGGCTTACGGCGCCGATCTCGCCACCCGCGCGAAAAGGGCATGGGATTGGGCGACGGCCAATCCAAGCGTCCTGTACTACAATAACGACGACGCAAGGCAGCCGGGTTCCCGCGGACTTGCTTCGGGCCAGCAGGAAATGGACGATGAACAGCGCCTGTTTGCGAAATTCGAGGCGGCTGTCTATCTCTACGAGCTAACGAACGACGCGAGTTACAAGGACTTCGTCGAATCGCATTACACATCAATCGTTGCGAGTTATGGCCCGACACTGTGGGACGCCGATAGACAAGAGGTGCTCCTCTATTACACGCGCCTGCCGAATATTTCCGCTCAAGTTAAATCCGCGATTTTGACCAAATTCCTTACAAACATGACGAGGAACGCAGATCAGCTCCCAATGATAAGCGGCAACAAGGACGCTTATCTCTCGCCGATCAAAGAATATACCTGGGGCAGCAACCAATCAAAGATGCAACAGGCGAGGCTTTATCAGCTTTTGGCCTTGTATGACAACGACGCCGCCACCGCGGCTGAGGCGGATTCGGCAGCAATGGGATACCTCCACTATATTCACGGCGTCAATCCGCTCGGTCTTGTTTATCTCACGAACATGAAATCGGCCGGGGCAAGCCATTCCGCCAGCACCATGTTTCACAATTGGTTTGCTCACGGCACGCGCTGGGAAAGGGTCAGCGGCGCCATGCCTGGCCCACCGCCGGGATATCTCGTGGGGGGGCCAAATCCATACTACTCAAAGGATAAATGTTGCGCTGCCGCCTTTGGAACCGCGGGATATCGATGCTTTTTCTCGGCCGCCTTTTCATTGTGCAGCAACAGTTACGCGCCGCCGCTCGGGCAGCCGGCGCTAAAGTCATATCGCGAATTTAACGACGGCTGGCCGGCGAACTCTTGGGAGGTAACGGAGCCATCGACGGGCTATCAAGCCTATTACGTTAGCGTTCTGGCTAAATACGTGCATTGAAGCAGCGAGCGTTCTTTCCGCTTCAGGCGGATTGCTCCGGCGCCGGGTCCGAACAGGAGTGCGCGCTTCAGGCCACGAAGGCTATCATTTCATACTCGGCTCCACAGTCCAGGATCCGGCCCGCGCTCGACAAATCCACTGTTCCGGCGAAAAAATCCGCTGTTCCGTTCGCTGCGCCGATTTTCGCTCAAGCTCATGAAAATTGCAGGCCTATTGGCCGCCAAACCTGGGCCTGAGCGGCCCCGTTTCGCCAAAATCAGCTGTTTTTGCCGCTGTTACCAGCGGATTCGGCCCGGGACGGCGCCGGAAACGGCCGCTGCGCCGATCCGCCGCAATTGCCGATTATAGCGTGGAGCGCTAATAAGAGCGCGCGCATGCCCAATCTCGCCAATCCGACGGTCTTCGTCGATCTTACGGGCCGGACGCTGCCCTGGCTCGCGGCGGCGACGGCTGTTCTGTTCGCCGTCGGCTTGACCCTCTCCTTCCTGGCGCCGCCCGACTATCAGCAGGGCGAAACTGCGAAGATCATGTACCTGCACGTGCCGGCCGCCTGGATGTCGACCTTCGTCTACGGCGTGATGGCGCTGGCCGCGCTCGGCACGCTGGTCTGGCGCCACCCGCTGGCCGACGCGGCGCAGAAGGCCGCCGCGCCGCTCGGGGCCGGGTTCACCTTCATCTGCCTCGCGACCGGCTCGCTGTGGGGGAAGCCGATGTGGGGAACCTATTGGGTGTGGGACGCCCGCCTGACTTCGGTCCTGGTGCTGTTCCTCCTCTATCTCGGCCTGATCGCGCAGTGGCAGGCGATCGAGGATATTGGCCGCGCGGCGCGCGCTGCGGCGATCCTCACCCTGGTCGGCTGCGTCAACCTGCCGATCATCAAGTTCTCGGTCGACTGGTGGAACACCCTGCATCAGCCGGCCTCGGTGTTCCGCCTCGGCGGCCCGACCATCGCGCCGTCGCTGCTGTGGCCCTTGATCGTGATGGCGCTCGCCTTCACCTTCCTGTTCCTGACGCTGCATCTCTTGTCGATCCGCAACGAAATCCTGCGTCGTCGCATCGCGCGGGTGACGATGCTCGCGGCCGCCGAAGGCGACCGGCTCGCTCCCTCCTTCGCCGCCCGGGGCGCCTGACGATGATGTCCGACCCCCATATCGATTTCGTCATCGCCGCCTACGCCGTCGCCGCGGCCGTCATCGCGGTCATGATCGGAGCGATCGTGTTCGACTACCGCCGCCTCGGCGCCCATCTCGATGAGGCCACGCGAACGCTCGAGGCGGTGCGCGACGGCGCCAAGGATCGGGGCCGATGAGCGCGGCGCTCGAGACGACACGTCGGCCGCGACGCTGGCTGGCCTTTCTGCCGCTCGCCGCCTTCGCCCTCCTCGCCGCGCTTCTGTTCGTTCGGCTGAACGCCGGGGACCCGTCCCGACTGCCCTCGGCGCTGATCGGGCGAAGCGCGCCGCCGCTCGATCTCGCCGGCCTCGACGGCTCGGCCGGGCTGACCGACGCCGATCTCCGCCGGGGCCATGTCAGCATCGTCAACGTGTTCGGCTCCTGGTGCGAGCCCTGCCACCTGGAGCATCCCACTCTGATGGCGCTCGCGGAAGACGATGCGCTGAAAGCGAAGGGCGTCGCGATCTACGGAGTCGCGCAGAAGGATTCATCCGGGAACGTGCGCCGCCTTCTCGGCGCCTTGGGCGACCCCTACGCCAAGGTCGGCCTCGACCCGGACGGGCGAGCGGGAATCGACTGGGGCGTCTACGGCGTGCCCGAGACTTTCATCGTCAGGGGCGACGGAACCATCGCCTACAAGGTCGTCGGGCCCATGACGGCTGAGACGCTCAAGAACGAGGTGATGCCGCAGATCATGAAGGCGATGAGGCCGCCGCCGCGGTCCTGACGCGCCTCCGGTCATCAAAACCGGAACACCCGTCGCAGGATGCGCGTTCTTGTTTGGGAGTTCGAGGGAGGCCATGATGAACGACGACGCCGCAGAAGACGTTGCGCCAAGCGAAGCCGACAACGACGCCGCCGCGCGTCTCAAGAAGGACCTGACGGCCGTGAAAAACGATATCGCCCATCTCTCGCAGCAGATCGCCGACGCGGTCAACGCGCTCGCCGAGGTCGCCCAGACGCAGGGCCGCCGTGGCCTGCGCCAAGCCCGCGCCAACGTCGACCAGGCGGTGTCGGGCGCGTCGGAACGCGCCGGCGCCGCGACCAGCGCCGCCCAGGACGCCGCGTCCACGATCGCGAACACGCTGGCGGACACCATCCAGGAGCGGCCGGTCGCCGCGGTCGCGATCGCCATGGGCGTGGGCTTTGTCCTCGGCGTCGTCTTGCGCCGCTGACAGGGGATGTTCGAGACAGTCTACCAGCGCTTGAAGAGCGAGGTGAGAGGGACGCTGACGCTCTTGGCGCTCGCCGCCGCCTGCGCCGGCGCGGCGGCGATCGCGCTCGGCTTCCTCTGCGCGGCAGGCTTCGTCTTTGCGCTGGACCACCTCGGCGTCGTCTACGCCTGTCTCATCGCCACCGGGGTGTTTCTTGCCGCGACGCTGATCTTCCTGGCCGCCTACGCGATCCTCTCCGCCAGGCGTCGGCGGAAGGAGCGGGAGCGAGCCGCTGCTGAGGCGCGCTCCTCGTCGGCCCTCGTCGACCCTCGCCTCGTTCTCCTGGCGCTTCGGGTCGTCCAGGCTGTCGGCGTCAAACGCCTCATCCCGCTTCTGGCGGTCGGCGCCGCGGCCTTCGCGCTCGCCTCCGGCGCGAGGCCAGGGCGCTACGACGCGGACGCCCGCGCGGGAGAGGCGAACGGCGAGGCGGCTTCAGCGAGATCGCGCACTCGGCGTTCTCGTTGAGAACGGCGCGGCGATTGGCCGTGCAGATCAACTCCCAATCGGTGAGCCGGTGAAACCGTGAGGCGCATTTGCGTCCTTCAAGCGCGCGGAAGCAAGCGCGCGACGGGGATGATCGACTTTTGGCCGGGACGGCGATTACAGGATACCGGTTGGTGAACAAAACGCGGGGCCACTCTCCAGGCTCGGACTTCTATCTCCTCAACGTCTTCCGCAAGCAACTCGGCTTTCCGGAGCTCAAGCGCGCCGTCGCCGAGCAGAACGAGCTTTTCCGCCCGCCGGCGATCCTGATCGAGGACCGGGCTTCTGGCACGCAGCCGATCTAGGAGCTGATCTGCGCGCGCATGTCGAACGTGACGCGCTACCAGCCCGACGGCGACAAGATTATGCGCCTTCACGCCAAATCAGCGGTGATCGAGAACGGCTTCGTGTGGCTGCCGGCCGAGGCGCCCTGGCTCGCCGACTACGTTTCTGAGCTGACGGCCTTCCCCCGCTGGCCGCCACGACGACCAGATCGACTCGACCTCCCAGGCGCTGGCCCGGGTCAAGCATCGCCCGCCGGGACGGGGATGCTGGACTTTTGGACGGGGCGGTAAGGAGGGCCGGCGCCTCGGGAGATGTCGCACAGGCGACCAGGAAGGACAATGGTCAGATTGCCCCACGCGCGGGTGGTCGGCGAACTCCGGCGGTCGATCGGGCCCTAAGACAGAAGAGGGCCATCAGTGAACGGAAATGGCGCTTCGCAAGGCTTGCGCCTCGAGACTACTCTGCGCCCTGCTGATCGCCCTCGCCCGTGTGAAGGTGCTTCATCGCCATCGCGAAGCGCCCGCGCTCGGGCACCAGCATTCGTCCAAGCGTGATGAACTTGTGTTTCTGCGCATCGTCGAGGGTCGCGTACAAGGGCCCGGCCGCCTCGATGATCTTCTTGAGGCTTGCCGTGCTCTGAGCGACGCGTTCCGCCGTCGCATTCAAGCGGTCCATCGGCGACAAGTTGGCGCCTTGCTCCTTTTGCAGGGCGACCACGCGCGCCTTGGCGCCGTCCTTAACGGCGGATTCAAACGGGCCCCAAAGCTTGTCCTGGTCGGCGGTCAGCCGAAGACTGCTCTTCATGCCCTTGAGCTGGGCGTCGAGAGCCGCCTCCGCCCAACGCTGCACGAGCTCGGCGTGGGTGGGCTCATGATCGCTCTGCGCGGCGGCGATGATGGCGAAACCGGAAGCGGAGAGGGCAGCTAAAGCCGCAGCGCCGGCAAGCGGACCGAGAAGAGTGCGTTTCATGACGACGCCTGGTCTCATTGCGAGGGTGTCGGAATTCGGCTGCCTCGACTGCGGGCGACATCAGGCTATCCGATCATGCGGCGAGGTCAACGATCGGATCGGATGGCTTCTCCGCGAGGCTCCGCCCTCCGGCGCCGGACGCCCGGATGAGGAAGGCTCGTGATGCTGAGCCGTATTTTGCCTGCGCTAACCGAAACCCTTCGCGCGTCTGCGCGTCATGATCCCGCCCTCGCCAGAGAATCGGAACTCTGGCCTGCAGGGTGAGGCCTCATTCTCAATAGACTGACGGTCAGCATACCAACTTCACTCTCCAGCCAGGCTCTAGCGTCTTGCCGGCTGGAAAACGAGCGTTGAGCAAGGCGAGGCGAGAGCTTCCCACGGACAGGGACGACGACGCGCCATTCCCCTTGACGCAGCTCCGCAACGTAGGCCGACGGATGCCCTTCCGTTTGCTTCATCTTCGATAACAAGAACACATGGGGTTGCTCGAGAGGCGCCCCCAAGAAGGGGCGGTTCCTGAGGACGACGTTTCGTCAATGGGCGAGCATGAAATCCAAAAGTGTAGAAATGGTTGATGCGGCGGCCGCTGACCCCCCCTTCTCCGCGAAGCGGGGAAGGGGGGGTCGCCGAAGCGACGGATGGGGTGTGGAAAGCAGGACTAGCCGAAAAAGCTTCGCGGTGGCGAATTGTGCAATGCGATGGCGTTTCTCTTGCGCCAATTCCGCCGCCCTCTGCGCTACGTTCCCGCTAATTCCTATTCTCTCTGGCTGTAATGAAGCGGCCTGATATGCACCCAATGATGGCCGGCTCTGTCGATGGTCACCCAGGAATAGACCAAGGCGTGTCTGGCTATGGCGTTCTCCCGTGCGACCTCACGATCATCCGTCTCCTCCGTCGCTCCAGAAATGTCCGCCCGCCGATTCCACCCGTTCACCCGATCTGTGCTTTGCCTTTCTTGACTGCCAGCGATCGGGGAGCCGTCGGAAAATGGCTCCGTACCTTTCGGCTCGTTGGCCCGCTCCGCGTCGTCCGCCGCGTTCGCCACTTTGGCCGCGCCTGAGCCGCTCGCCGCTTTGGTCTCGGCGGAGGCTTTGTCCTCGTTGCTCGCGCTCAAAGTATCAGCCTGTTTTTTCGCGAGTTTCCGACGCCGAAATCGGTCCGCCTTGCCTCCCCCTCTTGCGCCGCGAGGTTCCTCGCAACGGTCGTGTCGACGCGGTGTTCCTCTGTTGCTTCGTCCTGTGGTCGAGCCTGTCCTCTGGCCTCCGCCTCACTCAGCGCCTGCTCGACGCTTCTTTTCCACGCGGCCATTCTCGCATTTTCTTCTGCGCTTTCATTGATACTTCGCGCCGCCGGCCCATTTTCCGGCACCGAAGCCGGGGCCGGCCCGAGAGAGACAGGTTCATCCGTCGTGTACGCCCCCGGGTGAGGCCGGAATTCGAGCGCGGCGACGGGAATCGCGAGGGCGAGCACGAGGACCACGATGCCCCGTTCGGACCGAACGAGCCTGCCAAGGGCCCTCGCCCCCAAGACGGCGGCGTAGACGACGATCAGCGCGCCGAGGCCCGCCCACCGCCGGACACTCTCCATCCCGACGCCGGGCCCGCGCAGCGCCAGCTCGAAGGGCGCGATTTGTCCGCGCCGGAAACCAGATTCCCACGCTCGTTCTCCGCCGTCTTCAACCGCGGGCGCCCCGTCCTGTTCCGCCGCGGCGGACGGATCGGGCGGCGCAATCGCGGAGCCGACGGCGTTTCCGCAGCTTTTGCCGATGCGTGTTGATGGGCGGCCCAACGTGCAGCCGGCCCGGGAGGCGCGCCCGTTTATCCCCTTCCGGCAGGGGACACGCGTCCAGTCGGTCACCGCCCAGCGCAGCAGCACGGCGACTGGTCAACAAGCCATTCTGGCGGATGATCCGTCAACGCCACCCGCTCACTCGGGAAGGGCTGCCCGAAAGCGATCGTGAGAAGGAAGGCGATCGACCACGCCAGCACGATCGCCGTGTAGGCGATGATGATTTGTCGCGCGTCGTGATCCGTCATGGCCGTTACTCCGGCTGGCCGCTCCAGGCGACTAGAGCGCAGCGCAGCCGGCCTCATCAGCATGTCGCCGCGGCAGGCGCTGTGACGTCGCTCACACTTCGGACTGCTTGCGGTGGCTGGCTTCCCCTTCTCCGCGATAGCGGGGAAGCCGAACGCCGGATGGGGTGCGGAAAACAGGTAAAGTCGGATGAAGCGGCCAGTGTCCCCGTCGCCGCCGTGTACCAGGAGCCGGCGATCTATCCGCACCTTTCGGTGCTGGAGAACATCTTTGCCGGCGACGAGATCACCACGCGGTTCGGCGCCATGCGCCGCGCCGCGATGGCTGCCGTCGCGCGCCCCTGGTTCGAGCGCCTCGACCTGCCCTCTGCACTGCTCGACCGCCGCATGGGAAGGCTCAGCCTCGCCTACCAGCAACTCGTGCTGATCGCCAAGGCGCTGGTGCTGGAGGCGCGCGTCATCATCTTCGACGAGCCGACCTCGATCCTGTCGCAGACCGAGACGGCGCGGTTGTTCGCGATCATCAACCGGCTACGCGCCGATGGCCGCGGCATCGTCTACATCACGCACCGGCTCGACGAGATCGGCCAGATCGCCGACCGCGTGACCGTCCTCACCGACGGGCGAGTCACCGGCGAAGCCCGGCGCGGTGAGTTCGACGAGGCGCGGCTTGTCGCGCTGATGGCCGGCAGCGCGCATCGCGACTATGCGGCGGCGCGGGCGCGGCGTCGGGCCGGCGCCGGCCCGCCGGAATTCGAGGTGCGGCAGGGCCAAGTATTCGGCGTCCCGTTCCAGTTGCTGTGCCTCTATTTGCCGATGTTGGCGGCGTTCATCTATGCGCAGCACGGCACGCGGTTCGGCCGCGAGCTTTATCTCGCGGGAAGCAGCACGCTCGCCGCCAGTCTCGCGGGGTTGCGCGTCAGGCGGCTGCGCGGCGCGACCTACGTGGTGTCCGGGCTCGTCTCCGGGATCGCGGGGATCGTCGATGGGGCATGGCTTGGCACGGCGCGACCGGATGCGAGGGAGAACGCCAACCTCATCAGCATTGCGATCGTGGTGCTCGGCGGCACCGGGATTTTCGGCGGAACCGGCTCGGTGATCGGCACGGCGCTCGCGACCGTGGTGATCGCGATCATCGACAACGGTCTGAGCTACAGCAACGTGAACCCGATCTATCAGGCCGGGGTGATCGGCGTGATCCTGCTCGCGACCATCCTCGCCGATAACCTGGTAGCCTCGGCCCGCGCGCGCGCCGCCACAGGCGGGCCGCCGAGGCGCCGCTCAACCGCGTGACCGACGTTTGCGGTGAATGGCAATACGCGTGGCGCCGCGGTCGCCTGAGCCATCGTCCGCCGCCGGCTCAGGCGACGTCCAGCCACACGCAGTGACGGATCGACCGCCCGCTCGGCGGGTGAACGATCCGTCCGGTGCGGACCTCGCATTCCGTCGGCTGCACGCCCCACGCCGCGGCCGCCATCGCCGCGGCGAGCGATTGCGCCAGGTTCGCGGCTTCTTGCGCCTGGCCCCAGGCGGAGGCTGGCCTGGCGGTGGGCGCGGTGTGACGCGCCTCGAGCCGAATGGCCGGCAGCACCCGCACCGGCTGGCCGCGCCCGTCCAGGTAGGCGAACCTGACGTCCGCGCCCGCTTCAGGCCGAAGCACGATCCAGGCGGCCAGCATGGCCGGCCAGGCGCCGGCCGCCGACGGCGCGGCGGCCGCCAGGGCGCCGACGGGAAATCCCGCGGCGACGAGAGCGCCCGCCCCGAGCGCAGCCGCCTCGAGCATGGCGCGGCGACTCAGAACAAGACCGGACATGGAATCCCTCCAGCGTTCAGGAACGACCCGTCGAGGCCAGCGGCTCGGTGGGCATCGGCGTCAGGGAGAAGAGGATGCCTTGTTCGATCCCTGAGGGGCGTTGGATGCCTGAGAGACGCCCTGTCCAGTACTGTACATTCCGTTGGGGGCCATGTCTTGCCGGGCGTTGCCCAGCATATCCATCTCGTTGCTGCCGGGTTTTCCGGAATGCTGCTGCTGTTCGTGCTCGAGCGGGTCCGCGACATACTGGAAAGTCGGCTCGCTGTTCCACGGTCCGCGCCGGTCGGCGCCGGGCCCGGAGGACATGTTGAAGTAGACGTTGACGCTCTTGCCGGGTTGCAAGTCGCCGAACAGCGGGTCGCTCAGCTTGTTGATCGAGTTCAGCGCCTCCATGAACATATGCGTGTGGGCGACCTCGCGCGTGGCGAGGAAATGCAGCGCCTTTTGCGACCCCTCGTCGTCGGTCAGCTTGAGCAGCGCCTCGTAGGTCGCGAGCGCTCCGGCCTCGGCGGCGACATTGGACCGCAAGTCACGCGTCACGTGTCCGCCTTCGTTGACGTAACGGGCGTCCCAAAACGCACCTTTTGAATCAACGAGATGCGGCCCGGGGCCGCGTATCGAGAAGAGCGTGCTCTTGTAGGCGCGCTCCTGCGCGTTCTGCGACGCGTTCCTCGTGTGCTGCTCGATCAGCATCGCGATCACCTCGAGGTGGGTGAACTCCTCGGTGCCGATATCCTGCAACATGTCGCGGATTGCAGCATCTGCGGTATGAAACGACTGCGTCCAATAGGTCAACGCTGCGGTAAGCTCGCCGGTCGCGCCGCCGAACTGTTCGAGCAGCTTCTCTGCGAACATCGGGTCCGGGTTCTGAACATTCACCTCGGTCTGCAGGATGGGTCGGTGCAGGAACATGGCCGCGCTCCCTTCGGGTTGATTTCCCGCCAACCCGGGCTCGCGCTCGATGTTCCTCAGCCGGCGGACCAATTTTTCCTCCGGTGCGCGTTCGTCCGGCGGCAAGCGCGGCGGTTTCGGGGCGCTTCCGAGTCCGCTTCGGGAACGAGTCGCGCTGCGCAGGAACTGTTTCGCTTTCTCAGCGTTGCCGGCCGTCAGAAAAGGCGGCTACTCTACGAAGAGGTTGGAGAACCGTGGGACCTACGGGAGCTTTCATGCGCATCAGCGAAGGCAAGCCCTATCCGCTCGGCGCCACCGCCGACGCCAACGGCGCCAATTTCGCGGTCTTCTCCGCCCATGCGACGCGGATCGACGTCTGCATCTTCGACGCGCCCGACGGACGCGAGATCGAGGTTCGAGCTGCCCGAGTATACCGACGAAGTCTTCCACGGCCATGTCGCCGGCGTCGGGCCCGGCGCGTTCTACGGGTTCCGCGCCCACGGGCCGTTCGAGCCCGAGGCCGGACATCGCTTCAATCCGAACAAGCTCCTGCTCGACCCTTACGCGCGCGCCCACGCCGGCAAGCTCGTCTGGGACCCCGCCGTGTTCGGCTACACGATCGGCGCCAAGGGGGACGACCTGACCTTCGACGAGCGGGACAGCGCGCCCTTCGTGCCCAAATGCGCAGTCGTGGATCCCAACTTCGACTGGCGCGGTGATTATCGAAGGCGCAGCGTCCCCTGGGACCATACGATCATTTACGAGACGCACGTCAAAGGCTTCACCAAGTTGCATCCCGGGGTGGACGAAGGCCTGCGTGGCTTCTACGCCGGCCTCGGATCGAAGCCGGTCGTCGACTACATCCGCTCGCTCGGCGTGACGACCGTCGAGCTCCTGCCCGTCCACACGTTCGTTGACGACTCGTTCCTGCTCGACCGCGGGCTCAGGAACTACTGGGGCTACAATTCGATCGGCTTCTTCGCCCCCGACCCGCGCTACGCCGCCGACGTCCCGAATTCGCTGCGCGAGTTCAAGGAGATGATCGCCCGCCTGCACGACGGCGGCCTCGAGGTGATCCTGGACGTCGTCTACAACCACACCGCCGAAGGCAACGAGCTGGGCCCCACCCTTTCCTTCAAGGGCATCGACAACCGCTCCTATTACCGGCTCATTCCTGACCAGCTGCGCTACTACATTAACGACACGGGCACCGGAAACACGCTGAACCTCAGCCATCCGCGCGTCATCCAGATGGTCGCGCGATTTCCTGCGCTACTGGGTGAGCGAAATGCGGGTCGACGGCTTCCGCTTCGATCTCGGCACGATCCTGGCGCGCGAGCCCGACGGCTTCAAGACCGAGAGCGGCTTTCTGAAGGCGGTCGGACAGGACCCGCTGCTCGCCGAGGTGAAGCTCATTGCGGAGCCCTGGGACTGCGGGCCGGGCGGCTATCAGGTCGGCGGGTTCCCGCCGGGCTGGGCGGAATGGAACGACACGTTCCGCGACGCCGTGCGCGACTACTGGCGCGGCATGGCGAGTGCAAAGGCGCTGGCTCCCCGTCTCTGCGCTTCACCCGACAAGTTCAACTTCCGCGGGCGGAAGCCCTGGGCGAGCGTGAATTTCATCTCCGCGCACGACGGATTCACTTTGCGTGATCTCGTCTCCTACAACGACAAGCACAACGAGGCGAACGGCGAAGAGAACCGCGACGGCCATTCCGACAACCGCTCATGGAATTGCGGCGTCGAGGGACCGACCGACGATCCCGCAGTCAACGGGCTTCGCTGGCGCCAGATGCGCAATTTTCTCGCGACGCTCATCCTGTCCCAGGGCACGCCCATGATCAGGGCGGGCGACGAGTTCGGCCGCACCCAGAACGGCAACAACAACGCCTACTGCCAGGACAACGAGATCAGCTGGGTCGATTGGCGTCTGGACGAGGAGCAGCAGGCGCTCGTCCAATTCTTTCGCCAGCTGACGGCGCTGTTCCATCGCTATCCGGTGCTGCGGCGGTCGCGCTTCTTCACCGGCGAGACGAACCCTTACATCGACGTCAAGGACGTGACGTGGATAGACGCGAACGGCTCGGAGATGAAGCCCGAGACCTGGGACAACGGGCATACGCGCTGCTTCGGCATGATTCTCGACGGGCGGGCGCAGACGACCGGGATCAGGCGGCGAGGAAGCGACGTCACGCTGCTGATCGTCTTCAACGCGCATCACGATGTGGTCAAATTTCGCTTGCCTCTCTATTACGAGCCGAGCGGCTGGACTCGGCTGATCGACACCAACGCCCTGGAGTTGCAGGCGCGAAAATTCAAGGGCGGCGCCGTCTACAAGGCGACCGGGCGGTCCCTCCTGATGTTCGAGCGCGTCCCGATCCGCGCCGCGACGACGGGCAGCGCCGGTGCGGCAGAGCTTCCGGCCTCGGAGCCGGCAGACACGTCCCCATCTTGAGCGGAGGCGAATCAGCCTCCGTGAGAACATGCCGGCGCGAACTCGAGGCACGGCGCCACATCTCCGTCTCTTTGATGTTCAAGTCTGCCGCCTTCGACGGTCAATCCCAAGGCGCCAAGCGCCGAGGAGGACGGAATGGCGGAGGATCAAGGCGGGCCGGTCGGTCCCGATCTGTCGCAGGGTGTGTCGCTCGCCGAGCTCCCCGACGGGGGCAAGCTGGTCGGCCACGTCGGGGACGATGCGGTGCTGCTTGCGCGGCAAGGATCGGAAGCATTCGCGGTCGGCGCTCATTGCACCCACTATCATGGGCCGCTCGTCGACGGGCTCATTGTCGACGGCTCCGTTCGCTGCCCCTGGCATCACGCCTGTTTCGACCTTCGCACGGGCGAAGCGGTTCGCGCGCCCGCTTTCAGCTCCCTCGATACGTGGACAGTCGAACAGCGCGAGGGAAAGCTCTTTGTCGGTGAAAAGCGCGCTCGGCCAAGCGCGACGGCGCGCGCGGGGTCCGGACGGCCGAATCGAATCGTGATCGTCGGCGGAGGGGCTGCCGGATTCGCCGCCGCCGAGATGTTGCGGCGGCAGAAGTACGAGGGCGAAATCGTCATGTTCAGCAGCGACGATGCGCCGCCGATCGACAGGCCCAGCCTGTCCAAGGACTATCTTGCAGGCAGCGCGCCGGAGGAATGGGTTCCTCTTTGCCCTGACAGCTTCTACCCGGACAACGCCATCGAGCTCAAACTCCGATCCGCCGTTGTGGGACTCAACGTCGGAACTCGCGAAATCGCGCTTGCCGACGGGGAGCTCGTCCCTTTCGATCGGCTGCTCCTTGCGACAGGGGCCGAGCCGGCGCTTCCATCCATCCCCGGGGCGAAGCAGTCGGATGTGCTCGTGCTGCGTTCGCTCGGCGACTGCCGGGCCATCATTGAGCGAGCCAAGGGATCGCGGCGCGCGCTGGTGCTGGGCGCGAGCTTCATCGGGCTCGAGGTCGCGGCCTCGTTGCGGGCGAGGAATATTGAAGTCCATGTCGTGGCGCCGGAACAACGTCCGATGGAGCGCGTCCTGGGCCCCGAATTCGGCGACTTCGTTCGAGCGCTGCATGAGGGGCACGGCGTGGTCTTCCATCTTCGGACCACGGCGAGCGCGATCGACGGCGAACAGGTTCGGTTGTCGGACGGAAGCGTCATCGAGGCCGACCTCATCGTCGCGGGCGTCGGCGTGCGTCCGCGTGTCGGGCTTGCCGAATCGGCTGGCCTCAGGGTGAATCGGGGCGTCGTGGTGGACGCCTATCTGGAAACCATGGCGTCGGGCATTTTCGCCGCCGGCGACATCGCACGCTGGCCGGACTCGCGCAGCGGCGATTCCATCCGCGTCGAACACTGGGTCGTCGCCGAGCGACAGGGACAAACCGCAGCGCTCAACATGCTCGGGGACCGCGAGAAATTCTCGGCCGCTCCCTTCTTCTGGAGCCAGCACTACGACATCCCGATCAACTACGTCGGACATGCGGAGCGATGGGAGGAAATCGCGGTCGAGGGAAGCATCGCCGGCAAGGATTGTCTCGCCCGCTTCAAACGCGGGGGGCGCACGCTCGCCGTCGCTTCGATATTCCGCGACGTCCAGAGCCTCGAAGCCGAGGTCAATCTGGAACGCGACTCGCCGCCATAGGTGCGGTTCGACCCGTCATGCCTGCGTTAGAATGGCGAATGGCAAGGGACCAAACCATTCGCTCAGCGGCGCCGAAGCCTGAAACGGCCGCGTGCGAATGACGTCGTACCATTCGCCCTCTGGCATCTGCGCGTGAGCTCGCCAGTCCGGCTTCTCTTCTCTGTGGGCGGGAAACCGGGCGGCCAGCATGGCGAGTCGCCGATCGCCAAGAGTTCGCACGAAACCGAGCGCCCAATCCGCGTTTTCACCCGTCGTCTCGATCGGCAGATAGTCCCCGCTCGCGAAAAGCTCGGCGCAATCGCGCCTGAGAGCGAGCAGAAGAGCCGTCACGGCGAGCTTGATCCGCCCGTCGCGCCAGGTCGTGCGCAGAGACTCGAACAGCTCCGCGCGATCTTCCTCGCCTTCGAGCCGCGGGGCGAGCTTGGCGAGCGCCGCTTCGCGCTCGCGGTAATCGACCGCGCGGCGATTGTCCGGATCGACGAGGCTCAGGTCCCACAACTCGCACCCCTGGTAAATGTCCGGGATGCCCGGCGCCATGAGTTTCAGGGCCGTCTGGACGAGGCTGTTCTGCACGCCGAGTCGCGCGATGCGTTCGACAAACGGCAGGAAGCTCGCGAGGAATCCGCCCTCCGCCCTCAACGCCTCTTGGACGAAGGCGTGCATCGCCGCTTCGTATTCGAGATTCGGCGCCGCCCAGTTCGAGCGTTGTTTGCCCTCCCGCAACGCCTTTTCGAGCGCCCCATGAAGGCGGTTTCGATAGCTCTCCAGCCCCTTGGCCGTCGGCGCCTCGAGCAGTTCAAACGGCCACGAGCCGATCAGCATCTGGTAGAACATGTATTCGTCGTCGCGGTCGGGCGGCCCGCTGCCTTCGACGTCGCCGAGCCTCGCCCGAACAAGCCGGCTCCAGCCGGTCACCTGGCGCCGCCATTCTTCCGGGACTTCCGAGATCGCCGCGAGCCTGGCGCGCGCATCCTCGCCGCGTTTCGTGTCATGCGTGGCGGTCGCGAGCATCGCGTGCGGCCACCGCTCCGCGCGCTGCGAGTTGGCCCTGTGGAAGAGCGATGGCGCGACGCCGAACCTGTCCGGCGCGCCGCCGACTTCATTCAGGGCGATAAATCGATTGTAGCGGTAGAAGGCGGTGTCCTCGACGCCCTTCGCCATCACCGGGCCCGAGAACTGCTGCATTTTCATCGCGAAGCGGAGCGCCGCGGTTCGGCCGATTTCGCCCGCGCCCAGCTCCTTGGTCTCCCCGGTCAAGAGACGCTCGAGGAAATCGAACGCAGAGGCGTGGATATCCGGATCGAGGCGGCGCGCGCGTGCGATCGCCCACGCGATGTCGCGCCGGTCGGCTTCGGCGAGCGCGCCGAAGAGGTCGACATAGGTGCGGTAGACCGGGAAGCAGGCGACGATCGCCTTGATGGCGCGCGTAAGGATCGAACGTGTGAGATCCGCCGTGGTCGGGCTCCGGCGGGCGAGACGCGTTGCGGCGCGGCCGAGCGAGCCGAGTTCGCTCGCCATCTCGTTGTCCATGATCCTGAGCTTGGAGGCGAGGGCGATCGCTTCGAAAGAATCGTTTGCGCCCGCGAAAGCGCGATAGCTGTCGGACAGCTCCAACTCGGCGGAGGGGTCGATCAAGAGACCGAGCGAAAGGTTCAAGTAGTCGTATCCGGTCGTGCCCTCGACCGGCCAATCGGCGCGCAGCCGCTCGTGCGCTGCGAGGATCTTCTCGACCACGAGATAGAAGGGCTGCTCGATCCGCTGGCGAAGGGTTCTTAGATAGGACTTAGGGTCGAACAGGCCGTCGACGTGATCGATCCTGAGGCCGTCGATCTCGCCAGCCTCCAGCATGCGAAGCGCCCGGGCGTGCGCGTGTTCGAACACCGGCGCAAGCTCCATCCGCAGACCGGCCAGATCGTTGATGTCGAAGAAGCGCCGGTAGTTGATCTCGTCCGCGGCGACGCGGAAGAACGCGACGCGCCAGAACTGGGCGGAAATCAGCCGATCCAGCTCGCGCCAGTCGTTATTGAAGGCCGCGACGCGCTCGTCGATCCGGCGGCGCGTCTCGGCGTCGCTGCGCGCAAGGTGCGCCAGCTCAGTCTTGACCAAGAGAGCCCGTCCGGCGATCTCCGGCCGCCAGTTCGGCAGGTCGAGAAACTTGTCCGAGATCCGATCAAGCGCTTCGCTGTCGTGGCCGAGGATCATCGGATAGGCGATCGGGCAGATCGGCAGCTTGTGCGCGCCGTACGCCCATATGGCGAAGCTTCCGTCGTCGCCGAACGCGAGAGTCAGATTGCCGTTCCTCAGTTCCTCTCCGTATTGCGCGCCCAGCACGGGCGCGAGCAACTTGCCGCCGCCCTGGTCCCAGTCGATGTCGAACCATCCGGCATAGCGGAACTCCGGCCCCCATTCGAGCGCGTCGAGCCAAAGCGGATTGTCGGCGCCGCCGACGCCCATGTGGTTGGGGACGAAGTCGATGATGGCGCTCAGGCCCTCACGCCGGAAGGCGTCGATCATCCCCGAATAATCTGCTTCCGAGCCGAGCTCCGGGTTCAACCTCGCGTGGTCGGTGATATCATAGCCGTGCGGGCTCCCTGGCCGCGCCTTGAAGAAAGGCGACAGGTAGACATGGCTGACGCCGAGGCGGGCGAGATAGGGCGCAATCGCCGCCACTTCTTTGAAGCCGAAGCCCGCCCTGAGTTGCAGCCGATACGTGCAGCGGGGAGGGATCATTCCGCCTCCACGCTCCAGCGCACGCTCCACGGCCCGAATTCAGCTTCGGTGTCGCCGCAACGCCAGAAGACTCCGGTCGTCTCGGGGAAGGCGACCCGGCCGTCGGACAGGTTGGCGTCGAGCGTGAGACGGCGGGCGCCGGCCTGCCAGACAACGCGGACCGCCTGCTCGCCGAACACCGAGCTCCGCCCGCCGTGCTCGATTTCGGGTAGGAGCGGCCGGACATGCTCCCGCCGAGCGGCGAGAGCGCCGCGATAGAATGCAAGCCGCTCGGCGTCGATCCGGCTCCAGTCGAGCTTCGCCGAGAGGAAGGTCAATTCGGCGATCGGATCGGGAATCTTCGCCGCCTGCTGGGGATCGGCAAACTCGGGAAAGCGCGCGAATTCCGCGCGACGCCCGCTTCTGACGGCTTCCGCAAGGTCGCCGTCGAAATCGCAGAAGAACGGGAACGGTTGCGTTGCCGCCCACTCCTCGCCCATGAACAGCATCGGCGTCTGCGGCAGCAAGAGATAGACGCTCGCGAGCGCGCGAACGGCCGCTGGCGGAGCAAGCGCGTTCATCCGCTCGCCGAAGGCGCGGTTTCCGATCTGATCATGGTTCTGAATGAACGCGACAAACGCGCCGGGAGGAAGGTCCGCGCTCGGCGCCCCGCGAGCCGCGCCGCGGTGGGAAGAGACCTCGCCCTGATAGGCGAAACCCTCGGCCAGCGCCCTCGCCAGGAGCTTCGTATCGCCATAGTCGGCGTAGTAGCTGCTGTTTTCGTGCGTCGCGGCGACGTGCAGCACGTGGTGGACGTCGTCGTTCCACTGCGCCGTGTAGAGGAGGGGCTTGCGCTGGTAGCGGACCAGCCGCTGCGGCTCGTTGTTCTCGTTCTCGAGCAGAAGATGGATCGTCCGGTCGAAGCGCGACCTCAGTCGAGCGCCCAGTTCGTCGACGATGTCCGGACGGCTGTCGTCCTTGATCGAATGCACCGCGTCGAGACGCAGCCCGTCCAGGCGGAACGCGTCGATCCAGTATTCCGCGTTCTCGATCATGAAGTCTCGAACGGGGCGGGCGTTTGGCCCGTCGAAATCGATGGCCTCGCCCCAGGGCGTCCGATGTCGGCTTGTGAAAAAATCAGGCGCATAGGACAAGAGGTAGTTCCCCTCCGGTCCGAAATGATTGTAGACCACGTCGAGCAGCACGGCGACGCCCCGTTGGTGCGCCGCCTCGACGAAGGCCTTGAAATCATCTGGCCGGCCGTAGACCGCGTCAGGGGCGTAGGGGAAGACTCCGTCGTAGCCCCAGCCCCATCGCCCGCGGAAGTTGGCGACCGGCATGATCTCGATCGCGGTCGCGCCGAGTTCGACGAGATGGTCAAGCTTGTGAGCGGCGGCGGCGAAGGAGCCTTCCGGCGTGAAGGCGCCGATGTGCAGTTCGTAAAGTACGACATCGTCCCACGCCCGACCAGGCCAGCGCTCACCCCAACGATAGGCCTCATGGTCGACTGCCTCGCTTGGCCCATGCACATCCTGCGGCTGGAAGCGGGACGCGGGATCCGGAACCCGCATTCCGTCGGAAAGCTCGAAGCGATAGAGGGCGCCGGCGCCGATTCCCTCGACGAAGACCTCGAAGAAGCCATCGTCGCACCCCTTCATCGGGATCGTCGAGCTTCGGCCCTCGAGTGCGAGGCCGACGCGTTTTTGCGCAGGCGCCCAGAGTCGAAAGCGCATTCCGCCCTCTTCAAAAGAGGGGCCGTGCGTCCAGCGCCGCGGTCCGCCTTTCATGTGCGCTTTTCGTCAATGAGGGATCGAACGGCGGGCAAACCCTCGAGCGCGGCAAGGGTTCCGATTCCGCAGAGCGTGGTGGCGGGAACCAAGCGGGCGCTCAGTCGACCTCTTTGTACGTCTGGCGACGGCAGGCCCCTTTGATGCGGCCCTCAGTTCGAAAATGCGGCCTTCAGCCGTTCGTGCTGGGACACCACCTCGCTCTCGCGCTCCAGCGCGTCCGGCGACCGGGCGAGAGCGAGGCAACGATCGAGATGGATCACGCGCTCCTGGATGCGGAGAGAGCGCCGGCTCAGGCTTCGCAGCGCAGGCGGCAAGAGCTCGAAAATGTCGGGCGAGCAGCCGACATCCTGGCGCGCGAGCTTGACGCGGTGGCGCTCGGTCAGCGCCTGGCCCGGGGTCAGCTCGCCTTCGTTGACGGCGCGCCGCACCAGGAGCCACGAGGCGACCTGCATGAGGCGCGTGGTGAGTCGCATGCTTTCCGTCGCATAGGCGAGCGCAACGGAACGAGGGAGCGCCTTCGAACTCGGTTCGTCCCCGGCCGTCGAGGTAAGCCGCCGCTTCTTCGACGAGCGCCATGCCCTCGCGGAAGAGGTCGTTGAAGGCGGGCGAGGCGGTCAGGCGATGGATCAGGGGAATCGCGGCCGGCGGCGGACTCGGCGCCGCCGGAATCCGGTTCCAAGCGTCGAACTGGCGACTCATCAGCTTTACTCCCATCGCGCCGCGTTCGCCAAGGGGCGGCTCTCCGCGCGCATCCAGGAAGACCCAAAGCAAGTATAGCGCCCCGGACGGGCAGGCCGAACATTTACCTCATGCTAACGTTAACGCAGAGGTAATGCCGTTTGCAACCGACAAAAAAAGCCGCCCGAAGGCGGCTTTTGAGGGAGGGGAGGATCAGAGACGTCGAACAGAATAGGAATCAAACCTATTCAGAACCCTGGAGTTAGGGTCGGATAATTCATAATCGATAACCCTTAACAAGGTCTTGCGCCGCGGCCGCTTGTCGCAAATTGGCATGGGCGGATCGGAACGGGACAGTCGCGGTCAGGCTTTGAACGCCGCGTGCGCCGCCTGCCGCGTCGTTTGGCGCGCCGCGATCGCCCGCTCGAGCCGGTCGATCTCCGCCTTCAGGAGCGCGATGCGCTCGGCGAGCTCCGGGGCGGACAGGTCGTCGAGGCTCTGGCCGATCTCATGAACAGACGGGGCCTTCCGTTTGGCCCCGAACACCAATTCTTCGTCGAACTCGGCCATGGGTGAAGCCTCCGCGCAAAACTTCAGGACACGGCGATGAAACCGCCGCCCAGAACGCGAGCCTGCGGGTCGAGCGATTCGTAGAAGACGCAAGCCTGCCCGGGCGAGACGCCGCTCTCGGGGTCGATGAAATCGACCTCGCCCGACGGCAGAAGGAGCGCCGGCGCAGGGGGGCGGGTCGAGCGCACCCGAGCGGCGATCAGGAGGCCCTCCGCCGGCAGGTCGGCGAGCTCGCCATCTCCGATCCAGTTGACGTCGCGCAGCTTGAGCCTGGTCTTCGCCAGAGCGGCGCGGGGCCCGACGACGACCCGTCGGCGCGCTGCGTCGAGCGCTACGACATAGAGCGGCGTGGTCGCGGCGACGCCGATGCCGCGCCGCTGGCCGATGGTGTAATGGACGATGCCGGCGTGATGGCCGAGCACGCGGCCGTCGACGTGGACGATGTCGCCTGGCTCCGAGGCGCCCGGCATCAGTCGCTCGATCATATCGCTGTAATGGCCGGCTGGCACGAAGCAGATGTCCTGGCTGTCGGCCTTTTCGGCGTTGATGAGGCTGAAGCGGCGGGCGAGCTCGCGGACTTCCGACTTCGCCATCGCGCCGAGGGGAAAGCGCAGGCGCTTGAGCTGGTCTCGGGTGGTGGCGAACAGGAAATAGCTCTGGTCGCGGTCCGGGTCGGCGGCGCGAAAGAGCGCCAGCCCGCCGCGCCCGTCATCGCGCCCTACCACATAATGGCCGGTCGCCAGGAGATCGGCGCCGAGGTCCCTGGCGGCGGCGAACAGGTCGGCGAATTTCATGTGCTGGTTGCATGCGACGCAGGGGATCGGCGTCTCGCCTGCGACATAGGCGCGGGCGAAAGGCTCGATCACCTTCTCCCGGAAGCGCTGCTCGTAATCGAGCACGTAATGGGGAATACCGAGCCTCGCGGCGACGTCGCGGGCATCGTGAATGTCCTGCCCGGCGCAGCAGGCGCCCTTGCGGTGCGTCGCCTCCCCGTGGTCGTAGAGCTGCATCGTCACGCCGACGACGTCGTAGCCCTCGTCGGCCAGCATCGCCGCGACCACCGAGGAATCAACGCCGCCGGACATCGCCACCACCACGCGGGTGTCCGCCGGCGGCTTGCCGAGTCCAAGGCTGTTGGTCGCGTCGCACGGCGCGTGCGCCAAGGATGTCGCGAGCATTCCGTTCTCATCCCGGCATTCGCCGCCGGACTTGGCTTAGATTGGGCCTTTGGCCCGCAAAGGCAAGCCCATAACCGATATCCGCCCGTGGGGCCAGCTTTTCGGGCCGAGAGGCGCCGAGAGGCGCTGCATCCGGAAAGGCGCATCACCCGGGTCCGTTCACGCCGCGCCGCTACCGGACCAGGGCGGCGGCTTTCTTGAAGCTTGGATGTTCGGCCGTCCCCAGCCATTCAAAGACGACCATCTCCGCTGTCACGATCTCCACGTCGTGGCGCGCCATGCGCGCGACTGCCGCCTCCTTGTTTTCTGCGCGCCGCGAGCCGATCGCGTCGCATACGACGAAGACGTGGCGGCCGCGGTCGATCAGTCCGAGCGCCGTCTGAAGCACGCAGACATGAGCCTCGCATCCGGCGATGATCATGGCGCGGTCAGCAGGCGCGCGAAGCAGGAACTCCGGCGAGCGGCAGGAGTCGAACGTCATCTTCTGCACGACAATCGAGGGGTCTGGCGCCAATTCCGCGACCGTCGGCCCGAGCCCCTTGGGATTCTGCTCGGTGAACAAAGCGGGGGCCCCGAGGAGCTTCGCCGCGTCGACCAGCAGACGGGCGTTGGCGACCACCGACGCGGCGCCGTCGATGGCCGGAATCAGCCTCGTCTTGCATATCGATGACGACCAGCATCGAGGTTCGCAGGTCAGCGGTCAGCATGGCGGGCTCCTATTCTCTGACGCGATTCTTCGGTTACGCCTCGCGCCGAACATCGGACAGCTCTTTGGGCCCGGCGACCGCAAGGCCAGCTCGAGAAACGCGCGCAGGAAGGCTGGCTGAAGACAGTCCGCATAACGTCGTAAACATCAATCCTGCTTCTCGTCTTGCTAACGATTACGCAATAGATCGGGCGATTTGAGACACTTGCGCCGTTTTTTCTCCGCCTGCCGTTTAGGCAAATCTTAAAGCGACGCTCCTATCGTCCGATGCGACGAGTCAAGCGTAAGAGTGAGCGTTCCATGAGTGATGCGATACGACCAAGGGTCAAATACGTGATCGGGCCCGACGGCAGTCCATTGACGGTCGCCGATCTGCCTCCTTCCTCCACACGACGCTGGGTCATTCGCCGCAAGGCTGAAGTGGTCGCTGCAGTGCGTGGCGGCCTCCTGTCGCTCGACGAGGCCTGCTCGCGCTATACATTGACCGTGGACGAGTTCCTGAGCTGGCAGGTGTCGATCGACCAGCACGGCCTGCCGGGCCTGCGGACGACGCGCATTCAGCAGTATCGCCAGTAGTCGCCGAGCGGAATCATGGCATGAGCTGGCCGCCGTTGACTTCGATGATCTGTCCGACGACGTAGCCGCTCAGCGCCTCCGAGGCGAGGAAGAGATAGGCGCCGACGCATTCCTCCGGCGTTCCGACGTGGCCGATCGGAATGGTCTTGCGCAGCGCCTCCATCGTGGCTGCGTCCGAGTAGCGTTCGTGGAACGGAGTCGCGATCACGCCCGGCGCGACCGCGTTGACGCGGATCCTTTTTCCGATCAGCTCCTTCGCTTGGCCCCGCGTCAGCGTGGAGACGAAGCCCTTGGCCGCGGCGTAGAGGACGGCCCCGCCCGCGCCGCCGTTGCGCGCCGCGATCGAGGTCGTGTTGATGACGAAGCCGCCGCTTCGCTCGAGCCAGCGTAGCGCGGCGCGAAGTCATCGACACGACTGAGCGGGCGTTGAGATCGAACACCGCCTGCGCATGCTCGTCGTCCGCGTCGTAGGAAGGGACTCGGCCGAGCATCAGGCCGGCGTTGTTGATCAGGCCGTCGAGGCGGCCGAATTGAGCCGCCGCCTCGCCGACGATGCGCTCGCAGTCGGCCGGGCTCGCGACGTCGCCCTTGATGGCGAGCGCTTCGCCGCCAGCCTCTTGGACCTCCTTCGCCAGCGTCCGAGCCGACCCCTCGCTCGCATGGTAGCCGATCGCGACCTTGGCGCCCTGTCCGGCGAACCCCCGCGCGACCGCCGCCCCGATGCCGGTCGAACCTCCGGTAATCAGGACGACTTTGCCGGCGAGATCAGGAATGACGAGGCGAGGCGCAGACATAGGGCGGACCTTCTCGAAACAGCATGGAGCGGCAGCATGACGGCGGCCGGGCCGCGCGTCAAACGGCCAAGGCCCGGACGATTGCGAACGAGCGGCGTTCGGATGTCCCTCCGGTGATGGACGATGGACGGATTGGGCACGGATGGATTGTCGGTGCGCCGCCCCTATATTCTCCCGGGACACGCGGAGGCCCGCTCATGATCGTTACGCGCAAGCTCGCGGCAATTCTGGTGGCCGACATCGTCGGCTTTTCGCGGCTGGCCGGCGCCGACGAGGATCGCGTCCTGGCGCGGCTGCGCGCGCTCAGAAGCGACCTGATCGACCCGGCCATTTCCGTGCATAACGGCCGGGTGGTCAAACGCACCGGCGACGGGGTGCTGGTCGAGTTTCGCAGCGTCGTCGACGCGGTGCGCTGCGGCATCGAAATCCAGCACGGCCTCATCGAGCGCAACGCCGGCCTTCCCTCCGACCGGCGCATCGAGTTCCGCGTCGGCATTCATCTCGGCGACGTCGTCGAGGAGACCGACGGCGACCTGATGGGGGACGGCGTCAATATCGCCGCCCGTCTCGAAGGCATCGCGCGGCCAGGCGCGATCGCTCTGTCCGAAGACGCCTATCGACAGGTGAAGGGGCGGCTCGACATGTCGGTCAGCGATCTCGGCCACAAGGAGCTGAAAAACATCGCCGACCCGGTGCGGGTCTATTCGCTCGAAGTCGGCCTGCCGGCCGAGGCGAAGCCCGCGCCGCTCGAAACGACGGAGCAAAAGTTCGGTCCGCCGCGCTGCTCCATCGTCGTCTTGCCGTTCGCGAGCCTCGGCGGAGGGACAGAGCACGAGACCTTTGTCGACGGCGTCACCGAGAGTCTGACGACCGACCTGTCGCAGGTCGCCAACACGACCGTTGTCGCGCGCAACACCGCCTTCACCTACAAGGCAAGAACGGTCGAGGCGAAGCAGATCGGGCGCGAGCTCAACGTCCGCTACATTCTCGAGGGCAGCATCCAGCGCGGCGCCAACCGGATGCGGGTCAACACCCAGCTGATCGACGCGACGACCGGCAATCATCTTTGGGCCGACCGGTTCGACAAGCCGATGGCCGATCTGTTCGACATGCAGGACGAGATCGTCTCCCGTCTCGCCAACCAACTGCGCCAGGAGCTGATCGAGGTCGAGGCGCAGCGAGCCGAGCAGGAGCCCAATCCCAACTCGCTCGACTATTATTTCCGCGGCGTCGCGACCTTCAACAAGGGCCGGCTCGAGAACCTGATCAAGGCCCGCGCACTGTTCGAGAAGGCCGTCGAACTCGATCCGACCAACGTCGACGCGCTGGTCGGGGCGGCGCGGGTCGACATCGTCTCCGACGCGGTCTATGCGAACCCCGACCGCGCCAAGCGGCTTGCGGCGGCCGAGGCGCTTCTGTTGAAGGGCCTGTCGATCGCGCCGCGCAACCAATGGGCCCATCTCTGGCTGGGCTTCGTCCAGATGCTGACCAACCGCGCCGCGCGCGGCATCGGCGAATTCGAGCGGGCGCTGGCGCTGAACCGCAATCTCGGCGTCGCCCACGCCTGGATCGGCATGGCGAAGATCATGCTCGGCCGAGCCGAGGAGACCGAGGCGCATGTCGCCGAGGCCTTCCGCATCTCCCCGACCGACGGCGCAACCTTCTTGTGGAAGAACGTCGCTGGCCTCGCCAAATTGCATCTCGGCGAGGACGAGGCGGCGGTCGAGCGCTTCCGTCAGGCGATCGACGCCAGCCGGAACTACCCTCTGAACCACTTTTACAATGCGGCGGCGCTGGCGCAGCTCGGCCGGCAGGGCGAGGCGGAGGCCGAGGCCAGGGCGGGACTGGCGATCGCGCCGAAATTCACCATCGCCGGGTTCCGGGGGGCCGCCGAAAACGACAACCCCGTCTATCTCGCCCAGCGCGAGCGGGTGCTCGAGGGCATGCGCAAGGCCCGCGTGCCGGAAGCGTGACCGCCCGGTTGCGGCGGCTGAGGTTTGGCGCTCGCGCGAAGGTTTCCGCCCTTGCCCGACGGGTTCCGAAAGCGCAAGATTCCAGGCGACGCTGGGCGGGCGTGGACGGCGGTCCCTTTGGAGCAGGACGATGGCGAGCGGCAGGCCATTTCCCTTGAACGCCTGGTATCCGGCTGCCTGGAGCCACGAAATCAGGCCGGCTCTCGCGGCGAGGCGCATCTGCGACAAAGACGTCGTGCTCTTCCGCCGCTCCGACGGAAAAGTCGCCGCGCTCGAGGACGCCTGCTGGCATCGGCTCCTGCCGCTGTCGCTGGGCCGGCTGGTCGACGATCAGGTGGTGTGCGGCTATCACGGCCTCGTGTTCAATTCGGCGGGCCGCTGCACGCACATGCCTGCGCAAAAGACCATCAATCCTTCCGCCTGCGTGCGCGCTTATCCGATCGTGGAGAAACACCGGCTGATCTGGATCTGGCCGGGCGACCCGGCGCTCGCCGACGAAGCCGCCATGCCGGATTTCCACTGGAACGACGACGCCGAATGGAAGGGCGAAGGCGGCACGTTCTACGGTCTCAAATGCGACTGGCGGCTCGTGGTCGACAATCTGATGGACCTGACCCACGAGACCTTCGTGCACTCCGGCAGCATCGGCGATGACGCGATCCTCGACACGCCGTTCGAGGTCACCCACACCGATCGCACGGCGACCATGACGCGCTGGATGATCGACATCGACCCGCCGCCCTTCTGGGGGAGGCTGCTCGGCAAGCCGGGCCGGGTGGACCGTTGGCAGATCGTCACCTTCGAGGCGCCGGCGGTGGTGGTCGGCGACGTCGGCGTCGGCGTCGCCCCGACCGGGACGGGCGCGCGCGAGGGCGACCGATCGCAGGGGGTCAACGGCGCCTTTCTCGCGGCCATCGCGCCCGAGACCGAGACGACCTGCCACTATTTCTGGAATTTCGTGCGCACCTTCCGATCCGACGACGCCGAGCTCACCCGCGCTCTCCAGCTCGCCCATGTCAACCAAGGGAAAGGCGTCTACGACCAGGACCACGCGGTCCTGGAGGCGCAGCAACGCGCGATCGACCGAAATCCCCGCCTGCCTTTCTACAACCTCAACATCGATGCGGGCGCGCTCTGGGCGCGGCGCATGATCGACCGGATGCTCGCGCGCGAGCAGGAAACAAGCGCAGCCGGCCAGGCGGCGGAGTAGGCGCCGATGGCGGACACGGCCGATCGCCTTGGCGTCGTCCGCGCGACGCGGAATTTGATGCCCCGCATCCGCCTGATCGAGATCGAGCCCGGTGGGGCGTTTGTCCCGCCGTCGCCCGGCAGCCATATCGACTTTTCCGTCGCGATTGCAGGGCGTCCCGACGTCCGGTCCTATTCCGTCGTCGGACCTTGCGACGATGGCGTCTACCGGATCGCCGTCAAGTTGCTGGAGCCCTCGCGCGGCGGCTCGGCCTATATGTGGAGCTCTGAAGCCGCGAGCGCGGATCGCGCATTCGGCGCCGGCCAATCATTTCGGCCTCGCGCATGGACGGCCGGAATACCTGCTGCTCGCCGGCGGCATCGGCGTGACGCCGATCTTCTCTCACGCCCTGGCGCTCGCCCGTGCGCACGCGCGCTTTCGCCTTCTCTACGCCAGCCGCGGCAAAAGCGACCTGGCGCTCGCGGAAGAGCTGCGCGAGGCCGTCGGCGATAGGCTCGAGATTGTCCTGAGTGAGGAAGGGGGGCGGGTCGACATCGCCGCCGAGATCGCAAAACTCGATCCGCGAAGCGAGTTCTATGTCTGCGGCCCGATCGGCATGCTGGAGGCCGCCAAGCGGGCATGGGCTGCCAGCGGGCGGCCGGTCGATCTCTTGCGCTTCGAGACCTTCGGCGCGAGCGGAGAATATCCGACGGTCCCGTTCACCGTAAGGATCCCGCGGCTCGACAGGGAGATTCATGTCTCCGAGCACCAGTCCATGCTCGAGGCGCTGGAGGACGCCGGGGTCGACATGATCTTCGACTGCCGGCGCGGCGAGTGCGGCCTTTGCGCCCTGCCGATTCTCGAGGCGGATGGCGTCGTCGATCACCGCGACGTGTTCTTCAGCGAAGCGGAGAAGGCTCAGGGCGCGAAACTCTGCACCTGCGTCTCGCGCGTTTGGGGCGCCTCGATCACCGTCGACACCGCGGACAGGTAAGGCGAGGTCGCAGCTCGCTAACGCGCCTCCGCCGAAGCATCGCGGCTCGGTGCCGGCCGGACGATCGCCTCGGTTTCATCTTCCTGCGTGTCCTTGCTGGTGAAGTGATTCACCACGAGGGCCACATGCACCGAAGGTCAGAGCCGGCCATCGGAGGGAATGACGGGAACACGGAACGCCACGCGCGCAATTGACGCAGGAGGTATCGACATTGTATATACTTGCGGCGCCTTCGCCATACTCGCATGGGCCTCGATCATGAGAACGCAAGTCAAGAAATGGGGCAACAGCGCCGCCGTACGCATTCCCGCTTCCGTGATGGCGGCCGCGGCGCTCGGGGTCGATCAGCCGGTGGACGTTCGCGAGGAGGGCGGCCGGATCGTCATCGAGCCGATTGCGGCGCAGGCTTATGATTTAAATGCGCTGCTCGATCAGATGCGGCCCGAGACCTTTCCTGAGGACATTGATTTTGGGCCGCCTCAGGGGCGCGAGATTTGGTGATATCCCGACTACGTCCCGGACGCCGGCGATATCGTTTGGCTTCATTTCGATCCCCAGGCCGGGCATGAGCAGGCCGGGCGGCGTCCGGCATTGGTCATGACGCCGGCGCGTTACAATGCGGCGCGAGGGATGATGGTCTGTTGCCCGATGACGACGAAGATCAAAGGCTACGTCTTCGAGGTCGTGGTCAGCAGGAAACCGCCGAGCGCCGTGCTCGCCGATCAACTCAAAAGCGTGGACTGGCGAGCGAGGCGGGCGACCCGCAAGGGTGTAGCGGAACCGCGGGTGCTTTCTGAAACACGTGCGAAGCTCAAAGCTTTGCTGGCGCTCTGAGATCGGCGCGGCGCTCAATCGGCTTGCAACCCGATGCGAAGGAGGCCCTGTCGTGCGGTCTTCACGTCGGACGCGGCCTGCGCCTCCGGCTTCGGCAAGAGCCCCAGTCGGCGGCAGAGGAAGAAGAGCCGCCGTCGCGCTGATCGCGATCATCACGCCCAAGCTGATCGAGCCGATGACGGACCTCAAGGCCATCGCCTGGAGCATCGGCAGCGTCCAGACAATCCAGACATAAAAGACGGCCTTGATGAAGAAATAGGCCGCCCAGACGAGGGTGAACAATCGGAAGAAGGCGCGGATCTCGCGCGTGGGCGGGAACGCCTCGCCGCGCTGCTCGGCGACCTCCTGGATGATCGGCTTCCCGCCCATCGCGCCTGCCACGAAGGCCGCGCCCGTCGCGATATTGGTGACCGCGGCCTCGTATTTGAGCATGAAGGGCGAGGTCGCCCAGAGATCGACCGCGCCGAAGACGAGAGTGAGGCCGCTGACCAGGAGATAGAGGCGCGTGAATGTCATCCTCTTCGTCCAAGCGCCAGGCCGCGTCGGCGAGAATGAAGAGGATCGAGCCGGCGATCGCTGGCTTGACCCCGAGCGTCGCCGCGAGCCCCCAGAAGACGATGAGCGGCCCGAATTCGGCGAGAGCGAAGCGGGCTGCGGCGGCGAGCCTCGGCATCGATGCTCACCCGCCGAGCGCAGCGACGGCCGCCTTGATCGCCGCCGGCCGGTAGACGATCCCCATATGGTCGACGCCGGGGAGGATCGTCACGGGAACGCCGAGAGGCATGAGAACGCGCTTGTAGGCTTCCGCGTCCATCAATTCATCGTCGCCGCCCGCGATGACCGAAATGCGGCCTCTCGCGCGCTCGAACGCGCCCTTCCAGTCCGGCGGCGCGGTATAGTTCTGCAGCAGCCGGAACGTATACTGGCTCGTCACGACCATTTTCGCCTCCGGCGCATTGGCGAAGGCGATAGCGGGCAAGGACTGCGGCCAGTCGATTCCCATCCGGCCGAGCATGATCGTGGCGATGATGCGCGGCAGGTCGGGCGACGCCCACAGGCCCGGCCCCTCGGCGGGCCGGTTGGTGGGCGCGGAATAACCGAGATAGGGCGCAAGCAAAACGAACCGGTCGAACGCGGCGCCGAGCGGGCCGGCCGCGATCCTGAGCGCAAATCCTCCACCGGCTGAATGTCCGATCAAGCTCAAACCGGCGGTCGAATGGGCCTTGCGAAGCTCCGCGATCAGGTCGGCGAGATCGTCGTCGAGCTGACCGGCATACGCGATGTCGCCGCGCGTTCCCGAGGCGCCGTGGCCGCGCGCGTCGATCGCGACCGCCGTCACGCCGACGGCTGCGAGCGCCTCGGCGAGCGCGTGCATTTCGATCGACTGGGCCGAGGAGCCGTGCGCCAGGATCGCGATCCTGTCGCGGGCGCCGCCGGACGCGGGGTAAAGCCGGTAGGCGAGCCAGGTTCCGTCGCGTGCCTGGAAGCGGATAAGGTCAGGGGCGGCGGAGGCGTCAATCTGCATTGCCCCCGCGTGAATTGAGGCGAGCGGCGGCGGGGGACGCAGAGGCCAAGCGAGCATCAGCGCGAGCGCGATCGCCGCCGCGCCGATGACGGCGAGGATCACGACGACAAACTTCACCAGGCCGACCAGCGTCATGGAAATCTGGTTTGTGCCCGCTCTCTCTATCGCAGTGCAGCCTCGCGGCGCGCGCCTTGCTCTTCGTCCGCCGTCACGCCATACCAACCTTACGGCGCGCGCGGAAGGGATCGGCTTGGCTCTCACGAAACACAACCGCATGACGGTCGGCGACCTGCGCGCGCTCAAGGGCAAGCGGCAATTGACCATGCTCTATGTCGACAGGCTCGACGAGGCGGCCGCCGCTTCGGCGGCGGGCGTCGACATCCTTTCGATCATCGAGCCTGTGTGGACGCCCGAGATGCGGGAGGCGGCAGGCGATTGTTTCGTCCAAGTCGGCCTCATCTATGGCCAGCACTGCACCACCGAGGACTATCTGCGCGCCACCCACGCAGGACTGATGAAGGGCGGCGACGCCTTCTATTGCGCGGCGAGCCTGGAGACGATCGCAAGACTCGCCGCCGAGGGCATTCCCGTCGTCGGCCATGTCGGCCTCATCCCGGCGCGGGCGACCTGGACCGGCGGCTTCAAGGCGGTCGGCAAGACGGCGGCGCAGGCGATGCAGGTCTACGAGCACGTCAAGCGGCTCGAGGTCGCCGGCAGTCGCGGCCGAGATCGAGGTCGTGCCCGCGCGCGTCGCGGCCGAGATCTCGAAGCGCACCTCGCTCACTCTCCTGTCGATGGGGGCGGGAGCGGGCTGCGATGCGCAATATCTGTTCGCCGAGGACGTGCTCGGCTACTCGCGCGGACATCAGCCGCGCCACGCCAAAGTCTACCGCAATTTCCGCGCCGAATACGACCGCCTGCAGAAGGAGCGCGTCGCGGCTTTCCGGGAGTTCCGCGCCGACGTCGAGAGCGGCGCCTATCCGGAGGAAAAGCACCTCGTGCCGATCGCCGAGGCGGAGTTCGAGGCGTTCGTGAAGGCCCTGCCGAAAGAGGGTGGCGCGAGCCGAACGTCTCGATGACGTGGTCGCGTTGCATAGCGCATCGTGGGGATGGAGCGACCCGCACTCTCGCCCTCGAGCCGGCGCCTCATTTGGTGCTTGAGCCTCGGCGCCGCCGCCCGCGCGATCTCGACGTCCGCCTTTTCACCAGCGAGAAAACGTCGCCTCGATCTTGCCGAGGAACGCGGTGCGGCGCTCGGGGCGCGTGTGGTCCATGTTGTAATGGGCGATATAGTCGACCCGCGTCCGCGGCCCGCAAGTGTACCGCAACGTCCGCTCGATGAAGCGGCGCGGCGGATCGCCGGCAAGAAAGGTCGTCAGACGCGTGCCGCCATAGGTGCAGACGACGCCGATCCGCGTGACGTTCAAGAGGCGCGGGACATATTTGCCGTCCTGCCCGATGTCGAAGCTGACGCCCGGCAGGAAGACCTTGTCGACGAAACCCTTGAGGATCGCCGGGAACCCCATGTTCCACACCGGGAACGAGAACGCCAGCGCCTCGGCGGCGAGCAGCCGATCGACATAAGGGGCGACGCGCCGGCGGTTGAGGCGGTGATCGTAATATTCGATCCGGTCCTCACGGCTCATGATCGGGTCGAAGCCTTCGGCATAGAGATCGCAGTCGTCGACCGCGTGCCCGTTCTTGCGCAGAGATTGGACCGCCCTTGTGTGCGCGGCCGCGCCAAAACTCGTCTCGACAGGGTGGGCGAAGAGGACAAGGACGCGCATCGGCGGCTCAGACCGGCCCAGTGGCGTGGGCGAGATGACTGGCGACGAATGCGTTCACGGTAAATTGGCTCACGTCGACGCCTGGCGGTCAATCGAGAGGATGGAACGGTAACAGACAGCCGCATTTGCGAACAGTCCGTGGACGCGGGTCGAGGCGTCAGGCTGATGAGGGTACAATGTCATGTTTGCGAATCTTTGCCAGAAGGTCCGCCGTCAGAGGCCCAGCTTCCTGCGCCCGCTTCGCACGGCTCATGCGGGGGCTCGCGCGCTTGCCTGTTGTGCGTCCGATCATGGACTGACGTCGGACGAGCCTCTTTTGCCGCAATCTGGGCTTAATCTTGTCGAACGCCGTTAAGCCGACTTCAGCGTTGCGGATTCTCGTTGAGACGATGGAGACGACGCGGACCCTCGTCGGGTGGTCGAACGTCGTAGACAAGGTGCGCCGTGGGGCCACGCTTTCGGACGCGCTGTCGGTGGCGGAGACGCTGCCGCGATGGCAATTTGCACGTTGCGCCTGGCACAGGAGTTGGGTTAGTTGCCGATGCTAGCCGGACGCATCGCCGACCTTCTACGAAGCGAAGCTGGATCGCGCCATCGGGTGACCAGGCCGCTCGCGCCGTTGAGCCTCGCGGTGTCAGTGCGGTCAGGCGCGGCCGTGGAAATCGACATGATCCGTGTGCGCGAGCCGGCGCCAAGATGAGGCGGACGACCTTCTGCTCGCGGATCAACGGTTTTTCGCTTATCGAGGCGATGGCCGCTCTCGCATTGACCGCAACGATCATTGTTGCGCTCGGCGCAGCAGCCGGACAATGGCTTCCCAACTGGCGGCACGGCTTTGTCGCCCTTCAGGGCGCCGACCTCCTCAGTCTCGCACTGGACCGCATCGGCGAAGATCTATCCGCCGCCGAGTGGGTGACCCCTTGGGGCGACGCGCCCGGGCCGCTTTTCGAGGGCGAGGCGTCCTCCGTGGTCTTCGTGCGGTCCGCCATTGGCCCGAATGCGCGCCCTCATCTCGAAGTGGTCCGCATCGCCGAAGGCTCCGATGATCGAGGTCCTGCGCTCACCCGAACTGCGGCTCTTTTCTATCCGACCGCGCGCGGCCGTCCGGGGCTGCCGTTCAAGTTCGCCGATCCGGTCGCTCTCATTCGGGCTCCGCTCCAGGTTACGTTTGCCTACGCCGGACCGGACCGCGTCTGGGCGCAACGCTGGAGGGGCCAGGAACGACTGCCGGAGGCGATCAGGATCAGCGTTCAAGATCCCGCGACCCGATCGCTCCTCGCACAGACGGCGGTGCGCGTGAAAGTGACCGCAGGCGTACCCCCGCCGGAGAAGGTGCTAAGTCGTTAACCGCTGAAGAGTTCTGGTTCGCGGCGTTCTCGATGCCTCCCCGGTCGTCCGCGGTCGTCCGCCCCGCAACTTGATCGGAGTCCGCACTAGGACTATGATCACGGCGTCCCCTATTCGGTGGATGCACAGCCGCGAAGGCCGATTATCACGAAGCCGGGCTGCTGTTCGCAACACAGGCAGGGAGGCAAGCGTGATGGCCAACAATTCGAGCCTGCGGCTTGTCGTGGTTTTTGAGGTGATCGGTCTCGTGGTCAGTGGCGGCGCAAGCGCACAGACACCCCCCATCAGTGCGGCGCAGGGTGTGCTGGCGCAACAAGCCGGCACGGGGCCAGCCACGGGTGGGCCTCAGATGAGCGCGCCCTCGCCGCAAGCGGGATCTGTCTACGTCCCGGAGAGCAGCAAGCCCAAGCCCGGCTCCTCTGCTCACACCAACTACCTGTTGCGCAGCGCCAACGGCAAGAAGCCGGCTGGCGTGCAGGCGCCATCTGCGGGCGCCTTTGGAGGGCCGGTCACCCGGTAGCGTCTGGCGGCGGCGCCGTTCATCACAGCTTACGTCTGCCGGGGCGTGGTTCGCCCGCGCCTCGCGGTCTTCCCACGCCAGGCCAAAAATCGAGATATTGCGCAAAAAAGAGAGGAGCCCTGCTCGGCAGAGCCCCTCCATGCTGGAAATGGCGACGGAAAGGAAAAGCTTACTTTCCGACCAGGCCGCGCGGGCTGCCGACGCCCGTGCAGTAATCCCATCCCGCGGTCGCGTTCGGGCCGCCGTTCGAGCCGACCGTCACATCGTAGAAATTCGCCTTGTAGTCTTTTGCCGAGTACAGCTGGGCGTATAAGAGATTGTTCTCTTCATTGTTGAACCAAGTCGTGTTGTTTATGGGGTTTACATCATATGTGCCCAACTTATTCCCGGCCCTGTTGACGATGCTGGCCAGCGACGGAGACGCGACGCTGGTCCCACCGAAGACGACCCAACCTCCGTAGGCGTATTGATTGTAGACATAGACGCCGCTCGCCGGATCGGCGTTGAACGACAGGTCAGGCGTGGCGCGATTGGCTTGGCCAAACATCGGATACTGGAAGTCGGCCCACGGTCCAGTGTTGCCCCCGGTGAAAGAAGTGACATACGTCTCGTACGTGCTGGTTCCGCCACCGGTGCCGCTCCAGCAATACTCCGCGTAGAAGGCGTTGTTAGCGCTATTGCGCTCCACCGAGGTGCCGCCCGCGGAAACCACCCAGGGATTGACACTGGGATACCCCGCAGTGCCGCTTTCGCCCAAGTAACCGCTGTCCCCGGAGGAGGCGAAGGCGACGATGTGCGTGCTATTAAATGAGTTGGAAAGTTGGGCATAGTACCAGTCAGCGAAATACTTATCGTCTGCAGTCTCGCCCGAGAACTCTCCGCCTCCCCAGCTATTGCTGACCTGCCCGCCGGCAGGGTAATTGCTTCGTATGTATTCGAACGCCACCTGCTCGGCGTAGTAAAGATCCGTGCTGGAGGCCGAGCAGGCCTCCACAAGGATAATGTGCGCCTTCGAAGCGAAAACGTGCGCCCACTCGATGTCCAGCGATTCCTCTCCGGACCAATCCGCGTTGGCCGGGGGCGTCGAGCAGTCCCCGTTCCCGTTGGCGTAGATCTTCGTGAAGTTGGCCGTCGGGAGCCCCCAATAGTTGTCGAAGGTCTTTAAATCGCTTGCCGCATCCGGGTTATCGTACGCGTCGACTATAGCGATGGCGCCATAACCGGCAGCGCTGGGACCACCCGTACCCGAACTAAAGTTCGGTACGCAGCCCGTGGACCGGTTTGCGGGGCTATTCACGTAGACACATCCCATCGAAGCGGGCGTCTCGGGCAGCTGCCCGAGGATGATGTTCGGTTCGGCAGCGTCGGGACGCGCCGCCGAAGTGAGCTTCCCGCCAAACGCGCTTTCAGATGGCGCCTGCACGCCAGTCGGCTTGGCGCCGTTAACGGTGCGCAACACGTAGTTGGTGTGAAAAAAGTTGCCGGGCCGGGGCCGGCTGCTGGCTGGGACGTAAACAGATCCTGTTTGCGGCGAGGGCGCGCTAAGCTGAGGCACGGCTGGCCCAATGCTGGCTTTTTGCGCCAGCGCCTCCTGCGCAAACAGCGCCCCCATTACGACTACGATCGCGGTTGAACATGTCATTGAACATTTCATGGCGTCTTTCCTTCCGATTTTTTCGTCCTGTGTGTTTGTGTTTTGTGTAGGCGCTCGTCCAAATCATGCTGCAGTGCTCGTCGAAAAGACCGACTGCCTCTGCCGCAGCCTGAAAGGACTGGGTCGCGGTCGATGACCTTGAGATCGAGATCCACTTCCCGCCAAAGCGCACGCGCGACCAGCCTGCGCTTTGGCGCGGATCATGTCCAAAATTGTGTGGTGATTTGCTTCCCCGAATTAATGCGGTTAGCAACCTGTCGGAACGTTGTTTCCGCCCTTCAATAGTTTTCGCAGCGTAACAACCCCCGCTGCAACGCCCCGTCAGGCCGCAATTGCTCAAAAAGCGCAGGAACCTGAAACATTTTTTTAACTGATATCGCCGGCGTGGTCAAGCGAATTCTTGAATTTATACTGCCTGCGGCGCAATCTTGTCGTGGTTTGGCCTGTATCTCTACAACCACACCGTGAGCGCGCCCTGCGACGCAATGGTTGTGCTTGCGCAGTCGGGCGGGGTCGCCGCGCCTGCTCGTCTGCCGGATTGGGGCCACGGGCTCGGACCGCCGACGGGGCCGGCGCAGCCGCCGAGGGCGACTCTTGCGGCGGCGGCATCGGCGCAGCCGCGGACGGAGGCCCTTGCGGCGACGCCGAGAAAACGGTCATCGACCGATCCGACTCGATCCAAACGATGTAGTCCCCGTGCCGGAAAAGCCGGGCCAGATCTAAAACAGCGATCCTGTGAACGTGCCGTCGACGGTCCAGTCGGGCCGGCCGCGGTATCGAAAGGCGACGCCGACAACCGGTGTGCTCGACTTACCGCGATGCGCAAATGGTCGAGGGTTCCGGTGACGACGACGTCCACCCGGGCCGGCCGACAACGGCAGAAAGCGCGAGCCAGGGGGCGAACTTCCTGAACTCAATTCCCATCGCAAAACCGCCCCGTCTGGACTTGGCGAGCATCGACTATAGCGACTTCATTCAAGAGACTTCCCCAACGGGCCAACGCATCGAAACGGACCGGATTTGATTTCACCACGAAGTTCACGAAGCGCACAAAGGAGAGCGCAATTCTTCTTGGATCTCGGTGCACTTTGTGGTTGGCGATGACGCTCGACATCCGCGCATTTGTTGGCTGCACCAATGAACTTGCTCGACACGGGGGCGCCTCGCGGCGCTTATGCGCCCGTATCTATTTCGGGGCGCAAGCGACAGGAATTGCCTCCGCCCTCAACTGCCGGCGGGGCTGCCGACAGAACCGCCGGTGGGGCTGCCGCTGACAGGACCGCCGACGGGGCTGTTGCCGAGGTGGCCGCCGGCGATGTGGCCGCCATGCGTGCCTCCGGTGCTCGAGCCTCCGGGGGAACCGGTGGTCGAGCCAGCGCCGTGACCGGCCCCCGAGCCGGCGCCGTGACCGCCGCTCGCTGCCAAAGCGAATGAGGGCGATGCGACCAGCGCGCCCAGAGCCAGGAAAGCGGCGGACGTCAGAATGATGCGAGCCTTCAAGAATGATCTCCATAAGAATTGACGATCGGCGCCCTGTCCAACGACGCTTACGGCGGCGCCTTCGTCAAGTACGTCTGAGGCGTGCACTATATTACATGTCAGTATTGTATATAACGGAATGCGCGATGACGCTAAACCGGGTCGTAAGTCCCTGATTGTCTTGAGGCCCGACGCTAAACCGGCGCTAAACCGACGCTAAACCGGCGCAAAGCCCGTAGGGGCCGGGTTTCGGCGACCGCTCCAATCGCTATTTATACTCCCAATTGGCGCCGACGCCGGCGCTCGATCCGCCGCTCGCGTCGACGCCGGCCTGGAGGCGGATGTGGCGCGTTACATCGAGATCGACCGAGACGCCGTTGTCCTCGGGCTTCGCGCCGGTCGTCGCCCTGACGCTGATCCTGTCGTTGATCGCGCGGCTGACGCCAACCGTCGGGCTGCCGCTCGCGCTCGAACCGAGATCGAGACTGTCGACGCCCAGGGATTTTCGCAATTGCTCGAACGTGTCGCCGCGGCCGCTGAGGGATGCGAGCGCGTTGGCCAATTCCAGCGCCTGGAAGGCCGACAGATTGCCCGAAGAGTTTTGAAACAGAACGCGGGCGAGAATCTCGTCCTGCGGAAGGC
The DNA here is from genome assembly GCA_963819255.1 of uncultured Alphaproteobacteria bacterium. Lineage (GTDB taxonomy): Bacteria > Pseudomonadota > Alphaproteobacteria > Rhizobiales > Beijerinckiaceae > Roseiarcus. The sequence goes on from CAWFVS010000039.1 coordinate 46,208, forward strand.
TGGGGCTGGAAGTGAAGGTGAACGCCGGTTGCGCCGCGGGGCCGGTGACGCTGATGCGCGCCGTGATTCCGGCCGAACTCGTCTCGGCGACAAGGTCGAGCTCGGGCGTCGCGTCGCCATGGAACCGGACCCGGCCGCGGGTGAAGACGAGCCGCTTGCCGAGGAGCGACAGCGACCCGCGCAAGAGATCGAAGCCGCCGGTCACCGTCGGATTGGCCGCGGACCCGCTGACGCGCAGGTCGCCGGCGGCTACCGCATCGATGCCGCGGCCGCGCACGAAGATCCCGCTCGGGGCCAATATCGTCAGCGCCAGCGTCGCGTTGAACAGGGGCGACCGCGCGCGAGAGGACCTGGCCTTAGCGGTCAGCGCAAGGAGCGCGCGCGCCGTCGCGGTCGGGTTGATGTGCCTGGTTCCTGGAATCGGGGCCGACAGGCCGCCAAGGCGCTCGGGCACGGTGATATCCATCGAAACGATGGTGATGCGACCGGAGACATTGGGAGTTCGGCCGAGCGGGCCGGCGACATCGAGCGACATGTCGGCCACCGCCGTGACGGTGTCGGTCGCGACGAACTCAGCGCGCGCGCTGGTGAGGCGAAGGGCGCCGGGAAAGCCGGCGCCGGGGTCGAGCCTCACCCGGCCGGTCGCGCCCATCGAGCCGCCGTTGGGGGTCTTCCCATCGAGGCGATCGATTTGCAGCTCGTCGCCCTTCGCCAGAATGAGGCCGCCGATCGAGGCGATCCTGAGCCCTGTCTGGTCGTCCCGGAACGAGCCGCCGCTCAGGCTGAGCGAGCCCGTCGCCTGCGGTTTCGCAAGGGTCCCCTGCACGCGTAGGTCGACCGCGAGGGCGCCCGTCACATGACGGCCCGAGACCGAGAGCGTGTCGTTGGCGAGGCCGGCGTCGACCCTGCCGGCGATCCTCACGTCGAGCGCGCCGCCGGCCGCGAGAGCAGCGGAGCCTGTCACGCGGACGGAGCTGCCGCCGCCCGCAGTGACGGCGACATCGAGCGACGAGCGGCCTTTTTCGAGGCGGCCCGAGCCGGCGACGTCCAGCGCGGGCAGTCCGGCGCTGCGCGTTTGCGGCGCGCTCAGCCCCTTCAGCCGCACTTTCCAGTCGCCTGACGGCTCGCCGGCGGTTCCCCTGACCGTCGCCTCGCCGTCGGCCGCGCCGGACAAGCCGAGGCCCGGCGCGGCGAGGTCGAACGCCGACAGGGGCAGTCCGGCCATCGCCGCCCGAAGGTCGAGCGTCGACCCGGCATGACCTGCCAGCGAAAGCCGGCCGGCGCCGACGGCGAGCACGAGGTTGTCGACGTCGAGGCCGCCTCCCTGGTAGGCGAAAGTGGCCGGACGAACGAGCGCCAGTCGCTGGCCGGCGCCTTGGGCGGTGAGGCTCGCCAGCTCGAAGCGGTTCGACGGCGCGCCGATGAGCCGCCCGGCCGCCTTCCATGCGAGGCCGCGCGCGGAAGCGCTGACGGCGAGATCGCTCGAATTGGCGCCAGCCGTCGCGGTCAGTTTGACGTCAGCGATCGATTGTCCGCCGATGCCGACTCGAGAGAGACTGGCGGTCCCGGACAAGATTTTCGCGCCCCAGAGGTCGGCGACCGTCAGCTCGATCGCGAGGCCGTCGAACGTGCTTTGATCGACGCTCATTCTCTCGCTGTGGGCGACGATCGCGGCCTGCTGCCGGCCCCCGGCGCGCGACGCGCCCACTCTCGCCTCGAGGGCGCCGGTCATCTTGGTGAGAAGGAGCGGCGAGAGGTCGTCGAGATTTGCGGCGCCGAAATTCAGTTCGCCTTCGGCGAGCCGATCGGCGCCGATCGTGAGCGCGCCTGCGAGGCGCGCCGAGGCGAGGCTGAGCGCGAGATGGTCGACGATAAGGCCGCCGTCGGCCTGTCGGGCGAGATGAGCCGAGCCCTGCAACGGCTGGCGATCGACCTCGCCCTGCACGGAAGCGCTGGCGTCGACGAGGCCGGTGAGGTCGCTGGCGTGCGCCTCCAGCGTGAGGCCGGAGGTGGGGCGGTCGAGCAAGCGCCCGTCGCCCAGCAGCGCAGCCTTCAGGCTCGCGCTGAGACGCGCCGGCGCGCCGGTCAGCCCCGCGTCGACTTCGATCTTGCCGGCGATGCGAGGATCGAGAAACTGCGCCTGCGGCACATCGATTCTTGCGCTGAGATCGACCTTGTCGGGCGCCGCCGCGCCGTCGAGCCGGGCCGATCCGTGCTTGCCGACCGCCAAAAGGTTGGTGAAACCGAACCCGCCGCCTGACAAGGATTTCGCGCCGCCGGTCAGGCCGAGCTCGCCGCCGGTGATCCTGTCGAGGATCGGGGCGCCGCTCTTGAGGCGCGTCGCATGCGCGTCGAGGGTCGCGGCCAGCGCGCCGTAGCGCGGCGCGCCGTCGAGATCGGCCGCGATTGTCGCCTCGCCTTCGAGGGCGCCGCCGGCGATCAGCGCGAACCGGCTCAAATCGCGCGCCGCGGCGTTGAGCTTGCCGTGAATTTTCGCGGCGCCGAGAAGACCTGCGTAATGCGCGTCGAGGTTCGGCGCGGCGAGATCGAGCGAGTTCGAAAGTCGCTTCGCCTTCCGGCGAAGCCGAGCCGCGCATCGTCAATGCGACTTCGGGGCCGACGGCCTGGCTCAAAGCTGGATCGGCGAGAGCAAGACCGCTCATCTTCGCGTCGCCCATGAACGCGATCCGCGTCGTCGCCTCGGTCAGAGGGCCGTTCGGAGTCGCGCGGAACATCGCGGCGACATGGTCGAGCGATCCTTGGGCGACATGGATCTGCCCCGCGTCGAAGACGGCTTCGAGCGCCGGGCCGGAAAGCGGCCCCTCGATCGATGCGTTGAGATCAAGCTTTCCGACCGTCTCGGCACCCGGGATCGCGCCGGCGTGGACCTTGAGGTCGAGCCGATTGTCGGCGGATTTGCCGCCCTCGAAGTCGAGCCGGGCGCTGGCCGAAACGAGGTGCAGGCCGTCGGGCAGCGCGATGCTCGAATTGTCGTTGAAAAGAACGCCGCCCTTGAGCGTCGTCTCTCCCGCGAAGATCGGGCGGATCAAGCCGGGCATGAGGCCCTCGAGCCGCGAGCTGAGATCGAGCGTGAGACGGCGCCCGGCGCCCTCGCGGGCGACGACGACTCCGCCCTTGGCCCATATGTCCTCGCCCGCCGTGAAATCGAGCTTGGCCGTGAAATTGTCGAGCGCGCCTGCGCCGTTGAAGGCGAGCTTCGCCGACGGCAGGCCGGGAAGATTGACGAAATGGACAAAAAGGCCGCCGGCAGGCTCGGCGGAGTTCACATCGAGCGTGAGCCTGTCGGTCGCGGGCACGTAGGTCATGAGCGCGCTGAACTCGCCCGGCGCATCGAGCCGCCGCGACGTCAGGCTGAGGTCGAGGCCCTCGGATGGCGGCCCCAGCGTCGCCTTGCCGGAGATATCGAGGCGCGCGGCGACGCCGAGGACCTGCTCGCCCAGCGCGAGCTCCTGCACGGCGAACTGCTTGACAATCACCTTGACCGGCAGTTCGGGCAGGATCGACCGAGGCCCCGTCGCATCCGGCGGCGGCGCGGATTCGGAGGGAAGCGGGCGCCGCAAAAACTGCACATGGCCGAGCGTGAGCCGGTCGACCTCGAGGCGCCGCTCGAGCAGCGCAAGCCGTCTCCACACCAGCCGGACCCTGTCGATCTTCATCCACGGTCCGCGGCGATCGGAAAGGACGATGTCGCTGATCGACGCGTCGGAGGAGAGCACGCCGTCGACCGCGCCGATCGAGACGCTGGTCGAGGGCGTCGACAGCGCCCTCGAGATCAGGTCGGCGAGCACCCCCTTGTCATGCTCGGCGGGGCGGGCCGGCGCATAGAAGGCGAACAGCGTCGCGATCACCGCGGCGAACAACACCGCCATGGTTCCGGGGATGCGGAAAGGAAGCGGCGCCATCAGAAGGCCTGCCCGATGCTGACATAGACCGCGACCGCGCCGGAGCCCGGGTGACGCTCGAACGGAAACGCGACGTCGAGCCGGATCGGGCCGACCGCCGTATAGTAGCGCAGCCCCAGACCCGCCGCCATGTATAGGGGCTGGCTGAAATCCGGGAAGCTCGAGGCGAAGGCGTTCCCGGCGTCGAAGAAGGGGACGACGCCGATCGTGTCGGTCACCTTGACCCGCAATTCCGCCGACGTCACGAACAGGCTGCGGCCGCCCACGACGTCCCCGAAGGGGCCGGTGGGGCCGAGGCTGTCGTAATCGTAGCCGCGAACCGAGCCGCCGCCGCCGGCGTAAAAACGCCAGTTGGCGGGAATTTCGTTCAGCGCCGGGCCGCCCAAGGCGCCTAATCCGACCCGGCCCGCAAGGACGAAGCGCTGCTCGGGGTCGAGCGAATAGTAGCTCGAGGCGAAGAGCTTGGCCTGCACGAGATCGAGGCTCGAACCGAGAAATGTCCCGAAACCCGCGGCGGAAGCGGTGACCCGAACTCCCCGCGTCGGATCGAGCTTGTAGTCGGTGGAATCATAGGTGAGGGACACCGGGACTCCGACCAACGTATAGTCGACCCTGCCGAGCGAATCCGTGGCGAGGCCGGTCTGCGCTTCGGCGCCGACCTGGATCGAGAAGGTGTCGCTGAAGCGATGACGCACGGCGGCCGTCGCGTCGGCGTCGGTGACGTCATAGCCGACGAAGCCGACGGCGCTGGTGCTCACGCTCTCGCCAAGGGCGTTGAACAGCAGGTCGTTCGTCGTGCCCCACAAGGCGGGTTTGAGGAAGTTCGCGGAGATGCGTCCTCCCAGCCCGCCGGTCGAGAACGGCTTGAAATCCGGAAAGAAGCCGCTGTTCGGCTGTGTGTAGAACAGGTCGCCCTCGAGGCGAAGACGTTCGGCGCCGCCGAACAGATTGCGGTCTTCCCAATAGACCTGCCCGGCGGGGCCGTTGGTGGTCGAATAATTTGCCGACGCGCCGACGGCGTAGGGCAGGCGGTCCTCGACCTCGACCACATAGGGGAGCGCGCCATACGCGTCGAGTTTCGTCCCTTCGATGATGCGCACGCCGCCGACGGACGGAATGCTTCGAATACTGGCCCTGGCGTCGGCCAGCGCCTGCGGCGAATAGGGATCGCCCGGCCGGATATAAAGGAACGAGCGCACGATATCGGGACTGAAATGCTCAGGCCCGACAATCGTCGCCGCGCCGAACCGCGCGGCCGGACCCGGCGCCGCCGTCAGGGTCACATCCATCGTATGCGCCGCGTGATCGACGACGGGAGCGATCGATTGAACCTTGGCCAGCGGCCGGCCCTGGGCGCGGAAATAATCGACGAGGCGCGCCTCGGCCGCGCGCAGATCGCTGGCGGCCGCCGGGTCGCCGGGCCTGAGGCCGACGATTCGAGGCGGCAGCTCCGTTGGAGAGAATTCGGCGCCGGCGGAGTCGACGACGCGGATCGAGCGAAGCCTGAACAGCGGGCCCGGCGCGACTTTGATCGCGATCGGCGCGACCGCGCGGTTGCGATAGCTTTCGGCGGCGCGCGCAAACGCCGCGATGTCGCTCGAGCCGATCGCGAGTTGGGCGCCATCGAGCGAGATTGTGACCGTGGCGTTGTAGTAGCCCAGACCCCACAAGGCGTCGATGACTGGAACGAAATCACCCATCGCGCGCCGCGCGAGCGCGTCGCCGTCGGGAGAAGCGTCCTGGCGCAGCCGGTAAAGCGACGAAGCGTCCTTCACCGCATTCGTCAGCGCCTTGTCGCCGCCTTCGACGTCGATCGTCACCGCGTAGGAGATCGCTTGCCGTGAGACGGGCGGCGGGGTTTCGCTCGGACCCCAGAGGCCGAAGAAATCGAAGCCGAAGAAATCGAAAGCCTGGGCGCCCTCTCGCGCGTCGAGCGCGATTGCGCCCGCCGCCAGGGCGAAAATCAACCGAACGCCCAGGCGATCGGACAGGTTTCGGGAACGCCTGCATCTCAACGCGAACGCCTTTTCCCTGGCCGGCCTCGGCCATCTCCGCCTGACGCGTCATTCATGGATCAGACCATGGCGTGCGTCAAAGCCGGGAGTGCGACAGCGGTTAACGGGATCGAATGCGCGGGCGCCAGGACCGGCGTCGGCGTCACGGGGGCCGGTCCTTGAATACCATCGCGGATACGGGGCTCGTGGCGGGCAGCGACTTTTTCAAGGCGCGCAAAGTCTCTCCCAGCGCCGCGTCCAGGCGCTCGTAGAGCAGGCGTCGGAAAGCCTTGTCACTCTCGCCCTTCCGCGCCCTTTGCAGAGCTTGGGTGTACCCAAGCCGATCTTCGGGTCGCACGGCGACTGGAGGATATCCGCCCCGCAAAAGAACGAGATTCATCAGCAAACGCGCGGTGCGCCCATTGCCATCGTTGAAGGGATGAATGTCAACCAGGCGGCGATGGGCCTCGAACGCCGTGTCGGGCGTCGTGGGCGCTGCGCCGAGCCACGCGGCGAAGTCGCCCATCAGCGCCGGGACCTCCGCCGGCGACGGAAAGGCACGCCGCCCGGAGTCGGTGTTCACGAAGCGGCCGGAGGTCGCGTAGCGGCCAGCGATCTCGGGATCGGCGCGCTTCACCACCAGGGCGTGGAGGTTGCGCACGTCGTATTCGCCGAGCGCCGCGCCTTGACGGGCGAGCTCCCGGACATAGGCGATCGCTTGGTAGTGGTCGATCGCCTCGAGGTGATCCTTGAGCTTCTTGCCGCCGATTGTGATCCCTTGCTCGATGACCAGGCTTGTTTCCGCCTGGGTCAGCCTGTTCCCCTCGATCGCGTTCGAGGTGTAGGTCAGCTCGAGATCGTAGGCATGGTCGAGGTTTTCGAGGGCGCGCGGCGCCAGCGGACGGAGCCGGTCCAGCTCGGCCTTGTTCGCGGCGATTCGTGCGAGCAATTCATCCATGATTGTTGATAACACAGGCGGAAGCGGAAGTCGGCGGTATCGACGATCGTTGCGCTGCGGCCACGCGCGGCCAGCATGAGAGAAGAATTGTGAAGCCCTTTTGCGCGCGACGCGTTGATCTCTCCGAACGGCGCCGCGCGCCCCTCTCCCGTTTGGGAGAGGGGTCGGGGGTGAGGGGACCGAGCGGTGGAGGAGGGGATGGAGCGCCGCGAACTCGCAAGACTTCTGCGGAAGCAGCCGAAGGCCGAGGACGTTTTTATGGCGACGTCTGCGCAGCTCCCGCTTTCACGACGCGAAATTCCGGCGGCAGGTTCGGTTCGTTGTGTATTTCTACTGTCGCGCAGCCAAGCTCGTCGTCGAGCTCGACAGGAAGCAGCATGCGTGGTTTTCCGACTACGACGCCGGGCAGAACCAATTATCGAACTCCTCGACGGGCGCGTCATTCGGTTCACGAATGAAGAGGTCTGTGGCGATCTCGATTCCGTTCTCGCGCGCATTCGTGCTGAGTTGCGCGTCCCCCTCGACTGCGGCTCGGTCCCCTCACCCCCGGCCCCTCTCCCGCTGGGAGAGGGGAGCCCGCTCGCCGACAAGAAACGCCCGCACGAGCCCGCGCACCGAATTGCCCATGTAGATCTCCGCGTCCCCCTCGAGGTCGGGCGGGCGCAGCATCGCCTCGCGCGCGCGGCCTTCGCGCAGCAGCAGCCCGCGCAATGTCCCCGGCAGGAGGCCGCAGGCGACAGGCGGCGTGTTGAGGACGCCGTTCTCGGCGACGAAGAGATTGGAGCGCGCTCCTTCGCAGAGCTCGCCCCTTTCGTTGAGGAAGAGGACCTCCTCCGCGCCGGCGCGCGCTTGCGTCTCGGCGAGCGCTTCCTCCAAAAACTCTCGGCGCGTCGTCTTGTGCCGCAGCAGCGGGTCCTTCGAGTCGAAGCGCACGGTTGCGTAGGCGAGACGCCAGCGTGCGCCGGGCTGAGGCAGGGAGAGCGCCTCGGCGCCGACCGCTAAAGCGCCGCCGCGCCCGAGCGTCAGCCGAACCCGCTGCGTGTCCTCGGTTCGCCCCGTGACCGCCCCGGCGAGCGCGCCGCGGACGTTGCGCTCATCGCAGCGGAACCCGAGCGTCGCCGCGGACCGGCTGAGCCGCGCCACATGCTCGTCGAGCAAATAGAACCCGGCCGGTCGCGTCCAGCGCAGGGTCTCGATCAGCTCGAAGTCGCGCCCGTCAAAAATTTCGCCTTGATGAGGCATTCGGCGTATTCGTCTTCCACCTTGGAATCCGCCACGATGGCCGAGCCGACGTTGCAGACGAGGGAATGGTCTTCGAACAAGGTCAGCGTCCGGATCGCCACGTTGAAGCGCGCCGAGCCGTCGGGCGTGACCACGCCGAGCGCGCCGCAATAGACCCCGCGCGGCCCGCATTCGAGCTCGCGGATGATCTCCATCGCGCGGATCTTCGGGCAGCCGGTGACGGAGCCGCAGGGAAAGAGGCCGGCGAAGAGGTCGGCCAGTCCGACGCCTGGCTTGAGCCGCGCCTTGATGCCCGAGGTCATCTGGTGCAGGGTCGGATAGGTCGTGACCGTGTAGAGGTCGGTCACCTTCACCGAGCCGACCTCGGACAGGCGCGAGAGGTCGTTGCGCAGGAGGTCGACGATCATCAGATTCTCGGCGCGGTTTTTTTCGTCCTGGCCGAGCTCCCAGGCGCGCGCCATGTCCTCGAGCGGCAGGAAGCCGCGCCGCGCCGTCCCCTTCATCGGCCGCGCGCGGATCCTCCGCCCTTCCGTCTCGAAGAAGATTTCCGGCGAGAGCGAGACGACTGTCTCCCCGCCCAGCGCGACGACCCCGCCGTAGGCCGGCGGCTGGCGGCGTCTCAGCGCGCGATAGAGCGCGAGCGGATCGCCGTCGTGGCGGCCGCGGAGCGGGAAGGTCAGGTTGATCTGGTAGACGTCGCCCGCGGTAGATGTAGTCCCTGCAGGCCGCGAAGCGTTCTGCGTAATCCGCAAGCCTCCAGGCGGGCGTCGTCGGAAGGTCGACTGGCGCGGCCCGGTCGAGAGCGCCGCTGAGAGCAGCCGGAGGATTTTTGAACACGCCGAAGCGGATCAGCGGCGTCGGGGCGCGCGGGATGCCGAACCTTGCGAGCCGCGGCTCGAGCGCATAGCCGAGTTCATAGCCAGCGTAGCCCGCGAGATGATAGCCATGCTCGAGCGCCGCCTCGAGGCGCGCCAGGGCGGGGGCGACTTCTTCCCTTTCGCGCGCCGTGACCACCTCGACCGGCTCATCGAACAGAAGCGTCGTTGCCGGCGCGCTCGTCTCGAGGAGAACGAAAGGCCGGGCCGGCGCCGCCTCCACGCGCGCGGTGAGAACAATCTCGGCCGTCGAGGCCATTCCGGTCGCCTGCTCCACCGCCAAATTCTCTCGGCGACAAGTCTAGAGCAGGTCCCGATCAGTTGGAACCGCACTCGCCAGTGGGAGCGACCCCGAGTCCCTGATTCGAGTCCGCCAGCCTCGGACCGCGCCATTTCCATCGCCGAAATCAATCTTTTGAAGAGCTTGCGGCGCCATTTCCATCGCGCCTGCCGCCGCAGGACCAGGTCTTTATGAAACCTCGCTAATGGCCCTTTCCTTTGCCTTGCGCAGGCGTTGCCAAATCAAGGGCTTACAGCCGATCGAACAGAAAAAATTCGCGCCGCCAGCTTGCGCTCGCGGCCCGATCCTCCCTGCAGAAATCCGCCCATTCGATGTGCCATGAAAATAGCCGGGCCCGCATCGGCGCGGCGTTGGAGACCAACGTTTCACTGTATTTTCATTCATAATGGCGCGCCGTCGGCGCTGGTTGGCTGCTCAGCCTTTGCCACGGCATTTCCAGTCCGCTCGCAGGCCTTGCCCCGGACGCGACGCTCGGGCGAGCGGGGGATCCAAGGCCGCGCAACGATTAGCTTTCAAACAGCATGCTAGGGGTGTGTGACCCGCTTCTCCGAACATTGTATGTTCTGCTTATGTTCGAGTTAAGCTTTCTTGCGACAGAAATTGACGCAATGCGGGACGCCAGCCCGCAGGCGCGAAAGCTTGGAGTCGGACCCCGCGTTCGCATTGCGAGCGCCATAGCTCCTCGCGATGACGATTCCAACGAAACGGGATCTGCTCTAGCCGCGCTTGCTTCGCCGAAGCAACATGCCATTGGGACCGGCGCATTGGAAGTTCACGAACGCTTCGGCGTGTGCGCGATTCGTTTTAAGAGGAAGCGTCCGCGCGTCCGCACCTCAACCCGCTTGACTTGACAAACAGCGGAACAAGCGCGGCCTTCTCGCATTTGTGCAAGCGCGTGAAGCGGCCGCCGCCGCTGAGTTTACATGAGAGACTGGACTGAACTCATGTCGTCGTGCTTGCCTCACCTCGCGCGCGCTTTCAATTGCCGACGCCGCGCCAAGCGGCTTGCGAAGGCAAGCCGCCTTGTTTGGGAGCATCATATCGACAGGAGCGGACAGTAGACGAGGCGCGGGCGTTGGATGCCGGCGCCGTAGGTTTATCGAGTGGAGCGCCGCAATGGCTTGGTCCGACCACTACGACGTCATCGTCATCGGCAGCGGCCCAGGGGGAGGGTCGCTTGCGCACCGGCTGGCGCCGACGGGCAAGCGCATTCTGATGCTCGAGCGGGGCGATTACCTGCCGCGCTCGCGCGCCAACTGGGACTCCAAAACGGTGTTCGTCGACGCCGCCTACCAGGCGAGGGAAACCTGGTTCGGCCGGAACGGCGAAGAGTTCCACCCCGGGCTCCACTACTGGGTCGGCGGGAACTCCAAGGTCTACGGGGCGGCGTTGCTCCGCCTGCGCGAGCCCGACTTCGGCGAGCTGCGGCACCAGGACGGCGTCTCGCCCGCCTGGCCGCTCGGCTACGACGCGTTCGAGCCCTACTACTGCGACGCCGAGGCGCTGTTCCACGTGCACGGGGCGCGCGGCGAAGATCCAAACGAGCCGTGGTCGAGCAAACCCTATGCCTACCCGCCGGTCAGCCACGAGCCGCGCATCCAGGAACTGAACGACAGGCTGATCGGCCTCGGGCTCCACCCGTTCCACCTGCCGCTTGGCATTCTCCTCGACGAGCGCGACGGCAAGCCGACGCCGACCAGCCCGTGCATCCGATGCGATGCCTTTGACGGTTTTCCCTGTCCTGTCAATGCAAAGGCGGATGCGCAGGTGATCTGCGTCGACCCGACGCTGGCGGCCCACCCCAACTTCACCCTGCTGACGGGCGCCTACGTGTCGAAGCTCGAGACAAACCCATCGGGGCGGACTGTCAGTCGGGTCCATGTGACCCGTGACGGGCAGGAGGAGCAATACTCGGCCGACATCGTCGTCGTCGCCTGCGGCGCCTTGAGCTCCGCCCTGCTGCTGCTTCGTTCGGCCTCGGATAAGCATCCTCGCGGCCTGGCGAACGGGTCGGACCAGGTGGGGCGCAACTACATGCGCCACAACATGTCGATCCTGATGGCGCTCTTGAAGGAGCCCAACCGCACGGTCTTCCAGAAGACGCTGGCGGTCAGCGACTATTATTTCAATTCGCCGGACTGGGAGTATCCGCTCGGGCTCATCCAGATGTGCGCGACCTCGCACGGCGAGCAGATCCGGGGCGAGGCGCTCCCCTCCTGGCTTTCCTTCATGCCGGAGACGCCGTTCGAGGTCATGGCGGAGCACTCGATCGATTTCTGGCTGCAAAGCGAGGACCTGCCTCGGCCGGAAAACCGCATCTATTACGACGGCGACAATGTCGTCCTCGACATCACCCAGAACAACGAGGAGGCCCCGCGCCGCCTGAAACAGAAGCTCGAGGATTTGCTCGAGCCCATCGGGGCGCAAAAGCATCTTTTCGAGCGACGCCTTTACCTCGGCAAAAACATTCCGATCGGCGGCACCGCCCACCAGGCCGGGACTTGCCGCTTTGGGACCGATCCGGCGACCTCGGTGCTGAACCTCGACTGCCGCGCCCACGGGGTGGATAACCTCTATGTCGCCGACGCGAGCTTCTTTCCGTCCATCGGAGCGGTGAACCCGACGCTGACCATCATCGCCAACGCGCTGCGCGTCGCCGACCACATTGCGGACCGGCTCGAGGCCCGGGTCGCATCGTCAGCGGTCTCATCCTGAGCAGCGCGGCGAAGCGTCGCGTGTCGAAGGATGCTCCAGCGAGCAGCCGCCGTTCAAGCTGGCTGGAGCGTCCTTCGACAAGCTCAGGACGATGGCCGAGGAGCGCGGCGATATAGAGAACGCGTTCGTCCTATCCTGCCCAGCGCGAGCACGGCAGCCCCGGGACTGGCGCCTCGAGAGCGATGATGCTGCCGTCGAGCGGGTAGTCGGCCGCGTCCTTGTCGGCGATCGCCCACCGCCCGGAAGTCACAAAGAGCGTTAGCAGGTCCGGTCCGCCTAACGCGACCATTGTCGGGAACTTGAACGGCAAGCGCAGCTCCCGCTCCACTCGTCCGTCGGGATCGAATCGCATGAGCTTTCCCTGGCCGTTGATGGCCGACCAATAGAAACCGTCGCGGTCGACCTCCGCGCCGTCCGGACCCGGCGGGCCGTCGACTTTGGCGAACAGCCGGCCGCGCGACATCTCGCCGGCGTCGGGGTCGTAATCCCAGGCGTAGATTTCGCCGGTCTGGGTATGGCTGTGGTACATGGTCCGACCATCGGGGCTCCACGCCAGCCCGTTCGACAGCGCCAACTCCTTGCCGCACGCGACCAGGCGGTCCCCATCCAGCCGCCAGAGCGGCCCCTTCGCCGGGCCGCGCTCGCCGACCTGCGGCGGCAGGAAGTGGCGCATCGGTCCGACCCAGAAGCGGCCGGCCCGATCGCACTTGCCGTCGTTGAGAAAAAAGCGGCGGACGTCGAACGGGGCGGGCGCGACCAACGACAGTGCGCCGTCGGCGAGGTCGAACCGATAGACGCCCGTGCGCAGCCCGACCAGGACACAGCCCTCGACCGCGCCGCCGCCGAGCGCAAGGCAGCCGATCCAGGCCGGCATGGTCCAACTCTCGTCGACGCCGGTTTCCGGATCGAGCCGGTGCAGCGCCGGTTCCTGGACGTCCACCCAGTAGAGCCGGGCGGCCCGCTCGCACCAGGCGGGGCTTTCGCCCGTGATCGACGGGCGACGCAGCACCAACCGCCACGGCGGCGTTTTTGGCTCAGGCATATCCACCTCCTATGATGATCGAATGCCGAGTGGGCGCATCGCGTTCCCTTGGCGCTGCGTGGTGAGCCAGAAAGGCATTATTTCGAATGCGGCGAGGCAACCCCAACCGTGCTTTCGGAGTTAAGAAGCGAACCGGGACCCCGACGCCATGACCTCGACCAACATCCTCATCCTGGTCGTGCGATACGGACTGGTCGTGCTGTTCTTTCCGGCGAGCGCGCTCGACAAGATTTTCAACTTCGGCGGCGCCAGGAAACAGGCCTCGGAGGTATTCAGGGCGCCCTGGCTCTCCGCGGCGGTGATCCTCGTCGGCATCTTTGTGGAAATCGTCATGCCGCTCGGCATATTGACGGGCGTGGCCGACCGCCTCGCAGCCCTCATCATGGCGGTCTACTGCGCGGCGACCGCCGTCCTGTTCAAGCGGTTCTGGGCGCCGGGCGATTTCTGGCGCGCCGGCGACAGCAAGGCCCGTGACCTGTTCTGGGATTTCTTGAAGAACTTTTCCCTCGCGTCGGGCTTTCTCTTGATCACGGTTGGCCTCGATGGCCACGCCTGGCGCCAGTTCGTCGCCGACCCGTTGGCGTCCTCACTTCCTTATGCGGCGTCGACGCCGACGCCCTGACGCCTGGAGGCGACGATGCGCAATCCATTCGTGATGATGGCGGCTGCAGCCGAAGGCGGCGGGGCGGGCGACGGCTCGAGCGGACCCAGGCCAAGCGTCCCCTATTGGCATCTTTGGACCGACGAGGACGGCGTCAGCCACCAGAAGCAGTGCGCTCTTACGAATTTTGAATTGAAGGGCGTCGGCGGAGCTGCGCCGCAGTGGAACAATAAGCACGAGAAAGTCCCCTCGACCGTTGTGGTGACCGTGCAGCCGGTAGGCTGGGTCGGCGACTGGCACGAGAACCCGGCGCCGCAATGGATCGTCGTGCTGTCGGGGCGCTGGTGGATTGAGAGCATGGACGGCGCGCGCATCGAGCAGGGCGCCGGCGAGTTCTCCTTCGGCGAGGACCAGGGCTGCAAACGGAGCGCCGATGGACGCAAGGGACACCGCTCGGGCGCCATCGGCGATCAGCCCGCCGTATTGATGACCGTGCAACTCCACGTCGACCCGCGCCGTGAGCCCTGCCACATCCGCTGAGAGCGGCCGGCCGGCCGGGCATCGCGCGATCAGCGCGCCCGCGCAGAAGCTCGAGGCCATCGCCGGCTTCGGCCTCGTCACAGCCGATCTGCCCCGGCTCGTGAGATTTTATCGCGCAGTGCTCGGATTTGCGGCGCACGGGGACGACACGCCGATCGACGTTGCAGAGATGGCGCTGCTTAAGCTTTCCGGCCGGGGCCGGCGTCAAGTGTTGAGCCTTGGCCGGCAGATCCTGTCGATCGATGAGTTCGAACAGCCGGGCCGCTCCTATCCTGCGCATGGCGACGCGGCCTCGCTCTGGTTCCAGCATCTCGCGCTAATCGTGCCGGACATTCACGAGGCCTATGCCCGTCTGCGAGACATTACCTCGATAACTCAGGGGGAGCCGCAGCAACTGCCGCGCTCGGATGGCTCCGTGCTCGCTTTCAAGTTCCGCGATCCCGACCTGCATCCGCTGGAATTGCTGCAGTTCCCGGACGGAAGAATGCCGGAGATTTGGCGGGGTCGCGCGAAGCTCAACGGGCAGATCGGCCTCGGCATCGATCATTCGGCGATCAGCGTCGCCGATGCGGATGTGAGCGCCGATTTTTATCGGAGCCTCGGCCTCAGCGCCGGCGATCCCACGCTCAATCAGGGGCTCGCCCAACAACGCCTCGATGGCCTGCCCGACGTCGAGGTCATGGTCGTCCCGATGAACCCGCCAGAAGGAGCGCCCCATCTCGAGCTGCTCGGCTATCGCACGCCGAAAGGCGAGGCCGGCCTCCCGCTCAAGGCGAACGACGTTGCGGCGACACGGACCGTCTGGCGCGGCCGGAAGGCGATGTTGATCGCCGACCCTGACGGTCACCTGCATGAGGTTCAGGCATGAGGAGGAAAGGCCCATGACCGGCGACGCCTCGTTGCTGCCGGGACGCCTGTTGCGCAGGCCAGGACCGCCCGAGCTTGTGGAAAATTTCCCGGGGGTGCAGATCGACGATCCACGGCTGGCCGAAGTGCTGAGCCCTGATGCGCCGCTGCTCTGCCTCTATGACGGAACTGTACACGGAGAGGGGACCGTCTGGCGCGATCAGGACGGCTGCCTCTATTGGTCGGACGTGCCGAACCGCCGGCTGCTGCGGTGGCATTCCGACGACGGGCGCGTGACGGTCGCAATCGACGGCGCGTATTTCATGAACGGCAACGCAATAGACGCCGAAGGCCGACTTGTGCATTGCGAGCACGGGCGCCGCTGCATCAGCCGCTCCGATCGAGACGGCGCCGCCCAGCCGATCGTCACTCATTTCCAAGGAAGGCGGCTCAATTCGCCCAATGACGTCACTGTCGCAGCCGACGGCGCCATCTGGTTCACCGACCCGACATTCGGGCTCATCATGCCGAGCCAGGGCTGCCTGGCCGATCCGGAGCTCGACCACCGCAGCGTCTACCGCTTTGACCCGGCCAGCGGCGACCTGTGCAGGGTGGCCGATTTCGAGCAGCCCAACGGTCTCGCCTTCTCGCCCGAAGGCCGGACGCTGTACGTGTCGGATACCGCGTTGTCGCTCGACGAGATTCCCGGGCCTGAGACAGGCCGCACCCACGAGATCCTGGCCTTTGACGTCGCCGCCGACGGCGCGCTCTCCGGCCGGCGGTTCTTCTGCCATGCCGACCATGGGGTCCCGGACGGGTTCAAAGTCAACTCGCGCGGGTGGGTCTGGACCACAGCCGGCGACGGCGTTCACGTCATCGCTCCCGACCGCACCCCGCTCGGCTACATCCCGGCCCCCGCCGTCTGCTCCAATTGCGCGTTCGGCGGCGCCGCAAGGACAAGGCTTTTCATCGCCGCCACGAGATACCTGCTGGCGATCGACCTTCGAGGATAAGGGTCAGGGGATCAGTCGGGCTTCAGCGCGGCGAGCTCACGAAGGAGGGAAATCATGTCGCTGAAAGGCAAGGTCGCCATCGTCACGGGCGGGAACAGCGGGATCGGGCAAGCCATCGCGCTCGGCCTCGCCCGCGCGGGCGCCAATATCGCGATCGACTACATCGCCGACCTGGAGGCGACGGAAGCGCTGGAACGAGAGATCGCGTCTCTCGGCGACCAGTCCATCGGCGTCGACGCGGACGTCAGCAAGATCGACGATCTACAGAAACTCGTTGATGCGGCCGTCACGAAATTCGGCCGCCTCGACATCATGGTCAACAACGCCGGCGTCGAGACGCGCACCTCGGTCATGGACACCACGGAGGCGCAATACGACAAGGTTCTCTCGATCAACCTGAAGAGCGCTTTCTTCGGCACGCAGATCGCCGCAAGACAGATGATGAAGCAAATGAGCGGCGGAAGGATCATCAACATCACGTCGGTGCATGAGGACTGGCCGATGCCCGGCAACACGGCTTATTGCCTGGCGAAGGGCGGAATGCGGATGCTCACCCGGACGGCCGGCGTGGAACTGGCGCCGCACGGCATATTGGTCGTCGGCGTAGGCCCTGGCGCGGTGGCGACGCCGATCAACCTTGGCACCATGAATGAGCCCTCGCTCCTGAAGAAACTCGACGCCGCGATCCCGCTTGGCCGTATGGCGAGGCCCGAGGAGATCGCCAACGTCGTTGTCTTCCTGGCGGGCGACGGAGCGAGCTATCTGACCGCCACAACGATCTTTGCCGATGGCGGAATCATGCAGGGCAGCGTCGGACTGTAGCGGGCCCGCTCCGGGCGGAAGCGGGGGTACAAGGCTGCCGGGGAAAGCGCGGAGCCCACCTGCGATGGGTCCCAACGGGCTGTTAAATTAAGCGTCAGATGTAAACACGAGCGGCTTGATCAATACAGGCCGCCCGCGCTAATGGGTTGGAGGGCTCCGCCCAGGATGGGGAACAATGGGCGAGCGCATTCCGCTGCCGCAAGCGCCCCTTCTGACGCGTTGCGGCATTGGCGCCGTCTCGCGTTGGAACACTTTCGAGGAAACCCCCATGACTTACGCCAACATCATCGTCGAGACGCATGGCCGCGTCGGCCTCATCAGGCTCAACCGCCCGCAGGCCTTGAACGCGCTCTCCTCCCCGCTGATCGAGGACCTCAACACGGCGCTCGAAGCTTTCGAATCCGACCCTCAGATCCGCGCGATCGTGCTGACAGGCTCGGAGAAAGCCTTCGCCGCCGGGGCCGACATCAAGGAGATGCAGGACAAGAGCTTCGCCGACGTTTTCCTGGGCGACTTCATCTCGCGCTGGGAGAACGTGTCCAAGGCCCGCAAGCCCGTCGTCGCCGCGGTCGCGGGCTTCGCGCTCGGCGGCGGCTGCGAGCTCGCCATGATGTGCGACTTCATCCTCGCCGCCGACACGGCCAAGTTCGGCCAGCCGGAGATCAAGCTCGGCGTGATGCCGGGCGCGGGCGGCACGCAGCGGCTCACCCGCTTCGTCGGCAAGTCGAAGGCGATGGAGATGTGCCTCACCGGGCGGATGATGGACGCCGCCGAGGCCGAGCGCTCGGGGCTCGTCTCGCGCGTCGTGCCCGCCGCCTCGCTGATCGAGGAGGCGCTGAAGACCGCCGAAACTATCGCTTCCCTGTCGGCCGCCGCGGTCTATGCGGCGAAAGAATGCGTCAATCGCGCCTACGAGACGACGCTCGCCGAGGGGGTCCGCTTCGAGCGGCGCCTCTTCCACTCGCTGTTCGCCACCGAGGACCAGAAGGAAGGCATGAAGGCCTTCGTCGAGAAGCGGCCGGCGGCGTTCAAGAACCGGTGAGCTCGTGTCGCCGCGCTCGGCTCGGCGCCGGGGCGGCGAGCGCCTGCCTCTTGCAGACGCGCCTGCAGGTTGACGGAACTTGCCGAAAGGCGGAGTGTTTGCGGGAGCACGATCCGCTGAGCCGGAGGCGCCATGGCGGAACCCGACAACAGTCCGATGGTGACGATCCTCAGAGAATTGCGCGCCGACATGCGGCAGCAAAGGGCGTTATTGCTCCAAGTCGCTGAGGCGACGCATCGCCTTGAGCGGCGCTTCGGCGACATCGAGCGGCGCATCTCCGACACCCGCGACGAGATCGAGTTGACGCTGAAGGCCGAACTGCTCGGCAGTCTCACTCGTTTCGAGACCCGCGCGCATCGCTGAGCTGGAGGCTCGGCTTTCGGCCTTGGAACGGCCGCACAGTTGAGGCTCGTCGCTGCCCTCGCTCACTGCCAGCGCGGTCAGCGACTCTGTAGCCGCGCTCAATGAACGTGGCAGGGCGCGGGCAACGGCCGCGCCCACAAAAGAGGGAGGCCGTCATGCGAATTTCGAGCGCGTTCCTGCTTCCGGCGGCCCTGGCCGCGTCACAGGCGGCGCTCGCCGCCGAGCCCATGCCGAAAGAGGGCGTGGCGAAACTGGCGGCCTACGCGGTCTGCCGCTCGCTCGCGATGATCGACATGGGCTCCGCCGGCTCGAATTCTTCCGCCGAATGCAACGGCATCGTGAAGAGCCGGGACGGTTCGAAGCTCCTGGACAACCTGGCGATCCGCTGCCTCGAGGAGGCCAAGGCGCGTCCCGCGGGTTACGCGTTCACCGGGACCTGCATCCAGACGGACGCGGACGGCGACAAGCTCTTCATGACCTACGAGGGCCCCGAAAGCGGCGACATCGCCTTGCTCGGCGGGACGGGCAAGTACAAGGACATCTCCGGCAGGGGGACGTGGACGGTGGCCGACGCGCCGGGAAACACATCGAGCCTCTTTGCGTTCACGCTGACCTACGATGTGAGCTGGACGACGAGGGACAAGTGAGGCCAAGGCGCCGCCGGACGGAAAAAGGGACGCACGCGCAGAACAGGGACATTCTGCGCAGGAGCGGGCGACTTTTCGCGCAAGAACCGGCATAAATTCGCGCTTATCTAGCGCCGATCGCGCCGGTCTCGCTGAGGTCAGCCGGTCGGACTCAGCGCCGACGTTTCGTCAGCGGCGCTCATTTGCCCGTCGGGCGGCTCGTCGCACGCCGACTCCTGCCCAAGGGCGCCCAGGCGAGCGGCAATCATCAGCCGGATTGACGCGGCCGAGTGCCGCATCCTCTGTGAAATGTCGAACGCCTCGCGCATTCCCTCCCGTCTTCCCGCTTCGTGAGCGGCGGAGAGAGCTTCGGCTATGCACCTTTGACCGTAGACGGAGAGCAGCGCCAATTTGCGCGCCTCGGCGTTCCATCTGTCGTCGATCATTGTTCATATGCCAGAGGATGAGCCGTTCATTTCGCCAAGAACGAACTCGTCCTTGCAGCCGGTCCTTCGAATCTTCCACAGTCGAGGCTACGGCGAAAATGGCTCCTCACCAATAAACAAATTTGGAGAGACGGGAGTTTGTCGTCGCGTGAACGTCATTCAGGTCACAACGAATCGTTAACCAAAACGACAAGGACGGACCTCACAGCGAACTCCGCAGGCACTTCCAAGACGAGGGGTCCAGCGTCCGCAATTCGGCCCCGCCCCTTCTACCGCGACGTGCCCGCCGCGCTCGACTTCCTCTGCCTCCGCCGGAGCGTCCACCATTCGGGCCCCCTCGCGGGTACCACGCGAGCTTCACCTGCAAAGAGCCCGTCGTTCGGGTATTTTATGAGGCCCTCTTCGAAGACGACGCGCGCCTTTTCGTTGTCGGCCGGCGTGAAGCGCAGGTAGAGGGACGCGCCGCGCAGGTAATAATCATAGGCGTCGAGGCTGGCTTCGTCCTTGCTCCACGACCGGCGCTCCTCCTCGACATAGAGGCGTCCCGTGAGGCCCGCGAGCGTGTCATAGATGCGGGTGCCCGGGGGCTCTAGGATCGACGCCCTCATCGTCGTACCGCTCCGACCACAGCTCATGGCCGCTCGCGCCGTCGAAGAGCTGAGCGGTATACCGCAGTCGGTCGTGCACCTTGTCGACCGCGCCGGCGATCACATAGCGCGCCCCCGCGGCTCGCGCCGCGCACGTCCTGATCCGCCCCGCCCGCGGCGGGGGAGCCCGCGACAGCTTCCTCGCTAGGACCTGGTACCAGGTTAGCGAAAACCCGCGCGAGGACATCGAACGGTCCTGGCGCCAAGCGCAATCCGCCAAGACCGCGCCGTCGCAATCGCATCTGGCGACCTATCTGCTGCATGAGCTGATGGGCTCTCTCTACCAATATCACGACGGCGACTTCATTCATTCGGTCGACGAAGCGAAGGCCGCCATGGCGATGGCGCCTTACGAAACCATGTCGCGTTCGGACCTTTCATCTAAACTGGCGAACGCCGGCGACGTCGGCGAAGCCATCGCCTGGGCCGAGCGGGCGGTGATTAACGATCCAAACGCGCCTCCATGGTATTATGAAACCCTCGCCTGGGGTTATTATGTCGGCGAGCGCTACGACGACGCCCTGAAGGCGGTGTCGCGTTACAAAGCTGACTTTCCGGCGATTTTCGCCGTCATTTGCGTTCGCCTCGGCCGGCTCGACGAGGCGCGCGCGGCGGTCGCCGACGCGCTCAAGGGCGGGGCAAAGCTTTCGATCGCAACGGAGGGCTTTATTCCGCAGATCGAGCCCCAGCGCACCGCGTATTTGAATGATTTGCGGGCGGCCGGCGTGCCGGAGAACTGACAGAGGCACATCCATTCATGATTATTCTTAACGTGAACAGTGCAAGGCGTATTCTCACCACTTAGAGCACGAAGTTTGCACGAAGGGCACGGTCGGCCGGTGCGCTTTGTGAATCCGTGGCGCCCTTTGTGGTGAACAGCTTCGATCCGTTGGCCGGTCAAGGCATCACTGCTTCGGTGACGCCTAAACCTAAACGACCCACAGGGCCGGGAGCTGCGCGGCGAGCCACTTCGCCAGCGCGGCGTTGACCTCCACCGGCCTTTCCTGCGCCATCCAGTGGCCTGAAGGGATCGTCGACTTCGGTCAGGTTGTCGCAATGGGCCCGCATCGGCTCGGCCAGGCGCGAATTGAGCGTCTCGCAGACATAATCATGGGCGCCGTGCAGGAAGAGCGCCGGCGTTTTGAGGCGCCAGGACGCTTTCGCCCGCGTCGCGTAGGCGGCGTTGGCCTCCCAATTCATGTACCAGCTGTCAGGCCCGAAGAAGCCGTTGCGTTCGAGCGCGGCGACATAGCCGCGCTCGGCTTCCTCGCTCAGCACGGCCGGGTCGCGCGGGCGATCCGGCGCCGAACCCGCGCGAAACCAGCCGCGGTTGGCGCGGGTCAAGGCGGTGGGGGCGGGCCTGCCCCTCTTCGAGGGGTCGCCGGAGCGGATGAGCGCCCGCACCGTCGCGCCGACGTCGCGCTCGAAGCCGGCCTCGGCGAGCGCGAAATTCTCGCGGTAGAACAGCTGGTAGTCCCACTGCGCGGCGGGGAACTCGTCCGCCGGATAGACCTTTCGGTCGGCCAGCGGAAGAGCGGTCTCCACGGCGAAGCCCTCGGGGAGATAGGGCACGCAGAGATTGGCGACGCCGTGGCAGGCGTCCGGATGATGCTGGGCGATCGACCAGACGACCGGCGAACCCCAGTCGTGGCCGACCCAGACCGCCTTCTTCACGCCGAGCGCGTCGAGGAGCTCCATCATGTCGGCGACAATCTGCTCCAGCGCATAGTCCTCCTGGCGTGGGTGGACGCTCGAGCGGCCGTATCCGCGCATGTCCGGCGCAATGGCCCGAAAGCCCAAGGCCGCGAAGGCCGGAAGCTGGGCTCGCCAGGAGATCGCGAGCTCCGGCCAGCCATGCACGAAGACAATCGGCGTCGCGTTCTCACGCCCGCACGAGAGAAAGAAGGTCGTGTGCCGCGCGCTCTTGGCGACATGCTCGAGAATGGGGAAGCTCATGCTCGTCTCCGAGGAGTGTGGTTCGGGTCCGTTCCGAGGTTCGTGTTATAAGAAGCCATGATTGAAATGTCCCCCGAGACCGAAGCCCTGCTTCGGGCGAAGGCCAGCAGCACCGGGCGCACGCCAGACGCAATCGTGCGTGACGCGCTGTCCCGCACGGGTGACATGCTGCCGTGGCGCAGCCAGGCAAGGCCGCGTCCGCCAGCCGAGACAAAAGAGGAGCTCATCGCCGGCATGGAGGAAATTGCGGCTCGCAGCGCGGCGCGGCCTCTGGTCGATCCCCGGTCTCCCGACGAAATCATCGGTTACGATGATTTCGGCTTGCCGCGATGATCGTCCTCGACACATCGGCCTTAGTGGCGATCCTCGACCACGAACCGGAACGCACGGCATTTTACGAGGCGATAGCCGCCGCCGATCGTCGCCTCGTCAGCGCCGTGACCTATCAAGAAGCCGGTCAGGTCTTGCTGGCGCGCCGAGGCGTCAACGGGCTTTACGACCTGGAAGATTTTCTCGCCCTCATCAAGGCCGAAATCATTCCCCATGACCTGCATCTCGCGAGCTTCGCCGTCGCGGCGTTCCAACGCTATGGCAAGGGCGTCGACCCCAAGGCGCGGCTGAACTTCTGCGATTGCGCGGCCTACGCGCTCGCCAAGGCCATGAATGCTCCTCTCCTGTTCAAGGGTGACGACTTTACCCATACGGACGTTGTCCGCTTGTAGCGGCATTCGCGCATCTCAAATCGGGGGGATCCCTCCCCCAGCTCGGCTGGGAAGGCCGCTTCGCGGAGAAGGGGGGAAACTCCGGGGGCCTGGCGCATTGCCGTCGCCGGGAAATTCCTCCATCCTTCCTCCGTGAACCGGCCGGGAGTCGGCCGGGCTGTCCTGGAGGAATGCTCATGGTCGATACGAAGAGGATCGAAGCCGCGCTCAGAAAGGCGGCGGATGCGGGCGACGTGCCGGGAGTTGCCGCCGCCGCGGCGACGAAGAACGGCGTGATTTTCGAGGGCGGCTACGGCAAGCGCGATCTCAACACCGGCGCGGCGATGTCGGCGGATACGGTCGTCTGGATCGCCTCGATGACAAGGCGATCACCTGCGCCTGCGCCTTGCAGCAGATCGAGCGCGGAAAGCTCGCGCTGGATGCGCCGATCAAGTCCGTCCTGCCCGAGCTCGCCGAACCCAAGGTGCTCGAAGGCTTCGACGCCGACAGCAATGCGAAGACGAGGCCCGCGCGCGGCGAGCTCACGCTGCGGCATCTGATGACCCACACCTCGGGCTTTGCCTACGACTTCTGGAACGGCGACATCATGCATTACATGGAGAAGACCGGGACGCCCGGAATCATCTCCTGCGCGAACAAGGCGCTCGCCTTGCCGCTCGTCGCCGATCCCGGCGCGCGCTGGGAATACGGCATCGGCATCGACTGGGTCGGCAAGGCGGTCGAGGCGGCGACCGGGCAGAAGCTCGGGCGCTATATGAAGGAGAACATCTTCGATCCGCTCGGGATGAGCGACACCGCGTTCAGGATCGGCGACGCCCAGCGCACGCGTCTGGCGAAAATCCACGCGCGGACGCCCGAGGGCTTCATCTCGACCGACACCGAGGTCCCGCAGGAGCCCGAGTTCGAGATGGGCGGCGGCGGCCTCTACGGCACAGTCGGGGATTATCTCAAATTCGCGCAAGCGATTTTGCACGGCGGGGCCCTCGACGGCGAGCGGATCTTGAAGGCGGAAACCGTTGCGTTGATGGGAAAGAACGCGATCGGCGCCCTCCGCGTCCGGGCGATGAAGACGGCGCAGCCGCCGATCTCGAACGACGTCGATTTCCTCGACGGCATGAACTGGGGCCTGTCGTTCCTGATCAACCCGGAGCCGCTGCCGACCGGACGCTCGGCGGGCTCCCTCGCCTGGGCGGGCCTCGCCAACTCCTATTACTGGATCGATCCCGTGAAGGGCGTCGCGGGCGTCTATGCGACCCAAGTTCTGCCCTTCTTCGATGAGAAAGCCGTGCAGACCTTCCAGGCCTTCGAGACGGAAGTCTATCGGGCGCTCTGACCGGGTAGGGCGCGGCGCGCCCTACCCTCGCGCAAGCTTCGCGCCCCAGGCTCCCTGCCGCGCCGCATGAGCCGCGGCGCTTCGCGGAGCGATGCGCCTCATGTCCGCAGCGGCGGTCCCCTCACCCCCGGCCCCTCTCCCTCTGGGAGAGGGGAGCGCGCGCGCCGCGCCCGCGGGCCGCGGCGGCAAGGACGTCGCCTTCGCCGTCGGCATCGTCCTCATCCTCTGCCTCTTCTTCCTGCCGGTGCCGGCGATGATGATCGACTTCGGCCTCGCGCTGTCGATCGCCCTCTCCGTCCTCATCCTGATGGTCGCGCTCTGGATCCAGAAGCCGCTCGAATTCTCCGCCTTCCCGACCGTGCTCCTGGTCGCGACCACCCTGCGCCTTGCGCTCAACATCTCGACCACCCGGCTCATTTTGTCGCACGGCGAGCAGGGGCCGACCTCGGCCGGCTACATCATCGGCGGCTTCGCCAGGCTCGTGATGGGCGGCGACTTCGTCATCGGCATCATCGTGTTCCTCATCCTGGTGACGATCAACTTCCTCGTCATCACCAAGGGCGCGACCCGCATCGCCGAGGTCGGCGCGCGTTTCACCCTCGACTCGATCCCGGGCAAGCAGATGGCGATCGACGCCGACCTGTCGGCCGGCCTGATCGACGAGAAGATCGCGCAGGCGCGCCGGCGCGAACTCGAGGAGGAGAGCTCCTTCTTCGGCTCGATGGACGGCGCATCGAAATTCGTGCGCGGCGACGCGATCGCCGGCCTCATCATCCTCGCGGTCAACATTTTTGGCGGCATCGTCATCGGCGTCACGCGGCACGGGCTGCCGCTCGCCTCCGCCGCCGACACGTTCACCAAGCTGTCGGTCGGCGACGGCCTCGTCACGCAGATCCCCGCCCTCATCATCTCGCTCGCCGCGGGCCTGCTCGTCGCCAAGGGCGGCACGCGCGGCTCGGCTGACAAGGCGGTCATCGACCAGCTCTCCGGCTACCCCAGCGCGCTGTTTGTCGCGGCGCTGCTGATGGCCGTGCTCGGCCTCGTGCCGGGCCTGCCCTTCCTGCCATTCGCCCTGCTTGGGGGCTTGATGGCCTTCGTCGGCGTCGCCATTCCGCGCCGCATCGCGAGGGATAGCGCCGAGGCGGCGGCGAAGCAGGCGGCCAGGGAGGCGCAGGCGACCGCAGAAAAGCGCGCCTCGATCAAGGAGCAGCTCAAGTCGTTCGAGGTCGAGCTCGCCCTCTCGAAGGAGCTGAACGCCGCCCTCGTCGCCTCGCGCGACGAGATCGCCTCGCGCATCGCC
Organism: uncultured Alphaproteobacteria bacterium; assembly: GCA_963819255.1. Taxonomy (GTDB): domain Bacteria; phylum Pseudomonadota; class Alphaproteobacteria; order Rhizobiales; family Beijerinckiaceae; genus Roseiarcus. Next base: position 71,515 of record CAWFVS010000039.1, read on the forward strand.
AAGATGCGCCGCAAGTTCGCCCGCCGCTACGGCTTCGTCGTGCCGGAAATCCGCCTCGCCGACGACATCAAGCTTCAGCCGAAGACCTACCAGATCAAGATCCACGGCGCTCCGGTGGCGACCCAGGAGCTGAGGGTCAGGGACTGGCTCGTCATCTACGGCGACGGGGAGAGGCCCAAACTGCCGGGCGACGAATTGCGCGAGCCCGCCTTCGGCATGCGGGCGCTGGCCATCCCCGAGGCGCTGGTCAAGGACGCGCGGCGCGAAGGCTTCAAGCCGGTCGACCCGGTCTCGGTGCTGCTCACCCACTTGAGCGAGGTCATCCACAACAACCTCGCCCAGCTCCTGTCCTACAAGGATATGCGGGCGCTGCTCGATCGGCTCGAGCCGGAATACAAGCGCCTGATGGACGACATGTGCCCGTCGCAGATCTCGCAGTCGGGCCTGCTCGCCACGCTGAAGCTCCTGCTCGCCGAGCGCGTCTCGATCCGCAACCTGAACCTCATCCTCGAGGCGGTCGCCGAGATCGCCCCGCACGTGCGGCGGCCGGAGGCGATCGCCGAGCACGTGCGCATCCGGCTCGCCCAGCAGATCTGCGGCGACCTCGTCGACAACGGCGCGCTCGCCGTCCTGCGCCTCGGCGCCCGTTGGGATCTCGCCTTCCACCAGGCGCTCAAGCGCGACGCCAAGGGCGACGTGATCGAATTCGACATCGACCCGCGCCTCATGGAGCAGTTCGCCGCCGAGGCGTCGGCCGCCATCCGCAAGCGCATGGACGAGCACCGCCTGTTCGCCCTGGTCGCCACCGCCGAAACGCGTCCCTACGTGCGGATGATCATCGAGCGCATGTTCCCGACCCTGCCCATCCTGTCGCAGCTCGAGATCGCCCGCGGCTTCGAGGTGAAGTCTCTGGGGACGATCGCGTGACGCCAAGTCCCGATCATAGGTTGAGGACCAGAGCGAGCCGCAGCGCCCCCGCCCCCCTTGCGGGGGTGGGACGGGGTGGGGGGTCGCACTGCCCTTTCCGACCCGGCCCTGTTGGGCGCAGACCGCCGGAAAAGCATGGCCCGACCCCCCTCCCTGGCCCTCCCCCACACGGGGGAGGGAAGGGTCGGCTGCGAATTATTCAGCCGGAAACCGCATGATCGCCGGAGCGCACGGGGCGCTGGCGGCGGCGCCGCAGGCCCTCGCGCCGAGAGCCTCGCTCGGCGCCTTTCTCCTGTTCTGCCGGATCGGCGGCTGCCTGATGCTGGCGCCCGGCTTTTCCTCGAGCCAGATCCCCGCGCAGATCCGCCTGTTCGTCGCGTTTGCGGCGACGCTGGCGCTGACGCCGATGCTCATCGAAAAGATTCCGGAGGCCGCCCTCGGCGGCGATCCAATTCTCACCCTCAAGCTGATCGCCGTCGAATCGCTCATCGGCGGAATGATCGGCTTCCTCGCCAGAATTTTCTTTTTTGCGCTCGAGACGCTCGCCACCGGCGCGGCCCAGATGCTCGGCTTCTTCAACCCATTCGGCGTCCAGATCGAGCCGGGCGAGACGCTCGCGCCGCTGGCGACCCTCATCTCGCTCGCGGCGCTGACGCTCCTTTTCGTCGCCGACCTGCACTGGGAAATCCTGCGCGGCCTCGCCGCCTCCTACGAGGTCATCCCCGTCGGCGCGGATTTCAACGCCCGCTTCGCACTCCGCGAGGTCGCCGACGCCCTCGGCGAGTTGTTCCGGCTCGCGCTCAGGATCGCGTCGCCCTACGTGATCTACGCGCTGATCGTCAATCTGGCGCTGGCCCTGGTCAACCGGCTGACGCCGCAGATCCAGATCGTCTTCGTCGCGGCGCCCTTCGTCGCGGCCGGCGGTCTCGCGCTGCTCTATGTCACCCTGAAGCCGGCGATCGAGGCCTTCCTGATCGGGTTCGCCGCATGGCTTTCGACCGGTTGATTGCTTCGCTGCGCTCGCAATGACGACCGAGGAGCGACGATGAAAAAGCGGCTCGACGCGCTGAACCGCATCGGCCGGCTCGAGGCGAAGATGCGCGACCTCGGCCAATGGCGGCTCACCGCGCTCGAGCGGGAGCAGGCCGGCCTCGGCGACGATTTGCGGGCGGTGTTCGACGCGCTCGAATCGGGCGCCCTCGCCTTCGCGCCGCTGGCGGGCTTGGGCGCGCGCCGCGCCCGCCTCCTGCAGCGGCGGCTCGATGCGCTCGAGCGGGAAGCGGAGCGCGCCCGCCTCAAGGCGCAGACACACGGAATCCGCGCCAAGCTCGCCGAGGAGGCCGCCGAGGCCGCCGGCAAGGCCTATCGCGACCAGAAGAAACGCAAGGAGCTCGTCGAGCTGATCGAGCGCGCGCTTCATCGCCGCGGCGCAAGCCAGGGGTAAGGATTCGGAGGGAGGTTACGTGAAGACTTGCCCTCACCCCGGCCCTCTCCCGCAAGCGGGAGAGGGGGCGAATCGCTTCTCCCGCTTGCGGGAGAAGGTGGATGGACGGGAACTCCATGTCCTTCAACCCGCGCTCCGACGTCGTCCTCGAAGTCCTCAACGCCGCCGACCCGGCGCGCGCGCGGCTCGCGGCCGAGCGGCTCGAGGCGCTCGGCGCCGGCGCGAGCGCGCCCGTCGGCGACTTCGCCGCCGACCTCGAGCGGGCGGCATCGGCTTCCGCCGCGCCCGTCCCGTCCGCAGGCCTCGCCGACGCGCGCCAGGCCTTCGCCGCCGCCGCGGCGCCTGACGGCGCGGCGCGGGCAAAAGTCGAGTTCGAGACGATGCTCGTCAATTCCTTCGTCGGCGAGATGCTGCCCAAGGACGCCGGCAGCGTGTTCGGCGAGGGGACGGCCGGCGACATGTGGCGCTCGATGCTGTCCGAGCAGATCTCCCGCCAGATCGCGAGATCCGGGCGCTGGGCCTGAGCCGGCGCCTGTTCGCCACCCACCCGGGCCTGCCGGCCGGCGCATCCTCTCGGGTCGGCGAAGCGGCTGCCGCGGCTCAGATGAGCGCCAACGTCCTCTCGGCGCCGAGCGCCGCCGAAATCGCCAACGGCGCCATTCTCTTTTCGGGGCGCAAAGGCGCATGAGCGCGACAAGAAGCAGATCCGAAGCCGCCGCCTCCGCGCTCGCCATGGCGCTGCCGGTCGTCGAGCGCCTGCGCCAGACGGTGGCGGCGGAGAACGAGGACATCGCGCAGGGGCGGCCGGTCCCCTACGAGGCCTACAGCCGGCGCAAGAACCAGGGGCTGCTCGAGCTCAACCGGCTCCTGCCGGCGCTCGAGCGCACCGGCGCCGCCTCTCCCTTGCGCGACGCCCTCGCCGATCTCAACGCCAGGCTCGAGATCAACCGCCGTGCGCTCGGCGTGCAGCTCAGGGCCTCGGCCGCCGTCGCCGACATCATCGCCCGCGCCATCCGCGACGGCCAGTCGGACGGAACCTACGATGCGCGCGCCTGGAGACTGGCCGAGGAATGATGCGCGCCCTCCTCATCGGGCTCCTCGCCTCGACGGCGACGATCGCCGGAGAGCTGGGCGCCCGCCAGGCTTTCGCCGTCTACGGGACCATGGGAAGGGGGTCCGCGCCGCGGGCGACCGAGACGCGCAAGACGCACGAGATCAACGTGCCGCGTCTCAAGGGCGGAGCGATCCAGGGCTACGCCGTGATGCTGCTCAGCTATACGATTGACCTCGGCGCCTTGAAGAAGGCCGCGATGGCGCCCGATTCGATCCTGGTCGACGAGGCCTTCCGCTATGTCTACGACGACGACTCGATCGACTTCGACCATCTCGATCGTTTCGACCTCGCCAAGATGAGCAAGGCGCTCGTCCGCTCGGTCAACGCCCGGGTGAAGGGCGACGTGCTCGTCGACGTCGGCGTGGAGGAATTCACCTACGCCCCGATCAGCGACACGTTGAAGGGACCTTAGCCTCCAAGCATGCGCATGAGCACGCGGTCGCGCCGGATGTAGTGGCGCCAGAGAGGCCTCGAGGCGTGCAGAGCGAGCGACGACGTTGAACAAACCGTAAGCCGCCCGTGCATTTTTCGGGCTATCGGGCGCGCCGGGAACCTTCCAAGGCATCGCCGGTTTCAGCTTCGGCCAAGCGAGCCGCGCCTGCGCAAGTCCAGGTTCGTCAATGCCCCAATTCCGGCGCGCGAGAGCGGCGCGATCCGCAGGGCGTCGAGTTCAAGGAAGGACGGCGAGCGATCTGTCGGAGGTCATCATGAGACATGTGTCACCGATCGAAGCCGCGCGTTCGGTTCGAACTCGCCAGCGAACGGCTCGCATCCGCGCTGTCGGTCTTCGGCGGCGACGAGCGATTGCGAGAGGTCCAAAAGCAAGCCGGGCGCAAGCTGCGGCCCGCCGCTCCGTCTTCGGCCCTCTCGGCGCTTCGTCGCGCCTGGCGCCCGGGTCGGGCGCAGCAGCGAGCCGCGCACAAGCTCCGTCTCGGCGCCGCGCTTTCGGCGCTGCCGGCGCTCCCCGGAAGCCGCCGTCGCGCGGCGCAAGAGAGGGCCGAGCGCACCCTCCACCTCGGCGCAGGAGTTCCTGTCGGCCGCCCTGGCGGCCGACAGCGCGGCCGAGCGCTTTCGTGGTTCGTCTCAGAACCAGGCGATCCTCGCGCCGCTCGTCAGCGCGCCGCTGTCGGTTGCGGCAGGCGTCCTCGGCGCGGCGGCCGCGGCGCCCAAGAGCGTGCCGCGCATGCCGGTGCGCGCGGCGCTCTGGCTGACCGCCGCGGTCGGCGCCGCCGGCGTCGGGCTGCACATCTATGGCGTGTCGCGCGACATGGGCGGCTGGCGCAACTGGAGCGAGAACGCGCCGATTTCGGCTCCGCCGGGCTTCCTCGGCCTCGCGCTCATGGGGATGGCGGCGCTGGCGCTGATGGATGCGAACGACGCGTGACCAATGCGCTAGCCAAGGCGGCGATTTTTCACCGCCAGGATGGCCAGGGAGCGGCGCTCAGCAGCCTGTTCCGACCGACCAGAACCGCTTTGGAACCGTCATCGCTCGGCATGACGCGCTGGGCCCCAACCGATGTCAGGACTCTCCGATACGGTTCTTTCCGAAGGGCGCGCGCTCCGGCTTCAGCCCCGGGGCCGCCGATGGCGCCGCCGGAGGACCTTTGATTTTTTCCGAAGTTCACATAAATTCCGAACCCATCCGCCTGGCGTTCAGAAAGTTTCCGACGAGGACCGATTTCTTTCCGATTCTTTCCGAGAATTGCAACGTAAAACACAATATTTTCAATGTTTTACCTCTCGACAGCAGCGTCGGAATGCGGCGAAATTTCTTCGTGGCGCTCGTTCGGCGCGTTATGGTCAAGGATCACCATCTCAACATTGGCCTTCCTTTGATGCGCAAGCCTGGACAAGGCTTTCCCACCGGGAGTAGAACATAATGAGAACGCGCGGCCTATCAAGAAATTCTTGATCGCCTCGAGCGCCCTTCTCAGAAATGGTGGCGCCGGGTTCGTGTCATCGCGGCGCACTCTAGCAGCCTGTCGGACTCGATGTTTTCTTGCCGTTGAAGATGTTGATACGATTTGATTTTGTGTTTCTCCAAACTAAGAAAACACCAATCAAATTAATGGTCCCAAGGTTAAGTCCGACAGGCTGCTAGACGCCCAGATAGCGCTGCAGAAGGTCCGGCTTCGCCCGTATCTCCCCGGCGGGGCCCTCATGGGCGATATGGCCGTTGTTGATGATGTAGATGCGTTCCGCCAACGCGAGGGCTGCGGCCAGATTCTGTTCGACCAGCACGATCGTCTGCCCGCGACGCGCCAGCTCGCGACAGGCCGCCACCAGATCCTGGACGATGACCGGAGCCAGCCCTTCGAAGGGCTCGTCAAGCAGGATGATCTTCGGATCGCGAACGAGCGCGCGGGCGATCGCGAGCATCTGCTGCTCGCCTCCCGAAAGGTCGCCGCCGCGGCTGGTGCGCCGCTCCATGAGCCGCGGGAACAGGTCGTAGATGCGCTCGAGCGGCCATTTGTTCTTGGCGGTCAGCCCGGCAAGGACGATGTTCTCCTCGACGGTCAGGCTGCCGAAGATCCGGCGATCCTCGTGCACGAGCTGCATGCCGAGCCGCGCGATGCTGTGGGCCCTCTGACCGACGAGCTCGACGCCGTCGAGCTTGACGCTGCCGGTGCGCCGCGTGACGATGCCCATGAGGCTCTTGAGCGTGGTGCTCTTGCCGGCGCCGTTCCGGCCGAGAAGAGCTACCGCTTCGTGCTTCTCGACGCGCAGCGAGAGGTCGAAAAGGATGTGGCTCTCGCCATAGTAGCTGTTGAGTCCGCTGACTTCGAGCAGGCTCATGCCGCCTCTCCGCGAACGCCGCCGAGATAGGCCTCCTGCACCTTGGGGTTGGTCTTAATCTCTTCGGGCGCGCCCTCGACCAGCACGCGGCCTTCCTGCAGCACGGTGATTTTATCGACCAGCTCGAACAGCGAGTCCATGTCGTGATCGATGATGATCATGGTGCGGCCGCGCGCGATGGACTTGAGCAGCGCGACCGTCTCGACCCGCTCTCGCGGGCTCATGCCCGCCAGCGGCTCGTCGAGCAGGAGCAGGCTCGGCGAGGTCGCCAACGCGAGCCCAATCTCGAGCCGCCGCTTCTCGCCGTAGGCGAGCTCCGACACCGGCGTGTCCGGCCGCTCGGTCAGATTGACGAGCGCCAGCGTCTGCTCGACCTGTTCGTTGAGGCCGGGAATATTGCTCACACTCCGAAACAGATCGAGCTTGAACTTCCCCCGGATCTGGCCGAGCGCGGCGATCCGCAGGTTCTGCCTGACCGTGAGGCGATCGAACAGCTGGTTGATCTGGTAACTCTTGGTGAGCCCGAGCTGGCAGACGTCCGTAACGCTCATGCCCGTGATGTCTCGAGCTTCGAAGACGATCTTGCCCGAGGTCGGCGGAACCTCGCAGGTCAGCATTTTGAAGAAGGTGCTCTTACCTGCGCCGTTCGGCCCGATAATGCCGCGTATTTCGCCGTGATCGACGACGAAATCGATATCGCTGTTGGCCACCACCCCCCCATAACGCTTGGTGAGGCCGGTCGCCTGCAGGATCGGTCCGGACGTTCGGCTGGGGCGGCGGCGCGAGGGAATTGCGGCGGCGGTCGGGGCGGCGGCCCGGAATGGGGTCGGTTTGGATTTCGTCCCGGCAGGTTCCGCGGGCTTCCTCCGGCCCGCCGCCAAGCGATAGAGATCGACGACGGCGCCGACAATTCCGCGCCTGAGGAAGCAGACCAGCAACACGAACACGATGCCGAGCACGAGCTTCCAGGTGGCCCCGAGATGGAGCGTGTTCTGGAAGAAATCGCTCAGATAGAGCCACACGGCGGCGCCGACCAGCGGCCCGAAGAGGGTGCCCGCGCCGCCGATGGCGGTCTGCATGACGAGCTGCCCGGACGTGTCGAACATGAAAGCGTCCGGCGGCATGAAGCCCTGCATGACGGCGAGGAGGCCGCCGGCGAAGCCGGCATAGGCCGCCGCGACCACGAAAGCGGTGAGCTTGTAGCCGTGAATGTTATGGCCGAGCGCCGACGCGCGCAGCGGGGTTGTCGCGAAGGGCGCTCAAGATCGCTCCCACCGGCGAGCGCACGATGCGAAGCGCGACAACGAGGCCGACGAAATACCAGAACGCAAGAAACGCGTACATCCACGGGTCGGTGTCGAAGCGAAGCTTGGTAAAGCCGAGGTCGAATCTCGGCGTCGGCACGCCGGGCAACCCGTTCTCCCCGCCGGTGAAGGCCGACAACGGGTTGAACTCGACGAAGAAGAACACCTCCGCGATCGCGACCGTGATCATGGCGAAATAGATGCCCGTCCGCCTGAGCGCGATCAAACCGACGAGATAGCCGATTGCGCCGGCAACCACGGCGCCGATCACGATCGATGTGAGGACGTAGGGAAAGCCGGCTTCGGTCAGCAGATAAGCGGCGAACATGCCGCCCGCGCCGAAAAACGCCGACTGACCGAACGACAGCAGGCCGGCATAGCCGAACAGGAGATCGAAGCCGAGCCCGAACAGACCCCATATCAGGACGCGGTTGATGGTGGTCAGCGAGAAGCCGAGATGCGGCAGCACGTAGGGCGCGGCAATCAGGCCGACGACCGTTAAGGCCTCGACGAGGAAAGGACGCTTCGTTTTCATCGGGAGACCGCCGTCACTCGCGTCCCGCCGCGCCGAGGAGTCCGTAGGGACGGACTACCAGCACAAGCGTCATCGCCACGAACAGCATGACGTAGGCATAGCCCGGGTTGAACATCGACGTGATGCTGATGATCTCGCCGGCGAGGAGGCCGCCGAGCACCGCGCCTGGAAAAGAGCCGACGCCTCCGATGACCACGACGACGAAAGTCTGGACGAGGATCGATTCGCCGAGGTCGGGCGTGATCGAGACGACCGGCGCGTTGACGATGCCCGCGAAGCCCGCGGCCATGGCGCCGATGCCGAAGACCAGCATGAAAACCTTGTAAACGTCGATCCCGAGCGAATTCGACCATCACCGAATCCTCGATCCCCGCGCGGACGATCATGCCGATCCGCGTGCGATAGAGCACGAAATAGAGCACGAGCAGCGCCACAGCGACGATGCCGAGGAGAGTCAGCCGGTAGGTCGGGTAGACCATGAAGCCGAGCGACGTGATGCCGCCAATCGGCGGCGGCACGGCCTTCGACAGGCTGCCGAAGAAGAAGCGCACGGCCTCCACCAGCACGATGCCGAGGCCGAAGGTGACGAGAAGCTGGTCCTCATTCGGGCGGGTGTAGAAATAGCGGATGATCAGCCGCTCCATCAGCACCCCGACCAACATTACGAAGAGCGAGCCGGCGATCACCGCCAGGGCGAAGGATCCGGAATGGCTGTAGGCGACCCAGCCGGCATAGCCGCCGAGCATGAACATCGCGCCGTGCGCCAGGTTCAAAACGCCGAGCGTGCCGTAGATGATCGTCAGGCCGGAGGAAATCAGCGCGAGAAGCGCGCCGAGCACCAGCCCGTTGAAGCATTGCGAAACGAAGGTTGCCCAGTTGACCACGCTGTCGCCCACCTCAATTCCGATGAATGGCCTGTCCCATCGTCAGACGCCCGCCGCCGTCACAGGCGCTCCGCCGTCTTGTGAGCGTCGAGCAGCCGGGCATGGAAGACGGGAATCTGCCGCTTCGCGCCCGTTCGGCTCGTTCGCCGTGGAGATTAAAACCCTTCTCCACGCGTGGGCGCGGAGAAGGGACTCGAACCTGTCAGGTGTAATCGCCAAGCTTGCAGCCGAAGGCGTCCGGCTTTTGCATCAGGGGCTCGCCCGGAACAACTTCGAGCACCTCCCAGTAGTCCTGATCGTTCTTCATGTCTTTCGGCGCCTTGCCGCGGACAATGATGACGGGGCGGATCAGCTGATGGTCCTCCGGGCGGAAACGCACGTCGCCCACCATCGACGAGAAAGTCTCGCCTTTCTCGTACTGCTTGATGACGTCCGGCGGATAGAAGGTTCCGGCTTCGGAGACCATGCGGCCCCAGATCGCAAACTGCATGTAGGCGTTCTCGGCGCCCCATTCCGGACGGTAGTTGTATTTCTTGTTGAAGGCGTCGACGAACATCTTGGCCAACGGGTACTTGTCCTCGAGCGTCCACCAGAAGTCGGTGGCGGCGAAGACGCCCTCGGTGAGCTCCGGACCGACCTCCTTGGCGAGGAAGGGGATCTGATAGGGGATCACCATCTTCATCTTCGGGGTCAGGCCGAACTGCTTGGCCTGCTGCACCGACAGCACGGCGTCCCGGCCCCAATTCACGTTGACGATGAATTCGGCGCCGGAATTGGCGATGTTGGTCAGATACTCGCTGAAATCCTGGGTGCCGAGCGGCGACACCTGGTTCGTCACCATGGTCCAGCCGCCCTGCGAGGTCAGGTAGTCGTTCACCGATTTCGTCACCGTGTGGCCGTAGGTGTAGTCCGGCGTCATGTACGCCGCCTTCCTGCCCTTGCCGAAATTCTTCACCAGCACCGGACCGATCGCGTTGGCGGCGGTCTCGCCATAGAAGCACTGGCGGAACGAATAGCGCGAGCAGTCCTTGCCGGTCGTGTCGTTGGAGCCGGAGATCGCGACCAGATAGAGGATCTTCTCGCGTTGGGCGAACTTGTTCAAAGCCACGGCGACCGCCGACGAGGTCGACCCGGTCATGGCGATGATCTTGTTCTCGTTGATGAAGACCTGCTGTTCCTGCACGGCGTTGTTCGGCTTGGCGGCCGAGTCTGCGACGACAAGCTTCACTTGCTTGCCCAACACGCCCTTGGTCACCTTGGGCGCGATCTGCTTGATCAGGTCATTGCCCTCGTTGAGGTGCTCGACGGCAAGCTGCATGCCTTTCAGCTCATCCTCGCCTTGCACAGCGTAGGGGCCTGTGCGGGGGACGGTCGCGCCGATGGTGACCGAGTCGCCCTGTGAGCCGGCCGGCCACGTGCCGAGCGCAGGTTTGTCCTCCGCGTAGGCCACCCCGAGTTGTCCCAAAAAATTGGGAATCAGGGTCGCGCCGGCGACCCCAGCCCCAAGCTTCAGCGCGCGGCGGCGTGAAACGCGCGCGACCTCACTTCCGATGATGAAATCGGCCATGTCTTCCTCCCATGGAATTCGCATGAACTCGATTGGACTTGTGTGGCCGCCGCCTTCTTCCCGGCGATGGACGCCGGATCTTCGAAGCGTCTTTCAGCCCGGAGGCGGCCATAGGTCCGGGTCGAGGATTTAGGTCAGCAGACGACGGCCGCGTCAATGCAACTTTAGCAATAGACGCGGACCAGCGGGCGGCGGGAGGTTCCGCGCCAGTTTTTGCCTTGCCCTCTTCGCCCTCGGCGGTGTCGCGCATACGAGAGAACAAGTATTGCTTGATGGCGTGGGTCGGCGTGGCCGTCACGGGCAAAGTCGCCTTGTAACCGAACGAGTACACGGTGAACGATCAGCGCGCGTTCAAGCGTGTCAGCCTCACTCGCGTCGTTTTTGTCGTAGATCAATCTGCAAGCGAAGAAATGGCGGTAACTTCCGCTACCAACGCCGGTCCCGCAGGGGGCAATTCCGACCCGGGCGGCGCCGGCGATCGGAGGCGGATCATGCGTAGCTCGATTTCCAGGGCGGTCGTCGCCGGGCTCGCGGCCCTGGCGATGGCGGCGGCTGCGACCCCCGCCGCGGGCGCCTTTGGCGGCGTTCATGTCGGCGGCTTCGGCGGCTTTCACGGCGCCCCCATGGGCGGCGGCCTCGGCGGCGTCCACGGCGCCCCACTGGGTGGCCCGCGGCCCAGCGGCGGCTTCGGCGGCTTCCATGGCGTTCCGATGGGCGTCCGGCCCGGTGGGGCTTTGGGCGGCTTTCACGCCGCGCCCGTGCTCGTCCAGCCCGGCGGGGCGTTCGGCGCATTCCCAGCGGCGGCTTTGGCGTGGGCGTCCGCCCCGGCGGCGGCTTCGGCGCATTCCACAGCGGCGGCTTCGGCGCTGGGGGCGTCCAGCCCGGCGGCGTCGTAGGCGCAGTGCCTCACCCCGGCGTCGGCGCCTGGCATCGCGCCGGCGTGGGCGGCTGGCATGGCGGCGCGTGGCACGGCGGCAATTGGCAATGGCATGCGGGCGACTGGCGGCACGGCTATTGGCACAACGGCTGGTGGGGTCCCGCGTTCGTCGCCGGCGTGGCGGCTGGCGTCCTCGCGACCTATCCCTACTACTATGACAACTGCTGGGTGTACCAGCCGCTCTATGACGCCTACGGCAACTATCTGGGTCAGCAGTCCGTGAACATCTGCGTGCCGTAGGAACGTCTTCGCCGCAGAACAGCTATCGCTGTCACGGCGGCGATACGCGAGGAAATTGAGGAAGTGGCGCGAGCCGCCTCCGAACGATTTGGGGAAACCATATTAGAGGCGCAAGCACCTCGCAAGGAAGGAGGAAGTCTCCGAACGCCGCGCGGCCTCCTTGGCTTGCGGGAGCGGGTCCAGGCGAGGAGAGTTCCTCCGGCCAAAATTTCATCATGCTCTCGCTTCATCTAGGCGCCGGGGCGTCGGCCAAGTTCCCGCCGGAATACCGGTTGAGCTGCACGGATCATTTCCGAACGGCGCCACGGATCGCGCCCGGGGCGGCGTCCGCTTCGCGCCGGACGGTCCGAAAGTCGCAAGGCGCGCGCCATCTTCGGCTGTCACGTCTTTCCAGAAGGTGCAGTGCAGGCTTCGCCATGTCCAAGCATGTCCGTTTTCCGATCCTGAATTTGTTCGAACGCTTGCGGGTCCTTCCTTTGAACCGCTGCATCGTCGCGCTCGGCGCCGCGGTTGCGGCATGGCCGGCGCTCGCGGCTCAGGACTATCCTCCCGGCCTATTCGAAAATTCGCCTGTCGTTGGACCGCCCGGCGCCGCCGCTCCTTCCGGGCCGCCTGACGCGACCGCTCCTTCGCAGCCGCCCGGGGCCGATCCGGAACCGCCGGACGCCGTCGCCCCGCTGGACGACTACTGCGCCGGAGTCGCGTCCCGGACCTTTCGCAGTCTGGAGGAGGTCAAGCAAGCGCACGCCCGGTGCGATCCCGGGCACGGCGCAAGGCCCCTGCCGCCGCCGGGAGACCCGGGCGACGAGTGACGGATGGATCTCTCGCGGGCAGATTCCTCCGATCTTTTCGGCCGGTTGGCTCTTGCTCGCCCGGGCATGGAGCGGGAGCTTGCGACGCCGACGAACAAGGACGTGCTGACGCGGCTGTACAACGGCTTCAACGCACGCGATAGGAAAGCCGTTCTGGCGACGACGCCCGTAGCAGGGAGGATCGAGCGATGACGAATGGTTCCGAAAATTCCGTCTGCGCCGTCGTCGGCGTCGGCCCCGGCAACGGCGAGGCTTTCGCCAGGCGCTTTTCCGCCGACGGCTATGCGATCGCGCTGATGGCGCGCAGGATGGAGCTCAGCGCAAAGCTCGCCGCCGAGCTTCCGAACGCGGAGGCGTACGCCTGCGACGTCGCCGATGCGGCGTCGGTCGCAGACGCATTCTCTCGGACCCGGGCGGAGCTCGGCGAGGTCGACGTTCTCGTGTTCAACGCCGGCTCCGGCGTCTGGGGCTCGATCGAGGATGTCGAGCCGGAGGATTTCGAGAGGGCCTGGCGGGTAAACGCGCTCGGCCTCTTTCTCGCTGCGCGGCAGGTCATTCCGGCCATGCGGCGCAAGGGCAAGGGCGCGATCGTGGTCGTCGGCGCGACCGCCTCGCGGCGCGGCGTCGCCGGCACGGCGGCCTTCGCGCCGGCCAAGATGGCGCAAAAGGGACTGGCGGAGTCGATGGCGCGGCATCTCTGGCCGGCGGGGATCCATGTGGCGCTCATCGTGGTCGACGGCGTCGTCGGCGGCCCGGTGACCCGCTCACGCTTCACCGACCGCCCGGACGACGCCTTCATTGCGCCGGCCGGGGTCGCGGCAATCGCTGTCGATCTGGTCAGGCAGGACCGCTCCGCCTGGAGTTTCGAGGTCGAGGCGCGGCCTTATACGGAGAGGTGGTGAGGCCCTTTACTCCGCCGCCCCCAGCAGCCCCGGCAGCTCCGCCAGCGTTCGCACCTCGAAGTCCGGCGCGCCCGGCAAACGCTCGCGGCGCTGGCCATAGCGATTGCACCAGACGACGCGCATGCCGAAGTCCGACGCCCCATGGGCGTCCCATGCGTTGGACGACTGGAAAGAAATCGCTCGCGCCGGCAGGCCGAGCGAATCGAGCGCCAGCTGATAGACTTTCGGATGGGTCTTGAAGACGCCCACGGCATCGGCCGACAGGACGGCGTCGAAGGCGCCCGCGAGGCCTCCGCGTCGAACGAGCGTCTCCAGCATGGGCGGCGAGCCGTTGGAGAGAATCGCGGTCTTGAGCCCTCGCCCCCTGATCGCCCTCAGCGTCTCGGGAACCTCCGGGAATGGCTCGAGGCCGAGATAAAGCTCCATCAGCTTGTCGCGTAAGTTTGGCTGCTCGAGGCCGAGGCTCTCGAGCGCGAAGTCGAGCGCCTCGCCGGTCACCTGCCAGAAGTCGGCGTAACGGTCCTCGAGGGATCTCAGCCACGCGTACTGCAGCTGCTTGTCGCGCCACAGCGCGGTCAGCGCCGCGCGCTTGTCCGCCGGGACGTCCTCGCAGCGCGCGGCCGCCGAGGAAAAGTCGAACAAAGTGCCGTAGGCGTCGAAAACGCAGGCGCTCACGCCTTCGAGACGCCGAATGGAAGCGCTCGTCATGATGGTCTCCCCATGCGTGCAGGGCTTCCCCGACCGGCGGCGGAGACGCGGGCAAGCTCGCCTTGCAGGACGTCGATTTGCTTTCTGAGCATCTCGCTTTCAACCTCTCCGTAGGAGATTTCCGCTTCGCGCGCCAAGCGAGCAAGAAGCTCCCGCTCCGCCTCATCGAGATCGGTCCCCTCCTCGTGTCCGCCGTACAGAACCACTGCGAAGCAGCGGCGTGGATTGCCGACGGGCACACCGAAAACCGGCCGCGCAAGATCGGCGGGAAGCCGGATGTCCGGCGGATCGGGCCCTCGTCCGTCGAGCCGGAAGGGGCCGCCTTCGAGCCGTCCCACAAGAGGCGGCTCGGCGCGCAAGAGTCTGTCGGCGTTCGGACCTCCCCATCCGGCACTGACGCGGCGGCGGAAGACCCCGTCCTCCTCGCGGAACAGCGCCGCCGAAGCCAGGCGCAGGGAGCGGCTCGGCTCGTCCACCAAGAGGCGATCGATCTCGTCGAGGCTGTCGGCGCGCTGGATCGTTCGGCCGACGACCGCAAGACGCGCCTCGGCGCGACGAAAATTCCGGTCGAACAGCCGGTCCGCAAGCTCGGTCAGCCATTCGTGCGTCCGCGAAATCAGGAAAATGAGCGCAGAGGCCGCCAGCACCCAGGCCCATTCCGGCAACTGCGTCCATTCGTTGATCGTGCTCAGCTCTTCATGGACGAAAAAAGCCGGCACGCTGAGCAGGAGCCCGAGCACGGTCGCCCGGCGCAGCGGGACCCAGACGCTCACCACGGTCGGGCGGCGCACCGCCTCCACCACGAACAGGCACAAGATGCCGTTCACGAGGTAGAAGAGGCCCGTCACGTCCTCCGTCACCGCGCTTGCGCCGAAGAGGCTCGCCGGCAGCGACGTCTCTATCGAGATCTCGGCGATGAGGTAGGCGGGCAGGCCGATCAGGCAGCCCCAGATCACCCAGCGGATCCGCTGGTAGTCGCGCGGCGACAGATGCTTGCGGCGGCCGAGCAGGATTCCGAGGGCGGCGGCGCTGACCCCGAAGCCGAGCAGAATCGAGGCCTCGAACGCGAGCTCGGTCGGATAGCCGAACGCGCTCCCGAGACTCGCGAGCGCCACCGCCAGGAACAGGATCGCCAGCGCCGGCAGCGCGCGCTCGATCCGGCGCCACAGGCCCTCGGCGCGATCGACCGGGGCGCGCAGCGCGAACAGCAGCAGTCCCGTATAGCCCGCGGCCTGCAGGACGCAGGCGGCGGCGTTCTGGGCGAGCAGCGCCCAGGGCCATTGCTGCAGCCAGGCGAAGAAAAAGAAGGCTTCGCCCGGGTTGAAATAAATCGTGTAGGCGAAGAAGCCCCAGGTCATGGGGCCGGGCCGGATCCAGACCAGATAGGCGGCGCCGAGCACGACGAGGACGCCCGCGGCCTGTTGAACGAGCAGCACCGCGTCGAGCGCAAACGAGCGCGGCCGGGGCTCGGCTACGAGCTTGACCTCGCGGGCCGGCCGGTCGCCGTGCGGCGCAAGGATGAGGGTCGCCTCGCGGCCGGGCATGACGTAGGTGACGCCGCCCCAGAGGGCGAGGTTGCTGGCGCAGATTTCGGTGTCGACTGGGAGGCAGCGCATGCGTGCGAGATCGAGCCGGTCGCCGACCCGCAGGCCCGCCCGCCAGGCCGGCGACTGTTCTTCCGCGGCGAAGGGCCCCTGCACGCCGTAGATTGCCCCGTCGGCGTTCGCCGCGAGGCCGAACGAGCCCAGCGGCCGGACGAGGCGGGCGAAATCGGGCGCGATCATCGCGAGCGCATAGAGGGCCAGCAACGCCAGCAGGAGGCGGCCGCCGAGCCTTGCGCCGTTCAGTTCCTTCATCAGCCGATATCCGTCTCCGCCGCCCTGCAGGCGCGGTTTTTTGACCGCGCCCGGCGCGCTCTGTAGGGCGTGGTCGTCGACCGCGCCTACAGTCGGGCGGGCAGGCTAACCGCCGCGCAGGTTCTTGTACATGAGCCGCGTCGCGTCGTAGCGCTCGGAGAAGGCGTCGCGCGCATATGCGGGGATCGTCCCCGCCAGCTCGTATCCGAGCGAGCGGTAGAGCGCCTCGGCGGCGTCGCCGGCGGTGTCGAGGGTGAGCAGCCAGCGGCCCGCCTCGGACGCGCGCCGCTCGATCTCCGCCATCAGGGCGCGGGCGACGCCCGCCCGGCGAGCGCGCGGCTCGACGAGAACCTTGGACACTTCTGCGTGATGGCGCTTGCTCGGCATGGCGTCGAGATCGAGCTGGGCGGTTCCGACGGTATCGCCGCCGAGGGCGGCGACGAGAACGAGCCGGCTCCCCGCCTCGTGGGCGGGCGCGACCCTGTCGCGCCAGTAGGCGCGCGCCTCGTCCACGCCAAACGGCAGGACGAAACCGACGCTCGCCCCATCGTGCACGCAGCTGCGAGGCGGTCGAGGCTCCGGGCGAAGGCGGTGGGGTCGAGGGAGGCGACCGCGAGGGCGGGCGGGGACGACATGGCGCCCATGATGAGGGGGAAGGCCGCCCGCGTCTACGGCGGATCTAGGGGCGTCCTTTTCAGATCAACTTCTCGGCGAGCGCGAGCGCGGCTGTTACGCCGATCAGGATGACGATTGCGCCGGATGGATCGCGCACGCGGATGAGGCAGTGCGGCAGGCTGATGCTCTTGGCGATTTTGGCGATCTTGGGCCACGCCGCCTTGGTGTCGCGGAGCGGCACGGAGGGCTGAACAGCGATAACGTCCTCCCCACTCAACACTTCAAAATTGTACAGTTGCATCCGCCAACTCCTTAACTCCCTTCGCAACCAATCGGTCTGTATCACTTTTAGCCGAATTCGATGTGAGTACTGATTCAAGTCAATGTGAACACTCTATAACAAAAACCTGTGCCGAGAATAGGGCGGAGAAAAACGGCATATGTTAAATACTTCTTTAGTTTCTGACGCCCTGCTTACGGTGTCGGGTTGGGGTTGGGATTATCCCTAACTACGCGGGCTACCCCCTACTGCACCCTCCACTGGCTCGCGGTCAATCCCTTTCTCTGCCGTTGTACGGCTAGGTTTTTGTACGCTAGGTTTCAATCCGTTTCTGCCGCTCGCGCCGCGCTCACCGCAGTCTGACCGGAATGATCTCGACCGTCAGCTGCACCTCGTCGCCGAGGCCGTAGTAGGAGTAGGCGGGACGCGAGACCTGCCGCAAGAACTGGAACAGCCTGAGCCGCATGCGCTTGAGGAGGTTGCTCTTGCGCGCCGGCAGGAGGTTCTCCTGCATGACGTGGACGATCCACTGGCGCGGGTCGCTCGGCAGGTCGATCTCCTGGTGGCGGGCGAGCTCCTCCAGCGCCCGCTCGACGTTCGGCTCCTCGAGGAAGCCGAAGGAGAGCTCGACCCCGATGACGCTGCCCTTCTCGCGAATGCGGTCGAACACCGTCACCCGGTAGCGGCTGCCATGGATGTAGGGCGTCTTCTTGTGGGCGACCTCGACGAAGAGGAGGTTGCGCGGCAAGACGCCGGCGCGCTCGGCGATGAGCCGGATCAGGGACGGGGCGCGATCATCGAGCGAGCGCAGGGGCCGCGGCGACATGATCAGCGCGCTGCGCTCGAGGTGGTGGCGGCTCGACCGGTGCAGCTCGACCACCTCGGCCATGGTCAGCGTCGCCTTGGCGTTGTGGGCGGCGTAGGTCGCCTTGCGGCCCCACCGCCAGGTCGCCATCGCGGCGAAGGCGACGGCGCCGACGGCGATCGGCACATAGCCGCCTTCAAACAGTCTTAGCGAGCTCGCCGTGAGGAACGCGCAGCTCAGCGCCGTCAGCGGCCCCCAGACGAGCGCGGTGGTCGCAGCGCTCCAGCCCCATCGCCGCAGCGCGATCGGGATCATCGCGACCGACGTGATCACCATGACCCCCGACACCGCGAGGCCGTAGGCGGCCGTGAGCGACGCGCTCGAGCCGAAGAACCACACCAGCGCCACGCAGCCGATCAGGAGCATCCAGTTCACGACGGGGATGTAGATCTGCCCCTCGCGGGCGTGGTGGGTGTGGCGGATTTCCAGCCGCGGAAAGAGGCCGAGCCGGATCGCCTGCGACACGAGCGAGAAGGTGCCGGAAATGAGCGCCTGCGAGGCGATGATCGTCGCCGCGGTGGCGAGAGCGATCATCGGCATGAGCAAGGGCTCCGGCGCGAGCGCGAAGAAGAGCTTGTGGTCTGGGACCACCGCGCCGCCGATCAGATAGGCGCCCTGGCCAAGGTAGCTCATGAGGAGCGCCGGATAGACGACGGCGTAAAAGGAGATGCGGATCGGCAGAGCGCCGAAATGGCCGAGGGCGGCGTACATCCCCTCGCCCCCGGCGACGACCAGCGTCAAGCCGCCGAGGATCAGGAGCCCCTTGAGGAAACCCGCGCGGGCGAGGAAGGAGACGCCGTAAACAGGATTGAAGGCCGCGAGGATCCGCGGATTGGCCGCGATCTCAACGGCGCCGAGCGCGGCGATGCTGACGAACCAGACGAGGACGATCGGTCCGAACACTTTTCCGACGCCCGAGGCGCCCTGGAACTGGATGGCGAACAGGGCGACGAGAAGCCCGAGCGTTACCGGCACGACCGCGACTGCATAGCTCGCCGAGGCGACGTCGAGGCCTTCGACGGCGGAGAGCACGCTGATCGCCGGCGTGATCATGCCGTCGCCGATGAGCAGGCCCGCGCCGGCCATCAGAGCCCACAACAGCATGCGCGAACGGCGGTCCCCCCGGTCGTGCAGGAGGCCGTAGAGCGCGAACACGCCGCCCTCGCCGTCATTTTGCGCGCGCAGAACGAGAAGGGGATATTGAACCGCGACGATGAGCGTCAGCGACCAGATCGCGAGAGAAGCGGCGCCGAGCGCGTCGTCGGGCGTTCCCGACCCCGCGGCGCGAAAAATCTGGTCCATCGCGTAGAGCGGCGACGTTCCGACCGACCCGAACACGACGCCGAGCGCCCCGAGCGTCAGCGCCGCGACGCCCCCGTGCGGGGCGTGGTCATGCGCCTCCCTTGCGGCTTGCGCGCGATGGGGTCTGTCGACCAGAATCGACATTGGTTTAGGGCCGTAGCTTCGCCATTTTGCAACGGGTGTTCGCCGCTGGCAACGGTTTCGGCCTGCGACACTTGCGCCCACTGCCAGGGTGGTTTAGGGGCCCGGCTTCATATATCTCCGATATCTCATAGATTTTGCGAGGAGACCGGGTTTGGCTCAGGCTGCGGCTGAAAAGCCGATCAACTGGAGGAACGCGCTAACTCTGCTCAGCGTCGCCATTCTCGTCGGCACCGAGCTCGTCGGCGCCGGAGCCGCCGCCGGCTGGGCGATCGGCGGCCTGTTCGCCCTCGGCGAGCCGCTGACGCATATCCTCGAAGGCCTGCTCGTCGTCAGCGCCCTGACCGGCCTCTACTATTTCCTGCGCGCCGCGCTCGCCCACGAGCCGATCAGGGGGTAGGCATTGAGGGCGCGCTCCTTGAGCGCGGCGGCGACCAGCGGCGGCTGTAGGGCGCGCTCGTTGAGCGCGCCGGGCGCGGGTCGGCGACCGCGCCTACAGGGGGCGGCGCGCTCTCGAAAAGCCGCAGCACGAACTCTAACCTCAGTTCACTTCGCGAAAGCGGATTTTCTGATTGCGCGTCCGCAAGCATTTGCGCCGTCTGGACTCGGTCCTGGATCGAACCGGCGGTTTATTTTCTGACGATTTGCGTCGCCGGCAGGCGGCCTCTGCTTGCCAACGAGCGGGCGTACGCAGTTCTGCGCGCCGAATTCGAAGCTGCTCCCACGCGGTACGGTTGGACGATCGGCCGCTTCGTCGCCATGCCTGACCACCTGCACTTCTTCTGCGCGAGCGATGAGAAGCTGATGCGGCTTCATTGTCCCGCTTTATAGGCGGCTTCAAGAAGACGGCCAAGGGCAAACTCCGCGCGGTCGGCGGCTTGCCGCCGCTGTGGCAGAGGGAATTCTTCGATCACGTCCTGCGCTCCGATCAGAGCTACGAGTTCAAAAATGGCAGTATGTACGGGGAGAACCCCGTCCGAGCTGGGCTGGTGAAGGAGACTGGCCCTATGTCGGAGAAATGGCGGTGATCACGCGTTAGACGGCGGGGTTGTAAGTAGCCGCGCTCGTTGAGCGCGGCGGCGCGGTCATCGACCGCGCCCTACATTCGGCTGAGGCTCAAGCCGCGCCCCGTTCCACTCCGCCACCAGATCGGACAGCATCGGCACGTAATCCTCTCCGTGCCCGGTCGCCACGGCCGACGCGAAGGAATTGCGCACCGCCGCGCCGATCGGATTGGCGACGCCGAGCGCCTGGGCGAAGCCGGCGAGATAGCTGACGTCCTTCAACGCGTTGGCCAGGGTGAAGCGATGCGCGTTGCGGTCGCGCTCGATGACGTATTGGAAGAAGGTCCGGTAGAACGGGCAGTCCATGCGCCCGTTGCGGATCACGGCGTCGAACACTTCCGGCGCGAGCCCGGCCTTGGCCCCGATCATCAGGGCCTCGGAATAGATCGCCGCATAGCCCATCGACAGGAAGTTGTTCAGGAGCTTCATCGTGTGTCCGGTCCCGACCGGCCCGGTCGGAACGACCCGGCCGGCGAAGGCGTCGAGGATCGGCCGCGCGCGGGCGACCGAGGCGGGGTCGCCGCCGACCATGACGTCGAGCGTTCCCTCCCAGGCGTCTTTCGGCGTGCGGCTCAAGGGTGCGTCGATGAGCGTCATTCCTTTGGGCGCGAGCTCCGCCGCCATGCGGCGGGTCGAGCCCGGCTCCGAGGTCGAACAATCGATGACGAAGAGCGGCTTGCCGGCCGAGGCGAGGCCGTCCGGCCCCTGGACGATCGCCTCCACCTGCGGCGAGCCGGTGACGCAGAGAACGACGACGTCGCTCTTTTCGGCGATTTCCCGCGCGCTCGCGGCCTCGCTCGCCCCACGGCCTTTGAGATCGTCGACCGCCTCGCGCTTGCGGTGGGCGAGCACGGTGAGCGGCCAGCCCTTCTCGACGATGTTCTTCGCCATGCCGTGGCCCATGAGCCCGACGCCGATGAAGCCGATGCATTCTTTCATGGCCATTGTAGCCTCCTTCGAGCGAGCGTCCGCCGTCATGACAGGAGCGGTCGTCGACCGCGCCCTATAGCCGCCGCGCCATGTAGGGCGCGCTCGCTGAGCGCGCCGGGCGCGGTCATCGACCGCGCCCTACAACCATGAAAGGCTCGCGCCGCGGGCCGACTTTGGTCGCGACCGCGTAGACCGAGCTGGTCGCGGTCAGGAACAGCGTGCGAAAATTCTCGCCGCCCCAGGCGAGATTGGCGACGACTTCGGGAACCCTGAGCTCGCCGATGAGAGAGCCCGAAGGCGCATAGACCCATACGCCTCCGGGCGCCGTCACCCAGACATTGCCCTCGGCGTCGCATTTCATCCCGTCAGGGACGCCCGCGTTCGTCTCCGACCGGATGCCCTCGGCGAAAATCTCCCCTCCCGACAGCGACCCGTCGGCCGCAACGGCGAAGGCGCGGATCAGCGCCTTGGCGCTGTCGTTGACGTAGAGGGTCCTCTCGTCCGGCGAGAAGCAGAGGCCGTTCGGCTGAGCGAAGAGCTCTCTGTCGACCAGGAGCTGCAGGCTCCCGTCCTTCGCCAGCCGGTAGACCCCCTGAAACCCAAGCTCGCGCGGGCGCTCGACGCCGAAGCCCGGCATCCGCCCGTACCAGGGATCGGTGAAATAGATCGAGCCGTCGGAGCGCACGCAAACGTCGTTGGGGCTGTTGAGCTCCTTGCCCTCGAAATGGGCGGCGAGAATCTCGCGCCGCCCGTCCGGCCGCTCGCGCACGAGCAAGGACGTCGCGTGCTCGCAGACGATCAGGTTGAGGTCGGCGTCGTAGGTCATCCCGTTGCATTTGTTCGACGGGCGCCGGACTTCCGCGACGCCGCGCACCGGATCCCATCGGCGCCTCACGTCGCCCGGCATGTCGGAAAACAGGAGACAGTTGTCGAGCGGATGCCAAACCGGGCCCTCGGTGAACGTGAACCCGGTCGCGATCCGCTCGACCGGCGTCTTGAGATCGATGAGGTCCTGGAAGCTCGCGCTGACGGCGACGTGGGTCATGGACGGCGTCTCCTTGCAGCTGTAGCCGCGGTCGATAGCCCGTCGAAAGACGGGCGTCCTTCCGGACGCCCTATGGACCGCGGCGGCGCGCTCACCGAGCGCGCCCTACAGGACCCTCATTTCTTGCCCTTGCGGATCGTCTCCACGCTGGTCGGCCCCAAGTACCAGTCGCGCGCGGCGACCTCTTCGAAGACGACCCAGACATCTCCCTTCGGGAGACCCGTAGTTTCGGCGATCGCGTTCGTGACCTTGTCCGCGATCGCCGCCTTCTTGCCCTCGGGGTCGCTCGCGATCGCCTCCCTGACGATCCGTATGTTGACGAACGGCATCTCGATCCTCCCTCGATCGTCGCCGGAGCCGTTGGAGGCGGCGCGCGGCTGGCATGTCGGCGCGACATTTGACAGGGAAAACGCTCCAAACGTCAACTGGGCCAAGCCGTCGATTTCGTCGGACGGCGCCTCGGGAATGGGTCTCGAAAGCAGGCTCAGGATGCCGCGCTCGTGAGGACATTGCGGGACGGCATGGGCTGATTGATATGAGTCACCAGCGTGGCGATATTGATATACATGAAGAAGACCCAGATCTACCTGCGCAAGGAGAAGAGCTCCGACGCGCTGCGCGCGGTCGCCGCGCGTTCCGGGCGCAGCGTCGCGGAAGTGGTGCGCGACGCCATTCGGACGGCGGTGCTGAAGCCCTCGGGCGGCGGTCTGGTTGCGATCTGGGACGGCGAGCCGAAACGCTCGTCGATCGAGCACGACAGCATCCATGACGAGCCCTGATGCGCCAGGGCGAGGCCTGTTTTCGTCGACAGCGGCGCGCGTTTATCGCTCTCGCGCTTGCCCGCGATCCGTTCCACGCCGCCGCCAGAGAGCAAGCTTTCCGCAGTCGATGCGACCAGCTTCGCGATTATGAAGCGCGCGAAGATTCGGCTCGCCTTCGCCTTCGATCATCACTTCGCCGTGGCCGGCTTTCGGCTGGTGGCATAGCGCCGCTTCGGCCCGCACCCGTTCACCCGCTGCACGGAGCGCCGACCGCGTCATCCAAAGTCCAGACGCCGAGTTCCATTCAGGTCTCGCGCAGGCGCTGTATTGTTTCGCGCCGAACGGCGATATACCATCGCGTCCCCGGACAGGAGGACCTGGACGTGAGCAAGAAGCCGATCAGCCGCTTTTCGACGCCCGAGCTTGCCGAGCTCCCCAAAGACGTCCGCGAGCGGATCGAGGCGGTGCAGGAGAAGTCGGGTTTCGTTCCCAATGTCTTTCTCGCGCTCGCCCGCCGGCCCGACGAGTTCCGCGCCTTCTTCGCCTATCATGACGCGCTGATGGAGAAGCCGGGCGGCCTCACCAAGGCGGAGCGGGAGATGATCGTGGTCGCGACCTCGGGCGTCAACGGCTGCCTCTATTGCGTGGTCGCGCACGGCGCGATCCTGCGCATCCGGGCGAAGAATCCGCTGATCGCCGACCAGGTCGCCGTCAATCCGCGCAAAAGCGACGTGACGCTCCGGCAAGGGGCGATGCTCGATTTCGCACTGAAGGTCGCCGAGCGCGCACATGAGATCGACGACGCCGACTACGAGGCGCTCGAGCGGCACGGCTTCACCGACGACGACGCCTGGGACATCGCCGCCATCGCCGCCTTCTTCGCCATGTCGAACCGGCTCGCCAACGCCTTCTCGATCCGGCCGAACGACGAGTTCTACGCGATGGGCCGCGAGCGGCGGGATTGAGGGCGGCGGGACCGGGGGTGGTCCCGCCCGTCCTGTCGCGGGCCCCCAGCTTCGCTCAGTCGGAGGGCCCCGCGCGGCATCAGCGCGTCGGTCGCGTCACCTATGACACCAGTGGTAATGGCGGTGGCCATACCGGTCGGTCCAATGGCAGCGATAGCGATAGCCGCCGAGCGGTGCGCCAGGCGCGGTGAGCGCCGCCCCGGATACGCCGCCGACGACCGCGCCGACCGGGCCGCCGACCGCGGCGCCGGCGACCACGCCGCCGGCGGTTCCCACTGTCTGGGTCGGCGTGTAGCACGCGGCGAGCCCAAGGCACGGCAAAGCAACAAGAGCAAGCCTGACCATCGTCCGGTTCGCAGCGAGCCTGTCCATCGTGCGGTCCTCCCGTTAACATTGGCGAGGCGGTAACGCTGAAAACCAGATCTTGTTCCGGAAACTTTTGCGCCCCATGCCAGCAGGAATTGGGCGACCCTGGCCGCTAAAGCCGAACCAGCGATGTCGGTTTACCGAGCGGCCGCCGGGTCGGCCATGCCGACGAGCTCGAAGCTCAGTGCGCGCAGGCGCTTGCGCGCGGCCGGGTCATAGGCCTGGGGATCGGCCCGGGACTCCGTGAGGCCGCTGAAGTAGAGCCCGCTCCTGCCTTCCAGCTCAGGGGAGGCGACGAGTCGCAGGATCGCTTCGCCGCCTTGCTCGACCGTGCTGATCGGCCGCGCGCCGCTCTTTCGCACCATGGTCGTGTCCATGTAGGTCGCGGGGTGCAAGGCGTTCGCCGTCACCCGCCGCCCCTTCAGCTCCTCGGCGAGATCGAAGGTGAAGAGAATCTGCGCGAGCTTGCTTTGGCAATAGGCGCGCACGCCGCTGTAGCCGCGGGTCAGCATCACGTCGTCGAAGTCGATCGCCTGCTGACCCGCCGAGGCGACATTGACGATGCGCGCCGGCGCGCGCTTCTCGATGAGGGGCAAGAGCAGCCGGGTCAGCAGGAAGCCGGCGAGATAGTTGACCGCGAAGCGGAGCTCGAAGCCGTCCGCGCCGACCTCGCGACCCTCTCCCGCCGTACCGATTCCGGCGTTGTTGAGGAGGACGTCGAGGCCGTCGGTCTCGCGGCGCACGGCCTCGAGCGAGCTTGCGGACCTCGGCGAGCGAGGCGAGATCGGCGTCGAGGAAGACCGCCGAGCCGCCGCCTTTTCCGATCCGCTCGACGACCTCTTCGCCGCGAGCGCGGTTGCGTCCGTGCACGAGGACGCGCGCGCCATCGGCGCCGAGACGCTCGGCGACGTAACGCCCGACCCCGTCGGTCGAGCCGGTGACGAGGATCGTCTTGCCTTTGACGGTCATGGAATCCCTTCTCCCGTTTACGGGAGAAGGTGGCGCTGAGCGCCGGACGAGGGCAAGCGCCAAGCCTTCATCCGGCGGCGTTTCGCGCGTCCACCTTCTCCCGCAAGCGGGAGAAGGGACTTAGCCGCGCCTGACCTCCACGTGGTTCGGGTAGAAGGCGAGATGGGAGGCGATTTCCGCGACCTCCGTCTTCGGCCTTTCATAGGTCCAGACCGCGTTAGCGTCGCGATGCTCGCCGTCCCGGATGGAATAATAGTTCGCCTCGCCCTTGTAGGGGCAGGTCGTCACCCGGTCGGTGCGCTCGAGCGCGCTCATGTCGACGTCCTCGCGGGGAACGTAGGCGACGGGCTTATACCCCGCCTCGTTCAATTCCAGCGCGCGCGTGGTGTCGCCGATGGTCCGCCCGCGCCAGATCACGCGCAGGCGGCTCGGCGATCGGCTCGATCGTGATCGGATGGTCCTTCGTGCCTGCCTGCGTCATCGTTGCCTCCTGTTTTCCTCCTCCCCGCTCGCGGGGAGAAGGTGGCCGCGCAGCGGCCGGATGAGGGGCGACTCGGACCTCCGCCTTCAGGCGTAGCCCCTCACCCCGGCCCTCTCCCCGCAGGCGGGGAGAGGGGGATTTACGCATCGCCCGGCCCTCTCCCCGCAAGCAAGGAGAGGGGGAATCTACGCGTGCCCCGCCACGGCCTTCGGCTGATAGGGCTCCTCGAGTTTGGCGATTGTGGGGGCGTCGAGCTTGAGCTCGGCGGCGGCGACCGCGTCGGCGAGATGATGCGGCTTCGAGGCGCCGACGATCGGCGCGGTGACATAGGGCTTCGACAGCACCCAGGCCAGCGCCACAATCGCCGGTTTTGTTCCGAGCTTCTCCGCCGCCTCGTTGACGCCTTTGCGGATCGCCTCGTCTTGGGCCGACCCCAAGCCAAGCGTCACGCTGAACGGGTCGGTCCGCCCGCGCACGGTCGAGGCCTGGGGACCGACGCCGGCGCCCGCCAGATAACCGCGCGCCATCGGCGACCACGGGATGACGGCGATCTTCTCGAAAGCGCAGAACGGCATCATCTCGCGCTCCTCCTCGCGATAGACGAGGTTGTAGTAGTTCTGCATGGAGACGAACTCGGCGTGGCCCTTCATGCGCGCGATGTCGATCATGCGGGCGAACTGCCACGCATACATCGAGGAGGCGCCGATATAGAGCGCCTTGCCGGCGCGCACGACGTCGTTCAACGCCTCCATCGTCTCCTCCATCGGCGTCATGGGATCGAAGCGGTGGATCTGATAGAGATCGACGTAGTCCGTGCCGAGCCGCTTCAACGAGGCGTCGATCCCTTCCATGATGTGCTTGCGCGACAGGCCTTTCGCGTTGGCGCCGTCGCCCATCGCGCCGTGCACCTTGGTGGCGATGACGACGTCGCTGCGCTTCGCGAAGTCCTTCACCGCCCGGCCGAGGATCTCCTCGCTCGCGCCGCTGCGAATAGACGTCGGCGGTGTCGAAGAAGGTGATCCCGCGCTCGAGCGCCTCGCGGATGAAAGGCCGCGCGGCCTCTTCCTCCAGCACCCAATCGCGCCATTTGGTCGAACCGTAGGTCATGCAGCCGAGACAGATCTTCGACACCCGCATGCCCGTCTTGCCGAACTTCACGGTTTCCATGAGACTCGAGCCTTCTGTCTGGTGGGGTTAAGCCCATCATAGCCATCATGGGCGGGCTTGTCCCGGCGATCCACGCGGCCGCGCCTGGAATTGCGCTTCCGCGTCTGCGCCGAACTGTATTAGAGACTCGTTCGTGTGACGCTCCTTGGAGAGCTGCGACCTGATGAGTGCGCCGAATCCCGTGGATGGCCGGGACACCTCCGGATCCCAGTCCGGTGGCGGCCATGACGGTTTACGCGCTTAGCAAAGGCAGGACGCGCACGATGGCGACGGGCTGGGACTTCTGGATCGACCGCGGCGGCACGTTCACCGACGTGATCGGCCGTGACCCGGCGGGACGCCTCCACCCGCTGAAGCTTCTCTCGGAAAGTCCCGCCTACGAGGATGCGGCGGTCGAGGGAATCCGCCGCCTTCTCGGCCTCGCCGCCGGGGAGCCGGTCCCTGCCGGCGCGATCCGGGTCGTCAAAATGGGCACGACGGTCGCGACCAACGCGCTGCTCGAGCGGCGCGGCGAGCGCACGCTGCTGGTGACGACGCGCGGGTTTCGCGACGCCCTCGAGATCGGCTATCAGGCGCGGCCGAAAATCTTCGCCCGCGACATTCAGAAGCCCGAGCAGCTCTATTCCGGCGTCGTCGAGATCGACGAGCGCGTGCTCGCCGACGGCACGGTCGAAGCGGCGCCCGATCCGCACGAGGCGCGCGCCGCGCTGAGCGAGGCCAAGGCGCAGGGGTTCGACGCGGTCGCCATCGTTTTCATGCACGGCTATCGCTATCCGGCGCACGAACGCGCGGTCGGCGCGATCGCCCGCGCGCTCGGCTTCGCGCAGGTGTCGGAAAGCCACGCCTGTGCGGGGCTGATCAAGCTCGTTTCGCGCGGCGACACGACGGTGGTCGACGCCTATCTCTCGCCGATCCTCGCCCGCTACGTCGGAAAAGTGTCGCGCGCGCTCGACATCGAGCGCACCGGGGCGCGGGTCATGTTCATGATGTCGTCCGGCGGGCTCACCTCGGCAAAGCTCTTCGCCGGCAAGGACGCGATCCTGTCCGGTCCGGCCGGCGGCGTGGTGGCGATGGCCCGCACCGGCGCGAGCGCCGGATTTTCGCGCGTCATCGGCTTCGACATGGGCGGCACCTCGACCGACGTCGCCCACTACGACGGGGCGTTCGAGCGCGCCTTCGAGACGGAAGTGGCGGGCGTGCGTATGCGCGCGCCGATGCTGAAGATCCACACCGTCGCCGCCGGCGGCGGCTCGATCCTCAATTTCGACGGCGCCCGCTTTCGCGTCGGGCCGGATTCGGCGGGCGCCGATCCCGGTCCCGCCAGCTACCGGCGGGGCGGGCCGCTCGCGGTCACCGACGCCAACGTGATGACGGGCAAGGTCATCCCCGATTTCTTCCCAAAAGTGTTCGGGCCGAACGGCGACCAACCGCTCGACGACGCGATCGTGCGCGAAAAATTCGGCGCGCTGGCGCGCGAGGTCGGAGGAGGCCGGAGCCCGGAAGCGGTCGCGGACGGCTTTCTCGCCATCGCCGTCGCCAAGATGGCGGAGGCGATCAAGACGATCTCGGTCGCGCGCGGCTACGACGTGACGCGCTACGCGCTGAACTGCTTCGGCGGCGCCGGCGGCCAGCACGCCTGCGACGTGGCGGACGCGTTGAGCGTTACCACCGTGCTCATCCATCCGCTGTCGTCGCTGCTTTCCGCCTACGGCATGGGGCTCGCCGACATCGCGGCGCAGCGCGCCCAAGGGGTCGACGAGCCGCTTGACGCGGGCGCGCTCGCCCGCGTCGGCCTCGTCGCCGATGCGCTCGCCGAGGCCGCGGCCGGCGAGGTCGAAGCGCAGGGGGTCGAGCGGGAGGACGTCAAGGTTCATCGCCGGGCGCAGCTGCGCTACGCCGGCTCCGACACGGCGATCGAGGTTCGGCTCGCCTCGCCGCTCGCGATGCGGCGGGCGTTCGAGAAGGCGCACAAGGCCCGTTTCGGCTTCGTCGACCGGACGAAGGCGATCGTGATCGAGGCGGTCTCGGCCGAGGCGGTCGGCGGCGCGGCCCGCTTCGCCGAGCGCGCCCGGCCAACTGGTGACGCGGTCGCCGACCGCGTCAGCCGCTCTGTAGGCGCGGTCGCCGACCGCGCCCTACAGCCGACGCGCGGGGCGCGTTTCTTCTCACAGGGCGCCTGGCGCGAGGCGAACATCTATCTGCGCGAGGCGCTGCCGATCGGCGCGCGCGTCGACGGCCCGGCGCTCATCATCGAGCCGCACCAGACGATCGTCGTCGAGCGGGGCTGGCGCGCTTCGATCACGCCAAAGAACCATGTCGTGCTCGAGCGGGTCGAGCCTTTGCCGAAGCGCGAGGCGATCGGCACGGCGGCCGATCCGGTGATGCTCGAGATCTTCAACAACCTCTTCATGTCGATCGCCGAGCAGATGGGCGTCACGCTGCAGATGACCGCCTATTCGGTCAACATCAAGGAGCGGCTCGACTTCTCCTGCGCGGTGTTCGACCGCGACGGCCGCCTCGTCGCCAACGCGCCGCACATGCCGGTGCA
This sequence comes from uncultured Alphaproteobacteria bacterium, assembly GCA_963819255.1. Taxonomy (GTDB): domain Bacteria; phylum Pseudomonadota; class Alphaproteobacteria; order Rhizobiales; family Beijerinckiaceae; genus Roseiarcus. Next base: position 101,040 of record CAWFVS010000039.1, read on the forward strand.
TCTCGGCTCGATGGACCGCTCGGTCGAGACGATCATCCGCGAGAATGAGGGCCGCATCCGCCCGGGGGACGTCTTCGCCCTCAACGCCCCCTACAACGGCGGCACCCATCTGCCCGACGTCACCGTCTGCACGCCGGTGTTCGACGACGCCGGCAAGACGATCCTCTTCTGGACCGCCTCGCGCGGCCATCATGCCGACATCGGCGGCGTCGCGCCCGGCTCGATGAGCCCGCTCGCGACGACCATCCACGAAGAGGGCGTCTATATCGACAATTTCCTGCTCGTCGAGCGCGGGCGGTTCCGCGAGCGCGAGCTTTATCGAACTGCTCGGCGAGCGGGCCATGGCCGGCCAGGAATCCGCTGCAGAACGTCAACGACCTCAAGGCCCAGATCGCCGCCAACGAGAAGGGCGTGCAGGAGCTGAAGCGCATGGTCGAGACGTTCTCGCTTCCGACGGTCGAGGCCTATATGGGCCACGTGCAGGACAACGCCGACGAGAGCGTGCGCCGGGTGATCGACCGGCTTGTCGACAGCGAGGCCTCGTCGGTCTCCGACCAGGGCGCGGTGATCAAAGTTTTGATCCGCGTCGACAGGGAGAGGCGCGAGGCGACGGTCGACTTCACCGGGACCTCGCCGCAGCAGCCAAATAACTTCAACGCGCCGGAGCCGGTGACGCGCGCCGCGGTGCTCTACGTGTTCCGCGTCATGGTCGACGACGAGATCCCGATGAACGCCGGGTGCCTGAGGCCCATCCGCGTCATCCTGCCGGAAGGCTCGATGCTGAGCCCGCGCTATCCGGCGGCGGTGGTGGCGGGCAACGTGGAAGTGTCGCAGGCGGTGACCGACACGCTGTTCGCCGCGCTCGGCGCGCTTGGGCTCGGCGCAGGGCACGATGAACAATTTGACCTTCGGCGACGCGACCTATCAGTATTACGAGACGATCTGCTCCGGCGCGCCGGCCGGCCCCGGCTTCGAAGGCGCGGCCGCGGTCCACACCCACATGACGAATTCGCGCCTGACCGACCCGGAGGTGCTTGGAGAGCCGCTTTCCCGGTGGTGCTGGAGGATTTTCACATCCGCCGCGGCTCTGGCGGCAAGGGCCGGTGGAAGGCCGGCGACGGCACGCTGCGGCGCATCCGCTTCCTGCGGCCGATGCATGTCGCGATCCTGAGCGGCCATCGCGCCGTGCCCAATCCCGGCATGATGGGCGGCGAGCCCGGCGAGCTTGGCCGCAACGCGATCCGCCGCAACGACGGCCGGATCGAGATTTTGCCGGGCTGCGCGCAGACGGAAGTGGAGGCGGGCGAGGCGATGGAGATCGTCACGCCGACGGGGGGAGGGTGGGGCGAACCGGGATAATGATTTGCCGAGAGGTGACTCCCAAGCTCCCCGGTCATGGTGACGCGAGCTGGCCTATCAATCATTGTCACCCCCGCGAACGCGGGGGTGACTGTCGCCGACACGACGGCCGCACGGTAGCGTGCCTTTGCCCGCGCCACGCTTCATGGCAGGTTCGCTCGATGAGCGAGCGCCGCTACAGCGTCTACATCATGGCGAGCCGGCGCAACGGGACGCTCTACGTCGGCGTGACCAACTACCTCGCGGCGCGCGCTCTCCAGCATCGCACGGGGCGTGGCTCGCAGTTCACGTCCAAATACGCAGTGAAAATGCTTGTCTGGTACGAGCACTACAGCAACGTCAACGAAGCCATTGCGCGGGAAAAACAGCTGAAGAAATGGGAGCGCCGGTGGAAGCTCGACCTGATCGAAAGGTTCAATCCGCAGTGGGCGGATCTCTACGAGACGCTGAACATGTGACGCCGACGGTGGCGCGCCCCGCGCCCGCGGGGGTCCAGAAATCGTTGCCGCTCCCGTCAAAGCTTTGGCGCCCGTCATCTCTGGATGCCCGCTTTCGCGGGCATGACAACGAACGGCTACTGTCACCCCCGCGCACGCGGGGGTCCAGAGCCGTTGCCGCTCCCGTCAAAGCTTTGGCGCCCGTCATCTCTGGATGCCCGCTTTCGCGGGCATGACAACGAACGGCTTGGGAGTTACCTTGTGCAGCTGAACAACGCCACGACGCTTGGTGATCTTGCAGCGCCGCCCGGGAACCGCCTGGAAGCGTTGCGCGGCGACCTCGCCGGCAAGCATTCGATCCGGATCAACGACCAATGGCGGGTCGTGTTCCGGTGGAGCGATCAAGGACCGGAGGAGGTCGAGATCGTGGACTATCATTGAGAGGCGCGCCGCCATGGCCAAGAAGCTCCCCCTGTTCATCCCGGTGAGGTCTTGCGCGAGGAATTCCTTCGCCCGATGAATCTTACCCTTACGCGGTCGCCGGTGCTGTAGGAGTGCCGCGCACGCGAATTGAGAGGTTGGTCAGGAAGCAAACCTCGCTGACCGCCGACACCGCTCTGCGGCTCGCCCGATATTTTGGCACCTCGCCGGCTTTTGGATGGGCATTCAGGCTCAGTATGAACTTGAATGCGCCGAGGATGAGCCTCGCCGCCACACTGGGCAAGATCGCGCCGGCGCGAGCAGCCAAACCTGCCGCGTAGCCTCGGCATGGAGGGCGGCGAGCCCGGGATTACGATGAAAACGCCCGTCTTTACGCCACCACTTCGGGTCCGACAGGCTTCCAGAAGCAAGCCGCCCGCGCAGGCTTGAACGCGCGGGACAATTCGCCGACAAGGCCGTTAATGCGGCATCCACCATCTATGCGCTCTCCTCCAGAGGCGTTGAAGCGGCAAGACAACCTGCGAGTCCCACAGCCGATTTACAATCGCTTCGAGCCCTTTCCCGAGTGCCTGATTACCCTCAAACCATTGCTTCACATGGCTCACAACTCGCATCTGAAGCCCTGTCCTTGTCCCCACTCTGCGACGCACTTCGACCATACGGGCGACTGCGTCAGCGGATCGTAATAGACCTCCATCGCGGCTCGTTGAACGCTATCGAGGAACGTCGCCCTAAACGTGGTGGCGTTAATCCCAATCTGCTCGATGGTCTTCGTCGCCAGGGCGAGCCCGCTGTCAGCTTTTAGGGAGTTCAAAAAGGCGTCGAGTGAATTGAACCAGCTTTCGCTGCGAAGTCGGGCATCGCGCGTTGCGCCGATACCGACTTGGTGCATGACGTTCAGCCCGGAATACTCGCCGTTGCGTCGAGTTGCGGCCCACAGGGTAGAAGCGTAGCGGACACCTTGGATCGTACCTATGGCGTCCACATGAGCAAGATGCTGACGAGCCCCTAGCTGCCGATTGCCCTTAAGAAAGGTGCTAAGCCTGTTGGCGACCTCCTCTATCGCTGCATGTAGCGCCTGGACCTCGGCGTTCTCGATCAGCTCTTCAACGGAAGCACAAAGGTCTAGCATGCGGTCGGCGACGGTGCCTCGCATCCGGTCCAGCTGCGCGAAAAGCTGCTTCCGAACTTCGGCGGGATCGTCGGACTCGACATTGAAGAACAGCATCGGGATCCCGGCGAGATCGTCGGCCGCCAGTTCGCCCGAGACTTGCGACTGCTTAAAGGTATAGCCCTCCACGTCGGTCAGCGCATGCTCCCCCCCGTCATCTTTCATTTCGCGAGCCTCGCCCGTCCGAGGCAACGCTAGGATTGAGACTTTTCCAGTGTCTACGCGCTGGGAAAAAGTTTGACGCATGTGTTGAAGCAGCGCGCGAGCAGTGGTCCCCGGCGCATCATTGAACCGACAGCAAAACACAACAATCGTCCTAGGGTCACGAAGCCGGATATCTAGGTCCTCGCGAACTGCGACATCGTCAACGCCCTTGGTATCTATAACGGTAATCTCAAGGTCGCCGAAATCATGACCAAAACCCGGGACAATGATATCGATGCTACTCGGGAGCGAAACCTCTGCGAGGCGGCCATTGTTGACTTTCCGAAAAGTCTCCATGAGCCACTCCAGAGGGTGTTTTCGCGTTCCGCCGTCGTACCAAATCTCTCTCTGCGTCCGGTCGGCCAGCTTCATCAAGTCAAGTACACGGACACGGAAGTCGATTTCGCTTGAGCTCGCGCGGGCGAGGTCGGTCAGCGGATCGTAATAAGTGAGCTTGCCGTCGACAGTTTCGCGATGGCGCAACAAGCCGGACATATTTCGGATCGCTCGATCAACTTCTCGGCTCACATTTACGCTTTCGCCGGAGCCTGATGGAGTTTCCTTCTGATCGCCACATGTGACCGCCCATTTCGCCGCGCAAAGGTCGGCGACCATTTGGCGCAACTCGTTTTCGCTCATTGGTATGAGCGAAATGCCAAACTCTGGACCGCGCTTAATGTGCACTTCGCAGATGGTAGTACCGCCCGCCCCGGTTTCGAGCACAACCCTCTTAATTGGCTTCTCTGCCAGCGAGGCGGGGACGAGGAGGTCGAAGAGGAAACTGAGCGCCGTGGACTTGCCGACACCCATGTCGCCGACAAGGGCTATGTTATGGTTGAGACGGCTAAGAAACGTTGATGCCTTTAGTAGGTCGTCGCGCCGCCGCTCCATTTGCCGGCGAAGGGGCCAAGGGTGGCGGTCGTCTGCCAAAAATGACTCAACGGCTTCGAGGGTCTCCTCGGCCTGCTCGAGATAAGACCGTTGGGGGTTCCAAAAGGACGGAGGTTCGACGTATTTCCATTCGCGAGTGGAAAAGGACTTGAACGCTTCTGCGTGCCGCGAGCCGAGCTCCGCCAACGCATCGAGTACTTTCTCGACGTCGGTTAGAGCCGCTACCTCTCCCTTTTCGATGCGCGAGACGCGGCTCTGGTCGACGCCGGCCTTGTCGGCGACCGCCCCCTGTGTAAGCTCGAGCTCGCTACGCAAGCGGGCTATGACGGATGGGGATTGCTGAATGTGCGAGATGGCTGTGAACAAGAGTACCTCCTCTATGCGGCATACACTCTGCATATATGCTGCATAGCAATAAAATTGTCAAGCCCTGCCATGTCGAATTCCGTTGACGAAAGCGGCAGGCGCAATAGCCGCTCGTCCGCACGGGTAGAGAGCGTGTCGAAATCGTGGGTACTGGTTTGGGACTGGCCAAAAGCCTTACTCTTCAATGATGGAGATGGTTAGGTTTGGAATTAGTTTGCATTCGAGCCACTGTTCCGAACCGCGAGATGCGGCCGTATTTACGGATTACGGTGACACCCCCGTCTTTACCTGATTGTCGTCCGCGACAGCGCCTTCTTTGCGCGGCTTGCTGCCGCACGCTGACGAGCCCGTCGTCGCGCCCGGCGAGATGGGCCGCACGCTCGAATGCGGCCAGTCCCAGGCCCGCGCCGCGAGCCGCGCCCGCACCGGATTGAGCCCGACATAGCGCGCCGCGTTGATCAGATGCTCTTTTCGTCGAGCGCGACCGAGCCGAACCGGCCCTGAAACAGGTGGCCCGTCTGGCGCGCCCGGGCGTTGACGTAGCCGGCATAGAGCCGATGCGTGCGCGCGAGCGCCAACGCCAGGCCTTCGCGGTCCTGCGGCGTCAGGATCATGTGAACGTGGTTGGGGCGTCACGATCAGGCGGAACCGTCATTGCGAGGAGCGAAGCGACGCAGCAATCCAGATCGTAGGGCAGTGGCGGTGGAGCTGAAGCTGCTCGGGCTCTCAACCCGGGGGTCGCTCGCAATGACGGTGGCTCCTCGGCTTGATCGAAACCCGCTCTAACCCGCTGAAACGGCTCAAAACGGCAACGAGCAGGCCTTGTAAAAAGTTGGCGTGGATTTGGGGTTGGCGCCGCGTCCGCTTGGCGCCGCGCCTCGATCCCCGCAGCGGTTCACCTCGCCTTCGGCGGCGCCGTGAAGAACCAGGGATGGCCCTCAGGATCGATCGCCCAATAGGTTCGGCCGTCGATCGTCCTTCGGCGGATGAACGATTTCCGCGCCCGCCGCCTTGGCGGTCTCGTAATGCTGGTCGACGTCGTCGAGATAGATGAAGACGCCCATCGTCGCCGCGCCGGCCTCGCGTGGCGTCCTCAGGCTGCGTTCGTGCGCGCCCTGGCCCATCATGACGAGTTGGCCCTGGAACGAGGCTTCGCCGTGCATGCCGCCGCTCGGCGTGCCGGTGCGCATCTCTTCCTTGAAGCCGAAGGCGCGGCAGAGAAAGTCGAGCGCCGCGGGGACGTCGCGATAGAACAGGTAGGGGATGATCTGAGGCGGTTTCGGCGTGATCGCCATCGGCGTTTCTCCATCGATCATGAACGGTCTTAGCCCCCCGAGGCCGCCGAAACCTCCGGCGGGACGCGGCCGCGGGACAGGACAAGCGAGGTCCCCTTGAGCCGCCATACGGCGCGCTCGATGCGCGACGCCCCGTGAGCCTTGATCTTGTAGTCGACGACGAGGGCTGTCTTGTCGGCGGGGTCGAAGGACCACTTCCCCGTCGCCTCGATCGCCTTGCTCGGGTCCGTCTCCGCGCCCGAATTGTCGGCGGCGATCGTGATCGGGTCGGAATTGAGGCTGACGAGTTTGCCGGCGTGGAAGGCGTAGAAGTCGACGGCCGTAAAAGCGTAGCCCTGAAACATCCCGCCGCTCTCGATCGCCATGCCGTCGTCGCCACCGATCTCGATGGCGGAAATGTCTCCAACGGCGCCAAACGTCCCGAGCGCGGCGAATTGGCGATAACGGCGGACAGTCTTGAAGCCGCCATTGACCCGCCGCACCACATAGGCCGACAGCGGCGCCCCGCAGCCGTGGCAGCCTTCCCCGGCTCGCCGGCCTGAACGACGAGGACGTCGGCGCTGGCGTAACGCAGAACTTGAAGGGGATAGAGGCAGTCTTCGCCCGTCGCCTTGAACGTCGCCTTGGCGAAAACCGCCGCGACTTCCGCCGCCAGCCGCGGGTCGCAACTGGGCCATTCCAACGTTTCCGACAAGCAAAACCTTTGCGGCCCAGGCCTAGCCAAACATATTTGAAATTTCACCGTCGCACGGCGGCGGCAAGGAGCTGCGTCGGATAACCGATTATGGTGGAGACGCGGCGGCTTTGGCGATCGGTATAGACGAAGGCCGGCCGTCGAGGCGATAGCTGCCGGGCCAGGCGATTTGGAAGCCGGCGTCGGTTTCCTCAAAGGCGATGGATTCCGGATCGCCGTCGCGGGCGAGGCGCGCGGCGAGGCGATGGAGGGTCGAGGAGCCAGGCATCGACTGTTTCGTCGAGAAGAGGACGAGCTGGTCGGCGGTGACGACGCGTCCATCGCGCGCGGCCGCCCGTCGCTGAATGGCGCGAAATTTCGTCGGCGAGTTGAAGCCGGCGGCGGTTGCGCGTAGCTTTGCCCGATCGGGTTGGCATCGATCGCTGCGGGGGGCGAGGCAATGGACGTCTTCACCAAGCTGTTCGGCGAGTTCCTGGTGTTCGTCTATCACTGCTTCGACCGGATTGTCATTCACGGCTACCTCACGGCGCTGTCGCGGCCGGAGCTGGTCGTCCACTTCTTCCGCGACATCGTCGGCGTCGCCGAGGTCAGCAAGGAGGCGCTGAGCCGGAGGACGGCCGATTATCAGGGCTGGGTGGAAACCTATGCGCGCAATCATTCGATCCCGATCGAGTGGGCCGAGAAGGGGGTGCGCAAGGAGGACCACGTGCTGCCGTGGCTAAAGCGGATGGCGCGGCGTGACGCCTATGGCGTCTACTTCATCTTCAGGAGCATGGAGCAAGGGCCGACCTACCGCGTCAGCCTGCCGAAGTATCCGAGCAGGGACCCGCACTACCGCATCCTCGCCCGTCAGCGCAGCCGCTTCACCCATTACTACTTCTACATCCGCGACGAGGCGCTCGGACCGATGGTTGTGCGGACAGCCTCGTTCCTCCCGTTTCAGACCACTTATTATCTCAACGGCCACAGCTTCATCGAGCAGGAGCTGAAGCGGGCCGGATCGGCTTTCGCAAGCACGACAACGCTTTCCTTGCCGTCGCCGACCCTGCGGCGCTGCAGGCGGCGGCTGACCGGCTGAGCCCAGAGATCATTCGCCAACGGCTCGACTATTGGACGCTGATCCTCGGGCCGAAGTTCTCGAAGAAGGAGCGCGCGCAGCTCAACCTGTCACGCCTCGACGCCATCTCGCAGGTCGAGTATTGCCGCAACTTCATCTTCAAGCGCCACTTTCCCATCCACAAGCTGTTCGAGCGCAGCTGCGAGATCGGCCGTGGCGGCACGGCGCCGACAAGATCGCCGCCATCTTCGGCACGCGGCTCAACCGCCGCATGCGCGGCAAGCTGGCCACGGTCATCGACCGATCGAGCACGGCCATCACGTCTTTCGCGCCTACTTCAAGAACGGCTTCCTGAAGCAGTATGAGAAGGTCTCGACCTTCCTGCGCAACGAACTGGTCTCCAACAACCTCAACGACTTTGGCCTGCGCAAAGGGGCTGATGCGCGGCCAGGCGAATGTGGTTCAGGCGCAGATCACCGGATCGATCCTCGGCACGAGCCTCTTGGGACTCGGCCTTGCGATCATCGTGGGCGGCGCGACCCGCGAGCGGCAGCGGTTCAAGCCGGAACGCGCCAGCCTGCTGTCGAGCCTGCTGATCCTCGTGGTGATCGCGCTTCTCCTGCCGGCGGTGTTCGATCTGACCGGCCGCTTGTCCGGGCGGGCGGCTGCGCTCGGGGTGACCGACGAGGACGTGAGCGTCGGGGTGTCCGCGGTCCTGCTCGTTCTTTACCTCGCCAATCTGGTCTTCACGCTGGTGACGCATCGCGACGTCTTCTCGACCGACGAGCCCGAGGGCGGAGCCGAATGGAGCCTCCTTGTCTCGCTCGCCGTGCTGATCGCCGCCACGGCCGCGATCGCGTTCGAGTCGGAAATCATTTCAGGCGCCCTCGAGCAGGCGGCTGGCGCTCTGCATCTGTCGCCGATGTTCCTCGGGGTGATCGTGCTGGCGCTGATCGGGACCGCGGGAGACGTGTTCGCCAGCGCCTGGTTCGCCCACGAGGATCGGATGGGCCTCGTCTTCCAGATCTCCATCGGGTCCGCCATCCAGGTCGCCCTCGTGCTTGCTCCGCTGCTCGTGCTCGCGTCCAGGCTGATGGGCCGCCCCATGAGCCTGGTGTTCTCGAAATCCGCTTCATCTTTTCGCGATCGCCAGCACCGCCTTCATCGTCAACTCCGTTGCGCGTGACGGCGAGTCGACGTGGTTCGAGGGCGTTCTCCTGGTCGGCGTCTATGGCCTGTTCGGCCTGGCCTTCTTCTTTACCGCTCCGGGGTGAGCTTTGCCGGCTGCATTCGGGCAATACGGGCTCTGTCCATTCGGCCGCGAATTCGGGCGTTTCCTCGCTCATCGAGTGCCAGGACGGAGAAAATAACATAACTAATAGGTTATAATCGTCGCCACGCCCCGCGGGCGGCCATTTTTCAGCTCGACGCTAAACAGGGCGCCAAGCCTTTGAAAAATCGAGGCCTCGTCGCTAAATCGGCGCTAAACCGGCGTAAACGGGTTGTCCGAGGCCCGGCTTTCGCCTGCCGCCCGTCTCGCGTGGGCCGGCCGCTCACTTGTACCCGCGCTCGATCCGGGCGTAGGTCGCCTCGGTGAAGGCGGCGAACTTGCCGCCGACGAAGCTCGCGGTCAGGCTCGCGGCGACGAAGATGGCGATCATCTTCGGCACGAAGGTGAGCGTCATTTCCTGCACCTGGGTCAAGGCCTGCAGGAGCGCGATGGCGACCCCGACCACCATCGCCGCCCCGACCGCGGGCCCGGCGCCCACGATGATCATCCAGATCGCCGACTGGACGAGATCGACCGCGTCGCCCTCGTTCACTGCACGGTCGCGCCGTTGGCGAGCGAGACGGTGGCGCCGCTGGTCAGGGTCGCGACCGCGCCCGTGCTCGTCACGCTGACGGAGGCGACCTGCCCCGAGGTCGTGCCGTCCGAGGAGGTGATCGTTTGGCCGACCAGGTTCTCAGCCTGCGTGAGCGAAGTCGACGTGAGGAGCGAGGCGAGGCTCTGGTTGGTCTGCACGGACTGCCCCACCTCGGACACGGTCGCGAGCTGCGACACCATCGTCGCCGGATCCATCGGCTGGGTCGGGTCCTGGTTCTGCATCTCCGCCATCAGGAGCGTGAGGAAGTCGTTGTAGCTCAGCGAATTGGTCGCGGCGGCGGCCGTCGACGAGGCGGTCGAGGCGGGCGCCGCGGCGCTCGCGACGGGGGAGGCGGCGGTTACGGTCATCGCGTGGTTTCTCCTAGTCTTCAGGCGGCGCTCTGCTCCGCCTCGTCTTTCAGCTCGCGGTCCTCCAGCGGAAAGAGGACGCGCAGCGCCTTCATCGCCTCGAAATTTCGGCCCCTGGCGAGCGAGTGGGCGACGGCCCTCAGACCCGAGATCAATTCCGGCGCGCGGTAGGCGCCGAGCGCCGTCTCGATCAGCGAGCGCGCGAGCGGCGTCGCGGTCGCGCTCGCGCCCGGGTCCATCAGCATGATCTGCACGGCGAAATAGATCTGGCGGGTCAGCGTGGTCGCGTCCTTCGCCTGCATGACGTGGTTCTCGAGCAGGAAGGTCACGTCGTTGAGGAGCTCGACCGTCGCCTTCCGGTCGATGCGGATCACCGCGCCGTTGATGAAGAAGCGCTCGCCGGCTCTGAGCGTGATGTTCATCGCCGCCTCACTTGAGCCCGTCGCGGATGATCTCGTTGATCTCGATCATCGGCGCGAGATCGTCGGTGGCGCGCGTGCGCACCCGGTCGATCTCCTTCATCATCCAGATGCCGATCGAGATGATGCCGGCGCGCAGCTGGTCCGGCAGCTCGTTGTTCGGGTCTTGGAGGTCGTCGAGAAAGATCGTCCACAGCCGGCGCAGATAGAACAGCGCCTCGATCCGCTCGCGCGACAGAGGCCCTTTCTCCTGCGCCGCGCGCAACTTGCCGATGACGCGGTCCAGCGCCTCGCGCTCGCGCGCCCGCATCGTCTGGTGCGAATCCTCGACCGCTTCATTGTAGGCGAATTCGTACATTGCAATCCCGAAAGGTCAGGGGACGGGCAGGTATTGCGCGAGATTGAGCTGCTGGAGCCGGGCGGTCAGCTCGTAGGCCATCTGGATCTGGGTGGTCAGGCTGCTGATCTTCGCCGCCGTCGCGTCCTGGTTGACGTCGTCGAGATTGTCGACCTGCTGCTGCAGGATGGTGAGCTGCGAGCTCGTCGAATTGTTCGCGTCCGTCATCGCGCTCTGTGTCGCGCCGAGCTCCGCCTGCGTGTTGGTGAGCGAGGCCTGGCCTTGCGAAATGAGCGGCTCGGCGGCCGAGGCGACGGCCTGCTGGGCGGAGGCGCTCAGCTGAGAGCCGCCGAATTCGGACAGCATCGTATAGGCTTCCGCGAACTGCTGGAACGCCGGTTGATTGGCGTTGGTCGAGGTCGTGACGGTCTGCCCCGGAGCGATCTCGGCTGTCGTGTTCGTGCTCGAAGCGGACGACCAGTCGGACGTCCAGTTCGCGCCGGAAAACAGCGCCGCGAACGGGCCGCTGAGAAAGCTCTGCATCTGGGCGGGCGTTATGCTGGCGGCGGCGGGGTCGCTCGGCAGGAAGCCGAAGGTGGACTGAAAGGCGTTGTCGACCGCGGTCTGGGCGGCCGACGCGGGCGTCGAATAGTAGTCCGCCATCGGCGCGACAGAAGAATTGATTCCGCCGAACAGGTATTGGTCGCCCGACGTCGCGTTCGCCGAGGCGATCAGCCCCTGCAGCGCCGACTGCCCCATCGTCTGAAGGGTTGCGCCGGAATTGGCGTCCGCCGTCCAGGCGGTGAGATCAGACATCGTCGACTGAGCGCTCGAGGCGATCGACGACAGAGCGTTCTGCGCCGTCGACAAGTTCGTCGAGACGACGCTGTTCCCCGCCGTCAGGGCCTGGAGCTGCTGGACCTGCTCCCTTAGTGACAGCTCGTAGCCCGACTGATTGCCGAGCTGAAGACCGAGATCGGCGTACTGGCCGGTCGACTCCTCGGTCATCGCCGTGGTCAGCTGAGCCTGCGCCTGCGTCACCGGCAGAACGAGGCTGTTGATCAGGTAGTTGCTCGAAACGGAATTGGCGGTCATCGTCATGCCGCCTCGAGAAGGGCCGAGAACATGCTGTTGACCGTCGTGAGCAGCTTCGCCGTCGAGGCATACGTGTTTTCGAGGTCCAGCATGTTGGTCAGCTGTGCGTCGAGATTGACTCCGGTCGCGTTCGACAACGCCGAAGTCGCCTGGGACGCGAGCGCATTCTGATAGGTCGACGCGTTGCTCGCCTGCTGATTCTCGCCCTGCAGCCAGCTGACCGAAGCGTTGGCGTAATCGCTAAGGCCCGCCGAGGCGCCGAGCCCGGCGGAGGGGATCGAAACTTTGCGTCGCACTGATAGCGGCGACGAGTTGCTGGAGACGGCCGGTGTAGCTCGCCGAGCCGGTCGTGTTGTAGGTGTAGGCCGGATTGCCGGGATCGGAGATGCCGCCGTCGCGCAGCAGCGTCGCGTTCCCGCCCTGCGACGGGTCGACATTGGGATTGACCTCGATCGCGGCCGCAAGCCCGGTCGCCGACGACATCGAAGGCAGGCTCGTCAGCCCCGCGGTGGTGAAGAGGCCCGGCAGCGACGGGAGGGTCGGCGGATTCGACTGATCGCTCTCGGCGAACGCGTTGATCAACCCTCCCGCGATCTGGTCGAGCTGCGACTCATATTGCGGAGCGATCGTGCCGCGCAGCGCCGCATAGCTTGCGAGCGCGCCGGACTGGATCGGCATCGGCGAATTCGGCCCGGTGATCGGCACGCCGTCGACCGTGACGGGCTGTCCGCTCTCGCCGTCGACGAGCGTGGCGGTCGGCGTGAACGATACCGTGCGCGGCGTGTCCTGGAACAGCGTCACGCCGCTGTCGGTATAGATCGACATCGAGCCGTTGGGCGCGATCGTCGTCGTGACGCCGAACTGCTGCGAAAGCTGGGACACGAGCGAGTTGCGCGTATCCTCGGCGCTCGCGACATTGGCGCCCGTTGCGAGCCCCGACACAACGGCGTTGTTGGCAGTCTGGAACTGGGCGAGGAGCGAATTAATCTGGGAAACCGACGAGGCCATATCCTGGTCGGCCTGCTCGCGCACCTGGTTTACCGCAGCGGCGCCGCTGTTGAGCGACGCGGCGAGCTGGGAAGCGGCCGTGACGGCGGCGTCCGCCGCCGAAGACGACGTCGGCAAATCCTCGTAGGTTACGAGCGCGCTCTCGAGATTGGCGAGCATGGCGGAGGGCGAGGCGCCGTTCTGGTCTGCGCCCGAGGCCGACGAGGACGATGCGCTGTCGTCGACCGTTGCGGCGAGCGTCGCAAGGCCGTTCGCGATCGCTTGCTGGGCCGCCGCCTGGGGGGGCGGCCAGCGCCGCGTTGGCGACGCGGGTCACCGAAGCCACGTCGACGCCGCCGAAGGAATTGGCGACGATGTTGGCGATCAAGGTCGAGTAGCCCGGCGTGTTGGCGTTGGCGACGTTGTTCGAGACGACCGCGGTCTGCGCCGCGTTGGCCGCGAAGGATGAGCTGATGATGTTGAATGCCGCCGAGAGGCTCATGGCGTCTTCCTTTGCTGCCGGCTTACGGCTTCAGGCCATTGAGCACGTCGAGGATCGTCGCGCCCGTCTGGAAGACCTTGGAGTTGGCTTCGTAGGCGCTCTGCGCCTGGATAGTTGGTGAGCTCGGTCGCGAGATCGACGGTCGAGCTTTCCAGCGAGGAGAATTTGATCGAGCCGAAGCTTCCATTGTTGGCCGATCCGAGGAAGACGGGTCCGGCCTGGGAATTCGACGAATAAGCGTTTCCATTGACGGACGTCAGGTTATCGGGGCTCGCCACGTTGGCCAGGGGGATGTTGTAGGCCGAGACGGAGGCGCCGTTGGTGTACTTGAACATGAGCGTCCCGTCCGGACGCGATCGAGACGCCCTGGAGGCTCGCCGGAGCGTTGCCATTGGCGGTCGCCGAGCTCACGCTGAAGGCCGCGGCGAGCTGGGTGGTCTGGCTGAGGTCGAGGGTGACCGTCTGCCCGCCCGGAACCGCGAACGTGAGCGGCGAGCCGGAGGACAAGGTTCCGTTGGTCGGGTTGAAGGTGAGCGTGCGTCGCCAGCGGCCCGGAGGAAAAAGGGAAACCGCCGCCAGATGCGGCCGTCGGACGCGTCGAAGGCGTCGACTTCCCAGGTGTTGGAGCCCGTGTTGCTGAAATAAAGGTTGATCGTGTGCGCTCCGCCGAGATTGTCGTAGACGACGAGCGAGGTTTGGTCGGTATAGGTCGAGCTCGCCGAATTGGCCGAGGGCAGATCGGCGGCGGCGATCGGCGTCGCCGTCGAAGGCAGGTTGGCCGAGATCGATGCGCTGGTCGTCGGCGAGGCGGTCTCGCCGGAGGACGCGACATTGACCTTTTGCAGGCTGCTGAGCGCGTTCGCCGCCTGCGCCGGCCGCCCTGGATGTTGCTGCCCATCAGGTAGTAGCCGGCGCTGTTGACGAGATATCCGGAGGCGTCGGGCACGAAGGAGCCGTTGCGCGTGAGGTACATGGCGCCGCTCGAATCGGAGACGACGAAATATCCCGAGCCCTTGAACGGCGAGATTGGTGGAAGTCGCGGACGAGACGATGTTGCCTTGAAGCGTGTTGAGGGAGCGCACGCTGGTCGTGACCCCGCCGCCCGGAGCGGTGCTGGAGACCGCGTCGACGATGGTCGAGAAATCCGTTTCGCAGGTCCTTGTAGCCGGTCGTATTGGCGTTCGCGACGTTCTGCGAGATGGACGAGAGCCAGTTGGAATTGGCCAGCATGCCCGAAACGCTGGTGTTCAGAATGCTCATGGAAGACTCCTCGGCGAGCCGGTCCATTTGAGGCGACCGGCCTTGCGCGAAACTGGCCGTCACGTCGCCGACCGCACCAGACTGCCGACGAGGAGATTCCAGCCGTCGACCAGCACGAAGAAGAGGATCTTCACCGGCAGCGAGATGACCGAAGGCGGCAGCATCATCATGCCCATCGACATGGTGAGCGTCGCCACGATCATGTCGATGACGAGGAAGGGCAGCACCACGAGAAAGCCGATCTCGAAGCCGCGCCTCAGCTCCGAGATCATGTAGGCCGGGATGAGCAGCCTCAGATCGATCTTGGCGCGGTCGCCCGCGTCGAAACGGCCCTTCGACAGGCTCTCGAACAAGGCGATGTCCTTCTCCCGCACCTGCGACAGCATGAATTCGCGGAAGGGCTGCGCGACGGCGGCGAGCGCGTCCTGCTGGCTGATCTTATTGTCCAGCATCGGCTTGAGGCCGTTTTGCCAGGCGCGGTCGAAGGTCGGCGCCATGACGAAGAAGGTCATGAACAAGGCGAGGCTGATGAGCACGAGATTGGCCGGCGCGCTCTGAACGCCGAGTCCGGAGCGCAGGAAGGAAAGCGCGATGATGAAGCGGGTGAAGCTCGTCACCATGATGAGGAGGCCGGGCGCGACCGACAGGACGGTCAGGAGCGCGACCATCTCGATGATCCGGCCGCTGGCCGAGGCGCCGCCGGCCGGGATCAGGGCGTTGAGATCGACCGTCTGCGCGGCTGCGGGCGAGAGAGACCCCAGGAGAGCGGCGGCCGCGGCGACGAGACGTTTCATTGAACCACCAGGGTCCGGATGACGAATTCGCGCGCCTTGCCGGCCGTGCGGGTGGCCGCGCGTTCGTTGAGGTCCTGGCGGAGGCTCTCGAGCCCGATCGGGCCTTCGAGCTGCTTCAGCGTCAGGGTGCGCAGATAGGCGAGAATGTCGTCTCCGAGCTTGGCCGCCGCCGCCTCGGGATGCGGCAGGGTCTTGGGGTCGAATACGATCGAGCCTTCGAGCCGGATCCAGGTGTCTCGCGGCTCGCCGAGATTGGTGACGATCGGCGGCAAGTCGTAGACGGAGGACGGCTCGGCGGGCTGCGCCGCAATCGGATCGGGATTTGCAGCGGTCGCCGGGCCCGGCCGGGCGGTTTCGAATGCCGCGCCGATCGCCACGCCGATCAGCACGACGATCACGAGGTCGGTCGGCGACTCTTCAAGCCCTTGGCCGGGACGAGCCGGCGCAGGATCAGGCATGGGCGCTCCGGCTAGAAGGGTTTGACGGCGTCATAGATTTGCTGTCCCCAGGACGGCTGTTGGACGTCGCTCTCACGGCCCCTCCCGCCATAGGAAATGCGCGCTTCGGCGATGTGGTCGTAGCCGATCGTGTTGTTGAGCGAGATGTCGTACGGATTCACGATGCCGGCGACCGACAGCTGGCGAAGCTCGTAGTTCACCCGCACCTCCTGCGTCCCGGAGATGACGAGATTGCCGTTCGGCAGAACGCGGGTGACGACCGCGGCGACCGACACCTGGATCTGCTCGGAGCGGTCGATGTTGCCTTGTCCCTGGGTCGCCGCAGTCGAAGAGAGGGCGCCGAGGATCTGGGCTGGCTGGTTCGACGAGGAGGCGGCCGAGCCGTTGTTGAAGCCATAGTTGATCGTGAGACCGTCCTTGGTCGTCTGCGAGCGGCCGCTCGTATTGCCGAGGGTCGCCTTGTCGTTGATGGCGATGATGACGGTGACGATGTCGCCGACGTGGGTGATGCGCGGCGGCGGTGTAGAGCGAGGGCGACGGGTCCGATCGCATGGGTCTGGCGCGAGCGCCGTGCACGCCCTGGATGGCGGCCGTCTCCTCGGCGACGAGGCCGGCGCCGACCGGGGAAAAGATCGGCTCGCGCATGAACTCGTTCGGGCTGCTCCAGCAGCCGCCGAGCGCGAGCGCGGCGAGGAGCGAGCGGAAGCGCGGCGCGTCCGCATTTACGATTTCTTACCTTCGGCGTTCGCGGCCGAGAACGATGCCGACGAGCCGGCTGGCGCGTTCGGCCTCCATCTCGTCGAGGATCGCGCTCGCGGCGTTCGGCTTCAGCTTGCCGAGGATCGCCGCCGCCATCCGGTCGTCCATCGCGCTCAACTGCCGGGCGGCGGCCTCCGCCTCCATTTTCGCGTAAATGGCGACGACATCGTCACTGGCGGCCGCCATGAGCGCGTCGCGTTTGGCGATCCAGTCGCGTGCGTCGGCTTCCGCCTTCTCGAGGTCGGCGATTCGCTGTCTGACCTGCGCGTCGAGCTCCGCCAGGCGTTTCGCCTGCCAGGCGATGCGCGCCTCCGCGATCGATGGGGCGACGGCGGCGCAAAAGCTTTTGGCGTCGTTCTCCGCCGACCTTTCCCCAGAGGCTTTGTCCGCAGCGGACTTTCGGCCGCCGCTCTCGGCTTTTGCGCCTCCAGGCGCGCGCCCGTCTTGCGCCGGGGCTGGAGAGGCGATCAGGAGCGCGGCGAGGGCGCCCACGGACAAGGCTTGCAAGCTCGGGATGGATGCCATGCGTCGATCTCGCAGTCGGTCGGCAGGATCCGTGCTCGCGCCTTGCGCTGGGCTTGTGCGCGCTACTGGATCACGAGATCGGCCTGGAGCGCCCCGGCCGTCTTGATCGCCTGCAGGATGGCGATGATGCCCGGCGGCTTGACGCCGATCCGGTTCAGGCCGCTGACGAGCGTGCGCAGGCTCGATCCGCCGACGATGGCGATCGGGCCGCCCGTCTGCTCCGCCTTGATCGTGGTGTTCGGCGTGACCACCGTCCGGCCTTGCGAGAACGGATTGGGCTGGGAAACCTGCGGCTGCTCGTTGACGCGCACCGTCAGCGTTCCGTAGGTCACCGCGACGGTCGAGATCTGCACGTCCTGCCCGACGACGACGGTGCCGGTGCGCGCGTCGAGCACCACGCGCGCCGCCGTGTCGGGCTGAACTTGCAGCTCGCCGATCTCCGCCATGAAGCGCGCGAAAGAGACATTGCGCGGCCGGAAGAGCTCGACGGTGCGGCTGTCGACCTCGAAGGCTGCGCGGGCGCCGGAAACGGCCGAGCGAATAGGCGTTGATCGCGTCGACGATCCTGACCGCGGTGGCGTAGTCCGGGATTTTTCGAGCTCGAGCATCGAGAGCAGCTGATCCGGACTCGCCGGGAATCTCCTGCTGCACGATCGCGCCGTTGGGGATCCGCCCTGCGGTCGGCACGCCCTGCGACAGCGTCTCGCCCTCGCCCTGCGTCTGGAATCCGGTGACGGAGACCGCGCCCTGGGCGGTCGCGCGGATGACGCCGTCAGAGCCCTGGAGCTGGGTCAGGAGCAGCGTGCCGCCCATCAGAGACGGCGCGTCGCCGAGCGCGGAGACGGTGACGTCGAGCCGCGAACCGTTCTGCACGCCGGCCGGGAGGTCCGCGGAGACGATCACCGCGGCGACGTTGCGGTTGCGCAGCTGCGATGCCGTGCAGGTCCATGCCGAGGTTCTGCAGCATGCCCTGGACGGCCTGCTGGGTAAAGGGCGCGTTGGCGAACGTGTCGCCTGTGCCGCTCAGCCCGACGACGAGGCCGTAGCCGACCAGCTGGCTGTCGCGCGCGCCGCGCAGGATCGAAATGTCCTTGATCCGCGCCGCCGCCGCCGGCGCGGCGAAGAGGGAGACGAGCAGCGCGGCGACGAGCGCGCGCCTCATCCGCCGCCGACCCTGACGGAGCCGTCCGGCTGCACGGGGCCGGACACGGTGACGCCGCTGTCGCTGTTGCGCACCCGGACGACGTCGCCGATCGCGCCGTCCTGCAAGGCCGCGCCCGTGCGTCATGATGAGGAGGCCGCCCTCGCTGTAGACGAGCTTCACTTCCGCGCCATTGGCGACGAGCTTGCGGTTGGAGACGCCCGCGTAAGGGATCGCGTGCCCGGGCAGGAGGGTCAGCCGCGCCACCTTGCCGACGACGAGCGACGCGGTCCTCGACGAACGGGCCGCCGCCGTCGCGCACGCCGCCGTCCGGGCTGTCCGCGAGCATGTCGTCGCGGATCACGTCGCCCGGATAGATGACGGCCTTCGGGGTCGGCCCGCCGGCGTCCTGCGCCCAGGCGGGGCCGGCGAGCATCGCCAGGACGAGGATCGATCGCGCGGCGAGGCCCGCGATCGCTCCGCCGTCCGCGCTCGTGACAGTCCGATGTCCGAGAGAGCGCGCCATCGCTAGCTGCGCATGTTGGAGATCGTGCCGGACATCTGGTCGGCCGCCTGGATCACCTTGGAGTTCATCTCGTAGGCGCGCTGAGCGGCGATCAGGTTGGTGATCTCGGTCACCGGATCGACGTTGGACGCCTCGATATAGCCTTGCTGGAGGACGCCGAAGGCCGTGTCGCCGGGAACGCCGACGGTCGGCTGGCCGGAGGCCGCAGTCTGCTGGAAGTAGTTGCCGCCGAGCGCCTGGAGGCCGGCGTCGTTGACGAAATTGGCGATCGTCAACTGGCCGAGCTGCTGCGGCGTCGCCTGGCCGGGCAAGGTGACGGTGACGAGGCCGGTCTGACTGATCGTGAGGTTCGTGGCGTTGGCCGGAACGAGAATCGACGGCGTGACGGTATAGCCGTCCATGGTGACGAGCTGGCCGTTCTGATTGGTGTTGAACGCGCCGTCGCGTGTATAGACGGTGTCGCCGTTGGCGTTCGTCACCTGGAACCAGCCGCGCCCGTTGATCGCGAGATCGAGCATGTTGCCGGTGTTGGTCAGCGCCCCCTGCAGGTCGACGCTGCGGATCGCCGCGGTGCGCACGCCGAGGCCGATCTGCGCCCCTTCGGGAATGGTCGCGTCGCGGCCGCGGTTGGAGACGCCCATCAGCCGTTCGGTCTGGTAGATGAGATCGGTGAATTCGGCGCGCGAGCGCTTGAAGCCGGTCGTATTGATGTTGGCGATATTGTTGGCGATGACCTCCAGGTTCTGCTCCTGGGCGCTCATGCCCGTCGCGGCGATCGCAAGCGCTCTCATTGCGTCTTTCTCCGGGTCTCTGTTTCGCCCTCTTGCGGGGCTCAGATCGCCATGCGGGCGATCTCCTGATAGGCGGAGACGACCTTGTCGCGGATGGCGAGAACCGATTGAAGCGAGCGCTGCGCGCCCATCACCGCTTCGACCACCTTCATCGGCGGGACCGCCCCTTCAACGCCCTGGATCGCCGTGGCCTCGCCTGCCTGGAGCGTGTCGACCGCGGAGCCGATCGCCTGGCCGAGGGCGTCCTCGAAGCTCATTCCCTCCGCCGCCGGCGCGGCGGCTTGCGGCGCGCCCGACGCTTGGGCTCTGGGTCAATGCGTTGAGCGCGGACAATCCTTGGATCATCGGTTAGGTCCTCACGTCGGCGGTTCACGCGTCCTTCATCAGGGCGGCCGTCATGTTGAGCATGTCGGCAGATTGCTTGGCGACCTGGAGGTTCGCCTCGTAGGTGCGGTTGGCCTCGCGCATGTCGGCGAGCTCGACCAGGACGTCGACGTTCGGCATCTTGACCATGCCGTTCGCGTCCGCCGCCGGGTCGCCGGGGTCGCGCTCGAGCTTGAACGGCGTCTCATCGACGCCAATCGCCTTGACCGCGACCAATTCCGCGCCGGTCGCCCGGTCGAGGGCGCTTTCGAACGAAATGGTCTTACGCGCGTAGGGGTCTGCGCCGGCGAAAGCCCCGGTCGACTGGGCGTTGGCGATGTTCTCGGAGACGATCCTGAGCCGGGTCGACTGCGCCTCGAGCCCGGACGCGGCGATGCGGAGCGAGGTTTGCAGCGGATCGTGCGTCACTTGACCGCCAGGAGCAGGAGCTGGTGGAAGGCGCGGCGGATGTTGGCGGTCATCGAGAAATCGCGGCTGACCTCGCCGAGATTGATCATCTGCTGTTCGAGTCCGACGGTGTTTCCCGACATCGTCTCCTCGCTGGGCTCGGCCTCGACCTCCTTGAGCTGATCGAGGATCGAGTCGGCCGGCGAGATGTGCCCGGGCTCGGTCGAGGCGAGCGCGATCGGGGAGGCGTCCAGGAAGGTCGAGAACGGCTGCACGTCGAGGGCGCGATAGCCGGGCGTGTTGGCGTTGGCGACGTTCTCCGCCACCGCGACCTGCCGCGCCGACAGCCATTGCGACTTCTGCGAGGCGACCTGGAAGAGATAGATGTCCGACAAGAGCGCGCCCGTCCGCTTTCCACGCGCCCGAGGCTGCGCGTCCGGGCTTGCCCGGAGCTTGCCATGGGGCGGTGGCCGCTGTGAAAGCGGGGAGACAACCGGCGCTGCGGACTTGTCCTCCTGACGGAGAAAACGCGCGATCCCGTGGCCTCCTGCGCGTAGCGCTAGACAGGACGTCTTGTGTTGCGGTACGTTCTGCGCGGTGATCAAAAGCTTCGCCGATAAGCGGACCGCAGCGATCTTCGCCGGCCTCTTGCCGAAGGGAACGCCGGCCGATGTCGCAAACGCGGCCCGCCGTAAGCTGGCGATGATCGACAAGGATTGATCTCGCAGACTTGCGCAGCCCTCCCGGCAATCGCCTGGAGGCCCTGAAGGGCGATCCGCAAGGACAGCACAGCATACGGATTAACGCCCAATGGCGGCTGTGTTTTGGCTGGAGGAACGGGGGCGCCGAAGACGTCGAGTTCTGCGACTACCATTGAGGCATGCCATGACCATCCGCCGTGAAAGCCTGGAAGCCGGCGAAATCGATCTCAGCGATGTGACGGATGGGACGCGCCTTGTCCCTGTTCATCCGGGCAGCGTGCTAAGGCGCGAGTACCTGGAGCCGCTCGGCATGTCGGTCTACAGCTTGGCCGCCGCGCTCGGCGTGTCGCGTTCCCGCATCAATGAGATCGTCCAAGAGCGCCGCTCGGTGACGGCCGAAACGGCGCTGCGCCTTGGCCGGTTCTTCGGCACGAGCGCGGATTTCTGGCTCGGGCTTCAAGCCGCCTACGACCTGGAAGTCGCCAGGCATGCGCTGGGCGAGAAAATCAAGGCCGAAGTCCGCCCGCGGGCGGCCTGACGCTGTCGGGATGGAGACGGATCAGGCGCGGACCATCCTCCACGCCAAGCGGTGGAAGCAATCACGGCGTTGACCTGCAAGCCGGCCGCCTTCCACGCGCGGCAGCGCAAATGGTGCGGATTGTCGGGCGCGCTCGACCGGTCAGAGGTCCAGCGCTTCTGGTCCGCGCACGGAATTCTATCGGAACACCCTGCTTCCGCGTCTCGAAGCGCGCCCCCATTTCTTGTCTGTCGGAATGCTCCGTGGCAATCCGCGAGGCCGGGGACGACGCACCCGGTCGCTGGAGGCGCAGCGGGCGACGGCGAAGGGCGCGAAACGCGCGGCGGCGCATCGCAGGAAAGGCAAACTTCGATTGGCGGAGAGATGGGCCTCGCACTCAATCTTGATTGTCCAGACGATCGTCTGGTTCGGCCTCATGGGCGCAATCATTTTCGGCGCAGCGGGGACGATCGGCTATGCTGGCGGATGGCTTTATCTCGGCGAGATGCTCGCCGTCTCCGTCGTTCTTGGGTTCTACTGGGCGCGCGTCGATCCGGGCTTGTTGCGGGAGCGGCTGAAGCCGCCGATCCAGAAGGACCAGCCGCTCGCCGACAAGCTCATCGTGATCCCCCTCCTCATCCTCCTGTTCGGCGGCATGGGGTTCATGGCGGCGGACGCCGCGCGCTGGCGCTGGTCGACGATGCCGCCCTCCGTGCAATGGGCGGGATGCGTGCTGCTCCTCGCGGTCATCGTGTTCATGTCCTGGACGATGCGCACGAACAGTTTTGCGGCGCCGGTGGTGAAGATCCAGAGGGACCGCGGGCAGACCGTCGTCACGACCGGGCCTTACGCGTTTCTGCGCCATCCGCTCTATTTCGGCGCTCTCTTCTATGTGGCCGCCACGTCGCTCGTTCTCGGCTCGTGGTGGGGCCTGGCGACGGTCCCGCTCGTCGCCTTCGGCTTCGCCCTTCGCATCCGCGTCGAGGAGAAGGCGCTGCGTGAAGGCCTGCAAGGCTACGCCGATTATGCGCGCCGCGTCCGCTGGCGCCTCATTCCGTTCGTCTGGTAGTCCTTGAGGCCGACGGTCACGTCCCCGCGCCTGCTTCATCCTCGCGCCGACACGGCTTAGGAGTTACTTGCGGCTTGACTGGGCGCGCTTGCCGGCGCAGCCGGCGAACATCCTTCGAGAGGCCCATCGAGAACGACGCCCAAATTCCTTTCCAACGCGCCGTGCGCCCGCCCACGTTCACGATGCGCGGCCCGGTCGACCTGGATCATTTCGGCCCGCAAGGCCAGCAAGAGGGAACAAAAGCGTTGAAAGGTGATGAAGTCGTCCGCACGGTGCTGGTCGACGGCAAACTCTATCTGCGCAACGCCGACGAAACCTTGACGCCCCTCCGCGATGAGACCGATTATACGCGCCTCGACGCTCTGAGCGCGGCCGAGATCGAGCGCATCGCCGAAAACGACAGCGAGGGCGCGCCGATGAGCGACGAGGAATGGGCGCGCGGCTGAGATCCGCCGGCCGGTCAAGAAACCGGTCGGTCTGAAACTCGACGATGATGTTTTGGTTCAAGTCTCAGGGGCGCGGCTACCAAACGCGCATCAACGCCGTCCTGCCGCGCTATGTCGAGGCGCACCGAAAGGCCGGCTGACGACGGCGCTATTGCCGGCGTCGCAGGGTATGGCGAAGCCGTGTCGATCGATCGATTCGCGGACGCGTAATGGAATTCCATGTTTCACCGTTTGCGCCAACCTACTGCCTCCGCCACGGGCCATCGCTCTTGGCCGCGCCAACGAATTAGGGAAAATGTGTAAGCGTCACCGTAATTTCCGCGAATCACATCCCCAGATGAATCCTGTGCGTCTGCAACGTCAAGGAGTTTCTCAAAGGCGGCGGTCGTGATGGCGATGTGGATCCCCGGGCGCTGCTCTTAGCGCCCATTTGCGGCGGTCGCGATTGACCGCCATCGACCCTGACCGGACGTTCGATATGATACGATCAAAATAAGGCGCGCGGCACCCAATTGTGTCGGCAGGCCGCAAGCTGCTATAACGCACTCTCTGCCGGGTTGAACAGCTCGGAAATAGTCGCATCTGCTTCGCTGTGATGTCGGCCGCAGCCCAGGACGACGGCTCCGACCAACTCCATAGGGCGAAGTAGAGACGCGCCACTTGAGAGCCGCCGAGAGGGTGCGATGCGACCATCGAGCGGAACCGAAGCCTTGTTTGCGATTCTCCGCCAATCGGCCGCCCCCGAGGCGGCGGACGCTATCGAGTCGTTGGTGCGGCAGGGTAGCGACCGAGCCCTATGTCGCGTCAACGCCCTGGACTTTGCGGCAAAGCGCGCTCTCGATGAAGAGCAGACGATTGCCGCCTTTCTCCACGCCGCGCGGCTAGGTCTCTTCGAACTGACGTGGAACGTGCTGTGTCCGGGTTGCGGCGGCGTACTCGAGACCGGCGCCACGTTAAAAACCGTGAACCACGAGGAATATACCTGCGCTCTTTGCGCAGCAGGTTACGAGCCTACGCTCGACGAGATGGTCGAAGTGACGTTCACGGTTAGCCCGAGCGTGCGCTCCATCGCCGCACATAATCCGCACACGTTGCCTGTAGTCGAGTTCTATCGTCAGGTTTTCTGGAGTTCGGGCGTCGATCTGCCCGACGATGAAACGCTTGCTCGGATCTTGGAGGAAGTTACCCTCGACTTCGATCGAGTTGCCTGCCGGCGAGAAGGCTAGCATGTCGTTGCAGGCGCCGGAAGCGTTCCTTATCGTATTCGATCCTGTTGTGCACATGGCTCAATTCATCGAAGTCAAAGGCGAACCGACGCGCGAGCGTCAGACGCTTACGGCGATCCTGAACAGAGAGCATGCGCCAACTGACCGAGTAACGATCCGGCCAGGCCCGCTTCGCATCTACTTCGAGAATCGAACCAACGTGCGCACGCTGCCCAGCGTGTGGATCGGCGGCGACCAACTGCATGAGCTGCTTGGGAAGCGGCGCCCGTTCCTGACAGCCAAGCGGCTTCTCACCAACCAGACATTCCGCGATATTTATCGCACCGACACGCTCGACATCGATCAGCGACTGAAAATCACCAGTTTGACCTTCTTGTTCACCGATCTGAAGGGCTCCACCGAACTCTACGATCGGGTCGGCGATCTTGTGGCTTACGATCTCGTAAAGGCTCATTTTCGCGCACTGCAAGACATTGTCGCCGCTGAAGCCGGCGCAGTTGTGAAGACCATTGGCGATGCGGTGATGGCGACCTTCCCCACTCCAGACCGCGCAGTCGCAGCAGCGTTGCGTATGCGCGGAGCCATGCGTGATCTCGGCTCCGATTTAGTATTGAAGATCGGTATTCACGAAGGCCCCTGCCTCGCGGTGATGCTCAATGAGCACCAGGACTACTTCGGCCAGACCGTCAACATCGCCTCGCGGGTGCAGGGTCTGGCCACCTCGACTTCGATCTTCGCGACCGGACGGGTCGTCGGCCATGGCGGGTGCGCACGGCTGCTTGAGACCAACGGCATCACGCCGCGCCCAAGGAGCACTCGCTGCGCGGCATCGCCGCCAAGATTGCCGTGTTCGAGATTACATAGCTGAACTTTGGCCCCCGAAGCGTCGTATTCGGATGCCGGCTATCCCCCCATTCGAAGCGCTTGTTGCAACCCAAAAAGTGGTAGTCAGCTACCGTCGCAGACGACCCTTTGCAGACGTTCAACGAGGTGCAGAAATCAAGAATTTCGTACACACGGAAAACGGCTCAAGAATTGCAGGTTTTGAGAGAAGCGCCCAAAAGGGATGTGTTTTAGGAGGGGGCAGCGATACCCTCGTTTGCCGCCAGCGCGAAATTGAGGGAATGCACCGACGATATAATGCAGGTCTCTGGGCGAATGGTCGCGACTCGATCACCCATGCCCTTCACCATTTCAGCGAGCGCGAGCGCGAGGCTGAGCGTTCTAACCGAAAGCACCATGACAAGCAGATAGTGCTAAGCGTGCACCACGCTGCCGAGTGTGTCTGCAACATGCGACTTCTCGGACTTGACCCAACAGCATTTTTACGAAAGGGCGGACTCTGGTTTCCGTCTCTCTCGAAGACGATCAAGGAGCTTCAACTGCGAATTAACGCGGGGCGGCTAAGCCCTGCCGAGTGTCAGCTTTTTCTTTAGCTGAGCGAGCTTGACGATATCAGGCATCAATTCATGCACCGGGACATCGTAGAGCAGAGCCCGACCATCGAGGCCGATGTTGTCCTCGCGCTGCTCCTGCCCGCGTTCCGGGCGGCGCGAATAAATTGACAGACAAATGAACGAATGAACGCGGAATTGTTGATTTTGGCAGGCTGTGCTCGGCCCAGCTCACGGACCATTCCCGAAATTCAAATCGAGACACCGGCCATCGGCCAAATTTGCGCCGATCGCCGCCCCCCACGTAAACTCGCTGGCGCAATGAGCCTTTCGAGCGAAGAAGTCGAGCGCTATGCACGGCAGATCGTGCTGCATGGCGTCGGCGGCCCCGGGCAAAATAAGCTGAAGGCCGGCAGGGCGCTGGTGGTCGGGGCGGGGGGCCTCGGCTCGCCGGCGCTCGTCTATCTCGCCGCGGCCGGCTTAGGCACGCTCGGGATCGTCGACGACGATGAGGTCGCGCTCTCGAACCTCCACCGGCAGATCATCCACGGGACCGGCGACGTCGGCCGGCCGAAGACGGAGAGCGCGGCGGAGGCGATCGCGCGGATCAACCCGCATGTCAGCGGTCGAGCTGATCCACGAGCGGCTAGACGCGTCGAAGCGCGCGGACGATCGTCAGGCGCTTCGACGTCGTCCTCGACGGCTCGGACAATTTCGCCACGCGCTACGCACTCTCCGACGCCTGCTACTTCGAGCGCCGGCCGCTCGTCACCGCCGCGCTCGGCGAGTTCGACGGCACGCTGACGACCCTGAAGCCCTACGAGGCCGGCCCGGACGGCCTGCCGAATCCGACCTACCGCTGTCTTTTTCCCGACCCGCCCGAGCCCGGAACCATCCCGACCTGCGCGGAAGCCGGCGTGCTCGGCGCGATCGGCGGCGTTCTCGGCTCGCTGATGGCCATCGAGGCGATGCGCGAGATCGTCGGCGGTTTCGGCGACGGCGACGCCGGCCTCGTCGGCCGGCTCCTGATGATCGACCTGCGCTCGATGCGCTTCGAGACCCTGCGCTACGGCTGGGACGAGGCCAATCCGCTGAGCGGCGCCCGCGCCGACAAGGCCTTGCCGTCGGCGACGTTGTAGGGCGCGGTCGCCGACCGCGCCGGCCGCGCTCACCGAGCGCGGCTACAAAGCCCACCTTCCGCGAGCGCCTCTTGCGCCTCAGACGTCGTCGAAGCCGCCGCCCGACCCGTCGTCGCCCGATCCGCCGTCAAACGACGAATCGTCGATGTAGCCGGCGTCGTCCGGCGCGCCCGGGTCGAACTGGCCGGGTCGTTGCCGCCCGCCCTGGGGCTCTTCGAAAATGTTGACCGTCTCGTTTCCGCCGGGAAGGCCCCGCCGCCCAATCCCGCGCCGCCGAGGCCGCCGCCGCCGAACAGGCCGCCGCCCGAGTGGCCGCCGAACAGGCCGCCGAGAAGGTTGCCGAGCGCGACGCCGCCGGCGACGCCCGCCGCCGTCGCCGCCGCGTTCTGGAGGAAGCCTCCGCCGCCGCTCGGCGCCGCCGGGCGCGCCGCCGCCCCATGGTCCGGGCCGGGGAGCGCGCGTATTGCGGCGGGGGCGGAGGCGGATAGCCCTGCTGCGGTGGAGGGGCGTAGCCCTGTTGCGGCGGCGGGCCGCCCTGATACGCATTGGGGTCGGGGCGGGGAGGCGCCGACGGCGCACCGCCGCCGAACAGCGATCGGCCAAGGTTGCCTAGAAAGCCGCCCTGGCCCTGCTGCTGCGCCGCTTCATGCGCCGCCGCCTCAAGCTCGGCGATACGGTGCGCCGCCGCCTCCAGGGCTTGCTGCTGGACCAGCGCCGTCTGGGCGAGAATATAGGGCGAAAACGGCGCCTTGCGAACGGCGTCGCTGATGAAGGACTCGGCCTCCGCGTCGCGCGGCGCAGAGCTGTTCGCGTTGATGCGCTCGAAAAGACCGGCGAGCATCTGGCGTTCTTCGGGGGTCATGGAAACTCTCCGCTTCGGGCCTTATCGGCCGCGCCGGGCATATGGAGATCGGCCGAGGCCGTTCCAAGACGGCGCCAACCCCGTTTTTTCGCCGTTCGTTTCCTGTCGCGAGCGGGGGGCAAATGTTCGGGCAGGCCTACCGTCATGGCCGCCCCCGGATCACAGGGTGGCCAGCGGGCGCTTTCCCTTCCCCCCAAAGCGGCGAGAGGGGACGGCAGGCGCCTCCATCTCATTCGGATCATGCTCCAAAGCGAGTTTTATCTTACGATGCAGAAGGTTCCTGCTTCATTTTCATGTTCGGGGCGGGCTTCTCGACCGCGCGGAAGCGCGGTCTGGCCTTTCCTTCCCTGCTCCGCGCCTGTTGCCGGCCTGTTGCGGGTCCTGTTATGGCCCTGTTTTCGCGAATGTCAGCTTTTCTGCGCAAGCCATTGAAACATAAATGTCGTTGAGGCCGAACGGGCGCAAAACGGGTCGGATTCCGCCTGTTTTTGCGACTCAACAGGAAGAACAGGCGCGTTTTCCGGCTGCGACGCCGCTGCACCTTTACTCCGCTCCCCCGATCGTCTAGGCCATTTTCGCAATGAGCCCCGGCTCCAGCTTGTTGTCGCTGGCGTCGGGGTTTCGCGTTTTTTGGGGAAGCATGGAGAGCGGTCCTCGATGGCCAACGTCGTCGTTGTCGGCGCCCAGTGGGGCGACGAGGGGAAGGGCAAGATCGTCGACTGGCTGTCGCTCGGCGCCGACGTCGTCGTCCGCTTCCAGGGCGGTCATAACGCCGGCCACACGCTGGTGATCGACGGAAAGGTGTTCAAGCTCGCGCTGCTCCCCGCCGGCATCGTCCGCCCGGGCAAGCTCGCGGTGATCGGCAACGGCGTGGTGCTCGACCCTTATCATCTCGTCGAGGAGATCGAGACCATCCGCCGGCAGGGCGTCGAGGTGACGCCCGCCAATCTCAAGATCGCCGAGAACGTTCCGCTCATCCTGTCCGTTCACCGCGAGCTGGACGCCCACCGCGAATTGGCGGCGGCGCGCGGGACCAAGATCGGCACCACCAAGCGCGGCATCGGGCCGGCCTACGAGGACAAGGTCGCACGCCGCGCAATCCGGCTGATGGACCTCGCCGAGCCGGAGGCGCTCAACGACAAGATCGAGCGCGTGCTCTCCCATCACGACCCGCTCTGCCGCGGCCTCGGCCTGCCGCCGCCGAGCGGCGAGGCCATTCGCCAGGAGCTTCTCGCCGTCGCGCCAAGGGTCCTGCCCTTTATGGCGCCGACTTTCGAGCTTCTCGATCGCGAGCGGCGGGCCGGCAAGCGCATCCTGTTCGAGGGCGCGCAGGGAGCGCTTCTCGACGTCGATCACGGGACCTATCCATTCGTCACGTCCTCCAATACGGTGGCGGCCAATGCGGCGATCGGGTCCGGCCTCGGCCCCAGCGCCATCGGCTACGTGCTTGGCATCGCCAAGGCCTACGTGACGCGCGTCGGCGCCGGCCCCTTCCCGACCGAGCTCGAGGACGAGACCGGCCGGCTGATCGGTGACCGCGGCAGGGAGTTCGGCACCAACACAGGCCGCCGCCGCCGGTGCGGCTGGTTCGACGCGGCGCTCGCCAGACAAGCGGCGCGCACCTGCGGAATTGACGGCCTCGCCTTGACGAAGCTTGACATCCTCGATGGCTTCGAAGAGATCAAAGTCGCAACCAGCTACCGGCTGGACGGCAAGGAGATCGACTATTTGCCGGCCTCCCAGTCTGCGCAGGCGCGGATCGAACCCGTCTACGAAACGATCGAAGGGTGGAAGGGCGTCACCAGCAAGGCGCGTTCGTGGGCCGATCTTCCGGCGCAGGCGATAAAATACGTGCGAAGGATCGAAGAGTTGGTTGGCGTTCCGGTCGCCCTGTTGTCGACCAGTCCCGAGCGTGACGACACGATCCTCGTGCACGACCCATTCCGGGATTGAGAGTCGGAGAGCGGGCGCATTCCGAATGGCTGATTATCAATCGCTGCTCAACCGCGCCGTCGACAATCTTCCGAACGCGAGCGTGGCTGCGGCGCGTCAGGCGATCTATGACCGCGCGCGCGCGGCGCTGGTGACGCAGCTCAGGTCGCTGCGCCCGCCGCTGCCCGACAGCGACATCGAGCGGGAGGAGCGGGCGCTCGACAAGGCGATCGCGCAGGTCGAGCAGCAATTCGAGGCGACGGACGCCCTGCCTGAGGCGGCCCCCGAGACCGGCTCGGCCTCGCCGCAGCCGTCCGCGCCGAACCGCGCGGCCGGGCCGCCTGCGCCGAAGCCGGCGGAGAGCCCGGCCCGCGCCGCGCCCCCGGCTGTCCCTGTCGCGTCGGCAGGAGCTGGCGCGCAGACTCAGCCGCGGCCCACGGCGGCGGTCCGTCCGCCCGCGCCGTCCGGGCCTCCGCCAACCGCCAGGTCGGCCGTCAGACCGGCGGCCGCGCCTGCCTCGTCCCGCGTGCCGGCCGCTCCTCTTGGCTCGCCGGGTGGAACCAAGGTCCCCTCGGTACGGGTCGCTCCGCTTCCGGACGCTCGGGCAAGCGCCCGCGCCGCTCCGCCGGTGACCGTCGCCAAGGCCGGCAGCGGGACATCGAGTCCAGCCGATTTCGCCAAACTTGCGCCCAGCGTGCGGGTCGACCAAGCCGAGAGTCCCGGCGCTCCGCCGGTGCTCGCGAGCGTCGCCGACGACGCCGAGGCGGCGGGTGTCGCGCCGACGGCGACGGTCGACGTCGAGCGCGGCCCGCCGCCGAAGCTCGAGTCGGAGGCGCAGCGCCCGTTCGCGCCCACGGTCGAGGCGGAAAAGCGCCGGTCGTGGCCTTGGCTCGCGCTGGCCGCCGTGCTCGGCGTCGTCCTGTCCATAGCCGCGGCGGCGATCCTCATGCGCCAGAAGCCACAGGACCTCGCTATCGCCCCGCCGCGCGAGGCTCAGCAGGAGCCGGCGCAGAGCCCAGCCAAGGTCGCCGAACGCGTCCAACCCTTGCCCGTCGACGCGGCCAAGCCAGCGCTTCCGCTCCCGCGGCCGGCGAACCGCAAGGGGGGCAGGGCGCGCCAGACGGAACCGGCCGCCTCGGCGCCGGAAACGCAAAACCCCGCCCAGCTCCCGCCGGCGGGCAGGGCGGCCATGCTGATCGCCTCGCCGGACAATCCGCAGAAGCCGGTGGTCAACCTGGGCTCGACCGTGTGGTCGACGATCCCGGCGTCGCCGGGACAGCCGGCATCCGTCGCGGTGAAGGCGGAGGCCGACATTCCGGACCTCAAAATGCACGCCACCATGATCCTGCGGAAGAATACCGATCCGACCCTGGAGGCGACCCACACCGATCGACCTCAAGTTCACGTTCGCCGATGGCGCGCCGATCGCCGGCTTCAAGGACGTCGGCTTGCCGGAGATGCGTAAGCTCGAGTCGACCGCGGAAGAGCAGCTGAACGGCGCCAAGGTCAAGATCAGCGACGAGTACTTCCTCGTCGCTCTCGCCAAGAGCGATCAGGACCTCGCCCACAACGTCGATCTAATGAAGACGGACGCGTGGTTCGACTTCCCGTTGCTGCTCAACGACAACCGGATCGCCAAGCTCGTGTTCCAGAAGTCGGAGGACGGCGAAGCGATGTTGGAAAAGGCGTTCGACGCCTGGAAATGAGCTTAGGGCTTCGCGTTGAACACGCGGGTCGAGACGAAATAGCCGTCCCGGATCACGCCCAAGGCAACTGGGGTTCCGAAGCAGGCGGCCCAGGCCGGGCCCGCCGTCGGTGTCGAGCCGCGCAACAGGAGAGGCTGCCCGCGTCGCAAAATCGCCGCGCCGTTGCGATCGACGGAGATGAACGGGAGCTCGGCGAGGCCCGCCTCAAGCGGCAGCATGGCGCGCGCCATCAGATCGGCGTCGTCCGGCAGGCGGTCGAGCGGAATCGCCTCATCCGCCGAGAACGGGCCAACGCGCGTGCGCCTCAGTTCGATCACGTGGCCGTAACATCCAAGCGCGCGGCCGAGATCGCGGGCGATCGCCCGGATGTAGGCGCCCTTCCCACACTCCGCCTCCAGCACCGTGGACTCAGGCTCGGCCGAGACGAGGTCGAGTTGGTAGACCCGAACGGCGCGCGCGGCGATCGAAAAGCTTTCGCCGTCGCGGGCGAGATCGTAGGCGCGTGCCCCGTCGATCTTGATGGCGGAATAGGCGGGTGGCGTCTGCTCGATGAGGCCGACGAACTGCGGGAGAAGGGCCGCGATCTCGGAGGCGCTCGGCCGCCTGTCGGAGCGGGCGACGATATCGCCCTCCGAGTTGTCGGTGGCGCTTTCTTCGCCCCAGCGCACGCGGAAGCGGTAGGCCTTCGTTCCCTCCTGGACGATCGGCACGGTCTTCGTCGCCTCGCCGAACGCGATGGGCAGGACGCCGGACGCAAGCGGATCGAGCGTCCCTGCATGCCCCGCTTTCCTGGCGTTGAAGAGGAACTTGAGCCGCCCGACCGCTTGAGTCGACGTGACGCCGACGGTCTTGTCGAGATTGACCCAGCCGTTGACCTCGGCCCGAGTTCGACCTCTTCTGCGACCTCCGGCCGCGCGAGCCCGTCTCGCCAGGGCCAGCCGGCGTACGCTCGATCGGTTCGCCGGTCATCCCTCGTCTCCCCCGCTCGGTCCGAGGTCTCGCGCCACCTCCGGCGATTTCAAGATCGCCTCGATGCGCGCCTGGGCGTCGAAGCTCGGGTCGAGCGCGAAGCGCAGATCCGGCGCAAATTTGAGATTGATCCGATGCGCAATCAGGGTGCGCAATTCTTTCTTGTGTCGGTTCAGAGCCTCGAGGGTCGCCGACGCCTGCTCGCCGCCGAGCGGCATGATCGAGACGGTCGCGAGTTTGAGATCGGACGACATGCGGACTGCAGGAACAGTCACCGGACGACGGCTGACCTCGGCGTCGAGCACTTCGCCGCGCGCCAGAATCTCGGAGAGCGCATGCCGAACGAGTTCGCCCACCCGCTCGATGCGGTGGGTGGGAGCACGGAATCTCGAGGATGGACGCGACATCGGGTTCTGACCTGGCGCTCGGGCGCGCTTGAAGGATTTAGGCGACAATTGCCTCTTCAGATGTGCAAATGCTGTTCAGATCGACCCCAGCTGGGCCGAAAAGCCCGGCAGCGCGGCGAAGGTCAGCACCGCGTCGGGCCCGCGCTCGACGATCGAGCGCCAGCCCTCTCCCTCGGGGCGGCTGTGGACAAAGGTCAGTCGCCGGGCGGCGTCGATGACCCACAGCTCGTTGACCCTGTAGCGTGCATAGAGGCGCGCCTTGAGGCCCCGATCGTAATCGAGGCTCGTCAGCGCGACCTCGATCGCGAGCAGGATGTCCGAGCCCTTGACCTCCTCGAGCTTGATGCCCTTTGGATAGACGACCAAATCTGGCTCAACAAAAGTATTGGCGCTCAGATAGATCGTGGTCTCGACGCCGAGCCAAAGCCGCTCAGGCAGCGCCCGGACGATCGCCATGTTCAGCGCCGACTTGATCAGCTCGTGAACATGGGTCTTCGCCTGCATCGGAACGATCTCGCCTTCGATCAGCTCGAAATTCTCGTCGTCCGAGATGATGCCGGCGTCCTGCATGCGCAGGACCTCGGCCACCGTGAAGGAACGGCGGTCGAAACCCTCGGCGGCGCGGGTCACGTTGGCTCTCATGTCTGCCGTCCGGCCCGCCGCGTCACAGAGTTCGGCGGATTTCCTCGACGTTGTAGCACTCGATGACGTCGCCGAGGCGCATGTCCTGATAATTCTCGAACGCCATGCCGCATTCCTGGCCGGCCTGCACTTGCCCGACCTCGTCCTTGAAGCGCTTGAGCGTCGAGAGTTTGCCCTCGTGCACCACGACGTTGTCGCGGATCAATCGGACATGCGAGCCGCGCTGCACGACGCCGTCGGTCACCCGGCATCCCGCGACGGCGCCGACCTTGGAGATATGGAAGATCTCGAGGATCTGCGCGTTGCCGAGCATCGTCTCACGCAGAAGTCGGCGACAGCATGCCGGATAGCGCCGCCTTTATGTCGTCAACGAGGTTGTAGATGATGTTGTAGTAACGGATCTCGATGCCCGCGTGTTCGGCAAGATCGCGAGCCTCCTTGTGGGCGCGCACGTTGAAGCCGACGATGACGGCCTTCGAGGCCTCCGCCAGCGTCACGTCTGATTTGGTCACGCCGCCGACCCCGCCATAGATGACGCGCGCCACGACTTCGTCGTTGCCGAGCTTCTCGACCGCGGCGGTGATCGCCTCGACCGAGCCTTGCACGTCGCCCTTCACGATGATCGGCAGCTCCTTCCGGCCCGCGGCCTTGAGGTTGCTCATCATATCCGACAGGGAAGTGCGCACCGCCGGTCGCGCGCGCAGCTGCCTTCTCGCGCCTCTGGCGCTCGCGGTACTCGGTGATTTCGCGTGCGCGCGATTCCGTTTCGACGACTGCGACACGGTCCCCCGCTTCCGGCGCGCCGTCGAAGCCGAGAACCTCGACCGGGGTCGACGGGCTGGCCATCTGAACGGCCTGGCCCTTGTCGTTGAGGAGGGCCCGCACGCGGCCCCAGTGGGAGCCGGCCACGACCAATTGGCCGACACGCAGCGTGCCGCGTTGAACGAGAACGGTCGCGACCGGCCCTCGGCCCCGGTCGAGTTGGGCCTCGATGACTGTCCCTTCCGCGCTGCGGTCCGGGTCGGCGACGAGATCCAGAAGCTCCGCCTGCAACGCGATCGCCTCGAGCAGCTTGTCCAGATTGATCTGTTTGGTCGCTGAAACTTCCACCGCCAGCGCGTCGCCGCCGAACGCCTCGACCTGCACGTCGTGCTGCAGGAGTTCCTGCATGACGCGCTGAGGATTCGCGTCCGGCTTGTCGATCTTGTTGATGGCGACGATGATCGGGGCCTTGGCCGCCTTGGCGTGGCGGATCGCTTCGATCGTCTGAGGCATGACGCCGTCGTCCGCCGCGACGACCAGGACGACGATGTCCGTCACCTTGGCGCCGCGGGCGCGCATCGCGGTGAATGCGGCATGACCCGGCGTGTCAATGAAGGTGATCGTCTCGCCGCCCGGAGCGACGACCTGATAGGCGCCGATATGCTGGGTGATGCCGCCGGCCTCGCCCGCGACGACATTGGCGTGCCGGATGGCGTCGAGCAGCGACGTCTTGCCGTGGTCGACATGGCCCATGATGGTGACGATAGGCGGACGCGGAACCGCCGCCTCCTCCTCATCGGGGCGGTCGAACAGCCCCTCCTCGACGTCGGATTCGGCGACCCGCTTGACGGAATGGCCCATCTCCTCGGCGATCAGTTCCGCCGTATCGGCGTCGAGGACGTCGGTCAGCGTCACCATGCGGCCCTGACGCATCAGGAGCTTGATCACGTCGACGGCGCGCTCGGACATGCGGCTGGCGAGGTCCTGGATGGTGATCGCCTCAGGCAGCACGATTTCGCGCGAAATCTTCTCCTTGTGGTCTTGTGCGCCCATGGTCTTCAGGCGCTGCGTGCGGCGGCGGAACGAGGCGACCGAACGGGTCCGCTCCTCCTCGATCGCCGTCGCGTTGGCGACCGTGAGCCTGCCGCGGTTACGCTGCTCGCCGCTCCGCGCAGGACGCGGCGTCGGCGTCAGAACTTTCTGCGGCAGCATAGGTCCAAGCGGTCGTCGCGCGACGCGCGGCTCCTCTTCGCCGCCCTTGAGCGCCACGGCAGAAGACGCCGCGACGCCAACCGCCAGTGGCTTGCGCGGAATGGAAGGCGATGGCGCAGGTTCTCCCCCGGCGAGGCGGCGGCGCGCCTCCTCTTCCGACTGGCGCTTGAAATTGGCCTCCTGCGCCCGGCGTAGTTCCTCCTCGCGCTTCCGCGCCTCGGCCGCCTCCCGTTCGGCCCGCTCGCGCGCCTCGCGCTCGCGACGAGCCTCGGCGTCGGCCTCCTGGCGCCGCCGGTCCTCCTCCTCGCGCGCCCGCGCTTCGAGAAGCGCCCGCGCCCGGGCCTCGCGCTGCTCGCTGGTCAGCGTCGGCAGGACCACGCCGGTCTTGGGCGGCGGCGGCGCGGTCGGTTTCGCCGGAGCGGCCGTGGTCGGCCCCCTTGGCGGGATTGTGATGGTCGGTTTGGCGGCGGGGGCGGGCGTCCCGGATGCGGCGGGAGCGGACTCGCCAGGGCCGAGCACGCGACGCTTCACCTTCTCGACGAGGACGGCCTTGCTGCGCCCGTGCGAGAAGCTTTGCCGAACAGTCCCCTGCTCGACCGGGCGCTTGAGATGCAAGGTCGCTTTCGGCGAGGGGGCGCCGGCCGGCTTGTCGGTGTTGCTCGTTTCGTTCATGCCTATTCCTACTCGCTCGGCCCTTCAGCCAATCTGTCCAGCCGGCCAAGCATGTCAACGCCGCGGGCCGGCGCGCCGCCGCTGTCCATCGTTAGAGTCGGGTCCGTCTCGACCGCGCGATAACGGCGCAGACGGTCCGCCCTTGCGAGAAAGGCCGAAGTCGCCGCGCCGAATTTGAGCGCAGCATGTATCACATTTGCCTTCCCCAACGCCAAACCCAATTGGCTCGACGAGAAAAGACAGATCCACGGGATTGTTCCTGCGGCCTCGCCGAATTTTGCCTTAAGGGCCTGGGCGCGTTTGCGCGCGCCGTCCGAAGCCCCATCGCGCGCCTGAACCATGGCGGCCACGTTCCCGTTCTCGATCGCCGAATTGACCTTGAACCCCCCGGCGACGACCAGCCCTGCCTTGTTGGCCATCGACAGAGACTGCAGCGCATCGCGCTCGAGCAGCGCGTCGACGGTGTCCGACAGCGCCGCAGAGGCCTCGGCCCTCGCGCGGAAGGCGCGCGAGAAAGCCTGCTTGTCCGCCGCGCGACGCACCGCCTCCGAGCTCAGTCGCGTCCACGCGCCCCGGCCCGGCAACTTGCAGCGGATGTCGGGAACGACCGAGCCGTCGGCGGCGAGCGCAAAACGCAACATCGTCTCCGGGGCGCCTTTGGCGCCCGAAACGATGCAGGTCCGCTCCGACTCGCTGTCCTTGCCGTGGGTCTTCGTCCGCAACCGGTTCCTTCCTACTCCGGCGAGTGTGGCTCGCCTTCGGCGGGCTCGACCGTAGGCTCAGGAGCCTCGATCCAGCCCGCTCGCACGCGTGCGTCCAGTATCATCGCGTCGGCTTGCGCCCGCGTCACGCCGAAGCTGCTGAGGAAGCCCGGCTTCGTCGTCTCGCCGCTATCGCTCCGCTCGACCCATCCGACCAGATCGTCGCTTGCGCAGTCGGCGAGGTCCTCGAGCGACCTGACCCCGTTTTCGCCGAGCTTCACCAGCATTTGCGCGGTCAGGCCCTCGATCTCCTTCAGCTCGTCGGCGACGCCGAGCGCCTTGCGCTGTTCGTCGAATTCCGCCTCGATCTGGGCGAGATGCGCCGAGGCGCGCGATTGGATCTCGGCCGCCGTCTCGTCGTCGAAGCCTTCGATCGAAGCGAGCTCGCGCAGTTCGACGTACGCGATTTCCTCGACGCTGCGGAAGCCCTCCGACGCAAGGAGCTGCGCCACCGTCTCGTCGACGTCGAGCGCCTCCATGAAGACGCTCGTCCGTTCGGCGAATTCCTTCTGGCGCCGTTCGGATTCCTCGGCCTCGGTCAGGATGTCGATATCCCAACCGGTCAGCTGCGAAGCGAGGCGCACATTCTGTCCGCGGCGGCCGATCGCGAGCGAAAGCTGATCGTCAGGCACGACGACCTCGATGCGGGTCGAGTCTTCGTCGAGCACCACTTTCATCACCTCGGCCGGCTGCAGCGCGTTGACGATGAACGTGGCTGCGTCCGGCGACCACGGGATGATGTCGATCTTCTCTCCCTGGAGTTCGTTGACGACCGCCTGCACGCGCGAGCCGCGCATGCCGACGCAGGCGCCGACCGGATCGATCGAGGAATCGTTCGACGTCACGGCGATCTTGGCGCGGGAGCCGGGGTCCCGGGCCACCGACTTCACCTCGACGATGCCGTCGTAAATCTCCGGCACCTCCTGGGCGAACAGCTTGGCGGTGAATTGCGGATGGGTGCGGGAAAGGAAAATCTGCGGTCCGCGGGCTTCGCGGCGAACATCGTAGACATAGGCGCGGATACGGTCGCCCGGGCGGAACATCTCGCGCGGGATCAATTCGTCGCGCCGTACGACCGCCTCTCCGCCGGCGCCGCCGAGGTCGACCACGACATTGCCGTACTCGACCCGCTTCACCTGACCGTTGATGATCTCGCCGATCCTATCCTTGAACACCTCGTATTGCTTGTCGCGCTCGGCCTCGCGGATCTTCTGCACCAACACCTGCTTCGAGGCCTGCGCCGGAATGCGGCCGTAGTCGAACGGAGGCAGCGATTTGGAAATCCAGTCGCCGAGCTGCGCCGACGGGTTCTTTTTCTGCGCGTCGGCCAAAGTGATCTGAGTGGCGTCGTTCTCTACCTCATTGACCACCAGCAACAGCCGCGAGAAGCGGATTTCGCCGGTCTTCGGATTGATATCCGCCCGGACCTCGGTCTCCTGACCGTAGCGCGACCGCGCCGCCTTTTGCATGGCGTCTTCCATCGAGGCGAGGACGATCGCACGGTCGATCGATTTCTCTCGCGCGACGGCGTCGACGATCTGCAAGAGTTCGAGTTTGTTGGCGCTAACGGCCATTGGGGTCTCCTTCGTCACGCCCGGCCAACCCGGACGCCGGGCCGCGGGCTGCGGCTTCGCCGTTCAAATCCGGCTCGGGCTTCGCGCTCGGCTTGAGGCGAGGGCGCGTGCGCCGCCTGGCCTCCTTCAGCGCCGCTTTTTCCCGTCTCAATGCGGCGCGAATCAAGTCTTCGGTCAAGACGAGTCGCGCGTCGGCCATGGCGCGGATCGGCAGGTCGACGCGGCTCTCGCTTTTGTCGTCGGCGATGACGACAAGACGCGCCGCCGGACCGTCGGGGCCGGATGGGACCGCCTCGATCCGGCCGCGGAAGCGCTTGCGGCCGTTGATCGCCGCCGCCATCTCGATGCGCGCCTCGTGTCCAAGGGCGCGCTCGAAGTCCGACCGGCGCACCAGCGGGCGGTCGATGCCGGGCGACGAAATTTCGAGACGCCAAGCCTGCGACATGATCTCTTCGACGTCGAACACCGGCGAGAGCGCCATGCTGGCGCGTTCGCAATCGTCGATCGTCATCACGCCGTCGGGTCGCTCGGCCATGATCTGCACCGTCATTCCCGAGGCTGCGGATATTTTCGCTCGAACCAGCCTGAACCCGAGGTCGAGAAGGACCGGCTCGGCGATGCGCGCGATCCGCCAGGCCTGCCCGGCGTCCTCGATCAGACGCGGCTCGTCCAGCCCTTCGACAGGGGCGCCAAGATGGAAGGGCAAAGTTGTGGCCATCGAGCTTTCAGAAACAAAAAGAGCGGGTCCCGGCCCGGGCCCACTCTCAAACACTCCCTTCATCGGAAGCGATGAAGAGCTATGAGACGTTTGTTGAGCGCCATATAGAGCAGCTCGCCCGCCGTTGCAAGGAGAAAGCTACAGGAGAAAGCGACCTTCGTGCAGGCGCCCGGCGATCTGTCCGGTTGAGGAGCAAGGGATCTCTCCGGCGCAAGAGGTCCACTTTTGAGGGCGACACGGCTTGGGGGGCGACACGGCGCCGCCCGTCGGGGCTGGGTTGGGAACATTTGTATCATTCTATGGAACAAATGTCATTGACTTGGACCGATCGTTGGAGGAAAAGCCGCCATCTGCTCCAGGTTTCCGAGTCCAGGTAACGTCCCGCATGCCCAAGGCCCTTTTCGTCGACCCCGACGCTCTGCGCAGCCCGTCGAAACTCGCCTTCCCAGAAATTCCCGTTTGCGCCTATCGGACGCCGCTCTCGCAGGAGAGAGCGGCCCGCGGCGACGCCGCCCTTGTCGAGGCGCTGCGTCACATGATGGTCATCCGCGCTTTCGAGAGCATGCTCGCCTCCCTCAAGGCGACCGGCGCCTATTCGGGCGTCGCCCACAATTACAAAGGTCCCGCGCATCTTTCGATCGGCCAGGAAGGGGCGGCGGTCGGCGCGGCGCTCGCACTCGAGCCCCGCGACCACATCTTCGGCAATCACCGCAGCCACGGCGAGTTCATCGCCAAGGGGCTTTCGGCGATCCACAAGGCGCCCGAGGCCGAGCTCTTGCGCGTGATGGAGGGTTTTCGCAACGGCTCGCTCTTAAGGACGGTCGAGCGCCACATCGGCGGGCAAAGCAAGACCGAAGTCGCGGAGGCCTTTCTGCTGTTCGGCCTGCTGGCGGAAATCTTCATGCGCGCAAACGGATTCAACGGCGGCATGGGCGGCTCGATGCACGCGTTTTTCACGCCCTTCGGCGCATACCCCAACAACGCGATCGTCGGCGCGTCGGCCGGCATCGCCACGGGAGCGGCGCTTGCCAAGAAGATTCTGCGCGGCGAGGGCGTGGCGGTCGCCAACATCGGCGACGGATCGACCGGCTGCGGCCCTGTGTGGGAGGCGATGAATTTCGCGGCGATGGCGCAGTGTTGCACGCTTTGGGACGCCCGGAAGGGGGGCCTGCCGGTGCTCTTCTTCTTCAACAACAACTTCTACGCCATGGGCGGCCAGACCATCGGCGAAACCATGGGGTGGGACCGCCTGTCCCGCATCGCCGCGGCGGTGAACGTGGAGGCGATGCACGCCGAGACGGTCGACGGCACCAATCCCCTCGCCGTCGCGGACGCCGTCGCCCGCAAGCGGGCCTTGCTTCTCGCCGGCGAGGGGCCGGCGCTCCTGGACGTCGAATGTTATCGGAGCACGGGCCACTCGACCACGGACGCCAACGCCTACCGGACGAAGGAGGAAATCGAGCGCTGGTCGGCCTACGATCCGGTCGGCTCGTTCGGCAAAACCTTATCGGCGGCGGGCGTCATTTCGAGCGCGGCCCTCGAGGCGATGCAGGCCGAAGTCGGGGAGACCATTCGGCGCGTCCTCAAGGCCGCGGCAGACCCGGCGATCGCCCCGAACGTCGACGTGAAGGGACGCCCCGATCTCATCGGGCGACTGATGTTTTCGAACGCGGAAATCCCGGTTCCATCAGGACCCGCTTCGACGGCGACTGATCCCGCCACCAACTCGAGGATCGTTCAGAACGCGAAAAAAAGCCGCTTCGGCCTGTCGGAGTCGGGCGCCAGGCTCTCGACGATGCGCGCCATCACGGTGCGCGACGGCCTTTTCGAGGCCATCCTCCATCATATGCTGAACGACGAGCGTCTGATCGCCTATGGCGAGGAATGCCGGGACTGGGGAGGGGCCTTCGGGGTCTACCGCGGCCTTTCCGACCTTTTGCCCTATCATCGGCTGTTCAACGCGCCGATCTCCGAGGCCGCGATCGTCGCGACGGCGGTCGGCTATGCGCTCGAAGGCGGCCGAGCGCTGATCGAGCTGATGTATGCGGATTTCATCGGCCGCGCGGGCGACGAGATCTTCAACCAGATGGCGAAGTGGCAGGCCATGTCCGGCGGCGCGCTCAAGGTTCCGGTGGTCTTGCGCTGTTCGGTTGGCAGCAAATACGGCGCCCAGCATTCGCAGGATTGGACGTCTCTGGTCACGCATATTCCTGGCCTCAAGGTCTTCTACCCCGCGACGCCCTACGACGCGAAGGGCCTCATGGCGACGGCTCTGTCGAGCGAAGACCCGGTGGTCTTTTTCGAAAGCCAGCGCCTCTACGACACTCCGGAACTCTTCCACGCCGGCGGCGTGCCCGAGGATTACTATCGTATTCCAGCCGGCGAGCCGGACGTGAAGCGCGCCGGCGAAGACGTCACCATCCTCGCGATCGGTCCGACGCTCTACCCGGCGATGGACGCGGCCGCGGAGCTCGAGCAGGCTTACGGCATCGCGGCCGAAATCATCGACGCGCGCTGCCTCGTGCCGTTCAACTACGATCCGGTCCTCGCGTCGGTGCGCAAGACCGGGCGGCTCACCATCGTGACGGAGGCCTGCGAGCGGGGAAGTTTTGCGATGACGCTCTCGGCCAACGTGGCGCGTTTCGGATTTGGCGATCTGAAGGCGCCGCCGAGGGTCATCGGCTCGCCGAACTGGATCGTTCCCGGGGCCGACATGGAATCGACCTACTTTCCCCAGGCGCACGACATCGTCGATATCATCATCCTGGAGCTGTTCCCGGACCGCAAACGCGAAAGGCGCGGCGTGAGGCGCTGGAACGATCTGGACCTCGCCCGAGGAGGCCTGTGACGGAGAGCGGTAATTTCGCGCAAATCTCCGGGCGCCCTTGTAGGGCGGGGTCGGCGACCCCGCCGGCGCGCTCAGCGAGCGCGCCCTACAAACGGGCGCGACCGCCGATTTGCCCCGATTACGGATAGAGCAAAGGAGGACCACGCGGGATGGACGTCGACATCGTGATGCCGCAGCTCGGCAACGAGATCGAAGAAGCGCAGATCGACGCCTGGCTCAAGAAGCCCGGCGACAGGATCGAAAAGGATGAGCAGATCGCCGTGATCACGACGCCGAAGGTCACTTTCGAGCTCGAGGCGCCGGCGGCGGGAATCCTGAAGGCGATCCTGGTGGAGGCGGAGGAGATCGCGTCTGTCGGCGCGGTTCTCGGCGTCATCGAGACCCAGTGAGCGCGGCCTCGCCGACCGTCCCTGCGGTCTTCGCCGTGGCGGGGCAGGACGGTCCCGCCATTCTCCTTCTTCACGGCTTCGGCGCCGATCGCCTGAGCTGGCTCGTCAACCAGCAGGCGCTTGCCGCTGCGGGGCGGGTCTACGCTCTCGATCTTCCCGGTCACGGACAAACGCCGTTGACGGGGCCCGGCCACCTGGACGACCTCGCCGGCGCCGTGGAAAAGGCGATCGAAGGTTCGGAGATCGGCCCGGCTCACGTCGTCGCCCATTCCCTCGGCGCCGCGGTCGCGGTCACGCTCGCCGCCGCCCGGCCGGATCTTGTCCGATCGCTTGCGCTGATCGCCGGCGCCGGTCTCGGGCGGGCTGTGGACGAGCGCTTTCTGTCCGACTACCCGAAATGCGCGTCCGCCGAGGCGATGGAGGCCTTGCTGCGACGTCTCGTGAC
This sequence comes from uncultured Alphaproteobacteria bacterium, assembly GCA_963819255.1. Taxonomy (GTDB): domain Bacteria; phylum Pseudomonadota; class Alphaproteobacteria; order Rhizobiales; family Beijerinckiaceae; genus Roseiarcus. The sequence goes on from CAWFVS010000039.1 coordinate 143,944, forward strand.
GCGTCCCCGCCTCGTTAGCCGGCAAATGGCCACAAGGGCGTTGGAACAGCTCGAGGCCCCTGGCGCCCGCGAGGGGCTGATCGTGATCGCGAACGAGCTTCGACGCATCGACCCGGTTATCGAACCGTCCTTCCAGGCCGTCGCCCGTTCGTCGCTCCCCCGCATCGCGGTCTGGGGCGCAGCGGACGCCATCATCCCGCTCGATCCGGCCCGCCTCGGGCGCTTCGGCGCGGAAAGCTTCATCCTTCCGGACGCCGCTCACCTGCCGCACATCGAAAGCCCGCGTCTGGTGAACCAGCGCCTGCTCGGATGGCTGACGGCGCAGCGGTAGCGACAGAATACGAAACTCCGACCCGAGGATTGCTCAGTATTGAATCTTCATGAACTTGACCCCCCCCTCAGCCGGAGGCCTCCGAGCGCGGCCGAACTCCCTGGTAAAGGGGAAATAGGGGGTTCCCATTTCGGCCGATTCGGCCAAAAACCGTCCAGAAAAGCACAATGATTTTAGACCTTTACGACAAAACTCCCTGCGCGGCCGAACAGGGAGTTATTTCGGCGTATCAGGGAGCCAAAGCTCCCTGTTCGGCCGAAAACAGGGATATCTCGCTCCTTTATGCGCCGTCCGTTGAGTGGCCGGCGCGGTCAGACGCGGCGGACGGGACAGCCTCCTCAGTGCGCCGCCGGGGCGGCGCCGCCGAGCTTCACCTTGCGCAGCGTCAGCGCGAGCGGCGCGGCCCCGAGCGCGACCAGCATCAGGACCCAGAAGACATCCGAATAGGCCAGGAACGACGCCTGGAGCACGATCTGCTGGCCGATCCAGGCGATGGCCTGGTGCTGCGCCTGAGCGAGCGAGCTGCCATGGGCGACGAAATAGCTGCGTCACCTGCTGCAGCGTGTGCTGATACTGGATGCTCGACGGGATCGCGTGCTCGACGAGCCGGCTCTGATGGAACTGCTCGCGATGCGCCGAGCACGTTGGAGGCGAGCGAGATGCCGATCGAGCCGCCGGTATTGCGCGCCGCGTTGATCGAGCGCCGAGGCCATGTCGGTCTTGTCGGGCGGAATCCCGTCGTAGGACGCGGCCATGATCGGGATGAAGATCAGCGGCAGCCCGACGCCGAGCAGCATGCGCGAACGCGGCGAAGAACCAGAAGCCGAGATCGCCGTAGACATTGGTCAGGTCGTACATGGAGAGCGCGATGAGGATCGCCCCGGCCATGATCAGATATTTGGGCTGGACCTTGGCCGACAGGCGGCCGACGACGAACATCATCACCATGGTGACGAGGCCGCCCGGCGAAAGCACGAGGCCGGCCCAGGTGGCCGTGTAGCCGAAATCCTGCTGCACCAGCTGCGGCAGGAACTGGGTGGTCGCGAAGAGGATGGCGCCGGTCGCCAGCATCACCACGAAGCAGGCGCCGAACTGGCGCGTCGCCACCATGCGGACGTCGATCATCGGGTCGCGGCGGCGTCATCTCCCACGGGATCATCAGCACGAACGCGAGCGCGCAGACGACCGCGGCCCCGACGATGAAATTCGAGCCGAACCAGTCGTCCTCGAGCCCGCGGTCGAGCACGATCTCGAGCGCGCCGAGGAAGGTCGCGACCAGCACGAAGCCGACGAGGTCGAACCGGCCGCCCTGCTGCGCCAGTCCTGCGCTCCGCGACGGCGGCCGCGGACTCGCGCAGGATCAGCGCGATCAGCGCCATCGCGAGAGGCCGACCGGGCCGTTGATCAGAGAAGCACCAGCGCCAGGAGATAATTGTCGGCGAGCCAGCCGCCGAGCGTCGGCCCGACCACCGGCGCCACGACCACCGCGACGCCGAACAGGGCGAAAGCCTGGCCGCGCTTCTGCGGCGGGAAGGAATCCGCCAGGATCGACTGCGAGACCGGCACCATGCCGCCGCCGCGCGAGGCCTTGCAGGAGGCGGAACAGCAGGAGCGAGTCGAGATTCCAGGCCTCGGCGCAGAGCACCGAGCTCAGCGGTGAACAGCGCCAGGCAGGTCAGGAAGAAGGTCTTGCGGCCGAGCCTCCGGGCGAGGAAGGGCTCGCCGTCAGGCTCACGGCGTTGGCGACCAGATAGGTCGTCACCACCCAGGACGCCTCGTCGTCGCTCACGCCCATGCCGCCGGCGATATAGGGCAGCACCACGTTGGCGATGGTGGTGTCGAGCACCTCCATGAAGGCCGCGAGCGCGACCAGGACGGCGATGAGCCAAGGGTTGGTGCCGCGCCGCGCTGCCGCTCGCAGGCGCAGCCGACTCCGTCGTCGCGCTCATGCGCGTCCCTTGCGCAGCCTCGAGAACCACCCCTCGAGCCGCTCATAGAGAGACGGCGCGGGATCGACCCGCACGGTCGGGATCCACCGACATGCCCGGGCCGAGCGCGACATCGGTCGGCGGATTGTCGATGACGATCTTGACCGGCACGCGCTGGACGATCTTGACGTAATTGCCGGTGGCGTTCTCGGCCGGCAGCAGCGAGAAGGCCGTGCCGGAGCCGGGCTGGACGCTGGCGACATGGCCGTGGAAGTCGCGGTCCGGATAGGCGTCGATCTCGATCGTCACCGGCTGCCCGGGCCGCATGTGGTCGAGCTGCGTCTCCTTGAAGTTCGCGGTCACCCAGATGTCGTCCGGCACGAACATGGAGAGCGCGGTCCCGGTCGACACATAGCTTAGGTGCGCCATCACTTTGGCCGGCGCCGAACTGCACATTGCGCAAGGTCAGCGCGGGCGGCGCGCCCATGTCGATTTGAAGCTCCTCTCTCTCGCAATCGGTTTACGTTAACAGTTACTTCATTCCCTATTTCGTTGCGTTCGTTGGCGCCGCCATGGGGCCCCATCGCTCGTTTCACCTCCCTCTTTGCCCGCGCCTTCGAACGCGACCGAAAGGTGGATAAGCGTGCTCTAAGGAGCAATTTACAGCACGCGGTTCAAGTCCCATTACCAGGCAGCTTCAGTGGGCGCGTCGAGGAGAAAATTTGAATTTTCCTTCCACTCCTAAAGCAACGAGATCAACTGCCCCGACACATGTCGGATCCTGGCTACCCGGCATAAGTCGCTCGCCAAACTGACGAGTGTCGGAATGACAAGCCTTGCATCGGCGGGCTACGTTCTTGCTGTCGAAGCTGCTTTCGACAGGGAAGGACTAACCTTCCTACACTTAGGAAAAACTGAAGAGGAGAGACCAATGACTTCACGTAAATCGCTCGCGCACAACGTGCAAGAGGCTTATAAGGCGGCGATTGATGGAGGATTGAGCGACGTTGCGGCGAAGGCTCTAGTTGCGAACATGATGGGCAAGTTTCTTGGGAACCCCCGTGACTCCCATTGGGACGTGAAGCATAATTCGCAGGGCATCGTTCAGTGGGATCCCGAACGATCCGCAGCGATCCGAAACCATTTTGGAAAGTATCCGAAAGACATGACGGTTGCGGAGCAAACGCGCGCCGCGATCTGGGAAATGGGACATAACCCTTCTTACGCAAAATCGAACGAAGCGATTAAGACGTCAACGCACGCCGAACAAATCATTGAGGGCTCGTCAAGAACTACGAAAGGCCAGCGCACCCGGACAAGGAAGTCGAAAAGCGTGTACGGAATTTGGCAAGCGTGTCAAGCATGGTCGCTTGACGTGACTTGACGTGACCCGAGAGTCGGAGCGCGGTTTGTCCATTTTTTGGGCAGCGATCCGCGCTCCGTCCGCGAGGCAAAACGCGGCGCTCAAGCACTCAGTCACTCAGTATTCGCGCCGGCGATGGCCTCGCGCCAGACCGCCATCGGCGTGCAGTCGGCCAGGCGGGTCTGTTGATCTTAGTGCGCCAAGGTTCAGTATTTTGGTGTTGCCAAGAGGCCATCCGCAGCATGAGACGGATGAAGGCGAGCCGCAAGAAGTTTAGCTTTAACTTTTGGGAGATTGTGATGGTCGCTGAGGCGTCAGTTCGGTCTGATTTCAACGCGGAAATAGTTGCCTCCTCGGCTACGCGTGCGGGAGTTTTTATTCGTGATCGACGTTTTTTGAAGGCGGTTCGCAGGCTTAGACAGCTACGTTTATTTGAAGCGCAATTGGGATCACAATCCGACTTTGAGATGCCGAGTTCATTCGGATCTCTGCTTCAATTGAAATACGTTCCTTGGGGACGTTTTCCTTCGCAAGAAGAATGGACAGATGTAGACCGTTTTACGTGCGTGTTGTTTAATAGACTTGATGAGTCGCATAGAGAAAGGTTCGCTCTCTCCAGGGTGTCACCCTTTGTTGCGTACTTACCCATACTTCTAGTGATTGTTGCATGCCTTGCCTTAGCAGTAACTGTCAGTAGATTAGTAATTGATCATCAATCCATACTCGATGGCAAATTTGACGAGTGGCAAATGAAGAATCAAAAGAAGCCCGAGGCAAGCCTTGATGTTGGCGGATTGGCCGGCGTACTCGGCCTCCCACAGGCCGATGGCGAATTTGACGCGCGGCTAAAGAAACCACACGAAGTAATTCAGAAAATCGAAATGGACAGGCCTAGCGTCGACGAGTCGAAGGAACTTCACGAACAGTTTCTTGCTGAGTATCTAAAGAATGTGGAAAAGAATGGGGAAAAAGACATAACCTATGAAATGGTCATGGCGAACTCGGTTGTGTTTTGCGATAATAATAATATAATTATAATTGTATCATATCTGTTCTGGGTCGTATCAATGGGCTGTATCGGTGCTATAGCATTCATAGGAATGAACGCGATTTCAGCGCAACATGATATTACTTTTGATATATCAAATGCCCGCCTATTGTATTTGCGGATAGTGTTGGGCGGGTTGTTTGCTCGGCTCTTCGCTGTTTTGAGTGGGCAAGTGGGGCGCAGAGTTATCAACAGGTTCGCATCGGACCCGCTCTTCGCCCCTGCCTCGCGGTTTGCCGCGAACTGGCTTTCGGTGGCGCAAGGAGCGCCTCTCGGGTGCCCCGCTGTGAGCGGCGCGATTGAAATGTAAGCGGAAAGCGCCTGCGGGTTCCACAGGTCGCCAGCGATTGGCCGCCGACGCGGCCGTCCGGCGCTTGCAGGTGAACGCCGGCCGTCAGGATCGCCTTGTCGAATTCGCATCGGCCAGTCGCCATTTAAGCGCCGCGATTCTACCCACTCGGAATAGCGAGGAGCCTGTTTGCTCTCGTGTTAACCGTTCCATGCGGGAGCCAATGCTTTATAGAATTCTGCTACTTTGTTGGTACCGGGAGCAACGTCGTCGGAGACCAAAGCTCGCCTGGGCGGGTTTTGATGTTGACTGCACCGTTTTTACTGGGATTTAGCACATCTCTTGTTATCCTTATCCTCAACCGGCTGATACAGGGTGTCCAGGCGTTCTTCGGAATAGCCCAAGGAGCTGCCATTGGACCGAGGTCTAGCGGGCCGCCCGATCAGCGATCAGCGCCGGGGACGGGGACTGATTTCACGCCCACCTCGCCCTCGCCGCCACCATCAACGCCTGCCGTTGGACCGAGGTCGTAGCCCACCCGTGCGGATGCTCCGGAGGGCTATAGGCGAGGATTGCGTGTGCCGGAGGGTCGGCACATGGACCCGACCCATCGACGCCCAAGATAAAACCGCGGCCATCCGGCAGGCGCAAATGGTTGGGTGGGTTGAAGTTCTTCGGCATCCGCCACGAGCCGCCGGATGGCGGTTCAGGTATTTTTCTCAAGACTGTCAATGGCCTAACGGCCATCCGCCGGCTTTCCCACGAGCGCTAAGCCGGGGCGATCGTTGACCGGGTCGGCCCCACTCACGGCGGTGTCATAGAACTTCTCGACGAGCTCGTAGCCGGCCGCGTTGGCGTAGGCCCCTCGATGGCGGCCAACTGCCGCTTCTCGCTGTCCTTGCCCGCGCCGACATTCGTCCGGCTCGAGGTGCGCAGATAGGCGACCGCCTTGCGCGTTTCCTCACTCATTTCTCCTTACTCCTCCGGAACATGCCGGCGAGGTAATGAAATGATCGACGATGTGAACGCGTGAAAACAGTGTGACGTCGCGCACATTATTTGCGACGCCGATCGTCTAACAGCGCGTAGTTAGAGTTGTGGCGTTCCTATAAAACTGCGGGCGGACATCATGGAGGTGACGTGAGCTTCAGCTCCGAGTCCGGACGTGGCCTCTCCGAAGAGACCCGCATCGTCGGGGCCAGCGCGCACAGGCAAGCGTCTCCGACAGGGGGCTCGCCGCCGTCGTCTTGAGCGCAGGCGGTCGCGCGGGATCCGAGGAGCCGTGTCCGCCCTCGTCCGGCGAGCGATCAGTTCTAAGAACGGGATGACCCTGCTTCTAGCAGTCACAGTTGCTGGCGGACTGCTGACGCTGCCGCTCGCGTTGTGGCTCGATCTGAGCAGCCTCTCCGAGCGCATGCTCCGCCTACAGGCGGACGAAACCGGGCGCATTATTGACGTGATGCGTGACTTCTACGCCAAGGAGGTCGTGGCGCGTGTCCAAGGGGCAACTGGGGCGGTGACCGCAACGCACGCCTACAAGACACACCTGGTGGAATCCCCCTCCCAGCGACGCTTTCGCTCGAGTTGGGCAAACTCATCACCGAGCGCGACGGCGCCGTGAAGTACCGCTTTGTATCCGAGTTTCCCTTCCGGGGCCGCGCGCCGCACGACCTGGATGCGTTCGAGCGAGGCGCGATTGCAACCTTCCGCCAAAATCCCGGTCAGGCTGTCGTCGAAACCACCGGCTCGATCTTTAGTCGACAGTTGCGCGTCGTCACCCCGGTGGTGATGGGACCGTATGCGTCGCATGCCACGACACCCACCCTGACAGCCCCAAAACCGACTGGAAGGTCGGCGACGTCCGCGGCATCCAGGAGGTCACGGTCCAGCAATCGCTCGGGGCGAACATTTTTGCCTTTAAGTACGTGCTCGCCTATTTGGCAGTCGCTGCGTCGGTCGGCTTCACCTTTGTCGCCCTGCAGCGGCGTCAAGCCGCCGAGCTCATCAAGCTGAATGCCGATCTACGGCAGTCCCAGGCCGACACGCGAGTGAAGACGGCGGCGCTTATTGCCATGAAGGAAAACTTGAGGTTGCGCGCCGAGCGGGAAAACGTGAATAAGTCGAAGTTCCTCGCCGATGCCGCCCATGACCTCCGCCAGCCAATGCAGGCCCTCTCGAATTATCTGGAGGCGGCGGACAGCGCCGCCCGGCGCAGCGATGCTGAGAAATGCGTCGAGCTGATCGAGCTGTCCCAGACTGCGCTGCGGCTGGCCCGCTCGTCTTTCCGCGCCGTTCTCGAGATCTCCCAGCTTGAATCCGGCTTTGTCAGGGCTGAGTACTCCAGGTTCGACGTCGAGGAGCTGCTCGACGAGGCGCTCTCTCAGTTGCAGGGTGTGGCGGCGGAGCGACGCATTCAGCTGCGGATGCGCCGGAGGTCGGGTGCTCGCCTCGTCGTTAGCAGCGACCGCCACCTGTTAGGGCGTGTGCTGATGAATTTTGTCTCGAACGCGATCAAGTACAAGGACGAGCAAAAAGGCGATGCGGCCGCCGTGCTGGTCGGCGCCATCGCCTTCCCGAGCCGTGTGCGCATCGACGTCGTCGACAACGGTGTTGGGATCCCCCGCGCCCAATGGGGTAATATCTTCAAGCCGTTTACGCAGCTCAACAACCCGGAGCGCGACCGAGAAAAAGGCATCGGGCTGGGGCTGTCGATGGTCAGCGAGATCCTGGCCCTTTTTGGCCGGGCACAGGCTCGACTTGAACTCGGTCGAGGGAAAAGGGACACGCTTCTCCGTGGAGGTCCCTCGTCTGGACGACCCCGCCGCGGCCGTTCAGGCGGCTTCGACCAACCCCTCGTCAGCCTCACTCAACCTCGCCGGACTGTACGTGCTCTACGTCAAGGATGACACTCTCGTCCGCAAATCGACTGCATTGCTGTTTGATAATCACGGCGTGCTGCACGAAGACGTAGCCTCGGTCAGCGAACTCGAGGAGCGCCTCCGACGCTGGAGCGGTGCCGGACCTGATCGTGACAGACTACCGGTTGCCGGATGGGCGCACGGCCGAGGAGGTCCTGGAGGCCGTCTGGAAAGAGTACGAAACCGCGCTGCCCACGATCGTGCTGACCGGAGAAACCTTGGACCTCAACCCCGGGACTTGGATTTCTCCAGAGGCCCTCGGTGCTGCGGCCTCAGCCCGCTGTCTGGCCCGCTCCTCGTGAAGGTGCATCGCAAGCCGATCGCGGCTCAGATCCTGCTCGAGGAAATCAGCAGCCTTAGCCGTTCTGAAGGTCGCTCCCTGGCTTAGGAACCCTAATTCCTCGGCGGGAGATCTCGACCAGCAACTCGGTCCGCCGGGCGACCTTGAAAATCCGGAAGAGCTTGGGGATGTATCCTTGCGGACCGTGCCTTCCTCAACGCCCATTTTGCTGGCGATGGTCTTATTGGGCAGGCCCTGGCACAAGTAGTACAGCGCCTCGAGCACTCGCCCGTTCACGCCGAGCGTCTCCGCCGAGATGCCGCCTACCGGTGAGCCGGAGAGTGAGGCCGGCGTGAACCCCCCCTGCCGATCACGCTGGCGGGTAGAAACACGCTTCCCTGGAATACCGTGTCGAGCGCCCGGCGGAACAGCCCATCGCTCTCCATGTCCTTCACAATGTAGCCACTGGCCCCGGCGCTAAGGCACTCCAGCACGATCTCCCGCTCCGACCTCCCCGAAAGCATGATCGCGCGGGTGTCCATCTTCAAGAGCCCGCATGCGCCTGAGGCACGTAGAGCCCGAGCTGGCCCTTGAGGTCGATATCGAGGAAGGCGATGTCGAACGGCTCCGCCACGAGCTTCTCGACGGCCTCGCCGTACAGACGTGTCCTGCGAATACGACCATGCGGCTCGGAGATCTCGATGAGCCTCCCTCATGCCAGCGCGCACGAGCGCCTGGTCTTCCAGGGTCAGAATGGGACGGCGCTGCTTGACTGGTCATGGTTCCGGCTTCAGTTAGCATGGAATATCTCGGGAGCGGGCGTCCGGGAAACCCGACACATGTCTGGTCTGCGCAGGCGAGGCTGGCAACCGAGAACTGAGACGCCTACAGGATAAACTCATAAAGGCAAGGGGAGCTGTCGAGTGTTCTAACCCCGTACCGGGCTGATCGGGAAGGCAGGGCGGGCGAAGGAACAATTCCGGTTGTCTAGCCGCCGCAGTCCGGCCGGCCGCCGGTGAAGCGAACTCAGCCTTCTGCGCTCGGCCGACTAGTCCAGCCGCGGCTGCTTGATTTGGAAAACCATCCTCGGCAGGATCCGAGCCATGCTCGGCGTCTGCTACTACCCCGAACATTGGCCGGAAGAGTTTTGGGCCGAGGATGCGCGGCGCATGCGCGAGCTGGGCTTAGCCTACGTGCGGATCGGCGAATTTGCCTGGTCCCGCACCGAGCCGAGACGCGGCGATTTTCGGTGGGGTTGGCTCGATCGGGCGATGAATGCGCTCGGCGACGCGGGTTTACGGATCGTGCTCGGCACGCGACTGCGGCGCCGCCCAAATGGCTCATGGACGAGCATCCGGAGATCGCGCCCGTCGACGAGCAAGGCCGGCCGCGCGGATTTGGCTCGCGCCGGCACACCACGTTCTCGTCGCAGCTCTACTGGCGCGAAAGCGCGCAAATCGTCGAGGCGCTGGCGGACCGTTATGGCCGCCATCCGGCGCTTGTCGGCTGGCAGACCGACAACGAATACGGCTGCCACGACACCGTGCTGTCTTGGGGCGCGCGAGGACCTGAAGGCCTTGCGCGACTGGCTTCGCCGCCGCTACCAAACGTCTGAGCAGCTCAACGAGGCGTGGGGGTCTGCGTTCTGGTCCATGGACGTGCAGAACTTCGACGAGGTCTCGCTGCCCAATCTCACCGTGACGGAGCCCAATCCGGCGGCGCGGCTCGATTTCTGGCGGTTCCAGTCCGGCAGGTTGCGGCCTACGACCGCATGCAATGCGAGATCATCCGCCGCCATTCGCCCGGCCGGTGGTCACCCACAATTTCATGGGCTTCTTCAACGAATTCGATCACTGGCCGCTCGGCGACCACCTCGATTTCGCCTCGTGGAATTCCTATCCGATCGGCCTCGTCGAACACTTTCCGTTCGAAGAATGCGAGTGCTTGCGCTGGCACGACACCTCGCACCCGGACACTGCGCCCTTTCACCACGACCTTTATCGCGGCGTCGGCCGGGGGCGTTTCTGGGTGATGGAGCAGCAGCCGGGCCGATCAACTGGGCGCGGTGGAACCCGCGCCGGCGCGCGGGATGGTCCGCCTGTGGACGATCGAAGCGCACGCCCACGGCGCCGAGGTCGTGAGCTATTTCCGGTGGCGGCAGCACCGTTCGCCCAGGAACAGATGCACGCCGGGCTGAATCTGCCGCGCTCGCACGAGCTTTCGCCCGGCGGCCAGAGGCGGCCGCGGCGGCCGAACGACCTCGCGCGGCTCGGCGACCTGCCTGCGCTCGGGCGGGCTCAGGTGGCGATCGTCTATGATTACGAGGCGCATTGGGTCACCGCGATCGAGCCGCAGGGCGAAGATTTCCGCTATCCGGAACTGGTGTTCCGCTGGTACGAGGCGATCCGCCGTCTCGGGCTCGACGTCGATTTCGTGCGCCGGGGCGGACTTGACAGTATCGCCTGGTGCTGGCGCCCTCCCTTCCGATCGTCTCGGAGGAGGCCGTGCGGGCTTTCGCCGCGGCGACCGGGATTGTCGCGTTCGGCCCGCGTCCGGCTCGAAGACCCGCCGCTTTTCGATCCCCGCGGAATTGCCGCCGGGGCCGCTCCAGCGGCTCCTGCGCTCGCGCGTGATCGAGGTCTCGTCGCTCAGGCCCGGCGTGAAGGCCGTCATTACAGGCGCGATATCGGGCCATGCGGAGCGGTGGCGCGAGGCGATCGAGACCCGCGCCGAAACGCTCGCGACCTTCGTCGACGGCGCGCCGGCCCTCGTCGCCAACGACAATTATCACTATCTCGCCTGCTGGCCGGACGCCGGCGCGCTCGGCTCGCTGATGGCGCTCATGTGCCGCAAGGCGGGCCTCCCGACCATCGATCTGCCGGAGGAGGTGCGCTTGCGCCGCCGCGGCGACTTGGCCTTCGCCTTCAACTATGGAGACGCGCCCTGGGTTGCGCCTTTCGGCGGCGAGCCGATAATCGGTGCGCAAAGCGTGGCGCCGCGCGGCTTCAGCGTCTGGCGAGGCTGAGCCGGCGGACGGCGTCGTCCATCGGGCCCACCGTCAGTCGGTCGGCAGCTTGTAGCCCTTGAACGTCTCGCGCAGTTTCAGCTTGTTGATCTTGCCGGTCGCGGTATGGGGGATCTCCTTCACCACCTGCATGTCGTCCGGCATCCACCACTTGGCGATCTTCGGCTTCAGGAAGTCGAGCACCTCCTCGGGCTTCGGCTGATGGCCTTCCTTCGGCACGACGACCAGCAGCGGCCGCTCGTCCCATTTCGGATGGGCGACGCCGATGACCGCCGCCTCGGCGACGTCCGGGTGGCCGACCGCGAAATTCTCGATGTCGATGGTCGAGATCCACTCGCCGCCCGACTTGATGACGTCCTTGGCCCGGTCGGTGATCTGCATGACGCCGTTGGGGTCGATGGTGGCGACGTCGCCGGTGTCGAAGAAGCCCTCATCGTCGAGGATCTTGCCGCCCTCGTCCCTGAAATAGCTTTCGGCGACGGCGAAGCCCTTCACCTTCAGCCGGCCGAAGCGCTTGCCGTCCCACGGCAGCGGCTTGTTCTCGTCGTCGACGATCTTCATCTCGACGCCGAACGGCGCCCAGCCCTGCTTGGCCTGGAGCGCGAGCTTTTCCTCGTGGCGAGAGCGACGCCTGGCTCGGCTTGATCGAGCCGACCGTGCCGAGCGGGCTCATCTCCGTCATGCCCCAGGCGTGGCGCACTTCGACGCCGTAGTCCTCCTCGAAGGCGCGGATCATCTCCGGCGGACAGGCCGAGCCGCCGATGACGACGAGCTTGAGCGTCGAGAGCCGCTTGCCCTCCTTCCGCAGATAGTGCAGCAGGCCGAGCCAGACGGTCGGCACGGCCGCCGTCATCGTCACCTTCTCGGTCTCGAGAAGATCGTAGACCGAGGCGCCGTCGAGCTTCGCGCCCGGCATCACCATGCGCGCCCCGCGGATCGAGGCAGGCGAGCGCGAGGCCCCAGGAATTGGCGTGAAACATCGGCACGACCGGCAGGACCGAGTCGTTGGCGTTGAGCGTCAGGGTCTCGGGACCGGTCGCCATCATCGAATGCAGGACGTTCGAGCGATGCGAATAGAGCACGCCCTTCGGGTTGCCGGTGGTGCCGGAGGTGTAGCAGAGGCCGGCGGCGGTGCGCTCGTCGAACTCCTTCCAGCGGAAATCGCTCGTCGACCTCGGCGATCCAGTCCTCGTAGGCGACGGCGTTCTTGAGCTTGGTCGCCGGCATGTGCGCGGCGTCGGTCAGGACGACGTAGCGCTCGACCGTCGGCAGATGGTCGGCGATCGCCTCGAGGAGCGGCACGAAGGTGAGGTCGGTCATCACGATCCGGTCCTCGGCGTGGTTGACGATCCAGGCGATCTGCTCGGGGAACAGGCGCGGATTGACGGTGTGATAGATGGCGCCGAGGCCCGGTGATGCCGTACCAGGCCTCGAGATGGCGGAAGCCGTTCCAGGCCAGCGTCGCGACCCGGTCGCCGAGCTTGATTCCGTCGCGGTCGAGCCGCTTGGCGACTTTCAGCGCCCGTTCGCGGATCTCGCGATAGTTCGTCCGGTGCATAGGGCCTTCGACCATGCGCGAGGCGACTTCCCGGGTCGGAAACTGGATCGCGGCGAAATCGATGATCTTGTGCATGAGCAGGGGCCATTCCTGCATGCGTCCCAACATTTCCGTCCTCCCGTTCGCTCGCGCGCGGCTTGATCGCGGCGCGCGAATTGTTCATGTCTATACTTTGGCGCAGGCGACGCCGATTTGCAATCTTAAGCGGCGGAACTCGCGCGCGAGAACGTGCGCCGTCGCAGATCCACCACAAGGAAGAACGCGGATGCCGGACCGGAACAAGACCGAGATCTCGATCCGCGTCTGGTTCCGCCTGGTGCGCCTGAGGCGCGGATGCAGGCTGCGGTCTGCGACCGTCTGCGCGAGATCGGCGTTTCGATTCCGCAATGCGACGTGCTGACGACGTTGAGCGAGCAGGAAGGCGTCAGCCAGCAGCAGCTGGCCGAGCGCCTCTATGTGACCAAGGGCAACATTTCGGGCCTGCTCGACCGGCTCGAGGAGGCGGGCTTCGTCGAGCGCCGCGCGGCCGCCTCGGACCGGCGTCAGTACTCGATCCACCTCACCGAAGCGGGGCGTGCGATGGCCGAGAAGGCGATCGCCGTCCAGCACCGTGGATCGCCTCGACGCTCGGCCGCATGAGCGAAGCCGACCTCGAGGCGCTCGACGACGCAGCTCGTCGCGCTGCGCGACATCGTGCGCGAGCAGGAGACGCCGGCCCGGCCAAGGCGGCGAGGCTGAGCGGCGGCACCTCTTACCGGTCGAGCCCGCTCATCAGCATGTACTTGATCTCGACGAACTCCTCCGCCCCGTGGCGCGAGCCCTCGCGGCCGATGCCGGATTCCTTCACTCCGCCGAACGGGGCGAGCTCGGTCGAGATGGCGCCGGAATTGATTCCGACCATGCCGTATTCGAGCGCCTCGGCGACACGCCACACCCGGCCGAGGTCGCGGGCGTAGAAATAGGCGGCGAGGCCGTACTGCGTGTCGTTGGCGGGCGATCGCGTCGGCCTCGTCCTTGAAGCGGAAAACCGGCGCGACCGGGCCAAAAGTCTCCTCGCGCGCGATGCGCATGGTGGCGTCGAGCCCCGCGAGCACCGTCGGCTCGAAGAAGGTGCGCCCGAGCGGGTGGCGCTTGCCGCCGATGGTCGCCTTGGCGCCCTTGTCGAGCGCGTCGGCGACATGCGCCTCGACTTTCTCGACCGCCTCCTCGTTGATGAGCGGCCCCTGGCACGACGCCCGGCTCCGTCCCGTCGCCGACCTTCAGCCTGCCGACGGCGTCCGTCAGCTTGGCGACGAAGGCGTCGTAGATTCCGTCCTGCGCGTAGATGCGGTTGGCGCAGACGCAGGTCTGGCCCATGTTGCGGAATTTCGAGACGATCGCGCCCTCGACCGCGGCGTCGACCTCCGCGTCGTCGAACACGATGAACGGCGCGTTGCCGCCGAGCTCGAGCCCGACCTTCTTCACCGTTCCCGCCGCCTGGCGCATGAGGAGCTTGCCGACCTCGGTCGAGCCGGTGAATCCGACGAAGCGCACGGCGGGATGCTCGCACATCGCCTTGCCGATGGCGGGCGCGTCGCCGGTCAGCATGTTGAGGACGCCGGCCGGGAAGCCGGCGCGGACGGCGAGCTCGGCCAGCGCCAGCGCCGTCAGCGGCGTCTCCGGCGCCGGCTTGACCACCGCCGTGCAGCCGACCGCCAGCGCCGGGGCGACCTTGCGGGTGATCATGGCGGCCGGGAAATTCCACGGCGTGATCGCGGCGACGACGCCGATCGGCTGCTTGATGACGAGGATGCGCGAATCGGCGCGGAAGGTCGGATTGATCTCGCCGTACACCCGCTTGGCCTCCTCGCCGAAGAATTCTACGAAGCCCGCGGCGTAGTCGATTTCCCCGCGCGCCTCGGCGAGGGGCTTTCCCTGCTCGCTCGTCATGATCAGCGCGAGGTCGTCGCGGTTGGCGACGACGAGCTCGAACCATCGCCTGAGGATTTTTGCGCGCTCCTTCGGCAGCGTCTTCGCCCATAGCCCGAAGGCTTTGCTCGCCGCCTCGATCGCCCGGACGGTCTCGCTGTGTCCGAATCGCGGGACTTTCGCGATCAGCGCGCCGGTCGCCGGATTGCGGATGTCCTCCCGGCCCTCGCCGATCCATGCGCCGTCGACCAGGCACTGGGTCTTGAGGAGGGATTTGTCGGAGAGTTTCATGGGAAGCCTCTCGGGTCAGAGCGTTCAGTGAAAAAGCACGCCCTGATATGGCGCGCCTTTCCCCGCCGCGGGAGGGGCGCGCAGATTAAAGCGTTGGCGGCGCGCAGGATCGCCCTCGATCGCGCTCGCGTGGCGTGATGGTTGGGCCACATGTAAGGCGCGCCGGACTTCGTCCCGGGCGGCCTCGACTGGCCAGCGTGCAGCGGCCATCCGGCCGTCGGATTCGAACGGGGGCCGCCAAATGCCCGCGCCGAGGCCGGCGGGGTCGGGCGCCGGCCGGCGGGCGGTGTGGCCGGGAACGGCGCCTCAGGCGCCGTGCGCGACGACCTTCACGTCGACATTGCCGCGGGTCGCGTGGCTATAGGGGCAGATCTTCTCATGCGCCTCGTCGGCGAGCGTCTGGAGTTCTACCTGCGGCAGGCTCCCGTCCGAGACGTCGAGCACGACCGCAAGGCCGAAGCCTCCCTTGTCGCGCGGGCCGATGGTGACGGCGCATTTCACCGTGGCCTTCGTCGCATCCTTCTTGTGCTGCTTGGCGACGAAGTCGAACGCGCCGCCGAAGCAGGCGGCGTAGCCGGCGGCGAACAGGTGCTCCGGCGTCGCCGTCCCGGCTTGCCCGGGCCGCCCATCTCCTTCGGCACGGAGAGCGGTGACCTCGACCATCCCGTCGTCAGACCGGGTATGGCCGTTGCGGCCGCCGGTCGAGGTGGCGTGAGCGGTGTAAAGGGGCTTAATCGAATCCGTCATTTCCGTTCCTCCTCTGCGGCCTTCGTCACACGTCTCGAAACTGGATCACGGCCTCTCGCGGGAGGCAAGTGCGCATGCTCGAGCAAACTCCGATCAAGTTGTATCATAGCCTGCAGGCGGCGAAATAATTTGTGCATTCGGCGGGTTTGAAGATGTGGGCGCAGGCGTCGAGCGCCCTCATCAGGCCGGCGACGGTTCGCTCGGCGAGCTTGCGCAGACAGGCGTTCAGCTTGGAAAAAGCCTTCTCGATCGGGTTCATGTCCGGGCTGTAAGGCGGCAGATATCGCAATTCGGCCCCTGCGTATTTTATGAGTTGTTCGACCCGCGCTCCCTTGTGGGCAGGCAAATTGTCCATCACGACGATATCGCCTGGCGAACTTCAGGTTTGGGCGGATTGCGGTCCTTCCCGGCAAGCAGATTGCGTCGGCGCGCCTGGGGCCGCGACGACGGGCTCGTGCGCGTGCAGCCGCTCATCGACCGCGCGCCGCGCTTCCGTAATGGCGCGTTACCCCTGGTTAAGAAAATTCGGAATGCTGTACCGGAATCCAGACACCTGCCGATTGTGCCAGGAATTCAACATTTTTGCGATGATTCCCGCGTGATTTTGGGGCGCTTCGAATTTCCCTTATTAGAGTGGAAAGATTGGCTTTGACAAGGAGAACATCGTGTGTATCCGTAAATCGTAGTCTGCGTTAGGTTGATGGAGGCCTCCAGCGCCACGCGCGACGAAATCCCCGCTGCTCCGCATCGGCTACTGTGGTGACGTAGCATTCTCCGAGAGCCGGCAGTATCTTGGCCTTGTCATATTGCTGGTCGAAAGGAAGGTGATAGATTTTCTCTTTGGTACCTTGAGCAACATTACATTTTATTATTGGATATTCATCAAGTGAAACGTTTTCCCTTATATTCACGCCCAAGACACTGGCTGCCTTCCTCGCACGTTCAGATAACGCACATGACACGACCAACATTGGAGTAACATGCGACAACTGTATGCGCGCCCCAAAAAGCTCCCCTTGTTTCGAAACCGGCAAGTTATTATCAAGGGCGTATTCGAGAGCTGTAGCGAACGTTTGGAATACATGCTTTTTGTGTATGACTCTATCTGCCTTCCAATACTTACATTGCACTATGAGTGTATCACCAGATTTCTTCGCAATCAAATCTCGACCTAAATCCTAAAGTCCCTCTATAGCGCCATGATATGTGACATCGTATCCGGCAGTTTCTAGTTCGTATCCGACAAAACGCTCGAAGTCTCTTCCGACTTCCCAACTAGATTTTCGGCCTTGCTTCCATCGATTGAGTGCCATTTGATACTTCTGAGTGTTGCTAAGGGACGACCATTCCTGCTCGGATAATAATTTCCTTACAGGTTCATCAAGATCAACTTGGCTCGAATTACCAGTTTCTGAGCTACCAAGCTTTTGAGTAATGAGCGTCTCGATGTCTTCACCGGAAATATCGATCAACCAAGGGAATAATCTTTCGTAAAGTTGAATCCTGTATTTAGTCAATCTGAACTGGCGTTCTGTTTCGCGGACGCTTCTCCCTAGTTCCGCCACCTTGTTAGCCTTAGCTATGGCAGGATGCTTTTTGTTACGCAATTCAATTTCTTCACGTTGAAATCTCAATTGTTGCAATTCGGCAAAAGCATTGGCTAGCCAAGGAAAGTGCCTAGATTGTTCGTCAAGTAATTTTTGTAATTCCTCCGCAGCAAGAGTCGCCCGTTTTATACGTCGTTTTGCTTCCGCCAATTCTTCGGCTGCGGCCACCTTCTCCTTCCTAAAACGCATCGATTAAAACATCGAGTCTTCGCACTTGACGTTGTTTGCTAATACCGAGCAAAATAAAAGCTACCGCCACCGCTGCCGAGGCTAACGCAGACAGAACTAGCGCGTTGTCGATCATTCCTTTGGCCTATTAAAGTAAACCAACATCTCTGCCAGTTCCGTGCTTCGCGTCGATGCCGCGTCCGCTCCGTGAGTTCTTCGGGGTTACCGTGGCTTACCGTTACCGTAACACGTTACTCAGACCCAAAAGGCTCGCCGCGGCAACTCGCGAATAAGGCTGCGACTACCGGGAATTACGGGACACGCCCGCCTTTACCTTTTGTACAGTCATGCGACGTCGTTTTATGACCGCATCGTCGCGCCCGGCCTGCCTGATCACGTGACATAAGCGCGGCTATCGCGCCGAGAAAATAGTCTTCGAGCTGGGGCTATTCTCTTTAACAAGGGCTGGCGGGCGGAATCGCGCCGCCGCTTCGGCGTCGCCTGCTTTGGCAGCCTCCAAAGCCGCGCGGACACGGCCTCTTTTCTACGGCCAAATGCCCGCTCCGGGTCGAGACCAGCCAGTCCGACGATCTCTGAAAACTTCCCGGTTTTCGGCCTAAGTCCGCGTGAGCAGAATTCTTGCAGACCGTGCGAAAACTCGGCGGCGGGCTACGTGGCATCCAAATTTCGCGGCCTGTAGCCGCGCGGAGCAGAAAAAATCGCGAAAATCGGTCCTCTGCGCGGCCGTACGGAGCTCGCCTTCGAGTTTTCGCACGGCCTGCTTGATTTTTGCACACTCCGTCAATGCGACTTCTCAGTTGCGGCGAGGGATCAGCCCTTATACATTCATGGGGAGGATTTCCGATAATGGCCACAACTCCCATAGTGTTTCGGAACGACGAACGCCTACGACTTGGACGCGAGCGCGTCAATTACGGTCGGAATATTATTAACTCAACAAATCAGCTTCAGCCTCGTCTGTTCGTGAACGACCCGTGGGAACTGATCGCGGAAGCAATTGCGCGTGCCGTGCCAAAGGGAAAATATCGTGATATTGCCCACTCGTTCCGGAGACAGGCTGAGGATTACTTCAGGGTGGCCACAACAGGACGAGAACTAGCTGTGCGTCCCGTCCTGTTGTATTATGCATTTCTCAATTTATCTAAAGCCTATGGGCTTGTGAAAGGAAACAATAGAACTCGCATCACGCGTCACTCATGGAATACAATGCAACCCAACGCACGGAAATCATCGTCGGCAGCCCAATCAGATTTAACGTCATCGGCCCAACTCAAGTTGGCGTATTTCAAGAACTGCTTGTCCTCCTTGGTGGCAATCCAGCTGTTCTTAGCCAAGACATGGGTCTTGGCCATCTTATGCCACAGGTCCTGCCGGGTCATCGACTATGGTGTTACGCCTCAAACAAACATGAGAAATTCTTCTCGACTCACCAAATTCGATTGATGGATAATACAACAACAAAAGACTTGTCGATAAGCCTCGACTTTCTGGCTGACGATTTCGCTCGCTTGCCACTGTCGAGACAACAGATAATATCGTACGCGGGTTTTGACGATTTTGATGTGATCGGCCACAGCCCGGACTTGGTGTATGTTCATTTCCAGCAGAAACAGCCTGTATCTTATACGTCAAACCCAGTGATCGCGTTGAACACTATTATTAGATCGACACGCAATCGTATTTGGGAGACGGTGCAAATCGGATCGCCCTATCGCAAAACTTATATTTATCTTTGCCCGCCTTCGGAACAACCGTCACGCCTACCTCAGATATTGTCGATTTACCTTCTGATGTTTTTCCTCGGATCGGTAACTCGCTACAATCCTCAGTATTTTGAGGACCTTATCAAACTCAAGATACGGCTCGTTTTTTGCAACATTTATTTCGGAGTCACCGCTGCAATTTCTTTATCTTATGGCCTCGGAAATCTTGGGAAGAGAGGTGAGTAGAGCCCGCAATCATATGATGGGCTTGACGCTCCTGCGGCATGGGGAGCTTGCGCCCCGCAGGCCGCATCGCCGGGAACGTCGGCAAAGGGTCGGAAGCCGAAATTCAAACAGACCCACTACCTAGCAGAACAATCTCTTGACAAGAGCTCCAAGTTATGTTCTTGATATGTTCTGAAAGCCGCAACGGAGAACGTCCTTGTCCGCTCCCCTCGAACCCGCCCCGACCTCGCGCGGTGATGGCCCCCTCGCAGCCTTGCGTATCGAAGGAAGGCCGACGCCGAGATGTGGATTAACGGCCCGGGACCGCGCCGCGCGGCGTCACGGAGAAATTTTCGGCGCGTTCAGCCGCACAGCCGGCAAATTCGGTCGTAAAGCTTTGATAAGTAGAGATTTCCCAGTGAAATTTTCGGAACGAATAGGAAGGAAATTGATCGTTTTCGGAAAGATTGGAACCCTGACGTGAACTTTTTGGAAGCCTTTGGAAGCTTTCCGAAGGAAATGGAGGGTCGTCGGCGTCGGCCCCGTCATGGTGAGCGACAATTCCAGTCGATCGGAACCTGCTTCAGTCGCGCCCGGTCTCCTTGACGATCGCCGCCATCGCGAGCGCCTCCTCGTCGCCCAGCGCCTCGAGGCCGGCGACGACGCCCGCGCGGTCGGCGGCGCTGCGATTCTGGCTCGTCTTCCATTTTCCCCGGATGTCGGCGATCTCGATCTCGATCCCGACGATCGCCTTGCGCTGGGCCGCGACGAAATCGGCCGGCGCGTCGGAGACGGCCCACGGCTCTGCGCGCGCCGCCTCCTGCGAGCGGGTGAGCGCCTCGATCTGGCGGGAGAGCCATTCGTCGTCCTCGAAGACCTTCGCCGCTCCGCGAGCCTGGACCATCACGTAATTCCAGGTCGGCACGACCTTGTGGGTCTCCCGCTTGGTCGCGTACCAGGACGGCGAGACGTAATGGTCCGGCCCCTGGAAGA
Organism: uncultured Alphaproteobacteria bacterium; assembly: GCA_963819255.1. Taxonomy (GTDB): domain Bacteria; phylum Pseudomonadota; class Alphaproteobacteria; order Rhizobiales; family Beijerinckiaceae; genus Roseiarcus. Next base: position 164,347 of record CAWFVS010000039.1, read on the forward strand.
CCGCCAGCGCCTCGGGGTTGTCGCGGAGATCGCGCCACTGGGGGTTGGCGCGCGCCATATGCGCCCTGAGCGTCCCGAGCCTGGACGCGGCCGGATCGACGAGAAAGGGAACGGCGTTGGCGAGCAGTCCCTGCGGACCATGGCTGATCAGGAGTCCGAGCGGCCGCGCGCGGATGAGCGCGTGCTGCTTGGCCAGATCGTCCTCGCGATGAAGCGGCGGCTCGTACATGGGCCGACGCTACTCCGCCGCCTGCTCGGCGCGGCCGTAACGCCGGGCGACATAGTCCTCGACCATGGCCTTGAATTCCTCGGCGATGCGCGGCCCGCTCAGCGTCACGGTCTTGACCCCGTCGACGAAGACGGGCGCCGCCGGCGTCTCGCCGGTGCCCGGCAGCGAAATGCCGATATCGGCATGCTTGCTCTCGCCCGGCCCGTTGACGATGCAGCCCATCACCGCGACGTTCAGGCGCTCGACGCCCGGGTAGAGCGCGCGCCACTGCGGCATGGCCGCGGCGAGATGGCTCTGGATGTCGCGCGCGAGCTCCTGGAACACCGTCGAGGTCGTGCGCCCGCAGCCGGGGCAGGCGGCGACCTGCGGCGCGAAGATGCGGAAGCCCATGGTCTGCAGCAGCTCCTGGGCGACCCGCACCTCCAGCGTCCGGTCGCCGCCGGGCTCGGGCGTCAGCGAAATGCGGATCGTGTCGCCGAGCCCCTCCTGCAACAGGACGCCGAGCGCGGCCGAGGAGGCGACGATCCCTTTCGACCCCATGCCGGCTTCGGTGAGGCCGAGATGCAGCGCATAGTCCGACCGTTCGGCCAGCATGCGATAGACCGTGATCAGGTCCTGGACGGCCGAGACCTTCGCCGACAGGATGATGCGCGAGCGCTCGAGCCCGATCTCCTCCGCCCGCGCCGCCGAGAGGAGCGCCGAGCGGACCATCGCCTCGCGGGTGACCGCGCGCGGCCGAAGCGGGCGTCGCGCTTCTCGCGTTCTCGTCCATCAGGCTGGTCAGCAGCTCCTGGTCGAGCGAGCCCCAGTTGGCCCCGATCCGCACCGCCTTGCCGTTGCGGATCGCGGTCTCGACGATCTGGCCGAATTGCAGGTCGCGCTTGTTCTTGAAGCCGACGTTGCCGGGGTTGATCCGGTATTTGTCGAGCGCCTCGGCGCAGGCCGGATGATCGGCGAGCAGCTTGTGGCCGATATAGTGGAAATCGCCGATCAGCGGGACCTCGACGCCCATCGCCCGCAGCCGGTCGCGGATATGGGGAACGGCGGCGGCGGCCTCGTCGCGGTCGACGGTCAGCCGCACGAGCTCGGAACCGGCGCGGGCGAGGGCGGCGATCTGGCGGGCGGTCGCCTCGACGTCGGCGGTATCGGTGTTGGTCATCGACTGGACGACGATCGGCGCGCCGCCGCCGACCAGCGACCGCCGCCGCCCCTTCGCCGACGCGGACGCCGACGCTCGCGCGGCGCGGCAAGCGGGCCGAAGGGAGGCTCGGTCGGGACGAAATTCATCGCGTCCATCCTTCGGGCGCAGGGCGCCCGTTTCAACCGGCTTTTAGGTCCGGGCGGCGCGATTTGTCATCCAAACCGCCGCCTCCCCCTCCCCAGCTTCATCGCAATGCAATATGACCGTTTTACGCGGATCGGTCCGCGAATGGGCACTGTTGAAGGTAAGGTTCTGTTCCGGAGAATCGCCATATGTCGCTCGCCAAACGTCACGCCGTCGTCACCGGTTCCACGAGCGGGATCGGACTCGCCATCGCGCGGGCGCTCGCCAAGGAAGGCGCGGACGTCATGATCAACGGCTTCGGCGACGCCAAGGCGATCGAGGCCGAGCGCGCCGACCATCGAAAAGGAGTTCGGCGTCAAGTGCGTCTACAGCGGCGCCGACATGTCGAAAGGCGCCGAGGCCGAGGCGATGATCGCCGAGGCGACGGAGAAGCTCGGAACCGTCGACATCCTCGTCAACAACGCCGGCATCCAGTTCGTCTCGCCGATCGAGGATTTCCCGCCGGAGAAGTGGGACAGGATCCTCGCCATCAACCTCTCCTCGGCCTTCCACACCATCCGCGCCGCCGTTCCCGGCATGAAGGCGCAGAAATGGGGCCGCATCGTCAACACCGCCTCGGCCCACTCGCTGGTCGCCTCGCCGTTCAAGGCGGCCTATGTGTCGGCCAAGCATGGCCTTGCCGGACTCACCAAGACGGTCGCGCTCGAGCTCGCGACCTTCGGCGTCACCTGCAATTGCATCTCGCCCGGCTATGTCTGGACGCCGCTGGTCGAGAACCAGGTCCCCGACACCATGAAGGCGCGCAACATGACGCGCGAGCAGGTCATCAAGAACGTGATGCTGCTCGCCCAGCCGACCAAGGAGTTCGTCACCGTCGATCAGGTCGCCTCGCTCTGCCTCTATCTGTGCTCGGACGCGGCGGCGCAGATCACCGGCGCCAATCTCTCGATCGACGGCGGCTGGACGGCGGCGTGAACGACGCGGCGCGAGAAGCCGGGAACGGCGTCAAGCCGGTCAACCTCGCCTTGCAGGGCGGGGGCTCGCACGGCGCTTACGCCTGGGGCGTGCTCGACGCGTTCGCCGAGGACGCGCGGCTCGACATCGTCGGGATCAGCGGCGCGAGCGCCGGCGCGATCAACGCCGCGGTTTACGCCGCGGGCCTCGCCGAGGGAGGCCGGGCCGGCGCACAGGCACGACTGGAGCGGTTCTGGCTCTCGATCTCGACCGAAGGGACGCTGGCGCCCGGCCAGCGGAAGCTCCTGAACGCCTGGCTCGGTCCCTGGGGCCGGGTCTGGCCCGGGACGCAATGGGTCGTCTCCTGGGCGGACGCCCTGTCGCAATTCGTCAGCCCCTATGCGTTCAACCCTCTCAACGTCAATCCGGTGCTCGACCATCTCGTCGACGCGGTCGATTTTGGGCGTTTGCGGGCGAGCGAAGGTCCAAAGCTGTTCGTCGCGGCCACCAACGTCAGGACCGGACGCGGCGAGATTTTCCGGCGCGACGTGCTGACCGCCGATCACATCATGGCGTCGGCCTGCCTGCCGACCTTGTTCCAGGCGGTCAGGATCGGCGGCAGTTATTACTGGGACGGCGGCTACGCCGGCAATCCGCCGCTCTGGCCGCTGTTCTACGAGACCACGTGCCGTGACACGATCATCGTTCAGATCAATCCGATCGAGCGCGACGAAGTCCCCCGAACGTCGGAAGAGATCGAGAACCGGCTCAACGAGATCACCTTCAACTCGCCCCTGCTCGGCGAGCTCAGGGCCGCCGACTTCGTCGCAAGACTCATCCGCTCCGGCGTGCTCAAAAGCGAGGACTACCGGCTCGAGCGCCTGCACCGCATAGGCGGCGCGGGAAGACTCGAGCGCTACGACGCCGCGACCAAGTTCGACGTCTCCTGGCCCTTCCTCCAGGAGCTTCGCGACCTCGGCCGCGGCGACGCAAAAGCCTGGCTTAAGGCGAACTTCGAGGCCATCGGCGTCGAGAGTACGCTCGACATCGACCGGACGCTGATGCGCGAGCCGGCGAAGCCGCCGGTCAAGGGGGCGCCGGCGGCGGACTTGTAGCCGCGGTCGTTGACGTCGTCGACCGCGGCTAGAGCAGGTCCCGATCAGTTGGAACCGCACAAGCCAATGCGATCGACCTGAAACACTCCCGAAATCGAATTCTGAGCCCGGCGCCGTGCAGTGCTGTCCGCGATCTCGGCTCTTCAACGCATTGGGCTCCAAAACCTGTCCCTTCGTCGCTTCGATCCGGTAGTCCTTTTATTCGACGTCCGCGACTGCGATCGCGCCATTTCCATCGCCGAAATCAATCTTTCCAAGAGCTTGCGGCGCCATTTCCATCGCGTCATCGCGTCTGCCTCCGCAGGACTGAACCTCCTTGATGTAATTTTCCTTTCTTTATCAGAGGCTTGCAGACGATCGAGCAGAAAAAATCCGCACCTGCAAGCTCGCGCTCGCGGCCCGATCCTCCCTGCAGAGTCCGCGCATTCGATCTGCCATGAAAACAGCCATCGGACTCGGCCCGCGCTCGCGAAACTACGCGTTATTTTCACGTATAATGGTGCGCCCGGGGGGCTGCTCAGCCTTTGCCACGGCGTTTCCGGCGCGCTCGCAGGCCCCTAGCCCCCGATGAGGCTCGGGCGAGCGGGGGATCCAAGGCCGTGCAACGATTAGCTTTCAAACAGCATGCTAGGGGTGTATGACCCGCTTCTCAAAACATTGTATGTTCTTCTTATGTTCGAGTCAAGCTTTTCGTGCGACAGAAATTGGCAATGCGGGACGCCAGCCCCCGCAGGCGCAGAAGCTTGGAGTCGGACCTCGCGTTCGCATTGCGAGCGCCATAGCTCCTTGCGAGACGATTTCAACCAAACGGGATCTGCTCTAAAGACCGCCGGTTGCCTTCTCTCGCTCCCGCAGCCGGGCCAGCGCATCGGCGAGCGCGCGCCTCAGCCCGTGCATCTGGTCGATGAGGTGCAGGATCACGTCGAGCCCCTCATCGTTGACGCCCATATTCATCTTGAGGTCGCGGATGAGGTTGGCGCGGGCGAGGTCCATGTCGGTAAAGGTTCGCTCGGGCGCCGTGCAGTCGGGGCAGATCCACAATTCACAGATCCAGATCTCCAGCGTGCCGGAATCGAGATGCGTGCGTTCGAGAAACTCGCGCTCGGTGATCATGCCTCACATCTCCCTGCGGGGATCGTAGCTCGCGGGCGGCGTCCAGCCCTCGAGGAACGCGTCGAGCTCGGCATTGGGCTCGGCGGGCATGACGACATTGAGCTTGACGAACTCGTCGCCAGCGCCGTGTCGTCGCTTCACCCCCTTGCCCCGGAGGCGGAGCGTGTCGCCGGTGTTGGAGTGCTTGGGCACTTTCAGCATTACGCTCCCGGTCGTCGTCGGGGCGCGCACTTCCCCGCCGAGCGCGGCTTCTTTCAGGGTGATCGGCAGCTCGACATGGATGTCGTCCCCCTCGCGGGTGAAGAAGCGGTGCGGCCGGACCACGATCTGCACCAGCGCGTCGCCCGGCTGTCCTTCTCCCGGCGAGGGCGCGCCTTTGCCGCGCAAACGCAAAATCTGCCCGTCCTCGACGCCGCTCGGGATGGCGACGTCGAGCGTGCCGCCCTGCGGCAGGGTGATCGTCCGCGTTGCGCCGTTGACCGCGTCGAGGAAGGGGATGTGAAGCTCGAAGTGCAGGTCCGCGCCGGGTGCGCGCCGCGCCTGCTCGCGGGCCCGGCGAAGGAGGTCGGCGAAGAGGTCGTCCCCTTCGGCGAAGTCGGCGTAGCCTCCCGCGCTCTCGTAGGGGTGTCCGGCCGCGCCCGCGTATTCGCGGTAATATCGGCCCTGCGGCGGCTTTCTCGGCGCCCGAGGCGTCGATCTCGCCGGCGTCGTAGCGGCGGCGCTTCTCGGGATCCGACAAGAGATCGTTTGCGGCCGAAACCTCCTTGAACCGCTCCTCCGCATGCTTGTCGCCGGGATTGAGGTCCGGGTGCAGCTTCTTGGCAAGCTGCCGGTAGGCTTTGCGGATTTCCTCAGGCGTCGCGGTCTTGGCGACGCCGAGGACTTCATACGGGTCTTTCAAAGAGCGCCTCCGCGAGCGGATCGATCGCGCGCATGCTTACCAGACTTGCCGGCGCCGTCTCCAGACATGCCGGCTCGGGTCGCCACGCGGGAAACAAGACGAAAAAAGCCGCCGCGACCCTCGCGACGGCTTCCTTTCAATCGAGGCTCGCCGCCTGCCCATCCGCGGGTCGGCCGGCGCGGAGCGCAATCGGGTCAGGCGGCGCTGAGGTTGCCCGCGCTCGACTTGCCCGTCCGCTTGTCTGCGACGATCTCGAAGTTGATCTTCTGACCCTCGTTCAGATGGCTCATCCCTGCCCGCTCGACGGCGCTGATGTGGACGAACACGTCCTTGCCGCCGTTGTCCGGCTGAATGAAGCCAAAGCCCTTCTGGGCGTTGAACCACTTAACGGTTCCGGTCTGCATAGTCTTTCCTTTTGCGCAGCATGCGCGGTCGTAGGAGCCATATGGCTCCGCAGTTGGTCGGTATCGATGTCAAGGTGAAGTGTCGTGGGCCTGGCGTCTCAAAGACGGCAGAGCCAAGTCAGTCGGCCAAAACTCGATGACCGCACATGGGCGCGGATTGTGTTCTTGTCAAGGGCGTCGCAGAATCTGCTCAGAATCTGCTACGCTCATTTCCATGGATTTGCTGATCAACGTCGACGTGCCGAACCTGGCGGAGGGCGTCGCCTTTTACGAGCGGGCTTTCGCCCTCACCGTCAGCCGTCGACTGGGCGACGAGGCCGTGGAGCTCAGCGGCCTGCCGGTCCCGCTGTACCTCTTGCAAAAACCGGACGGTTCAATCGGCGCTGGCAGTGACAGGCGTCGCTACGATCGCCATTGGACGCCAGTGCACGTCGACCTTGTCGTCGACGACATCGAAAAAGCGCTCGCCCGCGCGCTCGCCGCCGGCGCTCGGGCCGAGACCGAAATCCGCATCGAAGCCTGGGGCAAGATCGTCGTGCTGTCGGACCCGTTCGGCCATGGCTTCTGCCTCATTCAGTTCCTCGGCCGCGGCTACGACGAGATCGCCCGTCCAGGCGTGCGGACGTAATCCTTGCCATCGCTTTTGTCTTGTGACGAACACGACTGGTCCCACCGCAACTGCGCCGAGGGCGGCCAATGTGCAGCAAGTGCGGCGAGGGCGAATCGGCCGAGTGGCTCTCTTGAAGTTCGGCCGGCGGGCGTCGTCGCGCTCGGAAGCAGCGGCCCCGGACCGACCGGCCCGCGGCTGCGCGCTGCGGTTCGGAGCAACCACCGGCGCGCGCCGTCTTCCGGATACCGCCCGATCGGTTCCTTGAACTTGGCCAGCGCCTGCGGGGCGATGCGCCGCTTCGGCGTCGCGCCCCGTGTGAAGCTGAACCCGAGGAACTTGCGCTGCGACGGCGGCGCGACCGCGCTCTTGGCTCTGTTGATCCTGAGTTTCAGCCGCCGTTCGAGGAAACGTTCGACGCTCGCCATCACCCGCTCGGCAGGCGCGTAGCCCTTGCGACGGCTCAACGCCAACCGCGATGGTAGCCGTCATGCCAACCGCCGCCGTGCCAGCCGCCACCATGCCAGCCGCCGCCATGCCAATAACCGCCATGCCAACCGCCGCCGTGCCAGTAACCGCCGCGCCAGCCGTAACCAGGACCGTACCAGCCGTGCCAGCCGTAGCCTCCGCCCCAGCCAATGCCGGTGCGCCAAGCATACCCGCACCAATACCAGCCGGGCCCATGCCAACCGCCGGCGTACCAGCAATAGTTCTGTCCGCCGTAGACGAACTGCGCTTTTTCGACCGGCGCGATTTGGTCCGATGGAATGTGCGCGGAGACGACGCCGTCCGCGACCGCCGCCTCGGCGCCACTCGCAAGGGGCAAAGCAGACGCCGCAGCCAGCGTCAGGCCAAGAGCAATTCGTTGAAACATTGCCGGATCCTTTCGCTTCGAGGCGCCAGATGGCCTCTTGCGGACATTAGGCACGGTGCATCCTGAACACCCCTTGAACGAACCAGGCGGGACCGCAGTGGGCGCCGGCGCCGGCACGTTCGTCCGTCGCCGGCGAAACGAGGCCGGCAGTCGCATTCGTCTTGCGAGGGCAATAGAATGCCCGTCGCCCGAAGCGCGCGAGGCGACGCCGCCTTCGCGCACGGTTTCACGAGAAAAATGCGCCGGCTGGCGCGGCAGGGAGAACGGGTCATGTGCGGCAAGTGCGCAAACGGCGGAATTGGTCGAAGGGATCTTTTGAAGTTCGGCGCGGCGGGCGTCGTCGCGCTTGGGATCGGCCCGACGACGGAAGCGGTCGCCGCCGAGGGCGCGCCGACCGCGCTTTCTCCCGACCAGGCGCTCGCCGCGCTCAAATCGGGCAACAAGCGCTATGTCAGCCAGCCGGAACTCTGCTCGATCGATCTCGCGAAGCAGCGGGGCGCCGTCGCGGCGCATCAGGCGCCCTTTGCGACGATCATCAGCTGCTCCGACAGCCGCGTGCCGCCCGAGCTGATCTTCGGCGGTCTCGGCCTCGGGGAGCTCTTCGTGGCGCGCAACGCCGGCAATCTCGTCGACACGGCGACTTTGGGCACGGTCGAATACGGCGCCGCGGTGCTCGGCTCGCCGGTCATCGTCGTCCTCGCCCACACGAGCTGCGGCGCGGTCAAAGCGGCCTGCGACGTCGTGACCAAGAACGCGACCTACCCCGGCGCCATCGGCCCGATGATCGATCCGATCCTGCCGGCCGCGCTCGCCGTGCGGAACGAGCCAGGCGAATTCGTCAACAACGCCGCCGGGGAAAGCGCCAGGCGGACCGCCGCGCGCCTGACCGCGGCGAGCACGCTGCTCGCCGGCCTCGCCGGCTCGGGCAAGCTCAAGATCGCCGCGGCGATCTACGATCTCCAGACAGGCGTCGTCAGCTATCTCGAGTGAGGAACGAGGCGGCCCAATCCCCTTCTCCGGCGAGCGGGCGAAGGTTCACGACCCCGCGTCGAGCCCATAAAGCGAGTGCAGCGTGCGCACAGCGAGCTCGGTGTAGGGCTCGTCGATCAGCATGGAGAACTTGATCTCGGAAGTGGTGATCGCGCGGATGTTGATGCCCTTCTCGGCGAGCGCCTTGAAGGCCCGCGCGGCGACGCCGGAATGCGAGCGCATGCCGACGCCGATCGCAGAAATCTTGACCACGTCCTCGGTGCCGTTGAGCCGCGCGTAGCCGATCGCCTCCTTGCGGGCCTCGAGAATCTGCTTGGCGCGCTGGAATTCGGCGGCCGGAACGGTGAACGTGAGGTCGGTCGTCGCCATGTCCTCCGAGACGACCTGGATGATCATGTCGACGTTGATGTTGGCTTCCGCCAGCGGGCCGAAGATCGCCGCGGCGACGCCGGGCTTGTCGGCCACCTCGCGCAGGGTGATCTGCGCCTCGTCGCGGGAGAAGGCGATGCCGGTGACGACCTGCTGCTCCAAAATATCCTCCTCGTCGCAGATGAGCGTGCCGAGCTTCGGGTCGGCCGGGTCGTCGAACGACGACCGCACATAGAGCTTGACCTTGTGCACCATGGCCACCTCGACCGAGCGCACCTGCAGGACCTTGGCCCCGAGCGAGGCCATTTCGAGCATCTCCTCGAACGACACCTTGTCGAGCCGCCGCGCCTTGGGCACGATGCGCGGGTCGGTGGTGTAGACGCCGTCGACGTCGGTGTAGATGTCGCAGCGGTCGGCCCCGATCGCCGCCGCGAGCGCGACAGCCGAGGTGTCCGAGCCGCCGCGCCCGAGCGTCGTCACCCGGTTGGTCTGCGCGTGCAGGCCCTGGAAGCCCGCCACCACCGCGATTTCGCCCTGCAGCAGGCCGTCGACCAGCTGCGAGCCGCCGATCTTCTTGATGCGCGCGGACCCGTGCGCGCCGTCGGTGAGGAGCGGGATCTGCCATCCTTGCCACGACCGCGCGGCCAGGCCCATGTCCGTGAGGACGAGGGCGAGCAGGCCGGCGGTGACGAGCTCGCCCGAGGCGACGACGGCGTCGTATTCCGCGTTGTCGAAATGCGACCCCGCCTCCTTGCACCAGGCGGCGAGCTCGTTGGTCTTGCCCGCCATGGCGGACACGACGACGGCGACTTCGTAGCCCGCGTCGATCTCGCGCTTGACGTGGCGGGCGACGTTGCGGATGCGCTCGACGTTGGCGACGGACGTGCCGCCGAACTTCATCACCAGACGCGACAAACGGGCCTCTGCGCTCGAGGGACGCGCGCGGTCGCGCGATGAGACGCGGCGGCGTATAAAGGCGGGGGCGCAGGCGGTCAACGCGGCGCCCATGCAGAGGTTCGCATGAGCGCCAAGCCTGCGCCGAGCGTCATTTCCGCCGAAGTCGCCCGGTTCGACGCGATCGGCGACGCCTGGTGGGACCCCGATGGCCGCATGGCGCCGCTGCACTGGCTGACGCCCGTCCGCGTCGCCTGGGCGCGCGACATCGCGCTGCGGCATTTCCGCCGCGAGGCCGAGGCCGGCCCGCCGCTCGCCGGCCTCGAAATCCTCGACGTCGGCTGCGGGGCGGGGCTTTTCGCCGAACCCCTGGCGCGGCTCGGCGGAGATGTGCTCGGAATCGACCCGTCGCCTACGTCGATCGGCGTCGCCCGACGCCACGCCGAGGAGATAGGCGCAAGGCTCGCCTATCGCGTCGCGACCCTCGAGGAGATCGCAGCTGAGCCGAGGCGCTTCGACGTGGTCAGCGCGATGGAGGTCGTCGAGCATGTCGCCGATCCGGCGAGATTCGTCGCCCTCGCCGCTTCCCTCCTCAAACCCGGCGGGCTCTTTCTCGCGTCGACCTTGAATCGCACGCTCAAGAGCTTCGCGCTCGCCATCGTCGGGGCCGAATACGTGCTGCGCTGGCTCGAACCGGGGACCCATCGCTGGGAGCAGTTCGTCAGGCCGGAGGAATTCTCCCTCGCCGCGCGCGGCGCCGGCCTGAAGGTGATGGAGCGCCGCGGCCTCGCCTACGATCCGTTGCGCCGAATCTGGCGCCTGTCGGACGACTTGAGCGTAAACTACCTGATCGCAGCCAAGAAGCCGGGCGCGACGCAGTCACCAGTCATCCGTCGCCAGTGATCAGTGATTAGCTGGAAAGCCCCTGATCACGGACCGGTCACTGTTGACTGTTGATGCGCTTGCATCTTTACCGGGCATTCCTTCTGCAGCCGCTCCATCGCCTGCGAGAAGCCGGAGAGCGAGTAGTCGTCTGTCAACTCGTTACCCTTGAGGGAAGCGGCCTTGATCTCGAGGCTCGCCCCCTTCTTCATTTCGGCGATGAGCGCGCTCTCGCGCGCCGCGTTCTTCACCCAGAGATTGGCGCCCTTGGGCAGAAGGTCGAAGCTCTCCTCGCCGACGGTCGCAAGCGGCGCGGCGATCGCCTTCGCCTTCCTCCTGGCCTCGCTCCGTGACGGCTTGGCGCCTGCCTTGCCGACCGGCTTCGCGTCGGACTTGGCGTCGGTCTCGGCCTCCCCGCCGGCGACATCGAAGCCCACGATGAAGGAGACCTCGTTGCGCACGCCCTCGGCGGGGCGGTCGGAGATGAAGGCATAGCCCGGGTCGCGAGTTAGGATCGTCCGGCACCCGCGTCTTCGGCTGGGCGAGGACGTAGCAGATGCGTCCCTTCTGGGATTGGCTGACGAACACGGTCCAGTCGCCGAAGGTGGCGATGAGATTGGGCTTGGCTGCGTCGCTCTTCTCGGTCTTCTTGGTGGCGGCCTGGGCGGTCGCGAGCGCCAGGACCAGTCCTATTGCGGCAAGGCCAGCGGCGCGGATGCGCCAGCGAGGGGAAGGTGTAGGAAACGTCATCGATATCAGTCCTCGAGCCCGCTCCAGAGCCGGCTTTTCGTTCCCCTTGCCGAGGGATCGGGGCGAAATTCCGGCTTCGCGCTTTCCCCCGCGGGATCGGCCCTGTAAAGCTTTATTCAGTTAATGAAAAATGAACAAAATTGGGAGTCGGCAATGAAAGCCTTGATTTGCCCGTCGTTTGGGCCGGCGGAGAACCTGAAGGTGATGCAGGTCGAATCGCCGGTCGCCGGGCCGGGGGAAGCGGTGGTCGACGTCGCGTATGCGGCGCTCAACTTCTTCGACACGCTCATCATCGAGGGCAAGTACCAGCTGAAGCCTGAGCCTCCGTTCTCGCCTTCGGGCGAGTTTGCCGGGCGGATTGCCGCTCTCGGCCCGGGCGTCAGCGGCTTTGCGGTGGGCGATCGGGTGATGGGCTCGACCGGTTACGGGGCGGCGCGCGAGCAGATCGCCATCGCCGCGCAGCGGCTGGCCCGCGTGCCCGACGGACTCGCGCTCGACAAGGCGGCCGGCCTCTCGGTCGCCTACGGCACGGCGCTGCATGCGCTCAAGCAGCGCGCCGAGATGGAGCCCGGCGAAACCCTCGTCGTGCTGGGCGCCTCAGGCGGGGTGGGTCTCGCGGCGGTCGAGATCGGCGCGGCGATGGGGGCTCGCGTGATCGCCTGCGCCTCATCCGAGGATAAGCTCGCGTTCGCCCGCCGGTACGGCGCGGCCGAGACGGTCAACTATGCCACGCAGGATCTGCGGGCCTCGCTGAAGGCTCTGACCGGCGGCAAGGGGGTCGACGTGGTCTACGATCCGGTTGGCGGCGCGCTGACCGAGCCCGCCCTGCGCTCCCTCGCCTGGAAAGGGCGTCTCCTCGTGATCGGCTTTGCGTCCGGAGAGATTCCTCGGCCGCCGCTCAACCTGACGTTGCTCAAGGGCTGCGACATCCGCGGCGTCTACTGGGGCGAATTCGTCAATCGCGAGCCTGAGGCCAATCGCGACAATGTGTCTCGGCTTCTCGACTGGGCCGAAAGCGGGCGCCTCAGCGTCCACATTCACGCGAAATTCGCCCTTGAGGACTACCAGAAGGCCTTCGAGGCGATTGGCCAGCGCCAGACGCTTGGCAAGACGCTTCTCCAATTAACGTGAGATAACGTAAAAAATTATTTCAAGCCTTGCAAATTATGCTGCGGTGCACAATATGCGGTCGGGGGTGAGCGCCGAGGACCAATCGGCGGGGTCGTTATGACTGAGAAAAAGTCTCTTAACGTCGAAATTCGTCGGCTTTGGCCGTCGGACATGGAAGCCTATCGCGACCATCTCCTGCGGCTCGACGCCCGCAGCCGGCATGAACGCTTCGGCGGCGGCATGTCGGACGACTTCCTCATCCACTACGCGGAGCGCTGCTTCGGCCAGGGCGACCTCCTGTACGGCGCCTTCGTCGAGGGCCATTTGTGCGGCGCAGCAGAGCTACGGTCCAACGAGGCTATCTGGAGCGAGCAGGCGCCGTTCGGGCGGAACATTCACGCCGAGGCGGCCTTCTCGGTCGAGAACGAGCATCGGCGTCGCGGGATCGGCGAGAAGCTTTTCCGGCGCATCCAGCGCGCCGCGACCAACCATGGCGTCGAGACGATCGAGATCGTCTGCCTGCCGGACAACGTCGCAATGCGGATGCTGGCGCAAAAGTTCAAGACGCAGTTCACCTTCGAGGAGAGCGCGCTGACCGGCCGCTTGCGCGCGCGGCGTCCGACCGGGTTCTCGCTCATGCGGGAGGCTTCGGCCGACGTCCTCGATTTCGGCGCGGCCCTGTTCGACGCGCAATGGCGCGCGTTCCATGACGCCATCCAAGCCAAGGGGGACGCTTAGGAAGCCTTTGATTCGGAGGCCGAAAGCGCTCAGCTGCGGCGATTGCTAACCTTCGCTGCTGTTGGCTCCGGCCGAGTGGCCGAGCAGATCGTCCTGCGCGGCCAGCGTGACGACGAATGGGCGAGCGCACCCGTCATCCGGCTTGCGCTCCTGCCGACGGTCGACGGCCTCGTGGCCGACGGTGGGCCGCCCGTCGGGAATTCTCGTCGCGCGATTTTGCCCGCGGCAACCCGCAGTTCGACGGCATTAACTGTCTCGCGCTGCGACGGTAGGCCCGGAGCTAAAGTTCAGGGTGGCGAGTCGTCCGGATAGACGCCCTTCAGCACTTCGTCGAAGTGACGCCGGACAGAGCCCTCGCAGCCGCAGGCGATCGCACTGAGTCCTTGGGGGTCGGCGACGGTGAGGCCGCCGCGATGGGTTTCGACGATCTTGCGCGCTTTCAAGGACTAGATCACGCGACTGACATAGCTTCGACCGACGCCAAGCATGTCGGCCAGCTGTTCCTGGGTCAGAGGCAAGCGCGCGTCGGAGGTCCGGCCGATCGCCGGGAGGAGCCATTTGGCGGTCCGCTGCTCGATCGAGTGCGCCGCGTTGCACGCGACCGACTGGAACACCTGCGCCATCAGGCAGTCCGCGTAACGGGCGAACAGGTGGCGGATCGACAGCGACTTCAGCTTCGCCCCCTCCAGCTGCGCCACGTCCATGCGGAGCAGCGGTCCCGGGTGCAGGACTTCGGCCCGGGAATAGGAGGGCAGGCGGCCCTGACTGACGATGCCGGCCATCGCGCCCTCGCGGCCGAGCAGCGCCGTCTCGATGGCGCGCCCATCGTCGAGCAAGACCCGGAAGCAAGGAGCGTCTGGCCACGGTCTTCTGCGCCCGCACGAACGGACAGTACACGATCGAATGGCGCGAGGACGGCGGCCCTCGTCTCTCGGGCCCGCCGCGCGACGGATTCGGCTTGGCGTTCTCCGAAAGGCTTGCCGCCTCCGCCCCAAATCAAAATTCGCAGGACGTGGCGGCCCGAAGGTCTCGTAGCGTCGACCTCCATGCCTCTCGAGGCGCTCGGCGTGTAAGGGCGCCGAGTCGGACCGTCGACGCAGCGCGAAGGCGGTGGCGTTCTCAACGGTTCCTTAACTGTAGCACCCGACAATCCGCCGAACGTTGCGTCAAGGCCTGGGATCTCGATGAGCGAGCGCGAAGGACCGGAATTTGCGGAGGCGGGTGCGAACGGCGAACTTCTGCCGCCCCAGTCCGATGCGCCAACCGAGGCAGGGCCGGAATCGCGCCTGCCGTCGCCCTTCCGGATCGCGCCCGAGTTTCGGTCCGAGCGCGTCGACGAACCGCCGCCCGGCCGGCCGACGCCTCCCCGACGTTCGCGGTTCGCGTCGGTCGCGACGGTCGCGGCGGCGGCCGTTCTCGCCGGAGGCGCGTTCGTGGCGTTCAACGCGCACCGCCTCGCGGCGGGCCTCATCGCCGAGCAGGCGGACGAAACCAAGGCGCTCGTCAAGACGATCGACGCCCTCAATGCGCGCCTCAGCGTGATCGAAAGCGCCAAGTCGCATGATGAGCTGGTTGAGTTGCGACGCTCCATGGGCCAGATCCAGTCGAATGTCGCCGCCTCGCGCGAATTGAGCGGCGCGCTCGCAGAGCTCGCCCAGCGCGTGGACAAGCTGGACCGGCAAGAGAACGCGAAGGCCGATAAGCTCAACGCGAGCGTCGAACGCGAAACGAGCGCGCAAACGGCCGGCCTCGCCGCCCGCATCGACAAGCTCGAAAAGGTCGTCGCGTCGGCCGCGCCGGCTCCCGCTCCGGCGAATCCGCCCGCCCCGCCGCAAAAGCCTTCCCTTTCGGCGCCGAAACTCGGGCCCAACGTCTCGATGGAGACGACGGGCTCAATCGAGCGGCCGCGGTCGATCCTCCGCGGCTACATCGTTCTCGGAGCGCGAGACGACGTGGCTTTGGTCGAAGGACGCTATGGCGACCGCGCGGTTCGGAGGGGTGATTTTCTCCCCGGCGCGGGCCGCGTCGAGGGAATCACGCGTGCAGACGGATCCTGGATCGTGCTCACCGAGCGCGGCCAGATCCTGCCCGCCTACGAGCCCTACTGATCGAGATCCCGTCTCCCGGGCGCCCTGTCGGCCGCCAACTTTCAAAGGCGGTCGAGCGCCACGCCTCAAGGGTCCGCCTCCGGCGGCGAGTTGCTCTCGCACGGGGAGCCAGGCGAGAACCGGCCGCGAAAAAAGGCGTCGTGCTGCCGCCGACATGCGATCAATTCCCAGCCGCACCGGTCACCGCCAAGCCATGACTCCCGTTCCTCGCCCAACCTGAGATTTGATTTGTCAAGGACGTCAGGGCTTGCGAGGCTTGCCCAATTCTGATCGGATGGGGCGACAGAAATATCCGTTTAGGATTAACTGGTTAGGCATGTCAGTTTAGGATTAAGGATCTAACTGCCTAACATGTCAGCCTTGCTTGGGCTGTGGGGGTTCCAAGATGCAAAGGCTCGACGAGGGGGCGGCCGATCTGGCGGGGTATCGGGAGAGCGACGAGATTTCAGGTCGTCATCGAACCGCGCCGCAATGCTTCGACCGGTCGCCGACAAGTTGCGGCGACGATGTTTGCTGCGATGATGAACGGCGACGTGGAGGCGGTTAAGGCCGCATTGATTCAGCTGGGCGTGCTGCATTCGCCTCAGTCCATGACGTCCCGGCTGACTTGAGGGTTCGCCTGACGAATCCTCGACGGGTCGAGCTTCAAGGCGTCCTCTCGAAGCAGAACGAATGGCGGCGCCAGTCGACGCCTAAAGCGGTTCGCGTCGCGGACGTACGACGACCCGCCTCGCGCAGCGGTCGCCAGTCCTCGTCGGTCAGGGGGCCGCTCGCGAACAACGTCAGGTTCTGCGGGCCAAACTCTCTCTGCAACCTCACACCGGCTACAGGCAGCACGTCCTGTTCCGCCGAAGGACCGTCAGTCCCGGCGGGCGCAATCCAGCCGTCGACCTGCACGCGGCGGTGGCCATGGCCGAACAGCAGCTCTCCGTCCAAGTATAGGAAGTCAGCGGGACCGAACTCCCGCACCTCGGCGGCGTAACAGGCCACGGCCTTATGCCACCTCTCGGAGATCGGGCGTCCAATCTTGACAAGCCCGCCCGCCGGCGACAGCGACCCTTTTAGGCCTCCGCATGAAAATAACCAGGCCGGGCTAAGTCGCACCGTCTGCGCGTGCAGGGCCGCCCATATGAGCCCGTCGAACGACGGGCTTCGCGAGCCGCGGCCTGATCAGGCTGTTCGCCGGCCGTGCGCGCCGTTCAGGCCGCGGACGGCGGCGTCTCAGACGGGGCAGGGGGGACCGAAGGGGTCGGCTTCTTGCGCTTGGCCGGCGCGCGCTTGGCGGCCGTCTTCTTCGCTGCGCCCTTCTTGGCCGCCGTCTTCTTTGTGGCGGACTTCTTGGCCGCGCCCTTCTTCACCGCGCCTTTGCGCACAGCCTTCTTCGCCACGCCCTTGCGCGCGGACGACTTCTTCGCGGCAGCCTTCTTCGCCGGCTTCTTCTTCGCGGCGGCCTTCTTCGCCGTCTTCTTCACTGCAGCTTTCGCCATAGGTAGCGTCCCTCTCGTTTCGCTTGCATATCCGCGCGTTGCACGCGCTTCAGAGATGCGTCATGGAAGGTACATTCGTTTTGCTCATGCGCAAGAGACGCGCGCGCGCGAATGAGGAGCAAAGTGCTCTCACTATCGAATAATCGCGCGCGCTGGCGGCCTCTCGAGACGAGCGTCCGCCACGCGCGCGAACGATTGGCAGGCGCGTCGATCGCTGCGCGCAAGCGAGCGCACAGTCAACGGCGCTGTTTTCGTGGCGATGCGTTGATCCTTGCTGTCGCCATATTTTCCGGGTGTTTGCGAGAGTCGTCATGCGCCTAAGGATGCAGCGCGCGCGAGCTGATCCGTCCGCTTTGCGGCGCTCGCCGACGCTTCGTTGCGCAAATGCGCCCGCGTTTCGCTCGCCGACTCCGAAGCGAGCGCATGCATGTCGCAATCGAATTTTTCTTGGGGAGCGGTGTCGTATTTTTATTGCGATGACGCGCGGAAGGCGCGCGTCCGCTCGTGCTGTTCGCTGCGAATCGACGAATCGCAGCGATTGATTCTGCGCCGAGCTACATGCCGAGCCGTCGTTTCAACGCCTCGCTCACCGCCTGCGGATTCGCCTTGCCGCCGGTTGCCTTCATCACCTGGCCGACGAACCAACCGAGCATGCCGGGCTTCGCCTTGGCCTGTTCGGCCTTCTCGCGATTCGCGGCGATCACGGCGTCGACCGCGCTGTCGATCGCGCCGACGTCGGTCACCTGGCGAAGTCCGCGAGCCTCGACCAAAGCGCGCGGATCGGCGCCGCGGTCGTCGCCGACCAGCATCGCGAGGAGGTCCTTCGCGATCTTGCCGGAGATCACGCCTTCGCCGATGAGATCGACCAGAACCGCGAGCGAAGCGGCGCTGAGGCCGACGTCCGACACGGCGACCCCGCGCGCGTTGGCGTGCGCCGAGAGGTCGCCCATCAGCCAGTTGGCGACGGCTTTGGCGTCGCGCCTGATGCCGCCGGAGTTGACCGCGCTCTCGAAGAAATCCGCCGTCTCCCTTTCCGCCACGAGGATCGCGGCGTCGTAGGCCGAGAGGCCGTAGTCGGCCATGAAGCGGGCCTTCTTGCCGTCGGGCAACTCGGGCAGAAATGCGGCGAGCGCGTCGATCCACTCCTGATCGAGCTCGAGCGGCAGCAAATCGGGATCCGGGAAGTAGCGGTAGTCGTGCGCCTCCTCTTTCGAGCGCATCGAGCGGGTCTCGCCGCGCGCGGGGTCGAACAGGCGGGTCTCCTGATCGATCGCGCCGCCGTCCTCGATGATCGCGATCTGGCGGCGCGCCTCCGCCTCGATCGCCTGCCCGATGAAGCGGATCGAGTTGACGTTCTTGATCTCGCAGCGCGTGCCGAGCGGCTCGCCCGGGCGGCGCACCGAGACGTTGACGTCGGCGCGCAGGTTGCCCTTCTCCATGTCGCCGTCGCAGGAGCCGATGTAGCGAAGGATCGTCCTCAGCTTGCCGACATAGGCCTTGGCCTCGTCGGCCGAGCGCAGGTCGGGCTTGGAGACGATCTCCATCAGCGCCACGCCCGAGCGGTTGAGATCGACGAAGCTCATCGTCGCCGACTGGTCGTGCAGCGACTTGCCGGCGTCCTGCTCGAGGTGCAGCCGCTCGATGCCGACCTTGATCGAATAGTCGGGCGTGAGGTCGACCTGGATCTCGCCCTCGCCGACGATCGGGCTCTTGTACTGCGAGATCTGATAGCCCTGCGGCAGATCCGGATAGAAGTAGTTCTTCCGGTCGAAGGTCGAGCGATGGTTTATTTTGGCCTTCAGCCCGAGCCCGGTGCGAATGGCCTGGGCGACGCATTCGCGGTTGATGACGGGCAGCATGCCCGGCATCGCCGCGTCGACCAGGGAGACGTGCGAGTTCGGTTCCCCGCCGAAGGCGGTCGAGGCGCCGGAAAAGAGCTTGGCGCGCGACGTCACCTGGGCGTGGACTTCGAGCCCGACGATAACCTCCCAGTCGCCCGTTGCGCCCTTAATCAGTCTGTTCGCCGGCTCCGCCGCCATGTCGATGACCTCGGTTTCGTCCAATCTCAATAGTCCCTGATCAAGCCGCCTCACTCCCACCACGCCTCGGGCAGCTTCGCGCGTCCGGCCGACTGCTCGATCGCCTCGCCGAGGGTGAACAGCGTCTCCTCGTCGAAGGGCCGGCCGATCAGCTGCAGCCCGAGCGGCAGTCCTTCGCTCGACAGGCCGGCCGGCGCGACGAGACCGGGCAATCCCGCCATGTTGACGGTCACCGTGAAGACGTCGTTCAGGTACATCTCGACGGGGTCCTCGGAGCCCTTCTCGCCGATGCCGAACGCGGGGGAGGGGGTCGCCGGCGTGAGCATCGCGTCGACGCCAGCCTCGAAGGCGAGCTCGAAGTCGCGCTTGATCAGCGTGCGGATTTTTTGCGCGCGCACATAATAGGCGTCGTAGTAGCCGGCGGACAGCACGTAGGTCCCGATCATCAACCGGCGGCGCACCTCGGCGCCGAAGCCGCGCCCCCGCGTATTCTCGTAAACGTCGACGATATCGGAAGCCGGCTCACGCAGCCCGTAGCGGACGCCGTCGTACCGCGCGAGATTGCTCGAGGCCTCGGCGGGCGCGACAATATAATAAGCAGGCAAGGCGTGGCGGGTGTTGGGCAGGCTCACCTCCACCACCCTCGCGCCGGCGGCGCGCAGCCACTCGGCGCCCAGCGCCCACAACGCCTCGATCTCCGGGTTCATGCCTTCGAGCCTATATTCCTTCGGCACGCCGATCGTCAGTCCCTTCACGGACCGGCCGATCGCGGCCTCGTAGTCCGGGACGGGATTTGGCGAACAGGTCGAATCCTTTGGATCGGGGCCCGCCATCGCGCGCAGCATGATCGCCGCGTCGCGCACCGTGCGCGCGAGCGGC
This sequence comes from uncultured Alphaproteobacteria bacterium, assembly GCA_963819255.1. Taxonomy (GTDB): domain Bacteria; phylum Pseudomonadota; class Alphaproteobacteria; order Rhizobiales; family Beijerinckiaceae; genus Roseiarcus. The sequence goes on from CAWFVS010000039.1 coordinate 184,075, forward strand.
CCGGCCTGATCGAGCGACGAGGCGAAAGCCACCATTCCCCAGCGCGAGCAGCGTCCGTAGGTCGGCTTGACGCCGACGATGCCGGCAAAAGCCGCGGGCTGGCGGATCGAGCCGCCGGTGTCGCTCGCGGTCGCAGCGAGGCAGAGGCGGGCGGCGACCGCCGCCGCGGAGCCGCCCGAGGAGCCGCCCGGCGACAACAGGCCGCGCTTTCCGGCGGCGAGCGCCGCGCGCGCCCTTTCGCGGCTCCAGTTCGGCGGCAGCCAAGGCGAAGCGACCGGTCCGTAGTAGGACGTCTCATTCGACGAGCCCATGGCGAACTCGTCCATGTTGAGCTTGCCGAGCATCACCGCGCCGTCGCGCCACAGATTGGCGGTGACGGTCAATTCGTAGGCCGGCTTGAAGCCGTCGAGAATGTGGCTGCACGCCTGCGTGTGTACACCCTCGGTGGCGTAGAGGTCCTTGACGCCGATCGGGAGTCCCTCGAGTGGACCGGCTTCCCCGGCGGCGAGGCGCGCATCGCTCGCCGCGGCCATCGCGAGCGCCTTCTCGGCCGTGGTCGCGACATAGGCGTTGAGGGCCTTCGCCCGCTCCATCGCCTCGAGGTGCGCCCTGGTGATCTCGACGCTCGAAATCGCCCGGGATTGAAGCTGACTGCGCGCTTCCGCGAGCGTCAGGGAAGTCAGATCGGTCAATTTGGTTCCTTAAGGGGAAAAGCGCCGCCCCCGGCCGCTCACTCGATCACCTTGGGCACGACGAAAAAGCCGTCTTCGGTCGCCGGCGCGTTGGCCAGCACCTTGCCGGCGATCTCGCCGTCGGTGACGACGTCCTCGCGCATCGGCAGGCGCATCGGCAGGACCGACGTCATCGGCTCGACGTCCTCGATGTCGACCGCCTCGAGGGCCTGCACGAATCTCAGGATCGCGTTGATCTCGCCCTGCAGATGCGGGATCTCTGCTTCGCTCACCCCGATGCGCGCCAGATGCGCGATGCGGCGAACAGCGTCGAGATCAACGGACATCGACTACTCCTCGAAGGGCCATGGGAAGAATCGGCGGGGGCCGCTATACTCCGCCGATATTTGGCATGCAAACACGCGACCGGGCGCAAGGTTCGAACTCGAGCCACTGCCCGTGCTAACCGCGCCTCTCGATGATCCGCCCCACCTCCGTCGAAGACCTCGCCCGGCGCCTTCCGGCGAAGGGCCGGCTCATCGGCCTCGACCTCGGCTCCAAGACGATCGGACTCGCCGTCTCGGACGTCGAGCGGCGCCTCGCCTCGCCGCTGAAGACCCTGGCGCGCGGAGCGTTCCAGAAGGACGCCGACGCGCTCGTCGCGCTATTCGCCGAATTCGAGATCGCCGGCGTCATTCTCGGCCTGCCGCTCGACCTTGAAGGCCGCGAGGGACCGCGCGCGCAATCGACGCGCGCCTTCGCCCGCAACCTTGCGACGCGGACCGAGGCGCCGATCGCCTACTGGGACGAACGCTTCTCAACCGCCGTCGTAACCCGGTCGTTGATCGAGAACGACGTTTCCCGTGCGAGGCGGGCCAAGGTCGTCGACAAGCTGGCGGCCGCCTATATCCTGCAGGGCGCGCTCGACCGGATGGCGAGCCTCGCGCGCAGCGGGAGCATTTCGTGAGCCTCGCATCGTCCTAACGCGGGCGCGCTCGCCTTCCGGAGCGACAGCCGTCGTTTTATGCGGCCAAGGGCCGCAACGGGCTCGAATTGTCAGATCAAATCGCGCATAATAGCCAGGCCGTTGCGAACGAGCGACGAGGACGGCTTTTCTCATGACGAATCGCACTGCGAATCGAACCATCGGATGAGCGGGTTGGACGGTTTTCGCAGACGCAAGCGCCCAAATCAGCGAACGGGCGAACATGCCCGAATCGCGGCCTCGACGCGGCTCCGCAAGCCCTCCGTCGGAGAGGCTACGGGGGAGGCTCTCGACATCGCGCGCTACGTGGCCGACATGGCCGCCCAGCTCGAAGCGATGTCGGCCGCCGTCGACCTCGACCTCCTCGCCTATTTCCTCGGCATGGCCAAGGCCGAAGCCGAGCTCTTTGTTCGCACCACCGTCGAGGCCGGCCCCGACTCTTCAAAGGACGAGGAAGTCGCCGACCCCACAGCCCGAAGCGACGACTCGTTCGACTGATGACGCCTCGAGGCGCTCAACCGGCCTCGCCGGAGATTTTGGCGGCCACCCGGTCGCCGGCGGAAAACTCGATCCGTCCCGCAAGCTCGAGCTCCATCAGCGCGACACGCGTCTCGCGCGCCGAGGCGTCGGCCGCACGGGCGAGGTCGTCGAGCGCGATCGGCGAGGGCCCGAGCAGGGCGGCGATGCGATCGCGGACGTCGTCGAGGCGATCGGCGGCGGCCTCGACCCGGCCTGGCGGCGGGTCGAAGAGGTCATTGGAGGGCGTGCGTTCCGCCTGCCCGCGAGCGGCTTCGTCGGGCGCCGGCCGCCTCCATTGCGGCCTCACCGCGACGCCCTCCTCGAGAGCCGCGAACAGGTCGCGCGAACGCATCGGCTCGAGCGCCGCCGTCACGTCCTCGACGCTGGTGCAGATCGTCGCGCCCTGTTTCAGGAGATCGTTCGTCCCTTCCGCGCGCGGGTCGAGCGGCGAGCCCGGAACGGCGAACACCTGGCGGTTCTGTTCGAGCGCGAAGCGCGCGGTGATCAGCGACCCCGATCCGCGCGCCGCCTCGACCACGATCGTGCCGAGCGCGAGGCCGGAGACGATGCGGTTGCGCCGCGGGAAGTCGCGCCCGCGCGGCTCCTGGCCGATCGGCATCTCCGACACGACCGCGCCGAACTCGACCATGCGCTCGATCAGCGGCACGGCCTCGGCCGGATACGGCTTGGCGTGCCCTCCGGCCAAAACGCCGACGGCGCCCGTCTCGAGGCTTGCGGCATGCGCGCGCTGATCGATGCCGCGCGCGAGCCCCGACACCACGACGTAGCCGGCCCTGCCGAGACCGCGCGCGAGCCGGTCGGCGAAGGTGAGCCCCGCGGCCGAGGCGTTGCGCGAGCCGACGATCGCGACGGCCGGCTGGCGCAGCGCCTCGAGACGGCCGCGGCAGGCAAGCAGCGGCGGGGCGGAGTCGATCTCGCCGAGGAGCGGCGGATAGTCCGGCTCGCCGCTGGCGACGAACCGCACGCCGAGCCTGCGCGCGGTCGCGAGCTCCCGCTCGACCTCCTCGCGCGTCGCGAGCCTGATCGGCCGCCGCGCGCCGCCGCGGCGGGCGAGCTCCGGCAGCGCTTCGAGCGCAGCGCGCGCGCCGCCAAACCGGTCGAGAAGCGCCCGAAAGGTGCGTGGCCCGACATTCTCCGAGCGGACGAGACGCAGCCAGTCGAACAGCTGGTCGTCGGATAAAGTCGCGCGGCCGGGGCTTTGCGGCCATCGCTTAGCCCTGCCCGATCTTCGGCTCGACGCCCCTGAGAAGCCGTCCGATGTTGGCGCTGTGCTTGAACCAGACGAGGGCGGCGAGCAGCGCGAACACGACCGCGGCGTCGCCGAGCCCGATCGCGAGCGCGACCAGCGGAGAGACGGCCGTCGCCGCCAGCGCCGCCGCGGAGGAATAGCGCGTCGCCCAGGCGACCGCGAGCCAGACGACGGCGAAAGCGATCGCCGCCGGCCAGGCGATCCCGATGAGGCCGCCGAGAAAGGTCGCGACCCCCTTGCCGCCGCGGAATCTCAGCCAGACCGGATAGAGATGGCCGAGGATCGCGCCGGCCGCCGCCGCGAGCCCCGCCGTCGAGCCCGAAGAGGAAGCGCAGCCGAGGACGACGGCGAGCGTCGCCTTCAGCGCGTCGAGGATCAGCGTCGCCGCCGCGAGGCCCTTGCGCCCGGTGCGCAGGACGTTGGTCGCGCCGATATTGCCCGAGCCGATCGACCGCACGTCGCCGGCGCCGAAGAGGCGCGTCAGAACGACGCCGAACGGGATCGAACCGAAGAGATAGCCGAGAACCAGCGCGAGCGCCGCTCCGTACTCAAAGCCGACCATACGCGCTCCACCATCTCTTTCCGCGAGATTATTCGTGGGCGACGCGCCCGGCAACCAGGGTCAGCTTCACCCGGCCTTCGAGCCGGGCCGCGTCGAAGGGCGTGTTGCGGCAGCGCGAATGCAGATCCGCCGGATCGAGCACGTAAGGCTCGTCCGGATCGAAGCGGACGACGTCGGCTGGCGCGCCGACCGAAAGCCGCCCGACCGGCAGCCGCAGGATTTCCGCCGGCCGGAGAGTCATCGCGCGCAGGAGCCGCGGCAGGCTGACATGGCCCGCCGAGACGAGGCGCAGGCTCGCCGACAGCATCGTCTCGACGCCGATCGCGCCGGCCGCGGCCTCCGCGAAGGGCAGCCGCTTCGTCTCCACGTCCTGCGGATCGTGATCGGAACAGATCACGTCGACGAGGCCGTCGTTCAGGGCCTCGACCAGCGCCATGCGCTCGTCCTCCGCCCGCAGGGGCGGGCTCAGCTTCAGGAAGGTGCGGTAATCGCCGACGTCCAGCTCGTTGAGGGTGAGGTTGTTGATCGAAACGCCGCAGGTCGCGGCGAGCCCCGCCTCGCGGGCGCGCCTCATCGCCTCGAGCGAGAGCCGGTTGGAGACGAGCGCCGCGTGATAGCGCGCGCCGGTCAGCGCGACGAGCCGCAGGTCGCGCTCGAGCATGATCGTCTCGGCTTCGCGCGGGACGCCCGGCAGGCCGAGCCAGCTCGCGCGCAGGCCCTCCGCCATCACGCCTTCGCCGCGCAGGCGACCGGTCCTCGCAGACCGGGGCGACGAGCGCGTCGAAGTCGCGCGCGTAGGTCATCGCGCGGCGCATGGTCTGCGCGTCGGCGACCGAATGCGCGCCGTCGGAAAAGGCGATCGCGCCCGCCTCGGCGAGCAGCCCGATCTCGGCGATCTCGCGTCCCTCGAGGCGCTTGGTCAGCGCCGCCGAGGGGAAGACGCGGACCTTCGCGTCGTCGCGCGCCCGCCGCAGGATGAAGTCGACCACCGCCGGGTCGTCGACCGGCGGATTGGTGTCGGGACGCATGACGAGGCTCGTGACGCCGCCGGCCGCGGCGGCCGCGCTGGCGCTCGCGATCGTCTCGCGATGCTCCGCCCCCGGTTCGCCGACGAAGACGCGCATGTCGACGAGGCCCGGCGCGACCACGTCGCCGCGGCAGTCGACGACCCGCGCCTCATGCGGAAGCTGGTCGCGCGTCACCGCCGGGCCGACCCCGGCGATGACGCCCGTCCATGGCGAGGAGCCCGCCGCGCGTTTCGGTCTCGCGCTCGGGATCGACGAGGCGGGCGTTGAGAAGGGCGATCGGCGGGCGCGGACATGCGCGGCGATTAGCCAGCGGCGGATGCGATTGCAAGCGACCTGCGGCGCTGCGCGCGCCGCGTCTCCTCGCGGCCCGTCCCGAACAGCTTCGGCCGGTCCGCTCCAGCCCGCTTTCGGATAGCCGCAATTCGCGGCCGTCCAATCGCGCAGTAGCGAACGCGGTATGCGCGGACAGCGGATGTCGACGCGAGCGCACTGAATGGGGGCGAGACGTCGAGCAATGAAACGAAGGCCCTCGCGGGCCTTCGTTCAACGCTCCGTCGACGCGGGCGTCGATGTTTCGGTCAGCTCGCCCTTGACCTCGATCTTCTTGACCGGCTTCTGCGCCTCGGCGGTCTTGGGCATCTTCACGGTGAGGACGCCTTGCTTGAAGCTCGCCTCGATCTTGTCCGCGTCGACGCCGTCTCGGGGATCCGGAGCGACCGCTCGAACGAGCCGAACCGGCGCTCCCTCAGGTGGAAGTCCTCCTTCTTCTCTTCCTTCTCCTCCGTCTTCTGGCCCTTGATCGTCAGCACGCCGTTGGCGACCTTGACCTCGATGTTCTTCTCCTCGAGGCCAGGCAGGTCGGCTGGACATCTCAAACGCGTTGTCGCGCTCGACGAAATCGACCGCCGGCACGGCGACCCAGGACTCGGGCGCCCAGAAGGGCTCGATGTCGAAGGCCGGCCTTCGGAACGGCAGCCGGAACGGAACTCATGTTGAAGTCGTCGAACAGCCGGTCGACTTCGCGACGAAGGTTCTCGAACGGACGCCACATCTGCATCGCGGTCGGGGGCGCTCCGGCTTGCTCTCGGTCGTGACAGGAACCTTGACTCGGATTGTCACGGTGTCTCAGCCTTTGCCATGGAATCCTCCATCTTGGCTCAATTCTCAGCCTTCAACTACCAGTCGCCGGAGCTCTGAATTGACGCGGCTCAAGCCTCCGCAGCCTCGAAATCCGCAAGTTTACCAACGCTCTACGCGCATGTCGCGCTGGCGGATCCTGACGCATCGCAAACCCGTGACTGCGCCAGCGGCCGCGACAGGATTCTTGATCGGGACTCGCGCCGTACGAGTTGACGCAGCCACGGCGCGCTCGACCGCGTGAACTCGACGCCCATCCGCCGAGGATCGCGCGCCGCTCGTCGGCCGTCAGACCGTCGAGCACGCCCGGCGGCGAAGTCGGCGCCGGCGGAATTCTGCGTTCCCGTTCCTCCGGGCCGCGCGCAGCCGCGACCAGACGCCGCAGGCCGAATTGCCCTCTTGACGCTCCGCGGGGCGTTTCCCACTTTGGCGATCGTGGCAAGGCGGCGCCAGCGGCGCGCAGTCGGCGCAACGGCGCTCCTTGCCGACGAGAGCGGCAAGGAGGGACATCATGGCTCTGTTTTCAGATCCGTTCGATGCGCTTGCAAGCCTGCAGCAGGCGCTGGATTCATTCCGAGAGAGCAGACTGGCTCGACGCGGGCCTGAGCGGCGGCGGCGCCTATCCGCCGATGAACGTGTTCCGCAAGGGCGACGACTTCATCATCATCACCGAAATCCCGGGCGTCAAGAAATCCGACCTCGACGTGCAGGTGAAGGGCCGCACGCTGAGGCTTTCGGGCGAGAAGTCGGTCGCCTTCCCCGAGAAGGCCGCCGTGCACCGCAGGGAGCGGCTCTCGGGCCGGTTCGACCGGGCGGTGACCCTGCCGGTCGAGATCGATCCGGACGGCGTCAAGGCCGAATATCGCGACGGCGTCCTCGCGCTCTTCCTGCCGCAGGCCGAGAGCGCGAAGGCCAAGTCCATAACGATCGGATGAAGGGGGAACCCATGAGCAAGGAACCGAACCGAAAGGGCGCGACCATGGCCGAGAGCAAGGAAATGGCGGTTCGCGAGAAGAAGGAGCTGGTCGCCAAGGAGGAGAAGACGGTCCCGGGCCGTTACTACATCCCCTACGCCGACATCTACGAGACGGACGAGGCGCTCTCCGTCGTGATGGAGATGCCGGGCGTCGAGAAGAAGGACCTCGACGTCAACGTCGAGAAGGACGTGCTCCGGGTCGACGGCCGCATCGATTTTTCGAAGTACAAGGAGATGGAGCCCGTCTACGCCGAATACAACGTCGGCCATTACGCGCGCTCCTTCACCCTCGGGAGCGCCATCGACCAGGAGAAGATCAGCGCCAACCTCGAGGACGGCGTGCTGACCCTGACCCTGCCGAAGGCGCAAGCACGCCCAGCCGCGGAAGATCGCGATCGGGTGAGAGGCTGAGCTGCCTTCCCCGGCTCAGCTGGGGAAGGCGTGCGGTCTCACTGACCCGATAGGCGAAAGGCTCGCAAAATACCTGACATGCTCTCAGTCGCGCGTTCCCACCATGATGCTTCGGCGTCATCAACTGTTTGCGGAGCCGCCCGAAGCGACACGGTCATTCCGGGTTGCAAAGTCGCAGAGGGCGAGACGGGATCGATGCGAACGAGGAAGCTGTTGAGGTCGTGATCGCCCACCGCGCGGGCGGCGCGCCACGTCGCGAACTCGCCTAGCGGGCGCATTTCCGTAACCTCCCCCTCGATCGTCTCGCCGGTGTCGAGCGCGACTTTCTGCTTCGAGCCGACCGTCAATCCGCGAAGGCGGTCTTCGCGAACGGTGAACGAGAACCACCGCCCGCGGTCGGTCGTCATCGTCAAAACCGGCTCTCCGGGCTCAATCACCTCGCCGGGCTCCGCGACCAGCAACGCGATGACCCCGTCTGCCGGGGCGAGAAGCTGCGTCTTGGCGAATTGCGCCTCGAGATCGGCGACCTTTGCGTCAGCCAGGGCGACCTGGGTGTCCGCGACGATCCTCTGCTCGCGGGTGGGGCCGGCCTTGTCGCGGGCCTCGGCGCTCCGCGCCAACTCGAGAGCAGCCTTGGCCTCGCGAAGCGATGCGGCGTTCTCATCGAACTGCTGCTTGCTGACGAAATTCTCGGCGGCCAGCTTTGCCGCCCGGTCGTATTGCAGATGGGCGAGAAGGAGATTGGCCTCGGCCGTCCGGACATTCTGGCCGGCAATATCCTGCTCTTCCCTTCGGACCCCCGCGTAAACGTTATTGCGATCAGCCAGCGTTTGACGCGCCGCCGCCTTGGCCTCCCGCACCGAGGCTGCCAATTCCGGATTGCTGAGCACCGCGACCGCCTCGCCCTTCTTGACGCTCTGCCCCGCGACCACGCGCAGGGATTGGAGGCGGCCGGTCGTATCCGGGGAAATGCGCAACTCCGTCTCGCGGACCATGCCAATGATCGGCGCGTCGGGCCGCTCCGCCGTCTGCGACCGATAGACCAGCAGCGCGGCGCCTCCGATCAGCGCGACGCCGATCAAGAGCATGAAGGCGCGCGACCGGCCTGACTTAGCGCTCAAGCGCGCCTCCCCAATTCACGAGCCGCGTCGCCAGGAGCGTGAGCAGCGCGTACCCGCCCGCCAATCCCCACAAGATCAGCCACTCATGCGATACGTCGCGCAGGCTCGCGCCCATCTGGTTGATGCGGACGAGGCCGTCGATCGCGGATGTGCTGGGAAGGACGCGGCTCGCCAATCTCAGACTATCGGGTATCCCTTCCAGCGGCCAGGAGACCCCGACGAGGAAAAACAGCGGAAGGCCGGCGGCGATGAAGAACAGCACCGCGGTCTCGCGCCGCCTAAACCCGGAAGAGACGAACTGCGCCAGGAAGCTGACGGCCAGTACGAAAGGGATAGCCATGAGGAGCAGTTCTAAGGGATTGCCCAGGGTCGAGAAGCCATAGACCCTCGGCAAGATCACGAGGTAGAGCGCCAGTCCGGGCGCGGCCAGGCAGAGATGCGCCAGCGCCTGACCGAACATCGCGCCGAGCCGAGCCGCGCATGCGCCGCGCCGCCCGGCCGCCTCGCTCAAATGCGATTCCTCCGAGGGACGCCGTCCCCATGAGAAGCGTCTGCTGCAAGATCAACACGAACGCGGCCGGGACGACGTAGCTTGCATAGCCGCCGGTCGGGTTGAACAGCGGCTCGGTCAAAAGCTCGACCGGCGAGCTTCTGACGAGCGCGGCGTGCGCGGGGCTGCCGTCGATGCGCGCGCCGCGGGTCGCTATCGCCGAGTCGACCGCCTGCGTGGCGCCGGAGATCCCTTCCCCGATGCGGCTGTAGACAAGGAAATACGCGGAATCGATATAGGCGGCGATTCCGGTCTGTCTGCCATGCAGAACGTCGCGCTCGGCGCCTTCCGGGATGACGACGATGCCGAACACCCGCCGCTCATCGAGCGCCCGTCGCGCCTCGGGGAGATCGGCCGGCGTCTCGGCGACCTCTAGCGCCTCGTCCGCTTCGAGCGCCTGAATGAATTCTCGGCTGAGCTCGGTGTGGTCCTGGTCGACGACGGCGATCGGCAAATTGCGCAGAAGCTGCCCCAAATAAGGCTGCGGATAGAGCAGCGCCATAGAGCAAGGGCGCAAGGATGATCATGCCGGCGACGCCCGTGTCGCTCACAACAGCCTTGAGCTCCGCGAGCAGGGCTCCGCCGACCTCGGGCGGCCCGACCGTCTCCGGCGCCGGCGAGGGGACGCGATAGGCCTCGAACTTTCCCGCGATGGAGCAAAGGCGCGCCCAGCAGAGCGCGGTCAGGGCAATCGCGATCCCGGCGAGGACAGCGAACGCAGGCGCGGTCGCCCATGTCGGCAGGCCGCGCACGGCCTGGTCGAACAGGATCTGGATGTACCAGCGCAACGGCAGAAGGTCGCCCCAAAATCGCGCGAACCCGTTCATGGCCAAGATTGGAAATCCAACGCCGGCGAAGCCGAAGGCGGGCGAGCAGAAGATGCCTGTGATGCTCAGCCCGAGCGGAAGATTGAGCACGAGGAGTTGGAACAGCGCTCCAACGGCCAGATAGGCGAGCACCAGCAGGCATGCCGCCGCGCCCATGAGAACGACGTCGCCACGAAACGGGACCGCAAACAGCCCGTGGACGATCCCGCTTCCGATCGCCGCCATCACCACGAAGATGCCGAACAAGCGGCGCGAGCTTCCCGAAGAGCGCCGCAAGCGGACTGCCGCCCGCGGCCTTGAGCCAGGCCCTCCGGCTCCGCCTGGAAAATTCCGAGCCGACGGCGTAGCCGGCCGAAATCGCGACCACGACATGCAGAACGGTGGGGAGGACCGCGCGAAGCAGAAACTGCGCAAAGTTGAGGGCGGGATTGGTCAGGGTGTATTGCTCGATGGCGATGGCCCCGGGACGGAAGGTCGAGGACGGTCCCGACTTGGCCAAGGACGCGGTCGCCGCATTGATCGCGCCGGAGATCGCGCTTGAAGCGTTGTTCCCGGGCGTGAGATACTGCCTGTTGTAGAAGACGACGATCTGCGGCCGCTTCTCCGATTGCAGGTCTCGCTGGAAATCGGGCGGGATGTAGACGGAGGCGATCGCTTCGCCGGAGCGGATCGCGTGCATGGCGCTCGTCAAGTCGGTGGACCGTTCCGCGACTTGCACGCCCGGCGCGGACGCAATCGCCTGAATGTAAGACCTGGAAGTCGAAGACCGGTCGTCGTCGACGACGCTGACCCGCAGATCGCGGATGACCGGATTGCTGAAGGTGAAGGCGAGCAGCGCGAAGGCGATCAGCGGAACGCCGAGCGCGAGGAAGAGCGCAACACGATCGCGACGCATCCAGCGCAGTTCGCGGGTCGCGACGAGGATGATTCCGGGACGCGGCGGGCGCTTCATCGCCCGCTCGTCGGGACGGTCACGTAGACGCTCATTCCCGGCCGCAGGCCCGGAACAGGGGGAGTGGGATAGGCGCGCACCTCGAAGGTTCTGAGGTCGAAGTCGCCCGTGGCGCGCGTGGCGCGCCAGCCGGCATATTCGCCCTTCGGCGCGATGAACTTGACTTCTGCGACGATCGGCTCGGTCGCCGAGCGCCGGCGCGCGCATCGTGACCTTTTGCCCCAGCTTGATGCGCTTCACGAGATCTTCGCGCAGATCGAAGCGCAGCCAGACGTCGCTGAGGTCGACCAACGAAAGCAGAGGAACGCCCGGCGATACGTATTCTCCGAGCTCCGCGCCGATCTGATAGACTTGGGCCGCGATCGGCGCTTTCACGACAAGCTCGTCGACCTGCGCGCGGATCGAGTTGACCGAAGCCTGCGCCTCGGCGACGTTGGCGCGCGCGATGTCGCGCTGTTCCTTCGTCGGCCCCGCCACCGCCTCCTCGTAGGCGAACTTCGCCTGCTCCACCGCGCTCTGCGCCGTCTTGAGCGAATTGGTGGCTTCGTCGAGTCGCTGCAGCGGCGCATTTCCGTTGCCGGCGAGCTCCTTCATGCGACCATAGGTCTGCTGCGCGAGCGTCAGTTGCGCCGCCGCGCTATCCTCTGCCGCCTTGCGCTGAGCGATGATCCTCCGCCCGCGTTCCGGCTTGGATGTTCGCAAGATTTGCGGAAGCGACGGCGAGCGACGCCTCCGCCTCGCGAAGCTTCGTGAGCAGTTCGGGGTTGTCGATCTCGTAAAGGAGCTCACCCGCCGCGACATTGTCGCCGCGCTCGACCGGCCGCTTGCCCACTCTGCCGTCGACACGCGCCGCAATATCGATGCGGGTTGCGTCCGCTTCTCCCTGAACCAGGAGAGGCTGCGGCTGAGCCAGATACCACAGCGACAGCCCGACGATCGCGACAATGATGAACGTCGCCAGGATCGCGGGAGCTCGCCTCGCAGATCGCTTCTCTGACCGTGAGCGTTCAGGCTCGGGCGCGGAACGCCGCGGCGCCGCCGGTGGGGCGACGGGTGCGCCTTTGCTTTCCAGATCGTCCGTTTGCGCCGCCATCTCTGCGTCACCCCTTCGCCGCCAGTCGCTACCAGACCCCTTCGACCGCTTTGTGGTCAAGCTCGGATGTTTCGTGCTTCGCCGGCGACTGTCATTCGTTAGCAGAAGCTTATCCGGGTTGAGCTTGGGCGCGGGCGCCGTCGAACCTCGGCTGCGACAACCCTCGAAAGTCGACGCATTCGCCCATAGCGGCATCGAACGGGAAAGCGAGTTTCGGCTTGAAATGACGCGGCAGTTGCTATTCCCGCAAATTGGAGTTCTACTTGATGGCGGATCGAGGCCTATCGATCCCGGCCGCAGCGATCGACGTCATAGAGTTGCCAACCGTCGACCCGATCGGCTCGCACGAAGAACAACATTCTTAAGGAGGAACGCGATGCGAATAGGGTTCGGTCTTGCCGCCGTTGCTGCCGCGGCGTGTCTTTGGAGTTCTGGTGCGCTCGCGCAAACGGGCGCGATCAACAAGGCGGTCGGCGGATATTCCTTCGAAGAGGCCGCGAAGGAAGCCCCGACGACCAAGAAGAACGGCAAGCCGCTGACCTTCGCCATCATCACCCACACCGCCGGCAACGGCTTCTTCGACCCGGTCTATGTGGGCGCGCAGGTGGCGGCCAACGCCTTCGGCATCAACCTCATCAAGCTCGGCTCCGAAGCGCCGATGGACGACATCCCGCGCGAAATCCAGATCCTCAACCAGATCGTCAACGACCCGACCATCGACGGCGTGATCATGACCACGCCGCAGGTCGGCGCCTATAACGACATCGTCAAGAAGCTCGAGGAGCGCGGCGTCGTCGTCGCGACCACCAATTCCTACGACGGCACGCTCTACGACCGCAGCAACATCAGCCACACCGGGCAGGACGCCTCGGCGGCTGCGATCGGCGGCGAGGCGATCGTCAAATGCCTCCTGAAGAACAACGTCAAGGGCGGCTCGATCCTGTTCCCGAACACCGTGGCGGTCGGCAACATCGAGGTCAACAATCGCGTGACCGGCGGCGTTCCAGCGCGACGATCAAGGCCCTCAAGGCCGCCAACCGGCTGCAGGACTTCAAGGTCGACGCGGGACCTAACAACATCGGGGTCGACGTCGCCCGACATCACCCCGGCCCCGATCGTTCAGCTCATCGAGAGCCGCAAGGACGTCGTCGGCCTGTTCGGGCCGAACGGCGGCGTCACGCCGGCGATCGGCGACGCCATCTCGCAGCTCAAGCTCAACGGCAAGATCTGCGCCTATGGCTTCGACCTCGGACCGAAGCAGCTCGAGCAGATCAAGACCGGCGCGTTGCAGGGCTCGCTCGGCCAGCAGCCCTTCCTGCAGGGCTTCTATCCCGTCGTGCAGCTCTATCTGCAGATCGATCGCAACATCGCCGCCGCGAACCTGGATACGCGCGCGCAGCTCGTGACCAAGGACAACGTCGACAAGGTCGGCAAGCGCTTCGAGAACTGAGCGGGCCTTCACCTTCTCCCCGCTTGCGGGGAGAAGGTGGCGCGAAGCGCCGGATGAGGGGCGCGGGCGAGCTGCTGCCGGTTCATCGCCATGCCCCTCACCCCGGCCCTCTCCCCGCAAGCGGGGAGAGGGGGAAGGCCGGACCTTTCTCCCCGCAAGTGGGGAGAAGGGTCTGCTTGCGCTCGGTCGAGGTCGCCCTTTGCCTGAACCGACGACTCCCTCAACCCTCCCCGGTCCCCGGACTCGCCCTGACTCGGGGACCGTCTCCCGACCGGAGACGGCGAGCCGCGAAGCCGGGCGGGAGGCGCCGCTCTTTTTCGGCGGCTGGGAAGTCGGCCTCTTCGACCATCATGGCTCTGCTCTACGCGGGCGGCCTCTTTCTCAATCCGGCTTTCTTCGGGTCGACCGAGGCGCTGTTCTCGATCCTGCGCGACGCCTCGCGCTACGGGGTGATGGCGGTCGGCATGACCTTCGTCATCGTCAACAAGGAGCTCGACCTTTCGGTCGGCTCGACCTTCGGCCTGACCGCGACGATCTTCGGCGTGGCGTTCGCGCCGACCTATTTCGACGCGGGCCTGTGGACCGCCGTCGTTTCCTGCCTCGCGATCGGCCTCGCGATCGGCCTCCTCAACGGCTTCATGGTCACTGTCCTCGAGGTTCCCGCTTTCATCGCGACGCTGACGATGCTGTTCATCGGCCGCGGCGTGATCCTCGGCCTCACCGGCGGCAAGAACATCGCCTTCGAGATCAAGGCGCAGTCGACGAGGGGATTCTTCGCGCTCGGGCGAAATCAACGCCTCGGCTTCAACAACCAGATCCTTCTCTTCCTCGTCATCGCCGCGCGTCGGCGCAGTCGCGCTCGCCCGCACGACGATCGGCTGGACGACCTACGCGACCGGCGGCAACGAGCAGGCGGCGCGATTCGCCGGCATCAACACGCGTTTCGTCGCGCATGCGCTCCTACGTGCTCTCCTCGCTCTGCGCGGTGACCGCGGGTCTGATGAGCGTCGCGCAGAACAAGGACGCCGACCCGCTGGCCGGCTTCGGCGTGGAACTGATCGTGATCTCGTCGGTGATCGTCGGCGGAGCGGCGATTTTCGGCGGCCGCGGCCGGATCCTCGGCTCCTGCCTCGGCGCCATCCTGATCGGACTGATCGACAAGGTTCTGCGGGAAGGCGTGCCGATCACCCGCACCATCGATCTCGGCGGCGGCGAGACGGCGCAGGTGGCGGCGGTGGCGCAATTGCCGCCTGGCGCCGTGCCGGCGTTTCTCGGCGTCGTCCTCATCGTCGCCGTCCTGATCGAACCCTGGCTCGTTCGCCGCCGCTTGCTCGCCCGCCTGTGGGCTCGGCTGCGCGGCTTGCCGCCGCCGCCCGTTCCCGATATCGGCGGCGTCGCGGTCACCGCGGTCCAGACGCGCGGAACGGCCTCGCAGTCGCGTGGGCTCGGCAAGCGCGGGCTCGCCGCCTTCCTTCATCGCCGGGACGCGGCCGCGGTGCTGCTGATGGTCGCGCTCTGGCTGTTCGGCCTGTGGGCGAGGCCGGACTTCTGGGCCGGGCTCGACAACAGCTTCGCGATCCTGCTCGCCTTCTCGGAAATCGCTTTGCTCTCCGTCGGGCTCACCTTCGTCATGGCCAACGGCGACATCGACCTTTCCGTCGGCTCGGTGCTCGCCCTCTCGGGCGCCGTCGCCGCGGTCATCATGAAGGACACGAGCTGGGGCCCGCTCGCGGCGGTCGCCGGCGGAATCCTCTCCGGCGTCTTCGCCGGGATCGTCAACGGCTGGCTGACCGCCTATGTCGGACTGCCCGCCTTCATCGCGACGCTCGGCACGTTCTACTGGGCGAGAGGCGTCGGCGTCGTCGATCGTCGCGGGCACCCAGCTCAACGGATTTCCGGAATCCTTCAATCTCATCGGCCGCGACCTCTACGAGCTCCTGAACGTCCTCGGCGTCGCGCCGCGTCAGGGCCTTTGGCGCGCCGTCGCCGAGGCGGTCAGCGTCCAGACGATCTTCGTTCTCGTCGTCGCCCTCGTCGCCGGCGTCGTTCTCGCCCACACGACCTTCGGCCAGAAGGTCTATGCGATCGGCGGCAACGAGCGGGCGGCGAGCTTCGCCGGCATCAACACGCGCCGCGTGCGGTTCACCGCGCTCGTCATGTCCTCGATCTGCGCGGCCTTCGCGGGAATCATCTACGACGCCTTCTACCGCAGCTTCATTCCGACCGCCGGCCAATTGCGAGAGCTCGACGCCATCTCGTCCGTCATCATCGGCGGCGGCTCGATCTTCGGCGGCTACGGCACGATGATCGGCTCGCTCGCGGGCGCGGCGGCCATCACGCTCATCCGCTCGCTGCTGTCGCTGCAGATCATTCTCAAGGACGGCTCGTCGTTCGTTCTGCCCCAGCATTGGCAGAACGTCTTCATCGGCCTCATCCTGATCGTCGCGGTCGTGGGCGACATCTGGCTGCGCCAGAACAACATTCTCGGCCAATGGTTCGCCCGCTTCCGGGCGGCCGACGAAGGGCCCCCGCCCGGCGAGTCCGCCAAGGAGGCCGAAGCTGACCCGTCCGATCGTCGAGATGCGGGGCATCGACAAGAGCTTCGGGCCGGTCAGGGCGCTCGCCGGCGTCGATCTGAGGCTCA
Source organism: uncultured Alphaproteobacteria bacterium (assembly GCA_963819255.1). Classification (GTDB taxonomy): domain Bacteria; phylum Pseudomonadota; class Alphaproteobacteria; order Rhizobiales; family Beijerinckiaceae; genus Roseiarcus. The sequence goes on from CAWFVS010000039.1 coordinate 200,271, forward strand.
TGCCGGGCGAGGTGCTCGGCCTCGTCGGCGACAATTCGGCCGGCAAATCGACGCTCATGAAGATCCTCACCGGCGCCTATCACCGCGATGCAGGCGACATGCTCGTCGACGGCGAGCCGGTCGACTTCAAGAGCCCGCACGAGAGCCGCGACCTCGGCATCGAAATGATCTATCAGGACTTCGCGCTTTGCGGAAACCTCGACGTCGGCCAGAACATCTTCCTCGGCCGCTGGCCTCGCCGCCTCGGCATGTTCGTCGACCGCAACCGCATGCATCGCGACGCGCGAAAAATCCTCAATCGGCTCAAGGTCGACGTGAACTCCGTCTATCAGAAGGTCGAGAGCCTCTCGGGAGGGCGGCAGCAATCGGTCGCCATCGCCCGCGCGATTTCCTTCGAGCCCAAGGTGGTGATTTTCGACGAGCCGACCGCCAATCTGTCGGTGACCGCGACGAACCGGCTGCTCGAAACGATCGTGGAGCTCAAGCGGCATCAGGTGTCGCAAGTCATCATCTCGCATCGGCTGACTGACATTTTCGAGGTCGGCGATCGGGTGATGGTGCTGAAGCGCGGCCAGAACGTCGGCGACCGCGCGCATCTCCCAAACGACGGAAAAGGAGGTCCTCGAGCTGATCGTCTCCGGCGTGCCGGAATAGCTCGTCGAAGCTAGCGTCGCCTGAAGATCGGCGCGCGCTTCTCCTTGAACGCCATTCGGCCTTCGCGCGCGTCCTCCGTCGCGAAACAGATCGTCTGCAGATCGCGCTCATATCCTATCGCCTTTTCGGCAGGCATCGAATAGGCGGCTCTGAGGTTGAGCTTCGCGGTCTCGGCCGCGATCGGAGCGCGGCTGGCGATCGTCGCCGCGATTTCGCGGGCGCGCGCGAGAAGACGGTCGCCGGCGACCACCTCGCTTACCAGCCCCCATGCGAGCGCCTTCTCCGCCGAGATCGGATCGCCCGTCATGATCATCATCGCGGCATTCGACATGCCGATGGAATGAGCGAGATGCATGGTCATTCCGCCGCCGCCGATCCAGCCGAGCTTGATCTCCGGCGCCGCGAATTGGGCGTTCTCCGAGGCGATGCGGATATCGCAGGACATCGCCGCCTCGAGCCCCCCGCCGAGGGCGTAGCCGTTGACCGCCGCGAGCGACGGTTTGACCAGCGCGCGGATCGCGTCGCAGTAATCCGGCCGGGCGCGAAAGCGCCACGCCGTGTCGTAGGCGTCGAGCTCGCGGATGTCTGAGCCGGCGCAGAAGGCTTTGTCGCCGGCGCCGGTCAGGATCACGCAGCGGATCGTGTCGCTGTCGTTGCATTGCTGAACGGCAGCGGCGATCGCCTCCACCATTTCCGGCGTCACCGCGTTGAGCTTTTGCGGGCGGTTCAGCGTGATCACGGCGACCTGATCGTCGACTTCGAACAGCACGTCCTGGCTCATCGCGGCTCCTTGACTCGTTCGGCTGGCGCGAACGCCCGGTCGTTACTTGGCGGTCGCGATCACGCCCGCCTTCTCCAGCTCATCGATCGTCGTCGCGTCAAAGCCCGCCTCGCCGAGTACCTCTCGCGTATGTTCCCCCGCGAGCGGGGCGCCGCGTGCAACTCCTGACGGCGTCTTGGAGAACCTGATCGGGAAGCCTGGCGTCTTCAGCCGGCCTTCGGTCGGATGGTCGTATTCGACGAACGTGCCGTTGTGCTTCACCTGCGGGTCGTCGACCAGGTCATCAAAACCGTAGACCGGCCCCGCCCAAATCCCCGCCTCATCGAAGATCTTCAACCATTCGGCCGAGGTTCTTTCGATGAGCCTCGCGCGCGTCTTCGCGAAGATTTCGTCGCGGCGCGACCAGCTGTCCGTCTCGTCGTCCATCGTCAGGAAGCTCGGCTCCCCGATCGCGTCGCCAAGCGTCTTCAGCGCGGGGAAGGCGAGAACGATATAGCCGTCCCGCGTTGCGAAGGCGCCATAGGGAGCGCGAATATAGACATGGGCATGGGGTTCGGCCGACCGCGCCTGCGGCTTGCCGCCGACGGTGAACACCGAAATCTCCTGCATCTGGAGCGTCACGATCGCGTCGAGCATGTTGACCGTGACCAGCTGTCCTTCGCCGGTCCGCTCCCGATGGAACAGCGCCGCGAGGGCGCCCTCGAACGCAGTATAGGCGGTGACGCCATCGACCAGATATTGTCCGGCGGGAGTCGGCGGCTCACCCGCGCGGCCCGCCGACAGCATCGCCCCGGACAGGCCCTGAAGGAGCAGGTCTTGGCCAGGCCTGTTGGCGTAGGGACCGCTCTCGCCGTAGCCGGAGATCGAGACATAGACGAGCCGCGGGTTGATCCGCGACAGCGTCTCGTAATCGACGCCGAGGCGCTTGGCGACGCCGGGCCGGTAGTTCTGGATGAACACGTCGGCCGTCTTGACGAGATCGAGCAGGACGTTGCGTCCCTCCGGCGATTTCAGATTGATCGCGAGAGACCGTTTGTTGCGGTTGAGCGACAGGAAGGACACGTTGATCTTGGCGCCGCGCGCGCCGCCGGCGGAGACGTGGCGCTGCCATTCGCCGCCGATCGGCTCGACCTTGACCACGTCCGCCCCGAGGTCGCCCAGGCGCTGCGCCGCAAATGGCCCGGCCATTGCGATCGAACAGTCGAGCACGCGGATGCCTCTCAGAATTCCCATCTCGTTCGGTCCACCATTCTCTTCAGTGCATCACCCATCCGCCATCGACGTTCAGCGTCTGGCCGGTGATGAACCCCAATTCCGGCGCGATGAAGAACATCAGGGCATAGGCCACGTCGCGAGGCGAGCCGCGCCGCTTCACCGCTTGATGGTCGAGCACGAAACGGGCGTAGCCTTCAGGATCGGGATGAATTTTTTCGGCGTCGGTCGGAAATGCGCCGGGCGCGATCGCGTTCACCGTGATTCCGTAGGGGCCAAATTCGCGCGCCCAGGCCCGCGTGAGGGCGATCAGCGCGCCTTTCGACCGGACGTAGGGAGAGAGATTGGCGAACCCGCCGTAGGCGGTGACCGAAGCGATATTGACGATGCGACCCCAGCCTTGCCTGCGCATGTGCGGCAGCGCGACCTGGACGCAGACGATGCCGGCGTCGACGTTCACTCGCTGCACCGCCTGGTGCTCGTCGAGCGTATAGGCTTCGAACGGCTTCGAGGGGTAGATCGCCGCGTTGTTGATGACCACGTCGAAGCCGCCCGTCTCCGCCGAGATCCGTTCCAGCTCGCGGCGCAAGTCCGCCAGCTCCGACAGATCCTGCTCGCAGACGATGAGTCCGCTCAGATTTTCGCGCTCGGCGCGCTGCCTGAGGTTGTCCGCCTTCCTGCGATCGTTGTCGATCGCGACGACCCTTGCCCCCGCCCGCAGGAAGAGCAACGTCGGCTCCGCGCGAGGCCCCCCGCCGCCCCGGTGTAGAGAATGGTCCTGCCTGCAATCGACATCGGGCCGGACGGCTCCACGGCGTCGCCCGCGCTCATGACCGCCCTTCGATCCGCCGATGATCGCCCGATGGCTCTGGGTAGTCTTCGGCAGGTTGCTTCGCAATGGCGGCGATGCGGGCCTCGGCGGCGGCGATCTCGTTCGGACCGGCGAGCACGCGCAAGACCGTGTCGTAACGCCGTTCGTCGCCATGCTCGAGCCAGACCATCTCGCCGCGCTCGCGCGCCGCCCTGTGGCCGAGCACGTGATTGGTCGAAGGCTCTATGCCGAGCGCATACAGGCCGGCCTGGAAGTTCTGCCATTCGAACATGCAGGGGAACTGGTCCTTGCGCGACACGACCTCGAAACCGAGCCCGAGCGCGTCATTGACGACCGCCACCGGCGCTCGGCCGTCGCCGTCGGCGGCCAATTCGTGTTGCCAGACCTGCTCGTGAAACCTCTCCCTGGGTTCGGGCGCCGTTCGGTAACCGACATTCTGCTTGCGATAATCCGCGCCGGCGTGGGCGGCCCAGACGACGTCCCGTATCGGCGCAAGGTACCGCGAACCTTCCGCCAGGACGGGGTGGCCGACGTTGATGTGATAGCAGAGCATGTGCGGCGTCCGGTAGAAGCCGCGATTGGACACCCGATCGTGGATGCGGATCTCGTTCGAGCCTACCGCCGCCTCGATGCGGCGCACGAGGCTGAGATCTTCGCCGAACACCGTTCCCTGGTTCACCACGCCTTCACACCAAAGCGTGCAGTCGTCGCCGTCCCAGCTTTCGCCGTAGCCGGTGAGCCGCCCCGGTATCGTCGCGATGCGGCCGTGAATCGAGTGGCTGACCGTCTTGCGCGGGTGATAGATGTAGTGATCGGCAGGCTCCTCGTCCATGAACAGGATATGGTCGAGGCCGCACGTGACGATCAGCCCGGAGAAGGAACGCAGCCAAGCGAGTCCGCCCTCGCCTTCGTACTCGGCGAGCCCGGGGTGCTTGAACCCGGCAGGCGAATGCCAGCCGATCGCCATGCCTCGGAATTCGCAGTCGGCGATGTCGAGCGCGCGGTCGACGAGGACGGTGAAGCGCAGGCCCGTGCCGGTGCGAAACTCCAGCATCCGGACGCCGCGCTCCACGCCGTCGCCGAGAACCATCAGCCTGACGCCGGCGAATTGCGACAGCGATCCCGAGCGCGCCTCGACATCGCGCCGCGTGAGCTTGGCGCCGAAGAGCTCAACCATTGGCGTTCACTCCCTTCAATGGGTCCTGCCTTCCCGCATCAGAGTCGAGATGTCAGCGCCGGTGATGGCGCTCTCGACCGTCAGGAGATCGGTCTCGGCGACGACAAGCTCCGCCGTCACCTCGCCCCGGCGCATGACGATGATGCGATCGGCGACCTCAAAGACGTGGTGGATGTTGTGCGTGATCAAGAGGACCGAGTGACCCGCGGCGCGAACGTCCTTGATGAAGCGAAGAACGTTATGGGTTTCCTCGACCCCCAGATTGTTGGTCGGCTCGTCGAGGATGATGACGCGCGCCGCAAACTGCATCGCCCGCGAGATGGCGATTGATTGCCGCTCGCCGCCCGACAATGTGCTCACCTGCTGATCAGCGTCGAGTTTTCTGGAAATGCCGACGCGCCTGAGCAGAGCGGAGGCGGCGCCGCTCAATTCGGCGAGGTCGAGAGGCGCGAAGACGCCGAGAAAGCCGAGCTTCACCGGCTCCCTCCCGAGGAACAGATTGCGTGCGATGCTCAGGTCGGGCGCAAGCGAAGTATCCTGGTGGATCGTCTCGATGCCGAGATCGATGGCGTCGCGCGCCGATCGGATCGCGACGGGCGCGCCACGGACAAATATTTTTCCGCTGTCGATCGTGTGGACGCCGGAAATCGATTTGATCAACGTGGATTTTCCGGCCCCGTTGTCTCCCAGCAACGCGACCACCTCGCCTTCGCTGAGCGACAGCGACGCCCCCTTGAGCGCCTGAACGCTGCCGAAGGACTTCCACAGGTTCTCGAGTTCGAAGGACTTCCGCCGCCATTCAGCTTCGCGCCTTCTGAACGAGCGCATGCAGAACCAGCATGGCCAGGATGATGGTCCCGACGAAGATGTTGTAAGCGAGGCCGGGCACGCCGACGAGAGTGATGCCGTCGCTGATCGTTCTCAGCATGAAAACGCCCACCAGGGTTCCGAGGATCGTTCCGCGGCCGCCGGTCAGCGCGGTGCCGCCGACGACGACCATCGCGATCACTTCGAGCTCGTAGCCGGTCCCCGCAACGGGCGAGGCCGCCGAGATGCGGAACGCGCTGATCATGCCGGCGAGGCCGGAGAGAACCGACGTCAGGATGAAAAGCCCGATCTTCACCCGATCCGCGGGCACGCCGCGCGCGACCGCGGCGAAGCGATTGGAGCCGATTGCGCTGATCCAATTGCCGAGCTTCGCATAGTCGAGCGTATAGATCGACAGCAGAGTCAGCGCGATGAACCACCAGAGCGACGTATAGAACCTGAACGGCCCCCACTCGAAGCTGCCGGCGAGCAGCGTGACGAGAGGGCCGGGTTGGTCCCAGGGCTTCAGCGGGAACCCCTGGGTGATATAGAGCGCGACCCCGCGCAAAATGAGGAGCATCGAAAGCGTCACCAGGAACGAGGAGATGCCGATCTTGGTGACCAGGATTCCATTGATGGCGCCGGCGAGGATGCAGATCGCCAGGCCGACAAGCAGCGCCATGCCGAGATCGACGCCCGCGTTCTCCACCAGCATCATCACGACCACCGGCCCGAGCGCGAACACGGCGCCGACCGACAGGTCGAATTCTCCCGCCGTCATCAAGAGCGTCATGCCGAGCGCAATGATGCCGAGCTCGGGCAAGAAAGCCATGATGTTGGAGACGTTGAGCGGCGAAAGAAACCTGTTGTTGCCGATCGTGAACGCCGCGAGGACGACGCACAAGATGATCAGCGCGGAGAACTGCGGAGAGCGAACCGCCCCGGACCAGGAGATTCGCTTCGCTCGCGGCTTGTCGGATAGGGCTACCATTTTGCGTCCGATGACAGCGATGCGTCGGCCGCGATCCGCGGCCGACGCATCGGAGTTCAGCTCTTCTTCTTCTTGTAGACCTCGAGTATCGGCCCGACGCTGCTCTTGTCGTAGAGGCTGAAGGTATGGATGTCGTAGCCGATCGGGTCGCCCGACGCGGCGAGATAGAGAATGGCGACGGGCATGAATCCTTGCGCCGAGGGGTACTGCCAGCCGGCGGCGTCGACGTAACCCTCCTTGACCTCTTCCGCGGTGTCCTTGGAATTGCCCCAGCCGACAACCGGGATGGCGCCAGGCTTGACGCCCGCGCCGTCGAATGCGCGCTTGACGCTCGCCGCGACCGAGTTCGCCGAGCGCGATGATCGCCGGCGGATTATGGGCGACCAGGTAATTTGTCATCTTCGAAATCATGCCGGCGGGATCGGTGCCGCAGTCCACGACATCGTACTTGACGCCAAGGGGATCGAAGACGCTTGCGACTCCCTCGGTCTCGAGCTGCTGATAGCTGGCGCCGGGTACTTCGACCGGTAGGAACACGTTGTCGCCCTTCTTGACCATCTTGTGGTCGACAAGGTAGCGCGCCCAGATCGCGCCGACCTCCTTCAGGTCCGCGCCGACATAGGCCTCGCGCCCTGTCGACGGATCGTCGGTGTTGAAGAAGATGATCGGGATTCCGGCCTTCTTGGCGGCGGCGACCTCGTGCGGCCACAGGCCGGGTTGGGCCGAGGTGGTCGCGATCCCGTCGGGCTTGGCGGCGATCGCCGTGTTGAGCGCTTCCTTCTGCGCGGCCATGTCGCCGCCGCTGAAGGAAATCTTGCAGGTGACGTCGAGCCGGTCGCACGCTTTGACGGCGGCGGCGTTCCAGTCGATCCAGAACGCGTCCGACGGTCCGCCATGCGACAAAAGGTAGAACACCTTCCTGTCTGCGGCGCTTCCCGGCGATGACGGCAAAGCGCTGATCATCACCGCCGCTGCAGCCGCCAGTCCCAACTTCGCCATCCCATGCATTCGATCCTCCTCCGCTGGTTGTTCGGCGTTCCGCCCATCGCCTTTGGCTGACGCGGCGGCCGCTTTCATCAGGCATTCGCCCGTTGATTGAGTTTGATTATTTTTTTGTACCCTGACGCTTTGGCTTAGGATATTCAAGGCCCCGGTTTCTCAACTCGGGGCTCTGATCGATGTCAGCATCGAGAGCGCCGTCGAGCAGGAACGCCTTGTGGGCTTTCGTCAGCTCATGTTCCGATGGAGAGAGCCGGACCCAATGATCCCCAACGCCCCGCGCACATTCGATTTTGATCTCGGCGAGAGCGCCGAGATGATCCGCGAGAGCGCGAGGGCTTTCGCCGAGAAGGAGATTGCGCCGCGCGCGGCGGCGATCGACCGCGACAACGCCTTCCCCCGCGATCTCTGGCCGAAGATGGGCGCCCTCGGCCTGCACGGGATCACCGCGTCCGAGGAATACGGTGGCCTCGGTCTCGGCTATCTCGAGCACTGCGTGGCGATGGAGGAGGTGTCGCGCGCGTCCGGCTCGATCGGCCTCTCCTACGGAGCGCACTCGAACCTCTGCGTCAACCAGATCGTGCGCAACGGCAATCCGGCTCAGAAGGCGCGCTATCTGCCGAAACTCATTTCCGGCGAACATGTCGGCGGCCTCGCCATGTCCGAGCCGAACGCCGGCTCGGATGTCGTATCCATGACCACCCGCGCCGAAAAGAAGGGCGATTGCTACGTCCTGAACGGCGCTAAGATGTGGATCACCAACGGCCCCGTCGCCGAGACGCTCGTCGTCTACGCCAAGACGGACCCGCAGGCCGGCGCGCGCGGCATCACCGCCTTCCTCATCGAGCGGGGCTTCAAAGGCTTCTCCAACGGCCGAAAACTCGACAAGCTCGGCATGCGCGGCTCCGACACTTCCGAGCTCGTCTTCTCCGACTGCGAGGTTCCGGAGGAGAACGTGCTGGGCGCTGTCGGCAAGGGCGTCAACGTGCTGATGAGCGGGCTCGACTTTGAGCGCGTGGTGCTCTCAGCCGGCCCGCTCGGCCTCATGGCCGCGGCGCTCGACGTCGTTCTCCCTTACGTGCACGAGCGAAAACAGTTCGGCCAGCCGATCGGGACGTTCCAGCTCGTCCAGGGCAAGATCGCCGACATGTATGTGACGATGAACGCGGCCAAGGCCTATGTCTACGCCGTCGCAAAAGCCTGCGACCGGGGCGAGACGACGCGCGAGGACGCCGCCGGCGCCATCCTCTACGCCGCCGAGCGGGCGACCCAGGTCGCCCTCGACGCCATCCAAATTCTCGGCGGCAACGGCTACACCAACGATTATCCCCTCGGCCGCCTGCTGCGCGACGCCAAGCTCTACGAGATCGGGGCCGGCACAAGCGAGATCCGACGCATGCTGATCGGGCGGGAGCTGTTCGAGAAGAGCGGGTAGCACGCGTTCGAAGGGACCTTGATATCATCGCCGAAACGGAGATTGGCGCCGAGGACTTCGACGACCCGCCTCTCCGCATCCCGATCTCGATGCAATTACGCGCACCCCGGAGGCAAATAGCGGTACTTGTATGTATTATAACCGATATCTAGGCCTACCGGGACTGAATTTCGGTCGACGCTAAACGGGGCCTAAGCCTTTGAAAACGTGAAGTGCGAACGCTAAACTGGGGCTAAACGGCGATAAACGCCTCCCGTCCCGACCGCAGCCAAGGAATTCATCCCGCTCTACAGTGTCAAAACGTCCGCCAGATCGACAGCGCCGCGCCGTGCGCGGTGTTGGTCTTGATCGCGAGCACGCTGGAGAAAAGGCCGAGCTGGATCGACCATCGATCGGCGAGCGGAACGACGACGCTCGCCTCGACCACCGATTGCCTCCAGGCCGGGAACTCCGGATTGGATGAGGCGGACGAGACGGTGGTGAAGTCCTGCAACATCAGCATGACGCCGGGCCAGGGCTTGAGCCCGACGGTGAGGTCCCCGTGCCATTCGTCGGGCGGCCCGGCCGTGCGCAGCCGGTAGCCGAACTGGGCGTCGAAGAAGCCCGGCCATCCCCCGACGGCGAAGTTCGTCCCCGCGAGCAGACGCCCCTCTCCCGCCCAGCCGGTGTTGCCCGCCTGGGCCGGCGCCGCCGGGTTATAGGCGCCCGGCACGAAGAGGATCGCCTCGCCGGAAAACACCCATTGGCCGGTCGACCAGAGTTTGCGCCTGAGGCCGACGTCCGAATAATCGAGGCCATTGTAGACGTTGGGCGTCGGCGGACCCAGCGCATAGTGCTCGAACGCAGTCTGGCCGAAAACCGTCCAGTCGGCGGTGAGGCCGTATTCGGCGTAGGCCTGCGCGTCGAACCGGGTCTGGGGGACACCCTTATAGCCGCCCCACGGCGCGCCCGTCCCCTGTCCAGCCGAACAGGGTGTCGATCATGAGGCCTTCTCCTTGCGGCAGCGTCCATGCGCCCGCTAGCGCGGCGGCAGGCGCCCCGACAGCGGCGCAAGCGCAGATGAGGAAGCCGGCGGGCCCGAGCCGTCGAGCGCTGGCGATCACGACCTTGGCCTCCCGCACGCAGCACGGGCTGCCACTGAGACGCCCCAACGCCTCGACCCCGCCCTTTTATAGAAGAGCGCGCCGCCTTGCTTGGGTCAAGCAAAAGTTATCATCGTGAACCTCTGGCCTGAACATCCTCCGGCCGGGAGCGCTCACATGCCCAGCTCCTCGCCGCGGGCCGGGATCGAGTAGGTCCCCGTGGCATGCGCGACCATCTCGGCTTCGCCCGGCGAATAGAGCGCGACTTCGCCGACCGCGAGCCGCTTGCCGAGCTTCATCAGCCTCGCCCTGCCGATCAGATCCTTGGGCTGCGGCCTGCGCAGGAAATTGATCGACACGTTGGTGGTGACCGCGAGCTTCACCCGCCCGATCTCGTGCAGGATGGCGACATAGAGGGCGAGGTCGCTGAGCGCAAACATCGCCGGCCCCGAGATCGTACCCCCCGGCCGCAGGTTGTCGGGATGGTAGTTGAGCCGCACGGTGGCGCTCATCGGCCCGACGTCCTCGATGGAATAATCGCCCCGCGCCCAGACCTGAGGGAAGATGTCGAGCAGATAGGCGCGCAATTCGTCGAGCGTGAAGGGGCGCGACCTGGGGTGAGACATGGCGATGTCCTGGCGAAGCTCTGCACGGAGGCTAGAGCAGATCCCGTTCGGTTGGAATCGTCATGGCGGGGAGCTATGGCGCTCGCAATGCGAACGCGGGGTCCGAACTCCAAGCTTCTGCGCCTGCGGGGCTCGCGTCGCGCATTGCGCCAATTTCTGTCGACGAAAAGCTTGACTCGAACATAAAGTGAACATACAATGTATCGAGAAGCGGGTCACTCACCCTAACATGCTGTTTGAAAGCTTAATCGTTGCCTGGCCTTGGATCCCGCTCGCCCGAGCGTCGCGTCCGGGGCAAGGCCTGCCAGCGGGCTGGAAATGCCGTGGCAAAGGTTGAGCAGATCGAATCGGCGGACTCTGCAGGGAGGATCGGGCCGCGAGCGCGAGCTTGCGGGCCGCGAATTGTTTCTGCTCGATCGGCTGCAAGCCTTTGATAAGAGACGGAAAATGCCATCGAGGAGGTTCGGTCCTGCGGATGCAGGCGCGATGACGCGATGGAAATGGCGCCGCAAGCCCTTGGAAAGACTGATTTCGGCGATGGAAATGGCGCTGTCCGAGGCTGGCGGACTCGAATGAAGGGAACTCGGGGTCGCTCCCACTGGCTTGTGCGGTTCCAACTGGTCGGGACCTGCTCTAGCGGCTGGAGCCCGGCGAGCAAAGGCCTAATACCAAGGGATAGCGGGAGAACGGCCGCAAAGACCACACGATCGCCCCTTTTTGGCGCATTGTCGTCGCCGACGAGCCGCAGGGATCGAGTGCGCCCCGGCTCGTTTATGACGGTCGCTGGCGCTTTCGGGAGACGCGGTCGTTCCATGTGCGCAAGTCTGTCCTCCGGCTCGGACTCGGACTCGGCGTTCGCGGCGCCGACGACCGGCGCCGTCGCGAAGGACGTCGACCTGGCGGTGGGCGAAATTCTGGACGGCCTCGCCGAAGGCTTTTTCGCGCTCGACCGCAGCTGGCGCTTCGTCGCCTTCAACCGCGCGGCCGAGGAAATCTTCGATCTGCGGCGCGAGGACCTGATCGGCCGGACGCTCTGGGAAGTCGCCCCGACCGCGGTGGGCTCCGAGTTCGAGCGGCGCTATCGGCTGGTGATGACGACGCGCCAGAAGCAGGTCTTCGAGACGCATCCGACGCGCAAGCCCGATCGCTGGCATGAGATCCGCGCTTTCCCCTTGGGCGAGGGGATCGGCGTGGCTTTCCGCGACATCACCGATCGCCAGCAGATGGTCGAGACGCTGCGACGCCGCGGAGCTCGAGCTCGAGCGGGTGCAGAGGATCGGCGGCGTCGGGGGCATGTGGATCGACGTGCGGGACAATTTCATGGCGCGCCGTTCCCCCGAATACCTGCAAATCTACGGCCTGCCGGCCGAAGCGGCGATCGAGTTGCATGAGACCTGGGTTCGCCGCCTCCATCCCGAAGACCGGCAGGGCGCGATCGACCGCCTGTCTTCCGCCGTCGCCGGACGAGGCGCCGAATACAAGTCGGAATACCGCGTCATTCGCCCGAGCGACGGGGCGGTGCGCTGGATCCGGGCGGTTGCGGAGATCGAGCGCGACGCCAATGGCGAGGCGACCGCGCTGGTCGGCGCCCACATCGACATCACGGAGCGCAAGCTCGCCGAACAGGAGGCCGTCGAGAGCGAAGCGAGGCTGCGGGCGATAACCGACGCCCTGCCCGTCCTCATCTCCTATGTCGACAGCAATCAGGTGTTCCGCTTCGTCAACAAGACCTACGAAATCTGGTTCGACCGCCCGCGCAGCGAAATCATCGGGCGCCGCGTCGATGAAGTGATGAGTCGGGAGATGTACGAGGCGCGCCGATCCAATCTGGAGCGGGCGCTCGCCGGCCAGAAGGTCTCCTACGAAGTCGAGTTTCCACGATCGAATGGCCTGGCTTTCACCGAAGTGACCCATGTTCCGCACCGCGACGCGTCGGGTCACGTGCTCGGCGTCTACGTAGTCGTCACCGACGTCACACAGCGCAAGCTCGCCGCGAGCGCGCTCGCCGAGAGCGAAGCGCGATTCCGCGCCATCGCCAACAGCGCGCCCGTGCCGATGTGGGTGACGGGCGCCGACGGACGACGCGAGTTCGTCAACCACGCCTACCTCGATTTCTTCGGCGGCTCCTATGACGAGGCGCTCGCGTTCGACTGGCGGAAGGGCCTGCATCCCGACGATCTGCCGCGCATTCTGCGCGAGGAGCCCCGCGTCGACGCTTCGGTGAAGTCGGTCGCGGTCGAGGCCCGCTTCCGGCGAAGCGACGGGCAATGGCGATGGCTGCGGGCGGAATCGCAGCCGCGCTTGAACTATACGGGCGAGCATGTCGGCTTCATCGGCGTCGCCCACGACATCACCGAGGCACAAAGCGGGCGCAGGAAGAGCTCGCCCGCGTCAACGAGATGCTGGAGCGGCGCGTCCGGGAACGGACCGCGGAGCTCGCCGAGAGCGAAGCGCTGGTGAAGACGTTCTTCCAGCACTCGCCGGAATGCCATGCCGTCCTCATCGAGGACGATGGGAGCTTCCGCTTCCAGGAGGCCAATCCGGCGATGCTGCCATTCTACGGCTCGGCGCGAGACCAGGTCGTCGGACGGAGGACAGAGGAGGTTCTCGGACCGGAAACAGGGCGGCGAGCTCAACCGCCATCTCGCGGCCTGCCTTCGCGACGGCGGCCCTTACCGCTACGAACGCGGCAGCGCGGCAAGATCGTCGAGGCGGCCGCGACCGGCGGCCCCCGGCCGAGACGGAAAGGCGCGGCGCGTCGTCGTCAGCGCCCGCGACGTGAGCGAACGCCGGCGTCTCGAGGAGCAGCTGCGCCAGGCGCAGAAGATGGAGGCGCTCGGCCAGCTCACCGGCGGCGTCGCGCACGACTTCAACAACATGCTGACGCTGATGCTCGGCGGGCTCGACACCATCGACCGCCAGCTCGCCCAGCTGCCGGCGGCGCCGGCCAAGGCGCGCATCGAGCGAGCCAAGGACGTGGCGCTCCAGGGAGTCCAGCGCGCCCGCGCGCTCACCGGCCGCCTGCTCGCCTTCTCGCGAAGACAGGCGCTCGCGCCGCAAGCGGTCGACGCCAACGCGCTCGTCAGCGGCATCAGCGACATCTTGCAGCGAACCCTCGGCGAGCCGGTTGCGCTGAAGACGATTTTCGCGGACGGACTTCTGGAACGCCCACGTCGATCCCAACCAGCTGGAGAGCGCCCTCGTCAATCTGGCGCTCAACGCCCGGGACGCCATGCCGCGCGGCGGCAGGCTCATCATCGAGACAGAGAACCGCCGGCTCGATGCGGACGAGGCCGCCTCGTTCGATGAGAGCCTGGAGCCGGGAGATTACGTGACGATCACGGTCATGGATACCGGCGTCGGCATGGACGCTGAGACGCTGGCGCGCGCCTTCGATCCGTTCTTCACCACCAAGGACGTCGGCAAGGGCACCGGCCTCGGGCTGAGCCAGGTTTATGGATTTTGTCGCCAGTCCGGCGGCCATGTGGAGATCGAGAGCGAGCCCGGGCGCGGAACGGCCGTGAGGATGTTTCTGCCCCGACAGGCCGCCCCCTCTTCCGGTCTCGCCGATCGCAACCGCGCCGAGCTCGACCGGCCGGGCGGCCGCGAGAGCATCCTTCTGGTCGAGGACGACGACGGCGTCCGAGCCTATGCGATGGAAGCTCTGCGCGAGCTCGGCTATCGCGTCGCGGAGGCGTCCAGCGGCAACGCCGCCCTCGGCGTCCTCGACAGCGCCCCCAAACTCGACCTTCTCCTGACCGACGTCGTGATGCCGGGCGAATACAACGGCCGGGAGCTCGCCGAAGAAGCGCTCAGGCGCCGCCCTGGCCTTCGCGTTCTCTTCATGACGGGGTACAGCCGGGACGTCCTCATGCGGCAAGGCCGGCTCGATCCAGGGGTCCATCTGCTCGGCAAGCCCTTCTCGCTCGAAGAACTGGCGGCGAAGGTCCGCAGCCGGCTGGACGCGCCGAAGTGAGGCGGTCTTATGCCCAATTGGACCTCGGCGGGGCTGTTCCAGGATCTCACCGCGCGCATCGAACGCTCTGCCCTTCGCCGCGAACAACGCGCAGGGCGCCATCGCCGCCTCGACCTGGGACGGCAAGAAATACGGCCTGCCGTTCGTCGTCGATCTTTCGGTCTGGATGTACAATAAGAAGCTCTTCAAACAAGCGGGCCTCGACCGGGAGAGACCGCCAAAATCGCTGACTGAGTGCGCGGCGGACGACCGCGCCGTCGCGAAGCTCGGCGGCGACGTCCACGGAACCTTCTTCGGCGGCGACTGCGGAGGCTGCGGGGTGTTCACCTGGTGGCCGATCGCCTGGGCCGACGGCGACAAGGTCATGAACCCAGACGGAACCGAGTTGGTACCTCAACAGCGCGGAAAACAAGGCGATCTACGCCATCTTCCGAAGCATGGTCGACGACGGCACGGCCTTGATGCCGGACTCGAAAACGGAGACCGCACCGACCTGGACCGGCTATCTCCCGAAGGGAAAGATCGGTATCATGCCGATGCCGGCGAGCCTCCAGGGCATGGCCAACGCGGCGCTCGCCGACTTGGATATCGGGGTTGCTGCGATCGCCGGCGTCAAGGGCGGGACCTCGACCTTCATCGGGGGCGATGCAATCGTCATCTACGCGCGACAGCAAGGTCGCCGACGCTGCCTGGAACTTTGTGGCTTGGCTGGAAAGCGACGACGCCCAGATCAACGTCGTCGCCAAAGGCGGTCAACGTGTTGTCCCGGCCCGACCTCGCCAACAACAAGTACAGCGCGAAGGACCCCCGCCTCGTGTTGTTCAGCTCTATTGCGAAGAACGGTCAGACCCCCTTCGCCAAGAACTTCGGCGCAACGTTCAACGACCCGCGGGGGCCATGGCTGGTGTTGCTGCGCGACGCGGTGTTCGGCGACGCCAGCAAGGATCGACGCTGACAACAAAGCGGTTAACAGCTCGTTACTGAAGACCCAGTAAGCAGAGATTTTCGGGGCCACAATTTTTGTTTTGCGCGAAAACTGGCCGTGGACCGGAATACAAGCGCAGAGCTCGCACGCGCGCCGTCCGTCTCGCCATTCAAGGCGTAGAGACCTGACCATGACGTCTATGGCAGCCGTGACGCAGCCCGCCTCGCCGAGGGCGGGCTGGCGTCGACGACATCAGCTGATGGGCTTGGTCTACGCGCGCCACCCTCGCCTTCGTCGCCGTGTTCTTCCTGACGCCGCTGGTTTTGGTGGCGCGAATGTCGCTCAGTTCCTGGCCGCTGCTCACCGGCTACACGGGACTGAACTTTCCGAAGAATTCCGTCGCCATCTGGAATAACCGGCTGTTCTGGCCGGCGTTCCTCTTCACGATCGAGTACACCGTCCTCGTCACCGTCCTTCTGGTCGGTATCGGGCTTGTCATGGCCCTTCTCGTCCAGGAGGCCGGCCGATGGGCCGGCGCCTTGCGCACGATCTTTCTCCTCCCCGTCGCGGTCGGCCTGGCGTCGGCTTCGCTGCTTTTCTGGGGCTTCTATTCGCCCTCGATTGGCCCAATCAGTCCGATCCTCGAGGCGGTCGGCGTCATCCATCAGCCGATCTTGTTCCTGGAACCTCGACGAGCGCGCTGCTCTCGACGACCTTTCTCATCGTGTGGAAGTTTGCTGGGCTCTACATGCTCATTCTGCTCGTCGGGCTGCGGGGATTCCGAACGATGTCTTCGAAGCGAGCGCGCTCGACGGAGCCAGCCGAGGCCAGGCGTTCCTCTACATCACTTTGCCCCTGCTTCGCCCGTCGCTGGCGCTGGCGCTCATCCTGTGCGTGACGGGCTCGCTCTTGGCCTTCGATAAGTTCTATATCCTGACCAAGGGCGGTCCCGACACCACCACGGTGACCGTGGTCCAATTGATCTATCGAGAAGCGTTCCAGCGACAGAACCTCGGCGCCGCTGCGGCCATCTCCGTCGTCGTGCTGCTCGCCCTGCTCGTCTGAACGCCGTCCAGTTCCGGCTGCTTCACGATCCGGAGAGGAGCTGACGCAATGGGCGCGACCAGCCGCGACATCCTTGGCGGGACCCCCTACTATGTGCTGACCGGCGGCTTGGCGATCATCTTCCTGTTTCCGATCCTTTGGGCCGCCGTCGCCTCGGTCAGTCCGTAAGCCGCAACGGGCCAGACAGTCGGAATGGGCTTCGTCAACTACACCACACTTTTCAATTACGGGGCGGGCTTGCCGTGCCACCTACATGATGCGCATCATTGGTTCGAAGCCGTGCCCCGGCGAAACTCGACGAATCTCCGCAGCTAGATCGACGGCGCGGCTGACTGGCGCGGCGCCTTCAGCGTGCTTTGGCGCATCCTCCTTCCAAACGTGCGCCCCGGTTTCACCACCGTCAGCCTGTTCGCCTTCCTTGCGGCGTGGAACGATTTCTTCGCTCCGCTCATCCTGCTCAACGACCCGACGCGTGAGACCCCTCCACTCGCAATCGCCAACCTCCGCTAGCAGACGATGGGGGCGATCGATTACGGCGCGACGGAAGCCGGCGTCGTCGTGATGGCGCTCCCGTGCCTGATCCTGTTCATGTTCCTCCAGCGCCATTTCGTTCGCGGCTTCATGTCTGGCGCCGTCAAGGGATGACGGGGTAGAAGGAGCGGTATGCGCCAATATTCACCCGTCAATTTCGCCGACGTCCGCATAACGGGCGATTTCTGGCGCGAGCGGTTGGAGACGGTGCTCACGCACACCATTCCGAGCCAGCACGGCAAGCTCGATGAGGTCGGCATCCTCGCGTCGCTGAAATTTGAAATTGCCAAAGCCTGTTCCGCCGCTGACGATTCCGCGCAACGCGCATGGCTTCACCACGCAGATCTTCTGGGATTCTGACACCGGCAAGTGGATCGAGGCGGCGAGCTACGCGCTGGCGCACCGGCGCGATCCGCACATCGAGGCCAAGATCGATGCGATCGCCGACGACCTCGCCAGGGCGCAATCGCCCGACGGCTACCTGAAGTGCTGGTACAACGGGCGCGAGCCCGACAAGCGCTGGACGAACCTGCGCGACAATCACGAGCTCTACAACGCCGGGCATCTGCTCGAAGGCGCTATCGCCTATTTTCGGGCGACGGGAAAGCGGCGATTCCTCGACATTGGAGCGTTATGTCGACCACATCGCCGCGGCGTTCGGAACCGGGCCCGGACAAAAGCGGGGCTATCCCGGCCATCAGGAAATCGAGCTCGCGCTCGTCAAGCTCTATCGTCTCACCGGCGACCGGCGGCGGCTCGATCTCGCCGCCTATTTCATCGACGAGCGCGCCGTGAGCCGCACTATTTCACTCAGGAGGCGCTGGCGCGCGGCGACGACCCGGCCGCCTATTGGGCGAAGACTTGCGAATACAACCAGTCGCACATGCCCGTGCGCGAGCAGACGCGCATGGTCGGGCATGCGGTGCGCGGGATGTACATGGCCTCGGCGATTGCCGACCTGGCGTTCGAACTCGGCGATGCGGGCCTGAAGAGCGCATGCGAGGCGCTGTGGCGGGAGGTGACCACGGCGCAGATGTATGTGACCGGAGGGCTTGGGCCTGCCGAATTGAACGAGGGCTTCACAACACCCTACGACTTGCCGAACGAAACGGCCTATGCGGAAACCTGCGCCTCCGGTCGCCCTCGCCTTCTGGGCGCACAGGATGCTGCATCTCGACCTCGACGGCCGCTACGCCGACGTGATGGAGCTTGCGCTCTTCAACGGCGCGCTGACGGGTCTTTCGCGCGACGGAAAGCATTATATTTATGCCAATCCGCTTGAGAGCCGCGGCCAGCACCGGCGCTGGGCCTGGCACGTGTGCCCATGCTGCACGATGAACGTCTCCCGTCTCGTCGGCTCGATCGCGGGCTATGCGGTCGCGGCGGGCGACGACGGCGTCGCCTTCCACCTCTATGGCGGATTTGAAACTTCCGTCACGATCGGCGGCGGGAAGGCGACGTTTCGCGAAAGGAGCGCCTATACCTGGTCGGGCGACATCCGCATCGAGGCCGGCGAGCTTCGACCTCAAGCTGCGCATTCCCGGATGGGCAAACGGAGCAACCGCGGCGGTCAACGGCGAGGCGATCGCGCTCGACCCGGATCGCGGCTACGCGACCATCCGTCGCCGCTGGAGTTTTGGCGACGTCGTGACCATGCGTCTGCCGATGCCGCCGGAGCGCCTCTACGCCCATCCGAACGTGCGCATGGACGTCAGGCGGGTCGCGCTCAGGCGCGGTCCGCTCATCTACTGCGTCGAAGGGGGCCGACAATCCGGGCGGATTGGTCCAGAGTCTGGCGCTGCCGCGCAACGCGCCGCTCGACGCCAAGTGGCGGGACGACCTGTTCGGCGGGGTGATGACGGTGACGGCGAACGCCGAGCGCCTCGTTTCTGACGACGGCAGGCTCTATTCCACGCCGCCGCCCGCGGGCCGGGCCGCCCCGCTGACCGCTTTACCCTATCACCTCTGGGCCAATCGAGAGCCTGGTTCGATGCAGGTGTGGATCGCCGAGGCGGTCGGGTGAGGGCAGGGCGGTCGACGCGCCTGCGCGCTGCTGTTCGAGACGGCGGCCTCGTGGCCAACTTCGGGTCAGCCGAACGATTGCGAGATCCGCCACATGAGCCAATCGAACACCCGGTCGGGCGCGATGCGGCGCAGAAGGATCATCGGACGCGCGGCGGCGCCCGTCGGATAGCGCGCTTTCGGCCGGGCGGCGCGAACGGCCCGGACGATCGTTCTCGCGACTCCTTCGGGAGAAGAGGGCACTTTTGACGCCTCGTTGTATGCCAGCATTTTCGCGTGCCGGCGGGCGTAGGGCGCGTAGGCGGTGTCGCCTGACGCGCGCATGAGGCTTTCGCCGGCGAGCCGGCTAAACTCGGTGCGGATCGTTCCCGGCTCGATGATGATGACGCGGACCCCGAACGGCGCCGCCTCCATCCGCAGGCAATCGCTCAGGCCCTCGAGCGCAAACTTGGCGGCATGATACCAGGCGCCGAAAGGTTCGCCGAACGTTCCGGCCATCGAGCCGACGTTGACGATGCGGCCGGCCTTCTGGCTTCGCATGATCGGCAGGGCCAGCTGGCACAGGCGGGCGAGGCCGAACACGCACACTTCGAACTGGCGCCGCGCTTCGGCGAGCGGCACGTCCTCGAGCGCGCCGAGGCAGCCGTACCCGGCATTGTTGACCAGAACGTCGAGCCGGCCGGCTGCGTTCGCAATCGCCTCGACGGCCGAGACGATCGACGCGTCGTCGGTGAGGTTGAGGAAGATGAGCCGTGCGCCGAGCCTCTCGAGCGGCGCCATCCTGTCGAGCCGGCGCGCGCCGGCGAAAACCTCGTACCCGTCCTCGAGCAGGGCGCGGACCGTCGCATCGCCGATGCC
This sequence comes from uncultured Alphaproteobacteria bacterium, assembly GCA_963819255.1. Taxonomy (GTDB): domain Bacteria; phylum Pseudomonadota; class Alphaproteobacteria; order Rhizobiales; family Beijerinckiaceae; genus Roseiarcus. The sequence continues at coordinate 220,244 of CAWFVS010000039.1, forward strand.
CGAGGACGCTCCAGTCACCAACGCCGTCTTGCTCATCGTCGCGTCCCGGCTCTGTTGGAATGGTGGTCCATAGCACCCTTGTGGTTTGCGGTTCACAACGGAACTCGTACCGGAGAGACGCGTTGAAAACTTGGCGGCTGCGCGAGGGAGCGCAAGTCCCGCTTGGCCGAAGCCAGAGATCAGGGGATCCGCCTCCCGCCCGGACGAGTCATGCAACAGACGCAGGAGCTCAGCTACCGCCGATTTGTCGCCTACGCCGCTTTGGCGGTCGGGGTCGTTCTCGTTCCGGTGCTGATCTGGCAGCTCGGCTGGATCCTCATCCTCGGTTTCGCCGCCATTCTTGTCGCCATTCTCCTGCACGTCGTTTCCGAGCCGCTTCAGCGCTGGACTTCTCTGCCGGTCTGGGCCGATCTCCTGATCGCGGGTTTGATCGTGCTAGCTCTCGTCGCCCTCGGCGGCTGGATTTTCGGCTCCCAGCTTTCCATGGAATTCTCCGACGTGGTGACCCGCGTGCGCGCGGGCGCGCACGAACTGCAGGACTTGTTGCACGAGAGCTCGGCGGGCCAATTCCTCTTGTCGCGACTGAGCAGCACGAGCGTCTCGGTCACCGGCCTTTTCGGGCAGGTCGTCACGACCTTCATCACCGCGATCGAGGCTCTGGTCGTCATCGTGATGAGCGCGGCCTATCTCGCGGCGGAGCCGGCGCTCTATCGCGCCGGGGTGGTGCGCCTGTTTGGCCCGACGCATGAGGAATGGGCGAACGACACTATTGTCGCTGTCGCAGAAGGGCTTCGATATTGGCTCTTGGGACAATTCATTGAGATGGCGCTGATCGGGGCATTGACCACGTTGGCGGTGTGGCAGATCGGCTTGCCGTCTCCGCTGGCTCTCGGCGCGATCGCCACACTGACCGAGTTCGTTCCCTATCTCGGCCCTATTCTGGCCGCGATTCCCGCGCTCCTGGTGGCGGTGACGGGGGGGGCTCGACCAGGTGATTTGGACCCTCCTGGCCTATATCCTGATCCACCAGGTCGAGGGCAACCTGATCATGCCGCAGATCCAGAAGCGGATGGTCTATATTCCGCCGGCCCTGATGCTTCTCGGCATCGCGGGCCTGGGAGCGTTGGCCGGAATCCTCGGATTCGTGTTTGCGGCGCCGATCATGGTCGCCATCTTTGTGGTCGTCCAGAAGGCTTATGTGCGTGATACTTTGAAGGAAGACGTTACCCTCCCCGGCGAAAGGAGATATGACGAGGCCGACCACATCCATTGATATTGCCGGAAAGCCTTTCCTTCGACGTCAAAGCGCCCATATCCGGTTCGGCGCCCCGCCCAACAGAAGCCGCACAGCAGAGCAAAGCCATGACGCAGAACCTTCCCTCGCCCCCAGACGACGCCGCGGCTCCGCCGCCATCCGACATCATGTATCCGTCCGCACTGCCGTTCGCCCTGGTCCATCTGGCCTGCTTCGGCGCAATCTGGACAGGAATCGGGTGGAAGGCCGCGGCCATCGGCGTCGTGCTCTACTGGTTGCGCATCTTCGCGATCGGGGCCGGGTACCACCGTTACTTCTCTCACCGCGCCTACGAGACGAGCCGCGCATTCCAGTTCGTTCTCGCCGCGCTCTCCCAGAGCACGGCGCAAAAGAGCGTCCTCTGGTGGGCGGCAAAACATCGCCATCACCACTTGCATTCCGATACGTCGCAGGACGTCCATTCCCCGCTTCAGCGCGGTTTCCTCTATAGCCATTTCGGATGGATCTTCGACCGCAATCATGAAGAGACCGACCTTGTCAAGGTCGCCGACTTCGCGAAATACCCTGAGCTAATGTGGCTCCACCGGCATGAACTGGCGCCGGCCGTCGTACTGGCGATCGTCTGTTTCGCTGCGGCGGGGTTGCAGGGCTTGGTGGTCGGCTTCTTTTGGAGCACCGTCGCAGTCTATCATGCGACGTTCAGCATCAACTCGGTCGCCCACGTCGCCGGCCGCCGACGCTACGTCACTGGCGACGATTTGCGCAACAACTGGCTTCTCGCCATCTTCACCATGGGCGAGGGGTGGCACAACAATCACCACGCCTTCCAGAGCAGCGTCCGCCAGGGATTCCGCTGGTGGGAGTACGATCCGACCTTCTATCTCTTGAAGCTCCTTTCGTTCATGAGGCTGATCTGGAAGCTGAAGTCGCCCCCGATCGAGGTTTTGGAAAATCGCCGCCCGCTCGGTTCGAGGGTCATCCGGCGCGCCGCCGATCAGGTCGCGGCCCGCTTCAACGCCGAGCGGATCGCCGGCGCGGTGGCGTCCGTGCTCGGCGCCGGCCGCTTGGCGCAGCTCCACGCTCAGCTGGCCCACGCCCGGCAATGCGCGGCCGACGTCCTCAGCGAGATGAATCTTCCTCAGATCCCGGCTGAAAGCGAGATCCGGAAGTGCGCGCGCTCAATGCTGGCCAATTCGCCTTCGCTCGAGGACATCGCCGCCAAGGCGCACCGGATCATCCTCGAGGCGGTCGGCGCACGGCTCGCCATGCTCGCCGCTCAGGCGGCTGGCGCAGAGTAACCCGCAGGCGCGATCTCAACGGGGACCGCCGTCCGCGTTCCCAAGTCCGCACTGAGGACCCGCCGCAGCCGGACCAGGGTCGCGCGCGCCGAGCCGGTCCGCATCGCCAAGCGGATCAGCGGGGCAAGCTCGCCGGGCTGCTGCCGCAGCGCGGCCAGAACGCCGGCGACATTCACCGACCCGTCCGGCCGCCGCCCGGCGAGAGCGACCGCCATGACGGCGCAGGCGGCGTCGTCGGCCACGGCTCGCACCGCCGCGAACGGCAAGCCATGCGCGCTCGCCGCGAGCGCTGCGACATGGGACTCCATATCGACGGCGACTGCGCCGTAGCGCTGGTGGAGTGTGCTCTTCGAGGCGACGTCGACTACGGGCGCATCGACGCCCAGAATCGGGCCGACGGTCGCGCCCGGGATCAACCGGGCCAGACTTTTCGTCCAGGCCCTGTCGGTCGCCCAGGCGCGCGTTCCGTCCAAGATCGAGGAAGCGATCACGCAAGCGCCGGGAGCGAGCCCCGGAGCAAGGCCTCCGCAGATGCCGAAGCTGATGACGCCCCGGTCGGTCGGAAGAAACATGGTTACGAGCGGGATCGGCGCCGATCCGAGGACCACGGCCCGCACCGCCGGGCCGGCGATGATTCTCGCCTCGAACTGCAGGCCCACGACAGCCACTATGCCCGTATCGGCCTCGCTGCCATGCCCCAACCGCTCGTTGTTCCGATGCGATGTGCAGGATCCGTGCATCCGCCCCGAAGACGTTGCCATCCCGACCAAGCTCCCCGACGCCCGCAGCCACCCCCAAGCTCCGTAGATTCGATTTTCCGGAGCGAGGCGGCCCGCTTGCGTTAGCATCGGATCGGGGTACGCCTCAAGAGTCATGCGCTTCACCCAATGAAATTCCCGGCGTCCGGCACAGTCAACCGTGGCGCCTAACGCGCACGACAAACCTGAAGGACCAATCACCTACCAAGAACGTAAGCAGAGACTAGTCTTGAACGACTTGGCTCCGGCACGACCTTGTTTCGACCGGTGGGCTGCGGCCTCGAAAGGCGACCGCGTCCTGATAACCGCAGAGGCGGCGGCCGGACCGCCGCAGCGCCTCGACGTTTCCCGGATCGAGGAGTGCTCCGAACTCTTCCACGTATCGGTAGCCCGGCGCATGGCCTTGAAAGCCGTCGCTCGTCGCGGGATGCAGATAGATCTCCCAGAAGCCGCGAGGCAGGCTCTCCAGCAGAATACGCAACCGTTCGCGCGTCATCTGGCCGGACCATCGCAACCCGAAAGCGCCCTCGGGCGTCGCGACGCCCGCGCGCCGCGCGCGGCGGGCGAGCAGGCGCGAGCACAGATCTTCGACGACCCTTCCGTTGAGCGCGCGCGATTGGACGCCTCGCCGCGGCTCTCGAGGCATACGCAGCGCATCGGCGCCGAACCGCGAACCAATTTCGATGACCATCGCCGCGATAATCGGGTGCAGATGAAAATGCCGGTGGACATTGACGTGATCGAGCGGCATGCCGGTCGAGAGAAAGGCGCGGAACTGCGCCTCGATTTCCGCCCGCATCTGCGTCCGCGCCGTTGCGCTCAGCGCAAGCTCCAGTCCGAACCGGGCAAGGTCCGAGCGCAGACGCCCTCTCCCGTCCACCAAACGCGGGATTTGCACGGGCGGCAGGACCGGCGTCGCATCGGTCAGGGCGAGATGAAGGCCGACCCGCAGGCGCGGCAGCCGCCGGGCCCGCTCGACCGCGTCTTCGGCATGAGCCCCCGAGACCATCAGGCTCGCCGCCGACAGGATGCCCCTCGAGCATCCGATTTCGACGGCCTCATTCACCTCGCGGGCGAGACCGAAATCGTCGGCGGTAATGACCAGACAATTCAAGTCGGAAGCCCCCGGCGCTCGCGCAGGAACGACACGAACTCGATCCCCTCTCGCAGTCGCCGCACGAGCATTTCCCGGCTGCGCGCCATCTCGGAAATGATCGAGGCGATCTTCGAGGTCCGGAAATAGAAACGCCTGTAGAAGGCCTCGACCGAATCGAAGCTTTCCCGATGGTCGAGTTGCGGATAGCGTAGCGGCGCGACCTGCACCCCGCGGCTGTCGATCAACTCGCCATGCTCGGTATCGAGCCAGCCGTTCTCCACCGCTTGCCGATAGAGCTCGGTGCCGGGGTAAGGCGCGGCCAACGACACCTGGATCGTATGGGGATTGATCTCGCAGGCGAAACGGATCGTCTCCTCGATGGTTTCCTTGGTCTCGCCGGGCAGGCCGATGATGAATGTGCCGTGGATGACGATCCCGAGCTCGTGGCAATCGCGCGTGAAGCGCCTCGCGACATCCACGCGCATGCCTTTCTTGACGTTGTGCAGGATTTGCTGGTTGCCCGTCTCGTAACCGACCAGGAGAAGGCGGAGGCCGTTCGCCCGCATCGTCTTGAGCAAGTCGCGTCCGACATTCGCCTTGGCGTTGCACGACCACACCACCCCGAGCTTTCCGAGCTCGCGTGCGATCTCGGCGGCGCGCGGCGCGTCGTCGGTGAAGGTGTCGTCGTCGAAGAATATCTCCTTGACCTCGGGGAAGGCGCGCAACGCCCAGCGCACCTCGTCCATGACGTGTCCGACGCTCCGGGTCCGGTAGCGGTGGCCGCCTACAGTCTGCGGCCAGAGACAGAAGGTGCAGCGCGACTTGCAGCCCCGCCCTGTGTAAAAGGACAGATAGGGGTGCTTCAAATAGCCGATGAAGTACTTCTGGACGTCGAGGTCGCGTTTGTAGACCGGCGTCACGAACGGCAACCTGTCCATGTCCTCGAGCAAGGGACGCGGCGGGTTGTGGACGATCGCTCCTCGCCCGTCGCGATACGACAGGCCTTGGATCGCTTTGAACTCTCGGCCCTCCGCCGCCTCCTTGATCGTGAAGTCGAACTCCGCCCCGGCGACGAAATCGACCGCGGGCGCCGCCTGGAGGCTCTTTTCCGGCTCGACGGCCACGGTCGCCCCGACCATCCCGATCTTGAGCTTCGGATTGGCCTCCTTCATCGCGGCCACCACCGCGGCGTCGGACGAGAAGGACGGCGCCGACGTGTGCAGCACCGCCAGCTCGAAGTCATGCGCCTGGCGCAGAACCTCCGCCGCGCGTGTTCCATGCGGAGGCGCGTCGATCAGCTTGCTGTCGGGGACGAGCGCCGCCGCCTGCGCGAGCCAAGTTGGATACCAGAACGAGCGGATCTCCCGGCGAGCCTGGTATCGGGATCCGGCCCCGCCGTCGAAACCGTCATACGAAGGGGCTTGAAGGAACAGGGTTCGCATGCGAAGGCCTCCTCACTGCGGGTCGTGGACGAGCGTGCCGTCCGACTTCACGTGATAACGCTCGCCGCGCCATGAGATCCCGCCGCCGAAGAAGCTGGCAGCATAGACGAAAAGAAACAAGAGGTCGTAGAACGGCAGCAGCCAATAGGTCTGACGCGGCAGCGAGAACGCGCGCTCGACCGAGAGACAGAGAACCAGCCGCCCCACCAGGGCGAGAAGGAGCAGAGGCACCCCGTGGGAGGCGCCTAATAGGGTCGCTGGAATTGCGAACGCCGCCGGGTGGGCGACGATCGAACCCGCGTAGCCTTTCGGATTGATGATCCGGATCGTGCGCGCGGCGCGAAGCTGATTTTGGATCAGCGCGCGCGCCGTCCGTTCGCGACAGGTGTGCGCGACGGAAAACTGCGGAATTGCGATCGCGTAGCCGGCCTCGCGAATGCGCTCGCCGATCGCATAGTCGTCATGCAGGCAATCGGCGAAGGCCCGGAGGCCTCCGATGGCCTCGAGCGTTCGCCTGCGCAAGGCGATCGTCGAGCCGAAGCATGGGTGCGCCGCTCCGAGGGTGAGCGCCACGACGACGCTCGGAAGGAAATCCGCGTTGATGCTGAGCGCGGCCAGTGAAGACCAGAGGCCGACCCCGCCGACGCCGTGGTAGAGGCAGGTCACCGCGCCGACGCCGGGTCTTTCGAGTTCGCTCGCGAGCTCCGAAAGATGGTCCGGGCCGACCAGAATGTCGCTGTCGATGATCGCCAGCAATTCCGCCTGCGCCAGCGGCGCCATGTTGATCAGGTTGGAGATCTTGCGGTTGGCGCCGTGCTGCCTGGAGTCGACCTTCAGGTCGATCCGGACCTCCGAACATCTCGGCGGCGACGGACTTGACGATGCCGACCGCCGGGTCTGCGGCGTCGGACACACCGCAGAGGAGCTGGATCGCCCCGCTGTAATTCTGCCGGCACAAGACCAGCAGCCGTTCGCGAAGTTCAAAATCTTCACCGCAGAGCGGAACCAGAATCGATGCCGGCCGGAAGCGGCTCGGGGCGCCCCGTCGCCCCGGCTGAAAGCCTATGATCAGAAATGAAGCCAGAGCAAGGTAGACGATGCCGATGGCCGCGGCGAGTGAACACGCGCCGCCGATCCAGGCTGCGAGGTCCGCCTCCGCGCCCGCGGTCACGGGAGCCCGGCGAAGGATGGTTCATCTCGACGATATCGGCTTTCCAGTCTGCGCCGCGAAACGAAAAACGGGGTCCCCCGGCAGAGCAAAACGTCAAGATGCGCGGCCTTCGGATTGGCCGCCAGGATGAGTAGAAGGCTGACGGCGTTTTGCCCGAGGCCGCACAGCCGGCGCCAGAGGCTATCCGGCTCCGGGACCGGCTCAAAGCCGAAGCGGGAGGCGAGCCGTTCGAACTGCGCCGCTTGGTCTGAACTCCTTAGCAACATCACCGCCCGGATTGCCGCTATATCGTTCAGGTCTCTTCGACCTTGTAGATAGTGGTAAAGCTCTTTGAGAGACCTGTCCATAAGCCTCATGACGCGTCGCGCCCAGGCGACTGTCGCCCCCTCTTCGCCCATGGGAGGGAAGTATTCGTTTCGATAATGGAGCTCAATGATCCGATCACCCGGATTGAGACAGACGCCGTCCGGCAGAACGATCCTCCGCCCGGCGCGCTCCAGCTTCACGCGTAGGATGCAATCCGGAGAATCGAAGTAGTCAAAGACGCCGTTCCGCCGACGAAGCCGGCTGTCGAAAGCAAAAACAACCCGAGCAAAAGATCGCTGGACAGAGGTTTCCGCGGTCATACCGGACGCTCCCAAATTGCAGCGTCTCCAGCCAACAAGATAACGCGCCAAATGAGGTAAAGTTTCAAGTCCTTTTCAGTCGCGCGCAAACCGGATGCCGGATCGCGACGCCGTCGGCCCTCATTTGCGGCCGCCAATCGGCTCTCCGTAGATCATCGCCAGCGCGACTTTGATCGTGAGGGCGAGCGGAACCGCGAGAACCACGCCGACGATTCCGAACAGCGCGCCCCCGGCCAGGAAGCAGAAGATCACCAAGGTCGGGTGAACCCGCGCCGCGTTGCCGAGCACGACCGGCCCGACCAGCTGATCGATCGAAAGCCTGAGCGCGGAAGCGTAGATAACGTAGGTTATGATGCTCCAGATGCTTTTTGCCTCCTGGATCGCGACCACGCCCGCAATCACCGCCGACAAGGCCGGCCCGACGACCGGGAGAATCTCCAGGAGCCCGGTCAGCGCCGCGAGGAACGCCGCGTGTCGAAGGCGGAGAAAGAGGCCGAGCCCGACGTAGGCGGCGCAGCCGGCGTAGACGACGACCGCCGCGACCCCGACGAAATAACGAAACAGGATTGGCCCGAAGCGAACTCGAGGATGCAAGCCGTCACGGGCCGCCAATCGGGCGGGAAGAGCCGGAGCAAGCCCCTCACGACCTGTGCGCCGCTCGCCAGGAAATAGGCCAAAAGGGTCAGCGTCAGGAAGACGCCGAACACGCCGCCGAAGGCCCAGGCGCCGAGAGCGGCCACCGTCCCTTCCTGCTGCAGCAGCGTCCTCAGCTTCGCGACAGCGGCGGCGGCGATATCGGAAGCGGACTCCGGCTGGCCGAGGATTTGCACCGGAGCCTTGCCAAGCAAACTCTCGAGCGGCAGCTGGATGATCTCCCGCAAATGCGAAATTGCATGATAGCCATCCTGGACCAGAACAGGTATGGCGACATAGGCTCCGAAGCCGACCAGACCCAGCACGACAAGGAAAACCGCAAGCACGACCGCAATTCGCGGCGCCCTAAGCGATTTCGCCAGCCAGTCTACCAACGGGCTGAGCACGAAGGCCGTCACCGCCGAGAAGACGAAGGGCAACAGCACGACGTGGATGAGATAGAAGAAGACGATGACCGCAAGGGCGATGATCAGAACGGCCACTACGTCGATCGCCTCCGAGGCGTCGTTCTCCGAGTGTGGCTCGCGCGGCTCGTTCATGCAGATGCGCGTGGATAGATCCGGCCCTTCCAGGCCACGCGGCCAATGAGACGCCGGCGAAGGCCGTCCAAGGCGATAAGCCCACCTAGGGTGTAGGCGACCGGAAAGAGCAGGCCGTACCACCATGGGACGCCAAACTGTGCGGCGCCGGCGATGTGGAAGCCGACCGCGGCCGCTGCGGCCGCGACCGCCAAACCGAAAGCGATCGATCCTTCGAGCGAGCCGCCCCGGAGGCTGACGTAGGCGGCGACAGGCAGGATGGCGACGGACCAGCTCAGGACGACCGCGACGGCCGCCTTCGTCAATGTCGAGCGAACCCCGCCAAACATTTCCAGGACGTTCTTGGCGAAGCCCGGCCAGAGCGTTCGCCAGCCAGAGTACATGCGGGTCGAAAGGAGCTGCGACCCGTCCATCAGCGCGACGCAAAATCCCGCGCCTCTTATCAGCCTCGCAAGTTCGAGATCCTCGCAGATCGCCGTCGCGACGGCGGCGTGCCCCCCTACCTGACGATACGCCGAGCGGCGGATCAGCATGAACTGACCCGCGACATTGGCTTCGCCGCCCCGATGGCTGCTCGCGAGATTCTGACTAAATCCGAGCAGATAAAGGCCGCAGGAAATCATCAGCCGTTCCGCAAAGCTGACGAGACGGTGTTTCGGCGCCAGGGAAAGAAGGGCAAGGCCTCTTTCAGCCTCTGCGACCGCGCTTGCGAGGAGGGATGGCTCGGCGCGCATGTCCGCATCGATGAACGCCAGCCATTCGGTGTCTGGCGAGGCCGCGATCGCCCCGCGCCAGCATGCCTGACTCTTGCCTGTCCATCCCGGCTGCAAGGGGCCGCTGCGCAAGGCCCGGACGAGCTTTCGCCTAGCGAACGAAGCGACGATCTCGTCCGTCCCGTCTCCGGAATCATCGTCGACGACAGCGATTCGGAGTTTCCCGCGCGGATAGGTCTGAACGACGAGACGCTCCAGACACGCCCGAATATTGGGCGCTTCGTTGCGGGCGGGCACGATCACTTCGACTGTGGCCGCCTCCGGACCGGGCGGCCTCTCATGCGGAACGAGCGCTCGCAGGGCGGCGCGCTGATGCAATGCCCTCAGAAGCAGGAGCGATTCCAGAAGTAGCAGCGCTGCGGCGAGAAACAGCTCCACGGGGTAACCAGTCGTTGCCTCAGGTCGGCTTGGAACGCTTCCAACCTCACGGGCGTTCCGTCAACCGCCGTCCAGGGGCGGTTCAACGGTCGCGGCGCCGCGCGAACGGGGGAGTTGGATTTTCCCCCGCCGGAGGGAGCCAATTCGGCGGCCGCGCGTTGTTTTGGTTGATCCGCGGAGCTTCCCGCGGGATGAGGCGACCAAAGGTGGCAGAACGAAAGGTGGCGATTTGCAGGATCGGACCGTCCGGGCCGCCGAGGCCGGGGGCTCATATCCGCATGCCATAGCGCTCGGCCTCGAACGATTCGGGCTCGTCGCGTTCCGCTCGGCCAGACTCTCGCTCGCAATCGCTTTCGCGCTCGTCGTTCTGGCGGCTTTCGGGATCGAGAGGATCAAGGTTGACGACTCGCTGAGCCAGCTGTTCCGCTCGAGTTCGCCGTCTTTTCAGCTCTACGAGAAGGTCTCGCAGGAGTTTCCCTCGAGCGAATATAACGTGCTGGTCGTCGTCTCAGGCGAAAAGCTGCTCGAGCGTGAGTCGGTCGAGAAGCTGCGCTCGCTAGTCACCGACCTGCAATTGGTCGAAGGGGCGCGGGGCGCCATCTCGATGTTCTCCGCCCGCCAGCCATCGCCGAACGGCGGCCTCCCGGCGCCGCTGTTCCCACAAAACCTACCGCAAGGGGCGGACTATCAACGGCTTATCAAGCGGGTCACCGCCAATGAGCTCATCCGCGGCAAGCTCCTGTCGGACAACGGCAAACTCGCCCTGATCGTCCTCGCGCTCGAACCCAAGATCGTCAACAGCGACCGGCTGCAGGCGACTGTGGCGGACATCCGCAAGACGATGGAGGAGGACCTCAAGGGCGCCGGACTGACTGCGGACCTCACCGGCGTGCCTGTGATGCAGCTCGAGATCCGCCAGGCGCTCGTGCGCGACCGCGTGCTCTACAATGCGGTCGGCTTTGCGCTCGGATGCGCCATTGCGGCCCTCTTCTTCCGACGGCTCTCCTTGATGATCGTCGCCGCCGGCCCCCCGCTCGTTGCGATCGTGTACGCCCTCGGAGTGCTGGGCTGGATCGGGTTCAGGCTGAACATGTTCCTTAACGTGATGACGCCGCTCATCATGGTCATCAGCTTTTCCGACAGCATGCAACTCACCTTTGCCGCCCGGGACCGGCTCATGGCGGGCGACGACAAGCGCACCGCCTTCCGCAAAGCGATCTTGGTCGTTGGACCCGCATGCGTCCTCACCCACGCCGCCGCGGGCCTGTCGCTGCTCGGCCTTCTCACCTCCTCGAGCGACCTCATTCGCGGGTTCGGCGAGGCCGGGTTTATCGCGACCGCCATCGCGCTCGTCACCGTGCTGTCGCTTGTTCCCGTGTTTGGCGTTCTTTTCATCGGCGACGAGGCGCGCTTCATCGCCAATCTGAAGACGGCCGATCCCGGCGTCACTGCGCTGAGGCGCTTCTGCGCCTGGGTCGCCCGGCGCATGGTGCTTCGGCCGGCCCTTTACAGCCTGGTCGCCCTTGCCGTCGTGGGGGCGCTGGCCTTCGACTATTCAGGGCTGAGGCCCAGCTATCGGCTCGCCGACCAGGTTCCCAACAACGCGGAGGCGTCGGGGGCAAGCCGCGAACTCGACAAGGAGCTGACCGGCTCCAATCCGATCGACGTGCTGATCAGGTTTCCCCCCGGCGCGGGTCTCTACGCGCCGCAGACGCTGGCGACGATCGCGGCCGTCCACAAGACGCTCGAGACCGAGCCTGGGGTCGGCAACGTCTGGTCGCTCGAGACTTTGCGACGCTGGCTCGCCGAGAAAATGGGCCTCTCGAGCGGAGCCGCTCTGAAGGAATACGCTAGCTATCTCCCGCGCTATCTTGTGCGTTCGTTCATATCGAAGGACCAGAATGCGACGATCGTATCCGGCGTCGTGCCCGACGAGAACCTGCCGACGCTGGTTCCGATCGTCGATCGACTGGACGCGCGGCTCAATGCGGTTCGCGCCGCGCATCCCGGTTATCAGATCGCAGTGACGGGACTTTCGGTCATCGCCGCCCGCAACAGCGCCGACATGATCAACGCCCTCAATCGCGCGCTGACCGTCGAATTCGTGTTCATCGCCGCCTTCATCGGGCTCGCGTTCCGATCTCCGGCGATCGGCGCGGCCTGTCTGCTGCCGGGTCTCTTTCCCGTGGTCGCGGCAGGCTCGCTCCTGAGGCTGCTCGGCTACGGGATGCAATTCGCGGCCGTCGTCTCGCTGTTTGTGTCGTTCGGCCTCGGCCTCAGCGCAACCATCCACTTCCTCAACCGGATGGTGCGGGAACGGAAGGCGCGAGACGATCCGGCGGTCGCGGTCGAGCGCGCGACGGCGCTCATCGGCCCGGCGCTCATCCTCACCACCCTCGTCCTCTCCTGCGGCCTCGCGGCGCTTGTCTTCTCCAATCTCCCGGCGCTGCGCATGTTCGGCTGGCTCAGCAGCTTCGCCATGCTGGCGGCGCTCACCGGCGACTTGCTGATCCTGAGGCCCGTGATCACCGCTCTCCTGCGCCTCGCAAGGCGAGAACCGCCGTCCGTCGCCGGCCTTGGTCGCGGCGCGACTTAATTCAGAGCAGAAAGGAGCCGCCATGTCCCCACGAACTCTCTTTGGTCGTCCTTCCCTCGCTTTCGGCAAGCCTCGTCCTGGCTGTCGCCGTCAGCGGCGCCGCAGCTCTATGGCCTGGCCGAAGCGCGGCGGCGGTCAGTCCGTTCCAACCTTTCGTCGGCGACTGGACCGGCGGCGGTCAGATCATCGGCTCGAACGGAACCCGCGAGCGCATCCGATGCCGGGCGAGCTACGACGAGTCCCAGCAAGGCGAGGCCATGTCCCAGACGATCGTCTGCGCCAGCCCCAGCTACCGCATCGACATCCAGAGCTCCGTCGAGGCTTCCGGACCGACCGTTCATGGAACCTGGCGGGAGGAGACGCGCGACATTTCGGGCGAGCTAACCGGGACGCTTGAAGGCGGCCAGTTTCGGGGCGCCGTCGTCGGTCCCGGCTTTTCGGCCGGCATTTGGTTCAGGTCGAACGGTCGCCGCCAGGAGGTCACCATCCAACCGAGTCCCGGCGGCGACATCGCGGACGTGCAGATCGAACTCGAGCGGCGGGGATGACGCTTCCGAAGCCGGTCGGCGGATCTGACCCGGCCCGAACGTTGCCGCCCCGCTCCACGGAGGCGCACCCAAGACAGTGGCTAGAGCAGGTCCCGATCGGTTGGAACCGCACTCGCCAGTGGGAGCGACCCCGAGTCCCTTCATTCTAGTCCGCCAGCCTCGGACAGCGCCATTTCCATCGCCGAAATCAATCTTTCCAAGAGCTTGCGGCGCCATTTCCATCGCGTCATCGCGTTTGCCTCCGCAGCACCAAACCTCCTTGATGGCATTTTCTTCATTTTATCAAAGGCTTGCAGCGATCGAGCAGAAAAAATTCGCGCTTCCAAGCTCGCGCTCGCGGCCCGGTCCTCCCACAGCCTTGACCACGGCATCCAGTCCGCTCGCAGGCCTTTGCCCCGGACGCGACGCTCGGGCGAGTGGGGATTCAGGGCCGCGCAACGATTGGAGCTTTCGAACAGCATGCTAGGGTTGTGTGACCAGCGTTTTAGTACATTTTAGTTCATTGTATGTTCTCTTTACGTTCAAGTCAAGCTTCCATGCGACAGGAATTGTCGCAATGCGGGACGCCAGCCCCCGCAGGCGCAGGAGCTTGGAGTTTGACCCCCCGCGTTCACTTTGCGATCGCGATAGCCCCTCGCGATGACGATTCCGAGCAAACGGGACCTGTTCTAGAGCGGCCTCAAACGACTGGAATCATCGCGTCCCACCTCCTGAAGCCTTCCCGCCGGCTCGGCGGCCGCAAGGATGGCGCTGAGTTCGTCTTATTGGGTTCTCTACGCGCCGGCCTCCCGGAACATTGTCAGCCTGTCCAAGTTTTCCCTGATCACTCTGGGCCGGATAACGCCGATGACGGAAGCCAAGCGGTCCAACGCACGCCGGTTTGGAGCGGCGACCGGCAAGCCGGCGACGGCGAAAGTCAGGACCGATGGCTTCCCCGACCGGTCGGCGCGCGCTCTGCCCGCCCTGCGGCCTTCCTCGCCACCCTCGCGAGGCGTCGTCCAGCCGGCCATCGGACGCGAGAAAGCGAGCATCGCCCTGCACAACTTGCGGGGGCTCGCAATCGCATTCGTGTTGATGACGCATGCGTGCCTCGCCTACATCGCCTCAGCCCAGCCGCAACCCTTTGCGTTCGACCGTCCTCCCTACGGATGGCTGATCTTTCCAATTCTCGACCCGCGGCGCTGGCTCGGCTTCGACGTGTTCTGCGCCTGGCAGGACGTCTATCTGATGTCGTTGTGGTTCTTTCTTTCCGGCGTTTTCACCTGGCGGAGCATCGAGCGGGACGGCCGCCTGCGCTTCCTGGCGAAGCGCGTCCTGCGGCTGGGCGCCCCGCTTCTTTTCGGCGTGACGCTGCTGATGCCGGTTGCGCTCTATCCGGTCTACCTTGTGACGGCCTCACATCCGGGTCTGGCTGGTTATGCACGCGAATACCTTGCCCTGCCCTTCGCGCCGTGCGGCCCGCTATGGTTCCTGTGGCTGCTGCTGGCGTTCACTCTCGCTGCTGTAGCGCTGCATCGTTTTACAGGGCGGACGGTTCCCGCCATTGGAAATCTTTCGCGACTGTTCGAAAGGCGGCCGTTGGAAACCTTTGCGGTCTGGATCGTCGTCTGCGTCGCCGCATATGTGCCTCTGGCCCTTCTCTTCACGCCATGGCGCTGGTCCAACGAGGGCCCGGTCGCACTCCAGCTCTGCCGCCCCCTTCTCTACGCCGCCTACTATTGCGCGGGCTTGGGCGTCGGAACCCTCGGCCTCGGCGCGGGAATGCTCCGCACGGATGGAGTTGCGGCGAGAAAATGGGCGATCTGGATGGCGGCCGCCGTCGCATCGCTTGGGGTCTGGCTGGGATTGACGGCCCTGGCCCTCCGTCCGGGTTCGTCGGCGCCTCTGCTTTTGCAGGCGGCAGGCGACGCGACTTATGCGCTCGCCGGAGCCTGTAGCGTGGTCTTCATCCTCGGGATTTGCCTGCGCTTCGGGGCGGCGCGCCGCTGGCCGTTCCTGGCGAGGCTTTCCGACAACGCGCTCGGCCTCTACGTCCTGCACTACGCGCCGGTCATCTGGCTGCAGTACGCGCTCCTCGGCCTCGCGTGGCCGGCTCCCCTGAAAGCGGCTCTCGTCTTTTGCGGCACGGCCGCGTCATGCCTGGCGGTGATCGCCGCGGCGCGCTCGCTGCGCCGCTCAGTCGCAACGCGGCTACCCTCGCGATGGATCTTTGGGTCCTAGCCGGAGCACAATTCAGTCGTCGGTGGCCGAAACGGACTCCTTAGGAATATCGGCCGGCGCGATCGCATTGTCCGGCAACCGGGTCCAAACCTGGGTCTGCCCGAGCAGCGGAATGCCCAGGTAACCGCGTACCGATAGCTTCTGACCGTCGGGGCTCAACTCCATCTGGGCATGATAGACGGTCCCGTCGCGCGGATCGAGGATGGATCCATCCTGGTATTTCAGGCCGTCGCGCTTCATGTCCTTGATGATGACGAGGCCGAGCATCGGCGCGTTCTTCTGCTTCCCGGTGCATTTGCCGCAGACGTCGAACACCGGATCGCCGGGCTTGCTGAACATCTTGACCAGGCGGCCTTCGTAGAGCCCGTTCACCCTGGTGAAGTAGAACCAGCCGCCTACATGCCCGTCGCTGTCGACCTGCTGCCAAAATCCTGCGGCGGTTCGATTGGCGCCGGCGAAAGCGGGTCCCGACGCAAGGCCGATTGCGATGATGGGAAGTGCGAGTGCAACTCTCATGCGTTCCCGTCTCAAAATTCGTTGACGGGCGCGCTTTTTCCGCGGGAATTCGTCGCTTTGATGATCGGAATTTGGCGCCGCCGGGATGGACGGCTGCTCACACCCCATGGCGCTCGAGAACGGCCCGGCAACGTGCGCTCAGTTTAACGCGGTGCTCCTGCAGGCAAGAAAGATAAGCGTTCGACCCCACGTTCGGGTTAATTCTGTAGCAGAACCGCCTGACGTCGGGACGGCAAGCGGCCTGCTCTTCAGGCGTCCCCTGTTGCGCCATCGCGCTTGAAGACAGGATAAGCAGCGCGACGGCGAGAAAAATCTTGCGGGCGGACATCGGCGTCCTCTCTCTCAGGCTAGTCGCTAGCGACGGAGGTAATTCGTGGCCAAGAAGGAGATTGCGGTCAAGAAGTACGTGGTGAAGCTGAGCGCCGAGGAGCGCGAGCGGCTCGAAGCCCATCCTGCTCAAGGCCGACGTTTCAGAGGCGGGCGAAGGCTGGAGCGACAGCGCAATCTCGGCAGCGCTGGATACGAGCGTCAACAATGTCGCTCGCACGCGTCAGCAGCTGGTCGAGGAGGGGTTCGAGGCGACGCTGAGCCGCAAGTACAATCCCAACTCGGCCCGGCCGCGGATCTTTGATGGGGCGGCCGAGGCGAAACTGATCGCCCTGGTTTGCTCGCCCGCTCCGGAAGGCTTCGCTCGCTGGAGCCTGCGTCTCCTCGAAGAGAAAGTCGTCGAATTGAACATCGTCGAGAAGGCCAGCGACAATACGATCGGACGGACGTTAAAAAAACGCTCTTAAACCGCATCGCAGGCGGCAATGGGTGATTCCGCCCGAAGCCAACGCGGGCTTCGTCGCCGCCATGGAAGACGTGCTGGACACATACCAGAGGCCGCGAGATCCCGACCGTCCTCTCGTGTGTTTGGACGAAACCTCCAAGCAATTGGTCGCCGAGACGCGCGCTCCGATCCCGCCCAAGCCCGGAAGGCCCGCTCGTCACGACTACGAATACTTGCGCAACGGCGTCGCCAATCTCTTCATGATGTTTGCGCCGCTGGAGGGCTGGCGCCGCGTGGAGGTGACCGACCACCACGCCGCCGTCGATTACGCGAAAGTCCTCAAAGAGTTATCCGACGTGCATTTCCCCGCCGCCGAAAAAATCGTTTTGGTCCAGGACAATCTGAGCACCCATACGCCGGCCTCGCTCTACGCCGCCTTCCCCGCCCCCGAGGCGCGTCGCCTCGTCAACCGGTTCGAATGGCATTACACGCCAAAGCATGGAAGCTGGCTCGATATGGCCGAGTCCGAACTCGCCGTTCTGACCACCCAGTGCCTGAGCCGCCGCATCCCGGACAAGCCGACCCTTGAGAAAGAGGTCGCGGCCTGGCAGAGCCATCGAAACAAACACCACGCCAAAGCCGACTGGCAATTCACGACCGAAAACGCCCGTGTCAAACTGAAAAGGCTGTACCCCCAGTTTGAGTGACTCGGGCGACTAGTTGTTTCGATCGGTAAGGGTTCTGGGCTTACCCATCAAAATCGGTTGGAAAATGACGGCCGCCGCCAGCGTGCAGGCCAGCGACAGGGCAAGCAGCTTGCCCATGCTCGAGGCTCCCGGATTGCTTGAAAACATCAGGCTGCCGAACGCCGTCGCCGTCGTCAGCGCGCTGTAGAAGACGGCGCGGGTGAGCGGCGTCTGGAGAAGGTTCGTCGTTCCTTCCCGCCAGGCGACGATATAATAGATCTTGAACGCCACGCCGACGCCCAGCAGCAAGGGCAGCGCGATGATGTTGGCGAAGTTGAAGGACATGCCGAGCAGCGTCATCGCCTCCATGGTGACGAGGGCGGCGAGCGCCAGCGGGATCAGCGTCAGCATGACGTCGCCGAGGCGCCGAAGGAACAGAAAGAGAAGCAAGGCGATCGACGCCAAAGCCCACGCGCCAGCCTCGATGAAGGCCCGCAGGATCATGTCGCCCGCCTTGATGATGGCGATCGGTCCTTCGGTCGCGGTCGGTTCGACGGCCAGGACCGCCCGGGAGAAGGTCCGCATCGCCGTAAGGTCGTTTGGATTCGCCTTCGGCATGACCGAGAGGCGGGCCTTGCCGTCCGGCGCAACCCAATCTTCCACGATTCCGCGCGGCAGATTGGCCAGCGTCACCGGCTGTGCTTCCAGCGAGGCCTGAAGGTCTGCGAGATCGGCGTTCAGCGGCCAGATGAGCGTTTCGGAGGCCTTGTCGCGCAGCTCCGGACTCGCCTGCGCCAATTTCGAGAGCAGCGCCGCGAGCCTTCTCATGGCCGTCGCGCCGGGACCTTGCTGTTCCCCGGCCGCTTCCGTCAGGCGCTCAGCGCCTTCTTTCAGCGCATCGACGTTCTCCGCGTCAGTCGGCGGCGGCAACGCCTCCTTTGCGTTGAACGCTCCCGCCAGCTTGGCCGCGACGCTCCGAATGATGGGGATCTTCTGGTCCTGATCGGACGGAATGAACGTGGAAAGCGTCCTGACGCTCTCGACCTGAGGCAGCTTCATGAGCCTGGCCGCGGTGGCGTCCGCCTGCTCGAGCGAGGGGGCGAGCGCCTGGATGTTGTTGGCGCCGACCGAGCGGTCCTTCTCAAGCTCGAGATAGGTGGAGATCGCTTCGCTTTTCGGGTCCTGTATATCAATCGGACTGAAGTCGAATCTGAGCCAGTAAAGCGCCGGGGAAACGCAAGCGACGACGAGCAGCGTGCCGACGATGATTGGAATCCTGTGCTTTGCAAGATACTCGTCGACCGGCGCGAGGAAGGCGTAGCCGAGGGCCTCCGGCTCGCCGGGCGGATTCGTCAGCTTGATCAGCGCGGGAAGCAGCGTCATGCTGGTCACAAAGGCGATCAGCATCCCTGCGCCGGCGATAAGACCGAGTTCGGACACCCCCTTGTAGTCGGTCGGAAGAAAAGAGAAGAAGCCGGCCGCGGTCGCGAGCGAGGCGAGGGCGAGCGGCATCGCCACTCTCGACCCTGCGCTTCGGACAGCAGTCTCCAGATCGCCCAGGCGATGCCGTTCGTCGCGATAGCGGACGCTGAACTGAATGGCGAAGTCGACGCCGATGCCGACGAACAGCACCGCGAAGTAGACCGAAATGATGTTGAACGAGCCGATCATCAGCAAGCCTAGCGCCGCCGTAGCTGCGAGTCCGACGATCACATTGACGACAAGAGCGAGGATGAGACGCCCCGACCTCAGGGCGAGCCAAAGGACGAACAGGACGATCGCGATGGTGATCGCGCTGTCGAGGCCGGCGTTCTCCTTGATGCTGCCGAATGCCTCGTCATCGAGGGCGATCGGGCCCGTCACCTGCACCCTCGCGTGATAATTCGCCTCGATCGGCGCAGCGAGCTGGTGGATCGTCGCCTCGGCCTCCTGCCCGGGCTCCAGGGACTTGAAGTTGAGGACCGGATGGATCTCGACGAAACCGCGCAGTTCGTTCGGCGAGGCGGGCTTGCCCTCGATCAGGACGCGCCACGAGAAGCTCGACGGCCTGCCCGCCA
Organism: uncultured Alphaproteobacteria bacterium; assembly: GCA_963819255.1. GTDB lineage: Bacteria > Pseudomonadota > Alphaproteobacteria > Rhizobiales > Beijerinckiaceae > Roseiarcus. The sequence goes on from CAWFVS010000039.1 coordinate 239,629, forward strand.
AAACCTTCTCCAGACTGTCTGAAACCATGTTCAGAGGACGGGTGAAATCGTCCAGTTTCAGGCGACCGGACTGCAACCCGAGGAGGGCGTCCTCGAGCCCCGCGACGAGCCCGCGCAGGCTTCGGTCCGTGGCGATGTCGTGAATGATCGGCTCGCCCTCGATGAGGCCCGGCGGCGGTGCGCTTCAACTCCTCGGTCGACTGAAAGAGAAACCCGTGGCGTTGGAAGAAGCTCGAGCCGCCGACGTTGGCGATCGACTCGAACCGGGCCTTGTCCGCCTCGAGGGTATGAACGAGCTCGGACGTCGCCGCGGCTGCGAGCTCCGGCGTCGGAGCTTCGACCACGGCTTCGATCAGATCGAAGCGGCGGAATGCGCGCTCGAACGCAAGCTCGTGCCGGCGCCATTCGACGTTCGTCGGCAGGAGCGCATTGATGTCGGAATTCAAGCTGAAATGGGCGACCGTATAGATCGAGCAGGCGGCGGCGAGCACGAGTGCGGCCGCGACCACCAGCCATGCATGCGCAAGGCAGTGTGCGACGACTGCGGCGAGCGCGCGCGCAACGGCGGATCGGGAGCGCGCCTCGCTCTGCGCCCGAGCGGGTCCGGGCGGCGCATTTCGGAACTCATCGGACAATGGAAGGCGAGGATTCTTTCGTCCGGGACGAGCGCTCTCGGCCAATTCGCTCCAGCATCCTCTCGACGTGGCGCGAGAACACGTATTCGCCGGGCCGCTGGCCGTCGAGCGGGATCTCCGGCGCCATCGGACCCTTGGTTCTGACGCCGCGAACGGCGGACCAGGCTGCGGACCAAGGCCGGCTCATTGCGACTTGCGCCGCGGTCGGCTCATAGCCGCAATGCGCCATGCAGTTGGCGCATTTCTCGTAGCGGCCGGTCCCGTAGCTGTCCCAGTCCGTCGTCTCCATGAGCTCCTTGAACGACGACGCATAGCCTTCGCCGAGGAGATAGCATGGCTTCTGCCAGCCGAACACGTTGCGGGTCGGCATACCCCATGGCGTGCAGCGGAAATCATGATTGCCGGCCAGAAAATCGAGGAAAACGGTCGAGTGCATGAAGCGCCACCGCCTGCCCTTACCCCTCGCGAAAACATCGCGGAACAGCTGTTTCGTCTTCCGCCGCGCCAGGAAATGCGCCTGATCCGGCGCGCGCTCGTAAGCGTAGCCCGGCGATATGGATACGCCGACCCCGAGTTGCGCCGTGAAATCGAGAAAAGAGGCGATGTCCTCGGCGGAATGCCCGTCGAACACCGTCATGTTGACGTTGACCTGAAACCCCGCGGCCTTCGCCTTCCTGACCGCCGCGACCGCGACGTCGAACACGCCCGGCTGGCACACCGACTTGTCGTGAACGTCCTTCAGTCCGTCGAGATGAACCGAGAAGAAAAGATAGGGCGAGGGTTTGAAGAGGTGCAGCTTCTTCTCGAGCAGCAGCGCGTTGGTGCACAGCGAGACGAACTTCTTGCGCTTGACGATGCCCTCCACGATCGCGCCGATGTCCCGGTGGATCAGCGGCTCGCCGCCGGGAATGGCGACAAGCGGAGCGCCGCATTCGTCGACCGCGTCGAGGCATTCCTGCACAGACAGCCGCTGATTGAGGATCGGATCCGGGTAGTCGATCTTGCCGCATCCCGCGCAGGCGAGGTTGCAGCGGAACAACGGCTCCAGCATCAGGACAAGCGGATACCGATCGCGGCCGGCGAGCCTCTGTCTGATGAGGTAGGCGGCGATCTTGGCTTCCCTAAAGAAGGGGATCATGATGAATCGCTTCCGTCGTCTTCTGCCGTTGTAGCGCGGGTGGAACGCTTCCCGCGAGCTCCATGGGAAGCTTGAACTCGATCACTTCTTCTGGACCATTGAGCGTCGAAATCTCGACGGGACGGAGACTGGCCAGATAGCGGATCACGTCCGAAACCAGTTCTTCCGGCGCAGAGGCTCCCGCCGTGACGCCGACCGAGCGCACGCCGTCGACCCACTCGCGGCGGATCTCGCTGCTGTCCGCGATGAGGTGCGTCGGGACCCCCATCTGCGTCGCGATCTCGCAGAGCCGGTTCGAGTTCGAGCTGTTCTTGGCGCCGACGACGAGCACCACGTCGACCTCCTTGCAGAGCTCGCGCACGGCCCACTGGCGGTTCTGCGTGGCGTAGCAGATGTCGCGCGTGTCGGGTCCCACGATGTCGCTGAACCTTCGTTCGAGCGCGGCGATGATCGCCCGGGTGTCGTCGACGCTCAGAGTGGTCTGAGTGATGTACCCGACCGGAGTGTCGTGCGGAATTGTGCAGGGCCTCGACGTCGCTCTCTTTCTGGACCAGCGTGACGGGAGCGGCGACCTGCCCCAGCGTTCCCTCGACCTCGGGGTGGCCCGCGTGTCCGATGAGGATCACCGTCCGGCCCTGCATCACGTACTTCTTGGCCTGGTTGTGCACTTTCGACACCAGTGGGCAGGTCGCGTTATGGACCGTCAGGCCCCGCGCGGCGGCCTCCTCCTCGACCCTCTTCGGCACGCCATGCGCGCTGAAGATCGCAACCGCCCCGTCCGGAACCTCGGCCAGCTCTTCGACGAACCGCGCGCCTTTCGCCTTCAGGACGTCGACGACGCGCTTGTTGTGGACGATCTCGTGCCGCACGTAGACCGGAGCGTCGTATTTCTCCAGCGAACGCTCCACGATATCGATCGCCCGCACGACGCCGGCGCAGAAGCCGCGCGGCTTCGCCAGGAGCACCCGGAGCGGCGCGCGGTTTCCAGACGCCCGGCGGGAGAACGGAAACCGGGCCGGCCCGAACCGCCCGACCTGCGGCTCGCGATTGAGCGCCTCGAACACCTTGGCCACGATTCCGTTCGCGTCGAGCTTGGCCCTGGCGTACATGGCGGCCGGATCGTCATGCTCCATGAACAGGTCGGGCAGGACCATCGAACGCGCCCTGAGGGCGCCGTCGAGCCGCCCTTGCTCCGAGAGCAGATGCATGACGTGCGAGCCGAAACCGCCGATCGATCCTTCCTCGATCGTGATCAGGGCGTCGTGTTCGTCGGCGAGCTTGAGGATAAGGTCGATGTCCAGGGGTTTGGCGAATCTCGCGTCTGCGACCGTGGTCGAGAGACCGAACTGTTCGAGCTCGTCGGCCGCCTTGAGGCATTCGGCGAGGCGGGCGCCGAGGCTCAGAAGCGCGACGTCGCTTCCTTCGCGGACCACGCGTCCTCGGCCGATCTTGAGCGGACGGGCGAACAGCGGAACGGGCGCGCCGACCCCTTCGCCGCGCGGAAAGCGGAAGGCCGAGGGCCGATCGTCGATCGCCGCGGCCGTCGCCACCATGTGCGCAAGCTCCGCCTCGTCCGCCGCCGCCATGACGACAAAGCCGGGAAGGCAGGCGAGATAGGCGACGTCGAACGATCCTGCATGCGTAGGACCGTCGGCGCCGACCAAACCCGCGCGATCGACCGCGAAACGCACCGGCAGCGACTGCAGCGCGACGTCGTGAACGACCTGATCGTAGCCGCGTTGCAGGAAGGTGGAGTAGATTGCGCAGAAGGGCTTGTATCCTTCTGCGGCGGCGCCGGCGGCGAAGGTCACGGCGTGCTGTTCGGCGATGCCGACGTCGAAGGTTCGCTCGGGAAAGGCCTTGCCGAAGATATCGAGGCCGGTGCCGTTCGGCATGGCCGCGGTGATCGCGACGATGCGTTCGTCCTTCGTCGCCTCCTTCACCAAAGTCTCGGCGAACACCTTGGTGTAGGACGGCGCCTTGGCCTTGGCCTTGGCCTGGACTCCGGTCGCGATGTCGAACTTCCCGACGCTGTGGCATCTGTCGCTGGACGCCTCCGCGGGCGCGTAGCCGTTTCCTTTTCGGGTGACGGCGTGGAGGAGAACGGGGCCGACCTCCGCGTCGCGCGCCCTCTCCAGGGCCGGCAGAAGCTGGTCGAAGTCGTGCCCGTCGACGGGACCCATATAATGGAACCCCATCTCCTCGAACACGGTGGCGGAGCTGCCGATCGGCGTCGCGCCGCATTCGGCGCGGGGCGCGGCCAGGGTCGCCTTGGATCGCCAGCCGTCGCGCGCTCGGGTCAGGCGGCTGAGGTAAGCCGACATCGCGCCAACCGCCGGGGCGATCGACATCCCGTTGTCGTTCAGGATCACGATGAGCCGGCGCTTTGCGGCGCCGGCGCTGTTCAGCGCTTCGTAGGCCATGCCGGCGGACAGCGAACCGTCGCCGATCACCGCGATAATCCTGTGGCTACGGTCGGCGAGGTCCCTGACGACGGCCATTCCGAGCGCAGCCGAGACCGATGTGGCGGCATGCGCGGCGCCGAAGGGATCGAACTCGCTCTCGCTGCGCTTGGTGAAGCCGGAAAGCCCGCCCCCCGTGCGCAACGTGTGGATGCGGTGGCGGCGGCCGGTCAAAATCTTGTGAGGATAGGCCTGATGTCCCACGTCCCAGATCAGCCGGTCGCGCGGCGTGTCGAAAACGTAGTGCAGCGCCACCGTCAGCTCGACCACGCCGAGGCCTGCGCCCAGATGGCCGCCGGTCACGGAAACCGCGCGAATGGTTTCCGCACGCAATTCATCTGCAATAACCCTGAGATCCGCCGAACTGCGCAGCCTCAGATCATCAGGACTCTTGATGGTGTCGAGAAGCATTGGCGGGTCCGCTTTCCGTTGAATTCGGGGGAACGCATGGCGGTCACCAAAGTTCCCCATCCTACCCGTGGATCAAGCAACTCCAAATATTGTTCCAGCCTTCCCGGACCGCAGTTACATGCCGAGCCTGGGAAGGCGGCTGTTGCCGCGCTTCAGGTTCCGAAAGCGCGCCAGCGCCCAGAGCGGGAATACCTTCGAATAGCCGTGATAACGCAGGTAGAACACCCGCGGAAACCCTGTGGCTGTGTGAAACGGCTCTTCCCAAAACCCGTCTGCTCCCTGTTTCGTCGTCAAGTACGCAACGCCGCGCGCCACGGCAGGATGATCCGTCTCGCCCGCCGCCATCAACCCCAGCAAAGCCCAGGCCGTCTGGGAGGCCGTGCTCGCGGCGCGCTCGAAACCCTTGTAGTCGAGCCTGTAGCTGTCGGCGTTCTCGCCCCACCCGCCATCCGGATTCTGGACTCCCACGAGCCAGTCGACCGCGCGCCGCACCGCATCCGATTGCGGATCCTCGCCGACCGCGCCCAGGGCGCAAAGGGCCGACCAGGAGCCGTAGATGTAGTTCATGCCCCAGCGCCCGAACCAGCTGCCGTCCTTCTCCTGAAAGCGCAGGAGCGCTTCGATCCCCCGCTTCAGCGCGAGGCTCTCGTCGGGCCTCTCCCCCAGTTGCGCAAGAAGAGAGACGCAGCGGGCGGTGACGTCGGCCGTCGGCGGGTCGAGCAACGCGCCATGGTCGGCGAACGGGATGTTGTTGAGATAGTGGTACGTGTTGTCAACGTCGAACGCCGCCCAGCCGCTCCCCGAGCTCTGTAAATCGACGACCCACTCTCTCGCGCGCGCGATCGATCCCGCGTAGTCCCCTTTATCCGTCCCGTCGGCCTCGCGGTCAGCGCGCTCCATCGCCATCGCAACGACAGCCGTGTCGTCGAGATCGGGATAATGCGGATTGGCGTACTGAAAGGCCCAGCCTCCAGGCCGCGCGTCCGGCCGCTGCGCCGCCCAGTCGCCGGCCACGTCCAGGACCTGCAAGGGTTTGAGCCACTGCAGTCCTTCGCGCGCTTGTTTCCGGCTCTCGTCGTCGCCGGTTTCGAGCAACGCATGCACGGCGAGCGCCGTGTCCCACACGGGCGACAGGCACGGCTGGCAATAGGCCTCGTCGTCCCGGACAACCAGCAGTTTGTCGAGAGACCGCCGCGCCTGGACGAGGCGCGGATCGTCTCTCGGATAACCAAGGGCGTCGAACATGAGGACCGCATTCGCCATCGCCGGGTAGATCCCGCCGAGTCCGTCGTATCCGTTGAGGCGCTCTGTCACGAACGAGGCCGCCGCCGCGATCGAGCGGCGCCGCAGCCCTGCGGGAAACAGAGGCTCGCCGAGTTTCAGCGCCCGGTCGACCGCGGCGAAGAATCGGACCCACGCCCAATGCTGGTGCGCGCCCGTCGGCCATTCTCGCACGGTGTCCGGCGGCGCGACGAAGAGCTCCGCGACGCGCACGGCGCCGGGATTGGCGGCGCGCGGCTTGATCGCCTGCAGCACGAGGAGGGGCACGAGCACCGTCCGCGCCCAGTAGGAAACCTTGTCGAGATGGAAAGGAAACCAGCGCGGCAGCAGCATGATCTCGACGGGCATGCTCGGGACGCCGCTCCAGGGAATCTCCTCGAACAGCGCCAGCAGGAAGCGGGTGAAGACGTTGCTTTTCGCCGCGCCTCCGCGATCGAGGATTTCCGCGCGTGCCCTCGCCATGTGCGGGGCTTGCGGATCGTCGCCGATCGTCTTCAGGGCGAAATAGGCCTTGACGCTCGCGCTCATATCGAAAGCGCCGCCGTGCACGAGCGGCCAGCCGCCGTGCTCTCCCTGGATGCGGCGAAGATACGCGGCGATCCGGCGCTCGAGTCCGACGTCTCTTTCCTCGCCGCGGAAGTGGCGCAGCAGCACATATTCCGCCGGGATTGTCGCGTCGGCCTCGAGCTCGAACCGCCAATGCCCATCGTCGCGCTGCTGGGCGCGCAAAGCCCTCGCTGCTCGCCCGATGCTGCGCTCCGCCGCGTCGAGGAGAATCTCTTGTTGCGGAAGCTTTGCGACGAGGGTCATGGGACTGCGGCTCCGGCGAAGACTTTTGGCTTTGCGACCATTGCTGTCGCGAGGGAGGCGGCCTTGCGACCCGACCTCACGGCCCCTTCGATGGTGGCGGGCAGCCCGGTCTGGACCCAGTCGCCCGCGACGAAGACGTTGGTCCACTGCGTCCGGCTGGGCGGGCGCATGGCGTCCTGGGCCGGCGTCGCGGCGAAGGTCGCTCGCTTCTCCTTGACGATCCGCCACGGCGGGAGCGTTGAGCGCGATCCGGTCAGCTCGCCGACCTCGCGCCAGATCCTCTCGGCCAGCGCTTCGCGCGACCACTCGATGAGGTCGCCGGCGGCGCTGATCGTGACGGAAAGGCGATTATGGTAGGCGAACAGCCACTGCGTCAAGCCGCCGATCACGCCGAGGATCGCCGGATGGCTCTTCGGCGCCGCCGCGAGGAAATGCGCGTTGATGATCCCCTGGAACTCCTCGGGCGTTTCGACGCCGGGCAGAAGGGCCCGGGCCGCCCAGGGAGGAACCGCGAGGACGATCGCGTCGTCCCGTCCGAGACAAACGAACTCCGACTCGAATTCGAGCGCGATCGCGCGTTCGGCTGCGAAACGAATGTCGCGCAGACGGTTGCCGAGGCGCACGGTCCCGCCACGGCCGGCGATGAGGCGGATCGCCGGATCGACGAATGTCGGGGACAGTCCGTCCGATGCGATCAAGGGGCGGCAGGCTTTCCCCCCGCCGCCAAGGGTCGCGCGCAGGAGCGCGCCCGCCAGAAGGGCCGAACTCTCTTTCGGCTCGGTATTGAGGCCGGCGAGCAGGAGCGGCCGCCACAGGCGCTCGTAGAGCGGGCCCTCGCACCGCATCGCGCGCTCGACTGTCGCGCCGGCGGGCGACCAGAAGAGCGCGAGCGGCGCAAAATATTCGGGAAGCGAGGTCCCCGGCGCCCTCCTCTTGCGATCGAGCAGCCACCACGGCGCGCGTCCCTCGTTGAGCCGCAGCCGCCAGCATTCGCCCGTCCGAAGATCGGCGAAATCGAAAAACGCGGCGCTTGGTCGCAACAGGCGGTCGGACGAGCCAATTCGCGCGAGATAATCCAGCGCGGCGTCGTTGCCCGACAGGATCAGGTGGTTGCCGTTGTCGATCTCCGCTCCGAGCGCCGGGTCGAAAAAGGATTTGCACCGCCCTCCGGCCGCGGCCGCGGCTTCGTGCACGACCGTCTTGACGCCGGCGCACACGAGGTCCGCCGCGGCGCTCAGGCCCGCCAATCCTGCCCCGATGACGTGGACGGTTCCTTCTCTCATAGGACGCCATAGCAGATGAGAGCGCCCAGAACCCGCAGCCGGCTCGGTTTGGCCCGTTCCCGCGGAGGCTCGAAGCCTCGCGCCGACATGTTGTCGAGGAGCGACCGATAGGCTGTCGACATCAATCGCGGGGCTCTCGCCGCCGCGCGCGGCGCCGACGCGAGGATCGGCTCGGCCTGCTCGAAATGCCGGCGCGCGCGGCGAGCGACCTCGTCGCAGGCGACCGCGATCTTCGGATCTTGCACCGCTCGCAGCGGATCGTCGGCCGCGACGCGTGCGGCGGCGAGCGCCTCGCCAGGCAGATAGAGCCGGCCCACGGCCGCGTCCTCGTCGATGTCGCGCAGAATGTTGGTCAGCTGCAGCGCGCGTCCCAGGTGGAAGGCCAGCGCTTCGCCCGTCTGCGCTCCGAGACCGAAGATGCGCACCGACAGCCGCCCCACGGCGCTCGCGACTCTGTCGCAATAGAGGTCCAGGGTCGCCCAGTCAGGGGCGCGAATGTTGCGCTCCGCGTCCATCTTGACGCCGTCGATCACGGCTTCGAAATCCCTCTGGCGCAAGTCGTAGCGCCGCGCCGCGCCATGGAGATCGGCAAGCTCGGGCGTGGCCTCCCCCGCGAACATCGCCGCGATGCCGCGGCGCCAGCGCTCGAGCTCGTTCAGGCGCTGTTCGGGCGAGCCATACTCCGGCTCGTCGGCGACATCGTCGACGGCGCGACAGAAGCGATAGACCGAGAACATCGCCTCGCGCTGGTCCTTGGGCAGAACCCGCATCGCAAGGTAGAAGGAGCTGCGGGCCGCCGCCTGCGCGCTCATGCCCTCGCTCCCCGTTTGACCTTCGAGCCCGTCGCCAGACTCCGCGCCAGGGTTCGGGCGGCGGCGAGCCCGCCGATCGCGGCGAACTCGAATTTGCTGAGGTGAACGCGCTGGCTCAGCGGATCGCGGCGCTGCAGCCGGCCGGCCAGCTCGCGCGCAAGGGCGTGGATCGCCGCGATCTCGAGCGACAGGCGGACGTCGGCGATCCGGGAGACGAGCTCGCCGCCCTGCTCGAGCATAGCCGCGGCGTGCCGGGCGAGCTCCGCGATCGCGCCCAGCAATTGCGGCGAGGCGCGCTGCTCGCCGAGCATCTCGACTGTCGCGCCGTGCGCCTCGAGAATGGATTGCGGCAGATAGACCCGGTCGAGCCTGTGATAATCCTCCCCGCAATCCTGAAGATGATTGTTCACCTGCAGCGCGGCGCAGATCGCGTCCGACGCCGGCCACAACGATCGGCTTTCGCCATGCGCCTCGAGAACGAATCGTCCGACCGGCATCGCCGACAGGCGGCAGTAGTCGATCAACTCGTCGAGGTTGGCGTAACGGCTCTTCCTCGCGTCGAGCCGGAAGGCGTCGAGCAGGTCGAGCGCGTGCTTCGGGCCGATCCCCTGCGTGCGCAAGGCGAGACGCAGCGGCTCGGCCTCGGGATCGTGCGCGCAGCCGCACAGCGCGTCGGCCAGGTGGTCGAGGAGCGCGAGCTTTTCGTCGGCCGACAGCCCGGGGTTGTCCGCGACGTCGTCGGCCGCGCGGACGAAGCGGTAGAAGGCGAGGATGATCGGCCGGCGCCGACTGGCGATGAGCCGCGACGCCACGGGAAAGTTCTCGTCGCGCGCCGTCTTTCCCGAAAGCGATTGGCTGACCGTCGTCATACGCGCTCCGCCTTCGGCATCGGCGCCTGGATGCGACCTTTCCACAAGCCGCCTCGTCCTGTCCAGTACTGCGCCGCCGATTGAATGGTAAACAGCGTGTAGGCGGCTGCGACGGCGGGCAGGGCGAGGCCGGCGAGGACCGGACGCCCGTAAAGCCGCAGCGTCGGCGCGTAGACGAACGCCATGATCGCCCACGCGGCTGCGCCGAACGCCTGCGGGACGCCCCGCGAGAAGGCGACCAGCAGCGGAGGCGCCACGAACACGAACCCCATCGCGGCGACCACGATAATCATACGCAGCGCCGAGAAGCGCAGCTCGGCGAAAGCCGAACGCGCGACCATCCGGCCGAAATCCGCGAAGGTCGGATAGGAGCGCAAGCTGAATGCATGCCGCGTGAGGGACAGCCGGATCGGGCCGCGCCGCTTCATCACGCCGGCAAGGGCGCAGTCGTCGATAAGCGCTCCGCGCAACGCCTCGAGCCCGCCCGCCTCCGCCAGCGACTGCCGGTGGACCAGCATGCAGCCGCCAGCGGCGGCGGCTGTCTTCCGGCGCGGGTCATCGACCCAGGAAAACGGGTAGAGCATCTGGAAAAAGAAAATGAAGGCCGGGACGAGCCAGCGCTCCGCCGGGCTCTCGCAGTGCAGCTTCACCATCAGCGAGGCGAGGACCGCCCGGTTTGCCGTGGCGAGCGCGATCAAGCGTCGAACCACTTTCTCTTCGAGGACGATGTCGGCGTCGACGAACAGCAGATAGTCCGGTGGCTCGAACCCGGCGTCCGCCGCCGCGACGCCCTGCCTCATGGCCCAGACCTTCCCCGCCCATCCCGGCGGCGGACTTTGCCCCTCGAGCACCGTCAGCGGTCCCTCCGCGCCGGCGGCGCGCCGCGCCGCGCTCGCTGTCCCGTCATTGCTCTGGTCGTCGACGACCATGACCGTGAAGCGACCGGGATAATCCTGATGAATGAGCGACGCGATGGATTGGCCGATGACCTCCGCCTCGTCACGGGCCGGCACGATCGCCGTGACGCGGGGCCATTGGCCCTCGCGACGACGTTCATCTTTTTCAGCGCCGACAGCCTCGGTGAGCTCCGCGCTGCGCCAAAATCCCCCTCGTCCGACGAGGAGATAGAGCCAGACGACGAGGGATGCGGCGCCCACCGTCACGATGATCATGATCGCTGCTCCCCCGCGAACGCTTATAAACAACGTGTCAGCGCGCTTTGTTCCGCCAAGCGGTCGGAAGGTTGGCAGGCACGAACTTTAGGCATGATTCTCCGACGAAGGTAGGAGTATTGTCTTCCCGTCGCCGTTGTTGAATAGTCCGACGGCAGGCAAGAGCGTCGGACAATATGCCATCAAGAGCAAGCAGAATGCGAGCGGCGCCATCGACGAAAGGACGGCTACGTCGGGACTCCCATCCGCGTCCGATCCTCGACGTCCAGAACGTCGAGGTCGTCTACAACGCCGTCGCGCTCGTGCTGAACTCGTTCAAAGCACATCAAGACCCACAGGCGCCGCAGCGCTGGCTGGCGTGAAGAGCGAGGATGACGATGGATGACGACTCCCGTTTCGAGCGCTTACGCAACCGGCTCGGCGAGCTGCATGGGAAGAGCCACGCGCTCGCCCGCCAGATCGGCGACCTCGACATCAGCGACCTCAGAGGCCCCGCCGACCTCGCCCTCATCCCGGTTTTGCGGAAGTCGGCGCTCGCCGAGATGCAGCGGGCGGAGCCTCCGTTCGGCGCTCTCGCGGCGGCGCCGATCCGTTCGTTCGTGCGCCTGTTCGCCTCGCCCGGCGGCCTCTACGAGCCCGAATCCGCAGGCGTCGACCCGTGGGGAGCGGCGAAGGCTTTCGCCGCCTCGGGCGTCGGACCGGGCGACATCGTGGTCAACTGCTTCTCGTATCATCTGACTCCGGGAGGCCGCATTTTCGAGGGCGGCGCCTTCGCGCTCGGCTGCCCGGTCATCCCGGCAGGGCCCGGAAACACCGAGCAGCTCATCGCGGCGATCACGCATCTCGAGCCCAGCGTCTATTGCGGCCCGCCGGACTTTTTGAAAATCGTGCTCGACAAGGCGCGCGCCTCGGGGGCCGACGTCTCCTCGATCCGGAAAGCGCTCGTCTCGGGCGCGGCGCTGCCGCCGAGCCTGCGGGCGGAACTCGAGGCGGCCGGGGTCAAGACGCGTCAGGCCTACGCCACCGCCGATCTCGGAGTCATCGCTTACGAGACCGACGACGAGAACGGCGCGCTCATGCCTGGCCTTATGGTCGACGACGATCTCATCGTCGAGATTGTGACCCCCGGAACCGATGACCCGGCGCCGGCCGGGAAAGTCGGCGAGGTCGTCGTCACAAAACTTTCCGGCGACTATCCGCTGCTTCGCTTCGGCACGGGGGACCTGTCCGCCTGGGCGGCGCCGGGCCGCCTCAGGGGTTGGATGGGCCGAGCCGACCAGTCGGTCAAGGTCAAGGGCCTCTTCGTCCATCCGGGCCAGATCGTCGAGACCGGCCGCCGCCACGGCGAACTCGGCGCGCTGAGGCTCGTCGTGCGGCGCGAGGGCGAGCAGGACTCAATGACGCTTTTCGCCGAGACCGCCTCGCCGAGCGAGGCGCTCGCGAGCGCCGTCGCCGAGACGCTCAGGTCGGTGACGAAGCTGCGCGGAGCGGTCGAGCTGGTCGCCCCCGCCTCGCTGCCAAACGACGGCAAGATCATCGCCGACGAACGCCCGGCGCCGTGAACGGCGGCGAGGAAACGAACCCGAACTTACTTGAAAACAAGAGAAACTGTGGGCTCTTCGCTGTTTTGAGTGGGCAAGTGGGGCGCAGAGTTATCAACAGGTTCGCATCGGACCCGCTTCTCGCCCCTGCCTCGCGGTTTGCCGCGAACTGGCTTTCGGTGGCGCAAGGAGCGCCTCTCGGGTGCCCCGCTGTGAGCGGCGCGATTGAAATGTAAGCGGAAAGCGCCTGCGGTTCCACAGGTCGCCAGCGATTGGCCGCCGACTGGGCCATCCCGGTGCTTGCAGGTGAACGCCGGCCGTCAGGATCGCCTTGTCGAATTCGCATCGGCCAGTCGCCATTTAAGCGCCGGGATTTCTACCCACTCGGAATAGCGAGGAGCCAAACTGTGAGCCTCTTGCAAAAAGATTGACGAATTTAGACTAGTAAGGCTGTAGTATTTATAGCTGTTGTGAACGGTTTCAAGTGCAACGTTGAAATATTTTAGATTGCAGTTCAGGTGTGACGCTGTTATCGTACAAAGCGATTTGCTTTAGCCTTGGCTGTAGACATGACGGACCACCCTCTCGACGCGATAAAGGCGCGCTGGAGCCACATCCAGGGCTATTTGCAGGGCCATTTGTTCCCGTGGATGCGCGAGGACAACGATCCGATCACCGAAGCGCTGGGGTCGTCTCGTCACCACGCTCGACGTGATCGGCCTCGAAGCCTTCGTTCCCGAGCCGCCCAGGGGACCGGGGCCGGCCGCCCGAGGACCGTCGCGCCCTCGCCCGAGCTTTCGTGGCCAAGGCGGTCCCTGGGCGTTCCCACCACCAGCGCCCTGATCGAGCGCCTCCGCCGTCGACAGGTCCCTCTGCGTCGCATCCTGCGGCTGGGAGCGACGCGCGCAAGTTCCGTCCGAGGCCACGTTTTCCCGGGCGTTCGCCGAATTCGCGCAGGGCGAGCTGCCGGACAAGGATCCACGCGGCGCTGATCGAGCGGGCGCTCGGGGGACGCATCATCGGGGCGATCGCGCGCGACGCCACCGAGATCGAAGCGCGCGAGAAGCCGGTTGAGATGAAGGCCAACAACGGCAAAGACACCATCTGACCCGATCATCCCCCGCCGCCGCGCAAGCGCGGACGTCCGCGCAAGGACGAACCGCGGCCGAAGCCGGAGCCGACGCGTCTCGAGCGGCAGGTCACGCAGAACCTCGGCCAGATGCTCGCCGACCTGCCCACCGCCTGCGACGTCGGCTGCAAGAAAAACAGCAAGGGCTACAAAGAGACCTGGACCGGGTACAAACTCCACATCGACGTGGCCTGCGGCCAAATCCCGGTCTCCTGCGTGCTCACCTTGTACTTGTCCACGACAGCCAGGTCGCCATTCCCCGGATGACCATGACGAGCGCCCGCGTCTCTTATCTCTACGATCTCATGGACTTAGCCTACGACGCCGCCGCAATCTGCGACCAGAGCCGGGCGTGTCTTGCCACGCCCCCATCGTCGACCGCAACTTTCGCGCCGACCACCAAGGCAAGGCGGAATGGGGCCGCGAGGTCGAGCGCCTCGAGCTGATCTCCCGCATGCCCGACTTCGACGACCGGATCTACGATTTCCGCACCATGGCCGAACACGTCGACGCCCGGTTGAAAGACAGAGTTCGGCGCCCGGTCTCCGCGTCCTCGCCGGCGCGCTCAAGGTCAAATGCCATCGCCTGTTCGGCATCGTCGCGCTCGCCGTCGATCAGATCATGCGCGTCGCCGACTTAAGGACCCGCCCTGCCTGACCGACCGCACCTAGCCCAGCACAGCACAAAAATCGCTTCGGTCAGCCTTTCTGCTGAGAGGCTGGTGTCAATACGACTTGCTTCGTAAGTGGGTCGCCCGCGATAATATGAGAAAGGTTTGAATCTACGAAGGCCTGGATTGCCTTAGCTTTCGCGTGCATCCTGTTTAGTACTATTCGGCGCTTCTTTCTACGTAACGCAATCCCAACTTAATACCTTTCTCGTAGGTCTCTCTGGAAACATGTTTACAGTTCAGGAGTTCGGGATATCGTCATTGTCAGACCAGTACTTTGGAGCGAGAAATGACGCAGTTAAAGCTTTATTGGTTCTTTCCTAAAGCGCTATTACAGAAAATTTTCATAATACATTTGCTAACATGCTGAGCATGTTGAGAAGTTGAGATACCGGCGAAATCTTTGACGAGCACCCGTTCGGATGGAAATCAAAAGGCTTTATCCTAGGAGGAGATAGAGGTGAAGTATGCAGTGTATATCAAAGCGATCCGAGTAATCTTGACCGATGTTAAAAATGTCGCAGATGAAAACTTAGCCGAGCTTTCCCGTCTGACCGGATCGAAGCTTAGACCCCAACACTCCTTGCTGAATGTATACATGCTAGAGTTCGTATTAACGCGACTTGTCGACGACGACGCTGGACGACACCTCGGAAGCAAAAAGCGCAGTAACGGAACGACGCATTTGACACTGAGTGTGGTCGCCAAATTGCACGTGGCTTATTTTGAGAATATCGTCGCTGGAATAAGCGACTAACGCCAGGCCAACCTCCACAAGGAAATGCCCAAGCCAGACCCAAAATTTACTCGTCTCTATCACGTTTCGCACACGGGTTAGTCGAGCTGGT
>CAWFVS010000040.1:0-160256 GCA_963819255.1 uncultured Alphaproteobacteria bacterium
GTGAACGCCGGCCCCGGAAGCCGCACGACCGTCCCGTAAGGGGCCGGCGTCGGAAACCCTTCACCGTGCACGACCGTCCCGTAAGGGGCCGGCGTCCGAAACCCTTCACCGTAGCCCGCCAATTGCTCGCTGCGCCCAAGCTCTCGCCCCAGAGCGCGCAGGCCGAGGCCGACAGCGAGACCGAAACACCCTCGCCTGCGCGCCGATGCCCGTGTTGCGGCGGCCGGATGGTCATCATCGAGACGTTCGAAGGCGCCCGCCCCGCACGGTCGACCTCGCCGAGCCGAATCAGGATCGACACCTCATGATCGACGTCGCCCTGCCATCCGCCGCGCAACGCCGTTCCTTCCCGCCTCCAGCCGCGCGCCGGAGCACGAAGCCGACGTCCTCACACGCTCGCCAGTCCCTCTCCAACCGCCGCGCCTGCATCCGCCGCGCGCAGAACCCTGCGCAAAAAACCTCGTCGTCTTCACTCCCGCCGCGAACTCTCCCCGCCGCCAGCGCCCGAAGTCCCGCGAGCGGTTCGTCCGCCAGCCCAAAATCTCCATAGGTCGGGCCCGCCGAACCAGCCCCCAACCTCCCCGCGGTTTCCTCCTTGGGAGGCTTTCGAACGCCGGCCCCAGAAGCCGCACGACCGTCCTGTAAGGGGCCGGCGTCCGAAACCCTTCACCTTGCACGACCGTCCCGTAAGGGGCCGGCGTCCGAAACCCTTCACCTTTGCGCCGGTTCGCGACAGCAGCGGTGAATGCGTGCTTCGGGCGGCAGCCGGCTGTCCGACCATTGCATCTTGAACGGTCGGAGTCTGCCCGATCGCGACGGTCGACCCGGCAAGCGTCGAGCCCCGGCGGCGCTCCGGCCGGTGCAGAAGCTTGAAACGGATGTTCCCCCATTCGTTGGTCGCTTATCCTGATTTTATAGCTGTGAATCAATAGGTTGCCGGCGATTTGACCGGTACTGGCGTAGCCACTAAAAATTGATTATTTTTCTTGCAATGTTTGGCTGTTTGGCGTAAATAAGTGGCCATAATGTTCGTCGACAGCTCGACCACCCGCCTCAACGGCAAAACCTACACCCGCCACCTTCTGCGTGAGACTTATCGCGAGGACGGAAAGGTCCAGCATCGAACGCTGGCCAATCTCAGCCGCTGCAAGCCCGAGGAGGTGGAGGCGATCCGGCTGGCGCTGAAACACAAGGGGGACTTGGGCCGCATCCTGGCGTCCGCCATCGAGGGTGGGCCGGAGCTGAAACAGGGTCCGTCCGTGGGGGCGGTTTGGGTTCTTGCCCAACTGGCGCGCGAGCTCGGCCTCGTCGCCGCCCTGGGCTCGAACCGAGAGGGCAAGCTGGCGCTTTGGCAGGTCATCGCCCGCGTGCTCGATCAGGGCTCGCGGCTGTCGGCGGTTCGTCTGGCGGGCGGCCATGCCGTCGGCGCGGCGCTCGGCATGGTCGGCTTCGACGAAGACGACCTCTACGACAATCTGGATTGGCTGGCGGACCATCAAGCCGACATCGAGCGCCGATTGTTTGCTCGGAGAGAGGCGGCCTCGGCGCCCGACGTGTTTCTCTACGACGTGACCAGCACGTATCTGGAAGGCGAGCACAACGCCTTGGCCGCGTTCGGCTACAACCGCGATCGCAAGTCGGGCAAGCGTCAGATCGTGATCGGCCTGCTCGCCGACGCCGACGGTCGCCCGCTGTCGATCGAGGTCTTCCCAGGCAACACCTCCGACGTCAAAACGTTCTCCTCGCAATTGAACAAGGCGGCCGGCCGGTTCGGGGCCGAGCGGGTGACCTTCGTCGGCGACCGCGGCATGATCAAAGCCCCGTGAGCCACGCGGAAATCGGCGCCGCCGGCTTCCATTACATCACCGCCATCACGAAAGCGCAGATCGACGCTCTCATCGCGGCCGGCGTGTTGCAGATGGACCTGTTCGAGGAGACGCTGGCCGAGGTCGAAGGCCTGGATGGCGAGCGATATGTGTTGCGCCGCAATCCTGCCCGCGCCGCGGAACTGGCGGCCTCGCGCGCGGACAAGCTCAAGACCCTGCGAGCCGCCGCCGAAGCGGCCGACGCCTATTTGAACGAGCATCCGAAGGCGGCGGCGAAGACGCAACTGGCCAGGCTGAAGAATCGGGCGCACACGCTCGGCCTCGACAAGTTCGTTCAGCTCGCCGAACAGGAGCGGCGCGTCTTCGTCGCGGTGGACGAGACCGCGCTGACCGAGGCGGCGCGCCTCGATGGTTGCTACGCGCTCAGGACCGATCTGCCAAAGACCGTCGTCGCCAAAGAGATCGTGCACGCCCGCTACAAGGACCTCGCCCAGGTCGAATGGGCGTTCCGCGACTTGAAAACCGTGCAGCTCGAGATGCGGCCGGTCTATCTGCGTGACGAGAACCGCACGCGCGGCCACGCCCTCGTCGTCATGCTGGCCTATCTCATGACGCAGGCGCTGCGCCAGCGCTGGCGCGACATCGACCTGACCGTGCAAGAGGGTCTCGACCGCCTGGCCAGCCTCTGCCTCATCGAGGTGATCATCGGCGGCCGGGCCGCCCACCATCGAGTTCCGACGCCGCGCGCGACGACGTGCGCCGATTGTTCGAAGCCGCCGACGTCGCCGTCCCCGCCGCGCTGCCTCTAGCCCCGGCACGCGTAGCCACCAAACAAAACCTCCCACAACGCAGAAAAGTTAAATGAGCTCAGCCCCTTATCGGGAGCGCGCCTCGCCGACACAGGGGGAACATCCGTTGAAATAACGCAGCAATTCGCAGTTGTTGCGAATTCTCTTGCCAGCCGGCGGAATCCGTGTCATTGTTCTCGTTTTGTTCTCAAGCAGGAGTTGCCCATGGCGAAATCAGAAGACGCCGTCCCGCAGTCGCCGGCGCCTCGCCGCGACCGTTCGATCGAAGCCCGCCGGACGGCGCGGCGAAAGGGGCGCGCGAAAGACGGATCGTCGACTTGCTCAACCGGGGTTTTTCGACGGCCGAGCTCGCCGCGGCCGAAGGGGTGACGCTCAGGCGGATGCAGATCCTGGTCAAAACCATCCTCGCCCGCCACGCCCCTTCGGCCCCTGCGGACTATCTGGCGCTCCAGATCAGCCGCCTGAACCAGGCGATGTTCGTCGCCTGCGGCGAAATGCTCAAGGGCGATCTCAAGGCGGTCGACCGGGTGATCAGGCTCGTGAGGGAGATAGGGATCGCTATCACGGCTTCTTTCCCAACGCCGACGACAAACGGGTTCGGCCGGACCGGCTCGCGCCGCCGGCGCAGGCGCCGCTCGCTCTCGCCGCGCCGGCCGACATCGGATCCGCGCCGGCGGCGTCGGGCGCGATGGAAATGGCGCCGCAAATGCTTGAGAAGGCTCATTTCAGCGATGGGAATGGCGGAGCCGCCGCCGGGGCCCAGCGACGACACGGCCGGCGTCGGGGGCGATGGAACCGCCAAGCTGCGGTCGGCCTTGGGCGACTGCCCCCTCCACCATGCTTCGCATGGTCCCCCTCCCCCGTTCCGCTAACGCTTCACGGGGGAGGACAGGGCCGGCGCCGGCGAGCGCTATCCTCCCCCGCAACGCGGGGGAGGGGGACCGCCCGAAGGGCGGTGGAGGGGGTGGCGCCGCCAGCGTGCTTGGGAGTTACGGGCGCGATGGAAACGGCGCCGGAAGCGTTTGAAAAGGCTTATTTCCGCGATGGGAACGGCGGGCAGAGCCGGTCGTAGCGGCGGTTGTTGCCGCGTTCGCTAAGCGCGGCGGCGCGGTCAGCGACCGCGCCTACAAGGCGGGGCGGTCAGCGACCGCCCTATCGGCACAGAGCCCGCGCGTCGGCCGTCCACTGGCCGAAGCCGCTCGCGACCATGTTGCGGATGACGGCGCAGACGTAAGTCTGCTCCGCCGCCGGGTTGCCGGGGCCGGCGTTGTAGCGGGCGACCGCGAGGGTCCAATTGCCCTCCTGCCCCCTGAGCGTTTTGAGGAAGTTCGCCGCGTATTCGACATTCAGGGCCGGGTCGAACATCTCGGCGAGCGAGCGGAAGCGGGCGCCATGGAAGCGGACGTTGATCTGCATGCAGCCGACGTCGATCAGTTTCGCGCCCCCCGCCCTGGCCGCCGCGAAGCGCGTCATCGCCTCGGCGAGGGACTCGGAATGGATCGCGCGGCCGTCGACGTTCATGTCGTAGGGGCCGAGCTCGCCCTTATGGCCGGTCTCGGTGAGGCCGACCGAATAGAGCACGTTGAGCGGCACGCCGCTTAAGGCCGCGGCGCGGGCCATCTCCCGCTCGCAGACCAAGGAGCCCGCGCGGCAGGCGCTAGAAGCCAGAAGGGCCGCGGCGAGCGGCGCCGCGCAAATCGCTCGCCTCCTGCCGCTGACCCTGTCGCCCCCCCTCGTCCCCAGGCGCATCTCTGTTCCCTGCTCCGTTCTGCTGGATGACGAGAGAGCTGAGCGGCTGGCCGATCGCGGCGAGCCGCTCGGCGATGGCTTCGCGCGCGCCCTCGATCGCGCTGGCCGTCTGCGCGCTCGCCGCCCGGATCGCGACGCTGAGCCGGTCGCCCGAAAGCCGCATCGTCATCGTCACGTCCTCCAGCCCGCCCGGGGAGAGGTCGAGATCGATCTCCCGGACCGGCGGGGTCGACTGCCCCGCTGCCGCGGGCGCCGGGCGCGAAGCCGGAACGGCTTCGGCCGCGGGCGTCGCCTGGGTGTCCGGGGAGAGCTCGGCCGGCGCGGAAAAGCCTGCCTGCGCAGGCGAAAGCGCGCCGAACCCGGCGCTCGGGGACGGGTCAAGCGACGCAAGTCCGCCCCGATCCGTCGGCCATCGGCTCGCGTCGGTCGATCCGGGCGGGTCGGCTGCGCGTTGGTCCGCGCCGGCGGCGCTCGCGCCCGCCCTGCCGGCAAGCGGCGCGCTGCTTCGCGCGGCGGGAGACGGCGCCTTCGCCGCAGGCGGCTCAGAGGTTGGCGCTCGATCGCTTGACGGGCTTCCGCGCGACGCTTTCCCTTCGCTGTCGCCGCCGGCCGGCGTCCGCAGGGCGAGGACCGCCTCGGAGACAGCAGCCGGCAGGCCGTCGATCAGCGCGTCGAGCCCGCCCGGCGCAGCCGTTCCCTCCGGCGTCGAGAGGGAAGCCTGGTCGTCAAAGGATGCGGGCGCGTCCGCCGCCTGCTTTGCGGCCGCGATCGCCGCAGCGGCCGCGAACGGCGCGGCGCCCGGGGCTCCCTCTGCGGGCCGGGAGCGGAAGTCTTCGCTGCAATCTCGGCGTTTGCGCCCGCCGGCAAGACGAAACTTCGGATGCCGACCAGGCGGATCGACGCCGCCTCGTCGAGCGGCGGCGGCCGGCGTCTCGGTCGACCCGCGCGTCTCCGGCGCCGCCCGCTCATTCCCTGGGCTCCCGGCGGCCGGGTCCTGATCTAAGGCGGCCACGACCGACAGGCTCGCAGGAGAGACCATCGCCGGAGCGAAAAGGCATGACAAGGCGGCGTCGACCGAGGCCGTTCGCAGCTCGGGCTCGGCCGGAGGCGGCGCATGCCGATCGTCGTCCGGGCTTTGCGTCTCCGATGGAATTTCTTCGCCGCTCCTCGCCTTCCTCTGCGAGCTCGAAAGACCGTCGAGGATGCCTGAGAAGGCGGAATGATCC
This sequence comes from uncultured Alphaproteobacteria bacterium, assembly GCA_963819255.1. Classification (GTDB taxonomy): domain Bacteria; phylum Pseudomonadota; class Alphaproteobacteria; order Rhizobiales; family Beijerinckiaceae; genus Roseiarcus. The sequence continues at coordinate 5,611 of CAWFVS010000040.1, forward strand.
CCCTGCGTACCCGGCGCGGGATGGGCCGCCGGGGGCGCCGGACTCGGCCCCTGCGTGGAGGCGGGAGCGACGACGGTCATGGCCCGCCTCCAGCCGCCCCGGCGAGGCTCGCGGTTCGCTTCAGCGCCGCTTCGGCGTCCCTGATCGTCATCGCCGCCCCCTCCTTCCCTTCGCCGGCCGAGGCCGCCTGCGCTTCGATGGCGGCCGGGCTCGGCGCCAGGCGAAATTGCTCGGCCGCGTCTCGAAAGGCCGCCAGCAGAGCCAAGTCCGAGCGGTCGAGCTTCGAGTTCGCCAGCCCCTGCAGATTTGCCAGCGCAGAATCGTAGCCGTCGGAAAAGATGCGAGCGGCGTTCAGGTAGAGCCGCGAGCGCGCCTCCTCCGGGCTGTTCGGGGACGCGCTGGCCAACGCTTCGCTCGCCGCGGCGGAGGCCGCCTTGAACCTGCCGTTGACGATCGACGCCTTGGCGAGGGTCAACAGAAAGTCGAGCCGGCCTTCGGTCGGCAGGGCCGTCGCCGCGGTCGACAAGAGGCGATAATTGGCCGGGTCCTCGGCGAGGCCGTTCCCGCCGATCAGGCGGGCAAGCTCGCGGAAGAACGCAGGCCGATAGAGCGACGCGCCGAATCGGATCGCGTATTCGCGGGTGAGCCTTGTCGCTCGCGAGACGTCCTTCGCCTCGACGAGGACCGCGATCTCCCTTCTCAGGGCCGCCTCCTCGACCAGCCCGCCCGGGGCGAGCAGACGCGCCCAGTCGAGCAGCGAAACCGCCGCTTTTCGATCGCGCTTGGTCTCGAGCACGGACCGGGCGAAGGCGACCTGGCCGGCGAGTTCGAACGTCGAGCGCGCCCGGATCGATAGCGCCCAGGAGCCTGATCGCGTCGGCCTCGTGGTTCGTGATATAGGCGACCGAGCCGCGCGCGAGCGCCCGTTCCGATTCGGCCAGGGCGTCGCCCTTGACCAGCGGGGCGACCTCGGCGAGAGAGCCGCCGCTCAGGACATAGACGACCAGGGCGTCCGCCTCGCGCTTGTCCCGCCACGTCTCGGGCTTGGCCGCCGCGATGGCCGCGCCGATGACTTTCAATTGGGCGAGTTGCGCCGCATAGGCCGCTTTCTCGCCGTGGGCGATGCGGATCTGGATCCGCTGCAGCTCGTCGGCCATGTCGGAAAGACTTCGCCGATCCGGTCTCGGCGTCCGCCTGTTGGGTCGAGAGAAGCGCAGCGATAACGAAGGCAAAGCGCCGGCTCATGGCTTCGCCTCGCGCAGCAGGATCTCGATGCGACGGTTTTCCGCCGCGAACGGTTTGGCCGGATCCTTGAGCCGGTGGTCGGCGAAGCCCTCGATCCGCTCGAAGCGCTTTTCCGGAATTCCGGCTCGGTTCAGCATGTAATAAGCCATCTGCGCCCGTGCGGAGGACAGCCGCCAGTTGTCATAGCGCGCGGAGCGATAGGGATGCGCGTCCGTGTGGCCTCGCACCACGATGGCGCCCGGCATCGATTTGAGGCTCGCCGCAATGGCGTCCATCATGCGCACGACGCGCGGTTGCGGCTCGGCCGAGCCGATCGCGAACATCGAGAAGTTCTTGCGGTCGGTGAGGCTGATGAGGATGCCTTCGTCGGTCGCCTGCACGTCGAGTTGCGGGCCCGGCGTCGTCGGCGCCTCGGGGCCGAGGCGGTTCTTGAGCTCGGCGAGCAGAGCGGCGGCGTGCGCGCGGGTCGCGTCGGGCGGCGGGGTCCTTGCGTCGCCCGCGGGCGCCGCTTCAGATGTCGTCGGCGTCGGGGCGGACTGCGGCGGGACCTTGGCCCCCTCGATTGCCGAGCTCGGCTTTGGAGCCTCCGGCTTCGCCGGGCGCTTCTGCGGATCGTCCTGTGAGCGGCTCGGAGAGGATTGCGCTCCGCTCGTCGCCGAGATCCCTCCGCCGGCGCGCCCCGATCGACCCTCGCCGCGGCGGTGAGTCGCCTTGTCGCTGCCAAGCGGGCGGAACGGATCGCGGAAGGATCATCGGAGCTCGGGCCGACATCGCTGAAACTGGGATGGGGCGCAAAGGCGGGTCGGCGCTGGGGGGCTGAGGCGGCGGGACGCCGGCGATTTGGTCGAGGCTGGCGCGCGGATCGCTGAACAGCTCGTCTTCCGACATCGTCGGCATGGGCGCGGCCGGGTCTGAGGGCGCGACTTCGGCGCGATGGCCGCTGTTTGCGCCTTTGGGCGTCGCTTCGCCGGCTTCGGAAGGCGGTTTGTCGACCGTTTCGCCCTGCTCCGAGTTCGGCTTCTCGGCGTCGGCGTGCGGCAGGGGCTCTCGGCGCCGCGTCCGGCTCCAGCGCGCCCCATGAATGCCCTTCTGCGCCCTGGCCGGCTCCTCGACCTTCACCGGGTTGAAGTATCGGGCGATGATGGTCTTGGTGTTCTTGTCGGTGGCGCTGATGATCCAGAGGACGAGGAAAAAGGCCATCATCGCCGTCATGAAATCGGCGAAGGCGATCTTCCAAGCCCCGCCGTGATGCGCCTCCTCGAGCGCGCTGCGCCGTCGGACGATGACGATTTCCGGATGATCGGCGCTCATCGGCTCCGCTCAGGGGTCGAGCGAGGCGAGCAGGTCCGCCCACGGCCGCAACTCGGTGGCGATCCGGGTGGCGTTAGCCTCGACGACCACCTCGACGCCGTTGTCCTCGACGTATTCGACCTCGGCCTGCAAGATCGGCCGATCCGTTCGCGCAAGCGGCTCAACAGCCGCTCCGGGCCGCGAATCGTGATCAGGCCGGGCGCGCCGCCCGTGCAGAGGCGGGCAATGTTCTTGCGCAATGCGTCCGTCGCGTGTTTGACGACCTCCTTGGCGAGGAACGGCGCCAGAATGCGCGCGACCGCGGTCCCCGACTTTCTCGTCGATCTCGGCGAGGCCGCGCGCGAATGGCCGCTTCGAGCCTAGCGTACTCGTTGAGCTGGAACTCGTCGCGCTCGGCCGCCGCCCGATCCTCGGCCGCAATGCGATCGGCGGCCCGCAGTCGTTCGGCCTCGGCCCATGCGTCCGCTCGACCCTCCTCGCGCCCGCGCGCGTAGGCTTCCGCGAGCCTCGCGGCCAATCTCCTCCGCTTTGGCCGCTTCGCGCGCGGCGAGCCACTCGCTCGACATTCGGGTGAGTCGCAGGCCGCCTGGCGTCCGACGGCGTCGGCCGCGCGCGGCCCTCGACCTGCGGTCTTGACTGCGCCGATCGCTCTCGCGGCCCGGTCGAAGGACATCGCCGGCCGCGGATCGGTGCTCTGCGGATCTTGTGCGGCTGCGCGGCCGAAACGGCGAGCTCTCGCGGTCCGGCGAAACCTTTTCCGCCGTCGCCGCTCCGAAATGGTCGAGATAGTTCGCGATCGGCGCGGGTTTCATCCGTTCGCTCCCTGACGAATCCATTGTTTGAGGATTGTGGCGGCCTGGTTCTCGTCGAATTCGACAAGCTTCAGAAGCTTTCGCTCCGGGCCGTTGTCGCGGCGCGCCATGAGCGCTTCGAGAAATTCGTCGCGGTCGGAATCGTTCGCGATGAGGAAGTTCTGATTGGGCTCGATCGCATCGGGAGCGCCGGGAGGGTCTCGTCCGAGGCGACGAGCGCCGTTGCGACCTCTCGCCGCGGGCGCGGCGAGCAGCATCTTCAACCCGGGGCGCAGGCCGAACCAGACCATCATCGCCGCGACGAGGACGATCGCCGCGGCGTTGACGATCGAACCCAACTGCCGCGCGACGATCTCGACGAGCGAGGGGCCCGGCGCCGGTTCGAGGTCGCGGCTCGAATCGACGAAATCGACGACCGAAATCTTGACGACGTCGCCGCGCTGCTTGTCGAGGCCAGCGGCGGAGGCGACGAGCTGCTCGATCTCCTTGATCTGAGCGGCGATCGCCTCCGGCGAGGTCTTGTCTCCGAGCGAAGCGGTCAGCGCGGCGCGATTGATCAGCACCGCGACGGACAGGTTCCGGACCAGAAAGCCCGCGCTGGTCGTCTGAATGGACTTCGACGACACCTCGTAATTGGTGAGCTCCTCGCGCTTCTGCGTCTGATCGTTCGACTGCTTCTGCTCGGCGCCGACGCTGTTGGCCTTCGGCAGGTTCGCCGCGACTCCCGCCGCCTGGGTTCCGGCCGCATTCTGCGAGCTCTGCTGCTCCTTGGTCACGCGCACCGACCGCTCGACGCGCTGGTCCGGATTGTAGATCGTCTCGCTCGTCTGCGTCCTGTCGGCGTTGAGGCGGGCGGCGACGGAAATCTGGAAGTTGCGCGCGCTGAGGTAGGGGGTCAGCGTGCGCGCGACGCTCTCGCGGATCTCCTGCGACACCTCGTTCTCGAGGGCGAGCAGGTTGTCCGGCGATTTGTCGATCGAAGTCCGTGCCCGAGGCGAGCAGGCGTCCATCGACATTGAGCACCGTCACGTCGTCGATCTTCATGCCGGGCACCGCCGAGGCGACCAGATGGCGGATCGCCTCGCCGGTCGCCCGATCGTCGCCGCCGTCGGTGCGGATCACCACCGACGCCGACGACGGCTGCCGCTCGCGGCGGAACGATCCCTCGTCGGCGAGCACGATATGCACGCGCGCCGCCTTGACCGAGCGCATCATCTGGATCGTGCGGGCCAGCTCGCCCTCCAGCGCTCTCAGGCGCGTGACGTCCTGCATGAACGAGGTGAGGCCGAGCGACCCGAGCTTGTCGAAGAGTTCGTTGCCGACCGCGCCGCTGCGCGGCAGGCCCTTTTCGGCGAGGATCATGCGGGCGGTCGCCGCCTGCCCGGCGGGAACCAGCACCACCGTGCTCTCGGCGTTGACGTCGAATGGCATGCCGGCTTCGCGCAGCGCCGAGCCGATCGCCGCGATGTCGTCGCGGTCGAGCCCGGAATAGAGCGTCTCCATCGCGGGCCGGCTGAGGTAGTAGCCTGGCGAGCGCAGTCACGCGAAAACCGCGACGCCGATCAGCGCCAGCGCGACGAGACGGCGGACGCCCAACCCTTGCAGGTTCGTCCATAGCCGTTCCAGTCTGCGCCAGGAGGTTCGCCACGCATGAACCCGGATGAGGATTAGCGTGCGGCATGGTCAGGGCCGGAGCTTGCGCAGGGGTTGCGCCCGAGCTTGCAGACGACAGTTGGGCGCGATTAACCCGCCATTAGGCGCTTCGTCCTAGGGTGCCTCTGTCCGGTTCAAGCGCAGCACCCGACTACGCCTGCCGGGCCAACACGACGAATTAGGCTTTCAAAAGCCTAAGGGCATGCGGCCGGTTCGTCGTCTCGGTGCGAATTCCGAAATGTCGCCACACATATCGTGACCATTTCCGACAGGAGCAGCCTCTATGAGTTCAATTCTCAACAATTCGGCCGCGCTGAGCGCCTTGCAGTCCTTGCAGATGACGCAGCAGGCGTTGTCGACCGTCGAGAACCAGGTGTCGACCGGCCTCAGCGTCGCCAGCGCGGCCGACAATTCGTCCTACTGGTCGATCGCCACTCAGCTCAACGCCGACAGCGGCATGGTGACGGCCGCCAACAGCGCGTTGTCCGAAGGGCAGTCGGTCCTGTCGACCGCCAACTCGGCGATCAACTCCGTCATCACGACGCTCAACTCGATGCGAACGGCGCTGACGGAGGCGCAAAACCCCGGCGCCGACATCGCCAACATCAACACCTCGCTCGCCTCTCTCGGACAGCAACTGCAGGACGCCGTCAACGGCGCCTCGTTCAACGGGCTGAACGTCCTCAACGGCACGCAGAACACCTTGAGCTTCGTCGCCGGCTTCAATGCGAGCTCCGCGGGCGGCACGGTGAACACCATCTCCTTCGCCGCGCAGGCGCTGACCGGCGGGGCGACCTCCACCCCGACGACCACCACGACCCAGTCGACGCTCACCAACTCGGCGACGATCGCCTCCTTGCAAACTCTCTACGCCACCCCGCCGACCAATACCACTCTTTCGTACGGCAACGACGTCGTCACGCTCTCGACGACCGGGCCAATCTCGATGACGGTCCAGTCCGAAGACCTTTATGGCAACACCACGACGACGACCTATACCGCACTCGACGCGAACGGAAACAACTCGACGCAGGACACGAGTCTGACCTTCGCCAACGCGGCGTCGCTCGCGGTATCGACGACCACAACCACGTCCGGCACGACGAACCTGCTCACCCAGGGGGGGATCGACCTGACGGGAGGAACCGGCGCGTCCAGCACGTTCCAGCTCACAACCGGGACCAACGGCTCGACAATCACCGCGTCAGCCGCGCTGACCGCCGTCAATCAGGCGCTGGCCGCGGTGACCAACTACGCTGCACAGATCGGCGCCACCCAAGACCGCATGACCACAGCGAGCACGTTTAATTCCGCATTGACGACCGACTACTCCAACGGCGTCAGCGGCTTGGTCGACGCCGACATGAACACGGCTTCAACTCGGCTGCAGGCGCTGCAGACGCAGGAGCAGCTCGGCATCCAGTCCCTGTCGGTCGCCAACCAGAACGCGGCGCTGATCCTCAAGATGTTCCAGTAAGGCGAGAATCCCCGCGCGCCGCTTTCCCTGCCGCAGGCAAGCTCCCGAAAAAGGTGCGCGGGGAACCCGAGAAAAAGACCCGACAGCGCAGAACGCCCGGCCGCGCCAGCGCAGGCTGGGCTCAGAAGGAGCGTGTCTTATGAACCAAATCCTCAAAAAACAAACCACCCCCCCGAGCACGGACACCCCCCCATTTCTCGATGCAGTAACCGAGAAACCGCTTCGAGTCGATCGGGTCGAACCCCAAACGCTGCTTCAGCTTCTTGCGCAGCTTGCTGATATGGCTCTCGATGACGTTCTCGTCGACGTTCTCGTCGAAAAGCCCGTAGACGGCGTTGAAGATCTGCGTCTTGCTGACGCGCCGGCCGCGACAGCGCAGCAGGAATTCGAGGATGCGCCGCTCGCGGCGCGGAAGCGGGAACGGCTCGCCGTTCACTTCGGGCTCGCGCCCGTCGAAATAGACGCGCAGCTCGCCGACCGATACATGACCCTTTTCGCCGAAGACCCGCCGGTTGATTGCGCCCACGCGGGCCAGGATTTCGCGCACGTGCACGGGCTTGCGAACGACGTCGTCGACGCCGGCGGCGAACAGGCCCAGCGTGTCGTCGAGCGACTGCCGCTCGTTGAGGCAGAGGACGGGCGCGTCGGATCGTTCGCGGATCATGCGCGACAGCGCCTCCCGTTCTCCGCAGTCGCCGATCAGGAAGGCCTCGACCGCCTGCATGTCTGCGTCACTGATCTTGCTGATCCACTCGCGGAATTCCGCGGCCTCTACGCCGTGGACGAAACGCCCTCCCGATCAAGACCCGTGGCGTAGCCCCCCGCCACGATGTCGCGATCGTCGATGATGATGTACATAGCTCAGCTCCGAAGGCCCTGAATTGCGCGTTAACTCTCCTTCGACGCGTACGCACGGCGGTTACTCATGGGAATAACGAACTTAAATCTTTGTGTAAGTTAAGTGACAGTGCACATTCAATGTCATCGGTTACGTAACAAATCAATGTCCACCGAATTTACTACGCCATTGGTGCAATTCGATAGCCTGCCTTGGTTAATACGAGAGCAGACCATATGCAACACACGTATGATTACTTATCCGTTAAATGGTTAACGCGATCCTAAGCGACCGGGGGGTCTCGAGAGCGCGGCACCCCTCGGCTGCTTTGCTCACGCTCGGCGGAGTCAAGCGAGGCGACTGGGAGAGCTTGCGCCGACGCCGCGCGCAGGCTTGCCGCCTTTCTTTTGGAGCAGGGACAAGTCTCGTACTGGGTCGAAGAGGCAGTAGGCGAGCCGGAACGGAAGCGCGGCGAAGACCATCGGGCAGAAGCGCGGGAGCGAGTGCGTTTGCGGTCCGCGAAGGTCCTCAACTCCGCTTTCCGGTTCGTGTGCGAATGCCGGATCTGCGACCGCTCGCGCGGCGGACTGAGGCTTGCGCTTGCGAGGGACGTTCCGCTGCCGGGCCGCCTGGCGGTGCATATCGACGAGTTCGCCGAAGTCCGTTGGGCGAAGGTCGTCTGGCGCCGCGGCCGCCTCGTCGGGATCCGGCTCTATGAGCAGTCGCCGAGGATCAAGCCCTGCGATCGGTACGCGCTGAGAGCGCGCTACTACGGCATCCTCGACTGAAAGCTATTCGATGAGGCACAAGGGGCGCGAAGGCGCACCGAAGACCACAAGATCTCCGGCAAAGGCTCGTGCTCTTTGCGTATCCGTGGAGTTCTTTGTGTTTCAATTCGCCTCAACGATCCTCATGGCCCCGAGGCGCGCTCTGGCGCATAGGCGGCGATCGACGGGCGGAGTTCCCGCAGCAGCGGCCCGAGGCGTCCCTCATGGGCGCGCCAACGCTCGACCGAGTCGCTGTGAACAGGCTGGCGCACCTGCGCGAGGCTGGCCGTCCGCACCGGACGCGGCCTCGCGTAATAATTGAGGCAGCGCGGGTCCCATTCGAGGCCACAGTGAGCAAGCAGGCGCCGCGATTGCCCTTCGAGGTCGGCGACGAGGTCTTCATAGCGCACCTCGATCATGACCCGCTCGGGCAAGGCCGCCCGCCAATGGGCCATCAGGAACTCGTAAGCGCGGTAATAGCGGCCGAGCTCGGCGAGATCGTAGGCCCACGGCAGGGCGCCGGCGAACAGATTGGAGAAGCAGGAGAGGCAAGTGTCGACCGGATTGCGGCGCACGGCGATCACCCGCGCGTTCGGCAGCGCAAGGTGGATCAGGCCGACGAGCCGGAAGTTGGACGGCATCTTGTCCGTTATTTTCGTCGCCGCGGGCGCAAGCGAGGCCAGGCGGGCGGAATAACGGGCGCCGAGCTCCCGTGCGCGCCCTTGCTCGACGAGCGCGGCGAGATCGGCGCCGAGCGACTCTCTCGACGGCGACAGGCGGAGCTTTTCCGCTTCCCTTTCAAAGTCGTCCAACTCGCCGGCGCCGAAGACCTGGGCGTGGCTCGCAAGAACTTGCTCGACGAGGCTTGTGCCCGAGCGCGGCATGCCGACGATGAAGACGGGCGCCGACGACGGGTCGCCTGCGCCTGCATGGCGGCGCAGGAAATCAGCGCCGAGCGCCGTTTCGATGCTTCGCAATCCGGCGAGCGTTGCGGCCTCATCATAAGGCGTGAGCATTCGCTGCATTGCGTTGGCTTCGAGGAGGCGGCGAAAGGACCGTTCCCGATCGCCGCTATCCTCCAGGGCCTTGGCTAAGGCGAAATGCAACCTGGCCCGGTCGGCAGGGGGCAGCGGACGCGAGGTGCCGGCCAAAGCCTCCATCGCCGCGATGTGGGGATCATCGGCTTGCATGCGCTTGACGAACGTCAGACCGAAATATGCGTTGACGCTCGCCGGATCGAGCCGAAGCGCCTGCTCGATCGACACGCGCGCCTCTTCGAGTCGGCCCAGTTCGGCCAGGATTATGCCCTGGTTGTAATGGGCGACCGCGAGATCGGGTTGAAGGGCGAGCGCCCGCGCGCAACTCTGCAAAGCCTCTTCCGCGCGGCCGAGACGTTGCAGCGCCGTCGCGCGATTGACCAGCGCTGCCGCAAATCCGGGTTTGACGACAAGCGCCCGATCGTAGAGCGCAAGCGCTTCCTCAGGCCGGTCGAGCGCTTTCAGCGCGCTGCCGCAATTGTTCAGGATATCGGCCGAGTCCGGCTTGAGGACGAGCGCCCGATGGAACGCCGCGAGCGCGTCCCCCGGCCGAGCGAGATCGCGCAACACGGCGCCGCGATTGTTCCAAGCCTCAGCGAAGTTCGGGTTGAGCGCGAGCGCACGGTCGAGAGCCGCTAACGCCTCCTCGTAACGGCCGAGGTCACGCAGCACCGCGCCGCGAAAACCATGCCCCTCAGCCGATCCCGGCTCAAGGGCGAGCGCGCGATCGAGGGCCCCGAGCGCCTCCGGCAGTTTCCGCACCTCCTTCAACGCGACGCCGAGCATGAGAATCGTTTCGGCGTCGCCTGGCCGCAACGCGGCGGCCTTCGCGAAACCCTCGACCGCCTCCAAGGGGCGTCCGAGATCCCGCAGCGTCTGGGCTCGATTGAATTGCGCCTCGGCGAAGTCGGGCTTCGCTGCGACCGCGCGTTCGAAATTCGCCAAGGCGTCGTTCCGGAGACCGAGATTGGCTTGCAGGCGCGCCAAATTCGCCAGCGCCACCGGGTCGGTCGGCCTCACTTCGACGGCACCGCTGAGACAACGCAAAGCCTCCGCATGCCGCGCTGCCCGAAAACAGAGAATGCCCAGGCGATGCAACGCCTCGAAATTCCGCGGATGCGAAGCGAGAATTGAGGAGTAGAGGAGCTCCGCCTTGTCCAGCTTGCCCTGGTCTTGCATTTGTATCGCGCGTCGAAGAGCCAGCAGTTCCGCCTCCCGTCCGTCCCGCGCGAACGTGGGGGCGGAAGCTTTCGTCGGACTGGCCGACGACCCGCTGAGACATAGCCGACGGTTCCCGTTCCATCAGTTCGCAAGGTGATCGCCGCCTCGGCGCTGAGCAGAGAGTTCTCGGGTGGTCGAACGGATCAAGGTAGATCAATTCACCACAAAGGCACGAAGGACATGAAGACACACAAGGGGCGCTGTCGTTCTTTGTGTTCTTTCTTGTAGTGAATTTTGATATGAGATTTCAGCCTTGGCATCGGCGTTCGGCTCAGCCGTCAGAGACCCAAACAAGTGAAAACTTTGGCGGCTCGACACCAAATTTGGTCCAAAAACGGCCTCAAATGCTTGACGGAGTCAGTGTCAAGGCAGCTGTCGAAAGGGAAAACATGCAAAGAGCTCTATTTGTTGCGGCGATTGGACTGTCCGGGCTCGCTTTCGCGCCGGTCCATGCAATGCAGATCGCGCCGCTATCGACTTCGGCTCCCTACGTCACGCTCGTCGCGGGGGGCTGTGGCGTCGGTTTCCATCGGGGACCCTACGGCGGCTGCCGTCCGAATGGTTATGGTTACGGCGGCGGCGTTGTTGTTGGAGTACCAGCTTACCACTACGGCTATGGCTATCACGGCGGCTATTACGGTTGGCATGGTGGCTATCACTATGGCTACCATTATGGCGATCATGGCGGCTACCATTATCACTACCACTATCACTGATTAGAACCGTGCCTCGCCCACTGATCTGGCAGAATTGAAGGCTAGAGCAGGAGTAAGTCCTGTAGTCAGTGGGTACGGCTAGACAGGTCGGCTTCTGGTGCTGGATCCTATTCGCCCTCGCCAATCCGGATCCCGCATTGGTCCGCCAATGGTCGAGACCGCGCGGGTCCGGGCGGGGACAGTGTCACCCGATCTGGGCCCTGACAGCTGCCAGGCGCTCGGCTCACCGGCGCTTGATCACGGACTCGCGGCGCTGTGGTGGCGTGTTCCGGCCGCGCCTTCGTGGCTTTTTTCAACACGAAGGACGCAAAGGCGGCACGAAGGCCACGGAGCGGTAGCGGGCTCGGGCCGGACCCAGCCCCATGGCTAGCGATGAATCCAGTCGATCGGGACCCGCTTTTACCCTTCAGGCGTAGCTCTTCTCTTCCATCAGAGCCGAGCCGCTGAGCCTGTTGATTGCGCGCTTGAGCGCTGCGCGCTCGTCGTTCATGGCGTAGACCGAGCGGGCCAGCGCGACGAATTGCGGACCGAAGTCTTGCTTGCGCTCGCAAATGCGAAGCGCATCCTCGACGTCCCAAAGCTGGGCGTTCACCGCGGCGAGCTTGCGGACGAGGTTGTCGAGGTCGGCGCCAGCCAGGCCTTCATCCTGTGCGAGGCGCTCAAGCGTCGCGAGCTCGCGGCAGACATTGGCGAGCTTGTCGGCGTCCGCGATGCGCTGCCCCTTGATGCGCAGGATCGTGATCTTGTCGATGAGCTCGCCGATCGAACAGGGCGTGCGAACCATGCGCGCGGCTCGCCTGGAGAGCATGGCTTTCAGCTCATGCGCCATCTCCTCGAAGACGTCGCGCCACACCCCTCGCCGCGCCTGGCGGAAGAGCCGCATTGTCGGGTACCAGGGAGAATCGGTCCTGTCTGTCATCCACCGCCATTCGGCGTCGACTTTCAGCGCGACCCATACTGGCCGCCCCAGCGCGCCAGCCAGATGCGCAATCGACGTATCGCACGTGACGACCAGATCGAGGTGGGCCATCGCCGCCGCGGCGTCGACGAAGGCGTCGGAGCCGACGTCGAAGTCGGGGCCCAGCGTTTCAACCCGCATGGTCGGCGGCAAATCGCGGAGCTGCTCCTCGCCGAAGCCTTTCTGCAGGGAAATCAGCCGAACGCCCTCCATCGCAGCGAGCGGCGCGAAGGCGACGAGCGGCATTGAACGGGCCCGGTCCGCCTCCGGATGCGGATTGCCCTGCCAGACGATGCCGATCTTGAATCCCGCCGATCCGATTCGCTTGGACCATTTGTCCACCAGGGGCGGTTCGGCAAGGAGATAGGGCGCGCCCGTCGGGACAGTGTCGAGTTGGGTGCGGAACGCGCGGGGCAGACTGCTGATCGCGATCTGCGCGTCGAACGGCTCGTCCGGGGGTAAGTCGGCGAAGCGCGTGACGATCCGAGACTCGAGAATCCGGTGCAGCCGCGGCGGGCAAACGAAAGTCGTCTCGACGCCGGCCATTCCCATCAATGGCAAATAACGGACGAACTGGAACGTGTCGCCGAAGCCGTGGTCGTTGAGAACCAGCACGCGCTGCCCGGGCTGCCCAGGACCCTTCCAGGTCGGAAACCGCGTTCCGAGGGCGTCGGCGAGCGTCCTGCCCTGAAGCCAGCGGGCCTCGTACCCCTCAAAGCCGCGTTCGAATTCGCCGAGCGTCAACAGGAGGCAGCCCTTTCCGGCGACCGCCTCGCGGCTTCCGAGCCGCTCGGCGGCTTCGAATGCGGCGAACGCCTCGCCGAACCGCCCGAGATTGCGCAACGTGAGCGCTTCGCCGCAAAGCGCCGCGGCGAAATTAGGGCGAGCGGCGCCGGCCCGGCGATATGCGGCGAGCGCTTCCTCCATGCGATCGAGCTTGAGGAGCGCGTTGCCGAGATTGATGGCGGCCTCGGGGAACTCGGGCCGAAGCGCAAGAGCGCGTTTCGCCGCCTCGAGCGAATCTTCCAGACGTCCGAGCTCGCGCAACGCGCCGGCGCGGCTGCACCAGGCGTCGGCGTCCATCGGGGCGAGACGGGTCGCCTCCTCGAAGGCCTCGAGCGCGTCCTCGAACCGCCCGAAGTCGAACAGGAGCTTGCCGGCGTTGACATGGGCGACGACGAGCGAGGGATCGAGTTTGAGCGCCTGCCGATAGAAGCGCAGCGCGGCTTCGGGTTTGCCGCTCTCGCTCAGCATGAAGCCCCCCATGCTGAGAGCCGCGGCGAAGTTGGGCCGGCGCCGCAGCGCCTCGTCGAGGCGCGCAATCGCCGCCTCCCGTCGGCCCCGGCGCCAGAGACGGCAGGCGGCCGCGTAAAGCGCATCGGATTCGGGAGGCGAAGCGGGCGCGGGGGGCTCCGCAAGCTGGCTACGGCGCATGGGGCGGCAGGGTCGGGCACGCCGCTTGCGCAGGCCTTTCGCTTCTGGCGCGCGGCTCGCCGCCGCCTGGAGCGGGATGATTTCAAGCCAATTCAGATCGTCATGAGCAGAGACGCCCCACGCGCGTCTCGAATTCGCTGTCCCGGCGAATGAATTCGCTTAGACGATGAAAAAATTCGCTGTTCCCATTCGCTGAGAGTTTCTCGCCCGAAGCCCGATTTTGCCCGCGTTTCAGCGGAAAAGCATGGGTCGGAGCGTCCTCGCCGGCAAAAAATCGCTGTTCTCAGCGAATTCGGCCGTCGGAACCGAAGGCGAGCTCTTCTCCCGCAAGAGCGCGGAAAGCGTGAGAGCCTAGCCGCCCAGCGAGAACTTCTGCAGGCTCGTCATCAGCGCGTCGGAGAACATCGGAGTCGAGGCGCCGGTGAAGGCGTTCGTTGAGCTGTTGATCGCCTCGCCGTTTGATTCGATGACGTCGGCCAGAATCGCCGAAGCGGCCGACGCGTCTGAACTGGAGTTGTTTGACGGCGCGGTAAGCGACGTCGTCGCGCCCGAGCCCGGCCCGTAGGTCAGATCGTACATCGCGGTGAATCGTTCGGTGAGCTCCTGGAGCTTCTTAGGGTCCTGCAGATCCGAGAGCGGCATCAGTTTCGACAGCGTCTGAGCCTGGACGTCGATGTTGGTCGCGCTGGTTGCAGGCGACATGCCGAAAATCGTCTGCGCGACTTCGAGGAGGCTGGGGTCGGCGAGAATGCCGTATTCGCTGGTGACGGTCGGCGCCACGCGCTGGAAATAGAGCGCGAGCTGGACGCCGACGTCCTGCGCGCCCTGGTCGCTCTCGAGCTGCTGTTCGACATAATCGCTGGTCGTCGTCTCGACGGCGCTCGCCGAAGACACAGACGACGCGCCCTTGCCGACGAAATCGAACGCCGCGGCGAACGCTTTCCAGTTCGAGTTGCTGAGCGTGTTGGCGAGGCTTTTCGGATTGGAGACGCCGCCCTCCAGCACCTGGGTTATCAGCGCCGTGTTGTTGACTTGGTCGCCGAGGCCATAGGCGTCGAGGGCATAGGACAACAGCCGATAGTTGCCGACGAAGTCCTGGATGGACGTCACATTGCCGATGTTCGCCTCGTAATAGGCGGTGGCGGACTTCACCGCCGGCTCGGCCGCGGTCATCGCCTGATAGCGCGCGAGGTTCTGCGTCACGGAGAGATAGACGGCTGTTGTCGTAGTCATCGGCGCCGATGCGTTCGGTTGACGGCGAAACGCTACCCGCGAATGGCTGCGCCTTGGTTAATTCCCTTTGCGTCGGAAGATTCAGCGGCCGCCTGGCCTCGGGTCGAGATCCGCCCGGGCGATCAGATCAGCCTGCCTTGCCTTTCCGCCAAGCCGCGCCGCGATTGCGCCGGCGAGCGAGGCGACCGAGTCGTGCCGCATGAACTCGGCGAGCAGCGCGATCTCGTTCTCGTCGCGATGCGCGACGTCGGCGCCGCGCGAAGTCGAGAGGAAAGCTTTGCGTGATCGCTTTTGCATGGCCAACGGTCGCCCGACATCAATTCGAAGCACCTGGCGCAATTTGCCATCCGGCGGGCGCGGCGCTGCGTGACAAATTGTGACAAAAGGCGCCGCCGCCGGTTACAGCGGCTCGAACGATCCGACGGCGTCTGCGACCCACAGGCGGCCTGCCGAGGCCAAGGCGGAGGAACGGGCGATGAGCGAGAGCGTCACCGGGGGCAGAGCGGGAAGGCTCTTGTCGGCGACCGGCTTCAATCCGTCCGGCGCGAATCCCTCGATCATCGGCGTGACGCCGAGGCCGGCGGAAGCGGCGGAGGCGAGCACCATGAAATCGGCGCTCGCGCAAACGATGTCGAACGCCAGCCCCGCGCCGCGCAGCGCGCCGACCGCCGCCTCGTGCAGCGCGCTTCCCTGCGGCGGCACGACCAGCGGCAGCGGCCTCTTTCGATTCCGCGCCGCGACGCCCGAACCGAACCAACCGAGCGGCGCCCGCCAGCGCTCGGCGCCGTCGAACTCGCGCTCGGCCCCGACGACGATCGCGATATCGAGCTCCTTCTGCCGGAAAGCGGCCGCAAGGGAATCCGAAGCATCCGTTACCACCTCGAACCCCGCCCCGGCCTCGGCCTGCGCCCGCAAATGAGCGAGGCGCGGCGTCAGACGGGAGGCGAATTCGCTCGACATGCCGACCCGAAGCCTAGCGAGCGGAGTCTTCCGGAGCCCGGCCTCCTCCAGCATCTCGTCGTGCAGGCGGATGAGACGCTTGCCGTATTCGAAGCAGACCGCGCCGACCGGACTCAATTCGAACCGGGCGACCTTCTCGAATAGCGAGGCTTCGACAAGCTCCTCGAGCCGCTTGACTTGCAGGCTCACGGTCGGCTGCGAGCGGCCGAGGTCCTCCGCCGCCCGGGTGAATCCGCGCGCCTCGACGACGGCGACGAACGCCCTGAGCACATCGACAGGAATGCTGCGCATCGTTTCGGGCCCGAATCACCCGCGAGACGTAGGGTTCGTCGCGTTCTTACACCCTATCGCTTCCGCTCATAATCATGGCGCCAGCCGCGATCGCCGATAGGCGGCGAGCCGCCGCCGCGTAAGGCCACAAGGAGCACAGAGCCCATGTCTCGAGTTGCCTATGCGGGGCCGCCATCAAGTCGCGGGCATCGGAGTTTGGAGGGAAGCTTCGGCGATTGTTTTTGCGAGGACCAGACCGAGGCGGATGAAGGTGGTCGTCGCGGCTGGAGAAAATAATTTCCACTTCTCTCCCAACGTCAATTATTGACAGCCGTTCAGCATGTGCGACGATTTA
This sequence comes from uncultured Alphaproteobacteria bacterium, assembly GCA_963819255.1. Lineage (GTDB taxonomy): Bacteria > Pseudomonadota > Alphaproteobacteria > Rhizobiales > Beijerinckiaceae > Roseiarcus. The sequence goes on from CAWFVS010000040.1 coordinate 21,898, forward strand.
ATCCACTCGACGATGAATCGCCGCCGACGGCGGAATCGATGGGGGACAGTCCAATGCGCATCCTCGTCCTCGCCGGCGACGGCCCCGATGCGTCGGCGATCGAAAGCGCCCTGCGGCTCGGGGAGGTCGAGATCCTCACGACGGACAGCTTTCCGATGCCGGCAGCGTCGCGTGCGAGCCGCTGGCGCTTCGCCGGCTGGACGCTCGACGCCGTGACCCGCCAGTGCGTCAGCCCCACAAACCAGCATGTCGATCTGACATCTTCGGAATACGATCTGCTGACGGCCTTCCTTCGCCAGCCAGGCCGGACGCTGTCGCGCAACGCGCTGCTGCGCGAGTTGCGGGGGCGCGCCTGGACCTATTTCGACCGGTCGATCGACACGCTGGTCGCGCGGCTGCGCAAGAAGATCGAGCTCGACCCCGCCCACCCACTCATCCGCTCGGTGCGCGGCGTCGGCTACGTCTTCTGCGCCAGCGTCACGGGAACGCCCGACGGCCATCAGTAGGCAGGGCGGCGTCGTCCTCATTCGCCCCAGGTCAGATAGAGGCTGATGTCCCCGATGGCCCCCTGGTCGTCGTAGCTGACGATGCGGGCGGTGAGCCCGAATCCCTGCGGCTTGAGCTCCTTCCGCCAGCGGTCGTAGATTTCGGCGGCTTCGCCGCGCAGCGTCTCTTCCCAGCCTCTCTCGACGACGTCGATCTTGCGGCCTCCGTCGATGCACAGGTCCGAGGGAAAGCGCAGCAGCATCAGCTCCTGCTCGCCGCCCCGCGCCGCAAGCTCGGCGTGCTCGAGCAGCTCGCGCCACAATTGCGCGCTCACGTGGTGATTGAGCAGGGCCTTGATCTGGCGGCGGCGGTCGAGCTCCGCCTCGCGCCGCGCGGCCTGCTCGCGATCGAAGTTTTCCGCCTTGAAGGTCCGGACATTGTTGCGAAAGGTGGAGGCCGAGAAGACAGGCGGCTTCGGCGGCTTTGGCGCCTCCTCCGACGGGCCGCCGCCCCCCCGCTCGACAATGCCGCGGAGCGACGCGCCGCCGATCAGGAACTCGAGAAAGCGCAGGACGCCGGCGCCGCCTCCCTCTTCGAGCCGGGCCCTCGGCACGCTTTCGACGACGCACAGCAGGTCCACCCGGCTGACGACCCCCAGCACCCGGCCGTCCTGGATCACCGGCAGGCGCTTCATGCGGTGGGCCTGCAGCGTCTCGGCGATCTCCTGAACCGGCGCGCCCGGGGAAATGCCGATCAGCGGGGCCGACATGACTTCGCGCACGGCGCGACCGAGGCCGGAGCCGAACATGTCGTCCAGGGGGGCGGCGTCGGCGAGCATCCGGAGCCACCAGTCCCAGCGGCGGTCGTCGAGCCGCCGGCCCATCAGGTCGCCGTCGCTCGCCATGCCGATTGCCGCGCCCGAGGCGTCGATCACCGGAACGCCGCCAACTCCGCGCTCCAGCATCAGCCTCGCGACGTCGCGCACGGAAGCCCCGTCGTCGGCGACGACGGGCGGTGAGCTCATCAGATCCCCGGCCAGAAGATCAAGGGCGCTTTCGGACTTTTGGACGCGCGGCAAGAAGCCTCTCTCCTTGCAGGTTGAACGGCTGCCTAGGGCCCGAACTGGCCCTCGCGGAATACGCCAAAACCTCTTCTCGGCCCTCGGCGCGCCTTTCCCTTACAACCAAACGCCTTGGCGTCCCAGCGCAGAACCTTTCGATTGCGGCGCGCGTCTTCACGAAAGCGCAATCGAAATGTTGGACAAGAAGCGGTCCTGTCGAACAGGCGAGGCCGGAGCATGCACCTCTACGATTTTGAAGTGCTGCGGGACGGCGCCGTCATCGCCGCGCGGCGGGCGGTCTGCCTGCCGGACGCCCGCGCCGCATGGCCTTTGATCGCCAGGCTCGCCGAGAGCTTCGATGAGCCCGGCTGCAAGATCCGAGTGCTGGACGAGCACGGCCGGATCGTCATTCTCATCGGCGTCGTTTCAGCCCGCCAACAGCCTTTCGTCCGAGCAGCCTAATCACGCCGGCTGCGCAGCATGGCTGAAACAACCTGACCGCCCTGGCGCCGCAGACCGTGGCGTTTGCATTGAATTCGATTTACGGGTATGTACCCGGATATGGGGTCACCGTGCTATTGTTTCGCCCTTCGCCTCGCCGCTCGCAAGACGACGGCGCTCTATGACGCGACGCTCGCGCCGGTCGGGGTCAATGTCGCTCAGTTCGGCATGTTGCGGCGGATCGAACGCGTCGGGCCGGTGTCGTTGACCGACCTTGGCCGTCTCGCAGAGCTCGATCGCTCGACCGTCGGGCGCAATGTAAAAGTGCTTGCGCGGCGAGGCCTCGTTCGGCTGGCTTCCGCCGAGGACCAGCGCGAGGCGGCCGTGACGCTGACTTCCGCGGGCGTCGAAGCGCTCCGTCGCGGCGCCCCGCTGTGGCAGGAGGCGCAGCGCCGGGTCGAGGTCGCCCTCGGGGCCGACGGCGCGCGCGCCTTGCTGGGACTCGCCCGGAATCTTTGACTTATTGATGAATTGCAGGCGCATACCCGGAGAAGGGAGGTCCCGATGACAGCGTCGTTTCCTCATCCGTCACCCGGCTCCCTCGGGCGCCAGCAGCCGGCGGCGCTTTCGCTTTCCAACCGGCTCGCCGTCTTGCTCGCCGCGAAAGGCGTTCACTATGGTTGGGTGGCGGCGGGTTCGACCTTTCTCGTCATGCTCGCGACCGCGGGAGCGATGGGCGCCCCCGGCGTCATTCTAAAGCCGCTCGAAACGGAGTTCGGATGGAGCGCCGCGGACGTCTCTGTCGCGCTCGCCGTGCGTCTGGCGCTGTTCGGGCTCATGGCGCCCTTTGCAGCCGCCCTCCTCAACCGCTACGGGTTGCGCCGGGTGGTCATGGCGGCGATTCTCATGATCGCCGGGGCGGTTCTCGCCTCGCTGGCGATGACGAAGATCTGGCAGCTCGTCGCTCTTTGGGGCGTGGTCGTCGGGTTCGGCACGGGAATGGTCGCGCTGGTCCTCGGGGCAACGGTCGCGACGCGCTGGTTCGCCGAACGGCGCGGCCTCGTCGTGGGCATGCTGACCGCGAGCAATGCGACCGGGCAGCTCGTCTTCCTGCCGCTCCTGGCGAAGCTCACGGAGGATCATGGATGGCGGAGCGCGCTCGCCTTCGTCGTCGCCATGTTGCTGGTCGCGGGAACGATTGCTTTGCTGACCCTGCGGGACAGGCCCTTCGATGTCGGGCTTGCGCCTTACGGCAGGCGCGCGATCGAACCGCCGCCCAAGCAAAATCCCGCCTTCAGCGCGCTGCTGTCGTCGCCGCTGCGCGCGCTTTCCGAGGCGCGCGGGAGCCGCACCTTCTGGGTGCTGTTTGCCAGCTTCTATATTTGCGGTCTCTCGACCAACGGCCTCATTCAGACCCACTGGATCGCGCTGTGCGGCGATTATGGCGTCGCGCCCGTCAGCGCGGCGGGGGCCCTCGCGATCATTGGCGCGTTCGATTTCGTCGGCACTCTGGCGTCAGGTTGGCTCTCCGACCGGTACGACAATCGCTGGCTCCTTTTCGTCTATTACGGGCTGCGCGGATGCTCCTTGATTGCGCTGCCGTTCACCGACTTTTCGGTCGTGGGCCTGTCGGCTTTCGCCGTTTTCTACGGTCTCGACTGGGTCGCGACCGTTCCGCCTACCGTCCGGCTGACGGCCGAGCGGTTCGGGGCCGAGCGCTCGAATCTGACTTTCGGCTGGATCTTCGCGGCCCACCAGCTTGGGGCGGCGACGGCGGCGTTCGGCGCGGGCGCGTCCCGCACCGAGCTCGCGACATACCTTCCCGCGCTCTACGTCGCGGGCGTCGCCTGCGTGTTCGCCGCGGCGCTCGTTCTCACGCTTGGGCGACGAGGACCGGCGCTCGCGGCGGCGGAGTGAGCAAGGCCGAATCGTTTCCGGGGGTCGAGCCAATCCATCCGCAGGAACGCCGGCTGCGCCGCGGCTAGAGCACGTCCCGTCGAGTTGGAACCGTCGTCGCGGAGCGATGGCCCCGCCGCGCGCTCATGTCGACGTCTCGCTGCGCCCCGCATTGCGCACCGGCGACAATTTCTGTCGCGCCAAACTTGATAAAACATTAATAAACTGTATAAACTGCTCAAGAAACGGATGAATGGGCCTCGCCTCGCCGCGGCGTCAGGCGCGATGGAAATGGCGCCGCAAGCCCCTGAAAAGATTGTTTCCCGCGATGGAAATGGCGCAATCCGAGGTCGGCGGACGTCGACCAAGGGACCACGGGGATCGACGCGACGAAGGGACAGTTGCTCGCGAAGACGGCATCGGTTCCGCCCAAACGAGACACGCTCTAACTCCTCAGCACGGCGCAGGCGCCGCCGGCGGCCTGGAGGCGGTCGCACAGTTTTTTCGCTTCCGCGCCGGTCTGCGCCGGCAGGCGCACCCGGTAGAACGGGCGCCAGCCTCGGCTGCGCAAAACGGTGCCGAGCACGAACGGAGTGATGCCTCCGATGACGCTAGAGTAGTCGTGTTGCGCGCGGGCGAAGGCGCGCAGCGCGGAGCCTTTGTCGAAGCTGGCGGAGATCTGCACGCCCCAGGGCGCGAACAGGCCCGAAACGGCAAGCGAGGCGTCAGGACCGCGCGCGACGCGGAGTTTTGCGATCGAAGCCAGGCAGGGCTGATCGGGATCGGGCGCCGCAGCGGACGGCGGGTCGGCCGCCCCGCCACTCGCCGACATCGTGGCCGGTGATCGCGAGCACGTAATCCTGCGTCTCCGCCGGCAGGTCGCCCTGGCCAGCGAGCCAGTTCGCCAGCGCGTGCGGCCCGGCGTTGTAGGCGGCCGCCGCCAGTCCCAGATTGCCGAAGCGCTGCGCCAGCTCGGCGATGAGCTTGGCCGAGGCGGGAATGGCGGTCGCGGGGTCGAACGGGTCGGCGAGTCCCCGGTCATTGGCCGTGCTAGGCATGAACTGGGCGACGCCTTGGGCGCCTGCCGGACTGACCGCGCCGGGCCGGAAGGAGCTCTCGCGCCAGATGAGCCGGGTGAAGAAATTGACGGGCAGCCCCTCTTCCTTGGCCGCGGTCTCGACGATCCCGCAGAGCGTCGCCAGAGCGTTGTCGGTCGCAGGACTCCGCGGACGCTGGCGCCGTCGACCAGGCGGCGAACGCGGCGACGATAAAAGTGCGAACGCGCCGGCCGCGCCTCGCGCGCCTTGTGTCGGCGGCCGTCCCGGTCCAGGCGGAGACCCGGCGGGCGACCAGGGCGTTTGACTTTCGTTTCTCAAGGCCAGGCCGCGACAAAGTCGACCTCCTCCCTCGCCGGACTCGGCGATAGCAAGACGAACCGAATTTTGAAAACGCTTGAGCCTCGGTTCTTTCCCGCGTCGCGGCTCATTGAAACCGGGCGACAAGAGCGGCGCCGTCGGAGCCGCCGCCTCGCCTAAAGAGAACTAGGACGCTCTCGGGGCGGATGCTATAGGGCGGCTCTCCGCGCCTGCCTGCAAGCTTGAGGAAACTTCACCCGATGTCCAAGATCAAGGTCGAGAATCCGGTCGTCGAGCTCGACGGCGACGAGATGACCCGCATCATCTGGCGGCTCATCCGCGACAAGCTGATTCACCCATACCTCGACATCGAGCTCAAGTATTTCGACCTCTCGGTCGAGCATCGCGACGCCACCAACGACCAGGTGACGATCGACGCGGCGGAGGCGATCAAGGCCTGCGGCGTCGGGGTCAAGTGCGCCACGATCACCCCGGACGAAGCGCGGGTCAAGGAATTCCATCTGAAGGAAATGTGGAAGAGCCCGAACGGGACGATTTGCAATATCCTCGGGGGCGTCATCTTCCGCGAGCCGATCATCTGCAAGAACGTGCCACGCCTCGTTCCAAGCTGGACCCGGCCGATCGTGATCGGCCGCCACGCGTACGGCGACCAGTATCGGGCGACGGACTTCAAGGTCCCGGGCAAAGGCCGCCTGACCATCCGTTTCGAGGGCGAGGACGGCTCGGTGATCGAGAGGGAGGTGTTCAAGTTCCCTGGGGCCGGAATCGCCATGTCGATGTATAATCTCGACAATTCGATCCGCGACTTCGCCCGCGCGTCGATGAACTACGGGATCATGCGCAAATATCCGGTCTACCTGTCGACCAAGAACACGATCCTCAAGGCCTATGACGGGCGGTTCAAGGACATCTTCCAGGAGGTGTACGAGAACGAGTTCAAGTCGAAGTTCCAAAGCCTCCGGATCACCTATGAGCACCGGCTGATCGACGACATGGTGGCCGCAGCGCTCAAGTGGTCGGGCGGCTACGTCTGGGCGTGCAAGAACTACGACGGCGACGTGCAATCCGACACGGTCGCGCAGGGCTACGGCTCGCTCGGCCTCATGACCAGCGTTTTGATGACGCCCGACGGGCGGACGGTCGAGGCCGAGGCCGCCCATGGCACCGTCACCCGTCACTATCGCGAGCACCAGAAGGGACGCGAGACGTCGACCAATTCGATCGCCTCGATCTTCGCCTGGACGCGGGGCCTCGCCCACCGGGCGAAGCTCGACGGCAACGAGGAGCTCGCCAGGTTCGCGGCGACGCTCGAGAAGGTGTGCGTCGAGACGGTCGAGGCGGGCCATATGACGAAGGACCTCGCCCTGCTCATCGGGCCGGAGCAGAAGTGGTTGTCGACCACCGGCTTCCTCGACAAGGTCGACGAGAATCTGCAGAAGGCGATGGCGGCGGCGTGATCCGGGCGTCGGCGGCAGGGTCGGAGAAGCGCTCTTGAACTAAGATCGCGCCTCGCCGTCTGACCCGCCGCGACGCGGCTGACAAACCTCGTAAGGACGTTGTCGCCCCCGCGAACGCGGAGGCACACAAAAGCTGCCGTGTCTCCCGGCGCCGCTGACAAACACTCAATCCTTGAAAGCGTTCTCCCGGCGCCAGCGGAGAAAGATCGGATGCGGCGCTTGCTTCGGACGCGAGGGAGCCAGGAGGCTGCCCTGATCGACAATATCCGGTGAGAGGGCGTGCGCTTGTGAGCGCAGCGGCCGCTTCGCTGCCACGTTCGCGCCTCATCCGCCCTTCCTCGTCGCGGTCAGGTGCGCGTCGAGCGCGGCCGGGTCGGCGAGGAGCTCGGCGCTCGGCGCCGCGTGGGCGATGGCGCCGCGGTCGAGCACGATGGCGTGATCGGTGAACGGCAGGATCTTTTTCGGCTTCTGCTCGACGATGATCATCGACAGGCCTTCCCGGGCCAGTTCGCGCAGCGCCGCCAAGAGTTCGTCGACGATGATCGGGGCCAGGCCCTCGGTCGGCTCGTCGAGCAGGAGGAGCCGCGGGTTGAGCATCAGCGCGCGGCCGATCGCCAGCATCTGCTGCTCTCCGCCCGACAATTGGCGGCCCATGTTCGTCCGCCGCTCCTCGAGGCGGGGAAAGAGGGTGTAGACCCGCTTGACCGTCCAGGGTCCCGGAAGCGCGACCGCCGTCAGATTCTCCTCGACCGTCAGCGATCGGAAAATGTTGCGCTCCTGCGGCGTCCAGCCGACGCCGCGGCGGGCGCGCTGGTGCGGCCGGAGGGCCACGATGTCTTCTCCCGCGAACAGGATGCGCCCGCCGAAGCAGGTCGTGGCGCCGATCAGCGTATCGATCAGCGTCGTCTTGCCGACCCCGTTGCGGCCGAGCAGCGCGAGCGACCTTCCGTCCTCGAGGCTGAAGCCGAGGTTGCGGATGACGCGCGCTTCGCCGTAGCCGGAGCTCAGGTTCTCGACGCTCAGGAGCTCAGCCATGGGCGTCCTCGCCCAGATAGACGGCCCGCACGCGCTCGTCCGCGGCGATCTCCTCAGGCTCGCCTTCGGTCAGGAGCCGGCCTGCGACCAGCACGGAAATGCGGGTCGCGAAGCTGAACACGAGGTCCATGTCGTGCTCGATGAGCAGGATCGCGATGTCGGAGGGGAGCGCGGCGAGGGCGGCTAGGATGTCGCGGCGCTCGTCCTCCGGCACGCCGGCGGCGGGCTCGTCGAGCAGGAGCACGCGCGGCCGCGTCGCGAGCGCGAGCGCGATCTCGAGCAGCCGCTGCTTGCCGTAGGGGAGTTTCCGCGTTGGCTGGTCCATGTCCGATTCGAGACCGAACCGGCTGAGCAGGTCCTCGATCTCGGTGACGATCGCCGGCCGTGTGCCCGCCACCCGCCAGAAGTCGGCCCCCGAGCGGTTCCGCTCGGAAATGGCGAGGCCGAGCAACTCGACCGGGCTCAGGTGGGGAAAGAGCTGATTGATCTGGAAGGTGCGCGAGAGCCCGAGCCGCACGCGCGCGTCCGACGACAGCGCCGTCACGTCGCGGCCTTCGAGAAGCACATGCCCCTCGGTCGGCTTAAGGACGCCGGTGAGGAGATTGATGAGGGTCGTCTTGCCGGCGCCGTTGGGACCGATCAAGGCCTGTCGCGCGCCGGGCTCGATTGTGAACGACACGCTGTCGGTCACGAGCAGCGCGCCGAACTGCCGGACAAGGCCGCGCGCCTCGAGCGCCGGGCCGCTCACAACGCTTCCTCCCGCGCAGGCCGCGGCGGACGGAGGGCCCCCGCGCGCAAGGCGAGATCGCGGATGCGCTCTCTGCCGACCATCACCAGCACGATCAGCAGCGCGCCGATCCAGAATTCCCAGTATTCGGGGGTTGCGGCGGAGATGACGTCGCGCAGAAAGATGAACACGGCCGCGCCGATGATCCCGCCGTAGAGATAGCCGGCGCCGCCGATGATCAGCATCAGCATCACGTCGGCCGAGCGGTGAAAGTCGAAGAGGTCGAGCGATGCGATCTGCGTTGTCTGAGCGAGAAGCGCTCCCGCCACGCCGGCGTAGGCCGCCGAGATCGTATAGATCGCGATCATCCGCCGGCTGGTCGCGATGCCAAGCGCGTCGGCGCGCAGGCGGTTTTCCCTGATCGCCGCCAGCGCCAGACCGAACGGCGACTGGCGAAGCCGGCGCGCGAGAGCGAACAGCGCCAACAGAACGACGAAACTGTAGAGCGCCGCGTTGCGCTGTCCCAGGAAGCCGATCGGGAAGAGGCCCAGCACCTTTCCCATCGAAAAATTGAGCCCATCCGCGCCCCCCGTCAGCCAGCTGTTGCGGTTGGCGAGCTCTCCCAGCATCAGCGAGACGCCGAGCGTCACCATGAGCCGCGTCAGGTCCGAGCCGCGCAGGACAAGCGGCGCCGTGGCGAGACCGACAACCGCCGCAACGAGGGCGCCCGCGAAGAGCCCGAGCGTCGGATCCGCAAAACCTGCGCTCGCGAGAAGGGCGGCTGAATAGGCGCCGAGCCCGAGAAATGCGGCCTGCCCGAGCGACACGATCCCGGTGAGGCCGAGAATGAGATCGAGCGAAAGCGCGAACAGCCCCGCGACGAGAATCTCGTTGATGAGCGCCGCGCGGGAGGGAAGCAGCACGATCGCGGCGAGGATCGCCAGCCAGAAGGCGATCTCTGGCCACCGCCAATGGGCTCGCCGGCGCAGGTGCTTCTCGATTCTGAGCGAAGCAGACAAGGCCTTTGCTCCGATCATCGCCCGTCTCCGCGGGCGAAAAGGCCTTGAGGGCGCAGGATGAGCGTGACGACCATGACGCCGTAGATGATGAAGGCGCCGATCGAAGGGATGTAATATTTGCCGGCGACGTCCAGCACGCCGAGTAGGAGAGCGCCGAACAGCGCGCCCAGAATTCCGTTGGAGCCGCCGATGGTGACGACGATGAGGAACGTCACCAGGAACTTGACCGGAAAGGCCGGGTCGATTCCGCCGACGACGTCGGCCGCGAGCGCCCCGCCGAGACCGGCGAGGCCGCTGCCGACGGCGAAGGCGACGGCGAAGATGCGGTCGACGTCGATCCCCAGTCCGTCGGCGACGCGCGCGTCGTCCACCGCGGCGCGGAGCTGAGCGCCGAAGCGCGTCCTGACCAGAAAAAGCTGTAGCGCCGCGGCGATCGCGCCGCACACCACGACGATAAACAGGCGATAGCGGCTGATCCCGACGCCATGAAAGGTCAGGCTGCCCGAAAGCCACGCCGGCACGTCGACTTGCCGCGCCTCGACGCCGAGCAGGTAATCGGCGATCGGCATCGCCATCAGCACGAGGCCGATGGTGAACAGCACCTGGTCGAGGGGGCTCGCGCCGTAGAGGCGCCGATAGAGCGTGCGTTCGAGCGCGATCCCGAGGATCGCCGGCGACGATAAAGGCGGCAGGCAGCGTGGCGAGGAAGGGCGCGCCCGCGCGCTCCATCAAGAGCGCGGTCACATAGCCGCCGACCATGGCGAACACCCCGTGTGCGAGGTTGATGAAATTCATCAACCCCAGCGTCACGGAGAGGCCGCTCGCCAGCACGAACAGAAGCATGCCGTAGGCGACGCCGTCGAACAGGATCGTCAGCATCTTGCGTCCGCCGTCAGGTCCCTTCTCCCCGCTTGCGGGGAGAAGGTTAGGATGAGGGGCTAGGCGAATTTCCGCGGTCAGTCGCCCTGCCCCTCACCCCGGCCCTCTCCCCGCACGCGGGGAGAGGGAGTTAGTGCTTCGCCGCTTTGTACGGGTCCTTCACGTTCGGAATTGTTTCGAACTCCACGTTGTAGAGCGCGCCGTCCTTTTTCTCGACCTTGCGGACATAGATGTTCTGCACGATGTCGCGCGTCTCGGGATCGATCGAGACGGGGCCGCGCGGGACTCATCCAGCTCATGCCTTTCATCGCGGCGAGAAGCGCGTCGCCGCTCGCGTCGCCCTTGGTCTTCTCGAGCGCCTTGGTCGACGAGCGCCATGCCGTCATAGGCGCCGACGGCCATGAAATTCGGGCGCATGCCATTGTTGGCCTTTTCGAACGCGGCCACGAAGGCCTTGTTCTCCGGCGAATTATGGTCGGCCGAATAGTGATGGGTCGTCACCGCGCCGAGCGCCGCATCGCCGATATCCGCCAAAAGGTCGTCGTCGGTCACGTCGCCGGTGCCGATCAGCTTGATCCCGGACTTGTCGAGACCGCGCTCGACGAATTCCTTCATGAAGACCGCGCCCTGTCCCGACGGCACGAAGACGAACACCGCGTCCGGCTTGTCGTCCTTCACCCGTTGCAGGAAGGGCGCGAAGTCGGGGTTCTTCAACGGAACGCGGATCTTTTGGGCAATCTTGCCGCCGCCCTTCTCGAACGTGTCGCTGAACCATTTCTCGGCGTCGATGCCGGGGCCATAGTCGGTGACGATGGTGACGACTTTCTTGATCCCGTTCTTCAGCGCCCAATCGGCCATCGGCGCGGACGCCTGCGGAAGGGTGAACGAGGTGCGCACGATATAGGGCGACTTTTCCGTGATCATCGCGGTCGCCGCCGCGGAAACCACTTCCGGAACCTTCGCCGCGGTCGCGACGGGGGCCGTGGCGAGGGCGAGCGGCGTCAGGCCGAAACCCATCAACACATTGGCGTGGTCATTGGTGATCAGCTCCTCTGCGATGCGCTTGGTGACGTCGGCCGCGCCGGTGTCGTCCTTAACGATCGAGCGCGATCTTCTTTCCAGCGACCGTGTCGCCGTGCTCCTTGAGATAGAGCTCGGCCCCGGCGCGCTCCTGCTTCCCGGTCGAGGCCTGCGGGCCGGTCATCGGCAGGATCAGCCCGACCGTCACCGTATTGTCGTCGGCGCGAGCCGGGGCGGCAAGCAGGACCGCACCAAGGGCGGCGCAAGCCATCCAGCATTTGAAGGTCATCGGTATCCTCCCATTGATTTTTGGCGATTGCGTTAGCGTGCGATTGTGGCGCGACGTCAGCGTCTTCAAAGCCGAAGCGCGCCGTCAGCCGCTCTTCCGATCGAGGCGCTCGAGAATTCTTGTCCGCGAGGATGCGATAGTCCGAAACCTCCGCGGTTGTCGAGCGCAGCGTGAGATCGCCGACCGCCTGCTGCCAGGCGACCGTGGCGCGCGACATCGCGCCGTCGAGGCCGATGAGGTCGACCGTCAGCGCCGACCTCCCGCATTTCGGCGGCGCGTCGGACGCCATGCGTCATCACCCGTTCGAGCATGTAGGCCGAGCGCTTTTTCCAGTCGAAGCCCGGATAAGTGTCGTCGAGCGAGTTCGAGCACAGTCTCGATGACGCCCGCTTTGCGGCCGGCGAGCACGCATTCGCAGACCAGGGCCTCGAGCCCCTTCATCATGATCGAGCGGATCATCTTGACCGCCGAGGCCGACCCGACCGGCCCGTCGTGGATCGCCGCCGCCATGTCGAGCGCGGCGAGAACGGGCGCGGCGTCCTTCGCATGCGGGCCGCTGATGAGGAGCGGCGCCCTGTGCAGCCTCGGATGCACCGGCGCCATCACCGCGACGTCGACGTAGCGCCCACCGGCCGCGTCCACCGCCTTCGCCGTGCGCTCCTTGGTCTGCGGCGCGCAGGAATTGCAGTCGAAGAAGAACGCGCCGTCGGCGAGGCCAGCCAGAGCGGCGAGAGCCGCTTCATGCGCCTGGTCGGCGGTGACGAGCGAAAAGACCGCATCCGCGCCCGCGGCGGCCTCGGGCGCGGTCGACGCCCTGGTCACTTGAGCCGCGAGATAGTAAACGGGGCAGATTTCCGGGCGAGGCTTGTGACGAAGAAGGAAACGTTAGGGAAGGTTTGAATAACGCTAGGCATGTCGCCTGGCTCGACTGATTCGCTTGAACGCATGACGCAGGCCGAGTTGATCGACCTGGTTCGCCGATTGATTGGCGAGACGGCGCGTTTGCAGGCGGAGCTCGAGAGACGCGACGGGGTCGAAGCGGGGCAGCGGGCCGAGATCCAGACGCTGAAGGATGAGATCGCGCGGCTGAAGGGTTTGCCGCCGCGTCCGCCGTACAAACCGTCCGGGATGGAGAAGGCGACGGATCGGCCGGAGCGCGGAGCGAAGGGCGACGAGGAAGAGGCAACGAAGCGGCGGCGCGGCCCTGGCGCCTCCAAGCTTTCGGTCGCCCGGACGGAGACGCTGGCGGTCGAGGCGCCGGCGGGCTCGCGCTTCAAGGGCTATGAGGAGATCACCGTTCAGGACCTGGCGGTCAAGGCCGAGGCGACGCTCTATCGGCGCGAGCGCTGGCAGACGCCGGACGGCAAGACCCTGATCGCGCCGCTCCCGGCGGGGATTGTCGGCGGTTGCGGCCCGCATCTTATTCGTCTGGTGCTGGCGCTGCATTTTCAGGGCCAGATGACCTGCGACAGGATCGCGGCGCTGCTCGCCGGCTTGGGCCTCATGATCTCGAAGCGCCAAGTGGTGCGGCTGGTGACCGCCAAGCTCGAGACATTCCGCGCCGAGGACGAGGCCGTGCTGCGGACGGGGCTCGCCAACTCCCCCTTCGTCACCGTCGACGACACCGGTGCCCGCCACGCCGGCAAGTCCTGCTTCACCACGCACATCGGCTCCGACCGGTTCACCGCGTTTCGCACCGGGCCGGGCAAATCGCGCCTGGCTTTCCTCAGCCGTCTGCTGGGCGGGGCGGCGCGCTATGTGATCAACGGGGCGGCGATCGCCTATATGCGCGGCGCCGATCTGCCCCAGGACGTCATCGACAGGCTCGCCGGCCATGCCTCGCTGGTCTTTCGCACGCGCGAGGATTGGATGGACCACTTGCGCGCCCTCGGCCTCGCCGACTTGCGGGTCACGCCCGATCCGGTGCGGGCGGCCAGCGAAGCGGCGCTGTGGGGAGCGATCGAGGCCGAAGGCCTGCTCGGCCAGGCCGTCATCGTCTCCGACGACGCCGGCCAGTTCCGCGTCGGCGTCCACGCGCTCTGCTGGGTTCATGCCGACCGCCTCGTCCATAAACTCGTCCCCGCCAACGACAAGCAAAGCAACGCCGTCGAGATCGCGAGACGGATGATCTGGTGGTTCTATGGGCGGTTGAAGGAGTACAAGCTCACACCCAGCGCGGAACAGGCGAGCCTCCTGCGCGCGCAATTCGATCGCATCTTCAGGCGTCGAACCGGCTATGCGACGCTCGACCGTCTGTTGAAGCGCCTGCTCGGGCGCAAGGACGAACTTCTGCGCGTGCTGGAAAGACCGGAAATCCCGCTCAACACCAACGCATCGGAAAACGACATCCGCGCCTTCGTCACCAAGCGCAAAATCTCCGGGGGAACCGTCAGCGACAAGGGCCGCCAAGCCCGCGACGTCATGCTCGGCCTCGCCAAGACCTGCATGAAACTCAAAATCCCTTTCTTCAACTATCTCGGCGCCCGTCTCGGCATCCCTGGCCCCGAAATCCCCGACCTCGCGACCCTCGTCAGGCCCGCACCAAGCTAAACGCTTGGCCCGGGAATCTCCCCCGATTACGCGAGATAGTCCGCGCGCTTGCCCTCCCGCACCTCGGCGTCAGTCGAATCGGTCTTGATGTCGTAGGCCGAGACCCGCGCCGCGAATCCCGGCGCGGTGCGCCAGCCTTCGAGGAAGGCGCGCGCCGCCTCGCCGAAGCCGATGAACGCGATCGAATCCGTCTTCACCCGCCGACCCATTTGCCTTCGTCGAGGCGCATGACGACCTCATTCTGCGGCGCCGAAGGCTGGACGACAAGCCCTTCCGGCGTCCGCGAGGCCGGGACCTTCTTCCGGTGGCGAAGCCCGCCCCGGCACCGCTCTCGACCTCTCAAAAGAGCAGGCCGACGTAGTTCTCCGCCAACGAGCCGAGCGCTTTCTCCGGCGAGGAAAGGTACGCGAGGTCAGTGCTCTGTGGCACGCAGGGCGTCGAACTGTTGAACTGGCTCGCGGCGCGCGCCGCTGTGCCGGGCAAGGTGCGCGAAGCGCACCGCAATTACCACATACCGATCGGCAACACCGCCGCCGCCACCATGGTGCTGGAGGCCGCCTGAGCTTCGGCCCACCCTTGCGGGCGCGACCATCTCGGCTCAAATTTGCGGCAAGTGCGCTGGGGCGGGCGCGTCTGCGTACGTCGTATCGTCGCTCGCTTGCAACGGAGGATAAGGCGCTTGCGGACCGGAACATCCCAAACCGCCATTCCCTGCCTCTTCATTCGCGCCGGCAGGAGGCCAGTAATGAGCCATCGGATCGCCGGCCTGTCGTCTATGGCGACCCGACACATTCTGGCCGATCTGGCTCGGGATTACGAGCAGCGCAGCGGCATGCGGGTCGATTTCCGATCCCTGGGCGGCGTCGAGGCCGCAAAATTGGTGCGGGCCGGCGAGCCGGCGGACGTCGTTGTCCTGGCGTCGAAAGTCATGCGCGGCCTCGAGGCCGACGGCCATATCGCCAAAGGCAGCATCGCCGATTTCGCGCGATCGGAGATCGCCATCGCCGTTCCCGCGGGCTCGCCGCGCCCCGGCGTCGAAAGCGAACAAGCCGTCAGGCGGGCGATGCTCGAGGCGAGAAGAATTTGCTACTCGACCGGTCCGAGCGGCGATCACTTGAAGGCGCTGTGCGAGAAATGGGGCATGGCCGAATCCGTGCTGGGCCGCGCCCTCGTCGCTCCTCCGGGCGTGCCCGTGGCGAGTCTGATGGCTCGCGGCGACGCCGACCTCGGCTTCCAGCAATTGAGCGAACTCGTCAGCCAGCCGGGGATCGAGATCGTCGGTCCTCTCCCGCCGGAAATCCAGGCGGTGACGCTGTTTTCCGCCGGCGTGTCCAACGCTTCCGTCGCGCGCGAGGCCGCACAGGCTCTCGTTGCGTATTTGGCTTCCGCCGAAACCCGCGACACGAAACGGCGCTACGGGATGGAGCCCGCATGAAATCGCCGAACGGAGCGATGCGAAGAGCAGAGAGACGACGATCGCCGCTGTATTGACAAGGCATGGAAGCAGCGGCGCAGTAGGGAGGGCGTTTGAATTCGCCGGGAGACTTCTAGATGATCATCGACTGCCACGGCCATTATACGACCGCGCCCAAGGCCCTTGAGGCCTGGCGCAACCAGCAGATCGCCGGCATCAAGGACCCTGCCCTCATGCCCAAGGTCGCCGACTTGAAGATCGGCGACGACGAGCTGCGCGAGTTGATCGAGACGAACCAGCTGCGCTTCATGAGGGAGCGCGGCGCGGACCTGACGATCTTCTCGCCGCGCGCGAGCTTCATGGCCCATCACATCGGCGACTTCGCCGTGAGCTCGACCTGGGCGTCGATCTGCAACGAGCTGATCTACCGCGTCTCGAAACTGTTTCCCGACAATTTCATCGGGGCCGCGATGCTGCCGCAAAGCCCCGGCGTCGATCCCAAGACCTGCATTCCCGAGTTCGAACGTTGCGTGAAGGAGTACGGCTTCGTCGGGATCAACCTCAATCCGGACCCCTCGGGCGGACACTGGACGAGCCCGCCGCTCACCGACCGCCACTGGTATCCGATCTACGAGAAGATGGTCGAATACGACATCCCGGCGATGGTCCACGTCTCGACGAGCTGCAACGCCTGCTTCCACACCACCGGCGCCCATTACATCAACGCCGACACGACCGCGGTGATGCAGTTCATTCAGGGCGACCTGTTCGAGGATTTCCCGACGCTGCGCTTCGTCGTGCCGCACGGCGGCGGCGCCGCGCCCTATCACTGGGGCCGCTACCGGGGCCTTGCTCAGGAGTTGAAAAAGCCGCTCCTGAAGGAGCATCTGCTGAGCAACGTCTTCTTCGACACCTGCGTCTATCACCAGCCGGGCGTCGATCTTCTGACCCGGGTGATCCCGGTCGACAACATCCTGTTCGCCAGCGAAATGATCGGCGCGGTGCGCGGGATCGATCCCGAAACCGGTCATCATTACGACGACACCAAGCGCTATATCGAGTCGACCATGAACCTGACGCCCGAGGAGCGCCGCAAAGTTTACGAAGGCAACGCGCGCCGGGTCTATCCGCGCCTCGACCGGGCGCTGAAGGCCAAGGGCCGTTAGGATGCCGTCGGCGCGAGTTTCCGCAGCTGATGGGTCTCCCCCGGCTGCGCCAACTGTGCGGCTTTCAGAATGTGGTCGGCGAGGAGGCCCGCCGCCCGATCGGCCATCGAGTTTGATCGAGGCGTCGAGAATGCGACGATGCTCTTCGGCGGATTGTGAGCGTGGAAAGGGCTTGGTCTTCAGCGACAGCATCCGGTAGCGGCGGCTGTGGTCGTACATGGCCCTCAGATACAGGCGCAGCCAGCGCGAGCGGCAGTTGGAAATGAGCGCTTCGTGGAACTCCTGATTGGCTCGCTCCCAAGGCTCGCCGTAGGTCTCCGGCTCGGCTTCGACCAGCTCCTCGACCTTCGACAGCTTGTGATGGGCGCCGACGACGCGCGCCTCCCAGTCGATGTCGGCCGCGGCGATCGATTGCTTGAGAGCATGACACTCGAGCAGCTGCCGCATCTCGGTGATGTCGCGCAAGTCCTCGTCCGAGACCGGCAGGACTGCGAAGCCCTTCTGGCCCTCGGCGACGACGAGCCCGTCCGAGGCGAGGCGCGACAGGGTCTCGCGCAGCGTATTGACGCTGACGTCATAGGCCTTGCTGAGCTTCTCGAGCTTCAGCTTGGCCGCCGGCGGCAGCACGCCGAGGATGATGTCGTGGCGCAGCCGCTCATGCAGCGCCTCCGCCAAAGTCGCGGCCCCGCCCGCCCTCACCGTTCGATCGTCCATCGCTGTCGGCTTCATTTTTGATTCGAAGAGCATATTTTCATATTGCAAGACTCCTTGCAACATAGTATGTAACGAAAAATATAGGAGATTTTCTGATGCTCAGATGGTCGATCGCCTCCGTCTGCATGGGCGGCGCGCTGGAGGGCAAGCTCGCCGCGGCGGCCAAGGCGGGCTTCCGCGCGGTCGAGCTGTTCGAGAACGACCTGACCTTCTTCAACGGAAAGCCGAGGGACGCGCGGCGCATGGCGGCGGATCTCGGGCTCGAAATCGTCGCGCTCCAGCCGCTTGCGCGATTTCGAGGCGATGCCGGAGCCGATCCGGGACGCAATATCGAGCGTGCCGCGCGCAAGCTCGAGCTCATGCACGAACTCGGCGCCGACTGCTCTGCGTCTGCTCCAACGTCTCTTCGGAGGCGATCGACGATTCCGCGCGAGCCGCGGCGGACATGGCGGAGCTCGCCGATCTCGCCCGACAGCACGGCATGCGGATCGGCTACGAGGCGCTCGCCTGGGGCCGGCACGTGAAGGACTGGACGGCCGCCTGGGAGATTCTCCGCGCCGCCGACCGCGACAACCTCGGCATCGTGCTCGACAGCTTTCACATCTGCGCGCGCGGCAATCCGATCGAGCCGATCGCGGCTCTGCCGGCCGACCGCATCGCGCTCGTCCAGGTGGCCGACGCGCCGGCCCTGGTCATGGACCCGCTGTCGCTGAGCCGGCACTACCGCTGCTATCCCGGCCAGGGCGACTATCCGATCGTCGATTTCCTCGACGCCGCGACCCGCGCCGGCTATCGCGGGCCGCTGTCGCTCGAGATCTTCAACGACCAGTTCCGCGGCGCTTCCGCCGCGGCGATCGCGGTCGACGGCATGCGCTCGCTGCGCGCGGCCGGCGAGGCGCTGGCGGCGCGGCGGGCGGAGCGCGGCGATGCGCCGCTCGCCGACCTGCCGCCCCTTCCGCCGCCGCCGGTCGTCGAGCGCGCCGAATTCATCGAATTCGCGGTCAGCGACGCGGATGCGAAGGCGCTCGCCGCGCTGATCGAGGGCCTCGGCTTCCGGCTCGCCGGGCGTCACCGCTCGAAGGACGTCGATCTCTTTGCCCAGGGCGAAATCAACCTCGTCGTCAACCGCGAGCGGGAGGGGTTCGCCCATTCCTTCTCGCTGTTGCACGGCCCCTCGATCTGCGCATTGGCGCTCGGCGTCGACTTGGTCGACAAGGCGCTCGAGCGCGCAGCCGCCCTCGAATGCCAGAGCTATGTCGGCAAGATCGGACCGGGCGAGGCGACGCTGCCCGCTGTCGCCGGGGTCGAAGGCAGCCTCATCTATTTCGTCGACGCCGAAAGATCCGGATTGGCGCGGCGACTTCGAGGTCGGCGCAGGGGCAGGAGCCGTCCGGGCGGCCTGCGCAAGGTCGACCATCTCTCCAACGTCGTTCGCCGCGGCGAATTCCTGAGCTGGTCGCTGTTCTATCGCACGGTGCTCGGGCTCTCGCCGGCGCCTCAGGTCGAGATCGCCGACCCGCACGGGGCCTTCTTCAGCCGCTCGCTGCGCAGCGCCAACAACGAGCTGCGCATCGCGCTCAATATCGGCGAGGGCGGGGCGACGGGCGTGTCGCGCTTTCTCGACGCCTTCGGCGGCGCCGGCTATCAGCAGATCGCGCTGTCGACCGACGACATCTTCGCCGCCGTCGAGGCGGCGAAGGGCAGGGGCGTCGCCTTCCTGCCGATCCCCGACAATTACTACGACGACCTCGCGACCCGCTTCGACCTCGCGCCCGACCTGCTCGCGCGCATGCGCGCGCTCGGCGTGCTGTACGACCGCGTGAGGGACGGCGAGTTCTTCCACATCTACACGCGAACCTTCCGCGACCGCTTCTTCTTCGAAATCGTCCAGCGGCGCAATTACGACCTCTTCGGCGCGGCCAACACGCCGGTGCGGCTCGCCGCGCAGGCGAGCGTGGCGGACGCCGAGGAGCGGACGGAGATCGAATTCGAATGACGGCCGCAGCAGGACGAGGAAGCCTTAAGGAATGATCAACGGCGACACGCAGATCATCGCTCACGTCGGCTATCCGACGACGACGTTCAAGTCGCCGATGATCTACAACCCGTGGTTCGAGAGGCGCGGAATCAACGCCGCCGTCGTGCCGCTCGGCGTCAGGCGGGAGGACTTCGGCCGCGCCTTTCCGGAAATCTGCCGCTTCACCAATTTCCACGGCGCGCTGATCACCATGCCGCACAAGATTGCGGTCATCGACCTGCTCGACGAGGTCTCGACCGCGGTCAAGGTCGCCGGCTCATGCAACGCGGTCCGCCGCGCGGACGACGGGCGGCTGATCGGCGACATGTTCGACGGCGAGGGTTTTGTCCGCGGCGTCGCGCATAACGGCGCGTCGCTCGCGCGGCAGGAGGCTGCTCGTCGTCGGCTCCGGCGGCGTGGGCTCGGCGATCGCCGCGTCGGCGGCGGCTGCGGGGGCGGCCGAGATCGCGCTCTACGACGTCGACGCCGCGGCGATGAGGGGCCTCGGCGACCGGCTCAGGCAGAACTATCCGCGTCTCAAGGTGTCGCTCGGATCGAACGACCCGAGCGGGTTCGACGTCGTCGTCAACGCGACGCCGCTCGGAACCTATCCGGGCGATCCCATGCCGCTCGACGTCTCGCGGCTCATGCCCGGCGAACTTATGTCGCCGAAGTGGTGATGAAGCACGAGACGACCGCCTTTCTCGCCGCGGCGCAGGCGCAGGGCTGCAGGACCCAGGTCGGCATCGACATGCTGTTCGAGCAGATCCCCGCCTATCTCGAATTCTTCGGCTTTCCCTCAGGCGACGCCGGAGGAGCTGAGAGAGGTCGCGGAGGTCGAATACTGAAGATCACGTCAAGGGAGGAACGCAGATGAGCCAGGCGATGATGCATGAGCCGCCAGGGCGGCATCAGTCGAGGATGGCCGCCGCCAGCGGCTGGATCGGATCGGCGCTGGAATACTATGACTTCTTCATCTACGCGACCGCGGCGTCGCTGGTCTTTCCGCAGATGTTCTTCCCGTCACGGCAATCCGACCGTCGCCATCGTCGCGTCGCTCGCGACCTACGGGGTCGGCTACGTCGCGCGGCCGATCGGCGCGTTCGTGCTCGGCCACTGGGGCGACCGCCACGGCCGCAGAAACGTGCTGCTCGTCTGCCTGTTCCTGATGGGCGCCTCGACGATGGCGGTCGGGCTGCTGCCGACCTACCAGCAGGTCGGCGAGTCTGGGCGCCGATCCTGCTCGTGATCCTGCGCCTCATCCAGGGATTTGCGGTCGCCGGGGAGATATCGGGGGCGAGCTCGATGATCCTCGAGCACGCGCCCTTCGGGCGGCGCGGCTATTTCGCGAGCTTCACGCTGCAGGGCGTGCAGGCCGGGCAGATCCTGGCCGCGGCGGTCTTCCTGCCGCTGAGCTACGCGCTGTCGAAGGAGGCCTTCATCGTCCTGGGGATGGCGCGTGCCGTTCCTGCTCAGCGTCTTCGTGCTCATCGCCGGCTACATCATCCGGCGCGAGGTCGAGGAGACGCCGGCCTTCGCCGAGGAGCAGGCGCATCGCGAGGTCCCGAAGGCGCCGGTCATGGACGCGCTGACCAACCACTGGCCCGACATGCTGCGGGTCGTCTGCATGGCGCTGATGAACGTCATTCCGGTGGTCGCGACCATTTTCGGCGCGGCTTACGCGGTGCAGCCCGGCTACGGCGTCGGAATGGACAAGAGCGTCTATCTGTGGATCCCGGTCATCGGCAACATCGTCGCGGTGATCGTGATTCCCTTCGTCGGCGACCTTTCCGACCGGATCGGCCGCCGGCCGCCGATCATCGTCGGCTCGCTCGCGGCTGGGCTGCTGTCGTTCGCCTATCTCTACGCGATCAGCATCAAGAACGTGCCGCTCGGCGTTCGTCATCTCGATCCTGATGTGGGGCGTCGTCTATCAGGGCTACAACGCCGTCTTCCCGAGCTTCTACCCGGAGCTCTTCCCGACCCGCGCGCGGGTCTCCGGGATGGCGATCGCGCAGAACATCGGCACCATGCTGACCGCGCTCCTGCCGGCGCTCTTCGCCGCCGTCGCGCCGCCGGGCTCGGCCAATGTGCCGCTGACGATCGGCGCCTTCGCTTTCGGCGTCACCGTCATCTCGGCGATCGCCGCCTTGAGCGCGCGCGAAACCTATCGCGTCCACCTGAACGACCTCGGCGAGCCGGGCGCCGTCGCGGTCGACAAGGTCGAGTATGATCGGCTGCGCCAGCAAAGCATTGCGCTCTGCGGCGCCACAAGGTCTATGAATCCGACGTGCGCCCGCGTCTATCCGCGCCTCGGCCAGGCGCTGAAGGCCAAAGGCCGACGAGGAGGAAGCCATGACCGAACTCGGCGTCGTCCGACGCACGATCGAGCGCGCCGACCGCGCCGCCGTCGACGCGCTCGCTGCCTTCGGCGTCGCGACCGTCCACGAGGCGATGGGCCGCGTCGGCCTCATGAAGCCCTACATGCGGCCGATCTACCCCGGCGCGCAGGTCTCCGGCACGGCGGTGACCGTGCTCCTGCATCCCGGCGACAACTGGATGATGCATGTCGTCGCCGAGCAGATCGAGCCCGGCGACATCGTCGTCGCCGCCATCACCGCCGAATGCACCGACGGCTATTTCGGCGATCTGCTGGCGACCAGCTTCAAGGCGCGCGGCGCGCGGGCGCTCGTCATCGACGCGGGCGTGCGCGACGTGAAGACGCTGACCGAGATGGGCTTCCCGGTGTGGAGCAAGTGCGTCAGCGCCAAGGGCACGGTCAAGGCGACGCTGGGCTCGGTCAACATTCCCGTCGTCTGCGCCGGCGCGCTCGTCAATCCGGGCGACGCGATCGTCGCCGACGACGACGGCGTCGTCGTCGTGCCGGCGGCCTGGGCGGAAAAGACCCTCGCCGCGGCGCGCGCGCGCGAAGCCAACGAGGGCGACAAGCGGGCGAAGCTCGCCTCGGGCGTGCTCGGCCTCGACATGTACAAGATGCGCGAGCCGCTCGAAAAAGCCGGCCTGAAATACATCGACTGAGGCGCAGAGACATGACCGCCGGCGGCAGGCCCGTCACCGGGCCGTTCGAGAAGACCAAGGGCTGGCTCGACTGGTTCGAGGCGCCCGAGCAAGCCTGCGCTTCACGCCGCCTCCGGGCAGCGTCGACGCGCATTGCCACGTATTCGGCCCCGGCGCCGAGTTTCCCTACGCGCCCGAGCGCAAATACACGCCCTGCGACGCCAGCAAGGCGCAACTCTTCGCCCTGCGCGACTAGCTCGGCTTCTCCCGCAACGTCGTCGTGCAGGCGACCTGCCACGGCGCCGACAATCGCGCGATGGTCGACGCCTGCCTTGCGAGCGGCGGCCGCGCGCGCGGCGTCGCGACCGTCCGCCGGGACGTGAGCGACGACGAACTGAAGCGGCTGCACGACGCGGGCGTGCGCGGGCGTGCGCTTCAATTTCGTCAAGCGCCTCGTCGACTTCACGCCGAAGGACGAGCTGATGGAGATCGCCGGCCGGATCGCGAAGCTCGGCTGGCACGTCGTGATCTATTTCGAGGCGGCGGATCTCCCCGAGCTCTGGGACTTCTTCACCGCCCTGCCGACGACGATCGTCGTCGACCACATGGGCCGCCCGGACGTGACGAAGCCGGTCGACGGGCCGGAGTTCGCGCTCTTCCTCAAATTCATGCGCGAGAACGCCAACGTCTGGGCCAAGGTGTCGGGCGCCGAGCGCCTGTCGGTCTCCGGGCCGCCGGCGCTGAACGGCGAGCGCAATCCCTATCGCGACTTCGTCCCCTTCGCCGCGCAAGGTCGTCGAGGAATTTCCCGACCGCGTGATCTGGGGGACCGACTGGCCGCATCCCAATCTCAAGGACCACATGCCCGACGACGGGCTCCTGGTCGATATCATTCCCGCATATCGCGACGACGCCGGCGACTTGCAGAGGAAGCTCCTCGTCGACAATCCGATGCGGCTCTACTGGCCCGAGGAAAGAGGAGTCTGAACGATGGCTCTCGACAAGGAGTTCAAGGAGATTCCCGGCACGATCGTCTTCGACGCCGAGCAATCGCGGAAAGGATACTGGCTGAACCAGTTCTGCATGTCGCTGATGAAGGCCGAGAACCGCGCGCGGTTCAAGGCGAACGAGCGCGCCTATCTCGACGAATGGAAGATGACCGAGGAGCAGAAGCAGGCGGTGCTCGACCGCGACCTCAACCGCATGATGGCGCTCGGCGGCAACATCTATTTCCTGTCGAAGATCGGCGCGACCGACGGCAAGAGCTTCCAGCAGATGGCGGGCTCGCATGACCGGCATGAGCGAGCAGGAATACCGCGACATGATGGTCAAGGGCGGCCGCAAGATCGAGGGCAACCGCAGGATCGGCGAGGACGGCGACGCGCAGCGGCCCCGCAAAGACTGACGGTCTCGCCGACTTTTCACGCGACTTCAAGGACAAGCGATCATGGCCCGCATCACCGCCTCCCTCTATACGTCGCACATTCCCGCCGTCGGCGCCGCCTTCGACCTCGGCAAGACCACGGAGGATTACTGGAAGCCGGTGTTCGCCGGATACGACTTCACCAAGGATTGGGAGAGAACGCACACGCCCGACGTGATCTTCCTCGTCTACAACGATCACGCCACCGCCTTCAGCCTCCAGATGATCCCCACTTTCGCGATCATGACCGGCCCGGAATTCAACCCGGCGGACGAAGGCTATGGCGCGCGCCCGGTGCCGAAGGTCATCGGCCATCCGGAGCTTGCCTCGCACATCGCCTCGGAGGTGATCCAGCAGGATTTCGACCTGACCATGGTCAACGAGATCGACGTCGACCACGGCCTCACCGTGCCGCTGAGCTGCGTGTTCGGCAAGGTCGACGCATGGCCGTGCAAGATCATCCCTTTCGCCGTCAACGTCGTGCAGCACCCGGTGCCTTCGGGCGCGCGCTGCTTCGCCCTCGGCCAGGCGATCGGCAAGGCGATCCGGAGCTACCCCGAGGATCTCGACGTCCAGATCTGGGGCACCGGCGGCATGAGCCATCAGCTTCAGGGGCCGCGCGCCGGCCTGATCAACAGGGAGTGGGACAACACCTTCCTCGACCGCCTGATCGACGACCCCAAGGGCCTCGCGAAGATGCCGAACATCGAATATGTCCGCGAGGCGGGCTCGGAAGGCATCGAGCTCGTGATGTGGCTGATCGCGCGCGGCGCGATGTCGGACGTCGCCGGCGGCCCGAAGCCGAAAGTGGCGCACCGGTTCTACCATGTTCCTGCGTCGAACACCGCCGTCGGCCATCTCATTCTGGAGAACGCGCGTAGCGCCTCATGCATATCGCGTGATTGCGCTCACCCTGGCCCGTCCCGCAAGCGGGAGAGCGGTCGCGTTCCCGTCTCGCGCTTGCTGGAGAAGGTGCCGGCGTCAGCCGGCCGGATGAGGGCCAGCGCCGACTGAGACTTCCCGTCTACGAGGGAGCCCCCATGACCAACACCATCAAAGTCGCGCTCGCCGGCGCCGGCGCCTTCGGCCTCAAGCATCTCGACGGCATCAAGAACTGATCGACGGGGTCGAGGTCGTCTCGCTCGTCGGGCGCGAGCTCGACAAGACGCAGGAGGCGGCGAAAAAATACGGCGTCGGCCACGTGACGACCGAGCTCGCCGAGAGCCTGCGGCTGCCCGGGCTCGACGCCGTCATCCTCGCGACGCCGACCCAGATGCACGCCGCCCAGGCGATCAGTGTCTCGAGGCCGGCAAGCACGTGCAGGTCGAGATTCCGCTCGCCGACAGATTACAAGGATGCGGGAGGCGGTCGTCGAGACGCAGAAGCGGACCGGGCTCGTCGGCATGTGCGGCCACACCCGCCGATTCAACCCGAGCCACCAGTTCGTGCACAAGCGCGTCCTGGCGGGCGAGTTCCACATCCAGCAGATGGACGTGCAGACCTATTTCTTCCGCCGCACCAACATGAACGCGCTCGGCCAGCCGCGCTCCTGGACCGATCACCTCCTCTGGCACCACGCGGCGCACACCGTCGACCTCTTCGCCTACCAGTGCGGCTCGCCGATCGTGAAGCCAACGCGCTGCAGGGGCCGATCCACCCCACGCTCGGCATCGCGATGGACATGAGCATTCAGCTGAAAGCGGAGAACGGCGCGATCTGCACGCTGTCGCTGTCGTTCAACAACGACGGGCCGCTCGGCAGCTTCTTCCGCTACATCGGCGACAGCGCCACCTATATCGCCCGCTACGACGACCTCTTCACCGGCAAGGACGAGAAGATCGACGTCAGCAAGGTCGACGTCTCGATGAACGGCATCGAATTGCAGGACCGCGAATTCTTCGCCGCCATCCGCGAGGGCCGCTATCCCAACGCCAGCCTTCGAGCAGGTGATCCCCTGCTACCGCGTGCTCAACGAGCTCGATCGGCAGCTCAAGGAGGGCTGAGAGCTAAGCAGGGATTCTCGGACGTGCCAACGGATCAACGACAGAACTCATTCACCACAAAAGCACGAAGCACACGAAGCCACACGAAGGACGCTATCGTTCTTCGTGGTCTTTGTGCTCTTGGTGGTGAATTTTGAATCGCTACTTCACTCGACCATTCGTTGGGCCGGCTGAAAAAATCTGGTTAGGACTGTCGAGGCTGTTCATGGCCTCGATTGCGTACTTTCGCTTTCAGGTCACGGGGTATGGTCAAAGTCCTTAACAGCATTCTCGGCCGGCCCACGCCTCTCGTCCCTCTTTGACCAGAAGCCAGACGATCGCCAACGAGGCGACGCCATCGATCCACCACGCCCCGACAGCCCATTGGGCGGCGAGGCTGATGACGACCACAAACGAAAGCCAGCCGCAGGTCACCGCCTCCATTGCATCCGCTCGCAAGGCCCGGCTGCCGAGCTTCTCGGCGACGGCGATCTTTCGATGGGCTAGATACCGCATGGACGGAATTGCAATCAAAGCGACGATCAGGCCAGGCCATGAGAAGGCTTCGCCCGTCCGCGCATACAGGCTCCAGGCCGCCGCAACCGCCACATAGGCGGCCAAGGCCAAAAGCAAGCCGCCTGCGATCCGGCTGGCCGACCTTTCGGTTTGCTCCGAAAAGCGCTCTCCACGCCGAAGCTCGACCGTCAGTCGCCGGATCAGAACGCCGGCCGAAGCCAATTCGATGAGGCTGTCGAGGCCGAAGGCCGCCAGAACCAAACTCCCGGCCGTCAACCCGGCGCCGATGGCGACGATGGCCTCGAAGGTCATCCAACCGACCGTCAGCCATTCGAGTTGGAAGGCCTCGCGGATCAAAGCTCGTCTGTCGCCGGACTGCTCATGCCGAGTGGGCGAAGCCAAGGGCGGAGGCGCACAGCATTCGTCTGTGCAAACTTTGTTCGCATCAACTCGGCTCGAGGACTTCGCTTCCAGCTTTCCGCTGCGCACAGCGGGGAGGTGGGGACTCGGCGAGCGATCGCCAAGGGGTCTGAGCCGCGGATCCGGCCGTCTGCCGCAGCGGGCGAAGGATTCTCGGCGCACCATAAGGTGTCCGACGTCCCGATCGTCCCCCGCGCCGCGTCGACCTGGGCTTGCGCGAGCGCGACAATGACGGCCCAAGACCGCTCTTGGAACAAAGGCCTCTTGACGAAGTTGTAGCATGGGCTACATTTGTCAGCGGAGGCTGCGAGCGCGCCGATGACCAACGCCACGACGAACGCCCGAATCCCCGGGACGATGACCCAGCGGACGCTCGCCGCCATCCAGGAGAGGCTGGCCGGGCGGGGAGGCGCCTTTTCCGCCCTTCTCTTCGTCGGGCCCGCGGTGATCGCTTCGATCGCCTATATGGATCCCGGCAATTTCGCGACCAACATCCAGGCCGGCGCGCGCTACGGCTATTCGCTCCTGTGGGTCGTCCTCCTCGCCAACGTCATCGCCATGCTGTTCCAGGGCCTGTCGGCCAAGCTCGGCATCGTGACACGGCGGAACCTCGCCGAAATGTGCCGCGATGAGCTGCCGAAGCCGCTGGTCTACGGGCTCTGGGGCGTGAGCGAGTTCGCGGCGATGGCGACCGATCTCGCCGAGTTCATCGGCGGCGCGGTCGGCCTTTCGCTGCTCCTCCATATTCCGATGATGCTCGGCATGGCCATCGTCGCAGTGCTGACGCTCGGCATCCTGCACTTCGAGCGCTGGGGCTTCCGGCCGGTCGAGATCATCATCGGCGCCTTCGTCGCGACTATCGGCCTCTGCTATCTCGTCGAGCTCCTGATTGCGCCGGTCGACTGGGCGCAAGCGGGTCTCGGCGCGATCAGCCCCTCCCTGCCCGATGCGGCGGCCTTGACCATCGCGGTCGGCATCATCGGCGCGACCGTCATGCCACACGCGATTTTCCTGCATTCCGGGCTGACCAGCGCGCGCGGCGCGGCGCGCAACGACGGCGAGCGGCGCACGCTGCTCAATTTCTCCAATCTCGAGGTGATCGTCGCCCTGTCGGCGGCGGGGCTCGTGAACATGGCCATGGTAATGATGGCCGCGAGCGCCTTCCACGCCGGCCACAGCGACGTCGCCGAGATCGGGACGGCCTATTCGACGCTGACCCCGATCCTCGGCGCGGGCGCGGCGGCGGTGTTCCTCACCTCGCTGCTGGCCTCCGGCGTTTCGAGCTCGGCGGTCGGCACCATGGCGGGGCAGATGGTGATGCAGGGTTTTGTCGGCTTCCGCATCCCGGTGCTGCTCAGGCGGCTGATCACGATGATCCCCGCCTTCGTCGTCATCGCGCTCGGCGTCAACGCGACCGACGCGCTCGTCTATTCCCAGGTCGCCCTCAGCTTGGCCTTACCGGCGCCGATGATCCCGCTCATTCTCTTTACCGGCCGCCGCGACATCATGGGCGCCTTCGTCAACTCGCGGCTGACCCAGGCCGCGGCGATCGTCGGCGTGATCGTGATCCTGGCGCTCAACGGGGTGCTGCTGCTCCAAACCTTTGGCGTGCCGATCCCGGGCCTGCCGGCGGGGTGAGAACCCCTCTCCGCCGGCCTGTTCAGCGCCCTTCTTTGAGACTCCTTGGTGCTCTTTGTGTTTGAATTTTCAACACAAAGAGCACCAAGTTTTTCACAAAGGACACGACCGGCTAAAGTCTGTCACCTCAGCTCCGCCGTGAACCTCTGGATCTTCTTGCACGCCTTCTCGAGCTGCGCGAGCGAGGTCGCGTAGGAGATGCGCATGTTGGGCCCGAGGCCGAAGGCGCTGCCGTGCACGGCGGCGACGCCGGTTTCCTCGAGCAGCTCGGTCACGAAGTCCTCGTCCGTCTCGATCGTCCTGCCTGACGGCGCCTTCCTGCCGATCGCGCCGGCGACGGAGGGATAGACGTAGAACGCCCCCTCCGGCTTCGGGCACTCGATGTGCCGGGCCTGGTTGAGCATCGAGACGACGAGGTCGCGCCGCTCCTCGAAGGCCTTCCGCCGCACGGCGACGAAGTCCTGCGGGCCGGTCAGCGCCTCGACCGAGGCCCATTGGGCGATCGTGCAGGCGCCCGACGTCTGCTGGCCCTGCACCATGTCCATCGCCTTGATCAGCTCGGCGGGCCCGGCCGCGTAGCCGATGCGCCAGCCGGTCATCGCATAGGCCTTTGAAACGCCGTTCATCGTCAGCGTGCGCGATTTCAGGGCCGGCTCGACCTGCGCCGGGGTGGTGAACTCGAAGTCGCCGTAGACGAGGTGCTCGTACATGTCGTCGGTCAGCACCCAGACATGCGGATGGCGCATCAGGACGTTGGTCAGGCCTTTCAGCTCGTCGCGCGTATAGGCGGCGCCGGTCGGGTTCGACGGCGAGTTGAGGACGAGCCACTTGGTGCGCGGCGTGATCGCGCGCTCGAGGTCCTCGGGCTGCAGCTTGAAGCCCTGCTCGAGCCGCGTCGGCACGATCACGGGCTCTCCCCAGTTGATCGCGACCATCTCGGGGTAGCTGACCCAGAACGGGGCGGGAATGATGACCTCGTCGCCCTTGTTCATCGTGACCAGAAAGGCGTTGTAGAGGATCTGCTTGCCGCCGGTGCCGACGATCGTGTCGGAGGGCTTGTAATCGAGCCCGTTCTCGCGCTTGAATTTCTGCGCGATCGCCTCCCGGAGCGGCGGGATGCCGAGCACCGGCGGATATTTGGTCTCGCCGCGCTTGATCGCCGCCATCGCGGCCTGCTTGATGTTGTCGGGCGTGTCGAAATCGGGCTCGCCGACCGACAGCGAAATGACGTCGCGGCCCTGCGTCTTGAGGTCCCGCGCCTTCTGCGTCACCGTCATGGTCGCGGAGGGTTTTACGCGAGAAAGGACGTCGGCGAGGAAGGCCATGAAACTCTTAGTCCCTGCATGTGCTGGAAAATTGCGCAGTGCAGCATAGGGGTGCGGCGGGACGAGGGCAACCGGTTTGAGGCGGACCGAAAACGTCGGACCGGGCCGTTTAAATATGCAATAATACAGTATAATTCAGCCAGATTTCATGATGACGCTAAAGCGGGTCGCAAGCCTTTGAAATGCTTAGGGCCCGCCGCTAAACTGGCGCTAAACCGGTGCTAGACGGACGATGGCGGGCAGGGAGGCGCCGCGGCGTCGAACGCGACGCCCCCGCTCGCCCACCGCTTGATGAGGTGATGGGCGATCGCCATCGGGATCGGCGCGGTCAATCCGGCCGGGTGGCGCCGTTCGAGCAGCGCGAGCGTCTCGTCCCGCTTGAACCAGTGCGCGTCCTCGAGCTCGGTCCGGTCGACGACGACTGCGCGGCTCTGGGCCTTGGCGAAGCAGCCGATCATCAGCGAGGACGGGAACGGCCAGGGCTGGGAGGCGAAGTAGCGCACCTCGCCGCAGGCGACGCCCGTCTCCTCCAGAATCTCGCGCCGGACCGCGGCCTCGATCGTCTCGCCCGGCTCGACGAAGCCGGCGAGCGCCGAATACATGCCTTTCGGGAAGCGCGGCTGGCGGCCGAGCAGGCAATCGTCGCCGTCGACGGCGAGCATGATGACGACCGGGTCGGTGCGCGGAAAATGCTGCATTCCGCAATTGCCGCACTCCCGCCGCCAGCCCGCCGCCGCGACCTCGGTCAGGCTGTCCGCAATTCGAGCAGAAGCGCCGGCGCGCGTGCCAGTGCATCACGGCCTTGGCCGTGGCCAGCATGCTCGCCCGATCGGACGGAACGAGGCCGCCGGCCGCGATCGAGCGCAGGTCGGTGAGCCTCAGATCGTCGCGACCGGGCGCGACGAGGACGCGCCGGTCGAGAAACCCGTCGCTGGCATTCGAACTCCTCCACCACAGCGTCGTCGCCGAGCAGGGCGGCGAACACCGGCGCTCCGTCCGGCAAAACGCCAAGCAGCGCCTCGGCCCGCGCGCCTCCCAGCGCCGCAATCTCGGCGAGCGGCAGGAGCGGGTCGAGCCCGTCCGCCGACCTCATCAGCGCCGGCATGTCGCGCGCGATGAGGATCGCCCGCGCGTCGGCCCGCGCCCGCAAGGCCGCGAGGGCTTCCGCGTTCTCGCGCCGATCCGTGGCGCGGTCGAGCGGATCGGCGGCGAAGCCCAGACCGTCGAGAGGCTGCCGGTCGTGCGGCGCGCTCACGGGTAGCGCGCCTTGAGGCTCGCGGTCCGTTCGGCGTCATAGTCGATGATGCAGCCGAGCCTCGGATCGCCGCCCTTGGCCGCCATGCCGGCCTCGAACGGGGCGACGTCCTGGCACTCCGAGTC
This sequence comes from uncultured Alphaproteobacteria bacterium, assembly GCA_963819255.1. Classification (GTDB taxonomy): domain Bacteria; phylum Pseudomonadota; class Alphaproteobacteria; order Rhizobiales; family Beijerinckiaceae; genus Roseiarcus. The sequence continues at coordinate 53,146 of CAWFVS010000040.1, forward strand.
GCGCCATGTCGTCCACTGCTCCTGCGCCTCGTTGAGCGCGCGCCGCCAGCGCGCCTTCTGCGACGACAGGATCCCCTGGCGCGAGTTCGATCGACTTGATCGCCGCCTCGACCGCGGCCCTGAGCTCGGAGTTGGCGCGGTCGGCGCCGCTTTTCAGGCAGTCAGCGAGCTCCCGCGCGCCGAGCTTTTTCGCGTCGCAGAGCGTCTGGGAGGGACGCGCGAGCGCGCTCGGCAAGCGGCCGGCGCCGGCGACAGAGAGGCAAAGCGCGGCGCGAGGACGAGAATTCGCATGGTCGGGTCTTTCGCCTTTCTCCTCATGCGCCGGCGTTTTCCGATGCTGGACGCTCCAGGAATGTCCGCATGCGCTCGAGCGCGCGTTCGATGTTCTCGAGCGAGTTGGCGTAGGAGAGGCGCAGATACCCCTCGCCGTGAACGCCGAAATCGGGGCCGCCGACCGTCGCGACCCCCGTTTCCTCGAGCAGGGCGGAGGCGAGCGGCTTCGCCTTCCAGCCCGTCTTCGATACGTTGGGAAAGGCGTAGAAGGCGCCCTTCGGCGCAACCGCGCTGACGCCCGGCAGGCGGTTCAGCCGCTCGATCACCGCCTTGCGCCGCCGGTCGAACTCGGCCCGCATGGCGGCGATCGAATCCTGCGGGCCTTTGAGCGCGGCGATTCCGGCGAACTGGGCGGCCGAATTGACGCAGGAATAGGAATTGACGGCGAGTTTCCGCGCCGCGTCCCGCCAAGGCTTCGGCCACACCGAGAAGCCCAGCCGCCAGCCGGTCATGGCGTAGGTCTTCGACCAGCCGTCGAGCAGGACAAGCCGGTCGCGGATCTCAGGATAGGCAAGAAGCGAGCGGTGGGCGAGCCCGTCGTAGGTGAGCTGCCCGTAGATCTCGTCGGACAGGATCGCCGCGTCGGGGAAGCGCGCGAGCCCCGCGACGAGCGCGTCGATCTCCTCATTCGGCGTGACCCCGCCGGTCGGATTGGCGGGCGAATTGAGAATGACGAGGCGCGTCCGAGGCGTCATCAGGGCGAGCGTCTCCTCGGCCGAGAAGGCGAAGCCGTTCGCCTCCCGCATCGGCGCCGGGACCGGACGCGCCCCGGTGAACTCGATCATCGAGCGGTAGATCGGAAAGCCGGGGTCGGGATAGACGATGTCCGAGCCGGCCTCCCCGAACATCAGGATCGCCATGAACATGGCGACCTTGCCGCCGGGCGTGATCAGCACGAGATCGGGCGAGACCTCGACGCCGAGCCGGCGAAAAAGGTCCTCCGCCACCGCCTGGCGCAAGGGAGCGATGCCGACTGCGTCGGTGTAGCCATGCTCGCCGTCCCGCAACGCCTTCACCGCCGCCTCGACGATGTGCGGCGGGGTTTTGAAATCCGGCTGGCCGATGCCGAGATTGATGACGTCGCGGCCTTGCCGCTGGAGTTCGGCGGCCTTGGCGAGAACCGCAAAGGCGTTCTCCTCGCCGATACGAGCGAAGGCGGGATTGAGTGCGATCAAGGCAGGGCTCCCGGACGAAAGGCGGCCTTTTTGGCAAAGCCGGCGCCCGGGGGCAAGAGAGACAGGGGAAAGGCCTCGTCAGCGGACGCTTCCGAAGAGGGCTTTCGGGTTCGTCGCGAGCGACCTGCGCGTCGACAGCGATTGGACGGCTTATTCCGGCGGCGCCTAGCGAAGCTCCGTTGCTTGGTAATCGGGGCAAATCTCCGGGCGCCGTTGTAGGGCGGGGTCGGCGACCCCGCCGGCGCGCTCGGCGAGCGCGCCCTACACGTGGGCCGCGCCCGCCGATTTGCCCGGTTACGTTGCTTGCGCCCAAGGCGCCCGGGACGGGCGCCCTCCGATGAAGTGCGGGTTGGCCAGCGCAACCCTACCGACCTCATGGAGGCGCGGTCGCGCTCCATCGGGCGTCCGAGAGAATGCCGTCCTTCGACGAGCTATGGAGCGCGGCTAGAACTGTGGCCTTCCCGCCATTCCATCGGGGAACTAAGCCTTTTCAAAGGCTTCCGGCGCCATTTCCATCGCGCCCTTAAACTCCCAAGCGGCGCCACCCCCTCCACCGCCCTTCGGGCGGTCCCCCTCCCCCGCGTTGCGGGGGAGGATAGCGCTCGCCGGCGCCGGCCCTATCCTCCCCGTGAAGCGTTAGCGGAACGGGGAGGGGGGACCATGCGAAGCATGGTGGAGGGGGCAGTCGCCGAAGGCCGACCCCAGCTTGGCGGTTTAATCGCCCCCGACGCCGGCCGCATCGTCGCTCTCCCGCGCGGCGCCATTCCCATCGCCGAATTGAGCCTTCTCAAGCATTTGCGGCGCCATTTCCATCGCGCCGTAACTGCCAACGTTGTCATGCCCGCGCAAGCGGGCATCCAGAGTTGCAGGACGTAGGCGGCGACTCGGAATACTTGTCCGCGCGTAGACTTTGGATCCCCGCGTTCGCGGGGATGACACGGTGGGAGAGGGTCGCGGCTATACTGAAGGTCATCGGAGCGTGCTTGGGAGTTCCATCGCGCGCGTCGGCGCATCGTCGCTCTCCCGCGCGGCGCCATTCCCATCGCCGAATTGAGCCTTCTCAAGCACTTGCGGCGCCATTTCCATCGCGCCCGACGCCGCCGGCGCGGATCCGACGTCGGCCGGCGCGGCGAGAGCGAGCGGCGCCTGCGCCGGCGGCGCGAGCCGATCCGGCCGAACCCGCTTGTCGTCGGCGTTCGGAAAGAAGCCGTGGTAGCGATCCATCTCGCTCACGAGCCTGATCACCCGGTCGACCGCCTTGAGATCGCCTTTGAGCATTTCGCCGCAGGCGACGAACATCGCCTGGTTCAGGCGGCTGATCTGCAGCGCCAGATAGTCCGCAGGGGCCGAAGGGGCGTGCCGGGCGAGGATGGTTTTGACCAGGATCTGCATCCGCCTGAGCGTCACCCCCTCGGCCGCGGCGATTTCGGCGGTCGAGAAGCCCCGGTTGAGCAAGTCGACGATCCGTCTTTCGCGCGCGCCCTTTTTTCGCCGCGCCTTGCGTCGGGTGTCGATCGACCGGTCGCGGCGGGGCGCCGGCGGCTGCGGGACGGCGTCTTCCGATTTCGCCATGGGCGACTCCTGCTTGAGAACGAAACGAGAACAATGACAGCGGAATTCCGCCGCGCTGGCAAGAGAATTCGCAACAATTGCGAATGACCACTTGATTTCAAGCTTCTGCACGACCGCAGCGCAGCCGGGCTCCGGTCTTGCCAAGTCCCGTGTCGCTATAGAGCGGAACTCCGACCGTTCATGATGGAATGGTCGAACAGCCGGACACCGCCAGAGGCACGCATTCACCGCTGTGGTCGCGAACCGGCGCAAAGGGCGGGAAGCGACCGTGGGCCGAACGGCAGGAACGCGCGGGCAAGCGGGCGTACAAGGGCGCCGGGGAAAGCACGGAGTTCGCCCGGAGCAGGCATCGATGAAGGCGCCGGCAGAACCTCGCGAAGGGCGGATTGCGATCAGTCGAACCCGCCACCCAGGACGGCCGCAACGCTGCAAAGCGCGGTCATTCCTTTGGGGCACCCGACGGGGCGCCGAAATTCATTTTCGATTTGATCGAACCTGAGCGGCCGAAAATCGATTGCCCGGTGCAGGATTCCATCAAGGGACATGTCTTCGGTCCAGCGGATTTTCTCATTCGCGTGGACGGCGTTTGGCCGGTTTAATCCGGAAATGGCTCGGCTCGTGGTGGCGAGGGTTTCGAATTCGCGATAGTGTGGCTGGCCACCTACCGATGATTAGTGCTCAGAGACTGACGACGGGTCGCATCGCTCTGCCTTGATCACTTAAATTTGAAAGGCCAATAGTTCAAATGAAATCTTGTAAAGTCTTTGTAAAGCGTTGGAGGGTGCGCTGGCCGAACTGAAGTTGCTTTCAAAGGGCCCACTAGGGGATAAACACGTAGTGTTTATTCACGGTCTTCGACGTGCTGGTTCTCAAGTCTGGATGTCCTCGGGAAGGCCTCCCGAATTCTGGCCGCTATGGCTCGAAGCCGAAATCGAGAACCTCAGCATCTGGAGCGTTGAATACGACTCGGCACCCACCCTGTGGCGCGGCCACGCAATGCCGCTCGTGGACCGTGCCAGGGACGTGCTCGCGTCACTCTTGACAGAGGAGCGTCTACATGAGGGTGACGTTTATTTCGTAGCCCATAGTTTCGGCGGATTAGTTTTCGAACAGTTGCTGCGCACCGCAAGCGACAGGTCGTCGGCGGAGCAGAACGTAAACAGCCTCGTCAGACGCATCAATCGGGTGGTCTTTCTTGGAACTCCACATCTCGGAGCGGATCTCGCCACTTGGGCACGGAGATTCCGACTGTTGTTTTTTCCATCTTTTGCCACCGAAGGACTAGCACGGAACGACCCGCAATTGCGGGATCTCAACCTCTGGTATCGGCGGTACGCGGCGGAGAGTGGAATCGCAACGCGGACGCTCGTTGAGTCCAGAAGCACGTGGTTCGGCAGGGTGGTGAAACCAGATAGCGCCGATCCAGGTCTCCCCTCCGACCCGATTCCAATAGACGCTGACCATTTTGACCTTGCATCGCCCAAGTCTAAGGGATCACAAGTCTATCGCCTCGTCAGGGATTATTTAAAACAACCTGTAACCACTTTCCAACCGCGAACAGTTGTCACACTGGCGACGCTTGACGCCATCGCAACCGACACAGGCCGGAATTCCGCGACCCTGGAGAGGATCGCGCAGCAACTGTCCGCGACATCGCTTTCGGAAGGCGCGCTTCAAGAGATTCCCAGATCTTTGGTCGATGCCGAAGCCGAGAATAGAATTTTGCGGCTTCGCAAGAAGCGTTTCTTTGTTGCGTGCCTATCCGGTTAACGCATACACCCACTAGATGTAGGGTCCATGCATGGAAATTCCAGGAAATTAGATCTTGACGGAGTTGTATAATTTGAGGGCGGGATTTTTCACGAATACGTCCTGGAATTGCTTTTCAAGGTAGCTCAATACGTCATATGGAGCACGTGGGTTGGTAACCACACCCTTGCGTGTCGCTTCGTCTTCGCTGCGACTGAGAGCGCGAAGCAGACTAACAGGCGCGGACCGGTTCTTCGCAACGATTCGTGCCAGCGCGTGGCTTTCTTCGGCTAGTGCCGTCAATCGCTCAGGCGATGTCGTTTCATCTGCGGCTTCTCGTCTTGTGAGTTTCGTTGTTTTTTTCTGGGCCATCATCGATCCGTCCCCGAAGGTGCACGTGACATGAATTAAGTCCCGTTCGGACTTCATTACAATCAGGAGTTGGTTCGATCGATTCCCCTCTGCGCCACCCGCTGGCCTTGCCTATTGTCCGACGAGACCGCTCAATATATAGTAGGTGTATGCGGTAACCGGATAGGCACGCTTGGTTGGTTCCGATCATGTTGAGCAAGCCTCAAGACTTGCACGCGATCTTCTTCGCGGTGAACTCTCTGCCACCTCAACCGGGTTGAAGGCGAGTACGTTAGCCTGGTGCGTCCGACTGTTGCTCACACGGCCAGTCCCGACCGAAGCGTTGATTCTCTTAGATATGTCACGTAAATTAGCTAGGACCGAAGAGGTTTCAGTTGCCGAAGCGTTAGTTGATTTCTATCAGGACGACATACTGTCAGCACTTGGCAAGCTATCTAGCCTAGACACAACATTAGCTCGCACCGCTTCCATTTTTATTATTGCTAATACCAGAACCGCTGTCGAATACCTCGACTGGATTCGGGACGCGGGCTTGACACTTTCGGATGTCGACCCGGATGGAAAGTCTGTCGTCTCAGAAAGCAGCTCGACGCGGGCAAATGGGGTGAAGCGTTGGAATGCGCGAGCTCCTTACAGCCTAATGATTTCGCTCTTATGGCGTTAGCCGTTGGTAAGGCCCCAAGCCAGCGGCGCCGAGGATCCAGTCCTCCGGTTTGACCTGCGGCCCGAGCGCTTCGAGCGCTCTGCGCCAGCCGAGATAGTTCGGCAGATTCTTGGTCGCGACGCCATGGAAGCGGCGCATCCATTCTTTGAGCCGGCCATGGTAGGCATTGACATTATTGATGTGGAGGTCGGGGGCGTCCGGGCTCGGCTTTCCTGGAGCGGGCAAGACGTGATGCGGAATGCCCGCTTTCTTGGCGAAGGCGACGATGGCCCTGCCGCCGTCGCAGCAGAACTGGTTGGCGGGAGTGACAACGCCGCCCAATGCTCCTGTGATGGACGCCCGGTCGAGCTTGGGCAGGACGGCGTCAATGGTGGCGCCAGCGCGGTCTCGCGCAACGATCACCGGGATCTGTTCGGCGGACAAGCCGCGCTTTGCCGCCTTGCCGCCCCTCTTGCGTGCCTTGCGAGGAAGATCAGATCGTTTCCCCTTGAATGACTCCAGAATAAACGTCTCATCCCCTTCCACAATTCCAGACAGGGTCTTGGGTTTGTCGGACGATAGAGACTTAAGAAATCGATGCCTCCATCGAAATGCTGTTTTATAGTCGACTTCGCAGCGTTCCGCAGCTTTCGAGGTGGTTACTCCATCGATCATGGATTGGGCCTGCTCCCGCCACTTTTCTCTCTTGCGCAATCTCGCCAACGGCGTCTTGGTCAAGCCATTGAATGTGCGGCCGCAGCCGCGGCAGCGATACCGGGGCAATCCATTCGCCTTGCCCCACAAAATCACGTCCCGATTTGCGCAGTGTGGACACCCCATGCCGACGACCCGACGGTGGCCGACTTCAGCCACGGAACCCAACCGGGAACGGCTTGGGTTCGGCGGTGCAGGGGGCTCCACTGAGCCCTCCAACTCCGGCATGATCGTGGAGTTCCGATCCGTGACCGCCGCCTCAATGGCGCAGCCCCAATATTCGAACGCCTCGTCATCAAGGCTGGCCATCGCCTCGGCCAAGGCCAGCGACCGGAACGCCTCCCGCCGCTGCGATGACGTCAGCCTCGCTGTTCCAGCCACCCATTCCGCGAAATCCGCGACGTCCATGCATGCCTCCTCGGAACCTGCGAGGAAGCCTACCATATACCAATAGCTAACGCCATAAGAGCTAATGATTTCGAGCAGACGCCTGTTCTGCTCTACATCGCCCGAGGCGCACATCTGGTGCAAGCGGTTCCCGACGAACTCAAGACGTTGATTTTTTGGAACCTTCCTTTCGACGCGGCGCCGATTCCGCTTGCTGACGATATGGCGTCACTTACCCAAAGACGTTTTGCCAAGAACTTATACGCACGCGCTAGCGAAGCGGCCGCTTCATTGGGATGCATCAGAGCAGGCCAGGAGGCCAGCGACCGTGCGCTGTGGCTTGGATTGCGTGACCCCGACACAAGTATTGAGGCGCGGGCCGAACTCGTCCAGAGCATGCGCGATCCAGCGCATTCGCTTCGGAGATTGGCGCTTGCGCTTCAGTTCGGCCTGGACCTCGACCTTCAGGCCGTCGAAAGAGAAATCGACCGCCAGGACGCATTGTCGGGTGGCACGTCGCTGGATGTGGCTCTCGCTCGGTTCTCCATCGCTTTCACCAAGGGTCCACGGGAAGCGGCTGAGTACATAGACAAACACCGCGAACTGCTTCTTCGGTACCTGAACCCAAGCTTTGTCGCATCGATTGAGATTTAAAATCTGGCTCGATCTGGACAAATCGACCTCGCAGAAGCACGAGTTCGAGAGCTGTCGGATCCGAGCGTAAGCCCGCACGAGCGAGACCGGCTGCTAAGGGTCCTCGCGGAGGCGAAAGGCACGAATTGCACTGAGGCCCGGGAAAAGCAATTCAAAGTGACGAGTTCGCTGATTGATTTGGCCAACCTAGTGGAGACTTTGGAGGAACAAAAAGACTGGCCAAGACTAACTACCTATGGTCGAACGTATTTTGAGCGCACTCGCGATTTGCCAGCCTGTCATGTCTACGTGCAAGCTCTCTTTGAAACTGGAAAATTCAGAGAGGCGGTGGAGGTGCTCGGCAACCAGCCCGATTTGATTGGCCGCTCCACCGATCTCGAATTCCTGCTTGCCTGGTCGCTTTACAAGGCAGGCGATGTCAAGGAGTGCGGCGCGGCGTTAGCGAAGCTTCGGGCGAAGCGCGATTTTCCCAGCGACCGCGTTCTTGCCGTTAGCCTCGCCATTTCTTCAGGTGATTGGACCTCCCTCGTGACCTTTGTGGAACAAGAATGGATCAAACGCAATGAGCGAGACGCGGAAGACTTGCTCCATGCTGGACAGCTCGCTCATCAAATCGGCTCAGCTCGCGCAAGAGAACTCGTCTTCGAAGCCGCCGCCAAGGCCGATGACAATCCCGGGATTCTCATAGGATGTTACTCCACCGCCGTTAACGCGGGCTGGGAGGATGAATTGACGTCTACTTGGTTGCAGCGTGCGGCGGCGCTCTCAGGTGAAGGTGGGCCGGTCAAGCAAGTGTCGTTCAAAAAACTCTTGGAACTTCAACCCGGCTGGCAAGAGCGCGAAAATCAGGTATGGGAACAATTGCTTACAGGGACACTACCCATCTTCGCGGCGGGGCATTTGCTGAACCGCTCTCTTGTCGAATTGTTCTTGCTCCCCGCATTGTCCAATGTCGACCAGCTCGACCCGAGGAGACGCAGTCTTATTTATGCCTTCAGCGGTGCGCGAAATTCCGTCCAAGGCGCCTTTCGCACAGCAGCCCTGGACCCTACAGCGTTACTAACAGCAGGAATTCTTGGGTGCTATCGATGCCATTTTCAACACTTTTGAAAAGATTGTTATTCCACACGGAACACTTGGCTGGCTCTTTGAAGAGAAACAGCAGATTTAATTTCATCAACCAAGCAGGGTTTCTGACGCTAAAGAGATTAAACGCCTTCTCGACGCTAGTGTTCTCCAAAAGTCTGAATTGACAGTCGCGCCCAATAACGAACTGGCGGCGGAAATCGGTGACGAACTGGCCGCCCTGTTCCTCGAAGCAGAGTTCGGACTTTGGCGAAGATCGCCGCCAACGCCTTGTCGTGCGGTCCTCCCCGATACCCCGTATAACCTCTCTTATGGAAGAAGAGGCGGACCTCGGCAATCACGCTGTCCACGTATGTGGGTGCCTCGATGTCATTGACGCGCTGGCGCGCCAAGGGCAGCTTACGCGGGCTGAAGAACAACGCGCACGTGCATTTCTTGGCTTGCGGGAAAAGCCGTGGCCGATTCCAAAGGTAATCGAACCTAGTGCTGTTCTCTATCTTGATCAGCTCTCAATCTCCGATCCTGCAGCATCTGCGTCTCCTTCCCAAAATCCAGGCTGCCGGCTTTACGGGAATCATTCCCGCAAGCGTGGTGTTGCGTGGCAATACCTTTGTCAGATACGAGAACCTCGCTGAGCATGCGACCAACATACTCGAAGGTATACGTCGGGTGTTGAGCGCAGGTATTGAGAGCGGTAAACTCATTCTTGCACCCGCTTCGAGAGACGATAATGAATGGTCGAATCGACTTCAACGTCATCCGACCTTCAAGGTGTTAGACGCAGCGGCGCTCTCTGACGCTGTTGTTATTGACGATCGCTGTTTTAATCAATACGGCCACATTGAAATAGATTTTGGTACTAAGCCTGTTTTGACGACTTTAGATTTGCTGACATCGGCTAAATTTGATCCCGCACAGCAGCGAGAATACCTGACCGATATGCGCCGTGCGGCTCTTGCCTTCGTGCCAATAACCGCCGAAGAGCTTGCAGAGTCAGTGGAGCGATCGGTTGTTGCTGATGGAGAGTTGATGGAGAGCGCTGAGCTAAAGGCCGGCCGTGAAAACTTGCAGGCAGCTCGAATGTCGAACGGTCTGCAGCTGCCTAAGGAACAGGTCTGGCTGGACAACGTGATCCGCTCATTCATTGAGGCAATCAAAGCGCAATGGCGCGAGGGGATGGACGAACAGGTTGCGCGGGCCCGGTCAAATTGGCTTCTGGGCCAAATCAACATTCGGCAATGGCCGCATCGTTATAAGATCGACGGACATCCCGAAATCGGCGAGATTTTCTATAGAAATCAAGTAGCCTCGCTTACAATGCTGGACTTTTCTGTTCCGATGGAGGTAAAGGTAAAATACTGGCAATGGCTTGATGATATTCTGCTCAAAGGGATACAGAACCAGGAGAGGGAGTTATACCGATCTATAGTGCAACGAGTGCAAGAATTAATATACAGCACGTCCGATCTAAGGGCACACGGAGAGAGTAATGCCGGATAAGCGCCCGCAAATGCGTGGATTCGGCTTAAGAATGCTGCAAATGTTTCCGCGGACAATCCGGGCGTCGGTCCTAGAGGACGAGGCCTTCAGGCGAGGTTTTGCCCTGGCGGTAGATGCGGATATCCGACTAGAGCCAAGCGGTGTCACCTTTCGCCGTTCCAAACTCTTTGGCGCAATCCGGAGCTTTCTGGGACTTGAAGCGCTGAATGTCGAGGCGTCATCCGAAGACGGGGCGACTTGGAAGCTGGTTTTCACAGAAGACAAGGAGAATATTCGCCTTACTCGTGATGACATCGAGATAGCCCTCCCGGATTTCATGTGCCTTTGGCCTGACAGCACAAAGCGTGTGGCTTGGTTCGACCGCGAGGCCGAAAAGTATGGGCTTGTCGACAATCGTGCCAGGATGTGGCGGGAAAGACTGAGCGCAGGAATTGTTGAAGATGAGGATGTTGATCAGCCCCTGTCGGAATTTCGACTGAGCCCGCTTTGGGTGACTTAGCCGATTTGCAACGAATTGCGGAAAGCGTCGGTTGAGATGCTGAGCCGATTCGATCGGACATCAGGAATTACGACCGCCTAGTTGGAGAGTGGAAGGGCGAAGCAGAACGACAACAATTTGTAATTGGATCCGCGACGTCACGAATTCGAGAAATTGTTCGCAGTAACCCGTAGAAGGGTTGAAACGGGTATTTTTTCTGTCGGCACATTCCAGTCTAGTACTGGCCATCGAATTAAAGGACATTCCTCCTGACGTGGTACCCAACCGTTATAAATGGCTGGTCGAGAGCGGCGACAGAATGTCACAGTTGGGTGGAATTCGATTTGGCTTTGCTCATCTCGATATAATTCCTGATTTAGAAGGAATATTGATCCAACTTCTAAAAATTTCTTGGCGGACGACCAGAACCCTGTAGGCCGTCCAGCCCTCTTATCCAGCTTGATCGTAATGGTGGAAGGTGAAGTTGCGAGAACGGGCATCGCAAGACATCGCCCGCCATTCTGGAGACGGCTCGCAAGAATTGCACACGCTTCAGCACTGGAGCGTGAAGTTATTGCGACTAGCATTTCTCTTTACGAGTTCAATAAGTGGGCAATGCAAACTCGTGGTGAACTATTCTACATGCAATCCTTTATAGATCTTCGTAGTTAACCGCGTTGGCTTCCAGATTTTGTACTTCCAGATCAACTTAAGGCTGAGTTCATTGGCAGAATTTCAATAGCGGCTCATACTAACTTTGCGAAAATTCAAACAACCGAACTGAAAGCGCTTTTGTCGGGGGAGGAAGGGAGGACTGTTAAGACACAGCTTAGAACGCCGTTTGCTTTCTTGCCAGGCCCCCTTGAGGGTGGCATTGAGTTTGTAGCCGCGATACCGTCCGAAATAGAGTTGAAGCTATTGGAAGCCTTAGAATCAGATGAACTGACACCACAGTCTTTTGCTAACCTAGTCAATTCTACGCTTATTGTCAGAATTGGTTTGCATCACGCGCAACTCGCGGCGCGGGCGCTGCGCCGGGTGAAATATCAACTTCGACAGGTGCGAACGTCAAATGAGATGTTTGCCCTGCTGAGCGGCTTGGCGACGGTCGCTGCTGTTACCAGAAGCAGTGAACTAGCTGACGAAGTCAGGATACTGACACGGGTTATCAGATGGCGGCCAGCAGGCGATATTTCGCCCCTCGAAGCAATGAAGATAGCATTGGTTGCTGCCGCGGCATATAGCGACAGCAACAGTTGGTGCAGATTTGTGGGAGACTGGCTCACTGAACTCGCGTTCGAGGATATGAGCCGTGACACGGCCTTCACATTGGGACAGCATATTCAAACTCTTTGCATGCTCGAACCGAATTGTATGGGAGACCTGCGCTAGAGCCGACGCGGCCTGCTCGGCGTTCGCGTCGACGGCCGCTTAGCTAAAGCTAGGCCGACACGCAAACGCTGAGCCCGACCCCGGCAATCCGCCTCGCGTGCGCCAGCGGATTGTCGACCGGCGCGGCGAGATCGCGGGCATCGATTCGCGGCGAGCGCACAAGTGCGCCCCGACTGCACCGCGACGCTCTCGGCGATGATGACGGCCCAGGCGACGGGGCCCGTGTCCGTCCATCGTATCGCAGAGGTCTTGGCTCGGCGTCTACCCCAATAGCGGCGCCTCCAGCGCCGCCGCCGCGGCGGAGCGCAGCGCTTCGAGCGTCGCGAGCGGCGCCCTGCGCCGCAGCGCGAGTTTGAGATAAGCCGCGTCGTAGAGCGTCAGATCAAAGCGGTCGGCCAGTCGCGGACTGGTCGTCCATGCATGCGCGTTCGTTTCCGGATCTACGCAATCGGCAGATCTGCGAGATGGGCGAGCGCGCGGTCTCGAAACGCCGCGTCGATGCGCTTCCGGCGCATGGCCATCCGAAGGCCGTTCGCGACCTCGAGCCGCCACAGGGTTTTGCGTCGAAGCGCCTTTGTTCGCGAATCGGTCGAGAACCGCGTCGATCGGGGCGCCCGTCCTCGAAACACCACCAGAGCGTAACCGAAGCGTCGATGACGACGCTCACGACCGGCCTTCCTCCACGAGGTCTTTGGGCCTGACGCCGCCGAGGGTGACGCCCTCATCATGGCGCGTATGGCGTTCGCCGCCTTGCGGGCCCTGTCCGGGTCGCCGGGCGGCGGGGGGAAACCAGCCGCGCCACGGCCTTGCCGCGCCGGGTGATCACGATCTCCTCTCCGGCTTCCATCCGGCCGAGCAGCTTGCCCAGTTTATCCTGCTCACTCGAAGGAAGGCCCCGATCTCGCGCATCGGGCGCATCCGCGCCGGCGGTCCCGCTGGGCTGGGCGCGATCAGCGATCGCGCCGACAAAGGCGGCGAAGTCGCAGAGCCTACCCCAGCGCCTTCTCCATCACCCGGCGCAGGCGGCCGGCGAAGGCCGGCGGGTCCTCGACCTGCCCGCCCTCCATCAGCCGCGCCTCATCGAGCATCAGCCAGGCCGAATCCTCGACCAGCGGCCTGTCCTTGCCGTCGCGGAAGCGCCGCGCAAGGGCGACCGTCAGCGGATGGCTCGGGTTGACCTCGAGGATCGGCTTCGTCCGTTCGCTGACCTTCCCATGCATGGCGAGCATCTTCTCGAGCTGCCGGTCGGGCCCGAAGTCCGGGGCGATGAGGCAGGCGACGCTGTCGGTCAGGCGGTCGGAGGCGCGCACCTCCGCGACCTCCTTCTCCAGCGTCTGCTTGAAGAAGGCGAACAGCGTCGCGACCTCGCCCGTCGCCTCGGCCGGCGCCGTCGCTCCCTCGACGAAGCGCGATCGTCTTGATGTCGGCCGCGCCCTGGCTCACCGATTTGAACGGCTTGCCCTCGTAGCCCGGCGCGGTCGAGACCCAGAAGGCGTCGACCGGATCGGAGAGCAGCAGCACCTCGACGCCGCGGGCGCGAGAACCCTTCGAGCTGCGGGCTCGCGGCAAGGCGCTTGGCGTCGTCGCCGGTGAGGTAATAGATCGCCGTCTGGTTCTCGCGCAGGGTCGCGACATAGTCGGCGAGCGTCCGGCCGCCGTCCGGGTGGGTCGTCGAAGCGAAGCGGGCGATCTTGAACAGGCCGTCGCGGCGCTCCGGATCCTCGTAGAGGCCCTCCTTGATCACCGCGCCGAAATTCTCCCACACCTTGGCGTATTTCTCGGGCTCGCCGTCCGCGAGCTTGCCGAGCTCCTGCACGACGCGGTTGGTGACGCCCTTGCGGATCGCGGCGAAGACGTCGCTCTTCTGGATGATCTCGCGCGAGACGTTGAGCGGCAGGTCGGCGCTGTCGACCACGAGGCGGACGAAGCGCAGCCAGCCCGGCAGGATGTCGGCGTCCTCGGTGATGAGCACACGCCGCACATAGAGCTTGTTGCGTCCCTTGCGCGCCGGATCGAACAGATCGAACGGCCGCGAGCCGGGGATGAAGGCGAGCACGGTGTATTCGTGCCGGCCTTCGGCGCGCCAGTGCAGCGTCAGCGCCGGCTCGTCGAACTGGCCGGCGAGGCCGCGGTAGAATTCTGCGTATTCCTCGGGCTTGACCTCGGATTTGGGCTTCGCCCAGATCGCCGCGCCGTCGGCGACGCGCTTGGGCTCGGCGCCGGGCTTCTCGACGAAGTCGATCGGCACGGCGACCGCGCCGGAATGCTCGCGGATGATCCGCTCGACGCGCCACGGATTCGAGGAACTCTTTCGAGGCGTCGTTGAGATGGAGGATGACGCGCGTGCCCCGCTCGGGCGCCTCTTCGAGCGGCAGCGGAGCGATGGTGAACGAGCCCTTGCCGTCGGACGACCAGCGCCAGGCGTGCGCCTCGCCCGCGCGCCGCGTCTCGACCGTCACTTCGTCGGCGACCATGAAGGACGAATAGAAGCCGATGCCGAACTGGCCGATCAGCGCCTGCGCCTCCTTGCTCGCGTCCTCGGCGGTCAGCCTGTCGAGGAAGGCTTTGGTGCCCGAGCGGGCGATCGTGCCGAGGCCTTGGGTCAGATCCTCCCGGCTCATCCCGATCCCGTTGTCGGCGACCGTCAGCGTCTTCCTTTCGGGGTCGAGCGAGACGGTGATGACGAAGGGCGCCGCTCTCGATCAGCTCGGGTTTGGCGATCGCCTCATAGCGCAGCTTCTCGCAGGCGTCGGCGGAATTGGAGACGAGCTCGCGGACGAAGATTTCCCGGTCGGAATAGACCGAATGGACCATCAGATGCAAAAGCCGCGAAACGTCGGCCTCGAAGCTCTGGGTCGTGGCGGCCTCGTTGGCCTGGGTGTTGGCGTCGGCGGTCAATTCTCTAGCCTCTTCACAAGGTTAAGCATTGGAACAATGCGGGCGCTGCGGCCGCGAGGCGAGATATCGTCGCCTGAGGCGAGCGATTCAAGAGATCGGCGCTTCCGGGCGGCTCAAAATGCCGAATAGACCGTCCTTGAGCGCCGCAGCGAAGATGCGGGGTGTGCTCGGTTCTCGGGATGCCCATATAGGATCGGCGAAGGCGCCTGCTTCAGCATCTTCTCATCGAAAATGCAAACTCCGTGGCTGACCAGCTGAGCCTGTTCGAAACCGAAGCCGAGCTGCCCGACGGCTTTCGCTATCGTCCGGATCTCCTCTCGGAGGAGGACGAGGGGGCGCTCGTGGCCGAGATCGAGCGCCTGCCGTTCAGGCCGTTCGAATTCCACGGCTTCGAGGGCAGGCGGCGGGTGGCGCCGTTCGGCTGGCGCTACGACTTCAGCGAGGCGAAGATCCGCCAGACGGCGGCCATCCCGGAGTTCCTGCTTCCCGTGCGCGAGAAGGCCGCGCGCTTCGCCGGAATCGACGCGGCGGCATTCGAGCACCTTCTGGTCACGGAATATGAGCCCGGCGCGCCGATCGGCTGGCACAAGGACAGGGCTATTTTCGCCGACGTGGTCGGCGTCTCCCTCCTTGCGCCCTGCACCTTCCGTTTCCGCAAAAGGGCCGGCGCCAAGTGGAGCGCGCGTCTCTCATCCTCGCGCCGCGCTCCGCCTACCTTCTCCGCGGGCCGGCGCGCGCCGAATGGGAGCACGGCATTCCCGCGGTCGAGCGGCTTCGCTACTCGTTGACGTTCCGCAATTTCCGGTCCGGGCTGCGGCCGTGAACGGTTTGCCGCGCGATCTGATCGTTCGGCGACGGCACGCCGACGCGGATGAGTTTCGAGAAATCGGGAGACTGGTCGGCCGCCCTGGCGCGCGCGTCGATGCGGCGCGAGCGCCTTCAGCTCGCTTAGAGAAAGTTCGACGTCACGACCGCGCGCCGATCATAGAGATAGCCCGGCAGATAGCCGTTGACGATCAGCCGCCAATCGAGCGGCAAGGTCCCGCCGGCCGCCCAGATCAGTTTGGCGACCGCCGTCGTGCAGTTGGTGGTGATCGAATTGTAGAAGGCGGGCTTCTCTTTGAGCTCGTTCGCCTCGGCGACATATTGGAGCAGCAGCGCGCGCGCCGCTTCGGGCGAGGCTCGCAAGCGATAGAGGCGCACGTCCTCGCCGCGCACGTTCGAGCGCAGGCGCACCAAATCGCGTTCGGTCGTCGCGAGATAGACGACGGTGTGGGTCTTGAAGGCGTCCGCGACCGGCGAATACTGGCCGTTCTTCTCCCGCCTCACCTCGATCGACCAGGCGAGCTGCTCGCCCGCCGTCGAAGCCGAAGCTCATGATGAGATGGGCCATCTCCGGCCCGGCCCAATAGGAGAGGAAGAGGTCGAGGTTCTCGAGCTTCGAGAGGTCGTAGGACCGTGCGCTCCAGCGCTCGGTGAAATCGGCGTCGCTCTTCCAGTCGAAATCGCGCACGTCGGAGAGCGTCAGGATGTCGCCGTCGAGCGTTCCAGTCGTCTGCCGCGCCACGTCCGGAGCCCAGTCTCCGTCGGCGGGCGGCCGGATCGTGCCCCACCACAGGATCGCCCCGGCGAAGGCCAGCGCAAAGAGGAGGAGGCCGCGCCAGCGCGCCCGGGTGAAGAGGGCGACGATCGTCGCAAGGGCGCCGAGAGCGACGAGGCCGCAGGCCGCGGCCCTGGCCCACTCTGGCAGCGGCAGCCGGAACCACAACGCCGCCGCCGTCCAGGCGCTCAAGGGCGCAATGGCCAAGGCCGACGCGCAGACCGGAAAAATCGCCGCAGCGGCCGCCCTCGCTCTCATTCTCGTCCGCACGCAACCGCGTCCCCGCGGACGCGCCCGCCGGACGTTAGAGCAGGACGATCGTTACAAAATCAAAAACCAGGAGATCGAGCCGCCGGTCGGCCGGCGGCTCCGCTTCAGTATTCAGTCACGGGGCCTTTTTGATCTGCGTGGCGTCCATCGCCTTGCCGGAGTGCGTATAGGTGACGGTGACCTTCTCGCCGGGCGTCATTTTCTTGAGGTTGAGGTTCTTGGCCACGGTGAAAGTCTTGCCGTCCTGCAGCGTGAGTTGGTCCTTCGTCTTGATTGATCGACTTGATCGTTCCAGTCGTCGTTTGGCTCATGTGCGAGCCCGTCGTCTTTTGGCTCATGTGCGAGGCAGCCATGGTCCCAGCCATGGCCGGGGCCGCGCCGAGAGCGGCGAGAGCCGCGAGGACGGTGAGGGTTTTGTGCATCGTTGGTGCTCCATGCTTCGGAACCCGCCCGGTGCAGGATGTTCAATCACAGCCGCGTGGCGCCGCGATGGCCCGGCGGATTAAACTTTGTTAACCAGCGGGGAAAAGCAATCCTCGCTCATGCATCGGCGACCTCGCGCGAGCGCTTGCGCTTGTTCGGCAGGAGCGCGCGCAATTCGCGCAGCGCCTCGCTGGACGATAGACGCGCGGGACGGAAGTGGCGCGACAGGAACCAGCCTCCGTGGCGCGGAACGCATTCCTCGAACCGGAAGCCGATCTCGCCCGGGGCGAACCCCTGGTCCGGATCGATGTCGCCGACCGTGAGCACGTCGCCTTTCGAAGGGAACCTTTCGCCGGCCTGCGGCGGCGTCAGCCAGTTCGTGTCCACGCAGACGACAAGTTGACCGATATGCCAGAAGGGACCCATGCGCTTTCGCCTTTCCTTGCAGCGACCCGGGACAAAAGGGGGTTGCGGCGCAGCCGTCCGTCGCCGGGTCCGATGTCATCCTGTCAGCCCTCGAACCTCCGTTCGTTCTGAAGTCTCGGCGCTGCCGCAAATCTGAACGCGCGCGATGGACCGGCTCAGTATGGCGCACTCTCCGTTCTGCGCAACAGCGGATGGGAGGGCGGACGAACGCAATGCCTGTTGAACCAGGCGCAGACTAAGGAACGGCGGAGGGGGCGGCTGATCCCGGCGACCGCCCATGCTCAAGCCGCCGCCTTCTCCTTCAGCATGCCGAGACGCATAAGGCTCTCGGCCGTCGCGACGAGCGCGTCCTCGCGCGAGCAGGGCGCCCAGCCGAGCAGGCTCTTGGCCTTGGCGCTGGTGGCGTTCTTGCTCTTGCCGAGCTCGGGGAGGACCTGGCGCACGGTGGGGTCGACGAACGCGACGAGCCGCAGCAGCCAGTCGGGCAGTTCGCGCGTCGGAACGCGGCGCGCCGCCGCGCCGAGCCGCGCTTTCAGGGCCAGCGCCATCTCCCGGATGCTCATGAAGTCGCCCGCGACCGCCAGGAAACGCTCGCCCTTGGCGCGGGGGTCGGTCATCGCGCGCAGGTGCAGATCGGCGACGTCGCGCACGTCGACCACGCCGAACTTCATGCGCGGCAGCCCTGGCATCGCGCCGTCCATCAGACGCCGGACGATGATGATCGAAGTCGACAGGTCGGGCCCGAGAACCGGGCCGAATACGCCGACCGGGTTGACGACGGAAAGCTCCGGGCCGCCCTCCCCGGCGGCAAAATCCCACGCCGCGCGCTCGGCAAGAGTCTTCGACTTGGCGTAGGCGCTGACGCCCTCGCCGTTCGGATCGGTCCAGCTCGTCTCGTCGAACGGCGCGGACTGGTCCTTGTGGCCATAGCCGACCGCGGCGAAGGAGGAGGTCAGCACGACCCGTTTGACGCCGGCGGCGCGCGCGGCCTTGAGCACCCTCAGCGCTCCCTCGCGGGCGGGAACGATGAGCTCGTCCTCGTGCTTCGGCGGAGCGAGCGGGAACGGCGAGGCGACATGCAGGACGAAGTCGCAGCCGGCCACCGCTTCCGGCCAGCCGGCGTCGCGCTCGAGATCGGCGGCGGCGAAGGAGAGCCGGTCCAAGCCCTCGGCGCCGGCCCGCTGCAACAGCGACCGCACCTCCGGCTCGCGGGAGAGGCTGCGGACCGTCGTGCGCACCCGATGGCCGGCGGCGAGGCCTTGCAGGATGCAGTGGCCGCCGATGAAGCCCGACCCGCCCGTCACCAGAACCAAGCTCATCGTCCGCCTCCTTGCGCGCGCCCCAAGGACCGAAAGGTGGGATCTCGCCGCGACGGCGTCAATCGACGCCTTGAGCCGACTTTAGCGCCAGTTTAGCGGACGGGGTGCTTTTCCATCAAAGGCTTACGACCCCGGTTTGGCGTCGGCTTGAAATTCCGCGATATAAACAAAATAATAATGTTATTCTAGAGTCGTCGTGGTCCCTCGGAATGATCAATCGTGCGCCGGCTCGGATTTTTTGCGCGAGGCCGTCGCCCGTCTTCCGCCGCGCGCTCCAAACGCCGTCTTTCCCTGTTTGCGCAATTCAGTGAGAGCGGTCGTGGCGGCCGCGCTGGCGCGGCGGAAGAAGTCGAGCAGGAGTTTCAGGTCTTCGTCCGAGTAATCGGCCAGCGCCGCGGTGGCGGCCTTTTCCATCGGCTCGAACAGCGGGACGACCCGCCGCTCGACCGCCGGCGAGACGCGGACCATCACGACGCGCCGGTCCTCGCGGCTGCGCTCCCGGCGGGCGAGACCCGCGCGCTCCAGCCGGTCGACGACTCCGGTGATCGCGCCGCTCGTGAGGCCGACGGCCTCGGCGATCGAGCCGGCGGGCATCGGGCCGCGCAAGGCGATGATGTCGAGGCATTCGAGGTCGGCGCTGCCGATCCGGAGCCGCTCCGCGACCGCCTGGCTGTAGATGACCCCCCTGGCGCTCGCGTCGCGCATCGCGCGGTGAAGCTCCGCCGTCAATTCCAGGCGCGTGGGCGAAGAGGTTGACATCGGCGTCGGCTTCTCTTAACAGAAATATCTCTTATGAACTAAGATATCAACTCTTTAAAGGAATAGGCAATGTCCGCTCTCCCGGCGCCGGCGGACAAACCGTACCGCGGCGCGTCCATGGAAGGAAGGCTCGCGCGCTGGTACGCCAGGCAGACGAAAGCTCTCGGGCCTGAGTTTGCATCCGAGGCGAGGGACTTTGCGGCGCTTCTCGCGCCCGGCGCGCGCGTGCTGGAAGTCGCGCCCGGGCCGGGCTACCTCGCCGTCGAGATCGCCAGGCTCGACCCATTCGAGGTCGTCGGGCTCGACATCAGCCATGAGTTCGTGCGCATCGCGAACGCTCATGCCGCCAATTCGGGCGTCAAGGTCGACTTCCGCCAGGGCGACGCCGCGGCCATGCCGTTCGCGCCGGACGTGTTCGATTTCATCGTCTGCCGGGCCGCCTTCAAGAATTTCGGCAATCCCGCCGGCGCGATCGCGGAAATGCACCGGTGCTGCGCCCGGGCGGCCATGCCGTGATCCGCGACATGCGCCACGACGCGTCCGACGCGGCGCTGGACGCCGCGGTCCGCGCCCTGCGGCTCGGGCCGTTCGCAACGGTCCTCAACCGTTTCATTTTCCGCGGGCTCAGACGCAAGGCCTATACGAGCGACGAATTCGAGCGCATGGCCGCGGCGTCCCTGTTCGGCGCCGCGGAGATCCGGGAGAGCGACATCGGCTTCGACGTCGTGCTGCGCAAGCCGCCGACCGGGCGGCCGAACTCGGCGAGCTGCGATGAGCTCGCGGGGGCAGCGGACGCCCGCTGGTCATTGAAGGCGGGGATGCCGGTTTCGTGCTATCCTTCGCCCCGAAGCAGCGCATCCCAATGGGCACGTCAGCCGCCACCGATCAAGCCGAACGCATCATCGGCGTCCTGCGGGCGCACGAGGTCGAGCTGCGCCGCGCCGGCATCCGCAGATCTTCCCTCTTCGGTTCCTTCGCTCGCGGCGACGCCGAGGCGCCGAGCGACATCGATCTCGCCGCCGAGTTTGATGCTGCCGCCCGCATGGACCTGTTTCGCCTTACCGCGCTGGAGCGGCGGATTACGGAAATCCTCCGCCGGCGCGTGGACCTGGCGCCCGAGCCGGTCGAGAAGCCGCGCCTGCGCGCCAACATCAATCGGGATCGGCGGTGTGCTTTCTAAATCTAAGTAGGAGCCCGCCGACACCCTGGCCGACATCGTCGAGAACGCCGAGCAAGTCGAAGCCTACCTGGTAGGCATGGACGGGCAGGCGTTTGGCGAGATCGCGAGCAGCTTCAACATCGCCTTGGGGCGCCACCACGATCGCATCATAACGCGGGCAGGGAGAGGGGCCGCTTTCGCTCTCTCCGAGCGGGGATAGGGCTTGGGTTGCCCGATCGCGCAAGGCTCGGCGCCGCTGAGGCTTGCTCGGGCCGGACTTCAGGGCTCCGCCCGAACTCATCCCGGGGGCCACTACCTTCCCTCGGTTTCGACACCGTCCTGTGAATTTCGGCACGTCATCAGCGGTTCGCTTTCGCTCGTCTCTCCGGATCTCACCTGACGGGATCAAGCCCCGCCTTTTCTGCGACGCTCACCACCACCGCTTTTTACGGCGGCAGCTCGCAGCGGTTTGGAGCCGGCTCCTGATCGCCGACTCCGAGGGGCCTTCCCTTATCTCTCCTGCAGCTCCACACAGCCCTCTCAGGTCGGTGTGTTCGCGGCGCACGTAGTGTCTCAGTTTGAACTTCGAGTTTCCTCCTTGGGAGGCTTTCGAACGCCGGCCCCACAATCCGCACGACCGTCCTCGCCAGGGGCCGGCGTCCGAAACCCGTAACCTTTGCGGACGTTCAAATTCGTACCGATGAAAGGCGGGAATGCGCAAATACCGGTCATTCCCCGGACGGAGTGGCGGACGGGTCAAATCGACCCCAAAAGCCGCACCCATCCAGAGTGCCGAACAAGCACGCAAAGAACACAGGCACAGAAAGCGCGACACCCAGAAGAGGAGGCCGCCGGGCGCGTCCCCGCGGCTGGTAAGCGTCCTCAGGGCAGCGGCGGAATGCGCAGGACTTGGCCCGGATAGATCTTGTCCGGATTCGACAGCATCGGCCGGTTGGCCTGAAAGATGACGTCGTTTTTCGCGCCGTTCCCTTTGCCGTAGTGGGTCTCGGCGATATGCCACAGCGTGTCGCCGCTCTTCACCGTATAGAACTTCGACTCGGGCTCGGCCTTCGCCGGCTTGATGTCGTTCTGGACCGTCTGCACGCCGACTGTGTTGCCGAGCGCAATGGCGATCTTCTCCGCCTGCTCGGTGCTCGAGGCAGTGCCCGACACCTTCACCTTGTCACCCTCGACCTCGATCTTGACGTTCGACGAGTCAAGGCCGTGCTTGTCGAGCTCCTTCTTGAGCTCCTCGGCCGGCGCAGCCTTGGCATCGCTGCCGCCGAAGATCGACGCGCCGGCGTTCTTGATGAAGCTGATCAGTCCCATGAATTGGCTCCCGATTGCTGCCGGCGCTTGGCCCTCCCTATCACAGGCTCCGCCGCGGCGCCGCGTGCGGACTTATCCCCGAACGCGACGGCGCTGGCAAGGCGGCGCGCTTGGCGGCTGAACGAAGCTCAGCCTTTCATGCGGTTCATGATCAGGCCGACGACCGCCGATACGATCGCGCCGGAGACGCCGCCGCCGACCAGCTGGCCGACCAGCGCCCCGATATCGACGCCCCCCGCCGCGCCCGAGAGCATCGGAATGAGCGAGGTCAACAGCGACCCACCGGCGATGCCCCCGAGCGCCCCGGCGATCGTGTTTCCGCCCGTCCCGAAATTCACGTCTTTTGAAATCGCGCCGGCTGCATTGCCGCCGATGGCGCCCGCGATCAGCTGGATGATGAGATTGATGATCGTTGCTGACATGTTTTCCTCCGCCCAAACGCCGGGGGCTTCTCCCCGGCGAACGCCACGGCGATCGATGCGCCGAAGTCACCTCTTATCCGAGATTCTCCAGATGGAGGTCTCGGTGAGGCTGAGATTGCCGACGCCGGCGGCCTTTTGCAAGACGGACGCATCGAATAACCACAAATCTTCTGGGTCAGGGTCGTGGCCAATGTCGCGTGTTGTGAAGCGTTCGGCCGGAGAAGCCATGAAGACCAGTCAGCAGGGCGGACGTCAGGATGCGCCGTCGCCGCTTCCAGCCTGGATACCGGCCCAGCTCTGCCAGCCTGTCGAGACCGCTCCATCAGGACCGCAATGGCTTCATGAGATCAAGCTCGACGGCTACCGCATGTCCGCGCGCATCGAGCGCGGACGGGTGCAATTGCTGACGCGGACGGGACTCGATTGGAGCGACAAATATCCGAACGTCGTCGCTGCCTCGCGAAGGTGCGGGCTAAAACCGCTTATCTCGATGGCGAATTATGCGGCGTTGGCGAAGATGGATTGCCCAGCTTTTCACAAATCCAGGCCGCAAGCGATGGCTCGCACGGGGTGCGGCTCGTCTATTATGTCTTCGATCTTCTGCATCTTGACGGCCGGGACACCGCCAGTCTCCCGCTCTTCAGGCGCAAGGCGCTTCTCAAACCTTTGGTCGTGGGCATTCCCGGCCTCCAGTTCAACGATCACAAGACGGGCGACGGCGAGCTCATCAGCAGGCATGCGTGCGGGCTCGGGTTCGAAGGCATCGTCTCCAAGACGGTCGATGCGTCCTACGCGCCGGGAAACCGAGGGCTCTGGCGCAAATCCAAATGCCTCAATCGACAGGAGTTCGTTGTCATCGGCTGGACCGACCCGGAAGGATCGCGCCCGCACCTCGGGGCGCTTTTGCTCGGCTACTACACCGACGACGGCAAGCTCTGTATGCCGGCCGCGTAGGCACGGGCATGGCGGACAAAGTGCTCGCCGATTTACGTCGCCGCCTGGACCCCCTGGCGCGAGCAAGCTTGCCGCTCAGCGCGCCCCCGCCGCGCAAGACGCGCTTCGGATCACCGCTCGTTCTCTCTCGCGTGCATTGGGTTGAGCCGCAGCTCATTGCCGAAATTACTTATCTCACATGGACCGGCGACGGGCTCCTGCGACACACGGTTTATCTTGGGCTCCGATCCGACAAGCCCGCAACCCAGGTTCGACGCGAAGTCCCGCGAAAGGGATAGGGGAGATTTCAGTCTGGAGGGCGACGCCTTCGACGGCAGGAATGCGCAAAGAGCGGTCATTCCTGACGGCGAACAGAGGCGACAGCGCTCTAAAAATCGGGTACGCTTGGGACATTGGATTTTTCGCGTCGGAAGCCGCGAAGCGGACCTTGGTAAGCGCCGCTAGGGAGGGGTCCCCATGAACCACGTTACTGTGCTCGCTCGCCGAGCGATCGCTTTGCTTACTGCTGGCAGCTTGGCTTTCGCATTGTCGGTCTTCTTGAGCGCGTCGCAAGGCGCGACCATGCGTCCGCTGTCGCCGGATGATGCGGCCGCGAAAGAGGAATACGCTTATTCGATCGCCATCCAGGCCTATCTGTTCACCCACCCGCTCCTGATGACGGAGCGTGAGCGTAAGCTGCGTCTGACCATGACGGCTCCGCGCCCTGACGAGCCGGCCGCGCCGGTCAACCAGCTCGGCCATTTGCGCAAGCTGGCGACTGCGCGAGGGCTCGTTGCCCTACAGCCCCAACAACGATACGCTCTACACGGGCGCGCTCCTGGAGCTGAAGGATCAGCCGATGATCCTTCATGTACCCGACATCCCCGACCGCTATTTCGTGGTGGAAGTCGCCGACGCCTATACAACGAACATTCCCTATTTTGCCGGCACGCGCGTCAGCGGCGGCAAGGGCGGCGATTTCGCGATGGTCGGGCCGGATTGGAAGGGAACGCTTCCCGCCGGCGTGCAAGAAATCCGCGCGCCGACAAACACCCTCATCGTTGCGATTCGCAATCGCGTCAACGACGATCGGACGTGCCCGAAGTCAACCGCCTGCAAGACCTGTACTCGATCACTGCGCTCAGCGATTGGAGCAAGGGCGCCGGCAAGACGACGCCGCCTGTGCCAAACCTGCTGCCGCGGCCGGAGTACACTGACGAGTTCGCCTACTTTCGCACGGTGGCGGACCTCATGTCGGAGAACCCGCCCTTTCCGAAAGACGAGGCCATGGTCAAGTCTTTCGAGTACATCGGATTGATCCCGGGCAAGAAGTTCGATCCCAATCAACTCGACGAACCGACGCGCAAGGGCATTCTGCGGGCGGTGAAGGAGGGACCTGCGATCGTGCAGTGGAAAATTCACAATCGCGGCGTTTCAAGCCCAACCTATTGGGCGATCGATCTGAACGGCGGCAGCTACGGTTTCGACTACCTGTCGCGCGCCGAGGTCGCGCATTCCGGGCTCGTCGCCAACGATCCCGAGGAGGCGGTCTATTTCCTCACGTATTTCGACGGAAACGGCGATCTGCTCGATGGAAGCAAGAAATACGTCGTCCACTTCGCCGCCGGCCAACTGCCGGCGCATGAAAAGATGGGGTTTTGGTCCCTTACGCTCTATGACGGCGAAACGTACCAGTTTGTGAAGAATGCCATCAATCGGTACTCGATCGGTTCGCGCACGAACGGGCTGCAGTTCAATCCGGATGGGTCCCTCGACATCTACATCCAAAGTTCGCCGCCTGCGGGCCACGAATCGAATTGGCTGCCGTCCTTGGAGGGTCGACCGGTTCGCCTGAACATCCGCTGTTATCTCCCGACGCCGGAGATGCTGGTGGTGGATACCGCCGAGAAACACCTGCCGCCGGTCACGCCCCAGTGACCGCCTGAAAGCCAAACATCTCGTCCGACTAGCAGTAAACTCGAAGGCGCGCCGCCGAAGTTCAGGCGTCGACGTCCGCGATCCGCAATGTCCGCTTAACGTCGATTGCGGGCGTTCCACTGGCGACGACCGTAGGGTCGGTGTCCACCCGTCCCTGCCGTTCGGCCTACGGCCGCGATTCCCGTTTGCTGGCCAGGGCGGCCTGCCAGGATAAGTAGAATCCCTACTTGCGCTCGCAGCGCCGCTGCTCAATTGCGCGGAATATCTCCGCCCATGCGGGTGTGTACAGGCGCGCGCCCCTGGTCGAATGTGCAGCCGGCCCCGGCCGCGCGCCCCTTTTTTCCTTGATGCCCTACCGGCAGGGACATGCGTCCAGTCACTGCCCAGCGCAGCGGCACGGCAACTGATTGCCAAACCATTCTGGCGGATGATCCGTCAATGCCACCGACTCACTCGGGAAGGGCTGCCCGAAAGCGATCGTGAGAAGGAAGGCAATCGACCACGCCAACACGATCGCCGTAAAGGCGATGATGATTTGTCGTGTGTCGTGATCCGTCATGGCCGTTACTCCGGCTGGCCGCTTTCCAGGCTACCAAGAAAGCAGCGCAGCCGGCCTGCTCACCATATCGCTGCGGTAGGCGCTGTGATGTCGCTCACACTTCGTCGGTCGCGCCGCGCGCAGTCCTTTGGCGGTCCACCCGTCGCTGTTCAGACGCCGGCTTCCGCCCGCGCTCTAGCAGGCGCATTCTGAACGGCGTCGATAAAGGGCGCCTGCCGTGACTTGTAAATGGCCGCTCGTTATGGCCGCCTCTCGGTCGTCCGACGAAGGTGAGACGAAGCGGGGAGCCGCTCTTGTGTGCACACTTTGTGGGTAGATGTCTGTTCCTATTGACGTCATAGAGGCAAGCTCAGCGTTCCTGTATTTTTGAGCGCTGAGTGGGGCCGGCGATTAGCGGGGGACAAGCGTCGCCGGCCCCTCTTCGCGGCCCCACGGCGAGCTGGCTGGGAGAACGTTGTCTCGCCACTGTCGAACCGCCTGTGAGACAGCAGCTCGAATTCGCCAAAGCTGACCGCGACGCGGCTAAACTTTACGGTGTCCCTTGCGGCCGGCACACTACGTGTGCCGCGAACACGCTGATCGTGTTTGCGAGGCCAAGCGCTCGTCGCGCTAGCTCGCCTGATGGCCGCCGGTCATCGGCACGAAGGAGATGACCTTGCCGCCGAAGACGTCGGAGCGCGACACCGTGGTCGCCCCGTCGGCGCCCAGTCTCTTGACCACCTTGAGAATATGCTGCGCGCCCGGCGGCCCGATCGGGATGACCATGACGCCGCCGGCCCTGAGCTGCTGGAGCAGCGGCGGGGGGATATGGTCGATGCCGCAGGTGACGATGATCTTGTCGAACGGCGCCGCCTCCGCCCAGCCGTAATAGCCGTCGCCGCTGCGCGTCGCGATGTCGGAATATTCGCGATAGCCCTCGCCGATCAGCCGGTCGTAGACGCCGCGCGTGCGCAAGGGCGAGCGCCGCGCCGGAATCCGCTGTCTTTTCTCTCTTCGGCTTTGAAAAGATCAAAAAACACAACCAGGAATCACTCCGAGCTCAAAGGGCGAAATTTCACGACGACAAGACTTTCGCTGGCGAAATCGCGCGGGCCCTCCCCGACCTTGTGGAAAAAGCGGCTGGTCACGTCGATCGCGCGATCCCCTTCCTCCTTCGAGCAGACCTCGTTGACATAGACGTCTGCGATCGGTTCCTCGCTGGCGCTCGGCGGGCTCGTCTTGCAGGTCCAGCCTTCCGGGCCGTAACGCTGCTTGGCCTGCTCTGCGAGCATGTAGGCGTGCTTGCGATGGAACAGGCTCGTTTTGTCCGTCGTCTTGATTTCGATACGAACCACCCGGCCATCCTTGTCCAGGAAAGCGCTCAGATCGACGGGATGGCCGGCGACCTCCGTGTCGTCCTCGCCGGGCTGATCATATTCGAGGCGCAAGCCGCGCAGCCCATCCGCGCGCGCCGGGCAAGACGACCAATCCGACCAGGCGTCGAGGTCCTTGCTCGGGGAATCAAGGCAGGAGACCTTGCGGTACCCCGTCGGCGGAAGCTGCTCCGCCGTCATCCCGATGGCGATGCCTCGCAGATCGGTGAGCGGCTGAGAGGGGTCATTGGCGGCCATGGCTGCAGTCGCCGCGAGGCTCGCCGCCAGAATCAGAGCGCTGAAAGTCGGTTTCACGGTCTTGTTCACCGAGTTCACTGCGTGGTCGACGGCGTCGGCATCTTGTGATGACCGCCGGGCTTATAGACCTCGCAAGCGGACGACCCCTCGCCGAAAAAGGCGGTGCAGTCGGCCAGGTCGGGTTCGCCCTTGCCCTTGATGCGAGTTAAGACATATTCGGCGACAGCCGCGATTTCGTCGGGCTTGAGGAACACGCCGCCCTGCGCGAGGGGCATGCCCTCGAGGTCGCTCCAGGTCATGCCGTAGCATTTTGGCGGTTGTGAATGATCCGCCGGATACGAGTCCTTGAGGAAGTACGGCATCCCGGTGCCAGGACGGCCGCACGAGACCGTTTCGATGATCTGATCCTTGGACAACTCGGTTTTCCGCAAGGAAAGGGCCGCGCCGCCATATCCGCCGCCGCCGGCTCCGTGCCACTTGTGGCAGCCGACGCAGTTTGCGCGTTTGTAGATCGCCGCTCCCGACTCCGCGGCGTTCTCGGCTGCGTTCGCCATCCCCATGGACAAGACAACAGCGAACGCCGCTCCGGCGCCAGCGATGAAGCTTTTCATGACGTTTCCCAAAAAGATGAGGCCGCGTGTTGCTGACCGCGGCCTCGCCAGGTGCTTTAGAGCGCGAAGACGTAGAGGGTCGATCCCGGCTGCATCTTCTTCAGTTCGGGCGTGCTTTCGATGAACCACTTGTCCCAGGCGCCGCCCATGCCGACCAGAACCGCGACATACTGCTTGCCGTCGACCGAGAAGGTCATCGGAGGCGCGTTCACGCCGCCGCCGGTGTCGAACTCCCAAAGACGCTTCAGGGTCTTCGCGTCGAGGGCGTAGACCTGGCCGGACGGCTCGCCGGAGAACACCAGGTCCGGGGTCGCCAGGATGCCGGCGAGATTGGGGAATGGCGTCTCATGCTTGCCCACGACCTTGCCCGTCGTGACGTCGATGGCGGTCACGCTGCCCGTGATCCGGAAGGGCTGCGAGGGTCCGCCGCCGGTGAAGAAGTCGCGCGGCTTGTTGCGCTTCTCTTCCGGCTTGATGGTGATGCGGTTGCAGCTCTCGATCACCGGGATGTACCAGGTCTTGAGCTCGGGATTGTACGCCGTCGGCGGCCAGTTCTTGCCGCCCATGTTGCCGGGGCAAATGTCGGCGTAGGGTTTGTCGCGCTCCGGCGTCGCGTCGGGATTGTAGACTTGCACCGGCTTCTTCGGGTCGTATTCCTCGGGCTTTCCGGTTTCAGGGTCGACGCCTTTGGTCCAGGTCACTTTTTTCACAAACGGCGTGGCCCAGAGGAACTTCCCATCCGTCCGGTCGACGGCGTAACCGAAACCATTTCGATCAGCTTCCAGCGCCAGCTTCTTGCCGTCCACGTCGACCAGAACGTTTTCGGCGACGCTGTCATAGTCGTAAGGATCGTTCGGCGTATGCTGGAAATGCCATTTGATCTTGCCGGTGTCCGCGTCCAGCGCGAGCGACGAGTTCGTGTAGAGGTTGTCGCCGGGACGATAATCGTTGTCCCAGTCGGGTCCCGGATTGCCGACGCCCCAGATGATCGTGTTGGTCGACGGATCATAGCTTCCGGAGACCCAGGTCGATCCGCCGCCGCTGACCGCCGCGTCGTTGTTTCCGCCCCAGGTGTCGTAGCCGGGCGCGCCCTTTCCGGGGATGGTGTAGGTGCGCCACATTTCCTTCTGGTCATCGAGGTCGGTCGCCGCGATCCAGCCGCGAATCCCATATTCAGCGCCGGCCACGCCGGTGATCGCCATGTTCTTCACGATCAGCGGGGCGCCCGTGACCACTTCGCCCTTATCGGGATCGGCGACTTGACGCTGCCACTTGACCTGGCCGGTCTCCTTGTCCGTCGCGATGAGGCGTCCATCCAAGCGTGTGCGAAATCACCAGGCCCTTGTATAAGGCGACGCCGCGATTATCGACGCCGCAGCAGGCGACCGCGCCAGCCCAATCGTGGTCGGTCTTGGGATCCATCTTCCACAACAGCGCGCCTTTGCCCCCGTGCGTGTCGATCTTGTAGACCGAACCCGAGCCGTCGGTGACGTACATGAAGCCGTCCTCGACGATCGGCGTGCCCTCGAGGCCGCCGTGCGTCCAGATGCCGCCGCCCTCGACGCCGCCGAGCTGCATCGTCCAGGCGACCTTGAGGTTTTTGACATTGCCCGCGTTGATCTGGTCGAGACTGGAGAAACGATGCGCGCTGTAGTCCTTATGGTGGGTGATCCAGTTCTGCTGCTCCTTGTCGGCTTCCAGGAGGCGCTCGGTCGTGGTCTCGGAACTCTTGGCGACCACAGGCGCCTCGGCCTTTGGACCGACCGGCGTGGGCGTTCTGGGCAAACGCAGCCGTGGCGAGCATAAGAGCCATCGCCGTGCCGCCGAGCAATCCGCGTGGCGATCTGGACAACAGCCGATGCATTGTATGAGTTTCCATTTGCGCCTTCCTCCCTTTCACCCCACTTTTTGGGGTAATGTAATGCGTAGCGGCAGCGATCCGCCATTATTGAATTCATAGTCGACGTCCAAATCGCCGGCAACAGAGAATCTCGGTTCGTAAGTTTACGTTGTCATCAAACAGACGCAGAATT
The DNA here is from genome assembly GCA_963819255.1 of uncultured Alphaproteobacteria bacterium. Lineage (GTDB taxonomy): Bacteria > Pseudomonadota > Alphaproteobacteria > Rhizobiales > Beijerinckiaceae > Roseiarcus. The sequence continues at coordinate 83,490 of CAWFVS010000040.1, forward strand.
TTGGACATGAGCACGCAGGCGGACGCTCGGGAAGCGGCCGCGGTCCGAATGGCGAATGCGGTCAACGCAAGGGCGCTGATCGCCCGACCTGGAGGTCCGTTACGCAAGACCAGTGCGACAATGGCGACGGTCTCGATCCGTAACCGCCCATTGAATGGCGCGGCGCACGAATGCCCGCTGCGTCCCAGTTTCGAGATTTAGAAGATCCAGACGCCAACTCAGCCTGCAAAACGCTCAGTATGCATATCGTCTTACCGCTTCTTCATCCCACTCGATCCCGTTTCCTGGTCGGTTGGGAACGTGGATGAACCCGTCTTCAACCTTGAAGGGTTCAGCGATGATCGGGTTGCCCCAGTCTCGCCACTCGAGCCAGTGCGCCGTTTCCGTTGCGCGCAAGAGGTGCGCGGAGACCTCGGGATACAAGTGGTTGGACATCGGGTGTCCCGAGGCGGCCGCAACCGCCGCCGCGCGCATCCAACCCGTCACGCCGCCGATCCGCATCAAGTCCGGCATGTAAAGGTCAGCGGCCTGCGCCTGCACCGCCTCGAAGAAGGATCGTGGTCCATAAATGTTTTCGCCGATCTGCACCGGCGTCTTGAGTTCGCGCGCGAGTTGGGCGCTTTGAGCGTAATTGTCGAAGACCACGGGCTCTTCGAACCAATAGAGCCGCTGGTCATCGAGCCCATGGCAGCGCAATAGGGCTTCGTCGAATTTAAGTCCCTGGTTGAAATCGCACATGAGCTTTATTCGCTCGCCGATCGCTTCCCGGACCAGTTTGATGGCTTCGAGGTCCTCCCGCAAAGTCTCTCGGCCGAGCCTGATCTTGACAGCGCTAAATCCGCCTTCGGCCACCAGCTCTTCGGCTTCGCGCTTCAATCTGTCCAGCGGTATCAGCCAAAGCCCATTTGTATTGTAAGCGCGGACGCGGCCGATGCTGCCTCCCAAGAGGTTAGCCAGGGGAAGTCCTGCCGCTTTGGCGAGGATATCCCACATCGCCATGTCAATTCCCGCCGCTGCAATCAAAGTGACGCCCTGTCGGCCGAGCAGATGCAGCCTATCCATCGATTTCCGATACAAATCGAGCGGGGCCGCCAAGGAGCCCTTGAACGCTTCGGCCAAGTCGAGAATAGCCGGCCCAACATAGCGAACCGCATCTTTGAGATAACACTCGAGGTAGCTTCGGCCGATGATTCCTTCTTTGGTTTTCACATCGATCAGGATGAACGGCCACTCCGGATACGCGCCCACTTTCGACACGATTGGCCTGCGCATGGGGATCGATACCGCTCGCACCTCGGTCAATTCGACCGTCAGCCGCTCATGGTTTTGCATCCGCTCCTCCTCTTTGGTCGCATGTCTACGGTCCGAAGAGTCGGTTGTCGTCGCCTTTTTGTCGGGACCGCGCAAGTTCCGTCGGGTGGAGCAGCGTGAACAATGATCGCTACGCCGCCGTTGCGAAGTTCGCTCACGTTCCTCCCTTCCGAGCTCGCCCAATTCGGTTTCCCTTTCCCCCTACTGCTGACCGCCGAGATGCGCTATCAGTCGCCGAGCGCGACAGCGATCGCGACCTGCGCAGAAAGAGGGGGAAGACGATGAAGGATGGGTATGCTGTCCTCGCCCCGAGGTTATCGCTCGGCCAGACAATTGCGCGAGCGATGCTGAAGCTCGCGCCGTGGGCCGTGCTCTTTGCCGCTGGGACAGCCGAGGCGACTGACATCGCCGTTACGGACGCCTGGACGCCTCCCAACGCCGAAGTCGGAAGCGACGCTGTCCTTGGGATGGTCGTGACGAATGACGGCGCAGAACCGGATGCGCTCGTGCGCGTTTCGTGTCCGGTTGCGAACTTTTCGGAGAAGCGCCAGATCGATATCGGCGAGGGTGGGAAATCGGCGCGAGAAGTGCACGACATTCCAATCGCCCCGAAATCGAGGGTAACCTTGAACGGCGCGGGGTTTCACGTCGAGTTGTTGCAGACGCGCCAAAAGCTCGCAGAGGGCGACGAATTTCGGTGCTCGGTTTCGTTCCGCCGAGCCGGGAGAATTGAAGTCCAGGTACGCGTGTCGCGAAAAGCTCCGGGTGACGTGACTAGGGCGCTTGATCTCTCGTTGGAAGCCGTTTGCGCGACAATCGCAGGAGGACCGGGGCTAAGGCGGTTGCAACGAGCCAAGAGGGAGTTTCCCCTGGCCGGCGCGAGTCGGAACGCGGCCCTATTCCAACAACTGCTCAGACGGAAGCGAACCCGCAATGTCGCTCGCGCCTGCGCCAAGCGCCTTGACTTTCGCTCGGGACAATGGAGACGCCAGAGTTCGTCGTCGAGGATGGTTTCGAAATCTTTGGCGAAAGAGGAACAGAACGAACCGAAACGGGCTTGCGGGATCATGCGAATTCCGCAAACTTCCCGTCCGGACGGCCTTCGGCGGCGGACGTCGCCCGACCAGAGGGCGCAAAGTCAACGGGAGGAACGCATGAGGCTCAGCAGACGGTCTGTTAACGCGGGGCTCGCCGCGGGTCTGACGGCGCCCTTGTTGTCGCGCTTCGCTCGCGCGGGCGACACCCTCAAGATTGGCATGGTCCTGCCGGTCACCGGTCCCGCAGCCGACATCGGCAGATACGCGCTGACCGGCGCCAAGATCGCGCTTGATCGCGTCAACAAAGCCGGCGGCGTGTTGGGAAAGCAGCTCGAGCTCGTCACCGAGGACGACCAGACGACCAATCCGGGCGCTGTGCTCGCCTTCTCCAAGCTCGCAGCGCAGCCGGACATTGTCGCCTTCCTCGGTTCGGTCCGCTCGACGCAGAACCACGCGATGGCGAGCGACATCCTCAAGACCGGCAAGCCCGTTTGCTTTGGCGGCACCGATCCCAGGCTGACCAAGATGGGCAATCCCTGGTTCATTCGCTTCCGGCCGAACGACACCTATTCCGCCCGCGTGATCGCCTCCTACGGCGTCGAGACCCTCGGCAAGAAGAACTGGGCGCTCGTCCATTCCACCGACGCCTTCGGCACGAGCGCCAACACTCTGCTGGCCGCCGCGATCGACAAACTCGGCGCCAAGGTCGTCCTTGATCAAGGCTATCCCAACCAGAGCCAGGATTTCACGCCGGTCGTGCTGGCCATCAAATCGTCCGGCGCCGACGTCATCGGCTCCTATATGACCTTCGAAAACGATCAGGCCATTTTCGCGCGGCAGTTGCGTCAGCTCGGCGTCGCCCTTCCCTGGGTCGGATCCCCCACGACCGTCGCAGCCGCCACATTGAAGCTCGCCGGCCCTGCGCTTTGGGGGACCTACGCCGTCGCGGATTTTGCGGTCGAACTCGAGTCCGGAGGCGAAGGAATTCGCCAAGCTCTACGCCGCTGCGTCGAAGGCGCCGCCCGATCTCGAGAGCGCCTGGCCCTATGACGCGATCGGCGTTTTGTCCGCCGCCATCAACAAGGCGGGCTCGACGGACCCGAACAAGATCCGCGACGCGATCTTGTCCACCAAGGGCTACAAGGGCGCCGAAGGCGAATACAACTTCGACCAGTTCGGCGACGGCCTGCACGGATACAACATCGTGCGCAACGAGAAGGGGACGATCGTTTTCGACAAGCACATCGAATTCACCGACTGACTGGCGGCCCCTGCGGGCGCCGCCGCCGGCGCTCGCAGGAATCGAGATATTTTCTCAAGGCGCCGACGCCCATGGATTTCTTTCTGCAATTGCTGTTCACGGGAATTGGCATCGGCGCCGTCTACGCCCTGGTCGCCCTGGGATTCGTCCTGATTTTTCGTGCGACCAGCGTCGTCAACTTCGCACAGGGCGAATTTTCGATGGTCGCGGCCTACCTGATGGTCGTCTTCGCGGTCGATCTCGGCTGGCCCTATTGGCTCGCGTTTCTGATTGCGATCGCGGGGATGGCGCTCATCGGCGCGGTCTTCAATCTGACTGTCTATTATCCGCTGCGCAACCGCAGCTTCCTGCCGGTGCTGATCTCCACGATCGGAGCTTCAATCTTCCTCTCCAATAGCGTTCTCGCGCTCTACGGTCCGCAGCCGCAAGTGCTGCCCGGCTGGCTCGATACGCCGGGCTTTCAGTTCGGCCCCGTCTATCTCGACAGCCAATACCTGATCATCATCGGCGTCACGCTCGTGCTTGTCGCGTTCCAATATTGGCTGTTCGAGCGCACCTTGATTGGCAAGAAGCTCCAGGCGACCAGCCAGGACAAGGAAATGGCGGCGCTGCTCGGCATTCCCGTCGCCGGGATGATCATGATCACCTTCGTCTACAGCGCCGTCCTTGGCGCAATCGCGGGTATTCTGGTGGCGCCGGTGCTGTTCGTCTCCATCCAGATGGGGTCGGCGATTGCGTTGAAGGCCTTCGCCGCGACGATCATCGGCGGCTTTGGCGATGTCGCGGGAGCCATTCTCGGCGGGTTCGCGATCGGCGTGATCGAGACCTTCGGCGCCGCCTATATCTCGGTGCCGTTCAAGGACGCCTTCGCCTTCCTGGTCCTCATCCTGTTCCTCATCGTTCGACCGCAAGGCATCTTCGGCGAACGCCTGGCGGAAAAGGCTTGAGATGAGCCGCCGCTCCGCGATCGGACAACCTGTCTATGCTCTCGCCGCGGCCGCTTTGGTGGCGCTCGCCGCAACCGTCAAGACCGACGCCTACGTCGCCAACATCCTGATGCAAGCGGCGACCTACGCAATCGCGGTTTTTGGCCTGTCGATCGTGCTGGGACTCTGCGGCCAGATCAATCTCGCGCAGGCCGCGTTCTTGGCGATCGGCGCCTATGCCGTCGCCCTCGGAACGGTCGACTATCATATGCCCTTTTGGCTCTGCCTCGTCGCAGCCATGGCGCTCGCTCTCGCGGCGGGCGCTGGGCTCGGCCTCGCGACGCTACGGCTGGGCGGTCACTATCTCGCGATGGTGACCATCTCCTTCCAGCAGATATTGACCGTCATCCTCATCAACGCGATCCGTTTCACCCATGGGCCGGACGGAGTGAGTTCGATCCCGCGGCCGGCCGGCTTCACCTCCGGTCAAGCCTTTCTCGCCCTCGTTGTCGCCATTCTGGCGATTTCCGGTTATCTTGTCTGGCGCCTCGCTGACACGCGTCTCGGGCGTGCGATGCGAGCGGTTCGCGACAACGAGCTCGCCGCGCGCGCCGGCGGGATCGATGTCTTCCGCACGAAACTGATCGCCTTCGCGCTCGCCGCCTTGCTGGGCGGGCTCGGCGGAGGACTGTTCGCAGGCGGATTTTCCTATATCAGTCCCGATCAGTTCGCCTTCGCCAATTCGATCGTTCTGCTGACGATGGCGTTGCTTGGCGGCGCCTCCTCGCCGATCGGCTCCGCGATTGGTACGGGTCTGCTCATCCTGATCCCGGAATGGCTGCGATTCCTCAAGACGGTGCCAGGCCTCTATCTCGCAGTGTACGGGCTCGCCGTCATCTTGATCGTCCTCCTCATGCCCGACGGCATCTGGGGCTACGTCAGCCAGCTGCTCCGACCTCCCCAGCGTGCGCCGTCGAAATCTCCTGAACCGCTCACGTTGCGCCCGCTCAATTCCGGCGCGCCAATTGCGCTGGAGGTCAGAGGCCTGTCGAAGAATTTCGGCGGTCTGAAAGCAGTCGACGCCGTCGATCTTGAAGTCCGGCGCGGCGGCGTGCATGCGCTGATCGGTCCGAACGGCAGCGGCAAGACAACGACGCTGAATGTCGTGACCGGGCTCTATCGCGCGAACGCAGGCCAAATATTCGTCAATGGAGTCGACGTGACGGCGCTGCCTGCGCACAAGCGGACGGTCGCCGGCCTCGCGCGCACGTTCCAGAACATTCGGCTGTTCCGGTCGATGACCGCGCTCGAAAACGTCGTCGTCGGCGCCGAGCGCGACGGCAATGCGCTCATCGAGGGCGGACGCGACGCGCTTTTGCGCCGCGCCGGCGCCGCACTCGATTTTGTCGGACTGGGGCATCGCGCCAACGAGACCATTCCGAGCTTCAGCTACGGTCATCAACGCCTGATCGAGATTGCTCGCGCGTTGGCCGCCAATCCGACGGTTCTTTTGCTCGACGAACCGGCGGCCGGCCTCAATATGAGCGAGAAGAAAGCGCTTCATGATTTGCTCGGCCGCATCGCCGCCCAAGGCCTCACAATCCTGCTTATTGATCATGACATGACGCTGATCGCCGGCGCCGCAAGACACGTGACCGTGCTCAACTTCGGCCGCCGCATCGCCGACGGAGAAACGGCTGACGTGCTCAGGCAGCCCGACGTCGCCGCGGCCTATCTCGGGGTCTCGAATGACGCTGCTTGAAGTCAGGGACCTCGGCGTCGGCTACGGCGAGATTGAAGCCTTGCGCGGCGTCTCGTTCACGATCGACGAGGGCGGCGTCGTTGCGCTGCTTGGCGCCAATGGCGCTGGCAAGTCGACAACGCTGCGCGCAATTTCCGGTCTGGTCGCGCCGCGCGGCGGCTCGATCCTGTTCGAGGGCAAGTCGATCGCGGGTTTAAGCCCTCGCGCAATCGTCAAGTTCGGCATCGCGCACGTGCCCGAGGGCCGACGTGTCTTTCCCGGTCTCACCGTGCGCGAGAACATCATGCTCGGCGCCTCGAACGGGAACGCCTCCAGCGCCGCGATCCGTCGCGAGGCTGATGCGATGTTTGATGTTTTTCCCGGCATCAAGCCCTTCGCGAACGCGCTCGGCTGGACGCTGTCGGGCGGCCAGCAGCAAATGGTCGCGGTCGCAAGAGGCCTGATGGCCAAGCCTCGCCTGCTGCTGCTCGACGAGCCCTCTCTTGGCCTTGCGCCCGTCGTCATGCAGCAGGTCTTCCGGATCATCACCGAAATCCACAGGCGAGGAACGACGGTGCTGCTGGTCGAGCAGAACGCGCATATGGCTCTGAAGGTCGCGAACTGGGGCTATGTGCTGGAGAATGGCCGGCTCGCGCTCGGGGGCGACCCAGAGACCCTGTGGAGCGACGAGCGCATCCGTGACGCTTACCTCGGCGGTGAACAGGCCAAGGCTACGATATGACGAGCGCCCAAACTCCGAAATACAGAGTGAGGCGCGACCTCTTCGCCGATCGCGACTGCGAGGCCAAGCGCTCGCCGGGCTAACTCGCCTGGTGGCCGCCGGTCATCGGCACGAAGGGGATCACCTTTCCGCCGAAGACGTCGGAGCGCGAGACGGTGGTCGCCCCGTCGGCGCCGGTTCTCTTGACCACTTTCAGGATATGCTGCGCGCCGGGCGGCCCGATCGGAATGACCATGATGCCGCTGGCCTTGAGCTGCTGGAGGAGCGGCGGCGGGATGTGGTCGATGCCGCAGGTGACGATGATCTTGTCGAACGGCGCCGCCTCCGCCCAGCCGTAATAGCCGTCGCCGCTGCGGGTCGCGATGTCGGAATATTCGCGATAGCCCTCGCCGATCAGCCGGTCGTAGACGCCGCGGGTGCGCGAGGCGAGCTCCGGGATGATCTCGATCGAATAGACGCGCGGGGTGAGATAGGTCAAAAGCGCCGACTGGTAGCCCGAGCCGGTGCCGATCTCGAGCACCTTGTCGCCGGGGCGGACCTGGAGCGCGCTGGTCATGCGGCCCATGGTGCCGGGCGGGGTGATGGTGACCCCGAAGCCGATGTCGAGATAATGCCCGACATAGGCCTGCTCCTTGTCCTGCGGCAGGACGAATTCCTGGCGCGGGGTCATGAGAAAGGCGCGCTTCTCGGCCGGCGTCCACAGGTCGTGGAAGGCGAGCACCTCGCGATAGCGGTCGAACCGCCGCTCGAGGTACACCGGCTCCTCGCCGCCGCGGTTCTTGACCATCCACTCGACAAAGGCCGCCTTGTCGTTGAGCGGCGGCCACATGTCGCCGCGGAAGGGCGTCGCCGCCCACGCCGGAAAGGCGGCGAGGCCCGCGGCGGCGCCGGTCAGGAATTCGCGTCTTCTCATCAGGACCCTCTCGCACCGACGGCGACAACCGTCGTCATGGGTAGCGGGCGAGGCGCGTCAAGGGCCTCGAATTTCAAACTCAGGCACTGCCATCCGCTCGGGCCGCCTGCGCTTTGCGGCTGCCGAAGGGCTCGCGTTCGAGGCGGCGTCAGAAAACAGCAAGATCAACGAAGCGGCGCGCTGGCCGCTTCGTTGGTGCGTGGACCTAATGCTTGGAAAAAGTGTAATAAGTTACCGGGGTGCTTTGGTCCTTGAGGCTGCTGTTCGTGAAGGTCGCGATGGTCAAAAGCGTGCCGGATTGTGAAAACCCTACCAGGGCGTTCGCAGCCCAGTCGCCGCCATTTTCGTTTGTGCCGCACACACTTCCTCCGCCGATGACTCCGTAGCTGTATTCGGTGCTGGTGATCCCGGCGGCATGGATGCGAGCGTAGTTCGGGTTGCTCGCGAGCGGTCCGACGTAAAACACAGCAGGCGTACCGCAAGTATTAGCCTCTCCAGCCACGGCGTTGGTCTCCCATTTGGTCTCCGTGCTTCCGGGAACGCCGCTGGGTCCGCTCAAAGCAAAGCCATAACGTGTGTCCGGTGTATACTGATACGTGCCGGCTAAGAAGTTATTGGTTTTAAGGGGAGGGGAAAGCGGCTGCACAGGGGTCGATGGCGAATAGGTCAGAGCGCCATTCCCATCCGCCGCCAGTTGCACCGTCACATCCTTGTAAATGAAGCTGCCGCTGGGCAGCTTGATCGGAAGGCGGGTGATCGTGATGGTGGAGCCTGCCGCGCTGACATTGGAGTAATCAAGATAGATCGTCGAACCGGCAGCGTAAGCGCTACCACCGATAGCCAAGATCGATAGAGAGGAAACCGTAATCACGCTGGTGAGTTTCATAAGACGAATCCTCCCTGATGCCCGATTGCGCTTGTAGGCCTATTTGCTCACCTGATCGCCGGGGCCATTCGCTGCGCCATGCCTATATCAACTAAATCGAAAGAATTATGACCACCGAGACGATCTGAGAGACGCTAGCATCATTTCTTAACTCGGTAAAGCCTTCAAACATAGAACTTTCGATAAATTGCGGGCGGCAGTCTAGGCGGGAAAGTCGACGAAATCAGCCCCTAACGAGTTTTTCCGCAAGAAAGGCGGCGAGATCCCGCCTCGAGCGTTTTGCGGCGTCCGGGTCGTATTCGAGCGTCATGCCCATGACGCTCCTGCCGCCGCTGAAGGCAGGGTCGTCGAAGCAATGGTTTGCGCCGGGATAGACGACGAGCTTCACGTCCCCTGATTGCGTTTTGGCCAGCCGCTCGCAATCGGCCGCCGGCGTCACCCCGTCGGCGGCGCCGACCAGGATGAGCGTCGGAATTTTGAGCCGCTCGCCCTCCAGGTTGGAACAGGGCGGATAGAAGGCCGCGGCCGCCTTGAAGCCGAGGCGGTCGGGAATCGCGAAGGCCGAGGCGTAGCGCGACGAGGCGATTTTGAGAGCGGTGTCCGCGCCCTGCGAGAAGCCGACCGCCGCGATCCGGCTCCTGTCGACATCGGGGAGGCGCGACAGATAGGCGAGCGCGCCATAGGCGTCGTTCAGGCCCTCGGGGAAATCGACGGAGCAGGTCTCCTTCAGGCCCCGCGTAAAAAAATCGTCGACGAACAAAGCGACGTAGCCTTCGGCCGCGAGCGCCGCCTCGATGGCGCGGCGGTTCGAGGGCAGGCCGAGGCAGGAGTGGAGGAGGACCACGGCCGGAAAGGGCCCGCCGCCCTTCGGCTTCGCGAGATAGCCACGGATCGCCGTCCCGCCGGCTTGGCCGCGCGGCGCGGCGCTGTTGAACGTCACCAACTCCTCGGCCGCCGGCGCAGCCGAGGCGAGCCCGACCAGCGCGGCGAGCGCGAAACCGAGGACAGCGATCTTGCGCAGGGCGCAGACCTCCTTGGAACCTGGCCGGGCGGCCGCTGGAACCTTTGTGCCCTTGGTGTCCTTGGCGGTCAATCAATTCACCGCCAAGGGCGCCGAAGGGCACAAAGAGCATCCGTGGCAATCGCCTTTTGCCGGCGCTAGAGTGCGCTTCGGCCGAGACGGGAGTCCCCTCTCGCGCGGCCTAAAGGAACGCTTCGATGAGCCAGCCCCTTTCCCTGCATGTGCCGGAGCCGACCGTGCGGCCGGGAGGCAGGCCCGATTTCAGCCATGTGAGCGTGCCCGAGGCGGGCGAAGTGCCCCGCCCGCCGATCGACGTCGCTCCCGGCGAGATCCGCGAGTTCGCCTATACGATGATCCGCGTGCTCGACGACAAGGGCGATGCGGTCGGCGACTGGGCGGAGGGGCTCAAGGCCGAGGACTTGCGCAAGGGCCTGCGCGACATGATGCTGACCCGCGCCTTCGACGCGCGCATGCTGCTCTCGCAGCGGCAGGGCAAGACGTCGTTCTACATCACCTGCCTCGGCGAGGAGGCGGTCGCCTGCGCCCACCGCAAGGCGCTCGCCCCGGGCGACATGTGCTTTCCGACCTACCGCCAGCAGGGCTTGCTCATCGCCCACGGCTATCCGCTGGTCGACATGATGTGCGAGATCTTCTCAAACGAGAAGGACCGGCTCAAGGGCCGCCAGCTTCCGGGGCTCTACTCGTCGAAGGAGGCGGGCTTCTTCACCGTCTCCGGCAATCTCGGCACCCAATATCCGCAAGCCGTCGGCTGGGCGATGGCCTCGGCGATCATGGGCGACACGAAGATCGCCTCGGGCTGGATCGGCGACGGCGCGACGGCGGAGACCGATTTCCATTCGGCGCTCGTGTTCGCTTCCGTCTATCGGCCGCCGATCATCCTCAACATCGTCAACAACCAATGGGCGATCTCCTCCTACCAGGGGATCGCCGGCGGCGAGAGCGCCAAATTCGCCGCCCGCGCGCACGGCTACGGCATCGCCTCGCTGCGCGTCGACGGCAATGACTATCTCGCGGTCTACGCCGTCTCGAAATGGGCGGTCGACCGGGCGCGCGCCAATCTCGGCCCGACCGTCATCGAATGGGTCACCTACCGCGCCGGCGCCCATTCGACGTCCGACGATCCGTCGAAATACCGGCCGAAGGACGAGTGGGCGGCCTGGCCGCTCGGCGATCCGGTCGAGCGCCTGAAGACCCATCTCGTCCTCCACGGCGAGTGGAGCGAGGAGCGGCACAAGCAGATGCAGGCCGAGGTCGACGCGGAAGTGCTCGATGCGGCGAAAGAGGCGGAAGGTCACGGCACGCTGCACGACGGCCCGAAGCCGAGCACCGCCACCATGTTCGAGGACGTCTTTCGGCAGATGCCGCGCCATTTGCGCGAGCAGCGTCAACAGCTGGGAGTGTGACATGGCGCGAATGATCTCCGCGGACTTGACCTCCGCTGACTGCGGCCATTTGCGCTCCCGCCCCCCTTGTGGGGGCGGGACGGGGTGGGGGGTCTCGCGGACCGCGGACAAGGGGCTTCGTCACCGCGCGCAAACGACAAGCGCATGGCCCGACCCCCCTCCCGGCCTCCCCCGCAAGGGGGGAGGAGACCCGCCTGCGTCCTTTACCCGCGCGGGAGCATAGCCCCATGCCGCGCCTTTCCATGGTCGAGGCGATCCGCGACGCGATGGATTGCAAGATGGCCGAGGACGAGCGCGTCGTCGTGTTCGGCGAGGACGTCGGCTACTTCGGCGGCGTTTTCCGCTGCACCGACGGCCTGCAGCGCAAGTACGGCAAGTCGCGCTGCTTCGACGCGCCGATCAACGAATCGGGCATCGTCGGCGTCGCGATCGGCATGGGCGCCTATGGCCTGCGGCCGGTCGCGGAGGTCCAGTTCGCCGACTATGTCTACCCGGGCTACGACCAGATCGTCTCGGAGGCGGCGCGGCTGCGCTACCGCTCGGCCGGCGATTTTTCCGCTCCGATCGTCATCCGCATGCCGTGCGGCGGCGGCATCTACGGCGGCCAGACGCACAGCCAGAGCCCGGAGGCTCTCTTCACCCATGTGTGCGGACTCAAGACCGTCATCCCATCGAACCCCTACGACGCCAAGGGCCTCCTGATCGCCGCGATCGAGGACGACGACCCGGTGATCTTCCTCGAGCCGAAGCGGCTCTACAACGGTCCGTTTTCCGGCCATCCCGACCAGCCGGTGACGCCCTGGGCGAAGCATCCCTTGAGCGAGGCGCCGGCGGGGCGCTATGTGGTGCCGCTCGGCAAAGCGGCGGTGCGCCGCGAAGGCAAGGCCGTGACCGTGCTCTGCTACGGCACCATGGTCCATGTCGCCGAGGCCGCCGCCGAGGAGACCGGCGTCGACGCCGAAATCATCGACCTGCGCACCCTCGTCCCTCTCGACATCGACGCGATCACCGCCTCGGTCGAGAAGACCGGCCGGTGCGTCATCGTCCACGAGGCGACGCTGACCTCGGGCTTCGGCGCCGAGCTCGCGGCCCAGGTGGCCGAGCGCTGCTTCTATGCGCTCGAGGCGCCGATCGAGCGCATCGCCGGCTGGGACACGCCCTATCCGCACGCCGAGGAATGGGACTATTTCCCGGGGCCGGCGCGCGTCGGCCGGGCGCTCGTCAAAGCGATGGAGGCCTGAGAAATGGGCGCGCGCTCGATCCGCATGCCCGACGTCGGCGAAGGGGTGGCCGAGGCCGAGATCGTCGAATGGTCGGTCAAGGTCGGCGATCTCGTGCGCGAGGACCAGGTCGTCGCGGCGGTGATGACCGACAAGGCGACGGTCGAGATCCCGACGCCGGTCGCCGGCACGGTCATCGCTCTCGGCGGCGGGATCGGCGACGTGCTCGCGGTCGGGGCCGAGCTGATCCGCATCGACGCGCCGGGCCTGCCGGATTCGCCGCCTCCGCCGCCGCCGAAGGGGGTCGCGAAGGGCGCCGCCCGGGCCGAGGCGCGCGCGCCTGCCAAGCCTCCGCCGCCGCCCGCCGCGGCTGAGGCGCCGCGCGCGGAGGCGCCTTCGCCCGCGCCCGCGGAAGCTCCGCCGCCCCGACCCTCGCCGATCGAGCCGCAACGCGGCGCGCCGCGGCCGGCCGGCGAGAAGCCGCTCGCTTCGCCCGCCGTGCGGCTCAGGGCGCGCGAGGCGGGCGTCGACCTGCGCTTCGTGCGCGGGACGGGGCCGGCGGGGCGGATCACCCACGATGATCTCGACGCCTTCATCGCCCGGCCGCCCGAGGCGCCGGCAAAGGCGCCGGGCCGGCAGCCGAACCTCGCCGTCGAGACGATCAAGGTCGCGGGCCTCCGGCGGCGCATCGCCCAGAACATGGCCGAGTCGTCGCGCCGGGTGGCGCATTTCTCCTATGTCGAGGAAGTCGACGTCACCTCTCTCGAGGAGCTGCGCGCCGCGCTGAACGCCCGCGCGACCGAAGAGCGGCCCAGGCTGACCATCCTGCCTTTCCTGATGCTCTCCGTCGTCAAAGCCGTCGCCGACTTTCCGCAGGTCAATGCGCATTACGACGACGACAACGACGCGATCACGCGGTTCGGCGCGGTCCATCTCGGCGTCGCGACGCAGACGCCGAACGGGCTCATGGTTCCGGTCGTCCGCCACGCCGAGACGCTCGGCCTCTACGAGGCGGCGCGGGCGATGCGCCGCGTCACCGAGGCGGCGCGCCAGGGCGTCGCGCAACGCGAGGAGCTCGCCGGCTCGACGATCACGGTGACCTCGCTCGGCGCACTCGGCGGAGTGGCCTCCACTCCGATCGTCAACCGCCCGGAAGTGGCGATCGTCGGCGTCAACAAGATCGTGGTCAGGCCCGCATGGCGTGACGGCGGCTTCGTCCCGCGCAAGACGATGAACCTGTCGTCGTCGTTCGATCATCGGATCGTCGACGGCCACGACGCGGCGATCTTCATCCAGCGCGTGCGCGCCCTTCTCGAAGCGCCGGCCGCGCTGTTCATCGAGGATTGATCATCGCTGAAGACTCCGGGGAACTTCGCCTCACCCGGCGCGCGTTCCCTTCTCCCGCTTGCGGGAGAAGGTGGCCGGCGCAGCCGGCCGGATGAGGGCAAGCGTCGCGGCGCAAATGAAGAGGACTGAATGAACGAGCTTCGCTGCAAAGTTCTCGTCATCGGCGGCGGCCCCGGCGGCTATGTCGCGGCGATCCGCGCCGGCGAGCTCGGGCTCGACACGGTCCTCGTCGAGGACGGACGGTTCGGCGGGGCCTGCCTTCATGTCGGGTGCATCCCCTCGAAGGCGATCATCCATGCCGCCGACGCCGCGCATGCGCTTTTCGACCCGCATGCCTTGAACGCGCTCGGCCTGACCCTCGCCGCTGCCACGCTCGACTTCGCCAAGACGATCGCCTGGAAGGATGCGATCGTCGCGCGGCTCGCGACCGGCGTCGGCGCGCTCCTCAAGAAGGCGGGCGTGCGCTCGTTGAAGGGACGGGCCACCATCGTCGACGGCAAGAGCGCGATCGCCCACGCCGACACCGGCGATCAGCGGGTCGCCTGCGAACATCTCCTGATCGCGACCGGCTCCGAGCCGCTGGCTCTCGAGGCGCTGCCGTTCGACGGCGAGGACGTCCTCTCCTCGACCGAGGCGCTGGCGCTGACGAAGGTGCCCGAGACGCTCGCCGTCGTCGGGGCGGGCTATATCGGGATGGAGCTCGGCATGGCCTTCGCCAAGCTCGGCGCCAAGGTCACCCTCGTCGAGGCGCTGCCGAAAATCCTGCCGCTTTACGACGAGGAGCTGACCCAGCCGGTCGCCCGGCGGACGGCCGATCTCGGCATCGGGACCATGGTCGGGGCAAGGGCGCTCGGCTTCGCCAAGGGCGCGCTCAGGGTCGCCGGCGCCGACGGCGTCGAGAAGGCGGTCGCCGCGGAAAAAGTCCTGGTCGCGGTGGGCCGCCGGCCGCGCACCGCCGGCTTCGGCCTCGAGAGCCTCGACCTGACCATGGCCGGGCCCTTCATCCGCATCGACGACAAGTGCGCGACCTCGATGCGCAACGTCTGGGCGGTCGGCGACGTAACCGGCGAGCCGATGCTCGCCCATCGCGCGATGGCGCAGGGCGAGATGGTCGCCGAGATCATCGCCGGGGAGCGGCGCGCCTTCGATCACCGGGCCATCCCCGCGATCTGCTTCACCGACCCGGAGATCGTCGCCGTCGGCTTGTCGCCCGAGGCTGCCAAGGCGGCGCACGGCGAAATCGTCACCGGCCTTTTCCCCTTCCGCGCCAACGGCCGCGCGATGACCAAGCAGGCGGACGAAGGGTTCGTGCGGATCGCGGCGCGCGCCGACAACCATGTCGTGCTCGGCATCCACGCGGTGGGCTCGGGCGTCTCCGAGCTCTCCTCCGCCTTCGCCCTCGCGCTCGAAATGGGGGCGCGGCTGGAAGACGTCGCCGGCACCATCCACGCCCACCCGACCGAGAGCGAGGCGTTCCACGAGGCGGCGCTGAAGGCGTTGGGGAAGCCGCTGCATATCTGAGGATTGCGCCCCGCAAGCGACGGGGGCGACAGGACAATGGGCAGGAAGCGCGGAGCCGCAAAGCATGAACGCACAGCCGTGGTTGAAGTCCTACCCCGCCGGCGTGCGCTGGGACCTGCCGATCGAACCGAAGCCCGTTCAAAGCATTCTCAGTGAGGCGGCCCGGCGCTTCGGCCTGCTCCCCGCGCTCGAGTTCATGGACAAGCGCGTTACCTACGCGGAGCTCGAGGCGCTCGCCGAGCGCGCCGCCGCGGGCTTCCAGAAGCTCGGGGTCGGGCCCGGCGTGCACGTCGGCCTCTATCTGCCGAACACGCCGCATTACCCGATCGCTTTCTTCGGCGTGCTCAAGGCCGGCGGGACGGTCGTCAATTATTCGCCGCTCGACGCGCTTCGCACGCTCGAGCTCAAGATCGAGGACAGCGAGACGGACATCCTCGTCACCCTCGACGTCGCCTCGCTCTACCCGCAGGCGGAGAAACTCCTCGCTTCGACGCGTCTCAAAAAACTCGTCGTCGGTGACTTCGCCGAATACGCGCTCGCGCCGGGGCCGGCGAAGGCGTTCATGACGGCGCAGAACATGCTGTCGGAGGTCAGGCGAGACGAGCGGATCGTCGCGTTCCGCGACCTCATCGAAACAACGGGCGCTATTTCGCCCGCGACATCGGCGATCCGAGGGAAGCGATCGCCGTCATCCAATACACCGGCGGCACGACCGGCTCGCCCAAGGGCGCAATGCTGACCCACGCCAATCTGACGGCAGCCTGCGCGCAATACACGGAGACCGCGACGCGCACAGATCCGCCGAGCATGGTGGAAGGCGAGGAACGCACCCTCTGCGTCCTGCCTCTCTTTCACATCTACGCGCTTTCGGCGGTGATGATCCTCGCTTTGCGCTTGGGCGCCGAGCTCGTCCTCCATCCGCGCTTCGACCCATCCGCCGTGGCGAAGGACATCGCGCTCAAGAAAATCACCGTCTTTCCCGCCGTGCCGACGATGCATGTCGCCCTGCTCAGCCTCCCGGGCGTCGAGACGTTCGACTTCTCCTCGCTCAAGTTCTGCGCTTCGGGCGGCGCGCCCCTGCCGGTCGCGGTGCAGCAGACGTTTCAGGCTCTCGCCGGCTGCCGGCTCACCGAAGGATGGGGCATGTCGGAAACCTCGCCCGTCGGCACGTTCACGCCGCGCGCCGCCGCGCCGAGACCGGGCTCCTGCGGCGTTCCCATGCCGCGCGTCGAGATGAAGTTCGTCGACGTGGTCGACCCGTCCCGCGAGGTCGCGCCCGGGGAGCGCGGCGAAATCTGCGTCAAGGGCCCGAACGTGATGAAGGGCTACTGGAAGAAGCCGGAGGAGACCGCCGCGGCCTTCACGGCCGACGGTTTCTTCCGCACCGGCGACGTCGGCGTGATGGACGAGGACGGCTACATTTACATCGTCGACCGCACCAAGGACATGCTCATCGTTGGCGGCTTCAACGTCTATCCGCGCAACATCGAGGAGGCGATCTACCGGCACCCTTCGGTCGAGGAAGTCAGCGTCATCGGCGTTCCCGACGCCTACCGCGGCGAAACGCCAAAAGCCTTCGTCAAGCTCAAGGCCGGGGCGCCGCCGCTGACGCTCGAAGCGCTGAAGGACTTCCTCAGGGACAGGCTCGGCAAGCACGAGATGATCGGCGCGCTCGAGATCCGCGACGAATTGCCGAAGACGCCGGTCGGAAAGATCTCGAAGAAGGATCTTCGCAAATCCGAGCGGGCGCGCGCGGGCTGACCCCTCTTGTTTACGTCGATCGAGCGACTGCTGGCGCAGTTCACGTCTGAAGTCGAAGCTATCCGGAGGCGATAATGCAAAAGAAGATCATCATGGGTGGAACGCTCGAGGAGGCGGCCGCGCGTGTGGCGGACGTCTGGCGGCGCGCCGAACGCGGCGAGCCGGTGGAGGCGGAAGACAACATCACGTTCGTTTCCTGGTCGGCGCTCGCCTCCCGCATGACCGACAAGCGATACGAGCTGTTGCGCCGCCTGCATCGGGAGCCAGCGACCAGCATCCGCGCGCTCGCTTGCGAACTCGGCTGGGACTTCAAGCGCGTGCACGAGGACGTGAAGGCGCTCGAGGAAGTCGGTCTGATCGAGCGCGAGGGCAGGCTCTTGAGGGCGGACTACGACGAGATCCGCACGTCGATCCGGCTCGACGCGCCGGCGGCGTAGCTGCCGTTTGGGTCAGGCGCGCCTCGGACCTCATCGGCGCCTCATGACCGCTTCGTCCCCTTCCGCGCGCTCCGCCTCCAGCGCGCCTTCGCCCTCCTGCAGGAGGGCGAAGGCTTTGAGAGGATGCCACGTGGGCAGTTCATCCCGAAAGCGCTTGTCCTAGCGCCTCGGGCGACCACCGTGGCCGGAACGCCGGGAGCACCGGTGACACTCAGTTGCGATCCTTGGACGCCCGCTCGCTCGGGCGCGGCGGCGCCGGAAGTGCCAACCGCCGAAAATGTCGCCGGGCTTGAAAACGTTGAATTCGCGCCCGGAAACGCCCCCTAGCGGATGCGGGAGAAAATGTCCCGCAGCGGCGCGCCGCCCCAGGCGGAGGTGACGAAGTCGGCATGGTCGACGGATCCCGCGTCGACGAAGGCGATCTTGCCGGGCGCGAGCGTCGCGGGCAACTCGTTCTGCACGGGGAAGCCCGCCTGCTGGAGCTCGGCCTCGACCGCCATGTTGCCGTCGCGCGAGGAGGTCGAATAGGCGCTGACGAAGAAGGCGTCGCGGCCGGCGCCCTCGACCCAGCGGACGAACTTGTCCTTCTCCCCGTAGAGCGCGTCGAGCAGCACGACGCCGCGCAGCCGTCCCAATTCTCCGCCCACGGTCAGCGAATAGACGGCCGGCAGGTAGCCGCCGCTGTAGGCGACGATGACGACTGGCATGCGCCGGAAGGCGCCGCGTGCGTTCGGATAGAAGTCGCCGAGCTTGCCCTCGGCCTCGTTGAGGAAGGCGGCGAAGCCGCCTGGCGACCAGAATTTTCCGGCGCTCGAGTTGGGTGCGTCGAGCGCGAGCTGCGGGGCGACGAGAACGCCGTTGAGGCCCGAGTTCGGCGAGCTGGCGGACGATCTGCTGGCGGGCGACGACATCGCGCTCGAGCGTCGCCATGTTGCCGTGGAAGAACACGATGATGACGCCGGGCCGGCGAGGGTCGAAGGACTGCGGCGCGGCGAGCAGGACGGTGCGGTCGTTGTAGGTCTGGTCCTCCCACAGGAGGCCGCCGCGCGGGCTCGAATGGCCGAGCCGGCCGTTGTCGTCGACGTCGAGGAAGGGGCGCGTCTTGCCCGTCTCCTGGTCGTTCGGGATCAGGCCCCGATAGGGGAAAGCCGAGTTCTGGAACGCCGCGTATTCGACGTTCGCCCCGTCGATCGAGGTCATGCCCTGCACCTTTCCGCCTGGCGGCGGCGCGGTCGGTGGAGCGGCGCAGCTCGCCAAGAAGAGCGCCGCGCTCACGCTAAGGCCGGCCAACGGCGGTCGCAACAGAAGGGGTCCCCGCATCGAAACGATCCTTAACAATCCGCAGGCGGCCTCGAAAGACCTTTTTCATGTGCCCCCTCGCCCCGCTTGCGGGGAGAGGGCCGGGGTCGTGAGGGGCAGGGCCATGCCCCTCATCCTAACCTTCTCCCCGCAGGCGGGGAGAAGGGACAGACCGCCGGCCGGTCACGAAATCGACGCCAGCGTTCGGCAAAGCGGCGCCGGCTAACGGACTCTTGAAGCCGCCTGTGGGAAACGGCGGCGAGGTCTCTGTGGAGTTGGGCATGCGTTTGTTCTGGTCCGGTCTTGCGCTCGCCGCGGTCTGCGTTTCCCCCGCCCAGGCGCAGGACAAGGGAACCCTCGACCCCAAGCCCCTGCCTCCGCTCGCCAACCCGGCCGACCCGAGGCTCCCGGCGAAGCAGGCGTTCGGCCGCGCGCTGACGCCGATCGAGGCCAAGGCCCGCTCGATCGGCTACTACTGGCGGGGCTGTCTCGCCGGCGCCAAGGCGCTGCCGGTCGACGGCAAGTCGTGGCAGGTGATGCGGCTCTCGCGCAACCGCATGTGGGGCAATCCCGCGATGATCAGCTTCCTCGAGCGCTTCTCCCGCAATGCGAAGGCGGAGGGCGTGTGGAACGGCATCCTGGTCGGCGACATCTCGCAGCCGCGCGGCGGGCCGATGCTGACCGGCCACGCCTCGCATCAGGTCGGCCTCGACGCCGACGTCTGGCTGACGCCGATGCCCGACCATACGCTGAGCCGCGCGGAGCGCGAGGAGATGTCGGCGGTCAACATGGTGACGGACGACGGACTGTCGGTCGACCGGTCGCACTGGTCGGAGGCGCAGGCCGGGATCATCGAGGCGGCCGCCGAGGAGCCCCAAGTCGACCGCATCTTCGTCAACGCGGCGATCAAGAAGGCGCTGTGCGAGACCCACAGGGCCGAGCCCTGGATGAACAAGGTGCGCGCCTACTGGGGCCACAACTACCATTTTCATATCCGCATCAAATGCCCGGCGGGCGAGACGACCTGCGAGCCGCAGGACCCCCTGCCGCCCGGCGACGGCTGCGACAAGTCGCTCGATTGGTGGTTCACCGACGAGGCGCTGCATCCGGCCCCCGGCAAACCGAAGCCGCCGATCACGATGGCGCAGCTGCCGCCCGAGTGCCGAACCGTCGTGCTGGAGAAGTAGCGCTCAGACTCCCTCGGCGCCGTTGCCGGGCGTGGTGCGGGAGCGGTGGCCGAGTCGATCGGCCAGCGCCAGCAGGCAGGCCGAGACGACGAAAGCGAGGTGGATGCCTACCAGCCAACCGAGCTCCCGGTCGCTGACATGGCCGATCTCCATGAAGCCCTCGAGCAGCTTGATCGCGGAGATCGCGACGATCGAGGCCATGAGCCTCAGCTTCAATTCGCCGAAATCAATCTCGGCGATCCAATGCGGCCGCCCGTCGCGCGCGCGCATCAAGACTGGCGCAACGAAGTTGGTATAGCCGGAGAGAAACACGATGACGACGAGCGAGGCGGTCAGCGTCATGTCGACGATCCCCAGTTCCATCAGCAGAATGCCCTCGTCGTTCAGGCTCGAGAACTGGGTGAAAAGCTCGTAGAGGTGCAGTATCGCCTTGCCGACCAGGACCAGCAGGCTCACCGCAAGCGCGAGATAGAGCGGCGTGAGCAGGAACCGGGCGAGAAACAGCAGGCGCTCGAACGCATTTTTGATCATGATTTCCGCTCGATCCGCAGTCGACGAGCCAAGCTCGACCGGCGGCGCCTTCTAGAGCGAACGTGACGGTTTGCGCAAGCGGTTCAGGCCGTTCGCAGCACCCGGCCGGCGACCGCATCGAGGTTTTTGACGAGGTCAGGGTCGCGGGCGTCCGCATGCGTGATCACGGCGTGTTCGAGCGCGCGATCGGACCCGATCGGGCATGCCTCGTGCTCGGCCGGAAAGTCGCTCACCGCTCGTGCGATGAGCGCCGCCGCCTTGTCCGCGTTGTCGGCCATCACCTTGACGACCGCCGCGACATCCACCGCGTCGTGCTCCTCGTGCCAGCAGTCGTAGTCGGTCACCATGGCGACGGTCGCATAGGAGATCTCTGCTTCGCGCGCGAGCTTCGCCTCGGTGGCCCCGGTCATGCCGATGACGTCCGCGCCTCCGGCCTGATAGCCGAGCAACTCCGCGAGCGACGAGAACTGCGGCCCTTCGATGCAGACATAGATCCCGCCGTCGCGGCAGGGGATGCCCTCGGCTTCGGCGGCGGCGAGCAGGCGCCTGCGCAGGAGCGGAGCGACGGGATGCGCCATCGACACGTGCGCCACGCATCCGGCGCCGAAAAAGCTCGACTGGCGCAGATAGGTGCGGTCGATGAACTGGTCGATCATCACGAACACGCCCGGGTAGAGTTCCCGGTGGAACGAACCGCAGGCGGAAAGCGCGATGATGTCTGTGACGCCGGCCCTCTTCAGCGCGTCGATGTTGGCGCGATAGTTGATCGTGGAGGGGGAGAAGCGGTGGCCGCGGCCATGACGGGCGAGGAAGACGGCGTCCGTCTTCGCGATGCGGCCGAAGCGCAGCGCGTCGGACGGCTCGCCCCACGGGGTCGACACTTTTTCCTCGCGCAGATCCTTTAGTCCGGGAAGGTGATAGACGCCCGACCCGCCGATCACTCCGACTATCGCCTTCATCATGCTCCTCCCCTTTGCGGCGCCCGCCTATCGACCGTCGTCCTGCGACGGATGGCTACGCTGTCATCGGCTCCCGAAACAGCCCATGCCGGCGAAAGTCGCGGTCGTCGGCGATAGTGTGGAGGGCGGTCCGCTCAGTGAACCGCTTCCCAGACCCGTTTCTTGGTGAAGTAGAGCAGCCCGGCCAGCACAAACAGGAACAGCATCACTCTGAGGCCGATCTTCTTGCGTTCTTCGAGGTTGGGCTCCGCCGCCCAGGTCAGGAAGGCGGCGACGTCCTTGGCGTAATTCGTCAGCGTCGGCGGGGTGCCGTCGGCGTACTTGACCGCGCCGTCCGTGATCGGCTGCGGCATCGCGATCTTGTGGCCCGGATAGTAGAGGTTCCACTGCGGGTCGTCAGGCTTCGTGTAGCCGTTGAGAATCGCATCGATATAGTCGGCCCCGATCTCCTGATATTCGAGGCCGGGGAGCGCGTCGAAGACGAACCACGGGAATCCGCGCTCGTATTTGCGCGCCTTGGCGAGCAGGTTCATGTCCGGCGGCGCCTTGCCGAAGGCCGCGGCCGCGGCCTGATCGTTCGGATAGGCCTCCGGGAGCGGAAAATCGTCAGCCGGAGTGCCCGGACGCTTGAAAATCTCGCCCTTGTCGTTGGGCTCGGCGTTGGTGACTTGATAGCTAGCAGCCAGCGTCTTCACCTGGTCCTCGGTGTAGCCCGGGCCGCCCGGCTCCGCCAGGGAGCGGAACGGGATAGTGAGCGCGTGGCAGTTGCTGCAGACTTCCTTGTAAACCTGGAAGCCGCGCTGCAGCTGCGCCTGATCGAACGTGCCGAACATGCCGGCGAAGCTCCATTCCTGGCGCGGCGGCTTGGGCTGCTCGCTCTCCTCCTGGGCGAGCGCGAAGCTGCCGGCGAGGGCAAGCGTAAGGGCGGCCGAGGCAAAGGCTGTGATCTTAAAGCGGGTCATTGTCGTCTACTCTCGGGATCGGTCGCCGTTCACGCCTGGACCGCGGCGGGTTTCTTCGCCAGCACCGCGTCGGCGATCGAGGCCGGAATCGGCTTCGTCTTCTCGATGAAGCTGAGCAGCGGCATGATCACGAGGAAGAAGCCGAAATAGCCCACGGTGCAAATTCGCGCGATCAGCGTCAGGCCCTCGGTCGGCACCTGAGATCCGAGCCAGCCCAGGACGACGCAGACGATGACGAACACCCAGAAGAAGAAGCGATAAGCCGGACGGTACTTTGCCGACTTGACCGGCGAGCGGTCGAGCCACGGCACGAGCGCAAGCACGACGATCGCCGCGAACAAAGCGATCACGCCCATGAGCTTGTTCGGAATGGCGCGCAGAATAGCGTAGAACGGAAGCAGATACCATTCCGGCACCACGTGCGATGGCGTGACCAGCGGATTCGCCTGGATCGAGTTGTCCGCATCCAACAGATAGTTGGGGATGTAGAAAATCAGCCAAGCGTACAGGATCAGAAATATCGACAGCGCAAGGACGTCCTTCATTGTTGCGTACGGCGTGAACGCCACCGTGTCACGGTCCACGTTTTGCACCTCGACCCCGTCCGGATTGTTCTGTCCGGTGACGTGCAGCGCCCAGACATGCAGCGCGACGAAAGCGGCGATGACGAAGGGCAACAGGTAGTGGAGCGAATAGAAGCGGGTGAGGGTCGGCCCGCCGACCGCGTAGCCGCCCCAAAGCCAGTGGGCAAGGCCAGTTCCGACGAGCGGGACGGCGGAGACGAGGTTGGTGATGACGGTCGCGCCGGCGAGGCTCATCGACCCCCAGGGCAGGACATATCCCATGAACGCGGTCGCCATCATCAGAAAGTAAATGATGACGCCGAGGATCCAGAGCACCTCGCGCGGCGGCTTGAACGAGCCGTAGTAGAAGCCTCGAAACATGTGGATGTAGGCGGCGAGGAAAAACATCGACCCGCCGTTCGTGTGCATGTAGCGGATCAGCCAGCCGTAATTCACATTCCGCATGATGTCGCTATTGATCGAGGCGAACGCCTCGGTCGCCGAGGGCACGTAGTGCATGGCGAGCACCACGCCGGTGAGGATCTGCGCAATCAGCATGAACGACAGAATCGCGCCGAACGTCCACATGTAGTTGAGGTTGCGCGGCACCGGATAGGCCACGAACGAGGAATGCATCAGGCTCATCAAGGGCAGACGCGCTTCGAACCAGCGCCCGATCGCGCTCTTGGGGACGTAGGTGGAGGGACCGCTCATGGCATCATTCTCTGCACTGCGTTGTTCGAAAGGACGGCGCCGCCGCCGTCGGGCGAATCAGCCGATCTTCACTCTCGTGTCGCTGAGGAACGTGTATTCCGGCACCGCGAGATTTAGCGGTGCGGGGCCTTGGCGGATGCGGCCCGAGGTGTCGTACATCGATCCGTGGCAAGGACAGAACCAGCCTTCGTATGTGCCCTCGTGACCGAGCGGCACGCAGCCGAGATGCGTGCAGACGCCGACCACGATCAGCCACTCCGGCTTCTTGACGCGCTGGGCGTCGGTCTGCGGATCGCGCAGTTCGCTGAGATTGACGTTCTGCGCCTCTTCGATCTCCTTCTTCGTCCGGTGTCGCACAAAGACCGGCCCGCCGCGCCATTTGACGGTGACGATCTGCCCCTCGGGGATCGCATTGAGGTCGACCTCGATCGAAGACATGGCGAGCGTGGAGGCGTCCGGATTCATCTGGTCGACCAACGGCCAAGCGATCGCCGCGATGCCGACGGCGCCGACCGCGCCGGTCGCCAGAAAAAGGAAATCTCTGCGATTGGGCATTTCGATCGTCGCCGCGCCGGACATCCAACCCCCAAACTCCGTTCGTTGCACGCGGCATAGGCCGTCGCGCATTCAGCCGCGGCCTTTCATGTCAGATTGGCCCGCCGACGACTGCGCCGGGCGCTCTCCCGGCGTCGAATGGGCCGGCGCCGGGCGGCGTCGGCTCACGATCGACGCGGCTTTTCGCATCGATCGTTTTGCTTGTCTATAGCAGCAAGCGTCGAAGCGCCGGGCATTTCGTCGCGTTCGCCGCACGCTCGGCCTCTCAAGGGAACGCCTTTGTTTACTCCCGTGCATAGTATCGCACCCCAACATGAACCAGCCGACCGCGCCGCTCCTTCTCGCCCTCTATGAACCAGACATCGCTCAGAACGCCGGGGCGATGTTTCGCACCTGCGCCTGTCTTGGCGTCGATGCGGCGATCATCGAGCCGTCCGGCTTTCGGTTTGGAGACAGCCGGTTTCGGCGGGCGGCAATGGACTACCTCAACGCCGTCTCGATCACCGTTCACGATTCCTGGGAAAAGTTCGAGGCGTGGCGCGAGGGGACGAAGCGTCGACTGGTGCTTCTGACCGCCAAGGGCGAGACAAATCTGTGGGACTACGGATTTCGTTGGGGCGACGTGATCCTGGTCGGCCGCGAATTGGCGGGGGTTCCTCCGAGCGTCGCCGGCGCGGCGGATGCGAGACTGCGCATTCCCATCCGCCCGCCGCTCCGCTCGCTCAATGTTGGCGTCGCCGCGACGATCGCGATTGCGGAAGGGCTGCGCCAGCTGGGGCAGCTGCCAAAGCCAGACGGCGTGTAAACGAAAAAGTGGCCCTCTTTGACGAGACGTGACAATGACGCTCCGTTAGGCGATTCTCGCGAAGCCAGCCGGCTGGCGGCGGAGGGTGTGATGACTGCCGATCGTGTGCGCGTCCTGATTGCGGATGATCATCCGCTCGTGGTCGGCGGGCTGCGAGAGGCGGTGCTCGCCGCCGCGCCGGGGGCCGAGATCGCCGTGGCCCATGATTTCGACAGCATGGCTGCGGCGCTCGAAGCCTCGCCGGATACGGACCTCGTGCTGCTCGACTTGATGATGCCGGGGGTCCGAGGCTTCTCGGGACTCCTGTTCCTCCGCTCTGAGCGTCCCTCGACCCCGGTCATCGTCGTTTCCGGCAACGAGGATCGCGCCGTGGTCCGCCACTGCCTGGAATTCGGCGCGGCGGGCTTCATTCCGAAATCGCAGTCGCCGGAGACGATGCGGGACGCGATCGCGCAGGTGCTCGACGGCGGCCGGTGGACGCCGCCCGATTTCGATCCAGGCGCACAGCCGAACCGTGCATCGAGCGATTTGGCGCGCCGCCTCGCATCCCTCACTCCGCAGCAAATCCGCGTGCTGATGATGCTGTCGCAGGGTCTGCTCAACAAGCAGATCGCCTATGAGCTCAGCGTCTCCGAGGCGACCGTGAAGGCGCATGTTTCCGCCATTTTGCAGAAGCTCGGCGTCGAAAGCCGCACGCAGGCCGTCATCTTGGCGACCAAGATCGAACAAGCACAGGAGCTGTCGGTAGCGCCTTGATGCGATTCCGGCTCCGGTCTTGCGCCTCGCCTATTGCTTCCCGTGAACGGGTGGCCCAAGCGCGATTGGTAGTCTCAGGCCCTGCCGCGGTTCTGCCGGTTGTCGATCAGTTCGCCGACCACGGAGGGATCAGCAAGCGTCGAGGTGTCGCCGAGCGAGCCGTATTCGTTTTCTGCGATCTTGCGCAGGATGCGCCGCATGATCTTGCCTGAGCGAGTCTTCGGCAGGCCGGGCGCGAACTGGATGAGGTCGGGCGAGGCGAACGGCCCGATCTCCCTCCGCACCCAGGCGACGAGTTCCTTGCGCAGTTCTTCTGTGGGCTCGACGGCGGCCATCAATGTCACATAGGCGTATATGCCCTGTCCCTTGATGTCGTGCGGGTAGCCGACGACCGCTGCTTCCGACACCTTCGGATGCGCGACGAGCGCGCTCTCGACTTCCGCCGTTCCCATGCGGTGGCCCGAGACGTTGATGACGTCGTCGACTTGCCCGGTGATCCAATAATCGCCGTCCGCGTCGCGTCGGGCCCCGTCCCCGGTCAAATACTTGCCCAGATAAGCGGAGAAATAGGTGTTCACGAAGCGTTGATGGTCGCCGTAGACGGTGCGCATCATCCCAGGCCATGCGTCGGCGATGACGAGGTTGCCCTGGCAAGCGCCTTCCAAGACGTTGCCCGCGGCGTCGACGATCTCGGGTACGACGCCAAAGAAGGGCCGAGTGGCCGAGCCCGGCTTGAGCTTCATCGCCCCAGGCAGCGGCGTAATGAGGATGCCGCCGGTCTCGGTCTGCCACCACGTGTCGACGATAGGACAACGTCGCTCGCCGACGACCCGGTGATACCACTCCCAAGCTTCCGGATTGATCGGCTCGCCGACTGTGCCGAGCAGGCGCAGCGACGCGCGGCTCGTCTTCTTCACCGGCTCCTCCCCCGCCCCCATCAGCGAGCGGATCGCGGTTGGAGCGGTGTAGATGATGTTGACCTTGTGCTTGTCGACGACCTCCCAGAAGCGGCTCATCGACGGATAATTCGGAACGCCCTCGAACATCAACGTCGTCGCGCCGTTGGCGAGCGGTCCGTAAACGATGTAGCTGTGGCCGGTGACCCAGCCGACATCGGCCGTGCACCAGTAAATGTCGCCGTCGTGATAGTCGAAGACGTACTGGTGCGTCATCGCGGTAAAGACGAGATATCCGCCAGTCGTGTGCACCACGCCCTTCGGCACGCCAGTCGAACCTGAGGTGTAGAGGATGAACAGGGGATCTTCCGCGTTCATCGGCTCCGGCGGGCAATGCGCAGTCACCGCCCTTCTGGCTTCATGCAACCAGACGTCGCGCCCGCTCGTCCATCCGATGGGGCCGCCAGTGCGTCTGACGACGATCATCGTCTCGACGCCGCCGGCCTTCTCGGCGGCCGCGTCGGCGTTGGCTTTCAGCGGCACTTTGCGCCCGCC
This sequence comes from uncultured Alphaproteobacteria bacterium, assembly GCA_963819255.1. Lineage (GTDB taxonomy): Bacteria > Pseudomonadota > Alphaproteobacteria > Rhizobiales > Beijerinckiaceae > Roseiarcus. Next base: position 110,820 of record CAWFVS010000040.1, read on the forward strand.
GCGCAGGCCCTCGTCCGCGGTAACGACGACTTCCGACTTGGCGTCCGCGATGCGGCCGGCGAGCAAGTCGGCGGAAAAGCCGCCGAACACCACCGAATGGATCGCCCCAATGCGCGCGCAGGCGAGCATCGCATAGGCCGTCTCCGGAATCATCGGCAGATAGATCGTGACGCGGTCGCCCTTCTTCACTCCATGGCTCTTCAGCACATTGGCCCAGTGTCCGACTTCGTCGGCGAGCTGAGCGTAAGTGATGTGCTTGGACTCGGACGGATCATCGCCCTCCCAGATGATCGCGGTCTGGTTAGCGCGCGTGGCAAGATGGCGGTCGACGCAATTGTAGGCGACGTTGGTGACGCCGTCCTCGAACCATTTTATCGAGACGTTGTGCGCGTCGAACGAGGTGTTCTTGACCTTGGTATAGGGCTTGAACCAATCGATGCGCCTGCCGTGCTCGCCCCAAAAACCCCGCGGATCGCTCAGCGAGCGCTTGTACATCTCCTCGTACTTGGCCTCGTTCGCCCAGGCGCGCTTCGCCCATTCGGCGGGGACGTCATAAATCTTGTCGGACACGGACTCCTCCCGAGAAATTCCTCCGCGCCAGCCGGTCGGCGCGCAAGACCGTTGGACAGCGCTTATGCCTCAAGGCGAGCAAGTCCGACAAGCCGGTGCCGGTGATGCTTTGGTCTTAACCCCTCCGTGAGGCGTGGTTGGGGCGAACCTGCGCGGCGTCGAGGCCGCCCATCTCGCAGACGACCGCCCATTCCGCCGCGGTCACCGGCTGGACCGAGAGGCGGGAGTTGGTGACCAGCGCCATCGACGCCAGGCGATTTTCCGCCTTCACCGCCTCGAGCGTGACCGGGCGAGGAAGCGAGCGGACGGCGCGGATGTCGACCATGCCGAATTTGCCGCTCGCGTCGGTCGGGTCGGGGCGATAGGCGGCGCAGACTTCGACGACGCCGACGATCGCCTTGCCTTCGTTGGAATGATAGAAAAAGCCGAGCTCGCCGACCTTCATCGCCTGCATGTTGAGCTTGGCGGAATGGTTCCGCACGCCGCTCCAGTCGGTGCCCTTCACGCCGCACCCAGCCAGCCTTTCGAAGGACCAGGCCGACGGTTCGCTCTTGAACAGCCAATACGCCATCGCCGCCTCATACGAGAGACTGGCCGACCCCCGGCCGCCACGGCCGCACGCTCAAGCTTTCGAACAGTCCGACCGACGAATAAGGGGTCCTTGGCGAGGAGAGCGAGGACCTCATCCTCGCTCTCGGCCCCGAAGATGATCATCGCGCCGACCGGAGTCGTGTGATGCGCAGCAAGCAGCGCGCCGCCGATTTTCACCCGCGAGCCGAGGCCGTTCAGATAGGCGAGGTGCGCCGGACGGTTCTCCATGCGCTTGTCCAAGCTGTGCGGTTTATCGACGCACCTGGCGACAAACAGCATCGGGGGCCTCCGGATCGTCGAGGCATACGCGAGCCGGATGGAAAAGCAAGGGCCACTTTCATTCCTCGCCCCTTTGGGGACGGCCGAGAAGGGCGCCGACCGCGCCAGGGACGTCGAGCGAGCCGTCGAGGATGGCCTCGACGCAGCCGGCGATCGGCATGTCGACGCCGTGCGCTCCAGCCATCTCGGTCAAGGCCGGCGCCGTGAAGACGCCCTCGGCGAGCCTACCCCGGGACGCTTCCGTTACGCTTTCGCCCTGGCCCAGCGCCAGACCGAACGAGAAGTTGCGCGACTGCGCCGTGGAGCAGGTCAGGACCAGGTCGCCGAGCCCGGACAGGCCCATGAGCGTCACGGGTCTGGCGCCCATGGCTTCGCCGAACCGGCGCAGCTCGGCGAAGCCGCGCGCGATGAGCGCCGCGCCCGCGCTCGCGCCCAGGCCCCGGCCAGCGGCGACGCCGCACGCCACCGCAAGCACGTTCTTGGCCGCTCCGCCGATCTCGACCCCGCGAACGTCGCTCGAGTGATAGAGCCTGAGGTTCGGCCCGTGAAGAAGCCGGCAAAGGGATCGCGCCAACCCCTCGTCCGCGCAGGCGAGCGTCACCGCGGTCGGCAGCCCGCGGGCCACGTCGCCGGCAAAGGATGGGCCGGACAGGATCGCGACCGGCCGGCCCGGCGCTTCCTGCCGCAGAATCTCCGTCATGAAGGCGTGCGTGCCGCGTTCGATGCCCTTTGCGCAGCTCACCAGAGGAGTCATCCCCGGCAGGGCGGCGAGCTTCCTCGCCGCGTCCCTGGTCGTCTGCGCCGGCGTCGCGACCAGGATGACGGCGCACGGGGCGAGCTCCTCGAGGTCGGCCGTGGCTCTGGCGGCCGCGGACAAGCGAATCCCGGGCAGCTTGGCGCTGAGCCGCGTCGTCTCGAGCTCTCGCATCTGCTCCGCGCCGCGGCCCCAGAGCACGACCTTTCGTCCGGCCGTCGCCGCGGCGTTCGCCAGCGCCGTTCCCCAGGCCCCGGCCCCGGCCACGCCGACGACGCCGTCGCCCGTCACGTCCCTGTGTCCCGCATTGCTCTCTTCCTCGCTCTCTTCGTCGCCGAAAGGCATGAGACGAGCCACAGGCCTGACGCAAGCCCCCTGGCGCTCCTAGCCAAAGCGCCCGCATCGGCCTAGTTATGGGAGATGCGGGGCCCTTCGGCTAACGCGGCCCGCCAGGATCTTGACCCGATGCCGGAAATCGACCTCCCGACTGTCATCTTTGCGCTGGTCGCGCTATTCGTCGCCTACAAGTTGCGCTCGGTGCTCGGCGCGCGCAATAACGGAGCGCGGCCGCCTGGCGGTCTTCTCGCTCCGCTGCGGAGAGCGCCGGAACAGCCGGCGCCGGCGGTCCCCCCGAGGGACGCGGCCGCAGAGGCGGCGGCGCTTCAGCCCGCCTTGCCACCCGCCGGCGACCGGTGGAAGTCCGTCGCCGAGTCCGGCGCATGGATGGGTCTCGACGCGATCGCGGAGGCGGACCAGAGCTTTGCCGCGCCGGATTTCCTGTCGGGGGCGCGGATGGCCTACGAAATGATCGTCAACGCCTTCGCCGCCGGCGACAGCGCGACCTTGCGCGGCCTCATGGCGCCGGAGGCGTTCGGCAACTTCGACGCGGCGATCCGCGCCCGCGCCGCGGCAGGCCGCACGATGACGACGACCGTGGTGTCGATCGACGGCGCGACGATCGCCGGCGCGCGGCGCGACGGACCGAACGTGCAGATCACCGTGCGCTTTGCGAGCAAGCTCGTCTCGGTCACGCGCGACGGCGCGGGCGCCGTCGTCGAGGGCTCGCCGAGCGAGGTCGTCGAGCACCTCGACTTGTGGACCTTCGTACGCGACGTCCGCTCGCGCGACCCCAACTGGCGGCTGACGGCGACCCAGTCGGAACGCTGACCCTTGACGGCGGAAGCGCCGCGTCTCGAACCGCTCGCGTTCGCCGACCTTGCAGGCTTCGGCGACGACGACTGCCTTTCGGCCTTTCGCTGCTTTGCCCGCTCGGCCCGGGCGCTGGTCGGCGGGGAGCCTGGGCCCCGGACCGCGAGGAGACCCACGCTCGCGCTGCTCGAAGCGGCGCGAGCGGCGCTCGCGTCGACTCCCGCGGACGGGGCGGAGGCGCGGCGCTTTTTCGAAACCCGGTTCCGGCCCTTTCGCGTCGTCCCCGAGGCCGGCTTCCTCACCGGCTATTACGAGCCGTGCGTCGCGGGCTCGCTCGAAGAGACCGAGGCCTTCCGCTGGCCGATCCTCGCCCGCCCGCGCAACCTCGTGAGCTTCGCGCCGGGCGAGGCCCCGCAAGGGTTTCCCGAGGGCGTGACCGGCGCGAGGATGCGAAGCGACGGCCTCATGGAGCCTTATGACGGCCGCGAGGCGATCGAACGGCAGCGGCGCGATCCCCTCGTCTGGGTGCGCGACGCGGTGGAAGCCTTTCTGATCCATGTGCAGGGCGCGGCTCAGGTCGAGTTTCCAGACGGACGCCGGGCGCGCCTCGCCTATGACGGCCGCAACGGCCTGCCCTATACGTCCATTGGGCGCATCCTGATCGAGACGGGCGAGATCGACGAGCGCGCGATGTCGCTCGCGACCCTCAAGGCCTGGCTGCGCGCCGCGGGCCTTGGCGAGGGCGAGAAGGGGCTCACTCTCATGCGCCGCAACCGCTCCTTCGTGTTCTTCAGGCTCGTCGAGGACTTCGACCGCGGCCTCGGTCCGGTCGCCGGCGCCGGCGTGGCGCTGACGCCCCTGCGGTCGATCGCGGTCGACCGGACCCTCTGGAGCTACGGCCTGCCGTTCTTTATCGAGGCGGAGCTGCCGTGGGCCGACGAGTCGGCGCGGCCGTTCCGGCGGCTCATGATCGCGCAGGACACGGGCTCGGCGATTGTCGGAGCCGCCCGCGCCGACATATTCTTCGGCAGCGGCGATAAGGCCGGCGCGCGCGCCGGAGCGATCCGCCATCGCGGCGGCTTCGCCGTGCTGTCGCCCGTCGGAGAGAGCCCGTGAAGGAGGCCCAGCCGCCCCATCGCCTGCGACGCCTGAGCGACGAGGAGATCGCGCTCTGGACCGAGGTCGCGCGCAGCGTCTCGCGCCGCCGCGGGGCGAGCCTGCCGACCCCTTCGCGACCCTTCGCGCCGAAGCCGGCCGCCCCGCCGGCCCCGGCCGCCGCGTCCGCGGCTGCGAAGCCCGAAAGACACCGCCCTCCGCCGCTCGCGCCGCTCGAGCGGCGCCTCAAGCGCGAGCTCGCCCGCGGCCGCGCGCCGATCGATGGGGCGCTCGACCTGCATGGCCTGACCCAGGCCCAGGCCCATCAGGCGCTGCGCGGGTTCCTGCGCCATTCGCAGGCGCGCGGGGCGAAGCTCGTCATCGTCGTCACCGGCAAGGGCGGGCCGCTCGACGAACTCGCGCCTCTCGGCCAGGAGCGCGGGGTTTTGCGGCGGCTCGCGCCCCATTGGCTGCGCGAGCCCGACCTGCGCTCGGTGGTGCTCGGCTTCGAGGAGGCGGGCCGCGCCCATGGCGGATCGGGAGCGCTCTACGTGCGGCTGAGGCGGACGCCCGGGGGGTTTTGAGTGAGTCTGGCCCGGCGGGCATTTTCCGGCCGCGAAATCAAGTTTTTCAAGGCTTTGCGGCGCCATTTCCAGCCGGCGTCACAGCCGGACCCCATTGCGCCTCCGCTCGGCCAGAGACATAAGCTCGCTCGCCGGCGGTCCGCGGCGCTTCAAAGAAGCGCCAGGGGGCCGGGCCGCTAACCCGCCCGCCGACCGCCTCGGCGAAGCTGCATTTTATACATGCTATATGAGGTGGAGGCCTTTTGTCCGGATTAGAACAAATATCGAACATTTCGAGTCGCTTGTAAAGAAAAAAACTGAAGCGCCTGGCTTCGCGCCGGTTGCGACCGAGCGCCTCTGCCTGCTCCCTGACGCCTCGGCGGAGATTGACATCTGATGTCGCCCTCTCTATCATCAAACATCATGAGGACGACTTTGGATATCGAAGCCCCCATTCTGCGGGAGGTCAAGGCGCTGCACGAGCGGGAGGGCCGGTCGATGGGGGCGATTGTCTCCGAACTCCTGGCCGAAGCGCTGGCTCGACGCCGTACGTCGCGCGCGCGGCCGTCGTTCCGATGGACTTGCCGGGACATGAAGTCTCTGGTCGATCTCTCTGACAAGGAGGCGGTCTACGCAGTCCTGGATGCGGGTTCTCGGTGAGCTATCTCCGTCGATGTGAACCTGCTCCTCTACGCGTCGAACCGATCGAGCGACCGTCACGAGCGCGCCCGCCGCTTCGTCGAAACTTGCGCCGCCGGCCCGGAGATCCTTTGCCTGACCTGGCCGACGCTAATGTCGTATCTTCGCATCGCCACACACCCTCGCATCTTCGCTGCGCCGCTCTCGCCTGACGAAGCGCTCGGCAACATCGCGGCGCTCGTCGCGCTGCCCCACGTGCGGGTCATTTCGGAACTGGATGGTTTCCTGGACGCCTACAGGCGCGTCGCCGGCGACATGTCGGTTCGAGGAAACCTTGTCCCCGACTGCCACGTCGCGACAATCCTTTTCCAGCATGGCGTCCGGACGCTCTACACCAACGATCGAGATTTTCGGAAGTTCGAATCACTCGACGTCCGAGATCCATTTTCCTGAAGTCAGCCGCCCTCGCGCGATTTCGTCACTCTCCGGCGCTTGCTTCCGGCCGGAAAAATCATTATATCAGTATAGATGTAATGATAGGGAAATGCGATGGCGAACGTGGTCACCATCAACCGCCCGGAGGTCGTCGCGCTGATCGAAGAGGCCGCCCGGAAGCTGACCCACGGCAACAAGACCGAGGCAGTCGCACTGGCCGTGCGGCGCCTGCTCGACGAGAACGCCCGCGCCGGCTCCCTGTTCGGCGCCCATCCCGGCTCGGTCAAGGTGCGTGACGGCGTCGACCTTGTTGCGCCGGCTCTCGACGTCGAGCCGGACGCCGAGACCGGCCGGGAGGTCGAGCGGTGACCGATCGCCTGCTGCTCGACACCCATATCGTCCTTTGGCTCGACAGCGGAGACGATCGTCTGCGCGAATCGACGCGCGCCCTCATCGACCATTGCTGGCGGAACGGCGGCGCGATTCTCATGAGCGCCGTCACCGCCTGGGAGATTGCGCTCCTGGTCGACGCCGGCCGGATCGATCTCGATCATCCGGTCGAGGCGTGGATCGAGCGCTTTCTCGGGCGCCCCGGCGTGGAAGCAGCGCCGCTCGGACATCGGGCCGCCTGCCGCAGCTATCGGCTCCATCATCTCGAGCATCGCGACCCGGCCGACCGACTCTTGATCGCCACGGCGATCGAGCTGGCGTGTCCGCTCGTCACCTATGACGAGCGCATTCAGCGCTTTGGCGAGAAGCACGGCCGGCAGTATGGGTTCGCGTTCGGGTCGTAAATTGCGGGGCCCGGGCGGAGACGGCAGCGCGTCGACGCCGCACGGATTTTGGCAGGCTTGAACTGCAAATCGTGCTATCGTGCCGGCCCCGGGGAGGACGCAATGAGCGAGACCCGAAAGCTCGCCGCGATCCTGGTCGCGGACGTCGTCGGCTACAGCCGGCTCGCCGGCGCCGACGAGGAGCGGACGCTTGCGCGTCTTCGGGGCCTGCGCAGCGATCTCATCGACCCGGCCATCGCCGCCCATCACGGCCGCATCGTCAAGCGCACCGGCGACGGCATCATCATCGAGTTCCGCAGCGTGGTCGACGCGGTGCGTTGCGCGATCGAGGTGCAGACCGGCCTGATCGAGCGCAACGCCGGCGTGCCGCCGGACGCCGGATCGAGTTCCGCGTCGGCATCCATGTCGGCGACGTCGTCGAGGAGAGCGACGGCGACCTCATGGGCGACGGCGTCAATATCGCCGCGCGGCTCGAAGGCGTCGCCGAAGCCGGGCGCGATCTGTCTTTCCGAGGACGCCTATCGGCAGGTGCGCGACAGGATCAAAGAGGGATTTGTCGAACTCGGCGAAAGGCGGCTCAAGAACATCGCTCGTCCGGTCCAAATCTACGAGGCCAAGGTCGATTCGGGACCCTCCGCGGAGGTCTCAATCCGATCGGACGTAACCAACCCGGGGCCGCCGCACCTTTCGATCGTCGTTCTTCCCTTTGCCAATCTCGGGGGCGATTCCGGGCAGGACTATTTTGTCGATGGCGTCACCGAGAGCCTGACGACCGACCTCTCCCAGATGAGCGGGATGCTTGTGATCGGGCGGAACACCGCCTTCAGCTACAAGAGCAAGGCCGGTCGACCTGAAGACAGATCGGGCGCGAGCTCAACGTGCGCTATGCGCTCGAAGGAAGCGTCCAGCGCTCGGCCAATCGCATGCGAGTGAACGTCCAGCTCATCGACGCGGAGAGCGGCAATCATCTTTGGGCGGAGCGGTTCGACAAACCCGTCGCGGACCTTTTCGACATGCAAGACGAAATCGTCGCCCGCCTCGCGAACGCCCTCAACGCACAGCTCATCATTGCCGAAGCCCGGCGCGCCGAGCGGGCGCCGAAGCCGGACTCGATGGACCTCTATTTTCAGGGGATGAGCTGGTACAACAGAGGCCTTACCCCAGACAATCTGTCCGAGGCCCGGAGGCTTTTCGAGCGCGCTCTCGCGCTTGATCCTGACAACGTCGACGCCATCATCGGGGTTGCGCTCACAGGCTGCCAGTTCGCAGCAACGCATACGAGCGACGACCGCGCGGCGCGCCTGACGGCGGCCGAAGCGCTCGCGATCAAAGCGCTGTCGATCGCGCCCGAAAGGGCGCTGGGACACCTGTGTCTGGGAATCGTCCAAATCTATACAAATCGGGCCGCGCAGGGCATTGCCGAGTTCGAGCGGGCGCTCGCGATCGACCGGAATCTCGCCGCCGCTCACGCGTGGATCGGTCTGGCCAAGTGCTTTCTCGGGCGAGCTGGAAGAGACTGAGGCCCACATCCAGGACGCGCTGCGGCTCAGTCCCCGCGATACTTCCGCCTATCATTGGGAGGCCTTCGCGGGCATCGCAAAGGTGTTTCTCGGCAAGGACGAGGAAGCGGCTCCGCAATTGCGCCACGCAATCGAGAGCAACCGGAATTTCCAGCCTGCGCATTTCTACCTCGCGGCCGCTTTGGCGGGGCTCGGCCGGCTCGAAGAGGCGCGCGTCGCGGCGAAGGAAGGGCTTTCCATCGATCCCACCTTCACCGTCCGCCGCTACCGCGCCGATGCGCCGAGCGACAACCCAGTCTTTCTCGCCGGGCGACAGCGAATTTACGAAATGATGCGAAAGGTTGGGGTTCCGGAAGGATAGGCGTTCGCGACAGGAGGAAAAGAGCGCATCCGCTCCTTGTAGGGTTGGGGCCGAGCGAGACCATCATTTCGGCGCGCAAAGAGCGTTGGAATTCTGCTATTTTTGCTCCCGCCGGAGGGACGCATGGGCGAGACCCGGAAACTCGCGGCGATTCTGGTGGCCGACATCGTCGGCTACAGCCGGCTCGCCGGCGCCGACGAGGAGCGGACGCTGGCGCGGCTGCGGGGCCTGCGCAGCGACCTCGTCGACCCGGCCATCGCCGCCCATCGCGGCCGCATCGTCAAGCGCACCGGCGACGGCTCGATCATCGAGTTCCGCAGCGCGGTCGACGCCGTGCGCTGCGCCATCGAAATCCAGAACGCGATGGTCGAGCGCAATGCGGGCGTGGCCGAGGCCAGCCGCATCGTGTTTCGCATCGGCGTCCATGTCGGCGACGTCATCGAGGAAAGCGACGGCGACCTCATGGGCGACGGGGTCAATATCGCCGCGCGGATCGAAGGGATTTGCGAGCCGGGCGGCATCACCCTGTCTGCGGCGGCCTACGAGCACGCTCGCGACCGGGTGAAGGAAAGCTTCGCCGATCTTGGCGAGCAGCAGCTCAGGAACATTGCGCGGCCGATGCGGGTCTACGCCCTGCGGTCCGAGGCGCCCAGCGTCTCGCCTCCGGCTCAGGCGAAAGCGATCGCCCCCGAGCAACGCGAGCCGCCGCGCCTGTCGCTCGTCGTCCTGCCCTTCGTTAACATCGGCGGCGATCCGGAGCAGGAGTATTTTGTCGACGGCGTGACGGACAGTCTGACCACGGACCTGTCGCGGATCAGGGCGCCTTCGTCATCGGCCGCAGCACGGCCTTCACCTACAAGGGCAAGGCCGGCGACGTGAGGCGGATCGGCCGCGAGCTTAATGTGCGCTACGTGCTCGAGGGCAGCGTCCAGCGAGGTGGAAAGCGTCTGCGCGTCAACGTGCAGCTACTCGAAGCCGAGACCGCGAGTACATTTGGGCTGAGCGCTTCGACAATCCGGTCGCCGACCTGTTCGACATGCAGGACGAGATCGTTTCGCGCCTCGCCAACGCGCTCGGGAAGGAGCTCGTGCGCGCCGAGGCGAGGCGCGCCGAGCACGCTGCCAACCCCGATTCAATGGATCACTATTTCCTTGGACGGGCGATGACTCATAAAGGCGATACCGTCGCGCTTCTCGACAAGGCGCGTCTTCACTATGACCGGGCACTCGAACTCGACCCGGACAACGTGGACGCGTTGGTTGCTCGCGCATTGATCGACCTGGGCTTTGTCGGGAGTTGGTTGTCCGACGACCGCCGCGAGCGGTTGCTCTCCGCCGAGGGCTTCGTCGACAAGGCGCTCAAACTCAAGCCGAACTCCGCACCCGCTCACTGCGCTTTGGGCGCATTACGAACTTACAGCAATCGCGCCGTGCAAGGCATCGCCGCGTGCGAGCGCGCGCTGGCGATCGACCGGAATTTTACCTCCGCGCACGCACATATCGGAATGGCGAAGTTGTTTTTAGGCCGCGGCGAAGAGACCGAGGCGCACATTCTCGAAGCCTTGCGCATCAGCCCGCGCGACGAGCGCGCGTCGGGCTGGATGATTATCGCCGGAACAGCCAAGTTCCACGTAGGCCGCGACGCGGAAGCGCTCGCATGGCTGAACCGGTCGATCGAGTTCAATCCGAATTCGCCGGTAACTCGGTTTTGTCTCGCCGCCACGCTGGCGCATCTCAATCGTGTCGAAGAAGCGCGCGAAGCGGCGCGCGCCTGCCTGGAGCTCAATCCGAGCTTCACGATCGCACAATTCCGGTCCCAAACAAACAGCGACCATCCGGTCTACCTCGCGGGCCGCGAGCGGATGTACGAAGGCCTGCGCAAGGCCGGGATGCCCGAAGAATAAAAGCCAGTATCTGGTCCGCCGTAATGCGGCGCCTGCGGCGCAAGGAAGCGGCCACGCCACTGGTTTGAGCGCGATCCTCGAGCGCGCGCCGGATTGCGTCTTCGACTGTGGTCCGCTCAAGGGCGGCCACCCGGCGAGCCAAAGTCTCGACATCCTGAGAGAGTGTGATCATAGCCGCAAACATAACAGCAACCACAAAGAATGCGGAAGCCCAAGCGGCGCAGGACGAGTCTCAGTCATTGACCGCGGCGTTCCATTTCGGGTTCGCCGGTTCACGGTCTGTCCGAGCCGCGTCATCACCCGGTCCGTCCATTCCAGAGCGCGCGCAAGCGCCCGAAGGCTTTGCCGGGGCGGCGCTCACGCTACTTGGAAAGAGGCTGAACGCGCCGTCGACCGTTCCTCGGCCCGGGAATTTCGGCGCCTCGAATTGGAAATCGTGCGAGTTTGCCCACGGCCAGAGGGACGGCGACGAGCGAGACCAGGAAACTCGCGGCGATTCTGGTGGCGGACGTCGGCAAGATGGACGAGGCGAAGCGGTGCGTGGCCGAAACCCTTGGCCTCAATCCGAGCTTCACCATCAAATCGTTTCGAGAGCACGTTCCCTATGACATTCCGACCCGCACGAAGGCCCGCGCAAGGCGGGATTTGCGGAAGCGTGACCGCCCTCATCAAGGGCGGGCGCCGGAGGGGCAGGCGAAGACAAATTGAGCCGATTGCAAGAGTTCGAAATTGCGCTTCGCTCGTGATTCCGTTAGGTTGCTTGTGAACCTCAAGCGTTCGGTACGCACGCTCATGACCGCAGCCTTCACTCTGCGCCTCGACGACGCGACGCTCCAAGCGCTCGATCAGCTGGCCGAGAAGACCGATCGCTCGCGCAGCTGGCACGCCGCGAGGGCGATCGAGGAATACATTGCGCTCAACGCATGGCAGATCGCCAAGATCGAGGCCGGCATCGGGGCCGCCGATCAGGGCGATTTCGCCGATGACCAAGACGTAGCCCGCGTCCTCGGCAAATATTCGGCCCAAGGTTGAGGACACGCTGGACGAGACCGGCGCTGTTCGATTTGGAAGCGATCGGCGATTTCGTCGCCCGCGACAATCCGCGCGCAGCCCAGCGCCTCGTCGCTCGAATCGTCGCCGCGGTCGCGACCCTGCGCGATCATCCGCATCTCGGCCGGCCTGGCCGGATCGCCGGGACCCGCGAACTCGTCGTCGCGGAAACGCCGTATGTCGTCCCTTATCGCGTCGCTGAAGCTGAGGTGCAGATTCTCGCTGTCTTTCACGGCGCGCGCCGCTGGCCGGACAAGTTCGTCTAATTAGCCGCTCACGCGGCGGTGATCGCCGCGTCGGGAATAGCCCGTACGGCGGCCGCCGTAAAACGAGAAGCCCAGCGCCGCCGGTTCCCAAGCGCGCTTCCAGCGTCTGGCCAGCCTACGGAAGCGGGCGGACGAGCGGCCGCATTCGTGCTACTTTTCCTGCGTCCGGCGGGACGAGCGAGACCCTGCCGCGGCCTGAGCGTCCTGGGCGCGTTCGATCGGCCTCCTTTAGGGGACTACGCGACGCGGGCGCCGCCTCGGTTCCAGCCTCGCCCGCGATCGCCGAACGCTTCCCATCCGTCGTCGGTCACGGCGATCGTATCCTCCAGTTTGATGAAGCCGCGCCGCGGATGCTGCAGCGTCGTCTCGATCGAGATGACCATGCCGGCTTCGAGCGGTCGGTCGGCGTCATAGGCCGGATAGGGGACAGGGCCCTGGCTCGTCAGACGTGGGGCCTCGTGGCTGATGAGGCCCATCCCATGCGCTACAAACTCAAACGAATTTGCATTCGATGACCGTCTCAAGACTTCGCCAGCGCTGGCGTAGATGTCGCCGCCGCGTGCGCCCCGCCGGATCGGCTTTCGCGCCGCCATCTGAGCCTCGTTCACCTCGCCGAGAAGGTCTTCGAGCTCGCTGTCGGGCTCGCCTTGGATCGCCATTCGGCACAGATCGCCGATATAGCCCTTGTAGTTGCCGCCCGAATCGAGAGAGAGGATGTCGCCCGCGGCCCACGCTTGATCGGAAGGCGCGCGATTGAGGCTCGCGCCGGCCGTGATCAGGCAATATTCGAAAGTCAGACCTCGGTTCACCTCTTCTCTGCGAAGCGCTTCGACCAGCTCTCGTTTCGTGGCGCCTGGCCCGTGCGAAGCGATCACCGCGAGCATGGAATCGACCACGAGCTCGGAGGCGTTGCGGAGAAAATCCAGCTCCGCTTGCGTCTTGCGTGCCCGCAAGCGCTCGAGCGGCAAGTGCGCCTCAATGAACTCGATAACGGGGAGCTCGCGGAGCAAGAGATCCGCGGCGTCGGCAGGCAGGAACGCGCGCTCTATGCCGACGCATTTCAGCTTCGAACCGAGCCGCCTCAAGTGGTCGGCCGCGAGTTGCGCCGCGTCGAGGGTCGCACGCGCCGTTTGAAAGGTCGGCGTCCAGAACTTCCGGAGGTCCTGCTCGTAGGACTCCATCGAGTGCCCGATATAGGTCGACTGGTCGGGCCGCCCTTTGACGTAGATGAGAAGAGGGAGATAACGGCTGACGCCGATCGCGTCAAAGTGATCGAAGAAGAAGAACCGGTAGCCGCCGAACAGGTATTGGATGTTGTGCTTCGAAGAAATCACCAGGGCGTCAATGCCGGCCTCGTCGAGGAGACCGTCAAGACGCGCGCTATCAAAAGGCAACATCAGGTCTTCGCCAGCAGACGGCGAGCTCCGACTTTGTGTCATGGCTTCCTCCCTCATCCCGAAGTGGCGCAAGTTCGCATTGTTGACCGAGGGCGCGCCCTCTCCTTGGCCTCCGTTGCCCTGACGCTGGTCGGCTTCCAGGCGATGGTGCGCCCATTGAATTGTTCAGGCAAGCCCGAGCGGCGAAGTGCGGCTGGCCACAGCCAGGCGCCGATCTCGAGTTCCGCAGTGTCGTCAACACGATGCGCTACGCGCAACGCAACCTGTAATTGCGATTCGTTCGTCATTCCATCAGATTGCTTGTGAGCCGAAAAGCGTTCGAACGCACGCGTTCGAAACGGAATCTTCGCCAGAGGCGATCGTTAGTCAAGAAAGCGTTCCTAGCGATTGTCTCTAGGCACGTTCCCGTCCCTACGGCGCGACAAGAAAGGGGATCATCGAGCGAAGGCCATCATCAGGTCGTGATTCCGGCCGAAGCCATCGCTCATGACGTCCTTCGCCTTGTCTTAAGCCGGCTGCTCCATGCCGCCTGCTGTCGCTTCGCCGAGCTGTTTCCCCTCGGCCATCCGCTCGTGCAGCGTCGCCTTCAGCCGCTCTTTCTCCAGGAGACGCTCGCGCTTCTTCTCGGACAGCTGCGGCGCAACCCAATGGGTGCGGTACAGCTTCTCGATCTCGGGGCGCCCGCTCCGGCTGAAGACGAGCGGCCGGCGGGGCGGGGCGCGCCTGAGATAAGCCGTCTCGCTCGCCTTCAGCCCCCGCTCGGCCGCCCAGGACCGGAACGCCTTCATGGCTTCCGAAATGCGCGGAAGGTTGGCCTCGACAACGCGCTCGAGGTAGGGGATCTGCCCGCGCCGCCAGCGCTCCACCCTTCCCATATCGAGCCACCCGAGCCCGATGAGAACGTCGATGGGGCTCACATAGCCCTGAACCGCGAGCGCCGGCCACGCCGCCCTGGCGACGCGTGCGGCGAGCAAGACGCGATTTTTCGGAGTCATTTTGCGATCGAGAGTGCCGCCCTCCGCGGCGAAAGGCAAACGTGAACCGGCGAGCGGGTCGCGTTTTCAACCGGGAGGTTCAATTCGGGCGACCGGTTCTCGTTTGCGCATGCGCGTTACGCGCCGCCTTTCACTATTGTGTTTATTAACACAAAGGGCGCGAAGGTCGCGCCAAGGTCACAAGTTCGTACGTTTGGCGCTCCGCTTGAGTCGGGCGGCGTCGAGTGCTCGTGTCCTTTGTGAATCCTTGGGGTTCTTTGTGTTGCCATTCAAGCGCTCTCGCCGCTCGGCGCGGGCGGCTCGAGCGGGGTCCGTAAAGTCCCTTAGGGGATCGCCCCTAAGGCGCCGACCGAACTTCCGCCCTCAGGCGAAGCGGGCTAGCGTCGCTTCATCGCCGGAATGGAGATGACGACAATGATGTATCGGGCGGCTTCCGTCGGCATCGTCGAGTTGCCGATGTCCCGCAAGGACATCGCCGACTATCTGGGCCTCACCGTCGAGACGGTGTCGAAAACCCTGTCGGAGCCCGACGAATGCGGGCTGCTCGACCTCTCCGGACCGTTCACCTTTCTCGACCGCCGGCGCCTGGCGGCGATGGACATGCGGCAGGCGATGAGCGCTCGAGAGACGTGCGAAGCGCGCCCCTCGTCTCAGTAAGGCTGCGCCCGGCGTAGGCCGTCGAGACGACTTGAAACCTGCCTGAGGGCGCCGAAAGGGACGAGCATTTCGGCCTTTGTCCGACCTCTGACTGGCGACGGATGGCTGATGCGAGAGGGCTATACGATGGTCTGGTTCGGCTGGGAGATGGACGTCCGCCCCGGCATGAACAGGATCGGCATGCCGCCCATCGTCGCCCGCAACCACGACGGCTCACGCAGTTACCGGAATCGTGCGATCCGAAATGATCGCGCCCGCCCCCGCGGCGAGCCTTCCAATCATTCTCAGCCAGCAGATCCAGAACTATCCGCCGAGAGCTACGACAGCTACCCGACCGCGAGCCTCGACAATTCCGCGCCCCTCCCCGACGGATTTCTGCCGAGGTTGACGGTGAGGGCGCGCGAGCAGGACCCGCGTGAGCCGATTCCGAATTCAGCGTGGAGCTTCGGAATATGCGGAGAAGGGACGGCCCCGTCGCCCGACGAGAAGCATGTCTGCTACCTGGACGGAATTCAAGCCGGGACGGCTCTACGAGCTGATCTACCGCGCCAAGGACCCGACTGTCGGCGGCCTCGGATTCGCGGCGACCCGCGACCTCGGCGCTTTCTTGCGCAATTTGGAAAAGGACGACGGCGGCGCCGCCAACCCGGTGTACCGGCCCGACAATCTTGCGATCATCGAGGGCGGCTCGCAGAGCGGACGGATGATCCGCAGCTTCCTCGCGCTCGGGTTCAATCGCGACGAAGCGGGGCGACGCGTGTTCGACGGCGCCTTTCCCCACATCGGCGGCGGGCTCATGCCGCTCAACGTCCGGTTCGGTCAGCCGGTGCGCGCCTGGGGCGAGCAGACCGATCATCTCTACCCGGCTTACGACTTTCCGTTTTCCTACGCCCGCCAGACTGACCCCCTGACACAAAGGACGGGCGGCCTGTTCGACCGCTGCAATGCGACGGCGACCTGCCCCCGGCTCTTCCATGTCGCAACCGCGCTCGAGATGTGGGAGGGACGGCAGTCGCTCGGTTTGACCGATCCGCTCGGCCGCGCGGACGTCGCCGATCCGCCGAACGTCCGCACCTACATCATGGCGAGCACGCAGCATTCGGCCGCCGGCCTGCCGCTCCCAACGCATGCGCCGTTCGGCAATTGCCAGCAGCAGCCCAATCCCAATCCGCAACTTTGGACCATGCGAGCGTTGCTCAGCGCGCTGACGGCGTGGGTGCGAGATGGCCTGGCGCCGCCGCCGAGCGCAACGCCCCGCGTCGCCGACGGGACTCTCGTGCCGCCCGATCAGGTCCGTTTCCCGGAGATTCCTGCGAATTCGTATGGCGGCGTCGAACGGCCCGCGGTCTCGGCCCTTCGAATCTACGACCCGCTGCATGTTCTCGATTACGGCCCGCTTTACGATGCGGAAAACTCGAGCGGCGTGATCACGCGCGAACCGCCGCAAGTGAAGTCGGGAAGCTACGGCGTTCTCGAGATGCAGGTCGACGCCGACGGCAACGACTTTGCCGGGATCCGGTCGGTCTTCCTGCAGGCGCCGATCGGCACTTATACGGGCTGGAATCTCGGCCGCAAGGACCGGTTCGAAAACGGCATGTGCAACCTGCAAGGGAGCTTCGTTCCCTTCGCGGCGACAAAGGCCGAGCGCCTCGCGACCGGCGACCCTCGGCTTTCGATCGAAGAGCGCTATCCTTCGCGAGAGGCCTATCTTGCGGCTTTCAAGAAAGCGGCTGCCGATCTCATCGCCAAACGCTATCTGTTGCCCGAGGACGCCGCTCTCCTCCTCGATCGCGCGGAGAGCGAAGGCATCAGGAGCGCGCCCTAACGCATCCTTTGACGCGGCGTTCGCAGTGTCGAGGGAGGGCGGCGCAGGGGGCCCGCCTCCGCGCTCGTTCGCTCAAGCGTAACCGGGCGGAGCGACGAAGCCGCCGAATTCGCGCTCGACCAGCCGGGCGAAAGCAAGCGGCGTGCGGTCCTCGTATTCGGGGCCGATGATTTGCACGCCGACCGGCAGGCCGTCCGCGACCCCGGTGGGAACGACCGTCGCCGGCAAGCCGCAGGTTGTCGCAGGATCGGCCCAGACCAAAAGTTGAAGATACGGGAATTCCTTCCCGTCGACCGCGATCTTCCGGGCGGTTTGAGGCTCCGTGTGATCGTGGGGAAAGGCGGGCGTCGCCGCCGGCGGGCAGATGACGACGTCGAAGTCCTGGAACAGGGCGCGCCATCGCTCTTTCAGCCCCTGGCGCGCCAGATCGGTCCTGAGCCAGTCCCGGTGGCTCATGAGCGCGCCGCGCATGAGCTCTGCGACGAGGCTCTGGTCTTCCGCGGGGATCTTCTCCGCAGCGCTCCGCATCTCCTGATACCGGTCGTCCGGCATTCCCGCCGACAGGAATGCGTTCAAGAGCTTGACGTACAGTTTTGCCGACGCCCCGAGATCGGGCAGAAGCAGCGACGCGCGTCTGACGTCGGCCTTGGCGGCGACGAGCGTTTTCGACAGGCGGTCGAGCGACGCTGCAACCGCCGCCGAGGTCGGCAAAAGCGGATGTTCAGCGACGACGAGAACTCGGTAATCCGAAAATCTCTCGCCCCGCGCTGGTGGCAGGCTGAGACGGTAGGCGCGCCCGCCGGCGGCCTCGTCCGGACCCGCGATGACGTCGAGCGCCAGAACGAGGTCGTCGACCGAGCGCGCCATCGGGCCGATCACGGCCATGTCCCTCCTCGCCCCGGCTGGCACGCCCGGCGGCGCGTGACCGCGCGAGGCGACGAGGTCGAATGTCGGCTTGTGCGCGCAGAATTCCGCAAAAATGGGCTGGGATGCGCAACGAGCCCCCAATATCGGAGCCGAGCGACAGAGGTCCGAAACCGGCGGCGAGCGCCGCGGACGATCCGCCCGAGGAGCCTCCGGGCGAGCGCCTCCTGTCCCAGGGATTGTTCGTCGTCCCGTGAATGGCGTTGTAGCTTTGCCAGTCGCCGAGGCCGAAGGGCACATTGGTCTTGCCGAGAACGACGGCGCCGGCCGCCTTGAGGCGGGCCACGGCGAGCGCGTCTTCCTCGGGCATGAAGTCCTTGAAAGCCGGCATGCCCCAGGTCGTCGGCAATCCGGCGATGTTGTAGGATTCCTTGATCGTGACGGGCACGCCGAGCAGCGGCATGCGCTCGCCGCGCGCCAACGCCTCGTCCGCTTTCCTCGCCGCCTCGCGGGCGCGGGCGAAATCCCGCACCGGCACGGCGTTCAGGTCGTCGTCGAGCGCCTCGATCCGGGCGATGAACCGATCGGTCAGTTCGAGTGCGGAAACCTCCCGCTTTTGCAGAGATTCGGCGAGTTGGCCCGCCGTGCGATAGGCCCATTGCGAAGCGGTGTCGGTCATGAACGACCTCTCCTTGGAAAGTTGAGACAAGCCTGCCGAGCCCCAGTGTTTGCAGAGATTGGCGGATTTCGCCATCCGACTTCGGGCGGCATGACGGGCGGGCGCGGGCCCGCGCCCGCCGAAAAAGCACGATACACTAGCTGCCAAACAGCATCGTCAGCCACGGCAAGCTTCCATTCGACGCGCAGAGTTCACCGGTCAATGCCGCGATCGGCAGTCTCTGCCCGCGGCCCGCGCGCGGCCTGCGCCGGCCTAACGACTCCTCGTCCGTTGCTCTGGCGAATGCATGGCGGCGCGGTCAGGTTCTGCCGCATCGGCTGCTTGCGTTACTCCCGTTGACTTAACCCGTTTTAATCCAATGGACAGCGTAAGATCATGTTTGCGCTCCGAAAGAGCAATGTTGTCCTTTTACTTTGCGCACGATTGCCGCTGGCGGTCGCGACTCAGCGGTGCAATGCAGAGTAAGGAGGACGCATCGTGAAAGTCTTAACCGGAGCGGTCGCACTGACCGCTCTTTTATTGGGCGCTACCGCCCTCGCAGGCGGCGCTCTCGCCGCTACTTCCGTCAACAACGAGAAGCCGCATCCTCTTTCGGTGACGGAGACGCCGTTCGGGACGATGCCGGACGGCCAGAAGGTCGACATGTATCACCTTAAGAACGCCGGTGGCATGGAGGTGGACATCATCACCTACGGCGGCGCGGTCCAGTCGATCATGGTCCCGGACAAGGACGGCCACCTCGCGGACGTGGCGCTCGGCTTCGACGATCTCAACGACTACCTCAAAACGACACCTTCTTCGGCGCGCTGATCGGCCGCTACGCCAATCGCATCGCCAAGGGCGAGTTCGCGCTCGACGGCAAGACATAGCACGTGCCGATCAACAACGGCCCAACACCCTGCCCGGCGGCACGAAGGGCTTCAACACGAAGGTGTGGGCGGCCTCGCCGATCGAGACGCCCAATACTGTCGGCGTCGACGCTCTCTGGTCGCCGAACGGCGACATGGGCTTTCCGGGGCGATCTCGCGGTCACCGCCCGCTATACGCTCGACAACGATAACGACCTGCGCATCCACTATTCGGCGGTCTGCGACCAACCGACCGTCATCAACCTGACCAACCACACCTATTACAACCTCGCCGGCGCCGGAACGGCACGTCCTCGACCAGGTGGCGATGATCAACGCCGACAAGGTCACTCCTGTCGACGATACGCTCATCCCGACCGGCAAGATGATGGATGTGGCCGGCGACGCATCTCGGCTTCACCACGCCGACCCCGATCGGCGAGCACATTCACGCCGACAACCAGCAGCTCAAATTCGCCGAGCCCAAAGAAGGAGGCTACGACTTCAACTACGTCCTCAACAATCCCGGCGACCTCGACGCGCTGGCGGCGAGCGTGACCGATCCGAAATCCGGACGAACCATCGAGATGTACACGAACAGCCTCGGCGGGCGCGCCGACGGCCTTCGAAGACGAGTTCAGCGAAAGGGGACTTTTCAGGTCAACGAGGCGGCGGGAGCATCGAAAGCGCGGCCGCGGCCTCCGCCGCGTGCGATTGACCTCCCGTTCCTCGAATGCGAAAGGGCGCTTCGTCAAGGGAAAAAGGGGCGTTCATGAGCGCGGGCGAGGTCGAGGTGCTGGGGCTGGGCAATTCGCTGGTCGACATTCTGGCTTACGCGGACGACGCCTATCTCGAGGCCCAGGAGATGGTGAAGGGCGCGATGACCCTCATCGACGAGGACCGCGCCGAGCAGCTCTATGAAGCCCGCGTCGACCCCCGCGTGATCTCAGGCGGCTCGGCGGCCAACACCATCGTCGGGGTCGCCTCGTTCGGCGTCTCCGCCGCCTATATCGGCAAGGTCAAGCACGATCCGCTGGGCGACACCTTCATCGCCGACATCCGCTCGACCGGCGTCGGGTTCGATACGCAGCCGGCCGCGCACGGGCCGGCGACCGGGCGCTGCTTCGTCTATGTGACGCCCGACGGCGAGCGCACGATGAACACCTATCTCGGCGCGAGCACCTATCTTTCGCCTCCCGACGTGGACGAAGCGCTCGTCAAGCGCGCGAAGGTCGTCTATCTCGAAGGCTACATGTGGGATCGCCCGGCGGCCAAGTCGGCCTTCCAGAAGGCGGGCGCAATCGCCCGCGAGGCGGGAAGCCGCGTCGCGCTCACGCTGTCGAACTCGTTCTGCGTCGACCGGTTCCGCGGCGAGTTCATCGACCTCATGCGGACCAAGACGGTCAACACGATCTTCTCCAACACCGACGAGCTGCTCGCGCTCTACGAGACGCCGCATTTCGACGAGGCGCTCGACGCGCTGCGCGCCGAGGGCGTGCTCGGAATCGTCACCCGCTCCGCCAAGGGCTGCGTGGCGGTCGAGGGCGACGCGACCTGGGAGGCCCCCGCCTTCCCCATCGCAAAGCTTGTCGACACGACCGGCGCCGGCGACATGTTCGCCGCCGGCTTTCTCGCCGGCCTCGCCCACGGCGCCGACATGGTGACCTGCGGACGGCTCGGCGCGCTCGCCGCGGCCGAGATCATCCAGCACCTCGGCGCGCGGCCGAACGTGTCCTTGAAGGGGCTGGCGAAGGAGAAGGGGATCGATGTGTGAAGATAACGCCGATGCGGTATCTCCCAAGCCGGCGCCGGTGACCGCCGACGCGTTGCTCTCAAACGGCAGCGCGGGCGTTTATGTGTTTGGCCTGGACAGACGCGACCGCCAATAGCTCGGTTTGCGATGCAGATGAGCGACTGCGAGGACGACGATCCCGTCCGCCTCGACAACGTAAATCAGGCCGTATGGGAATCGCCTCAACCGGAACCGCCGTACGCCGTTGCCGAGCCGATGCCACGCATGCGGGTGCTCGGCGATGCGTTTCCGCGCCGCCTGCATTTCATCGATGAACCGCCGCTCGAGGCCCGGCGCCTGCGCGGCGTACCATGCGACGGCCTCTTCCAGCTCGGCGGCAGCCGGAGCAGCAGGCGGACATTCACGGGCGGCTGGCGTGCTTGGCCAACGTCTCGTCGAAATCGAGCGCCTCGACTTCGCCGTCCCGATAGGCGGCCAGACGGTCTTTCGCCTCCTCGGCCCAAAGCTGATCGAGGGTTGGATCGGCGGCGTCGAGGCTCTGCAGGATGCCCTCGATCAGCTCAGCCCGCTCAATTGGCGGAAGCAAGCTCGCCTGCTCGGTCAACTCTTTGATGCGCTCGTTCATAAGCAACAACATAGCAGGCGAGAGCGACGGTTTGAAGACTCGGCATTGCCGCGCGCTCGGCCAGCCGACGGCTCCGTCCCGATGAGCGACCGGAAGACCGGTCGAGGAGCGGCGCGACATTCACGAGCTCGTCGTCGCGACCAGCAGATGCGCGGCCCGCTCGACCGGCGCCAGCCTTCCGCCCGTATGACAAGGTCATCCTCCTGGCGTCGCATTCAATTGAAACGATATGCGCTAGTTCGGCTATAAGCCAGAGTTTCAACTCAGCCACGGTGTCGCATTGTCCGTCCTCGCGCGGTCTAGAGCGTGTCTCATGAGGCGAACCCAGCACCATCATTGCGACCCGCCGAGCCGAAGGGAAAAGCGCGCGCTCGAGGCCGATCAGGTCGTGTCTCATTTTGAATTTCAGCTTTGGGCGGATAGAGGACCTTTTGCACCCGATTTCTGCACCGCGCAGCCCATTGATGTCATTGGCAGCGGTTTGCGGTGCAAAAATCTTGAAGAATCCAATGTCCCAGTGTCAGGACTAATTGATTGTTATTTGTTGTTCCGCAGGATGAAAACATTTGTCCCAGTTTTATCGATAATTTCCACTTGATGAATGATACCGCGCCCTTTGATTTTATCATCTTCAAAAAACTTTTCTGCGATTCGTTTTGCTTCATCCAAGCTCGCAGTGGGCGAGCCTAACGGCCAGCGTTTCCCTGCGGAGCTGATTCCGATGATCACGAACATCCCAACTCCCTTTTTTGCCCTAAGCGCGTTCATCGCGCCGTCGAAAATCATCCCGCGGCGATAGCTTTCAAACGTCCGGCGGTTCGCCGCCCTCGCGGCCGGAATGTACCGATAGAGCGTCGCGGGCGAAACGCCGATCCGGTCGGCAACGTCGGCCACCGTGATGTTGGGATTGCTGAGCAACGTCCTCGCAATGTCGAGGTCGTCTTCGGTGAGCTTCGCCGGTCGGCCTCCCATCCGTCCTGCCCGCTTCGCCGTCGCCAGTGCGGCGCGCCTCTGCTACTCTGCTACGTCCGCGCTTGAGATTTAGCCGTGGTCGAGCCCGGCCGATCGTGCCGCCGCACGGTCCGGGAAGGTCTCTAATGGGCGGGAAGCGGCCCTTCCGCCGGAGGCAGGACTGCGGTCGCCTCCGGCCTCTCGCGCCCGGTCTTGATTGAGCCGTCGTCGAGGATTCAGCTAAAGCCGTCTCGCCGGTAACCTCTTCCATTTTTCGGCGAAATTTTGCCAAGCCCTCGACGCGCCTCTCAACCGCTTCGGGTGCTTCTCGCCTGGAGGTCTAGCAGTGGACGGGTTCCAACTGTCGAGAAAGGATGATTCCGCGCTCCTCCAAACGGTCGCGGATCACGTCGATGGGCTCTCGCCGATCAAGCCAAGGCGAGATCGCGCTGCGGATTCTCGACTTCAATTCGCCGCGAGCGCCGCCGTATGAAGCCCATGGAGCGCAGCGTGTCTCTTGCGTTTTTGGAACGCCGTACATCCGAAAATATTCGACAAAATTGACTGCAAACTCGTTCACTTCTCGCAGGGTCTCGACCGCAGCGCCTTCGGCGTATATGACGTCGTGACCTTCGACCTTGACATTGAAGTATTCCAATTCGTCCAAGTCACGCGCTTCGTCCCGTGTGACGATCGTTCCGTTGATCAAGTTCCCGACCGGTATCAACAGACCGTCAATGAGTAAGGCGTGTTCCGCTGTTACGTAAAGGTCGGCATGTGGAACCTCGGGCGCGAGGGCCGACTGGGTGATCCGAATTGGGCGCACGTGCTTCGGCCAAGGCTTTGACGGATCACTCTTCCTGAATGGATAGTGTCCAATCCACTGAATGGGACGCATTCCACCGAACATTGTCGGCAGCAAATCGCCGATGGCAAGGTTTTCGACGTTGCTGTCGCCCTCAGCCGTCCAAATCTTCGTCCCCTTCAGGAAACAGTTGCAACGGAGCGCGGAGCTGCACACCGCACGGGCGGGTCCGATCCCGGAGAGAGCCACAGTCCCCAAGACCGCGCCCATCGTCACGCCCATCTTCACGATGTTGCGGCGGGTTCGCTCCACCTTCACGTTCATGTCTTGCGTGTCACTGCTCATCGCGATGTTCCCCGTGTGCGACCCGGAAGACGAAATTTCGCGTCTCCCCAGAACCGCCGCATCCCATGAAGTTGAGCGTGAAGCAGCTAACTCGATTTTGCAATGGGTATAACTACCTACGCCACTACGAACGCGAGTCTCCGCGTTTTCGTTATTGCACGGTCACGTTGTAGGTAACGCCGCCGATGCCTCGCTTGCCCATCGGGAATCTGACTGTGTCGACCCCCTTGAAACCGGGTGCAGAAGTATACCAGACTTCCTTTGCAGGTTCGTTTGGGTTTCCGCATTGTTTTATTTTGACGTCCTTGAGTGTTACTGTACCGTGCTCAACCATCGCTCCCGCATCCCCAGGAGGACTATGTGTACTACAACTATAGAGGTGGCCAATAAGCGAAGGTTGACCAGACTTCGCCTTTGCGTTCACCGCGATACCTGCTGCTTGTGACGCTTGGGAAAGGTTGAGCGCTACGCCAAGCGAAATGGACAAACCCGCTATCAAATTCCTCACCATAGATTTCGCCTCCCAAAATTTATGGACCCCGGCAAGACAGCGTGAACTAGCAAATTGCACGCGTCAAGGTGTTTCCCAGTCACAAGCGCTCAAAGGTTCCCCTGTTTTCGGCCGATAATCTCGTAGTGCAAAAATCCCTGATTTTTGCACTAACGGCAATGCCCGCTCTGGGTCGATTCCGGCCGTGTAGCGGCAGGTCCGGCCGGGCGCCCTGATGATGCGAACCCAGCGCGATGCTTGCGGTCCGCCCGAGCTAACGGGAAGGGGCGCGCGCTCGAGGCCGATCTTTCTGAAACTTTCCGAAGTGCCTGCCGGCAGCGTCTGGGTTGAAGCCCGAGCGCACGAGCGCTGGAAAAGACCATATCCAGATCGTATCGCCATCGGCGGGGCCCGAGCTGTCATGGACGGCTCGGGCCGATTGAATGGCGCCGCCGTTGAGGTTCAGCCGCGCCATAGCCCGTCGCGAGACGGCGTCTTCCGGACGCCTTGGAGCGGGGCTGACGCGGCCAGCGGCCGCCTCTACAGTCGCGGTTGGACATCCGCGGAGGACGGAACATGTCGAACGACCCGCTCATGCAGCCCTTCCGGCTCAAGCGCCTCGTCCTGCGCAACCGGCTGATGTCGACCGCGCACGAGCCGGCCTATACCGAGGACGGCATGCCGAAGGCGCGCTACCGGCTCTATCACGCCGAGAAGGCCAAGGGCGGCATCGCGCTCACCATGATCGGCGGCTCGTCGGTGTACGACGCGATCCGCCTGATGAAGGACGTCTAGGTCGTCATTGCGAGGAGCGAAGCGCGAGGCAATCCATGCGCGCAACGGCGAAGGCGGCTTGGATTGCTCCCGGCCTGTCTTGCCGATGCGATGTTTACACATCTCAAATCACCGCGGGACCCTTCCCCAGCGAGCCGGGGGAATCCGCCGACCACGACGCGACGGCCGCGGCGTCGGCAGCGCTCTCCCGCCTTATGGATGCGCCTTATTCGTCAATTCATCCCCAGCGCCGCGAGATAGAGGTCGAGGATCGTTTCCTCTTCCATCCGCTGGTCGCGGTCCTGTCTGCGCAGCGACACGATCTTGCGCATGATCTTCACGTCGAAGCCGTTGGCCTTGGCCTCGCCGTAGACGTCCTTGATGTCGTCGGAAAGCGCCTTCTTCTCCTCCTCGAGCCGCTCGATCCGTTCGATGAAGGCGCGCAGATGGCCGGCGTTGACCTCCTCCGTTCCGGTCGCGATCCCGTCCTTCTTCGCCACGTCGTCCATTCCGATTCCCTCTTGATCAGGAAAGCGGGGGAGGTGGCCTCATTCGGGACGCCGCGTCAAGGCCAGCGACCGCCGCCTGTGGATGAGTTTTGCCGCAGCGGGAGGCGGAAGCTCGGGTCCCCCTTCTCCGCGAAGCGGGGAAGAGCCTACCCCCCGGCTAGACCCGGGGGTGGCGCGCAGCGCCGGATGGGGTGCGGACTGCAGGAATGCGTCGGTGAAAGTTTTTCGTGGACGGTTGTGCAGGCGACTCTGAAACTCGCCAGCCGGGGCGGCGGACATCCTAGTCTCACCGAGATATAGGTTTGCGTCTTGGCTGAACCGCCTGGCAGATCTACATTGCTCTTTGACCCCTTTGGCGATGAGCTGCCAGTTCACCGGATACGAGGTCAGGAATCCGAACAGCATGGCGATCTGCATCATGAACCAGAACTCGACGGTGTCCGTCTTGAG
The DNA here is from genome assembly GCA_963819255.1 of uncultured Alphaproteobacteria bacterium. GTDB lineage: Bacteria > Pseudomonadota > Alphaproteobacteria > Rhizobiales > Beijerinckiaceae > Roseiarcus. The sequence continues at coordinate 136,756 of CAWFVS010000040.1, forward strand.
GGTCACGCCAAACCCTGCACGGAAAATCGCGAAATAGGCGACCGCCATGAACCCGTACATGCCGATCTGCCAGGCGGTCAGCGACAAGGTGTCGGCCTTGACCGCCGCGACAATTCCGGCCCCAAGGGAAAGCCCGCGCATCGGCGCGATGGTGAAATATTGGAAGACGATCCCGAACGCGTAGGCGAACAGATAGTCGACGATCCAGACGGCGAAGATGCGCTCGCCGAACCGGCTCCGCCATCCGAAGGCGATCGCTATGGCGGGGACGGCGAAGGTCAGCCATTCGGCGCAAATGTCGCCGAGCGTGCAGCCGGCGCCGCAGTGCAGGGTTCCATTCGCGACCATCATGGGGAACGGGGTCAAGCGCCTGTTCGGCGGCTCCTCATGCTTCTGCATGGCGTCGTGGAGGAGCCGGCGCTCCGCAAGCCGCCCGTATTTGAAATATTGCCAGAGGATCCAGACCGTGCCGAAAAGCGCCGTCACGGGCCAGACGACGTTCATGATCCCCATGTGCTGGGGATAAAAGGCCCCGTAGACGCCAGGAACCCTAGCGCCCTCACATCCGGCTCGAGCCCTGCGTCGACGCGAGCGGCGGATCGAGCGCTGGCGTCAGGCGGCAATGGAAGTTCAAGGAGCCATAGGGCATATCTCCGCTCACGTCGCTCGCTGGTCCAGCGCAGCCTTGACGCGCGCCGGCGTGAACGGCGCCTGGCGCAATCTGGCGCCCGTCGCGTCGAAGATCGCGTTTCCGACCGCGGCCGCCACCGGCGAGGTCGCGGCTTCGCCGACGCCCATGGGGCGTTCACGACGGCGATCGATCAAGGCGATATCGAGCGTCGGAACATCCGGGAAGGTGAGGATTGGATAGTTGGCCCAATCCGTACTGGTGACGCGGGATCGATCGAAGGTCACTTCTTCAAAGAGCGTCCTGCTCAACGTCTGCAAAATGCAGCCCTCGACCTGCGCCCGCACTGCGTCCGGATTAATCATCAAACCGCAATCGTGGGCGCACGCCACCCGGAGAATGCGGACGGCGCCGGTCGCCCGCTCGACCTCCGCGTCCACGCCCATCGCCACATAGTTCTCCGCCTGCTTGTAATGGACATAGGCGATCCCGCGGCCATTCAGTCGCGCGCCGCTGCGGTCTAAGGGCAAAGCGCGGGGCGCCAGTCCATCATCTGCCCGACACGCTCTAGGACCTCGCGCCCGCGCGGATCAGCAAGGAGCCGAAGTCGATACGCGAGTGGATCGGCGCCGGCCGCCACGGCGAGCTCATCGAAGAAGCTCTCCACCGCCAAAACATTCCCGATCTTGCCTGGCGCGCGCAGATTCGAAACGCGGAGCGGCGTCGTCGCCAGCCACCTCACTTCCGCATGAATGTTGGGGATGGCGTAGGGGGGATCGGAGTTCATCCCCGTGAAGCCCGATTGAGAACCCAGTCCGTCGTCCAGCCCGGCGGCGACGGCTGCCAGCAACGGAATGCCGGCGTGCGGAGTATTCACGGGCGGCATCGCGACCGTTTCCCAGGCCGCAATGGACCCGTCGGCGCTCAGCGCAGCGCGCAGATCGAGCAGTTGCGGCGGACCTTTCGGGTCCCATCCGTGCTCGTCCTCGCGCATCCATTGCACGCGCACCGGGCGCTTGAGCTCCCGCGACAGCAGCGCCGCCTCGAAGGCGACATCGTCGTTTCCGTTCGTCCCGTAGCTGCCGGACCCGTCCATGTAGACGAGGCGGAGCTTGGCCGGGTCGAGCCCGAGAAGCTTTGCGATCGTGAAGCGCATGCGATGGGTCGACTGCGAAGCCGTCCAGACCGTGCCGCCGCCGCCCTTGATGTCGGCGACCGCGCAGGACGGGCCCATCGAAGCATGCGACTGGATCGGCCAAGAGTAGGTGGCGCGGATCACCCGCGGCGCTTGATCGAGCGCTGTGCGAGCGTCGCCTGCGCTGCGCAGCGTCTCGACGCGCGCGACCGGCGTGGCGCGGACCGCCTCGAACAGGTTATCGGAGCCCGGCAAGGTCGCCGCTTGGCTCCAGGTCGCCTTGAGGGCGCGCAAAGCGCGGACCGCGTCCCACTCCCGCGGCGCGACGACAGCCAGAAAGTCCTTGATCCGAACGACCTCGGCGCCGGGAATGCCGGCGATCGACGCCGCGTCGACGTCGATGAGGCGCGCCCCGATCGCAGGCGGCCGAACGACGCGGGCGTGCAGCATGCCCGCAACCCGATGGTCTTGGACAAACACGTGCCGGCCGGTCAGCTTGGCGGGAATGTCAGGGCGCGGGTAGGACGTCCCGACGATCGTGTAGGCGTCAGGGTCGCGCAGCGGCGCCGCCTTGTCGACCGGCAGCTCGAACGCTTTGCCGCCGATTAGGGCCGCGAAGCTCACGGCCTGGCCGCCGCGTGCGACAACCGAGCCGTCCCTCGTGTCGAGCTCAGTCGCCGGCCGGCGCAGCGCCGCCGCCGCAAGGGAGAGAAGCCGCGCACGGGCGGTCGCCGCCGCCTGGCGGATCTGGACGCCGCCGATCGTGATTCCCCTGCTACCCCCGGTCGATCCCTGGTCGGGCGTCAAGGCGGTATCGCCTTCGACGAGCGCGATACGGTCGGGCGAGAGACCGAGCTCTTCCGCGACCATCTGGCGGAGCGCGGCGCGCGCCCCCGTGCCGAGGTCGACCATGCCCGCGAACACCGTGACGCCGCCATCCGGCGCGACGCTGAGATAAGCGTCGACGCTGTCGGCCGCGACCGTTCTCATGCTTGCCGCAGCGCTGCGTGGCAAAGAGAAGGTGACGATAAGCGCGGCGCCTCCGGCAAGGAGCGACCGCCGGTCGACGCCGGTCATGGCTCAGCCCTCCCTCGCGGCGCGGAGCACCGCGGCGATCACCCGCGCATGACTGCCGCACCGGCAAAGGTTTTGCGCCAGCGCCTCGCGCACGTCGCTTTCGGAAGGATGGGGCTGGCGCGCTAAAAGGACGGTCGCCGTCATGATCATGCCGTTGGTGCAATAACCGCATTGCGCGGCCTGCTCCGCGATGAAGGCCGCCTGCACGCGGCTCGGGCGGTCCGCATCGCCGAGACCCTCGAGCGTGGTGATCTCTTTCTCGCGAACGTCGAGCGCGAGCGTCAGGCAGGATCGCTGAACCTCGCCATCGATGATGACGCAGCAGGCGCCGCATTGGCCAAGTCCGCAGCCGAACTTGGGGCCGCGAAGCCCGAGATCGTCGCGCAAAGCGTAGAGCAAGGGCATGTTCGGGTCGTCGACGACGACCTTATGGTTCTTGCCGTTCACCCTGAGCGTGATCTCGGTCATGGATCGCGCCTCCAATCGCCCCTCACGCGAAGTCTAAAATCGCATATTCCCGTGCGGCTCGCCACGGTTCCTCAGGGACCTCGCCTTCGGAATCGATTCACAAATTCGGGATCAGGGGCGTTTTCGCTCTGGCGAGGCCGAGGGCGGTCGCCGCCGCGCCGATCGTGTCGCCAGCGCGGGGCCCGTCATAGCGCTCGTTGTCGCCAGGAACCGGGCAACTTGGTCTCATTCACGCCCTAGCGATGCCCTACATATGGCGCGGGCGCTCGGCCCCGCAACGCGCCCGCTCGGACCCCACAATTTGTCCGCTAGGCATAGGGGGCTACGAAGGGAGGAAACACTCATGCCCATTGGCGGCTGCAGCAAACTCGTGTTGGCCGCTTTCGCTTCCGCGCCGTTGGCGGCCCTGCCGTGCATCGCGACCGCCGACGAGGCGCCCCTTGCTCCCCGAGAGGTCCCCGCGAAGTCGGTGCCCGTCCCAACGGATGTGAGCCCCGGCATGCAGAAGTTCATCGCCGCTCCCCTCAACCCGGATTGGAACAAACTCAGGAAGACCGGCGAGGAGTGGCGCAAAGCGGCGGACAAAATGGATGCGGGGATTTTGAAGACCATTCCGGCGATGGCCGAGCGCCTTCACGTTAAAATCGAGCCAGAGACGATGGACGGAGTGAAGGTCTTCGTTGTGACGCCTGATGAAATTGCGCCGGAAAACCGCAACCGTGTGCTCATCCACATCCATGGCGGCTGCTATGTTCTCTTCCCCGGCGAGGCGGGAGCGACGGAAGCGATGATCATGGCCGGGCTGGAACACTTCAAGGTGATCTCGGTCGACTATCGCATGCCGCCGGAGGCCTATTTCCCCACCGCCGTCGACGACGCGCTGACCGTGCTCAAGGCCGCGGAAAAGACGACCGACCCGAAGAACATCGCGATCTTCGGCACCTCGGCCGGCGGCGCGCTCACTCTGGAAGTGATTCTCCGCGCCAAGGAGAAGGGCGTTCCCCTTCCCGGGGCCCTTTCAGCCGGCACACCGATGTCGGACGTGACCAAGACCGGAGACAGCTTCTACACGAATGAGCTGGTCGATAACGTGCTTGTCTCGCGCGACGGATTCTGCGATGCGGCGACGGTGGTCTATGCGAATGGCCACGACTTGAAGGATCCTTTGCTCTCACCGGTCTACGGCGACATGCACGGATTCCCACCGACCATCCTGACCACCGGCACCCGGGATCTGCTGCTGAGCAACACCGTGCGCTCCCACCGCGCGCTGCGAGCGGCGGGCGTGGAAGCTCAACTCGAGGTGTACGAGGGCCAGTCACACGCGCAATATCTTTTCGATGACCGGCTCCCCGAAACGGCGGTCGCCTTCGGCGAGATGGCTGAATTCTTTGACAAGCACCTCGGCAAGTAGCCGTCCCGTGACATAACGCAACGCGTCTCGGACGATGGCGACCGAGACGCGGCAGCCGATCCGTTCGGGGCAGCAGCCTCAGCCCCTCCGTCCCCTTCGCGCGCGGCTGCCGAAATCGCGCGGCGCGCGATTGGCCCTGTGGGCCAGGATCGGCTCGAGCAGGCGGGCGAGGCGCTCGGCCCAGGCGGCAGCGGCGGCGGGCGCGGCGACGAGATCCTGCCGGATCTCGATCAGCGCGTTGGCGAGGCCGCGGGGAGTCGCGACGGCGTCGATCGTGTCGCCGGCGAGGGCCCCGTCATAGGGCTCGTTGTCGCCGACCCCGTGGGCGACGAGGTCGGGCTCGGCGCGCAACGCCGCCATGAGCGGCTTCGCGATGCGGTCGTCCTTGTCCCACAGGACGCCGACCTTCCACCGGCGCGCCGCGCCCCGCCAGACCGGGGTGAAGGTGTGGATCGAGACGAGCGCCGGCGGCTCGCCGGTTGCGAGCATCGCCTCGACCGCCGATTTGATCTTTCCCCGATAAGGCGCCCAGAAGCGCTCGCGCCGGTCGGCGATCTCGGCCGCGCCAATCCGCGCGTTGCCCGGCACGATCGCGCCGTCGGAATAGCGCATGACGAGGGTCGGATCGTCGGCGCCGCGGTTCGGGTCGATGAGGAGGCGCGAGAAGGTCGAAAGCACGGCCGGCGCGCGCAGCCGGGCGGCGAGCGCCCTCGTCAGGTCCGCCGCCCCGATGTCGTAGGCGATGTGGCGCTCGAGCGCCGCGCGAGAGAGGCCGAGCGCGCCATAGCCGGGCGGGATGGCGTTCGACGCATGGTCGCAGACGATGAGGGCGCCGGCGTCGAGTGAGCCGGCGATGGTCTCGACCGGGGAAAAGGCCCTTTCGCCGGGCTCGAGGTCGAAGCGCGCGGTTTGGTCCATTGGTCGCCTCTTGCTCGACGGAAAGGGCGAGACTATGGACGGGCTCAATTCTGAGCCAAAGTCCATCGTTCCGGACGACAATCCCGTTGCACGCACCCGCCAATCCCGCTGCGGCGGCGCGCGCCGCGCTCGCGCCGTTCGCCGCTCTTATCGCGGGGGCGGTGGCGATGGGCGCTTCCCCGATCTTCGTCCGGCTCGCCGACGTCGGGCCCTTCGCCAGCGCCTTCTGGCGCGTCCTCCTGGCGCTGCCGCTGCTCTACGCCTGGATGCGCCTCGCCGACGGGAAGGAGGCCGGTGGGAAAGCGTTCTCGCGAGCCGCGATCCTGTCCGGGCTCGCCTTCTCCGGCGATCTCTTCTTCTGGCACCTCGCCATCGTCCATACCAGCGTCGCCAACGCGACCTTCTTCGCCACGACCGCGCCGATCTGGGTCGTGCTGTTCGGCTGGCTTCTTTTTCGCGAGAGGGCGAGCGCAGGCGTCATCGCCGGCCTCGGCCTCTGCCTGGTCGGCGGGACGGCGCTGCTCGCGCAAAGCCTCGAGCTCAAGCCGGCCGGCGCGCTCGGCGACGCCTTCGGCATCGCCACCGGCGTCTTCTTCGGCCTCTATTTCCTCGCCGTCCAGGCGGCGCGGAAGACCGCCTCGGCGGCCCGCCTGACCTTCGAGGCGACCTCGATCACCGCTGCGGTCCTGTTCGTCGTCGCCTTCGCCGCCGAGCCCTCGATGCTGCCGCATACGATGCGCGGCGTCGCCGCCCTCCTCGCCATGGCCTGGATCAGCCATTGCGGCGGCCAGGGCCTGCTGTCGATCGCGCTCGGGCGTCTGCCGGCCGCATTCTCCTCGCTGGTGATCTTCCTCGAGGCGATCGCCGCGGCCGGGTTCGGCTACCTCGTGCTCGGCGAGCCGGTCACTTGGGTGCAGGCTCTCGGCGGCCTCGCGATCCTCGCCGGCATTTTTGTCGCCCGGCGTGCGAGCGGGATCAACCCGCGATGGTCGCGACCACGATCGTCCGGCCGGTCATGAAGGCGGTGGCCTTCGCTGATCCGACCTCGTCCCTGTATGGGACGAGGCTGGTCAGCAACAACAGCGACATCCTCGACAACGTCAACGACGCTGGACCGCTCGAGAACCTCGAAGTTCGACTCCTCCTCCTCTGTGTCCCTGGGCGGGATGACGTTCTCCAAGCACGGAACGGACTTGACCACCGGTTACGCCAATTTGTGGTTGCTCCGGATTGAGAAGTTAACAGCCGCCAAGCGGAAAACTTAAAACCAGTTGATTGATAGCCGCTTACAGCCGCCAAATCGAAGTCATGATGTTTACAATCGTTTACAACTGATGTGGTTGTGTCTCATTGTTTGTGGTGCTATGCTCGCGTTCGTCTCCGCTGGGTAACTGGCCAGGTTGAGAAGTCAGGCTTTTTCGAAGTTGATGTGGTTCAGCGCGCCGCAGATTAGAATTGGGCATCGGGTATTTGACTAAACGTTAGCCCCGGTCTTTGGCCTTAGCGTGATGCTCTACATCGCGCCAAGGTGGTTGAAATTGTCCCCGGTCGAACTCCCCGAGCGGAATTCAAGTGTCCCTTTTTGGGGGGTCAACATGTGGTTTCGATCTGCGCTCTCGATCTTTGGCGCGGTCTGTTGCGCGGGGTTCACTCCGGCGTCGGCTCAAGTCAACGTAACCACCTATCACTACGACAATCTCAGAACGGGGTGGAATCCGAACGAAACCGTTCTGACGACCAACAACGTCAACAGCTCTTCGTTTGGAATCGTTGCGCAGACACAGCTTGACGCTCAAGTGGATGCGCAACCTCTCGTCGTCGACGGCGTCGTTTACGTGGCGACCGAAAACAACACTGTCTACGCGATCGACGCCGTGGCGGGCACGATACTTAACAGCGTCCATTTCGGGACTCCGGTTCAAGTCAACACTGGAGCATGCGGCATCTCTGGGGACGGCCATCGGGATCAAGTCGACGCCGGTGATCGACACCGCCGCCGGGGTCATGTACGCCGTCACTTATACCAGCGAAAATGGGGTCCCGACGTACAGGATACACCAACTGACCATTCCTGATTTATCCGAGGTCACCAACACCATCGTCAGCGGATCCCGCCTACTGAGCGACGGGCAACAAGTCTTCAATTTCAGCGCTAAACACTATCTCCAGCGTCCGGCGTTGCTGGAAGCCAACGGCAATGTGTATGCGGCGTTCGGTTCGTTTTGCGACATTTACTTTAATGTATCGCGCGGCATCGTGTTGGGTTGGAACGCGGCGACACTGCAGCCGCTGCCGGCGAACCAGCAGCCCCCCAACCCCTCCGACGCATTGATGGACACCCAGGTCAGTTCCGAGACGCCTGCGTCGGGCAAGTTCCACAATTACTTTCTGTCGTCGATCTGGATGTCGGGCTACGGCATCGCCTCGGACGCCTCCGGAGACCTTTTCTTTTCCACCGGAAATTCGAACGGCGTAGTGACGCATAACCTCCAGGACAGCGTCGTCAGGCTGTCGCCCGACCTTACGACGGTCAAGGACTATTTCACGCCGTCGAGTGTGATGACTCTCGACTCGCTTGATAACGACCTCAGCTCGGGCGGCGTGATGGTGGTGCCCGATCAGCCAGGGATTCCGCCTCGCGTCGTCGCGCTGGGAAAGGGCGGCACTCTATACGTCATGAACCGTGCTCTGGGCACGATGGGCGGCTATGTGCCGGGCGGCCCGGACAAACCGGTGGAGAGGACGAGCGCAAGATGTCACTGCGGTCCGTCATATTTCGTCGGGTCGGACGGAGTCGGTCGCATCGTCACCAGCAGCGGCAAGAACGGCAGCACTTCTTTACTTCGTACTTATAAGAACATGGCCGTCTTTCCGACAACCTACGAAGCCCAAAGCACCGCTGTGCCGACATCCGTGCAGGACAACAGCTTCTTCACGAGCGTTTCATCGAACGGAACCCAGGCCGGCTCCGCCATCATCTGGGCCGTGGGGCGGCCGACATCGGCGACCACGCCCGACGTGACTTTGTACGCCTTCAACGCAGCGGCCCAAGGCGGAACGTTCCCGCTCCTCTACTCCGGGGTCGCAGGAACCTGGGCGAACGTCAACGCAAACGCCGACATCGTGCCCGTGGTGGCGAACGGCAGAGTCTATGTCGCCAGCTATAAGGCGCTGACCATTTTTGGACTGTCGGGCCAGCTTGCACCTGTGAAACAAGCTGCGCCTTTGAACGTGACTGCGGCTCCGCTGAGCGCTCAACCGCAGCGGGCCGCAGATTTTCGGGACAATCACCAGCGTGAGCGGCGAATATATTGCTGTTCGCTTGCGGGACGGGGCGAGCGTGTCCGTCGATCTCACAGATGCTTTCAGGCGATATGAGTCCGTCGTCCCATTCATCGGCGAGAACGTTGAGGTGCAGGGAGCGTCTGCGTTGGATGGCTCGTTCATTGCGAGAAGCATGTGGCGGACAAAAGAGCCGGCTACTTGGGGACCGGATAGACGATAGTTTGTTTTGCCGAAAAATAACAGCTGCGCTGCTGACGAGCGTGGGGATCAGGGTGGAAGCGAGCGTCGGAATGACGCTGCCCGTTGCGGCGCCAGCATAATCGGAGGGCGGGTCACATGACGTCATATACTTGGCAACTCGCGAGCAACGGCGACTGGAGCGCCTCGGGCAACTGGTCGCCTTCGGGGGGCCCGCCGAAATCGACGGATTCGGCAACAATCGCGGTGACCGGCGCCGCCTATACGGTCACCGTCAGCTCGGCCGACGTCGCGAGCTCTCTGACGCTCTCGAGCGTGAACGCCACCCTCAATGACGACGGCGCCTCGGCCTCACTGACGATCGGCGGGACGCTCGCGATGAGCAACGGAACGCTCAACGTCGCCAATGGAACCGGCGGCTCGCTCACGGTCGGGGCGCTGAACCTCTCGGGCGGCTCGCTCACCATCAACGCCAACGGTCAGCTGAACCTCGGCGGCGGAACCCTCAGCCAGACCGGCGGAACGCTGACGCTCGCCGGCGGGACGATCGCGGGCGGGACGATCAATTCGACCGCGGGAGCCTTGGCTCTGGACAGCGGCACGCTGAGCGGCGTGACCTTCGACGGGCCGCTCAACCTGGCCTCGACCATCGTGCAGCAGACCGTCGATCTCGCCAACGGAACGACGGTCGTCGGCTCGTCCGGATCGGGGCCCGGCACGATCAACGTCACGGGTTACTCCTCCGTCCTCAATTTCGACAACACGCAGACGGTCGGCAACGTCACGATCAATCTCGGCGCTTCGGGCAGCACCGACACCCTGAGCGACAACGACACGGCCGGCTCAGGCAACAAGGTCCTCACGCTCGCGTCGAGCGTGATTGTCAACGCGACCGGATTTTCGCACTTCTCCGACGGCGGCAATTCGGGCGACGGGATCGTCAATCAGGGCGTCATCAACCAGACTGCCGACGGAACCATGTACGTTGCCGGGAACGCTTTCACCAACAACGGCACAATCAACGCCAAGGGGACTGGCGCGCTCGACATCTCCGCGGCGACATTCGCCAACAGCGGCAAAATCGACATCGCCAACGGCGACAAGGTGACGATCGAGCCGACGACTTTCACGACGACGGCCGCGAGCCTCATCACGATCGAGGCGAATTCGTCGCTCACCGTCGATCCGGCCCACGCCTGGCGCAACCTCGGCTCGATCACGCTCGCGAGCGGCGCGAGCCTCACTCTCTATGGATCGATGTCGGCTGCGAGCCTCGGCTCGATCACCAACTCCGGCGGGACGGTCGATATCGCGGGAACCTACAACAATTCCGGCCACACGTTGGACGGGTCGGCGTCGTTCGGCCAGCTCGTCCTGTTGAACGGCGGCACGATCACGGGGGGAACGGCGACATCGGGCGGCGTCGGGTTTGCGAACAACGGCGCCACGCTGAGCGGGGTGACCTTCGACGGGCCGCTGAACCTGACCTCGACGAGCGTGTCGCAGACCGTCGATCTCGCCAACGGCGCGTCCGTCGTCGGCTCGTCCGGCTCGGGCCGTGGCACGATCAATGTCACGGGCTTCGGCTCCCAGCTCAAGTTTGACAACACGCAGACCGTCAGCAACGAGACCATCAATCTCGGCAATTCGAGCTTCCTCGACCATCTGTACGAAAACGACACCGCCGGCGTCGGCGCCCAGGTTCTCACCCTGGCGCCGAGCGTGACGATCAATGTAACCGGACGCGCGCAGATCCAGACGACCAGCTTCTCGGGCGACGCGATCGTCAACCAGGGCGTCATCAGCCAGACGGGCTCCGGTTCGCTGCAAATCACCGGAAACGCTTTCACCAACAGCGGCACGATCAACGCGAAGGGGACCAAGACCCTCACGATTTCTCCGACGACATTCACCAACAGCGGCACGATCAGCATTTCGAGCGGCGACACGCTGGCGCTGAGCGGGACGACGAGCCTCGGCGGCAAAACGAGCGGCGCGGGAACGCTCGCAATCACGGGCGGCGCCACGACGATTGGAGCCGGCGCGTCGCTTCCGGTGACGCACTGGAGCGTCTCCGGGGCGGGAACAAACGTCACCTTAGGCGAGAACCTGACCTATACGGGGACGTTCACGGCCGGCTCCGCAACGACGCTGAACCTGTCGGGCGGCAATCTGACGCTGACGGGCGCCGATTCGTTCGCCGGCGCGACGACGATCGGCTCGAAGACGCTCCACGCCAAGGGAACGATCGCGGTCTCGGGTCTCACGATCGGCGGCGAGACAACCTTCTTCGACGCCGGGTCGCTCTCCGAGAGCGGCGGCTCGGCGATCCTCGGAGACGCGGCCGCGGACGTCGCCAGGCTCACGATCACGTCGATGGGAACCTGGGACATCCTCGACGACAGCGGGATCGGGCTCGGGACCTCGACCTCGTCGTCGATCACCAACTCCGGCCTGCTCGAGAAGACCGGCGAAACGGGCGTGAGCACGATTGCGCCTGCGATCAACAACGCGGGGACGATCGAGGTGTCGTCCGGGACACTCGATCTTGAGGGGGCGGTGAGCGGGACGGGAACCGACACGATCGAGAACGCCTCGACCCTCGAGTTCGACGCCCCGGTGTCGAGCGCCAAGACGGTCGGCGCCCAGAATATCGGCTTCACCGGCAATGGCGGCACGCTCGATCTCACCAGTCCCAATAATTTTTGGGCCGAGATCTCGGGCTTCGCGGCGGGCGACGCGATCGACCTTTTGGGTTCGTGGGCCTTTTCCGGCGTCTCGCACGGTTCCGGAGTGACCACGCTGACGCTGGCGAGCGGCGCGACAAAGCAAGCCTTCACCTTCGTCGGCGACTACAGCCAGGGCGATTTCAGCATCACCTCGGGAGCGACCACGATCATTAAGCACACGTGACGTCCCGGTTCGTCGAGCGGCGCAGGCGATCGGCGAGATCCGGCCGCCTGAACCGGACGGGGACATTCGTTTGAGCCTTGCTATATTGGTTTAGATTTTTTGAGTTGTACTTAAGCCTAGCCCGACATAGGATACTTGAATTCGGGTCGAGCATCGGTGTTGGCTCAGCGCGCTGGGAGGCGGGGAGTCACTTTTGGGAGGGACTGTTCCACGCATGAAGCTTGGCGATTGGCTCAAACGCAACGGCGTCAGTCGCGCGGATTTCGCGCGCCGCATCGGGGTCTCCCCCGGGGCGGTCACGCTGATCTGCCGCGACGACGGCGCGTGGCTGTCGCGGGAGACCGCCGAACGAATCGTCGCCGAGACGCAAGGCGAAGTCACTCCAAACGATTTCCTCTCCAACCCGCCGAAGGATCGCAAAGGACAGGACATGCATCACCCGGTCACGGCCGCCGTCGAGGCTTTCGCGCGCGGCGAGATCGTCGTGGTCACCGACGACGACGACCGCGAAAACGAAGGCGACATGATCGTCGCCGCCTCTCTGTGCACCACCGAGAAGATGGCCTTCATCATTCGCTACGGCTGCGGCATCGTGTGCGCGCCCCTGACGAACGACGACGCGCGCCGGTTGCATCTGCCTCCCATGGTGGCGACCAACGACGCGCCGCTCGGCACCGCCTTCACGGTCTCGGTGGACGTGAGGCACGGCATGACGACCGGCATCTCGGCCGAGCAACGCTGCAACACGGTGCGGGCGCTCGCCAACGGCAACATCGGCGCGAGCGACTTCGTCCGGCCGGGCCACGTGTTCCCGCTGATCGCCAAGGAGGGCGGAGTTCTGATGCGCTCGGGCCACACCGAAGCGGCGGTCGACCTCTGCAAGCTCGCCAACCTGCCGCCGGTCGCGGTGATCTGCGAGCTCGCCAACGATGACGGCACGGTGATGGTGGGGCCTGAGATCGAGGCCTTCGCCGACAAGCACAAGCTCAAGCGCATTTCGGTCGCCGATCTGATCGCCTACCGGCAGGCGCGCGAAAAGCTGGTCGAGCGCGTCGCGACCTTTCCGGTCGAGACGCCGATCGGCGAGCTTCAGGGCCACGCCTATCGCACGCCGTTCGACCCCGTGTTGCATTTCGCCTTCGTTCACGGCCCGATCGGCGACGGCCGGGCCATGCCGGCGCGACTGCATCGCTGCGACATCATCAGCGACATTTTCGGCAGCGGCCCGATTCCGAAGGTTTTGCAGCGCTTCAAGACGGAGGGGCGCGGCACGCTCGTCTATCTGCGCGACGGATCGGCGGGCGTCCCGGCGAACTTCGGCGGCCCCGACCTCCAGGGCTCCGACGGCGCGCGCGCCTCGCAATGGCGGGAGGTCGGACTGGGGGCGCAGATCCTGCGCGACCTCGGCGTCTCGTCGATTCGGCTGCGCACGGACAATCCGCGCACCTATGTCGGACTGTCCGGATTCGGCATCGAGATCGCTTCGGTCGAGCCCATCGACGGCTAGCTCCCGGTTCAACAGCCGCGAAATAACGTTATAAACAAGTATTTTCTCCGCTTGCATCGATCGATGGAGCGGCCGCCCGAGGGCCAAAATCGACGCGACGCTAAACCGGGTCGCAAACCCCTGAAAAGATTGACGGCCGCCGCTAAACCGGCGCTAAACCGGCGTTAGTGGGCGGATGAGGCCCAGCGTGGAGACGCCCCTTTCAGTGCGCCGTCAAATGTTCCCCGCGGCGCTCCGGGCTGAAGCGGATGATGACGAGCAACGCGACCGCGACCACGCCCCCCACCACCGCCAGGGCGTAGGCGTAGTCGCCGCCATTGGCCTCGGCGATCCTCGCCTGGAACGGTCCGTTGTAGGAGGCGAGGAAATTGCCGGCCTGATAGACGAAGGCCGGAAGAGTCGCGCGCACCGCGCCGGGCGACAATTCGTTGAGATGGGCCGGCACCACGCCCCAGGCGCCCTGCACCGCGATCTGCATGATGAAGGCGCCGAGCGCCAGCAGGACGGGCGTCGACGAAAAGGCCCAAAGGTACAGCGTCGGCAGCGCGATCAACGCGGCGATGGTGATCGCGTTGACCCGGCCGATCTTTTCCGACAGGTGGCCGAAGCTGAGCCCGCCGGCGATCGCGCCGAGGTTGGCGACGATGGTGATCACGCTCACCGTGCCCGGATCGAAATGATGCTGCTTCTGCAGGAAGGTCGGATAGAGGTCCTGCGTGCCGTGGCTGAACAGATTGAAGCACATCATCAGCACGACCATATAGAGCGCCAGTTTCCAGTTGTTCTTGAGGGTGGTCCAGAGGTCGGGCTTCGCGTGCGCCTTGGACGCCTCGAACGCCGGCGACTCCGGCACGGAAGCGCGGATGAACAGGACGACGAAGGCCGGCAGGATGCTGAGCAGGAACATCGCTCGCCAGCCGAAGGTGTAGCCGCCGAAGCTCCGTTCATAGAGCAGGCCGTAGGCGACGGCGGCCAAAAGGAAGCCGCTCGGATAGCCGGCTTGCAAAAGTCCCGACACGACCCCGCGCGCCCGCGGCGGGATCGACTCCATCGCGAGCGAGCTGCCGAGCCCCCATTCTCCCCCCATCGCCACGCCGAACAGCGCGCGCAGCACGAGGAAGACGGTGAGGTTGGGGGAAAAGGCCGCGGCCGCGCCGATCACCGAATAGCTGGCGATGTCGAGCATCAGCGCGGGCCTGCGCCCCCATTTGTCGCCGATGCGGCCGAAGATGAAGGCCCCGACGAAGCGCATGGCGAGGGTCAGGAACAGCGCGTAGGCGACCGCCGGCACGCCGACTCCGAACTCCTTGGCGATATCCCTGATCACGAAGGTCAGCACGAAAAAGTCGAACGCGTCGAGCGTCCAGCCGAGGTAGGCGGCGATGATCGTCCTTGTCTGCTGGCCCCGTCAGTTTCATCCGTCACCTCCCGGAGCGCCGGCTGCACGCCGGACGCATTGCATTTTCCTCATCCTAGCCGAGACTTTCGGGCGCCGCCAAGGCGTCTCGACATCGGCGTAGCGGGATTCTAAGAGCGCCTTCGGGCAATCGGCCTAACGGATTGGGCGCTCGGATGATCATCGCCATCGACGGCCCGGCGGCGTCCGGCAAGGGCACGATCGCCCGGCGCCTCGCCGTCCGCTACGGCCTGCCGCATCTCGACACCGGCCTTCTCTACCGCGCGACCGCCGCAGCGCTCATCGCCGCCGATCGCGACCTCTACGACGAGAAGGCGGCCGTCGCCGCCGCCCGCGGCCTCGCCCTGATGGACTTCGACGAGCCGGTGTTGCGCGGCCGGCAGATGGGCGAGGCGGCTTCGGTCGTCGCCGCAATGCCCGGCGTGCGCGAGGCGCTGCTCGACGCGCAGCGCGCTTTCGCGGCGCGGCCGGAAGGGGCGGTCCTCGACGGGCGCGACATCGGCACGGTGGTCTGTCCGAGGGCGACAGTGAAGATTTTCGTCACCGCCAGCGCTGCGGCGCGCGCCCAAAGGCGCGCCCTCGAACTGGCCCAGCGCGGCGAAAAGGCCGACTACGGCGCCATTCTCGCCGACATTCTCAAACGCGACGCCCGCGACAGCGAACGGGCGGTGGCGCCGCTGCGCCCGGCGAGCGACGCCCATCGGCTCGACACCACCCATCTCGGAATAGAAGCCGCGGTCGCCGAAGCCCTGCGCATCGTCGAAGCGGCGCGGATCGAACGTTAGCGACCGACATCGCCCCCGACCCGAGGGCTAACGGAGGCAAAATCACGGGGCGTGGCTCCATCGCCCCGCTCTGGCATAGCCACTCTAACCCGCGAGAACGCAGGGTCTCGTCGCGGGCCGCCCAGCGAAGCGCCGGCTCAGGCGGCGGCGCTCTCCAGCAGGCGGCTATGCGTTGCGCGCAGCCGCTCGATGGCGCCGTCGATTTCGCTGCGCTGGCGCTCCAGATGGCTGATCTGGTTGACGATCTGCTGAGGTTGCAGCTGCTCCTCGAGGTCGGGCGTTTCGCTGGCCCCCTTGCCGCCAATAAGATCATTGATCTCGGTCAGCGTGAATCCGAGCTTCTTGCCCCGCAGAATCATTTCCATCCGAACGCGATCGACCCCGCGATAGTAGCGCGCGTTGCCTTCGCGCCGTGGCTTGATCAGCCCTCGATCCTCATAGAAACGCAGAGTGCGCAGACTCACTCCAAACAGTCGCGACATCTGGCTGATCGTCAATTCCGCCTGCTCCGACGCGGGCGTCGCCTTCGCGTCTTTGTCCGCCTCGCCCGAGGCTTGGCTATTGGCATAATTGAGGGACGACATCCGGCTCATGACATCTCCTTTCGTCGGCGCCGTAGTGTTCGCGCCTTGCCGATTCGCGCGCCATTGCGCGATCCGAGTCGAGTATGCCCCATCGGCGCGTCTGATTGCAACCAAAAGTTGCGTGACGTCAAAATACAACCTAGGCAGCCCTGCGCGGCGCGCGATGTCGCCGGGAAGCGGGCTTAACCGTTTCTTCACTATGCCGCTCAAAAACTCCGGCCGTGGCAAGCGCGGTGAATTGCAGGCGCCAAGGACGGTTGAAACCATGAACAAGAGCACGGCGTGGAAACAATCGAGCGTGCGTCCCCAAGCCTGGCGGTTGGCGAAGGAGGCCGCCCATCGGGCAGGCGTAAGCCTCGAGGAATGGCTCGACGAGGCGATCGTCGGACAGGTCGCCGGTGATGACTTGGCCGAACGCAGCGACGACGTCCGCTCTCACGCTTCCGAGCAACCCGCTCACGCCTGGTTGGATGAAGCGGAGGATTTTCTTGAATTCGGCGATCATTCGGATCGAACGGCGGATGAGGCGCGGCGAGGAGCGCCTGGAGCGGGTCTTCGAAACAGTCACGGACGTGCTCGAACGAACGTGTGAGAGCATCGATCGGGAGGCGCCATCCCGCGCTTATCGACGACTCCTCCGCCGACAGCGAACGCCGGCCCCCCGTGCAGGCGGCCTCGACTGCGCGACCGGCTCTGCACCGGCGTCTGGACGAGCGGTTGGAGGAGATTGCGCAGCGAATTGAGGCGGCGCGTCAGATGGGGCCGAACGCTTCGCTGGACGCCAACCCGGAGAAGCGCCGCCTCGATCTGAAGGCCGCGGTGTCACAGATTGCGCTCCGTCGACAGGCGCTGGATGCGCGGGAAGCTGGTCGAGCCTCCTCGTCAGCCGAAGGAGGCCGGGTCGACCAAGCGGCCCTTGCGAGCGCCGCGGAAGTGAACGAGCCAGCCAATTCCGTGAACCAGGCGGGGGGCGAATCCGCCGCCTGCCCCTCGACGGCGCCGCACGAAGAGTCTCAAGGCCCCGCACGAGATAGCGTCCCCCCTTGGCAAGAGCGGGATCAACGCCTCTGCGCCCGCGACCTGACGGCGATGCGGGAAGGGATCGCTGCGATGAACCGCAGTCTTGCCGAGCTTGCGCCGCGCAACGCGGTCGTCGCGCTCGAAGGCGCAGTTCGAGATTTGACCGAGCGGGTCGCGCTGCTCCGTCAGGAGGGCGAGCGGGAATCGCTTCTGGCTCCGCTCGACGCCATGGCGGCCGAGTTGCGCGCGAGCTTGAAGTCGCGCGATCTGCAGCAGGTGGTGTCCGGGCTGGAGCGCGAAATCGCCGCGCTGGCCGGCAAGATCGACTCCCTGCCCGGGACTGCGATCAGTTCCGAGAGTTTCGACCGAATCCAACAGCAAACCGAAGAGGTGCGTAACCTCCTTGCCGCGGCAGCCACGCGCAGCGCGCCTCTCGAACGCTTGGAACGCCAAGTCGGCGAGCTCGCCGACCGCATCGAGCAGATCGGCTCCTGCCCCGCTCCGCAAGTCGAATCGGAGCGTATGATTGCGTCGCTCGCCGATCTGCGCAGTGAGATCGAGCGCTCCACGCCCCTTTCTGCTCTGATGTTGATCGAACGTCGCCTTGAGCACATCGCGGAGAGGCTTGACCGGGAAATTTCCCAACCTGCGCAAAACGCGGCGGATCCGCACGCCTTGGAAGATCTGGCGCGCCGCATTGACGGCGTTCGTCAGTCGCTGGACGCCCGCCTCGAGCCGCAAATCGACGCGAGCGCGCTGGAAGCATCCTTGAAAGAGCTCACCGCGAAACTCGCAAATGCGGGTTCGGATTCGCTCGTCGCGCTCATGCGCGATATCAGCGACAAGCTCGATGCGAGCGGCCGTAAGGAGATGGAGGCGGATTTCGATGCAGTCGAGCCGATGTTGGCGGAAATTCTCGGCAAGCTCGAGCATCTTCCGCAACCGGATTCGACGGCCGGCCTGAGCTCAATCGAGCGTCGGCTTCAAGAGTTGGATGCGAAACTCGACTTGGGCGCCGGGCTTCGCTTTGATCGTGAAACCGTCGGCCAGATTGCCGAGGAGGTCGCGCGGCGCCTGGAAAAGGACTTCGCGGTCCGCATCGATGAGCGCGGGCTGGCGGAGCGGATCGCTCAGATCCACGACCGTCTCGAAGCGCTTTCGGGCCAGGACGGAATGCAGGGCCTGGCGCGCAAGCTCTCCGTACAATTGGCCCGCATGACGAGCGAACCCTCGAGCGACGATCAAGATGAACCGCGCTCCCTTGCGGTTCGGCCGGGCCCAACAGGAATGTCGGCGTCCGTCATCCGGGGGATCGAGGCGCTGGAATCGACGGATTCCTCCACGGTGCGGCGCCCTCTCAAGCCGGTGACGCCGACGAACGAGGACGATTCCGCGCTCTCGCAATCTGCTTCGGATGATGTTCTGCTCGAGCCCGGCTCCGGCGGGCCGCAGCGCGCTCGGGAGGCGCAGGAGCCGGCGCAGGAGATCGGCTCCAAAACGAGCCCCTCGATTTCGGCCCACATTGCTGCGGCGCGCCGGGCTGCGCACTCGGCGCTTTCGGAGGGAAGCGCCCAAAGCGCTCCGCCCGTCGCCCCCGGGATTGCGCGCGCGAAGTTGCTTTACGCAAACCACAAGCGGCCCGTTCTCCTCGCCGCCGCGTTCGCGATCGTGGCCACGGCGGCGATCCGGCTGATCGGAGCGCACGTGCCCGTCTTGCAGAAGTCCGAATTGAATGGGCCCAAATTGGTGGTGGGCGGCTCTTCGCTGGTCAACCCGGGCGACGTGGCTCCCCCGCCCGGTTCGACCGCGCAGCAAGTCGATTCGACGCCGACCGCGTCGATCGCGCCTCAGGCCGCCACGGCCCCGACCGCGACTGGCGAGCCGCAGCTTTCGGCGACACTCGCGGCCGCCTTGCCGGCGTCCCTGCGCGACGCGGTCATCGCGGGCTCGCCGGCGGCGCAGTACGAGCTGGCGCAGCGGCTCCTTGAAGGGAGCGGAGTTCCCCAAGACCAGCAAACCGCCGCGCTCTGGCTCGAACGCGCGGCCTCCTCCGGCCTGGCGCCCGCTCAGTTCAGACTCGGAACGCTGTTCAGCAAGGGCGCCGGGGTCGAGCGGGACGCCGGCGCCGCCAAACGGTGGTATAGGAAGGCCGCGGAAGCCGGCAACGCTCGGGCGGCGCACAATCTGGCCGTCCTATATGCCGAACCCGTCGGCGAGGCGCCGGATTACGCCGAAGCGGCGAAGTGGTTCCGCAAGGCGGCGGAAATGGGTATTCGCGACAGCCAGTTCAATCTCGCCATCCTCTACGCCCGCGGTCTCGGCGTCGATCAGAATCCACGGCAGGCTTGGCTGTGGTTCTCGCTCGCGGCCGCTCAAGGCGACGCGGACGCGGCGAAGAAGCGTGACGAGGTGGCGGCCAAAATGGATTCCTCTGGGCTCGCGGCGGCGGAGGACGATCTCGCCAAATTCAAGGTCGTGAAACCCGATCCGGCCGCCAATGAGGTTGCGTCGCCGCCCAACGGGTGGGACGCCAAGGCGGGCGCATCCCCGCTCAGCCACGCGACTCCCGCCTCCCTCGGCGCCTTGCCACCCGTCTCGGCGCCCTGACCAGACCGGCTCGCGACGCCGGGGCGCGGCCCCCAGGGCAGACAAATCGCGGGGGCTTAGCGATGCACCCGACGTTCTACTCGGGCGCACGCAAAAAGCCCCGGCCGTTCAGCCGGGGCTTCGGTTGGGTCAGAACGAGCAAAGAATTCAGGCGACCTTCAGGTTGCCGGCCGACGAGCGGCCGGTGCGCTTGTCTGGAACGATGTCGTAGGCCAGCTTCTGGCCCTCGCTGAGATCGCGCAGTCCGGCCCGCTCGACTGCGCTGATGTGGACGAACACGTCCTTCCCGCCGTCGTCAGGCTGTATGAAGCCGAATCCCTTTGTCGCGTTGAACCATTTCACGGTTCCCGTAGCCATAGAGTCTTCCCGTCGTGTCGTTTAAGTCCAGCGAAAGCGCAAAAGCGACGCTTCCGCTATCGGTGCGGAAGCTTTCGTCGGCGCGCGTCGCGAAAAGCGAAACCGCGTCGTCGTCGGCCGACATCGATCGGTTTGCTTAGCGAGAGAACGTGGTGAATATGTGGCTCTGCGACTTTCGTCGCAGTGGCGCCGGCCCCATATCGTCTCGCAAGGAGACGCTACATCCATCCGCCCGCCGCGTGGGCGATCTGGGCGCCCGCCTCGTAATAGGCTTCTCGCAGCGCCGGCAACGCCGGAGCGTCGGGCGTCGTGACCGGGAGCGGCAGATCCTTCTCCGCGACGCGCCCGAGAATGTGATCGGCGAGGACCCGGCCAAATACCGTGCCGGGGCCGATGCCGCGCCCGTTGTAGCCGCAGAACGTCACGACGTTCTCCGCAAGGCGATGAAAGCGCGGAACGGCGTCCAGCGTCATGCCGATCATCCCGTACCAGCAGTGCTCGAACTCTAATGGGCCAAGCTGCGGGAAGAGTTTCGCCAGCGCCCGCTTCGCCCAGGCGCGATGGACGGCAAGGCCGGTTCCGCGGAGCGCGCCGACGCTGCCGAAGACGAGGCGGCCGTCCCGGTCGAGGCGGAACGAGCTGAGGATCGTGCGCGTATCCCAGCAGCCTTCGCGCCCGGGCAGGATCGACGCCAGGAGGTTCGCGCTCAAGGTCCGGGTGGCGAAGTTGAAATAGGGCAGAAGGGTCTGCTCGCGGCGTCCCTGCGGCCAGGGCGAAGCGTCGTAGGCGTCAGTCGCCACGACCACCCAATCGGCCGCCGCCGAGCCGGCGTCGGTTTTGAGCGTCCACTTGCCGTTCGACCTCTCGGCGGCGCGGACGGCGCTTTGGGTGTAGACGGTCGCGCCCGCGGCGATCGCCGCCTGCGCGAGGCCCCGCGCGTAAGACAGCGGCTGGATCGTGCCGGCGCGCTCGTCGAGCAGCGCGCCGGCGTACGCGTCCGCGCCGATTCGCGCTTTTGCCTCCGCGGCGCCGAGAACTCTCACCGGGGCGCCGCGTGCGGTCAGTTGCTGCGCACGCCGTTCGATCTCCTCGAGCCCTGCCTTGCCGACGGCGCATTTTAGCGTGCCGGCGCGGACGGGATCGCAGGCGATGGCGTATTTTTCGATGATGGCCCAGACCGCAGCCGGGCTCCCGTCCAGCAGATTCAGCACGCGCTCGCCGTAGTCCGGACCGAGCGCTTTCGGGACCTCGCTCGGCATGACCCACATGCCGGCGTTGACGAAGCCGACATTGCGCCCGGCTGCGCCGTAGCCGATCTCGACCGCCTCCAGCGCCACGACCTTCAGGCCCGCCTCCGCGAGATGAAGCGCGGCCGAGAGGCCGGTATAGCCGCAGCCGACGACCGCGACGTCGGCCTTGACCTGACCGGTAAACGCGGGCGTCGGCGGCGCGGGGGCGGCGGTCTGCTGCCATAGCCCATGCGAAAGCGGGTCGTTCTGCATCGTCCTTCCAATCCCTGCCCGCGCGAAGATAGGCTCGCCGCGCCGCGCTTTCCACTCGGGGCGGCGCTGCGACTGTAGCCGCAGTCGATGACCGCGGCCGGCGCGCTCAGCGAGCACGCCCTACAGGAGACCCGGGGTCTCGACGACCTTGGAAAGCCGGAATAAAGATCAGGCAAGCGTTCCAGAGTGAGAAAAACCATGACCGGCTTCCATGGCCCCAGCCTCGGCCCCTTCCAGTGGGACGATCCGCTGCTCCTCGAAAGCGAACTCACCGAGGACGAGCGGATGATCCGCGACACGGCGCGCGAGGTCGCGGACAAGGAGCTGAGGCCTCGGATCGAGCGCGCCTATCTCGAGGAAAGGACCGATCCGGCCCTGTTCCGCCTCATGGGCGAAGCGGGCCTGATCGGCGTGACCGTGCCGGAGGAGTTCGGCGGCGCCAACGCCGGATACGTCGCCTACGGCCTCGTGGCGCGCGAGATCGAGCGGGTCGACTCGGGCTTCCGCTCGATGATGAGCGTGCAGAGCTCGCTCGTCATGTACCCGATCCACGCCTATGGCGACGACGCGCAGCGCAAAAAATATCTGCCCAAGCTGGCGCGAGGAGAGCTCATCGGCTGCTTCGGCCTCACCGAGCCTGACGCGGGCTCCGACCCCGGCGGCATGAAGACGCGGGCCGAGAAGACGGCGAGCGGCTATCGTCTCACCGGCTCGAAGACCTGGATCAGCAACTCTCCGCTCGCCGACGTGTTCGTCGTCTGGGCGAAGTCGGCGGCGCACGACGGGCAGATCCGCGGCTTCGTTCTCGAGAAGGGCATGAAGGGCCTGTCCGCGCCGAAGATCGAGGGCAAGCTCTCCTTGCGCGCCTCGATCACCGGCGAGATCGTGCTCGATGGCGTCGAGGCGCCCGAGGAGGCGCTGCTGCCGAACGTGTCCGGCCTCAAAGGTCCGTTCGGCTGCCTCAACCGCGCCCGCTACGGCATCGCCTGGGGCGCGATGGGCGCCGCGGAGGATTGTTGGATGCGCGCGCGCCAATACGGACTCGAGCGCAAACAGTTCGGCCGGCCGCTCGCCGCGACCCAGCTCTTTCAGAAGAAGCTCGCCGACATGCAGACCAAGATCGCGCTCGGGTTGCAGGGAGCGCTGCGCGTCGGACGCCTGATGGACGAGGGCCGGGCGGCCCCCGAGATGATTTCGATGATGAAGCGCAACAATTGCGGCGAGGCGCTCGAGATCGCGCGGCTGGCGCGCGACATGCACGGGGGCAACGGCATCCAGATCGAGTATCAGGTCATGCGCCACCTGACCAATCTGGAGACGGTCAACACCTACGAGGGCACCCATGACGTGCACGCGCTGATCCTCGGCCGCGCGCAGACGGGACTCCAGGCGTTCTTTTGAAGCGCGCGGCGCGGTGGCGAGGCCGACTGGGGGGAGTGTGTCGAGTTGAATTTCGGCTTAGGGCGGAGAAACGACCGGTGGCCGAAGGGCGGGAATGGGTGGGGTAGCGGGCGTACAAGGGCAGCCAGGGAAGGTTTGGTGTCCGCCCTGAGCGACCTTACGAACTATGCATTTCGACGCAGCGGGGAATGGGTAGGCCGCCGAACTTGTGAAACGTAATGATCGAGCGCAGGCCAGCGTCGAGGATATCGATTAGCATTACCTTAGCCGGCGGCGCGGATATCG
>CAWFVS010000041.1:0-34299 GCA_963819255.1 uncultured Alphaproteobacteria bacterium
GCGCAGGCAGGCGTGCTGATAGGAGCGCAGGAAGCGCCTGAACTCGAGGTCGTCGTAACGCGGCAGGCGCTTGAGCCAGCTTCGGAGGTAGCCCTACAGCATGGCCACGCTACCTATCACCACTGGGTAAGCTCAGCAGGTGGTAAATAACTACCGCCAGGTAGTAAAGCGGCGACGTACCCATGAAATACTGCCCGAAGCCGTGCCGAAGCCGCCCGGTCCAGATACCCTTTTGGCTGGCGCCGGCGGGGCGCAGATGGACGAAGCGGATGGCCTCGAGATCGTCAGTGCTCTCGGCGATCCAGCCGAGCATGCGGGCCCGGTGGCAGTCGATGCCGTCCCACATCACCTGGCGCACGAAGCCGCCGATCTCCTCGAAGCAGGCGACCCGGTAGAATTTCGTCATGCCCACCGACATTTCGTCGCCGCAGACCTCCGGCACGAGTGCGCCGCTCTGCGGGTGGACGAACCACGGCTTGCCGGAGGTGGTCCCGATGCGCGGATCGCCCTCCATTCGCTGCATCAGCAACTCGAAGTAGCGAACTGGCAGGTCCAGATCCATGTCCAGCTTGCAGAGATAGTCGAAATCCCCCAGACGCACCGTCTCCAGGCCGGCGTAGAAGGCCTCGATGACGCCCGGCCCGACCTGCCGGCGGCCGCGATCCGTGCGCCGCACCACGCGGAGGTATGGCAGTCGTCGAGCGTACTCCTCGAGAATGACCGGGGTTTCGTCGGTCGATCCGTCGTCGACCACGACCCAGGCCGCTGGTTGCACCGATTGCGCCGCCACGCTCTCGAGCGTGCGGCGGAGGTACGCGGCTTCGTCGCGGCAAGGCGAGATCAGCAGGTAGCGTCGCGAGGGATTCACGTGAAGAAGCTCATTGAAGAAGTTGCGCCGCGGCTCGCGGAGACCGGCGACCGCCTGTTGTTTCCGGCCCTCCAGCTCTGCCGGATACGGCGCCTGGTCGCGGCGCGAAGTGCGGCGTTTCGCTTCATCGATCGCATTAGCGAGCCGAGTTTCATGCGTTGCCGTAGTACTTGGCGATCGAGCGGTATTGGTGGCCGCCGCCATACCCCGGCAACTGATTTAATTCGACCTTGTTGAAGACCATGCCGGCGACGCGATTCCCTCCTGCCCCAAAATCCTGAAAGCTTCATAGATGCTGGCGCGCGGCGTCCGGCACCACTCCACGATCACCAAGATCTTGTCTGCGACGGTTGCGAGGGCGAGCGCATCCACGACCGGCAGCAAAGGCGGAGCATCTATCACGATATAGTCGAAACGACTCACGCAGCGCGGCGATGAGGTCCAGCATCCTCTGAGACATCAGCAAGTCGGCCACGTTTGGCGTCATGGATCCGGCGGTGATCACATGGATCTTTGTAACCGGGTCTTCGGTGATGACATCTTCGAGTTTGGCCGTGCCGTTGAGTAACTCGGACAATCCTGGCGGGTGCTTACTTCGGAGCCTTAGGAGCGCTCCCGAGGTCGAGCGCATGCGCAAGTCGCAGTCGAGCAATATGGTTCTCTTGCCTGAGCTGGCGCTGGAAGCAGCGAGCAACATAGCGGCGGTCGATTTGCCTTCCCCGGGTAGCGCCGAGGTAATTAAAATGACCTTTGGATTAGCGTTCGAAAGCTCAAGACCAACACGCATTGCGTGCACTGCCTCGCTTAAGTGCGAGAGAGGTTTATTGGCTGTCCTGCCTAACGGTTGATTATAGGAAGCGGCGCGGGTTTCCCGTTGCGAGACTAAAGGAATAAGGCCGACGACCGGCAGGCCGAAGGATTGCTCGATCTCCATACTGGTCTTGACACCGGGTCGAAAATATTCCAGCAAGAAGGCGAGCAGAAAAGCGCCTCCGAAACCGGCCATCCCGCCAATCGCATAAAACTTCATGCGATTTGAACTGGGCGACCTCGGAAGCGAAGCTGGTGAAATGATCCGCGCGCTTGTATACTGCATCTCGCGCCGCTCGGAGATATCGTTGTATTGAGCGAGATAGGTCTCGTAAACTTTGCGGTCTGAGTCGGCCGTGCGTCGCAGTTGCTGCAACTTGAGGTAGGCTTCCGAATTGAGATTCGCGTTGAGGCTCTTGAGGTTCGCCTCAAGCGATTGCTCCCGCCGCACAGCGATACCGTAATCGTTCTTCATATTGGCAAGAACGTGCTCCACCTCGGCATCTTTCTCCTTGTTGGTGGCGGCCAGCTCCGCTTGAATAGCGATAACCCGGTAGTTACGCTCAACCATCTTATTTTGTAGTTCGTCGTGAATAACACGCCCAACGCTGAGGCTCCGATTCAATTCCATCTGTTTTTGACGTAGCTCTGTAAGCGCGGCGGAGGAGGCCAGCTCAGGGATACTGTCGATATCGCCATTGGCGTCGATCACGTGACGCGCCTGTTCGAGGCGGGCACGCTTGTCGTTGACCTCCTGGCGGGCTTTCACGAGCTCGGTATTGACATCGCTAATCTGCTGCTCTTTGATTTTAACGGAGTCGACGTCACGGATACCGCTATCAACCTTCAATTTCTCTATTGAGGCCTCGGTTTTCGAGATCCGGGACTGCAGATCGTCGGCACGATCCCTCAGCCATGTAGCAACGTGGTCCAGCGCTTCCTGCCGCGCTTCCCGCTGGCTCGTCAGATAATCGTTCGCGATGGTGGACGCCAGCCGCTGCGCCTTCACTGGACTCCGTGACGTTGCAGAAACAAAGATGACGTAGGAGTTCTTGCCAAACGTCCAGTCCCTTCAGCAATGCGTCTGCCGCCGAGTTCAGCCTTTCTGCCTTCTCCTCGGCAGCGTCTATAATCTGCCCACTGACGTCAGAGCCTCGGCCCAATGCGGGTAAACCAAGCTGTTCTAGCAGACCGTTAATCCCAAGCCGATCGGCCACGTTTCGAAGCCGTTCCGCCAAATCCGGGGTTCTGTCGGGCGGTTGGAACTCCGGGTCCCTGTCGAGACCCAGCTCACGGGCGACGCGCAACGCGACCGATTTGGACTTGAGGACGTCGATTTCGGTGGTCATCGCGTCGTTGCCGAGGGCGTCTACGAAGGGGGAAATCGGTTTCTGGACCGTCGCGTCGATTTGCCGTTGCGGATCGTAGACGAGTATCTCGACCGTCGATTTATATCGCAATGGAACGAGCTTTACCACGCCGTATGTTGCGATCAAGGTGGACAGCGTTATAGCGGTAATGAGTTTCCAACGACGCAATACGCCTCGAAGGATAGCAAGCAGGTCCATCGAAGGAGCTTGCGCGCCGCCCATATCCTCGAT
The DNA here is from genome assembly GCA_963819255.1 of uncultured Alphaproteobacteria bacterium. GTDB lineage: Bacteria > Pseudomonadota > Alphaproteobacteria > Rhizobiales > Beijerinckiaceae > Roseiarcus. Next base: position 3,280 of record CAWFVS010000041.1, read on the forward strand.
GTACTCGATTGGCGCTGCGGGAAGCTTGTTCTGCAAGGCTTTACTCCTCCCTCCCTTTCTGGCCGCTACCTTGAATCCTGAATTCGGCATGCGGGCAAGCAAATTGCTGAAAATTAATTAGCAGATTTTTTGTAGTCCCTTGCGGGGGCGAAAGGCGGCGTCTTCTCGCTATTGTGAAGAAGCATGCGCCCGTTCTGTGACCAAATTAGGAGTTCCAGATCCCGTCAGTCAAGTCAGTTGCTTTAGGATCGAAGCGAGGCACGCTACCGCACTTTGGGTGAAACGACCCTTCACCCATTGAGAAGCTTCAGTTCAATCTTCGGCCAACAAACAAAACCGCTGCGCCTCTTGGGCGCAAACGGTTGCGGCCGCTTGCTCGCTAGAAAAGTCCCTTCACAGGATCGCCAGTCTCCTGACGCCCTGGGAGCTAAACCCCACCTGTTCCATCCTGGCATGTGCTCACGATGGCCGAACTCCATCGTCACAGTCTCATGCCGGTTGACTCTCGTCAAGCGGTTTATCAACCTTCCTGGTTGTGTCGGGTTGCTTCGCGGGCGCGCGCATCCAGAGGGGCGGTGCGGCGCTCGGAGGCTGGCTAAACGCCTATCCTGGTTCGACAATTTGCAACGTCGATCGTGTTTTGCTCGGCGAACATAGGCGCCGCCTTGCGGATCCAACACCGTGACGCGCAATTGCCGTAGCTCATGAAGCCCCACTCGGCGGCCTGGTGCCGATGCAGCTCCCGCGCACCCCCGCCACGAGGCGCATGTTCACGCCAAAAATAGGATCAACTCAAGTGAGCGTTCATGCCGCGACCACGATTTCGTATAGAGACATTGCATGAATAAGGGCGCGATTTCGCATTCTCGGCATCGACCCCGGCCTGCGCAACACGGGCTGGGGCCTAATCGAGGCAGTGGGTTCGCGCTTGAGCTTTCTCGCCTGCGGCTCGATCCAAACCGACGCGAAGACCTCGCTGGCGGGCAGGCTGGCCTCGATCCATTGCGCCCTGACGGCGCTCATCGAACAAGGCGCGCCGCACGAGGCGGCGGTCGAGGAGACGTTCGTCAACCGCGATCCGCAGTCCACCTTGAAGCTCGGGCAGGCGCGTGGCGTCACTCTCGCCGCGCTCGCGCTGAAAGATCTTCCGGTGTCCGAATACGCCGCAAATCTCATCAAAAAGACGGTGGTCGGCGTCGGGCACGCGGAGAAGAGCCAGGTCGCGATGATGGTCAAGATGCTGTTGCCCGCCTCCGAGGCCTCGGCCCCGGACGCCGCCGATGCGCTTGCGGTGGCGATCTGCCATGCGCAACACCGGCTCGCGCGAGCGCGGGGCGCGTCATGATCGGCAAGCTACGAGGCGTCGTCGACGGTCTCGACGACGAAGGCCTGATCCTCGACGTCAACGGGGTCGGCTACCTCGTGGCGGCCTCAGCCAATACGTTGCGCGCTTTGCCGCCGATCGGCGAGCCGGTCGAGCTGCTGATCGAGACGCATGTGCGCGAGGACGCCATCAGGCTCTACGGATTCCTCACCGCCTCCGAGCGCGACTGGTTCCGACTGCTGCAAAGCGTGCAGGGCGTCGGCGGCAAGGTCGCGCTCGGCATTCTGGGGACGCTGAAGCCGGAGGCGCTCTCGACGGCGATCGCCCGGCAGGACAAGGCGACGATGGCCCGCGCCCCAGGGGTCGGCCCCAAGCTCGCCGCCCGGCTCGTGCTGGAGCTCAAGGACAAGGCGCCCGCCATCGGCTTGCCTGAACTCCGAGGACCTGGCGCGGATGCGGAAAGCGCGTCCAAGCTGCCGAAGGAGGCTGAGGACGCAATTCTCGCGCTGGTCGGCCTCGGCTACGCCCGCGCGCAGGCGGCGACGGCGATCGCCAGATGCTCTACTCGGCTCGGCGAGGAGGCGCAGACGGCCGCGCTCATCCGGGCGGGCCTGAAGGAGCTGGCGCAGTAACCCGCTCTTACTATATTGATATCGATGGCAGTGAGGTAAGACACAATGACCGACGCGGCAACGCTTTCCTCGAAATATCAAGTCTCGATCCCAAAGGCCGTTCGCGACCACCTGCACTGGCGGCCCGGCCAGAAACTTGCGTTCATTCCCAAAGGGAATGGAGTGTTGATGATCCCGATACCGGACCGCGACGCGCTTGTCGGCATCGCTCGCGGCGCCAACCTGGACAATTATCGCGACCGTAACGACCGCTACTGATGCGCGTTGTCGATACCTCGGCTTGGCTTGAGTGGCTGAGCGATACCGCGCTCGGGCGCAAGGTCGGTTCGGAACTGCCCGAAGGGCCAGAATGGATTGTGCCGACGATCGTACAATTCGAACTGTCGCGGTGCCTGACTTTGCGCAGTCTCCGAAGAGGCCGCCGATCAGACGATCGCTTTCTCGACCCAATGCGTGGTTATTCTCATTGGATACGCGGCTTGCGGTCCGCGCGGCGCAACTCGCGAAAGATCATTCGCTGCCGATGGCTGACGCGATCATCTACGCAACCGCTGTCGAGAAGGACGCCGACGTTCTCACCTGCGACGCACACTTCGCCGACTTGCCGCGTGTCGCGTATTTCGCCAAAGGTCCGAAATGAGGCGACCGCCCTGCGGAGAAGCCTGATGGCCGACGCGCCCCGTCGCCTCGTCTCCGCGGAGAAGCGTCCCGAGGACGATGCGGCCCTGCGCCCGCAGGTCCTGGCAGACTTCACCGGCCAGGAGGCTGCGCGCAACAACCTGAAGGTTTTCATTGAATTCGGCCAAAGCGCGCGGCGAGGCGCTGGACCACGTGCTGTTCGTCGGGCCGCCGGGCCTCGGCAAAACGACGCTCGCCCAGATCGTGGCGCGTGAGCTCGGCGTGAATTTCCGCTCGACCTCCGGGCCGGTCATCGCCAAAGCCGGCGACCTCGCCGCGCAATTGACCAACCTCGAGCCGCGCGACGTCCTGTTCATCGACGAGATCCATCGGCTGAATCCGGCGGTCGAGGAAATCCTCTATCCCGCGATGGAGGATTTCAGCTCGACCTCATCATCGGCGCAGGACCCGCGGCGCGATCGGTGAAGATCGACCTCGCCAAGTTCACGCTGATCGGCGCGACGACGCGCGCCGGACTTCTGACCACACCGCTACGCGATCGCTTCGGCATCCCGGTGCGGCTCAATTTCTATACCATCGAGGAGCTGGAGAGCATCGTCGCGCGGGGCGCCCGGGTGATCGGCCTCGCCCTGGCCGAGGACGGCGCAAATGAAATCGCCAAGCGGTCGCGCGGGACGCCGCGCATCGCCAGCCGCCTTCTGCGCCGGGTTCGGGACTTCGCCACTGTCGAGGGCGCAAAGATGGTGACGCGCGGGCTCGCGGACCGCGCGCTGCGCCTTCTCGACGTCGACCCGATCGGGCTCGACCAGATGGATCGCCGCTATCTCGATGCGATCGCGCTCAAATTCGGCGGCGGACCGGTCGGCGTCGAGACCATCGCGGCGGCGCTGTCCGAGCCTCGCGACGCCATTGAGGACATCATCGAGCCCTTTCTTATCCAGCAGGGATTCGTGCAACGCACGCCCCGGGGACGCCTCCTAACCTCGCACGCCTTCCGGCATCTCGGCCTTGCTGAACCGAAACGCGAGGCGCCGCAGCCGAACTTGTTCGAAGACGAATAAGACGATAACCAGCCGCGCATTCCAGATCCGAGACCGCGCTTTGCCGAGCCTCATCCGCTTTCTCGTCGCCGTCGCCGTGCTCGCCGCCCTCGTCTATGCGGGCCTGTACGCGCTGGCGAACTTCGTCAAGGTGAAGCCGCGCGAGATCACCCAGACAATCCAGTTGCCGAAAGCGGGCAAATGACCGCCCCCGGCAAGCCGTCTCGTCGCTCATTTTCTCCGCAGCGAGGCTCACTCGACCCTCTGCGGGGGCAACGGACTGACGGTCTTTCTTGGCATGGCGAAGCCGGGCAAGGCGCCACAGATTGGCCCCGCGCAGCCGGCGGACTAAGGCTGAACGGACGGGTTCGGTGACCCACCGCTTGTGGCGCAACCGTCGCGCTCCGCATTCGACCGGAATCTGGCGCATCGCTCTCGTCCGTCTCGCCCCTCGGTCGGTGGGTGTCTGCCCCTTCAAGACATTGGGGGATGCAGCCCTGAGGCTTGCTCTCGACCGCGAGACCGCTGTCGGTCGCCTTCCGAGTTCGCCGATGCCCGATTGGCCCCTTTCAGGCTCCCCAAACCGCTGGCGCCGAGCCCAGGCGTGAGGCCGGACGCATCCAACCCATCGGCGCGCCCGCGACCCTGACAGGCGGCAGCGCGCGATGCGCCGATCCCCAGTCGGTGGCTTCGATCGCGGCCGAATAGTCCGCGTCGGCGGGGCGCAGTGCTTTAAGTTCGATCCCCTGGCTCTGCGTCCCCATCAGCAGCGCCGCCGTCCGCGCGAGCCACAGACGGGCGGATGTCGCGTGTCCCTTACTCAGGCGCAGCGTGAAACCATGAACGGCCGCCGCCGCCATGAGATAACCGGTCGCGTGATCGAGCGCCTGCACCGGCAGCGGGACCGGCTTGTCGGCGCCGCGCCATACCATGCCGGCCGCAGCAATCCTGTCGACATCTGGACGAGACTGTCGAAGCCGCGCCGGTTTCGCCACGGCCCCGTCCAACCATAGGCGTCGAGGCGGACGTCGACGAGCCTCGGATTGAGGGCGCGGCGAATGTCCTCTCCATAGCCGAGTGCGCCGAGCGCATCAGGCCGGTAGCCGTGGATGAAGAGGTCAGCTTCGGCAATGAGGCGCTCAAACCGCGTCCTGTCCAGAGGCTGCCGCAGGTCGAGCCGGGCGCAACGCTTGCCGAGCGTCACCTCGGGCTCGATGGCCGGCTCGTCCCAGCCCGGCGGATCGATGCGCAAGACGTCGGCGCCGTAGCCAGCGAGAAACCGCGTGGCGACCGGGCCCGCCAGCACGCGGGTCAAATCGAGGACTTTGACGCCGGCCAACGGTCGCGCCCCCGTCGGTCGCCAGACAGACGACGCGGCGCCCGCCTTCTCCATTGCGATCAGCGGCTCGGCAAAGGCCGCCCGTCCCTGTGGATGAGCCTCCCATTCCGCGACCGTCTGCATCGCCGCCGCGCAACCACCCGCTTCGACGACCGCCGTTTCGAGCGCCCCGGCCGACCAGCTCTTGACGGCCTCCGCCACGATCGAGCGCTCCGAGGCGCAGTTCAGCACGCGGAGCGCGGCTCTGCGGTGGCGGGGCGCGTTGGTATGGAGGCGGATCCAGCCATCGCCGGCGGGATAGTCTCCGGCGATTGGGTCCCAGGGCGACGGCAGCGTCCATCCGATCGGCTTGATCGACATCCTGAACCAGAGCGAGGCCAATCGGCGGTCGACGATGACCGGCGGCGCGTCCGCAACTGCGGCAACGAGCTCAGAAACAGCCAACGCCGCGGCGCCAGTCGCGGCGGACGCGAAAGCCGTCACGGCGAAGGGGGAGGGAAGACTATTCGGGCCCTCGAACCGTACACGATCGGCTGCTGCGCGCGGCAGCCCAAGCGCCTCGATGGCCGCACCGAGGAACATTCGATCCGCGTAGTCTTCGGCTGGTTCGGTCCGATCATGCGTCTCGTCATTCCCTAAGGAATTCATCGGCCGACCTCCTGCAATAGGACAGACGTACAGCGATTGCTCGCCCTCGACGCCGAACATGATGGGCGCCCCGCGCCGGCTTCAAGCGTCGTCTTGCTCGGAGGTCGCGGCCGCGATTTCGTGCGCGACCGGGGCGTGATTGAGCAGGGCGGCCAGCGCGACTCCGCCGAACAGGTTTCCAACAAGGGTCGGCAGAAAGAACCGTGTGAAATACTCGCCGATGCTCGCCGCACCTGTGAAGACCGCGAACGCCGCCTCGGCGGACCCCGCGATGATGTGCGAGAATTGGCCAAGCGCGATGACGTAAGTCATCAGAACAATGACGAACAAACCCGCCGACCCGGCGCTCGGCAGCACCCAGACCATCAGCGCGATCACCCATCCAGCCAGCATCGCCTTCAGGATTGTCGAGATTGCGCCGCCGCTGATCGACACGGCGGAGGCGGCCGTCAGCGCCTGCCGGATCTCCGGATTGAACAGGTCATGGCGGGAGAGGAGCAAGGCGAAAGCGAATGTTCCGGCGATATTGGCGACGAGCACGATCGCCCACATCCTCAGCAGGATCCCGACGGACTTCCAGGTCGGATGATACAATACCGGCAGCATCGCCGTCAGGGTCGTCTCGGTGAACAGCTGCTGCTTGCCGAGAACCGTGATGACGAAACCGAGGCAATAGCCGAAGCTCGCGAGAACATGACGCCAGGGCTGGTCCGGCAGGTAAGCCTGCAGCAGGGCGAGGGCGAGAAAGGAAAATCCCATCGAAAGTCCGGCCGCGAGGCCCGACCACAACAGGGCTGCTGGCGGTCGCCTGAGCTCAAATTCTCCCTCTTCCCGCAGCACTTCGTGAATGACCAGCGGCCGCAGGGGCGCGTGGCTCGCCGCCTGCTCGCGTTGGCCGGGGGCCAGGTGGGGAGATTCGCTGCCCGCCGGAAGGGGCTCGGACCCGTCCTCGATCGGAGCTATTTCATAATCAGCCATTGCGCCTTTTGATCTCCGGCCCAATTGTCGCCGCCCTGGCACGATCCGAGGCGGGCTGCAGGACGACCACAAACGGCGCGAACGGCGGCTTGGGTCCAACGATGCAACGGAAACGTCGCCGCATCGCTGCAGGCGGAGATCGGCCGGCTCACGCGTCGCGTCGAGGCGCTCGAGCGCGCGCTGATCGCTGTACAACTGTGCAGTGACAGTCGACGCTAAACAGGGTCGCAACCCCTTGAGAAATCAGGGCCTCGCCGCTAAACCGGCGCTAAATCCGCGCTAAACGCAAGCGCTGGAACGTCCGCCCGCCTCCTCGCTGACGAGCCGCCCCCTTCGCTTGCCGCGCGAGCCCGCCTCCCCTATAAGCCTGCCCTTCGCGCCGATATCCGACACCCCTGGAGGCGAGGCGCAAAGAGCTCAAAGGACATCATCATGGCAGCGATCAAGCAACTCGCGGCCGTGACGCGCAGCGGGACAGGCAAGGGGGCCGCCCGCTCCGTTCGTCGCGAAGGCCGCGTTCCCGCCGTCATCTATGGCGGGGGACTCGAATCCTGAGCCGATCTCGGTCGACTTCAAGGACGTTACGAAGCTCATCTTCGCCGGACATTTCCTGACGACCATCTTCGAGCTCGACATGGAAGGCCGCAAGGAGCGCGTGCTGCCTCGCGACTACCAGCTCGACGTCGTCACCGACTGGCCGGTGCACGTCGACTTCCTACGGCTGACGCCGGGCTCGCGGGTGCGCATCGGCGTCCCCGTGCACGTCGAGAACCGTGAAGCCTCGCCGGGGCTGAAGAAGGGCGGAACGGTCAATCTGGTGCTGCATTCGGTCGAGGTGTTCGCCCCCGCGAACAACATCCCCGAATCGATCACGATCGATCTCACCGGCCTCGACTTCGCCGATTTGGTGCATGTCTCGGATCTCAAGCTGCCGGAAGGCTGCAGACCGGTTCCCGCCAAGACGGACCTCACGGTGGTCACCATCGTCCCGCCGACCGTCATGGCTGAAGAGCCTACCGCAGCAGCCGCGGCGGCGCCCGCCGCCGCGGCTCCAGCCGCCGCCGCGCCGGCCAAGGCCGCCGAGGCGAAGCCCGCGGCCGCCGCCAAGAAGTAAGGCCGAACGTCCCTCCCGGCCCCCGGGAGGGGTTCCTCGCCCGCGCGATCGATCGGGGGCTCCATGCTCGTCATCGCGGGACTCGGCAATCCCGGCGCGCGCCACGCGCGCAACCGCCACAACATCGGTTTCATGGCGCTCGAGGCGATCGCCCGGGCGCATCGCTTCGGCCCGTTTCGGGCGCGGTTTTCGGGGCTCGCGGCGGACGGCGTCATAGGCGGCAAGCGCGTAATGCTGCTCGCCCCGCAAACTTTCATGAACGAATCCGGCCGCAGCGTCGGAGAGGCGCTGCGCTTCCACAAGCTCGACCCGGGCGCGCTTGTCGTCATCCATGATGAGCTCGACCTCCCGCCGGCGAAGGTCAGGGTCAAGGTCGGCGGCGGCAACGCCGGCCACAACGGCCTGCGTTCGATCAGCGCCCATGTCGGCAACGACTATCGCCGCGTGCGTCTCGGCATCGGCCATCCCGGGGACAAGGCCCTCGTGTACAATTTCGTGCTCAGCGATTTCGCGAAATCCGAGGGGGGGTGGGTCGAGGCGGTTTGCCACGCCGTTGCGGAGGCCGCGCCCCTTCTGGTCGAGGGTCAGGATGCGAGCTTTCAGAACAAGACCCATCTCGCCATCGAGGCGGCGGGTTTCGGCGAAAAGGCGGCCTTGTGATTGACCTACGCCGCCTGAGCCGAATCGCGCCGTTTGCGCCCGAGGCGCAGAACGCGTCGCTCCTGAGACTCCCGCACCGGATCGGCGGCCGGCGGCAGAGCTTCGATCGCCCGCTCCGGGGGGAAGATCACCACGGCCTCCGTGCCCTGACGAAGCTCCGAGGTCAGACGAAACTGTCCGCCGTGCAGTTCGACGAGGCCCTTGACGATCGGCAGGCCCAATCCTGTCCCCTCTTCCGCGTTCTTGTGCGCGAGCGAGCCGCGGCCGAAAGACGAGAGAACGATCGGGATCTCTTCCGGCGGGATGCCGGGCCCCGTATCCTTGATCGAGATGTATTGGCCGCCGACGCCGGTCCAGCCGACCTTGACGACGATCGAGCCGCCGTGAGGGGTGAACTTTATCGCGTTGGTGAGGAGATTCAGCGTCACCTGCCGCACGGCGCGCTCGTCGGCCCAGATGCGCGGCAGATCGCGATCGAGCGCATGGGTGAGCGTCAGGTTGCGACTCTTGGCGCGCATCGACAGAAGCCGGCAGCAGTCTTCGACCACCGCCGACAGCGACACCGGCTCTTCCTTTAACTCGTAACGGCCGGCTTCGACGCGCGAAAGATCGAGGATCTCGTTGATGAGCATCAGCAGATGCTGACCGCTCGCGTGGATGTCGTCCGAATACTCCTTGTAGGCGGGAACGCTGTGCGGACCGAACAGCTCGCCTTTCATCACCTCCGAAAAGCCCAGGATGGCGTTGAGGGGGGTGCGAAGTTCGTGGCTCATGGTGGCGAGAAATCGCGACTTGGCCAGATTTGCGCTTTCCGCCCTGCGGCGCGCCTCGTCCGAGTTGAGCCTCGCCTGCTCGAGCTCGGCGATCAGGGAATCCTTCTCCGCTTGGAACGAGATGTTGCGCGCCGCCGAGGCGTGCAGGCGCTGGACGACCACCAGGAAATACCCGATGACGCCGATCGCCAGCACCGCCGCTGGGGCGGCTGCGCCCTGCAGACGCGGAGCATACAGCATGATCACGCCGAGGAGCATCGGCAGCATGCCCGCGACGAAGGCCCCAGGGATGGCCGCGGCCAGCAAAGACATCACGGTCGACACGAGCAGCATGACGAGAACGGCGAAGGCCTGAGCCTCCGGTTCGCCGGTCTCCAGGAGAGAGACGACCAGATAGGTCCAGGCCGAGCCGCAGAAAGCGGTCGCGAGCACGAACTTGCGTCGCCAGGCGCCCGCCGCCTTCTCCGCGTCGACGCTTTCGAGGAAGGCGATCGGCAGCGCGGAGACGAGCGCGATCGCGCAGACGATGAAGGCCGACCAGATGGCGAGCGCCCCCGCTCCGAGCCACGCCAGCGCAACGCCGCAGAGGCCGAGCGCGAGGAGGCCCAGCACCGGCGCGGCGCTGCGGTTGATCTCGGCGAACAGCCGCACCATCGCGGCGGAATGGGTAGGAATCGGATCGAGCCCGATCAATGCCTGGCGAGCCCGACGCAGTTCGAACGTCATTCTTCGCCGGCGTACGGCGGCGTCCGGATCGCTTTTTCCGGCGGCGCCCTTCTGCCCCCTCAGCTCGCTCATGATCCGCCCGGCGCGCAACGCAACCTGCGTCATTATGCTGTCCAAATGTTTAACGAGGCCTGACGGGCAGGCATCCCCTTGAGGATTTTCGCTGAGGCATTGATTAACCTCAGAGTTCGAGCGCCGGGAGGGTGATATGGTTCCTACAATTCCATTTTGCGAATGCGCCGTCCAATCGAGGATTACCCTCTTTTTCGCGGAGCGCGGTTCGGCCATTTGACGATCCGGTCGGGCCAGAGTTCCTGCGCCAGATCGTCTTCGCTGGCGACGACGCGCCCGCGCACTGATACGCCCGCGTCGTGAACGCTGTCGGCTCTGCCCGAGACCAACGGATGCCAGTCGGGAAGATCCTTGCCTTCGGCCACGAGCCGATAGGCGCAGGTGACCGGCAGCCAAGTCAAGGCGCCTACGACGGTCGGCGTCAGCCTGACGCAATCGGGAACCCGCCTGTTGCGTCGCGCATAGTCGCGGCAGCGGCATGTCTTGGCGTCGAGCAGCCTGCAGCCGACGTCAGTGAAGTGGATGGCGCCGGTGTCCTCGTCCTCGAGCTTGACGAGGCAGCATCGGGCGCACCCGTCACACAGGCTCTCCCACTCGTCCCGGTCCATCTCGCCCAGCGTCTTCACGCGCCAGAACGGAGCCACAGCCGCATCTTCGATCGTCATTCCTGTGGACTCGGCTTTTTCCTTTGGATACTGAGCCCTCGTCGCGGCTTTCATGGAGTGCAGGTCCGCATCAGGACGCAGAAAAGTCGAATCTCTCGGCCACGTACGAGGCTCATCGCCCACGTTAATCCGAGACCAAACCTATGTTAAGTGCGTTCCGCGCCAGGGCGGTCGGGCGCGGGCGTGACCGCAATTGAGAGCGTCGGTGCCGAAGTCGCGGATCATCAGATTGCAGGCCATGGCGTCGCGGGCCTTGCTCGCTTTCGACGCCTTCATCAATTCTTCGATGTTCAATGCGCGGCAAACCGCCCTCGGCGTCCTGCGCGCCTTGGACGACTTGTCCGATCGGCTGCATCTTTCCGGCGTCTCCCGCGTCCTAGTTGAAGTCGCCTGTGAAGCCCTGACCCTCGGGCTTGCAGGTCTCCTCGTCGCTCTCACGCTGGCCATCCCGGCGTTCCAGGTGACGGCGAACGACGATTGGCTGAAACGGGGCGACCTTGCTGTGACCTTCCAGGATCGCTACGGCGCCGAGGTCGGCAAGCGGGGAGTGAAGCATGACGACGCGGTGCCGTTTGATCAACTGCCGGACTATTTCATCAAGGCGGTGATCGCTACCGAGGATCGGCGCTTCTACAGTCACTTCGGCATCGACATCGAGGGCACCATCCGCGCGCTCACCGTCGACGCCAAGGCTTCAGGCGTCGTCCAGGGCGGCTCGTCGATCACCCAGCAGCTGGCCAAGAACCTGTTTCTCAGCAACGAGCGCTCGATCGAGCGCAAGATCAAGGAAGCCTACCTCGCGCTTTGGCTCGAAAGCCATTATACCAAGAAGGAGATTCTCAAGCTCTATCTCGATCGGGTCTATATGGGCTCAGGCGCGTTCGGCGTGCAGGCCGCCGCGCAGACCTATTTCGGCAAGTCCGCGCGCGACATCAATCTAGCCGAAGCGGCCATGCTCGCCGGCCTGTTCAAGGCGCCGACAAAATACTCGCCCTTTGTCAACCTGGCGGCGGCGCGAGCTCGCGCGAACGACGTGCTCAATAACCTCGTCGACGCGGAATTCATGACCGAAGGGCAGGTCTACGCCGCACGCCGCAACCCTGCCACCCCCGTCGATCGGGTGGCCGGCAACAACCCGGATTGGTATCTCGACTACGCCTACTCCGAGGTCAGAGCGCTTGCGGCCGACGGCAAGCTCGGCGGCGAGCGCACGCTGGTCGTGCGGACGGGCCTGGACCAGGCGGTGCAGGCCGAAGCCGACAGCGCGATCGAGACCATGCTGCGCGACAAGGCGCCAGCGTATCACGCTCATCAGGCGGCGACGGTCATCGCGACGACCGACGGCCTCGTGCGGGCGATCGTGGGCGGGCGCGATTACGGCGAAAGCCAGTTCAACCGAGCGACGGAAGCAGAGCGCCAGCCCGGGTCTTCATTCAAGATTTTCGACTACATGACCGCTCTATTGACCGGCAAGTACCATGCCGACTCGCCGATTGACGCCTCCGGCATCTGCATCGGCGACTATTGCGTCCACAACTATCATGGTGAGCGCGGGGGAATCATGCCGCTCTACAGGGCGCTGGCCGAATCCCTCAACACCGCCGCGATCCGTTTGTCGGTCAAGATCGGCGAGGTCTATTGGCCGCCGAAGAAGCCTTATCATCTGGCGAAGATCGCGGCCCTCGGCAGGTCCAAGATCGTCCAGACCGCACGCGCGATGGGGCTGACGACGCCGCTCATCGATACGGTCTCGCTGCCGATCGGGGCGGACGAAGTCAAGATGATCGACATGGTCGGCGCCAACGCGACGCTGGCCAGCGGCGGCCTTCGCATTACGCCCAATGCGGTTATCGAAGTGCGCAGCTCAAGGGGAAAGCTCCTCTACTCCCACGAGAGCGACAGCGGTCAGCCGGTTCGCGTGCTTCCGGCGGACAAGGTCGCGGAGATGAACAACATGATGACTCACGTCGTGACCGAAGGCACCGGGCGCGCAGCACAGATTCCCGGCCTCGCGATCTCAGGCAAGACTGGCACGACGAACAACTCCACGAACGCGTGGTTCAATGGATTCACCGGAAACCTGGTCGGCAGCGTCTGGTTCGGCAACGACGACAACTCGCCGACGAAGGACTTGGTCGGGGGTCTTCTGCCGGCGGAGACTTGGCACGACATCATGGTTTTCGCCCATCAGGGCCTCGATCCCAAGCCGCCGTTCGGCGTCGCGCCTCCGCCGCCTGCGCCGAGCAAGCCGGCCGCGAACGCGTCCGCGAAGGCGGCGCAACCGACCCGGAACGCTCCGTCGCCGCAGATCGGCCTCTCGCCGCGAGCAACCAAGGCGATCGCCGAGATGGGCGATTTGGCGCGCGAGGCGTTGAAGGAGATGCACGCGTCGGCGGGGCCGGAAACCGAGCCCGAGGCCCATCCGAGCGGATTGGCGGCAATGGGGCCGGCCTCTCGATAAACTCGCGCGCTTGACTTCGCGCCTCGGCCTCGCGTCTATCAGGCCCCTGACCCGGAGCAGCGTCTTTTGGCGTTTTTTGTGAAAGCCTTGCTGGTGTGCGCTCTCAGCCTCGGCTTCGGCCTGCTGGCGAGCGCTTACGCGCTGTCGCATCTCAGTCCGTTCGACAGCACCCGGATGGGACCCTGGAGACTCGAGGCTCATGCCGGTTCGACCGACATCGACCCATACACCCGCGCTCGTGTCGAGCGCAGCGGCGAGATCCCCTTGGCGGCCGGCGAGGGGATCCAATTGATCGCGCGAACCGACGACGAGGGTCGGCCTCTCGACGCGCGCTGCGTCTACAAGGTCGGACCGCACGTGCCGGCCGCGCGCTACTGGACGCTGAGCCCGATTGACAAGGATGGCTGGCCCGTCGACAACTTGGCGCGACGCTACGGCTTCCGCTCATCGGAAATTCTGCGCGCAGGCAATGGCGACTTCACTATCACGGTGGCCGCCGGCGTCGAACCTGGGAACTGGCTGCCGGTCGGCGCGGCTGGGCGGTTCGCCCTCGCATTGAGGCTGTACGATTCTCCTTTCGGCGCCACTGCCGACGCAATCGACAAGTCGATGGTCCCGCGCGTCGCGAGGGTGAGTTGCGGATGACGGGGTTTCGACGCGATGAAGCTGCCTCCTTTCTCGGCGCGACAGCCATTCTTGCCGTGCTGGTCCACTTCGTTGTCGTGCTCCTCGCCCCTTATTTAGCGAGCCGGGACGCCTTCGCCCAACTCGTTCCGCTTGGGGCGCTCAACGACACCGTCTTGATGCAGCGGGGAAGCCCGGCGGAAAAGATGCTTCCATACGCGGACCCCGCCGTGGCGATGGCCTTCTGCCGATACGACCTTTCGTCCGGCCCAATCCGCGTCCAAGCCCCGGCGGGACGCTCCTTTTCGTCGATCTCGTTTCACACGCGCAGCGGGCTCGTGTTCTACGCGCTGACCGACAAGGCCGCGATCCATGGCGTCGTCGAGGCCGTGCTCGGGACGCCGGCGGAGGTTCGCGCGCTCGCCGCGCACGACGACGAGGAGTCCCCGTCGCATGATTTGCGCGTCGCCGCTCCGGCGAGTGAAGGCTTTGTGTTAATGCGCGTGTTCAGCGAGTTCCCGAGCGTCTATGCCGAGGCGGAGGCGGAAGCGAAGCGGTTGACTTGCAAGCCCAAAGCCTTACCGGGTTGACCGGTGGAGGCTGTAGACTTTCACCGCCGTTGGGGCGGAGACTCGCGTCTGCGGGGGTAACGCGTTTCGCCAAGCAGGATCAGACAGTGACCACACTGCTCATCAGCCACCCTGCGTGCCTGACGCATGACATGGGCGAAGGACATCCGGAACAGCCAGACCGACTGCGCGTCATCGACCGCGCTTTCGAGAGCGAGAAATTCCAGATGCTCGCCCGCGACACCGCGCCGCGGGCCGAGATTTCCGCGATCGCGCGCGTCCATCCGCTCGACTACATCGAGGCGTTGCGCGCCGCCGGGCCGAGCCAGGGCTACACCGTTATCGACCAGGACACCTCGATGTCGCCTGGCACGTTCGAGGCCGCCCTGCGGTCGGCCGGCGGCGCCGTCTTCGCCGTGGACGAGGTGATGACGCGAAAGGCGAGAAACGCTTTCGTCGCCACCCGGCCGCCGGGCCACCACGCCGAGTCCGCGACCCCCATGGGCTTCTGCTTCTTCAACAATGTGGCGGTCGCCGCCCGGCACGCGCGCGCAACTTACGGGGCGGACCGCGTCGCGATCATGGATTTCGACGTCCATCACGGCAACGGGACGCAGCACATTTTCTGGGATGACCCAAACGTCCTGTACGCGTCGACTCACGAGATGCCGCACTATCCCGGGACTGGCGCGCCCAGCGAGTGCGGCGAGCATGACCAGATCGTCAATGCGCCGCTCAGGGCCGGCGACGCGGGCGATACGTTTCGTGAGGCGCTCGAGGTCGCCATACTGCCGCGCATAACCGACTTCGCCCCCGACTTGATCATCATCTCGGCCGGTTTCGACGCACACCGCCGGGATCCGCTGGGCAACATCAATCTTGTCGAAGCGGATTTCGTTTGGGTCACCCGCAAGCTGACGGAGATCGCGCAGAAGCGCTGCGGCGGCCGCATCGTGTCCATCCTTGAAGGCGGATACGACCTCGACGCCCTTGCCCGTTCCGTCGCAGCACATGTGTCGACGCTGATGGAGGGGTGAGCGCGGCCTGCCTCCACGCCCAGTTTTGCGCTTGGCGACGAAGGCGCGGACGTCGTTTTGCTGCGTCTCCCCGGATGCGCCGGCGGGCAGACCGTTCAGATATGGATCGCCCGCTTGTCGACCGCCATCGCCGCCTCCTTGACCGCCTCCGACATCGTCGGATGGGCGTGACAGGTGCGGGCAAGGTCTTCGGCCGAGCCGCCGAACTCCATCAGCACGACCGCCTCGGCGATCAGCTCGCCGGCGCCGAAACCGACGATATGGGCGCCGAGGACCCGGTCGGTTGCGGCGTCAGCGAGAATCTTCACGAAGCCTTCGGTGCGGCGCATCGCCCGCGCCCGGCCGTTGGCGGTGAAGGGGAACCTGCCGACCCTGTAGGCCACGCCCTCGGCCTTGAGATCGTCCTCGCCCTTGCCGACGACGGCGATTTCCGGGCTCGTGTAGACGACGCTCGGGATCGCATCATAGTTCACATGACCCGCCTGCCCCGCCAGCAGCTCCGCTAATGCGACGCCTTCGTCCTCCGCCTTGTGCGCGAGCATGGGCCCGCGGATCACGTCGCCGATCGCATAGACGCCGGGGACGTTGGTGGCGAAATGGTTGTCGACGGCGACAACGCCGCGGTCCATCGCAACGCCGAGCGCCTCAAGCCCCAGATTTTCGGTAAAGGGGCGCCGTCCGATCGCCACGAGCACGACCTCGGCGTCGATGGTCTTGGCGTCGCCGCCCGCCGCCGGCTCGATCATCGCCTTCACGCCGCCGACCGCCTTTTCGACCCTGGCCACCTTGTGCGCGAGATGGAAAGCGAATCCCTGCTTCTCGAACATGCGCTGGGCCTGCTTCGCGACTTCGTCGTCCATGCCAGGCAAGATGCGGTCGAGAAGCTCGACCACCGTCACCTCGGCGCCCAGGCGCCGCCACACAGAGCCGAGCTCGAGCCCGATCACGCCAGCCCCGACGACGATCAGCTTCTTCGGAACTTTCGGCAGGCTCAGCGCGCCGGTCGAGGAGACAACGGTCTTCTCGTCGATCTCGACGCCGGGAAGCCGCGCGACGTCGGAGCCGGTGGCGATGACGATCGCCTTCAACTCCAGCGCTTTCTCATTTCCGTCCTCGCCCTTGACGACGACCCGGCCCTTGGCCGCGATCCGACCCTCGCCGGCGACCCAGTCGATCTTGTTCTTCTTGAACAGGAAGGCGACGCCGTTGACATTGGCGGCGACGGTGTCGTCCTTGTGCTTCATCATCGCCGCGAGATCGAGTTTCGGCGCTCCGACGACGACGCCGAACGGCGCCAAGCCATGCCCCGCCTCCTCGAACATTTCCGAGGCGTGGAGCAGGGCCTTGGAGGGGATGCAGCCGATGTTGAGGCAGGTCCCGCCGAGCGTTCTTCGCTTCTCGACCACCGCCACCTTCATGCCGAGTTGCGCGGCGCGGATGGCGCAGACATAGCCGCCGGGGCCGGCGCCGATGACGATGAGGTCGTGGGTCATGCTATTTGGCTTTCGCTCGCTTCAGCTGACATCCAGCCTACGTATCTCTGCCTGACGCTCTGCGTCGCGGCGGAGCGAATCGGCGCTCGGATCGAATGCTTGGGGCGCTCAGCCACGCGAAAACCTTCCCCTTCGCGATCAGCGGCTTCAGGTCGACAGCGGCCTCGCATCCATCGTCGAATTTGACCTTGAGCGCGCCATGGGTGACGGATTGCGCCTCCACGATCGAAGGATGTTTCTTCATTGAATCAGTCCCCGCCCACGCACGGGCGCCGTCGTGAATCAGGCCAACCGAACGCGGGTTTCGCTCAGCCTCTTTGCGCTTCGGGCGAGTCTCTTGTCGAAGGTCACGAACGCCTCGCAATCATCGCTTTGGGCAAGATGCAGCGCGTCGCCGAACTCCATTCCCCGCTCTGCGAAGCTCAGCGCCCGCTCAATCGCT
This sequence comes from uncultured Alphaproteobacteria bacterium, assembly GCA_963819255.1. GTDB lineage: Bacteria > Pseudomonadota > Alphaproteobacteria > Rhizobiales > Beijerinckiaceae > Roseiarcus. The sequence goes on from CAWFVS010000041.1 coordinate 20,516, forward strand.
CCCGCGTCGTTCAGCCTCACCGTTTCGAGTCCGCAAAATCCCCGCAGCGTGCGCAACACGTCCGGGACCGGCAGCTCGTAAAAGTCCCGAAGCACCCATTCGGTTTCCAAAACGACCGTCGCGGTCACGAACACCTCGTTCTTTTCGATGATCTCGGTCGCCCGTTCGAGCTGAGCGGAATCGTCGCGAACGAGATAGCGAACCACGATGTTCGTATCAATCGCGAGCATGTCGGCGAGTTGCGGCGGCGTGCAAAACCTTGTCGAAGTCCTTGATCCTCAAATGCTTTCCGTTTGACGGAAACGCTCCGCGCACGTCCTCGAACTTCGTCGGCTCAAAAGGCCGCGCGGCCCTTAGCAGGACGCCGTCTTGCCTCTCCTCGATCACGAGCTCCTTGCCCGCAGTCCAGCCCTTGCGCTCCCGGATCGCCTTGGGCAGAACGATCTGCCCCTTGGTCGAGACCACCGTCGTCGCCTTCTTTGCGAGCGCCATCGAAACCCTCGGGCCTGGGTAAGACAAAAGTAAGCTAACAGTCAGACGCGCGAGGCGCAAGAGGGCGCGCCCAAGCTCACGATCGACCATCTGCCGCACTGAGTCCTCGAGCGCTTCCTGGATGTGCGACAGGAAGCTGACTGCCCTCTTGCCATTGCCGATGTGGTTTCCAGCCGCAACGGTGGCCTTTCGCCGCTTCGGCCACCGAGCCCAGCGCTAGGTGGATCACATGCCTCAACTCGCGAGGCGGAGGATCGCGGCTTGGCGCTCCGCGCGGCGACGCAGCGACTCGGACCCGAAGTCGATCTCGTCGCCGTCGTCATCGAGCCGATAGATCGAATGCCCGAATTCAGAGAGCTTCACCGCGTCGAATCGGTCCGGCGAGCGTCGTAGGAATTCGAACATCTCTCCTTCCGAGATGACCGGCCGCAGATCGACGATGGCCTCGTACCCGTCCATCCACGCGATCTTCACCACGTCAAAGAGGACTGACTCGACCGATCTCATCCGAATGATGTCGCTCATCACAGCTTAGAGCAGGTCCCGATCGGTTGGAGCCGCACAAGCCAGCGCGAGCGACCTGAAACACTCCCGAATCAAATTCGGGGCCCGGCGCGCCGTGCAGTCCTGTCCGCGATCTCGGCTTTTCAACGCATTGGGCGCGCCAAAATCCAAAACCTGTCCCCTCGTCGCTCCGATCCGGTAATCCTTTTATATTCGACGTCCGCCGACGACGATCGCGCCATTTCCATCGCCGAGTCGCGGTAGGGACGCGCATTACTGCGCGCCCCCCGCACAGATCCGTACGAGCGGCTTTCCCGCATACGGCTCCTGCCTCGGGTGTTTGACGGCAAACCTCTGCCTTGCGGCTTGCCGTACGCGGTCCAGACCCTGTGGCGCGCCCTCCCGACCCTGCGTTCGGAGCGTGCGTTCCTGTCCCGCGTTCCCCTTGGCCCCCGCCCTTCGCTCCACGGGCTCCGCCGCCGGTTCCCCGGCCTTGTTCGCCTGCTTCGCCGCTACTATGGCGGGGTCCGACTTCTCACGCCCGTTCGTCATGCGCTTCGGCTCTTCGCCTTCCGCATGCGGACCAGGACGGCCGATGGCCTGTGGTCGGGCATGAGACCTCCCAGGTTCCGACGTGATCCTTTCGTACGTGATGTGGCCTTCGACCCCGGCAGGGCGACAGCGCCTCGCATGACGGCGCCGCACATGTTGCCTTCGACGTTGATTACCGGCTCGGCCCCTGCGACGTAAAAGGTTTCGTGGCTCAATCCCACACCCCACACGATTGCTGTGTACGCTTCGCCCCTGCCGTCGCCGACAGACGCGCAACACTCGCTAGCAGGCGGGCGCTACCCCTTACCTGCGCCGGACTTCCACCGGCTGGATCGCGCCAGCTTGCCTGTGGCGCACAATCAATCTTTCCAAGAGCTTGCGGCGCCATTTCCATCGCGCCTGCAGCCGCAGGACCAGGTCTTCATGAAATCTCGATAATGGCCATTTCCCTTCCCTCTGCCTTGCGCAGGCGCGGCCAATTAAGGGCTTGCAGCCGATCGAGCAGAAGAAATTCGCGCCCCCAGCTCGCGCTCGCGGCCCCGATCGTCCCTGCAGAGTCCGCCCATTCGATCTGCTCAGCCTTTGCCGCGGCATTTCCAGCCCGCTCGCAGGCCTTGCCCCGGACGCGACGCTCGGGCGAGCGGGGATCCAAGGGCGCGCAACGATTAGAGCAGGTCCCGATCAGTTGGAACCGCACAAACCAGTGCGAGCGAGCTGAAAACACTCCCGAATCAAAATTCGGGGCCCGGGCGCGGTGCAGTCCCGTCCGCGATCTCGACTTTTCAACGCATTGGGCGCCAAAACCCTGTCCCTTCGTCGCTTCGATCGGGTCGTCCTTTTATTCGACGTCCGCCGACTACGACCGCGCCATTTCCATCGCCGAAATCAATCTCTCCAAGAGCTTGCGGCGCCATTTCCATCGCGTCATCGCGTCTGCCTGCGCAGGACCAAACCTCCTTGGTGGTATTTTCCTTTCCTTATCAAAGGCTTGCAGCCGATCGAGCAGAAAAAATTCGCGCCCGCAAGCTCGCGCTCGCGGCCCGACCTCCCTGAAGAGTCCGCCCATTCGATCTGCTCAGCCTTTGCCAGGGCATTTCCAGCCCGCTCGAAGGTCTTGCTTCGGACGCGACGCTCGGGCGAGCGGGGGATCCAAGGCCGCGCAACGATTAGCTTTCAAACAGCATGCTAGGTGTGTGTGACCCGCTACTTCGAACATTGTATGTTCTGCTTATGTTCAAGTCAAGCTTTCGTCCGACAGAAATTGGCGCAATGCGGGACGCCAGCCCCGCAGGCGCAGAAGCTTTGCGTCGGACCCCCGCGTTCGCATTGCGAGCGCCATAGCTCCCCGCGATGACGATTCCAACCAAACGGGATCTGCTCTAGTCCGGCTTACGCCCGGCTTCGACCGCTGTCCATGCCCGCATTCGCCGCTCACGCTTGCTTGCCGTCCACGTCATCACCGTTTTGAGTTTGCCTGGCGGCAACGACTCCCGCAGAAAAGGCGGATCAATTCGAATTTGAGCGACAAACGCGGCAAAGACTGCGTGGAAGTGGGGCGGCGGATGTTCATCGGAATAAAATTGGATCTTGACGCCATCCACGATCGCAACTGTGGGCACGTCTGTTCTCACAAGTCCAGCACCAGCCGCGCCGGGTCCTCGAGCCCCTCCTTGACCCGCACCAAGAAGGTCACCGCGTCCTTACCGTCGACGATACGGTGGTCGTAGCTCAAGGCCAAATACATCATCGGGCGGATTTCGATCTTGCCGCCGACGACGACAGGACGGTCCTGGATCTTGTGCATGCCGAGAATGCCCGACTGCGGCGCGTTGAGGATCGGCGTCGACATCAGCGAGCCGTAGATGCCGCCGTTGGTGATGGTGAACGTCCCGCCCTGCAGCTCCTCGAGCTTGAGCTGGCCCTCGCGCGCCCGTTTCCCGAGGTCGGCGATCTGTTTCTCGATCTCGGCGATCGTGAGCCTGTCGCAGTCGCGCACCACAGGCACGATGAGGCCCTTCTCGGTGCCGACCGCGATGCCGAGATGGTAATAGTTCTTGTAGACGAGGTCCGCGCCGTCGATCTCGGCGTTGACCGCGGGAATCTCCTTCAGCGCCTGCACGCAGGCCTTCACGAAGAAGCCCATGAAGCCGAGCTTGGCGCCGTGCTTCTTCTCGAAAGCGTCTTTGTAACGGACGCGCATCGCCATCACGTCGCTCATGTCGACCTCGTTGAAGGTCGTCAGCATGGCGGCGGTGTTCTGGGCGTCCTTCAGCCGCCGCGCGATGGTCTGGCGCAGCTTGGTCATCCGCACCCGCTCCTCCCGCGCGCTGTCGTCTGGCGTCGTTGCGCGAGGCGTCGGCGCGGAAATCGGAGCCGGGGCCGGCCCCGGTGGGACGACAGGGGCGGGCTGAGGCGCGCGGGCCTCGGCGAGGGCCGCAAGCACGTCGCCCTTCAAGACCTGGCCGCGCTTGCCGCTGCCGGCGACGGCGCCGAGGTCGATTTTGTTCTCGGCCGCGATCTTGGCTGCCGAAGGCGCGGGCGGCATCGCGGCGGCGGGCCGGGGCGCTGACGACGCGGCGGCCGGAGCAGGCTCAGCCAGGGCCGCCGTGCGGCCCGGGGAGGGTTCAGCGGGAGCCGCCGCGCCCGCGGCGAGCTGGCCGAGCAGCGCCCCGATCGCCACCGTCTCTCCGGTCTCGGCGGCGATCTCGCTCAGCACGCCCGCCCCCGGGGCGTTGACCTCGAGGGTCACCTTGTCGGTTTCGAGCTCGACCAGGGGCTCGTCGGCCCGCACCGCCTCGCCCGCCTTCTTGAACCACTTGCCGACGGTCGCCTCGCTGATCGATTCGCCGAGGGTCGGGACACGGATTTCAATCGCCATCGTTCGCTTGCGCCCGGCTCGGGCGCCCTTCTGCTAGGGAGTAACGGAGCGCACCGACGCCAGCGGCTCGAGCCGCGTGGTGGCCAGCCCCGGCATCGGCAAAGGTCTCGAACGAGAATCCGCGGTTCGCCCGGATGACGGGATCGTTGGCCTGAAGCGCCCCGAGCGTGGCCTGCGAGGCGACGTCGGCGATCATGACGCCATAGCCGCCGGCGGGATCGGCGACCGGTCCCATCGCAATAACCAGCCCACCTTCGACGTAGGGCGCCCAATAGGCCCGGTGCTCGCCCATCAGCGCGCGCTCGTCGTCGCTCATGTCGAGAAGGAACGTCTTGCGCGGCGGGATGAGTTTGCACAGGAAATACGCCATCGCCCGGCGCTCTCAGGCGAGGCACTCGTCGAGATAGGCCTTGAGCTGAGCGAGGTGTTTCGACATGAGCCCCGTCGCCGGCGACGCCGCAGCTGGACGGCCGGCGTAGCGCGCGCGTCGCAACTCGCCGCCGATCTGACCCAGCGCCCATTCCACGTAAGGCTCGGCGAAGAACCAGGCGCCCATGTTCTTGGGCTCCTCCTGGCACCAGACGATCTCGGCCTTCTTGAACCGGGAGAGGTGCCGCACCATCCCCTTGAGCGGGAACGGATAGAGCTGCTCGACGCGCAACAGATAGATGTCGTCGACGCCCCGCTTCTCCCGTTCGTCGTAAAGATCCCAGTACACTCTGCCGCTCGAGAGGACGACGCGCCGGATCTTGTCGTCGGGAGCAAGTCTGGTCTTCTCGTTCTTTCCCGTTTCGGCGTGATCGAGCAGGATGCGATGGAACGCGGTTCCGGGGCCGAATTTCTCCAGGGGCGACACCGCGCGCCTATTGCGCAGCATCGACTTCGGCGTCATCGCGATCAGCGGCTTGCGGAACGGCCGCTTCAGCTGGCGGCGCAGCACGTGGAAGAAATTGGCCGGGGTCGTGCAATTGACGACTTGCATGTTGTCCTCGGCGCAGAGCTGCAGAAAGCGCTCGAGCCGAGCGGAGGAATGTTCGGGGCCCTGGCCTTCGTAGCCGTGCGGCAGCAGACAGACGAGGCCCGACATGCGCAGCCATTTGCGTTCGCCCGACGAGATGAACTGGTCGATCACGACCTGCGCGCCGTTGGCGAAGTCGCCAAACTGCGCCTCCCACATGACCAGCGCGTTCGGCTCGGCAAGGGAATAACCGTATTCGAAGCCGAGCACCGCCTCTTCCGACAGCATCGAATTGGTCACCTCATACCGCGCCTGCCCGTCGCGGATGTGGTTGAGCGGGATGTAGCGCGCTTCGGTGTCCTGATCGATCAACACGGAATGACGCTGCGAAAACGTGCCCCGTTCGCTGTCCTGACCGGAAAGCCGAACCGGAAATCCCTCATCGAGCAGCGAGGCGAAGGCGAGCGCCTCGGCGGTCGCCCAGTCGACGCCCTCTCCGATCGTGATTGCTTTTCTGCGGTTTTCAAGAAAGCGTAGGATCGTCTTGTGGACGTGGAAGCCTTCGGGCGTCGCGGTGATCCGGTCACCGATCTGCCGGAGTCCCTCGATGCTGACGCCGGTTTCGCCGCGGCGGTCGTCGTCGGCGACGTCTTGCTCGGCCTTGACGCCGGCCCACTTGCCGTCAAGCCAATCGGCTTTGTTCGGTGAATAGGCCTGGCCCGCCTCGTATTCCGCGTCGAGCCGGTGACGCCAGTCGGCCCGCATCTTGTCGACCTCGCCCTGAGTCACGACGCCTTCCGCGATCAGCTTCTCGGCATAAATCTGCTGGGTCGTCGGATGCGAGCGGATGAGCCGGTACATGATCGGCTGGGTGAACGACGGCTCGTCGCCTTCGTTGTGGCCGAAGCGGCGGTAGCAGAACATGTCGATGACGACCGGTTTGTGGAACTTCTGCCGGTACTCGGTCGCGACCTTGGCGCAAAACACCACCGCCTCGGGATTGTCGCCGTTGACATGGAAGATCGGCGCCTCGACGAGCTTGGCGACGTCCGATGGATAAGGCGAGGAGCGCGAATAGCGCGGATAGGTGGTGAACCCGATCTGGTTGTTGACGATGAAATGAAGCGAGCCGCCGGTGCGGTGGCCGCGCAGGCCCGAAAGCCCGAAGCATTCCGCCACAACGCCCTGGCCGGCGAAGGCCGCGTCGCCGTGAATCAGCAGCGGAAGGACTTTCGAGCGCTCGATGATGTCATTGAGCTGGTCCTGCTTGGCGCGCGCCTTGCCGAGGACGACAGGATCGACGATCTCGAGATGCGATGGGTTGGCGTTCAGGGACAGATGCACGTTGTTGCCGTCGAACTCGCGATCGGAAGAGGCGCCGAGGTGGTATTTGACGTCGCCGGAGCCTTCGACTTCGTCGGGCGACGCGGAGCCCCCCTTGAATTCATGGAAGATGACGCGGTGGGGCTTGCCCATCACCTGGCTCAGCACGTTGAGGCGGCCGCGATGGGGCATGCCAAGAGCAATCTCGCGCAGGCCGAGCTGTCCCCCCCGCTTGATGATCTGCTCGAGCGCCGGGATCATCGCCTCGGCGCCGTCGAGGCCGAAACGCTTGGCGCCGGGATATTTGACGTCGAAGAAGTTCTCGAAGCCTTCGGCCTCGACCAGTTTCGACAGGATGGCGCGCTTCCCCTCCCTGGTGAAGGTGATCTCCTTGTCCGGCCCCTCGACGCGCTCCTGGATCCAGGCCTTCTCGGCCGGGTCGGAAATATGGAGGAACTCGAAGCCGATCGCGCCGCAGTAGGTGCGACGCAGGATCGCCAGCATTTCGCGCACGGTCGCGAATTCGAGCCCAAGCACGTGATCGATGAAGATCTTGCGGTCGTAATCGGATTCATGGAAGCCGTAGGTCGCCGGATGCAGCTCCTCGTGATCCTTCTGCGGCTCGAGGCCAAGTGGATCGAGGTCGGCGTGCAGATGGCCGCGCATGCGGTAGGCGCGGATCATCATCAGTGCGCGCACCGAATTCGCGCGTCGCGCGGCGGATCTCGTCCTCGCTGACCGGCGCGGGCGGCGGCGCCGCGGCCGCCTTGGCGCGCAGCTTCTCCGCGACCGCCTTTTCGGTCGCCGGCCAGTCGCCGTCGAGCGCGTTGATCAGATCCCCCTTCTGCGTCTGCGGCCAGTTCGGCTTGCGCCAGGACGCGCCTTTCGCCGTCTTGTCGACGCTCGTCCGATCGTCGCCGAGTGCGGCGAAAAATTCGCGCCAGCCGGGTTCGACCGATAGCGGGTCCGCCTCGTATTTCGCCTGAAGCGCCTCGATGTAGGCGCCGTTGGCGCCGTACAGGAACGCGGTCTGCAGCAGCGCCTGGTTGACGTCCTGGCGGGTCATGGAGCGGGCTCCCTTACTTGCCGTGCAAAAGGTCGACGAGCGACTTGCCGAGTTGGGCGGGCGAGGGCGACACTCGGACGCCGGCCGATTCCATCGCCGCGATTTTCTCTTCCGCGCCGCCCTTGCCTCCGGCGATGATCGCGCCCGCGTGACCCATTCGCCGTCCCGGGGGCGCGGTGCGGCCTGCGATGAAGCCGACCACCGGCTTCGACCGGCCTCGCCTGGCTTCGTCCTTGAGGAACTGGGCGGCGTCCTCCTCCGCCTGACCGCCGATCTCGCCGATCATCACGATGGACTGGGTGTCGGGGTCGGCAAGAAACATTTCGAGCACATCGACGAACTCCATTCCCTTGATCGGATCGCCGCCGATGCCGACCGCAGTCGTCTGCCCGAGCCCCTCGCGCGTCGTCTGGAACACCGCCTCATAGGTCAGCGTGCCCGAGCGCGAGACGACGCCGACGCTGCCTTTGGAGAAAATGTTGCCCGGCATGATGCCGATCTTGCATTCGGCCGAGGTCATGACGCCGGGACAGTTGGGACCGATCAAAATCGACTTCGACCCCTGCAGCGATCGTTTGACCCGCATCATGTCGAGCACGGGGATGCCCTCGGTGATGCAGACGATGAGCGGCATCTCCGCGTCTATCGCCTCGCAGATGGCGTCGGCCGCGCCCGGCGGAGGCACGTAAATGACGCTCGCGTCGGCCCCTGTCTTCTCGCGCGCCTCCGCGACGGTGTCGAAGACCGGCAGGCCGAGATGGATCGAGCCGCCCTTGCCGGGGCTAGTGCCGCCGATGAGCCTGGTCCCGTAAGCCATCGCCTGCTCGGAATGGAACGTGCCGTTCTTCCCGGTGAAGCCCTGGGTGAGGACCTTGGTGTTCGCGTCGACGAGGATGGACATGTCAGGCTTTCGGCTCTTGGCATTTCAGTGAGGTAAAAAGGGATTTTCGCAGCGCACCGAGCCATAAATCTGGCGATGCTCGAGATCTTCGGAGAAGAGAGTATCGGCGCCCAGCCGATGAGCGGCAGCCAGAATTTGGCCGTCCCAAAACTCGATCCGATAACGTCTTTGAAAAAACATTGCGTTCATGATGATCTCGCGGTCGATCGAGATCATGGGAAACGCGTACAAGCGGTCGACCCAATCGTCGACGTCCTCGTCGGACAGCGGCGACTTCATCTTTCTCGGGTTCTGAACGTTGCGAACGAACTCGCCGACGACTTGGGTGGACAGACCGAAGTCCTCGGTTGCGACAATTTCGTCCGCGCGCGCAAATTTTTCCGGAAAAGCCTCCTGACCCGTGGCCGCATAGACCAGCACGTTCGTGTCGAGGAAGACCCTACCTCTCATGGGTTTCCTCACGGTTGAAGCGGAAGTCGTCCCGCATGCGTCCTTTCGAACGTCTCATCAGACCGCGGAGCGCGGCGCGCGCTTCTTCTCGCCTCTGGTCGCGGCCGGCGACTTCGGCAAGAAATTCACGCACCATGGCGTTGACGGTTGTCCGCTTTTCGGCAGCGACCACCCGCGCCTTTTCGAGAATTTCGTCGTCGATCGCCAGAGTGATGTTCTTCATGGGCCGTCTCCCGGACACAGTATATGTGCAACTGTGTGGAGTCTCCAACGTGTCGCGTCAGGCCGCCCTCCTCACTGCGCCGACGATCTTTTGCGCCGCGTCGTCCAGGTCGTCGGCCGGGATGACGTTGAGCCCGGAGTCGCTGATGATCTTCTTGCCGAGGTCGACGTTGGTGCCTTCGAGGCGGACGACGAGGGGAACCTTGAGGCCGACATCCTTCACCGCGGCGATCACGCCCTCGGCGATGACGTTGCAGCGCATGATGCCGCCGAAAATGTTGATCAGAATGCCCTTCACCTTCGGGTCGGCGGTGATGATCTTGAACGCCGCCGTCGAATTTCTCCTTCGAGGCGCCGCCGCCGACATCGAGGAAGTTCGCCGGGCTCTCGCCGTAGAGCTTGATGATGTCCATGGTCGCCATGGCGAGGCCGGCGCCGTTGACCATGCAGCCGATCGTCCCGTCGAGGGCGACATAGTTGAGGTCGTGCCTCGAGGCCTCGATTTCCTTGGCGTCCTCCTCCGTCTCGTCGCGGAGGGCGAGGACGTCGGGATGGCGGTAAAGAGCATTGTCGTCGAACGACACCTTGGCGTCGAGCACGCGCAATTGCCCGTTCGTCATAACGATCAGCGGATTTATTTCCAGCATAGACATGTCTTTATTGAGGAAGGCGGCGTAGAGACGCGCCACGAGAGTCTCGATCTGCCTGGCGGGATCGCCCGTCAGTCCGAGCGCGCGCGCCGCGGTGCGGCCGTGATGCGGCATGATGCCGGTCGCCGGATCGACGGAAAACGTATGGATCTTCTCGGGCGAGTGAACCGCCACGTCCTCGATGTTGACGCCGCCCTCGGTCGAAATGACAAACGACACCCGGCTCGTCTGGCGGTCGACCAGCGCCGAGAGATAGAACTCCTTGTCGATATTCGCCCCGTCCTCGATATAGAGGCGGTTGACCTGCTTGCCGGCCGGCCCGGTCTGCACGGTGACCAGAGTCGCGCCCAGCATCTGCCGGGCGAAGGCTTCCACTTCCTCGATCGAGCGGGCGAGCCGCACGCCCCCTTGTCACCGGCGGAAGGCTCCTTGAACTTGCCCTTGCCGCGACCGCCGGCGTGAATCTGGCTCTTGACCACCCAGAGCGACCCGCTGAGCTTCTTGGCGGCCTCGAGCGCTTCCTGGGGCGTAAAGGCCGGAAAGCCGTTGGCGATGGGGACGCCGAAGGCGCGCAGCACCGCCTTCGCCTGATATTCATGGATGTTCATCGGGACGACAACCTCGAGGAGAAGCAAGCGTCCGCGGCAAGCGGGCGCTCAACGGCGGGTCAGGCGAGCGCGGGATGGATCGACTTGCAGGCTTCGATCAGCGTGTGGACGGCGGCCACGGACTTGGCGAACATCGTCTTCTCCGTTTCGTCGAGCGCGATCTCCATGATGCGTTCGACGCCGTTCGCGCCCATGACCACCGGCACGCCCACGTATGTGTCCCTGACGCCATATTGCCCGCTCAGGTGCGCTGCGCAGGGCAGGACGCGCCGCTGGTCTTTGAGATAAGCCTCGGCCATCGACAAGCCGGCGGTGGCGGGGGCGTAGAAGGCCGAGCCGGTCTTGAGGAGGTTGACGATCTCTCCGCCGCCCTTGCGGGTGCGTTCGACGATCGCATCGACCCGCGCCTGCGTCGTCCAGCCCATCTTGACAAGGTCGGGCAGCGGCACGCCGGCGACGGTGGAATAGCGCACCGACGGCACCATGTCGTCGCCGTGGCCGCCGAGCACGAAAGCCGTGACGTCCTCAACCGAGACGTTGAACTCCTCGGCGAGGAAATATCGGAATCTTGCCGAAGTCGAGGACGCCGGCCATGCCCACGACCTTGTTTGCCGGCAGGCCGGAAAGCTTCTGCAGGGCCCACACCATCGCGTCGAGCGGATTGGTGATGCAGACGACGAAAGCCTCGGGAGCGTGCGCCTTGAGGCCGGCGCCGACCGCCTCCATCACCTTCAGATTGATGCCGAGCAGATCGTCGCGGCTCATGCCCGGCCTTCTGGGAACTCCGGCGGTCACGACGACGACGTCGGCGCCGGCGATGGCCGCATAGTCGCCCGCGCCGGCGAGCTTCGCGTTGAAGCCTTCCACAGGCCCGGATTCGGCGAGATCGAGCGCTTTCCCCTGCGGAACGCCGTCGATGATGTCGAAGAGAACGATGTCGCCCAGCTCCTTCAGGGCGGCCAAGTGAGCCAAGGTGCCGCCGATGTGGCCGGCCCCGATCAAAGCGATCTTCTTGCGAGCCATGTATTTTTCGCTCCTTCAATGCTTGTCAAGGCTGCTGTGGGTCGCGACGTGGCGCGGGCCGCTGGAGGTTCGGCGCGTCCTCTTCACTGATCAACCGAAAGCGATCAAGCCGAACTTTTGGCGCAGACGGCGTCAATCGTCTGGAGAAGCGCAGGTCGAACACAAAGTAGTCCTGTCTTCAAAGACAGTCGCCGGCCCACGGGCGCAAGCGGCTGTCCCGAAGCGGGGACCTCGAACGACGATAAATGAAATCGGTCGCCTAGTACACCTGCCGCCCGAACAGGCTGGCGGCCAGGTCGACCAGCAGCAAGGCGCTTTTCCCCCGTTCATCGAGGAACGGATTGAGCTCGACGAGGTCGAGCGACGGCGACAAGCCGGAACTCGTACAGAAGCTCCATCACCAGATGGGCCTCGCGATACGTCGCTCCGCCCGGGACCGCCGTGCCGACGCCCGGCGCGAGGGTCGGGTCGAGGAAGTCGACGTCCAGGCTCACGTGCAAGAGGCCGTCTGCGGCCCGAACCCGATCGATGACTCGACGGATCGACAGGGCGAAGCCGTCCTCGTCGAGCCGGCGCATGTCGACGACGTCGACGCCGCGAGCTTGCAGGAGCCTGCGCTCGTCGGCGTCGATCGACCGGATTCCGAAGAGATGCACGCAGGACGGGTCGACGAGCCCGTGAGGTTCGGCGCCGAAGAGGTCGTCGAAACCGGGTTCGCCGCTGAGCATCGCGACCGGCATGCCGTGCATGTTGCCTGAGGGAGAGGTCAGCGGGGTGTTGTAGTCCGAATGGGCGTCGAGCCACAGCACGAAGGGTTTTTGCCCCACCTCCGTGGCGTAGCGGGCGACGCCGGCGATCGAGCCCATCGCAAGCGAATGGTCGCCGCCTAGGACGATGGGGAGCCGTCCCTCACGCATGATGGCGTAGGTCTCGCGCGCCACGGCGCGCGCCCAGGCCGAGACCTCGGCGAAATGACGCGCTTTGCCGGCCTTCGGTCCGAGATGGGCGAGGGGCTGGGGATGGGTCAAATCGCCGCGGTCGACGACGTCTTGTCCAAGCTCTTTCAGCATCCGGACAAAGCCCGCCGTGCGCAGCATCGCCGGCCCCATGGCGCAGCCGGCGACGCCGGCGCCCGCCTCGACAGGGACGCCAAGGATCGTGATCGCCTGCCGGCGCGGCCGCTTCGCCGCCGGTCGCCCGGTCCCCTCCTTCATCTTCACTCGTCAGGGTCACACCGCCCCTCCGAGCAAGATCTTATGGCATCCATAACATGACCGACGGCGGGTTCCCAATTCGCGTCGGCGGTCGCGATGGCGACGCGGTCGCGAATGATGGGCCAAAAAATAATCGCCAGACCGACGTTGCCGGCTCTCTCCGCGTCGCAGCCCAGCGACGCCCCTGTTCGGCGATCCAAATCTCCAAGTCTCAATCCATTTGCCAGCGCAGCGGGTGGAGCAGGGCCAGAGCAATCGGGCCTGTTGCCGGCCACCTGAACCGTCGTATTGCTTGAAGTTCGAGGCCCGCATCAAGGAGCTGGTCGAGAACCTCCCCGACTTGGCCGAGTTGGTCGAGCCGCTGCTTGTCGTCCGGCGGGTACTTCGCGAGCAGTTCGTCATCCTGCATCGTCGTTTGCTAGCCCTCGTGCGGGACGATGAGGTGTGCCGGCGCCTGATGACGACAGAGAAGAAACAGGGAGCGACACGACATAAGGGGACGGTGAACTCATCGCTGACCTTGCGACTGAGCGCCCGGCTTTGCGCAAATCGCAGGTGATGGGCATCCGAGGGGCGGCGACCAAAATCAGGCAGGACTGATGGGCCACATATCTGACGTGGTCCCGATCAACGGACCCGGCGCGGCTCCGGCAATGCAACACGCTCTTATCAATTATTTTCGACCGCGACCGCTCTTTGGGCTCAGTTTCTCTAAGCTGAGCTGGCGAACAAAGAGACTGAATGACCACAGCAAACGACCTGGCCGTTCGCCGCGTACTAACAGCCGAATTGGCAAGGAGGAAGGCTTGCGGTTAGCGATCAAGCTCGGTCCGAGGCGATGCCCATCCCTTCATTCCTCGCAGGAACGCACAAGTCCCACGTGGACGGCTTGCGTTGCCCACGTGAAGGTCGACCCCAAGACCGGCGAGGTGACGCTGAAGAA
>CAWFVS010000042.1:0-188419 GCA_963819255.1 uncultured Alphaproteobacteria bacterium
CCGACGGCGAAAGCCTCGCTGGAGTGCGAATTCCCACTCAGGGAGCGACGGCCGATGCCGCGCCGACGCTGCTGGGCTTCGGCGGGAACGCCTGGAATGCCGACGCAACGGCCCTCACACTGCATGCGCTTTTTCCTCATCGCAATGTCGTCGCGTTCCACTATCGCGGCTATGCGCCGAGCACGGGCAGGCCGAGCGCGGATGCGTTGTTCTCGGACTCGCTCATGATCTACGACCACCTCCTGCAAACCAAGGCGAGCGAGATTATCCTTCCGGTCGGCTTCAGCATCGGCGCTGCGGTCGCCGCCTATCTCGCGCGACATCGGCCTGTCGCGGGATTGATCCTGGTCACGCCTTTCAACTCGCTCGAGGCCGTGGCCCGTGATCTCTACTGGTGGGCTCCTGTGGGGCCGCTTCTCCGCAATCGAATGCCCACCATCGAGTTCGTCCGCGGCGCGAATGTCCCTACTGCCCTGATCACTGCGGAGCACGACGCAATCGTGCCGAAGCGGCGGAGCGCGCCGTTGCGCGCGGCGATCAGGAATCTCGTGTTCGAAGGCTCCATCGATGCAGGGCACAACGATCTTTATGATCATCCCGACTTCGCGCAGGCGGCGCGAGAGGCGCTCATGAGGGTCGAGAGGGCGTCGGGCGAAGCGCTCGGACGCTGATGGTCCGAATCTCAGATTGGTACTCGGCCGGTCGGCCGTTGGACGGTGGGAATGAACTCCCGTTCCGTCGTTGCTTGTACGGTGAGATTGCGCCAGGAGTGGGCGCTCAGATATCGTGCGCTCAGCTTGTGATGCCATACGGGCAAAACCCCGGGCGCGCGCGGGGCTTACCCTCGCCTGGTGAGCCAAGAGCAGAAGCCTCTCTTCTTCTTTTGCTGTTTGGACGGAGTCGCGGTTGGCCTGTCGGGTGCGGACTGGCCGCCGAAAAAGGCCTCCCGCGCAGCCTGATCCCGCTGACGTCCCCGAGCGATTTCGTTTTCCGACATGTCGCCAGCCGAAAAGACGGTGTCCTTCCGGATGGAGTAGTGCGAGCGGCAGGCGAAAGACCAATTGCCGACCGAGGGCGATAGGCTGACCGTCTCGCCGTCGAAGGTCAAGTGCCAGCCAATCGGGCTGATGGGCGTGACGACCTTCGTGCCGCAGCCACAGAAGCAGTTATGGACGGCCGTCGCATAGGGGATCGAGACGTAGAGGATGCCCTCTTCCCTGTCCTTCGGGATGAAATCCACGAACTCGTGGCGAATTTTGAAGGGCCGCTTCATTCGATGTCCTCGTTCACCGTCTCGGCGTCGGCCACCACGAAGACGCTGTTATGCTCGTGGGCGTCATCGTCATAGAAGCCGTAGAGCTTCTTGAACTTTATGACCGCGAACGCGGCGTTCAGGGCGTTCAGCTCCGCGACCTGGATGTTCTTGTCGTATTCGTTGACCTCTTCAGCCGTGACGAAGGCGACGCGCCTGCCTTCGTGGACGTGGTCACGCTTGGCAGGTGTGCTGGTGGTCGTACGAACCTGACCGCGGAGACTTTCACCGTGGACCGCGATGCCCATGCCGACGTCGACGAAGGGGATGCCGAGGGCTTCGAGCTGCTCGATAATGGGCTTCTTGCCCGAGCCCTCCATGCAGAGGAAGACAAAGTCCAGACCTTCCAGCAGATGCAGCTTTTCTGAGGTCATCGCGACAGGGTGCGGAACGATCCCTCGGCGCATCTTGCTGTAGTTACGGGCGTGGAACTCCACCTTGGTGAGCTTCTCCTCGAGCTCTTCGCCAGACGGCGCGCCCGGTGCACGAAAGGCGTTGTGCTGGATGAAGACGTCGCCGTCGAAGAGGTGGATTTCACGGACGTGGGTCTTGGCGATGTAGTCCAGGACGTACGAGCCCGTACCGCCTAGGCCGACGATGCCGACCTTGAGGGGCTTCAGCTTCATAGCGATGGCAACGATATCCGCACGGCTGCTCGCGGTGTCCTCGTAGAGGAAGACTAAGTCGTCCTCATCGGGGGCGTAGGGCTTGAAGGTCTGGGCCATCACCGTCAGCTCCTTCGCCTGCGCCGGCCCCGAAATCTTCGCCACGTAGTGGGACATCTTGTGGTGGAAGTCGCGGTAGGCGTCGGCCGGCTTCGGCTTGCAGGAGAAGTTCCACCCCACCTCCATGTCCCCGATCTTGAGGCTATTAGTCGAAGAGCCAAGGCCCTCAATCAGCGTACCGTCCTCATTGCAGGGGTGATCACCGAACCACTTGGCCTGGTGATCCTTGGGCGGAAGCGCGACGTCGTTGTTCACCTTCAAGACGGAGATCAGAACGCCGCGCTTCACCTCCCGGTTCGCGTTCACGTAGGGCACGTCGCGGACCAGCAGGTAGCCGGTGATCACATTGACGTCGTAGCCCTCATCGCGGAGCTGCTTGAGCGGCGGGCTACGATCGATCGGTCGCCGTGACATCGAACTTCATCTTGTTCTTGATCTTCACGGAGTGGCCGGTGGTCATAGTGCCCTTGGGATTGGCCGGCGGTCCGTCGCGATAGGTGACGGTAAACTCGATGCATTGGCCCTGCGGCGGCACCGGGTATGCCAGCTTCACCACTTCTTCGAAGGTCAGGCGAGTCTCGACGATCTCGTGCGCCGTTCACGACCACGGTGACGGCCTTCTGGCTGTAGAAGTGCGCGTTCTCGTTCAGGTGCACTTTCTCCGCGTCGCGGGGGATGAACTCGTCCTCTTTATCGCCGCCGACTTCACGAAACAGCTCTCGGTGCCTGGCGACTTGGCCCAACTCGTAAAGGGCTTCACCGGTCGGGTGGCAACTTGGTGTCCGGCCAGACAACAGAAGGGTTCAGAAAAACGCCCTGAAGCAGCGACGAGGCAGCCCAGGGCGCGTTGTCTATCTGGACAACAGATGAAGGACGCGATGAGACTTGTCAAGGAGGACGGATGCCGGAGTCCGCGCTAGGAATTTGGCTGAAGGGTCTACGGGATCGCCGCGAGCTGAGTCTGAGAGATTTGGCGCAGCGTAGCGAGGTCGACCACGCCTACATTTACCGTCTTGAGACGGGCGCCAAGGAGGCCCCGTCTGGCGAGGTAGTGAACAAGTTGGTCACCGCCCTGGCCCCGTCAGCGCGCGACGTCGATATCTTTCGGTTCCTGGCCAGCCACCCGAATACCGACGCTAGCCTGGTGGAGTTTGTTCGCGGTGACGCGAGCATCTCTTTCGGCGAATTCCACATGCTCACCACGGTCGTGAACCGCGGGGCCCGTCCCGACTACTCCACCTCGCTGGCCCGCATCCGCCGGTTCATGAGGGAGGAAGACGATGGATGATCTAGCCGCCGCTCTAAAGGCGCGAGAATTCATCGCGCAATGCGGTACGCCTTTCACCGGCGGCGGAAAATAGCTGCCGGAACTCATCCGATTCCAAAGCTTGTACAGGTTGGCGGCGAGCTTCGTCTCGAACCGCTCAATCGTGATATCCACTACTGGAGATGTCCCAAAGACGGCGTGCATGGCGCTTATCCTGAGCAGCCGCGCCCTTAAGGACACCCACGCATCGGCGGCCTCTTCAACTCTTTCGACCTGAAATCTCACCGCCCGGCAGCGGGCGAAAAACGGGCGGAAGAATTACACACGTCCTCCCTTGACCTTTCACATCGCTCAGCATCAACGTGTGATGTGGTGGCGCAATTTTTCAGTGCGTGCTCCAGGCGCAATGGCGGCGCATTATTCGGTCGGCATCCTGCCGGCGCGGCCGGGAAAGCCCCGGGACAAGGCAAAGGTCGAGGCCGGGGTCAAATTCGCCCAGACCTATATTCTGGAGCGGCTGCGCGGGCTGACCTTCTTCTCGCTCGCCGAATGCAACGAGGCGATCGCGCTCGTCATGCAACGCATGAACGATCGTCCCATGCGCAACCTCGGCCCGAGCCGGCGCGAGCTGTTCGAGACGATCGAGCGCGACGCCCTCATCGCCTTGCCCGCCGACGACTGGGAGTTCGCGGAATGGCGCCGCGCGCGGGTCAATCTCGACTATCACATCGAGGTCCATGACTTTCTGTATTCCGGTGATCCGCACGTCGACCTCGGCGCGGATGAGCGCGTGCGGAACCGGGAGCGCGTTGCCAAGATGGCTCCGGCGAAGAAGGTCGCCGCGAAAAGGCGGCGCCAGCTGGGCCGCTGGCGCCCATGCTCGGGCTGCTGGCCGTGCTCGGCTATGTCCCCAAGATGGTGCAAGAGCGGCTGCTTGACCTTCTGGCCAGCCGCGCCAGTGCAGTGATAACCAATCTGCCGGGCCGACGGAGCGGCTGACGGTCGCAGGGAGCCCGCTCAAGCAGTGGCTAAGCTGGATACCGCAGAGCGGCGACGTCGGCATGGGGGTGTCGATCTTCTCATATGCCGGCCACGTCCAGTTCGGACTTATCTCCGACGCTGCGTTGACCTCATACCCGGAGGCGCTGGTCAGCCGCTTCCCCGAGGAAATTCGAGAGTACCTCTATTACGTACTGCTCGATTTACCGCAGCCTTTTCCGGTCACGCCCACTCCGGCCGGCTCCGGGTTCAATGCGCGGCGGACGGCCTCGCCGAACCCGAGCGCGTCGAGCGCTTCCGGCCTATAGCCGTGGATAAAAATATCGGCCTCGGCAATGAGGCTCTCGAACCGCGCCCGATCGGAAGATTCCCGTAGGTCAAGGCGGGCGCAACGCTTGCCGAGCGTGACCTCCGGCATGACCAGCGCGAAAGTCATTTCGACATAAAGTTTGCGCCCGCTCGTACTGCCCGTGGGCCAGGGTCGGACGGCCCCGAGGCTCCGGGGCGCCGTCCCTCATCGCTGCGTCGAAGCCGCGCCAGTTGGCGGAGCGCAGATGGGGCGAAATGATGAGATCGAGGTTCTGGCCGAGCGCCTCCCCGGCGGCGAAGCCGAACAGCGCTGCGGCCGCGCGGTTCCAGCGCCTGATCGTTCCCGACCGGTCGGCGAAAATGACGTCGTCGCCGGCCTGATCGAGAATATCCTCGGCCAGATTCGATGGACCGTCCGTGACGTCGCCTCCCGATTCCGATGCGCCGATCAACCCTCAGGCGGGGCCGCCGCGGCGCGTCAGCATGGACCCATAGACGATGAGAAATGTGGCGAAAGCGAGCAGCCACGCCGCCGCCGCGACATCCATCAGCGGCAAGGCGAAAGTCGGCAGGAAGGCCATCGCGACGCGGGCGAGGAGCGCGGCGACGACGCAAGCATAGGCGAACTGCATCCCCCTCGAGGCGACGAGCGCGCGGCCGCTGTGCCCGAGCGTCGCGCGGGTCATCATCGCGAGCGTCATCACGCCGACCGCGCCGACCGCCCAGACATGGACGCCGGCCGCGTAAGGAACGGCATCTGGCCACAAGGCGTGCGCGCCGACGCCGGCGAAGCCGGCCGCCGCGAAGAAGAAGCCAACGTGCAGCACGAACACCAGAGGGTCGCGGCGGGCGCGAAAACTCCGCCAGCGCGAGAGGCGCCAGAGGTTGGCGGCGCACGCGAAGAGCGCCAGCGCGCCCGTCGCGGCGCCTTCGGGGGCGGCGATCCACAGCGCGAGCGAAAGGCCCGAGAGCGCCAAGACGGCGCCGTCCGGCCTGCCAAACGGGACCGGCCGCGCGCTTATGCCCGCCTTCGCCAGCCAGTTGCCGGTGAAGCTCGGGGTGACGCGCCCGCCGATCAGGAGGATCAGCATGACGATGAGGCCGAGCGCCGCGCGCGTCGAAACCTCGGCGAGGCCGAGGCGCGCGTCCTCGACATGGAAGGCGACGTTGACGAGGGCGAGGGCGAGGACCAGCCCGGCGACTTTCAGGTTGCGCCAGTTCTGTCCGGCGGCGACTTCGCGCGCCACCAGCGCGGCGAAGATGATCAGGAACGACGCGTCGATCGCCGCGGCGGAGGTGCGACCGATCAGCGCCGAGGCAAAGACGGCGATCCGGCCCGCCGCCCACAGCGCGGCGAGCGCCGCGAGCGGAACGCCCGCGACCGGCAGGCGTCCGGTCCAGTTGGGGATCGCGGTCAGCAGGAAGCCTGCGACGACCGCGCCGACATAGCCGAAAATCATCTCGTGAGCGTGCCAGTCGACGGCCGAGAAGGCGGTCGGAATCGCGACCGCGCCGGTAAAGGCGAACGGCCACAGCGCCATGCCGACGAGCGCCCAGACGCCCGCCGCGAGAAAGAATGGGCGGAAGCCCCGGCTGAGAATCGCCGCCCCGCGCCAAGCCCGTGAGGCTGCCGCGGAACCGCGGGGGGAGACGTGGAAAAGGGTGGTCATTCGACGAGCCCGCCGTGAGCGCCGGCGACGGCGCCGATGATGGTGACGGCGGCCGCCGCGAGCAGAACGCAATGCGCGCGAAAGAGCCGACGCAGGAGGCTTGCCGGATCGCGCGCGGCCTGCGCGTCGAGGCGCCGGTGAGCGAGCGGCTCGACCACGAAGACGACAGCCATGAACAGCGCCCAGACAAAGACCATGGCGTCCATCCACCAGAAGCCCAGGTCGGCGAACCGGGGCCAGAGATCGAGCCGCCATGTCATCCAGAGGCCGGTCACGCCGGCGAGCGGGATCGACCATCGGACCTGAGCCGCAAAGCGGCTTTCGATCCCCTCGAACAGCGCCCAGCCGCTTCGGGCGTCGGCGTCGGCGCGGGCGAGCGGCAGGGCGACGAGCGTGACGAAGGCGACGCCGCCGATCCAGTGGGCGACGAGCAGCACGTGCAACGCGCGGGCGAATTCGATGTCGTCGATCACCTTTTCTCCAACCCGCTCGCATTGCCTCCGATCGCGGCGGCGCCAGCATATCGGACCCAAGCAAAGCAATCGAGGAAGGCTTGACCCAACACCACAGCCGGTGACAACAATCCATCGGCCAGCGAGGCTCGCGACCCGTGCGGCATCATTCCGTTACGGTGAGGCATCATTCAGGAATCCCGGGCGGCATTATCCCGTTACACCCGGGCGGCTTCGGTCCCGGGAATGCCGCGGTCGTTCTCGCAGGCGTGAAAATGGCAAAGCATGCCTTGCCGAGCTTGCGGATCGTTTCCGGGAGGCTCTTCTCTTCGATGTTCCCGTGGAACGTGTCGAAGTGAATCTTGTAGGCTGGACTGCCGACGTCCCGCACGAGTTTGACCGCCTGCTCCGCCAGGTTGATCATGTCGGTCTCGAAACGGTTCAGGGGTTCGATGCCGATGGTGACGCCGGCGTCGGTCGCTGAGGCTCTCGTCCGGCCCCCGCGGCGCTCCGCGCCGAGCGTTGGTCATTGGCGCTGCTTGTGATCATACGCCAGGGCAGCGTGGCGATCGGCAATTCGGTCGCCGCCGTACTGGGCGCGAGCGCCGTCGTCGTGCTGATCGGCGAGCGGCCCCGCCCCTCGGCTCCCCGATAGTCTCGGCGCCTATCTGACCTGGCGTATGATGCCGGAAACGACCGCGGACGCGGATCGCAACTGCCTCTCCAACATCCGGACCATCCACCCACGCCTTGAACGTAGCAATCTGGCCGGCCGGCCAGCCGTCAGGAGGCATTACCGCGCCAGGGTCAGTCGTGGTCAGTCGTGCATAAATCTCATCCGCTTTCGCTTTGACATCGTCGTAACTGTTAAGATCAACAGCGCCGGCCATGCATTGGACGTCTCGAGCACGGAACAGCGGTTGGATGTCGTTTTTGAAGCTAACGAGAGCCATCTTCGCCTCCCTGTAGAGTTGGGGAACTCGTAAGCCTCCCGGTCGATGTGGATACGCACCAAGTGCACTGAAGCCTTGTCGAACATTGCAGTTCCTTTCCCGCTTCCGCGGCGCTTGCGTTTCGCCCCGCCCGTAGGTCCGGTTGATCTCGGGATCGTAGAAGGAGGCCTTGTTGACCCCACTCTTGAGATTGTCGGGAACCAGGAGCTTCGGCGCGCCGCCGGAAAAGCGGAACATGCGCACGTGGGCGCCGGTCCAGTCCGGCAACGTCTGCGTCCAGGTCGTCTCGGCATAAGTGAGGTTCGAAGCGCCGAGCACCCCGACGAAGATCTCCGCCTCGCGGATTTCGCCGGTCGACGGATCGACGAAGCCGATCCGCTTGCCCGAATAGTCCACGAACGCCTTTTCCCCGGCGACATGGAAGTGCTGCAGTGGGAGGAGGTCGAGGTCGGCAAACCCGGACCCGGCGAGGCGCGAGTGTGCAACACCGCGGTCGGCCTCAACGATTTCGACACCTATTTCCGGTCCGGCCTTTATCCGACGACGCTGCCGAGCGGGCTCAGCGCGGAGGGTGCGGGGGTCGTTGAGGAGGTCGGTCCCGGCGTCACGGACGTGAAGCCCGGCGACCGCGTCGCCTATGGCGTCGGACCGATCGGCGCCTATTCCGAGGCGCGCGTGATGCCCGCCGACCGGCTGGTCGTGTTGCCGGGCGGCATCAGCGACCGGCAGGGCGCGCCGATCATGCTGAAGGGCATAACGACGCAATACCTGATCCGGCAGATCCATAAGGTCAGCAAGGGCGACGTGATACTGTTCCACGCCGCGGCCGGCGGCGTCGGCCTCACGCCTGCCAATGGGCAAAGGCGCTAGGCGCGACCGTGATCGGCACGGTCAGCAGCGACGAGAAGGCCGAACTCGCCAAAGCGCATGGCTGCGATAATCCGATCGTCACGACGCGGGAGGATTTCGTCGCGCGCGTGAAGGAGATCACCAACGGCGCGAAAGTCCCGGTCGTCTATGATAGCGTCGGTAAGGACACGTTCATGAAGTCGCTCGATTGCCTGTGCCCGCTTGGCATGATGGTGAGCTTCGGGCAATCCTCCGGCTCCACCGGTCCCGTCGATCTCGGCATTTTCGCGCAGAAGGGCTCGCTGTTCTTCACCCGCCCGACGCTCTTCACTTACGCCGCCAAACGCGCCAACATGGTCGCGATGGCCGACGACCTGTTCGAAGTCGTGCTCTCGGGAAAGGTGAAGATCCAGATCAACCAGACCTATCCGCTGAAGGACGCCGCTGAGGCGCATCGCGACCTCGAGAGCCGGAAGACGACGGGGTCGACGGTGTTGACGGTGTAGCGGCGTCTGGGGACGCTGAGGGCATGGCGTCTAAGAAGACCGTCACTCTGGACAACCTGGTGGCGCTCGGCCCCGAGCGCCTTGCCACGATCCTCGTCGAAATCGCGGACGGCGATGCCGAGATCAAGCGGCGCCTGCGACTGGAACTGGCCGCGCAGGCCGGCGATGACACCATCGCCACCGAGATCAGCAAGCGCCTCACCGCCTTGCGGTCTGCACGGTCCTTCGTCGACTTGCAGCAGCGTCAGGACTTCGTGAAGGGTCTTGATCTGCAGAGAGCGATGATCGTCGACCGGGTTGCCCAGACCCGCGCCGACCTGGCGCTCGACCTGATTTGGCGGTTCATGGACCTTGCCGAGCCGGTGCTCAACCGCGTCGACGACAGCAAAGGCTCGGTGGGGGACGTCTTCCGGGCAGCATGCCAGGATCTCGGGACGATAGCGGCCAAGGCGAAGCCCGATCCGGTGAACCTTATGGACCGGGTTTTCGCCGCCGTGCAAGCCAATGACTATGGCGTCTTCGACGGCTTGGTCACAGTCATGCTCCCAGCCCTTGATGAGGCGGGTGCAGCCCACCTCAAGGAGCGGTTGACGAAGGCGCTGACAGGCCGATCCGCGAAGGCAGGAGAACGGGACTACCACACGCTTGTGGTGCGCTCTGCTCTCCAGGCCCTGGCGGATGGCGAGTTGGATGTCGACGCCTACATCGCACTGGTGCCCCCGGAGGAACGGCGCCTGCCCCATCAGAGCGCAGAGATCGGACGCCGTCTTCTCACTGCTGGTCGGGCGGCCGAGGCGTTTGCGGTTCTGGAACGGGCAAAGCCGAAGCGGAGCGCCGTCAAGGCCCCGCGTGACGACGACCTCTATCACATCGGACTTGCCGCCGACAACGAGTGGGAAGAGACTTACATCGAGGCGCTCGAAGCGACGGGCAAGAAGGACGAGGCCCAACGGTTGCGCTGGGCGGCGTTCGAGGAGCGGCTCTCGGCCGACCAGTTGCGCGCCTACCTGAAGAGGCTGCCGGACTTCGACGATGTGGAAGCCGAGGAGCGGGCCATGAATCACGCCCTCGGATTTAGGAGCTTTGCTGCGGCGCTCGGCTTCTTCACGGAATGGCCGGATCCGGCGCGGGCTGCCCAGCTTGTGCTCGCGCGGGCCTCCGAAATCGACGGGAACCTGTATTATCTGCTCGATCCGACGGCGCGGCTGATCGAGGGCAAGCACCCGCTGGCGGCGACCCTGCTCCGGCGCGCGATGATCGAGGACACGCTCGATGGCGCGAAGTCCACCCGCTACAAGCACGCCGCCCGGCACCTCCTTGAATGTCGGTCACTCGCGGCCAGCATCCGGGACTTCGGCGAATTCGAGACGCACGCGGCCTTCGTCAGCCGCTTGCGCGCCAGGCATGGGCGGAAGACCGGCTTCTGGAGCCAGGTGAGCGAGGTAACCGGAGGCTGAGCCCGATCATCCGGCTTGGGCTTCTTGCCGATGGCCAATTCGCACACCTTCGCGGTCCCTGGGCCTTATTGCCAGTTTTTTAACTGGTCCGGGTGCCTGCAGGGGCGGCTCTTCGTCATGCACGCGGACCAGTCGCGGCCTACAAGGCCGAGAACGGCGTCGACCGACCCGCAGATCTACGCCCGCGTCATCGCCGCGGTGCTGGCCGAGTACCCCGAGACGGTCGCCATGCGGGTGACAGATCCTTGCTCCGGCTTTGCCCAGCAGGCTTAGACTTAGATCGGGTTCGAGAGGATCCCATAGAGGTGACCCCGCGACATCAATCCGCCTCCGGTTCTTCGGCCTGTCTTGCTCATCCGAACCGGCGAGCGAAGGTTCTCGGCGTCGAGGACTCCCACCGGGCCGGCCATGATCAAAGCGCTTATGGAAAGCGTTGTAAGGTAAGCAAAAAAGGGCTTCATGCCGGCATCCCTCCCCAAGGTTATGAAGATGATGCAGACACGGCAGTTCGGCCGGAACGGCCGCAGAGTGAGCGAGATCGGCTTTGGCGCATGGGCGATCGGCGGAAGCTGGGGAACGGTCGACGACAGCGACGCCGTCGCCGCTTTGAACGCGGCGCTCGACAGCGGAATGACGTTCATCGACACTGCGGACGTGTATGGAGACGGCCGTTCGGAGCGTCTGATCTGCAAAGTCCTGAAGGAGCGAGGCGGCGAGCGGCCGTTCGTGGCGACGAAGGCTGGCAGGCGCCTGCCGCAGCAGTTTGTCGCCGGCTATTCCGACGCGAATCTCCGCGCGTGGATCGAGCGCAGCCTGACCAATCTCGAGGTCGACTCGCTCGACCTCGTTCAGTTGCACTGTCCGCCGACGGACCTCTACTACCATCCCGAGGTGTTCGACTCGCTCGACCGGCTGGTCAAGGAAGGCAAGATCCGGAACTATGGCGTCAGCGTCGAGCGGATCGAGGAGGCGATCAAGGCGATCGAGTATCCCGCGGTCGTCAGCGCCCAGATCATCTTCAACATATTCAGGCAGCGGCCGGCCGGACATTTCTTCGATCTCGCGAAGAAGAAGGAGATCGCTATCATCGCTCGCGTGCCGCTGGCGAGCGGCCTCCTCACCGGAAAGCTGCGCCCAGATTCAATCTTTTCCGACGACGACCACCGGAAGTTCAACCGTCATGGCGAGGCCTTCGACGTCGGCGAGACGTTCTCGGGCGTGCCTTACGACGTGGGTCTCGAGGCGGTGGAGCATATCCGGAAGCTTATCGGAGGCGACGCGACGATGGCTCAATTCGCGCTGCGCTGGATTCTGATGTTCGACGCCGTGACGGTCGCGATCCCCGGGGCCAAGGACGCGGCGCAGGCTCACGCCAATGCGCGGGCCGCCGATCTGCCGCCGTTGTCGCCGTCGCAAAAGGCTGAGCTGAAGGCGCTCTACGACCAGGATATCCGCCCGCACGTCCATCAGCGGTGGTGATCGTCGCCGGGCGGCGGCGCGGAAAACCGTGGCGCCGGTCGAATGCCAGATTTCGCTGATATGCGAGTTTTTGCCTGACCGGCCTGCTTCGGCGATGCGTGATCCGGCCGGTGGAAATGACGCCCTACGGGCGCCGGTCTCAAGGCTACCCAGCGCATCGGCGAGCTGATGGGCAAAGACGATTGGGCTGCGCGCTAAGTTCTTGCGGCTCTCGGCCTTACTTTGCATGGCCGATATCGGGGATTCCTGCCGTTCGCCTGAACGGGCCGCGCAGATTCTTCCGGGACCCTGGATTTGCGCAGGCCGTCGACAAAGTGCTCCGGGTCCGGCGACCAGGGAGTATCGGCTAACGCGTCGGCGCGAAATCCGGCGATGGTGAAACTCGAATTGGTTGCAAGTCCCGCCCGAGCGTCAGACCGCGCTTCAAGGACCCGTCCGAGACGCGCCAAAGCGGCCGCCAGTGCTTCGCATGTCTTAGGCGGCAGCGACTCTCAAGCCAAATCAAATGTTTGCGCAGGGCACAATGCGCTGCCAACTGCGGGCTAAATTGAACACAATTGACTGCTACGTTTCAAAGTAACCGGGGCGACGCTGGCCTCGCCCATGAGGGACTTCGCCAAAGCATTCCACAATGCGATGTGCCGAAGGGACGCTAATTGACCTATGTCGTCGACGAGAACTGCATTCGTTGCAAGATTATGGATTGCGTCGAAGTGTGCCCGGTGGACTGCTTCTATGAAGGCGAGAACATGCTCGTCATCCATCCTGACGAGTGCATCGATTGCGGGGTCTGCGTGCCGGAATGCCCAGTTGACGCGATCAAGCCGGACACCGAGCCGGGGCTAGAGAAATGGCTGCGGCTGAATGCCGAATACGCGAAAGTCTGGCCAAACATTACGATGAAGAAACCGCCTCCGCCCGACTCTAAGGACTGGGAGGGGAAGCCGGACAAATTCCAATTCTTCTCACCAAATCCCGGCGCGGGTGATTGATGACGCGAGGCGAGAACGAGCGCCGATGGCCAAGCGATCCTGCACTATCGCGGCGACAGCGACTCGCACCTCGTTCGCGGGTTGATCGCGATCTCGATCTCGCTTTTCTCTGATCGGGCGCCAAAGCAGATTCTCGACGTCGACGCCCTGGGCGCCTTTCGTGCGCTGGGTCTCGAGCAGCATCTTACGCCGCAGCGCTCGAACGGCGCGCGCGCCATGATCGAGCGCATCCGCGCGGACGCCGCTGCAGCTTAAGCTCGGCCTCCATTCGAGTATCCGATCGCACCGAGACTGTCGAATGGCCAAAGATCGCGGCGGCGACTTGGAAATTGCTTCGCTTCGCCCATGGCGTCAGCGCGGTTGGCGCTCGTCTGCCTCAGCGAACACCAGCCCGCCCTCGCGGCGGTGACGGCCCTCGTCGAGCAAGCGCGCGCTGACGCCGCCTACGCGACTGAGCCGCAGGAGGCCAGCGCGGGGGTCGCCCGGCGTCTGAGCGAGCGCGATTCACGAAGGGCCACCTGGGCGAGTGTCACTCGCGCTTCAGTTCGGGACTGCCCGCGTTCACGGACCCCCCAGCCTCACCCGGGTTTTCGCCGCGGCGGATCGTCCGAGACTCAGGACCGGGAAAACGCCGCCGCTCGTGCGGACCTGGTGGAGAAGGATGGATTCGAACCAGAGATACGGTTTTCCGTACTGCCTACCACGTAGTCAGAGACCCCCGTAGCGAAGCCTCTCCGGAGAAGCGCGCGGTCGCTGATGCCCTCCAGGGCCGCGAGGCGGCCGAGGCCGAGGACTTCCGAGAGCGAGAGGCCGGCGGATTTTGTCGCTACGAGAACTCCTTTCACGTTAGGCGGCGCAGGATCAACAAAACTGCGCGCGGAGATGAAACGTAACTCCAGGGCAGTCCTTCATACGAGACGGCTGATCGGGGCCGAAGAGATTGCCGCTAGTCGGCGAACAGCAGCGCCGGCGGTTGGCCGACAGGGTGCGCATGGTCGAACACCACCCACGCATGGTGGTGCTGCGAGATGTTGACGTTTGCACCCTCTTCGAACCAATGGATTCGCCGGGTCAGCGCGACGACAGCGGCGAACGGACTGGCCGACATCAGGGCGGACGCCCGTTTTCCGGCGATCCACTGGAACCGCACCAATAGCGCCAATTGCCCCTGCACGTGCTCGGTTAGGCGTAGCGCGTGACGCACGAAGCCAAGCATCGCCATGGAGGATTTATCTTGGCCTTTGAGCGACCTGGCTTCGCCATACGGGGGATTGGTGACGATGGCCCGGCAGCCATCTGGCACAGCTTGGCATGACAGAAAATCCACCCCGGCCGCGCCAAAGCCGCGATCGGCGATATCCGTGGACGTCACGTCGTAGCCACGCCTATGCATCACGATGGAGATTGCCCCGGCGCCGCAACACGGTTCCCACACGCGCCCCCTGAACCGGACATGACGGAGAAGCGCCTCGGTGACCCAGTCCGGAGTTGCGTAAAAGTCGCCGACTTTGCGATCGTAGCCGGAGACGTGGATTGGGCGCGAGAGGCCGGCCCGCAACGCAGGATCGCGATTGGCCTGCAACGGCTCGGCCGCCTCGCTCTCGAGACAGAGATCACGCACGCCTCGCTGTCCTTCCCAGATGCTGTTGCACGAGCCCGACGGCTTGGTTCACGGCTGCTCTGCTTCTTCAGCCTCTTCACCCGGTGTTTCTGATAGTCGAATACTGCCGCGGCAAAAGGATTTTTTTGATGCATTCAGACGTGGGTCAGCGAGAAGATGATGACATTGTCGGTTTCCCTGGGAAGCAAATGGCAAACGATGCCCCCCTCGTCGCCGGCATAGGAGACGTCCGAAACGATTTGCCGTGGCTCGACAGCCCTGTCGATCCCTTGCGACCGGTGCGCCAGCGAACGGCAGCGCCGCCTTGAGCGTCGCCATGAGCTGGCGGGTTTTCTCCGGCTTGTCGAGCATTGCCCTCAAATGTCGCCAAGTGCAATTCGGTTCGCCGACTGTTAACGGCAAGGAATGGCTCAACCAAGCCGCTCGCCCAGCTTTGCACAAGAAAACCCCTCCGACCGGTGAACCTCGGCGGTCACTCCCGTTTCGGCCCATCGCCGCTCGGCGTCGCCTCGACCTTCAAACGGCGACAGAATGCATCAGCGAGAGGTTCGCCAGTTCGAATCCGCTTTGCTCCGCCATGCAGTCCCGGCAATCCGATGTGGTTTCCCGATCCACAGAAACTCTCGTAATTTCGGTCGGTTAGCGAGGCGTGTCGCGGTCTGCGAACCGAATTCCAACCGTTCTGCGGCGTTCTGCGCCTGTAAATGCCCGCCAGTCTCAGCCCACCAAATTCCGTTTCAAATCGCAGATGAGCTGGCGAATATCGAGGCCACGCCGCCATCGGATGCTTCGCTGCCTGCCCGGGTTTGGCTTCCGTGTGGCCCATGCCGATCACGCTGCGGTCAGGTTCCCCAAAAATCCTGTAGACGGATGCCCCGGCGCCGATCCGTTCGCGGGTCACCGCATATGGCTGCGGCGCTGGCGGGAGCGGAGACGGTGGCCGACATTGCGCGCTTCGGCCGGGCCAAGCTGGGGTTCCTGCAGCGCTTTCAACTCTTCGCCAACGGCACGCCCTCGCACGACCAGTTGGGCAACATCCTGGCCAATCTCGACCCGGCGGCGTTCCAGCGCTGTTTTGTGGCGTGGACGGCGGCGCTCACGAAGACGTCGGCCGAAGTGATCGCCATCGACGGCAAGACCGTGCGCCGCTCCTACCAGAAAAAGATCCTATGCGGGTGGACGGCGGCCGGACTTGGTAGGCTCAGCTTCCACACCAGCATGGAGGCAACAATGCATACCGTCACCTCGACAACCGTTGTCGCGACCGCCGCCCGCGCGAATGATATCACGCTGTTCGCCTCGCTCGAATTGAGCAAATCGAAATGGGTCGTGACGATCAACAGTCCGGGCAGCGAGAAGTTTTCCAAGCATATCATCGAGGGTGGAGACGGCGTTGGCCTGCTCGACCTTCTTTCACGGTCGAGGGCGAAGGCCGAGCAGCGCTACGGCGTGCAGGTAAAGACGATCGTCATTCAGGAAGCGGGGTTGGAGGGGTTTTGGATCCATCGCTTGCTGATCGCCGACGGGATCGAGAGCCATGTGGTCGATGCGGCTTCGATCGCGGCGCCCCGGCGGCATAGGCGGGCCAAGACCAATTCGATCGACGGCGAGACGCTGTTGCGGACGCTGATGGCGTGGGCGCGCGGCGAACGGCGCGTCTGCTCCATGGTTTGCGCGCCGAGCCCGGAAGAAGAGGATCGCCGGCGCCTGACGCGCGAGCGCGGCGCGCTGCTCAAGGAACGCATTCGGCACACCAATCGGATCAAGGGCCTGCTCAGCGGCCAAGGGATCCGGGATTACAATCCACTTCGCCGCGATCGCTTTGAGCGGCTCGAGGGGCTGCGAACCGGTGACGGTTGCGATCTGCCGTCGATGCTGAAGGCGGAAATCCGCCGGGAGCTCGAGCGGATCGCGGTGGTGACGACGCAACTGGCGGCAGTCGAACGGGCGCGCGACGCGCTGATCTGCACGGACGCCGAGGAGCCGAACAACCCTGCCGGCATGCTCCTCAAGCTCAAGGGCCTGGGCCCCGAGTTCGCCTCGCTCCTTTGGCTGGAATCGTTGTTCCGCAGCTTCGCAAATCGACGCCAGGTGGCGGCCTACGGCGGCCTGGCGCCCAGCCCCTGGCAGAGCGGCGGCGTCGAACGGGATCAGGGCATCTCGAAGCCAGGCAACCGCCGCCTGCGCAAGACCATTCGAGCTGGCCTGGTTCTGGCTGCGCCACCAGCCGGAACTCGGCGTTGAGCCGCTGGTTTCGGGCGCGGGTCGGCGCCGCGAAAGGACGGGTCCGCCGGATCGCCATCGTGGCGCTGGCCGGCAAACTGCTCGTCGCCTTGTGGCGCTTTGTCACCCAAGGCGTCGTCCCCGAGGGCGCGGTGTTCAAGGCGGCCTGACCGATGGCTCGATCCCACGCCAACGCTCCAACGATGGCCCGATGGCTCGATGGCTTGATGGCTTGACCCCATTCCAGCGAAGCTGAACGCGACGGCTTCGCCGGATCCGGGCGGGCGGCGACCGCGGATCGACCCCCTGGCTGAAACACGCCGTGAAAAAGGATGGTCCCGCCAACCCGAGCCCGACGCCCTCGAGCATGAGGGATTATGGTGCGAGCGACAAAGCTCGACCGGATGTGAGGTGATGCGGCCGGCAGGGCTGCATGCGCAAGACCGGGCTCACGCTTCGGATCCGATAGGCAAAAGGAGATGCGCAAATGTCAAAATGAATGAGCGCGGCAAGGACCGCAAAGGCCGCCGAGAGCGCGCAAGGGCGCGCTCCCTCGCGACAGTGTATCCGGCCGCTGGCGTGTCAAGGTCGCTTCGCTCCCTGCTCCGCTGCGCTTCGCCCCGCTTCGCGGGTGACACGCCAGCGGCCGGCGCAAAGAATGAGCTTGACCGGAAACACCCCATGTGAGGGGGCGCAGTGGCCGTAGCGGATTGCGGCGGCGCCGCTAACCCTCTGGCAGCCAGTAGGAACGCTGCCGCCTCATCCAGGGCCTTCCGACCTTCGGGCAAAATCACGTTTAGAAACGGCCAGACATGCGGCATATCGCGGTACGTTCGCAGCTCAAAATTCACGCCAGCCGCCTGCGCGCGCTCAGCGACGCGCGTTGAGTCATTGAGCAAGATTTCAGTGTCCCCGACAAAAGCGATCGTAGGCGGCAGACCGGCCAAATCGCCATAGAGCGGAGAAATGAGCGGCGTCTGGAAATCGGCTCCGCCCGCATAGGCCGAAGCCAGCATCCGTAGACCGTCGATATTGAGCATCGGGTCGCGATCGCTGTTTCCCCTCATAGAATCGCTAGTGCAGGTGAGATCCGTCCAGGGCGAGAACAAGCACGCTGCGTCGGGCAGTCGCTCCCCGTGAGCGCGCAAGTTTCAGACCTCCTGACATAGCCGATTTCGAGGACTGAAATCTCTGGCCTTTCGGCTGCCTACGGCTGTGCGAGGTGCGGACCAATACATGTCCGGTTTTTCCGATGCTCACGGCTCATCACCCTGAAACAATGAGGTTTCACGGCGGCTCTTGCGGACCCAAACTTGTCCGCTCTAGCCCGGGGCATGAGTACCCAACAAGCCTTGGCGCTGCCATCTCCGGCGGCGTCGAATACCGTGGTGATCAATGCGCGCTGCAGCTTGCGGATCGAAGCGGATCAGCGCGTGATCGTCGTGGGTGGACTGCCGGTGCATCACTATCGCGCCGAGGATGCGGTCGCCGAGGCCTATGCGATGGTGTTCCTGGTGGAGTCGGGGTTCGCCCAGCAAACGGACGTGGCGCGGGCGTTTGACCGATCGGTGCGCACCGTGCGGCGCCACCAAGCGCGCTATGTGCAGGGCGGGATGGCGGCGCTCGGTCGCGAGGAAGGCTGGCGTCGCGGTCGGCGACGGATCTCCGGGCAACGTCTACGCAGCATCGAGCTGCTGAAAAGCCAGGGGATGAGCAACCGGGCGGTCGCGCACCGGCTGGGGGTGAGCGAGAAGGCGATTCGCAAGCTGGTCGGACCTTCGACGCCCGCCGAGAGCGCACAGCTTGCGTTCGCCGGGATGACGACCGCAGCGGCGGGGGCGCCGCCGGCGGCGGGCGTGCCGTCTGCGAAGTCGACCGACGATGATGAGGATGGCTCCGCGCCATCCGTGAAGGACGGCGCCGGCGATCCAATCAGCGCGGCTGAGGACGACGCCGAACCGGCGCCGATGAGCCTCGACCGCGACGCAAGCGATCGCAGCTTCGATCGGCAACTCGCCCATCTGGGGCTGCTCGATGATGCCGCACCGCTCTTTCGCGAGGGGGCCTCGGTTCCCGGTGTCGGCGTCCTGCTCGCTCTCCCGTGCCTGGTCGAGAGCGGGTTGTTTCGGATCAGCCGCAAGCTCTACGGTGAGATCGGTCCGGCCTTCTATGGCCTGCGCACGACCTTGCTGACGCTCCTGCTCATGGCGCTGCTGCGCATCAAGCGGCCCGAGCATCTCAAGGAACGCGACCCGGCCGCGTTCGGCAGGCTCCTCGGGCTCGACCGCGCGCCGGAGGTGAAGACGCTGCGGCGCCGGCTCACCCGCCTCGCGGCACACCATTGCGCCGAGCAGCTGGGCGCGGAGCTTGCGCGTCTGCGTGTCGATCAGCGCGGACATCTCATGGGGTTCTTGTACATCGACGGCCATGTGCGCGCCTATCACGGCCAACGCGCCATCGCATCAAAGGCTTACGTGGCGCGCCGCCATCTGGCCATGCCCGCCAGCACCGACTACTGGATCAACGACCGCTCCGGCGACCCGTTGCTGGTGGTGACCGGGGAGGTCGACGCGGCGTTGACGAAGGCCTTGCCCCGGCTGCTTCGCGAAGTGCGCGACCTGGTCGGCGAGCGACGGGTCACCATCGTCTTCGACCGCGGCGGCTGGAGCCCGAAGTTGTTCGACATGATGATCAAGGGCGGCTTCGACTTGCTGACCTATCGCAAGGGCCGGCGCCGTCGCATCAATGAGCGGCGGTTCATCGCCCGTCACGCCGAGCTCGACGGATGCCGGGTGGACTATCTTCTGCACGACCAGCCCGTGCGCTTCCTCAAAGGTAAGCTGCGCCTACGACAAGTCACGCGCTTGTGCGACGACGGCCATCAGACGCAGGTAATCACCAGTCGATGGGACCTGCGCGACATCGAGGTCGCCTACCGCATGTTCGAGCGCTGGCGACAGGAGAACTTCTTCAAGTACATGCGGGAAGAGTTCCTGCTTGATGCACTCGTCGATTACCGGATCGAGCCGGAGGACCCGACCCGCTCCATCCCCAATCCCGAGCGCCGTGCTTTGGATAAGGAGGTCCGTGCCGCGCGCGCCGATCTCGCCAAGCTCGAACGCGAATACGGCGCCGCCGCCGCGGACAACGCCGAGCAGCACCGGCCGACCATGCGGGGGTTCAAGATCGCTCATGGCACGCTCGGCAAACGGCTGCGCACGGCCCGCGCTCGCGTCGCCCGGCTCTTCGAGCAGCGCCGCGATGTTGCTAAGCGCGTCGAGGTCCGAGACCTCAGCGAGCGGGCCGTAGTCAAGCTCGCCACCGAGCGCAAGCACCTGACCGATATCATCAAGATGGTCGCCTATCAGGCCGAGAGCGATCTAGTAACGCTACTGCGACCTCACTACGCCCGTGCCGATCAAGAGGGGCGAACCCTGCTCCATGAGCTGTTCGCCGCGACAGGCGACATCCGCGTCTCCGATAGCGAGTTGCATATCACCTTGGCTCCGCTCAGCTCGCCGCATCGAACCCACGCCGCCCAGGCCCTCTGTGAGATGCTCGACCAAACCGCGACAATCTTCCCCGGCTCGCGCCTGCGGATTCGCTTCTCAGTGCGTCCGCCACCCCGTATCGGGCTTGCCTTCCCCGGCTCGCCGATCGAGCGTAGCACCGCCACGGCTGTTCCGCCGGCTCCCTGACCGACGCCAAACCGGACATTTTGCGCTACGCTATGTCAGGAGGTCTGAGTTTAGCATCAAGGCCAGAGAGAGCCCGCCGCCCGCCGAGTCGCCGGCAACGAATATTGGACCGTCGACCTCTGCGCGCAACGCTCGCCAAACGGCCATGGCGTCATCCACCGCTGCTGGAAATTTGTGCTCCGGCGCTAGCCTGTAGTCGGCGGCGAAGACACGCAATCCGCGCAGGGCAAATCCCGCGCTGATCGCGCGATGAGATCGCGACGACATACACACATAGCCGCCGCCGTGCAGATACACCAATGTCCCTTGAGACCGTCGTTCCACCTCAGCCCATTCGCCGGGAATGCCGCCGACTGTCGCTTTGGTGAAGCGCGCTCCCTTCGGGACAATTAATGGCGCGGAGTTGGAGACCTTGCGTACATCCGACGGCGTCCGGCATGCGGAGAGCCGACGTTTCATGACGCGGCGAAAATAAAGGTTGATGAAAATAAGTGCGCAATCCGGCCATGCACTTTGCTCCGAATTTTGCTGGGCCGAGAGCGAGCATCGAGCCAACCGCTAGCGAACGGCTCAGAGTATCAAGAGTGCCACCAAGTCCCCAAAACTACAACTCGACGCCTTCCACCATCACCGCGACAGGCAGGTCTTGCCGACGAGCAGAGACGGGTAGCCGCGGTGGGCTGAAAGACCGATTCGGCGCGCGAAGGGAGGGAAGCTGGCATTAGCTGGCGGCGATGGACTTCGGGTTAATTGGCTTCCCTCGCTCGTTCAGACCGGAACCTCGATGAATGCCTGCTTCGGGCGGACACCTCCGCTCTTCCGATCGACGCAGACGGATCGGATGGTCTAAGGGCCGAACCGCCCCTCCTTGGGACGGCCCGGTATCCTCGACCGTGATCGCCTTCGCGCCGGCGGCCGTAAGCTTGAGCGCAAATGTTCGCCCGGTCTCGTCGTCGCGCCGCCAGATCGGCGCTCCGGCCTTTGCCCTTATCTCCTTCACAAGCCCGGCTTGGAGCAGCTTGGCGACGGCCCTCTGGGCCTGGCCGCCCTTCGGACCCGTTGCGGAACCAGGCAATGGCCAGCTTCTGGCTGACCAGGGCAGGCACGGTCGTGACGGGTCGCGCTCGATCTTCCGTCGCAAGCGGAATATGCAGCAGCGGTGGTCACGTTGTCCAGCTGCGCGAACACTTCCGCCATGTCCGCGTCGCTCCGAGATCCGGCCCGGTTGAGGGCAAGAGCGGCCCGGTAGACCTCGTTCAGGGCGCGCGTGGCTTCGCGGCTCTCCGATTTGCGCGCCATCGCGGGCCACTCGGTCTCGACCGCCGTCTTGACGTAATCGGCGAGCGCCTTCGCGAGCGCCAGGGCCTCGGGCTCCTTGCCCTCGGTGTAACGGAACAGCGAGGCGGTCGCGCCCGCTTCCTGGGCGACCGCGTTCTCCGCCTCGCTGAACTTCTCCCAGACGGCGATCACGGTGAAGGCGAGGAGGACGGCGTAGATGACGCCGACGGTCGCGAACTTGAACCCGGCGATCTCGTTGTTCTGGACCAGTCGCTCGACGCCGACCCAGCGGTGGATCATGGCCTGCGCGCCCATCGCGACACCGGCCGGAAGTGTCGCGCTGCGCTTGAACGTGAGATTGCGCCCGCTTGAGACGACCACTGCAGTTGAAGACGAAATTCATGGTGCCCTAAGTCTCAGATTAGCTGCATAAACGAGACTCAAGATTCGGGCTGGCTCGGCGCGAAAATGCCGACGACAATAGTTGCGAAATGAGCGTGGCAAGCCCCAATCGTCCTGGCTTTGAATTCTGCGATGTTATTTCGGTTGGGTCGCGGGCTGAGCCCCCAATTCCAAAGGTAAAGTCCGTGACGTCCCTACCCTTCAGGCCCTCCGGATCTCTGCTGGCAGACCGCGCGTGACCTCCTTAAGCCGGCCGGCTCCCTCCCAGCGCTTTTGCTCGTCGTTGCCGCCTGTCGTCCACTTGGCCCCACAAATTTCACCAACGTTGCGAGAGCTCATTCTCAAATTAAGTACGATACGGCGGGCCGAGTCTCAATTTAAACTACAGAGTCTCAATTTTAACTGCAAAAGGAAGCACTTGAAAACATTGAATCCGCCGTCTCACGTTTAAGTGCAGCGCGACAGGCGCGTCGCTACATCGCGATCGCCTTCTCCCGCAGCGAGGATCCGCGCGACGGCTTCGATCAGTGGATGACGACCGAAAGCAACTACAGCGACTGGCCGCGCATGGCGACGGCCGACGGGGTCCTCATCGCCGCGCACAATGCTTGCAAGGATTCCGACGAGAACCCAGTCTGCGGCAGCAACCCTTACGCCAGCGTGCCGCTCGCCGGACGCTCACAGCGGCCGATGGCGGTGGTGTTTAACCTCGACGACATGACCGCCAAGGCGGCTATGCCGCGCAAATTCCGCATCGACCCCTACCAGGTCGGGGACGGCGGCACGATCTTCCCCGTCATCCACCACGGCGACGCCAAGGACTGGACCTACATGGTTCAGCCGCAGTCGGGCGGCCTCGCCCTGTGGGGGTTCCCGAAGATCGCAAGCGACTGGAAGACGCCGCCGACGCTGACCTCCGCGAACACGAGCATCGACGGCGGCATGAACGGCTTCTCCGAGGGGATCACTTTCCAGAATGGCGCGATCTACTTCGGTGCGGCCGATCAGGCGGCGGCGCGCAAACCGAACGTCTCGCCGGCGCGCTACCGGGCGCGCGGCATGCGCATCGACTTGACTTCCACCAAGTCCAAATTCAGCCTCGCCCAGTGCCCAGGCTCCGGCTGTCTGGATTTCTCGTTCGGAGTCCGTGACGGCGAGACGGCTCAAAGGACACCTTCAGCTACGAACTGCCCTCGCTCGGCGTCACCGGCGACGGCGACATGATCGTCGTGCATGGCCGCGTACCCATCTCGACCGCAAACTCGTCGATGGGCCAGGAGGCGCGCTACCGGGTCTACTATCGCGATCAGCGCGAACTCCAGGACGGCACCGTACTCCATGCAGGCAGCCCCGCCTTGACCGACATCTTCTGCCTCAACGGCTCGGCGGAAACGACGCCGACCGTGGAGAACTACTTTCACATCTATTACGGCGACAGCGTGTGCAAGTCGCAGAAGAACTTCCAGGACTACAGCACGGCCGTCTCCGACCCGGACGGGACGTCGGTCTGGATCGCCCACGCCTTCGCCGTTCCCTCCGGCTACCAGATGATCGTCGGCAAGGTCACGCCGTGAGCCATCGCCCGGCGAAGTCCACGAAGCGGGGGAGCGTAAAGATCGCCGGCGATGGCGCAGCCGGGAGCGGCGCCTTTAGGCTCGACGGCGATGCCTTCACCAGATCGACGATCCCGATTGCGTCCAAGGCGATCGGAACGCTGTCTCGCAACAGCCAGCGGGTCGGACAACTTATCGAGTCCTTCGCCGCCGCGCTCGAGCGAATGCAAAGGACCGGGAGGGCCTTTCGCCTGATGATCGACGTCGAGCCAAAGGGCGCGCTGAAAATCAGGGAAATCGACTCCGCCTCCGATTCCGCGATCGTCGACGCAGCGCCAGAGGTAGCCGATGCGGATCTCGATCGAGCGCTCGCGGCCGCGCACGAACGCGGCCGGCGGCGTGTCGCCGAGATTCTCAGCGACCCTGACATGTTGAGTGCGGATAATCTTGCGCGGCTGCTGGGCACGACGCGCGCGACAATCAACACCAAACGCCAGAACCGCCAACTCCTTGGCCTCGAAGGCGCGACCCGGGGCTTCCGCTTTCCGAGTTGGCAGATCGGTGAGGATGGAAAGCCTTTCGTGGCCCTGCCAACGCTCTTCGATCGCCTTGGCGACAGCCCTTGGGCTGTCTACCGTTTCCTCGTCCAGAGCATTCGGAGCTCGATGGCGAGACGGGCCGCGACGCGCTTCGAAAGGGCCGTACGGCCGACGTCATCGAGGCGGCGGAAGGCGTCGCCGAGACGTTCGCCTGAGTGCCGAAAGCGTCCAAGCCTACGCCTTCTTTCAATCGGGCCACCCTGCATCTGGCGACGATCGATGCTGGCGCACGGTTTGGTCGAATTGTCTTCGCTCGCCACTCGGACGCTCTCGGGTTTGGCAAGACGCCAAGCCGCTTCAGCGATCCCCGCCGACGCATCCCCTTTCATCGATTTGGCGTCATCTATCTCGGCGAAACGCTCAAGGTCTGCTTCCTGGAAGCGGTGCTGCGCGATAGCCGCAACGGCACGGTCGCCGACTATCCTATGGATGAGCGCGAGCTCCACGTTCGGCGCTATGCAGAGATCGAAATCGCCGCGTCGCTTTCTCTCGTCGACCTCCGTGGCGATGGCGCCATCCGGATGGGCGTCCCGAGCGATGTCGCGCGCGCGTCTTCTCAGAGACTGGGGCGAGCCTGGTCTCTGGCTTTCCATCAGCACCCTTCCGCGCCTGACGGCATTGTCTATCCGTCGCGCCTGAACGGGCAGACGAACCTGGCCGTTTACGATCGGTCGACTTCCAAGCTTCGCGTGGCGAATGTGGGTCCGTTGATTGCGGCGCCGGATCTTCCGACGGTTCTAGACAAGCTGATGGTGGCATTGGTCTGAGCGGGGATCGGCGGCCGTTCTCATTCGCGAAGGCCCGGATGCTCTCCGACCACTCCTTCTTGTTCGACATTTGCCGCGTCAGAGATATTGGGCAATCGCTATCGGAGGCTGGCAGTCACGCGCGAAGCATGTAGCCGCGGCGCCTCTTGCGGCTGAGCCACTGCTCCAGTTCGCCTTGGGCGACCGGCGGAGACGGGTGCAAGTCGATCCGCGCCCGCTCTGCGCCGCCGATGCGCCCCCAGCGGCGTACGAGGCCGAAATCCTCGAACAGGGTCGGCTCGATCGACAGGACGTAATAGCGCGCCATGTTTCGGGCGCGGTCGACCCGTTCGGGCCCCAGAACTTGGAGGTGAAAGACGAACAGGGCCTTGCTGCCGCAGGTCAGGGAGCCCTTGTAGGTCGGCCCGCGGACGTCGACGTGGACGAACTAGCCCAGCCGCATCGCGATGCTGAACCAGGCGGAGGGTCAACACATGATCCCAATTCACACTCCGAGGACTGCGCGGGGCGCGACGCCTACGCGGCGCGGATTGTGAGCGAAGATCGCGGCTTTCGCTAGACGGGGCGAAGCGCGAAAAGGCTGCGTGGAGAAGGCCTTGGAGCGCTCTTGGACCCGACGCGCCGCGGCCGCGCTTTGGCGCATTCGCGCCACCGAACTGGGCGGACGCCTCGCCGCGCGGCGCGCGACAGCAAGGCGCGCCGCCTAGGGCGCAACCCACCCTCCGCGCCAATCGCAGCCGTCGCGCTGAAACACCGCGCGCAGGTGCAGAGGTCCAGAGATATCGAGCCAATCGATACGGATGATCGAGACGACGACCACGGCGAAATGCCTTTCGCCATCGCCATCGTCAGCGGGCGCGGCTTCAGCGGGAGCGGCGATCGGGGTCCCGGAAGGCAGCGTATGCTGGAAGAGCGCGCGGGTATGAGATCGACAAGCCGCCCAGGCCGCAGCCTTTTCCCGACCCTCCTTGTCTATCGTCGCCTTGCCCTCCAAACGAATTTGAAATCCGGCGTCCGCATCGTAACCGATGAGAGAAACCCGCGGCTGGCGGCGCATCTCTTTGATTTTCGCCGAACGAAGGTCGGTGAAGAACGAGACGGCGCCCCGTTCGGCGTCGGCGCTCCGAAGGATGACGCTGCGAACCTTCGGCGCATCGTCGAGGCCCGAGGTGGCGAGCTGAAGAACGGTGAACGGCGTGCGGCCAGGCTGCGCGCCCGCCATGAGCGCCGCCCACACCCGATCCAGGTTCGGTTCGATCACAATCAGGACCTTGAAATGTTAATCAGCGGCAGCTGCTGACCAGCGGATTATAACGTCGTCCGGCGTCCGGTTCTCACGACGGAGCGCGCCATAGGCCAACGAGGCGCTCCTCGCTGCAGGGCCCCAACGGACGCCATTACGCAATGTTAACCCGCCCGTCCTATGTGCCGGCGACGGACGCAGCGAGACGATAAGCTGGTTTCCGCGACGATTGTCGAGTATTGCTGTGCCGCGCTTTGGTTCGCCAGTTCTTTTAGGCGAGACCAAAAACGCCCCCGCCATCAACTGTATCGAGGGCCTCATTGAGACGCGTCGTTCCGTCGTTCACCGTAGAAGTCCGGCGTAGGCCAAGACTGGCGACCAACTCAAGCCAAGACTTGCAATTGTCGGATACCAAGACCCAGCGTGCAGCATTTGAAAGCGAGTCTCATCGTCTAGCGGCCGTAACATTCGGGGCGGCCAAGACGCCAAATCATCCCTCCGGCGATGGCGCCGCTTCTTATCCAAAGCGTCGAATACTTCAGAGCCTTGTCTCTGAAAAGCCGCCCGCCGATCAACCCCAAGACGCCATGTTGTCCGCCGGAGCGTCCAATCGATTGTCGCGAGCGCAGAAGCCGACGTCGGTGCGGTCGATAAAGAGCAAGGATCACACGTCAACGTCGCCGCGGAATTTGGAAGCCTCGTCCGAGCTGGCGGCGCAGTTGGCGGACAGATCATCGGTTGGATCCGGTCGATCATCCGTGTCGCCGAGCGACGGGGCAACCGTTTCGTCAGTCATACCGACTTCGACGGCGAATAGCGTCGTCGGAAACTCCGGCGGTCCGGCGTCGCGCCCAAAAGCAAAACGGAGAGGCCGGATCCCGATCGCTCTCGATGCCAGCCTGGTCCCTGTTTCCGCCAAGGACCAAGGTTCCCTCACGCGAGCGGACGCCTTGGGAGCGCTCCCGGCAGCCGTCAACGACGTTTCGCGTCCAAATCGAAAACGAACCATCATGGGTCGCTATGTCTTCGGCGATGAACTCAAACCAGGCGAACGCTGGAAGCGGCGCTTATCCAAGGGGCGATGAAACGCGCCACAACAAAAGACAGCGGCAAGGCACAACTAGGGGCGACGGAAGGTCAGTGTGAAGTCTGCGGCGTTCTCATGCATCGCCTGGAGCAAGTCCCGGGTGAGGTCGAGATCGCCGTCTTCATTGCTGGAGAGTCCGAGCTTCTCCCGCATGCCGGCAAGCCAATGCTCCCGATAGCGCGACGTGAACGCGGCGATCGCCTCGCTCGCAAGTTCGAA
This sequence comes from uncultured Alphaproteobacteria bacterium, assembly GCA_963819255.1. Classification (GTDB taxonomy): domain Bacteria; phylum Pseudomonadota; class Alphaproteobacteria; order Rhizobiales; family Beijerinckiaceae; genus Roseiarcus. Next base: position 27,661 of record CAWFVS010000042.1, read on the forward strand.
CGCCCGCTCTGGGTTAGGATCCACGAGCGGAAGCAGGGTCTCGGCGAGCTCGCAAGATTCCATTGCGCAATGGCCGGTTGATTGGCGTAGGCGTAGCGCCCAAATTCATCGATCGCACTGAAGGCAATCGCAGGATCGTACGAATCCATGAAGGCGCACGGTCCAAAATCGATGGTCTCCCCCGAAAGAGCAGTGTTGTCGGTGTTCATCACGCCATGAATGAACCCGACATGCATCCAACGCGCGATCAACAGGGCCTGGCGTTCCACGACGGCCTGAATGAGCGCCAGGCGGGGCGTCTCGGCTTCGCGCGCATCGGGGAAGTGGCGATCAATGACGTAGTCGGATAGCCGTTCGACGGCTTCGAGGTCGCCGCGCGCCGCAAAATATTGGAAGGTTCCGACCCGGATGTGACTGGATGCGACACGGGTCAGCACGGCTCCAGGTAACTGGCGGTCGCGATAAACAGGTTCGCCGGTTGAGACGGCCGCCAGCGCCCGTGTGGTCGGAATTCCGAGCGCATGCATCGCTTCGCTGACGAGGTATTCGCGCAGGACCGGCCCCAGGGCGGCGCGCCCGTCTCCGCGCCGCGAGAATGGCGTTCTGCCCGCGCCCTTCAATTGGACGTCGCGCCGCTCGCCGTTGCGGTCCAGAACCTCGCCGAGGAGGATTGCGCGGCCGTCGCCCAGCTGAGGAACGAAACTGCCGAATTGATGCCCGGCATAGGCCATCGCGATCGGCTCGGCACCCGGCGGCGAGACGTTCCCGGCAAACACTGCCGCCAGCTCGTCCGGTTCGCGATCCTGCGCATTGACCCCCAGTTCCGAGGCGAGCGATGCGTTGAACTTGATCAGGCGAGGCTTTGGTACGGGCGTCGGATCGAGCCGTGCGAAAAACGTTCCTGCAGGCGCGCGTAGCTGTTGGAGAAGACAGCGATCGGGCCCGCCGTGCATTCGGCGGTCGGCGGCTTCTCCATGGAGTCAGTCGGCGGCATGCGTGGCAAATTTCCTTTTTGGATGCACGCTATCGATAGCGCCGCATCGACCGGTCGATCTCGCAGGCCCAGGCTTCGATGCCGCCGTCGATGTTGACGGCATTGTCAAAGCCGGCGTCTCGGAGAAAGTCGACGACCATCTGACTGCGAGCGCCGTGATGGCAAAGGACCACCAATGGTTAATTCGTCGGCAGGTCACCGACGCGGGCTGGGATCTCCGCCATCGGTATATGCAGGGCGCCTTCGAGCTGGCAAATATCGAGCTCTCTCGCCTGTCGCACATCGAGAACCATATGCTCCGTTCCCGTGCTCCGCATATGCGCAAGCTCGCGAACAGAGATTGCGTCTGAACGTCTGAGCGACTGGCTCGCCATTTTCAGATCGGCTTCAAATTGTCCGCCGAGGATTTGCCGGAGCGCTTGTCGGCGACGATGTCGTAGGCGATCTTCTGCCCTTCATTCAGCTCATGCATTCCAGCCCGTTCGACCGCGCTGATATGGACGAACACATCGGGGCCCGCCGGCGTCGGGCTGAATGAACCCGAAGCCTTTCGTCGCATTGAACCATTTCACTGTGCCCGTCGCCATAGCGCGCTCCTCTCGACTTGACCGACAAATTTAGCTTAGCCCACGTTCATTGCAAGGCGCAGCCAGGCGATCGATAGGCGATCGGCGCCGGCGCTGTAGTGAGGCGGCGGAGGCCCCGCGAATGTCAGACAATGATCCAATAGTGACATGGAGTCAGGGCCATGCCATGGACGCCCCGGATGAAATCGCTGGGGAACTCCTACAATGAACACAACAGAACTCATCGCAAAGATCGCCGAGGCGCATGGCGTGAGCAAAGCGCAAGCGAAGTCCATCGTCGAAGACATCTTCAAGGACATCGTGGACTCCGCAGCAAGAGGCGCGGAGGTGTCGCTATCGGGGTTCGGCAAGTTCACAGTCAAGGTGACGCCAGAACGCGAAGGGCGCAATCCGGCTAGCGGGGAAAAGATCAAGATTGCGGCGTCAAGGAAGCTCACCTTCTCGTCTGCCAAATCGGTCAAAGACATTCTGAACGGCTAAGCCGAACTGTGTGCCGATCGGCGGTCCGACCTCGCGCGATCAACACCGAGCCTTCGGAGCGGAGACGTCGCGCTACTCGCGGCCAAGCATACGGCGCGTGTTGCGCGAATTTTCTAGCCTCTTGCTCGGCTGCCATGTCTCGCGGCTATATTCGTGGCGTCGAGGAGCTCGCAAAATGCGCTTGAAGAAGCCGACCCGCGCCATAATCGATCAAGTGCGGATAACGCGCGAGGGAAACGACGCGATTATCGACTATGCCAACTCCGGCGTTGCTTCAAAATCGCGCACAGGACCCGCATCCGTCGCCTTCGGCGACACCTTCCCCATGAGGGGAACGTAGCCTCTCTCCTTTCGGGAGAGAGATAGGCCGGCGAGAGCCGGCCACGGGGAGGGGTCAGATCGCAACTCTATCTCGTCCACCTCCGTGGGGCCCTTCGCCGGGCGATGGCTCACGGCGTGACCTTGCCGACGATCATCTGGTAGCCGGAGGGAACGGCGAAGGCGTGGGCGATCCAGACCGACGTCCCGTCCGGGTCGGAGACGGCCGTGCTGTAGTCCTGGAAGTTCTTCTGCGACTTGCACACGCTGTCGCCGTAATAGATGTGAAAGTAGTTCTCCACGGTCGGCGTCGTTTCCGCCGAGCCGTTGAGGCAGAAGATGTCGGTCAAGGCGGGGCTGCCTGCATGGAGTACGGTGCCGTCCTGGAGTCCGCGCTGATCGCGATAGTAGACCCGGTAGCGCGCCTCCTGGCCCATCGACGAGTTTGCGGTCGAGATGGGTACGCGGCCATGCACGACGATCATGTCGCCGTCGCCGGTGACGCCGAGCGAGGGCAGTTCGTAGCTGAAGGTGTCCTTTGAGCCGTCGTCGCCGTCACGGACTCCGAACGAGAAATCCAGACAGCCGGAGCCTGGGCACTGGGCGAGGCTGAATTTGGACTTGGTGGAAGTCAAGTCGATGCGCATGCCGCGCGCCCGGTAGCGCGCCGGCGAGACGTTCGGTTTGCGCGCCGCCGCCTGATCGGCCGCACCGAAGTAGATCGCGCCATTCTGGAAAGTGACCCCCTCGGAGAAGCCGTTCATGCCGCCGTCGATGCTCGTGTTCGCGGAGGTCAGCGTCGGCGGCGTCTTCCAGTCGCTTGCGATCTTCGGGAACCGCCACAGGGCGAGGCCGCCCGACTGCGGCTGAACCATGTAGGTCCAGTCCTTGGCGTCGCCGTGGTGGATGACGGGGAAGATCGTGCCGCCGCCCCCGACCTGGTAGGGGTCGATGCGGAAGTTGCGCGGCATGGCCGCCTTGGCGGTCATGTCGTCGAGGTTAAACACCACCGCCATCGGCCGCTGTGAGCGTCCGGCGAGCGGCACGCTGGCGTAAGGGTTGCTGCCGCAGACTGGGTTCTCGTCGGAATCCTTGCAAGCATTGTGCGCGGCGATGAGGACCCCGTCGGCCGTCGCCATGCGCGGCCAGTCGCTGTAGTTGCTTTCGGTCGTCATCCACTGATCGAAGCCGTCGCGCGGATCCTCGCTGCGGGAGAAGGCGATCGCGATGTAGCGACGCGCCATTTCGTTCTGCTGCGCGGTGTTGGTCGAGTTGAGACCGGTGCCGCCGCGCGCCGCGGACATCACGATGAAGCGGCCACGATAGGGGTCGTAGGCGACGCGGGTGTCGTAGAACTCGTTGATGCACGGCGCCGGAAGGCTTGCGTCATTCGGGTCGCATTGCAGCTTCGCCCCGGCGTTGGCGGGGAAGCGCTGGTAGAGGTCGATGTTGCTGCGATTGACGGCCCCGTCCGCGGTCTTGGGGCTTGTGAATCCGGCGAAGAACGAGGTCGAACTCAGGCAGGTCGGCTCGCCGGCCTTGCTCGGAAGCTGTTTCCCCGCGTTCGGGCCGGCCTTGGCGATGAACTCGATCCGGTGGTCCTCGCTCACCACGACATATTGCTTCCCGACGGCGACCATCGGGTCGACGCCGCCGATGTCCGGCTGAAACGTGAGCGTGGGCGCGGGTGAAGCGGGCGTAGGCGGGTCCGGCGGGCCGCTTGTGATGATGACCGGCTGCTCCAGTCCCTTGAGCACGCGGGCCGGTCCGAACTGCCGTCCCTCCGGGAAGCCGGAAACTCCCTCGTCGTCATGCCCGCCGTTGCGCTCCTCCGCTTCCACCTCGTTCTCGTCTTCTTCCGAGCTTTCCCTCAGGGACGGGGCGATCTTTTTCTGTCCGGCGCTTGCCGTAGCCGTCGGCGTCGCACCGCAGGTCTGGCCGATGGGGCTCGAGGCGGTCCATGAGGATTGGATGAGGCCGACGGACTGGTCGCCCCAGTCGATCAGCTTGAGCGTTCCGTCCTGCGCCTGCACCGGCGTGACGATCCGGTCCCAGCCTAGCTGGACTAGGGCAAGCGGTCCGGCCTTGCCGGCGGTGATCTTGTCGAGGCGCGCAACTTCGCCGGAAACCTGCCAGGTGATGACCGCAAGCGTTCCGTCCGCCTGGCGGAGCGCCGTCGCGGCCTTGATGCCGGTGAGCGTGGCGACGGCGATCTCGTCGGCTTTGCCTGCCTCCTTGCTGCCCGCAAGAGTCGGCAAGCCGTCCTTCACCGTCCAGACCTGCACGCCAAGATCGCCGTTGCCGACTTTCGACGCGGTCACAACACGGTCCACGGCCGTGCCGGCCGCAGCGACCGTCGACACCGCGGCGCCCATCGCGGAGCCAAGCGCGGCGAGATCGCCGCTCACGCTGAGCGAAAAGGTCGCGATCTCGATGAGGCCCGAGCCGTTGCGGATGACGCTTGCAACGAGCGTCGGCGACAGCACGGCGACGGCGACCACCGAGCCCGCGGAGGTGGTGATGTCGCCCCTCCGGGTGAAAGCGCCCGAGCCGTCAACGTCCCAGACGATGAGCTTGGTCTTGCCGGAGCTGTCCTGCGTCGCGGTAAGCACGCGCAAATCGCCGATCGCGACGGCGGCGAGGCGCTCGATGAGGCCCGCGCTGATCTCTCCTTTTCGGCTGATCGATCCGTCCGCGGCGATGCTCCAGTCGATGAGCTTCAGAGCGCCGTTCTCAGCCTTCACGACGCTCACGACGCCGGTCGCGCCGGTGGCGACGAGGGCGAAGTCGGTCGACGTGCCGTTGGCCTCCGCGTCGCCGCGGCGGGTGAACTTGCCGTCCTGGAACACGTCCCACGCGGTCAGGGCGAGCTTATCCTTGCCCTTGACGGTGGCGGTGACGATGCGTCCGTCGTAAAGGCCCGCGGCGGCGATGCGGGTGGCTTGATCTCCAGTGATGTCGCCAAGTCGAGTGAGCACGCTCTGTGCTTGCGCTCCAACCGGCCCCAACAGGAGACACCCTGCCATCAAGAGGCGCGTCGCCATGCGCAAGGCGAAGTCGGACGGTCGGCGCAAACGCGAAAATCGCGGCATCAAATCCCCCAAAAAGCGATGCTTGCAAGGAAAGTAAACACGCATTCACGGACCGGTCAAGCAACCGCCGCAGTTGCCGAAATCGACTGGCGTCGAGACGCCCATCGCGACGGTGGCGATTCCGCCCTACACGTTGGCCACGCGCTCTTGGCAACGTCGGCGCGGCCGACCGGCTCGACTTCACCGCCATCGGACCAGCGATCGCTTAGGTCGTGCGTCTTTATCGCGACTAGCCGCGATGAAGTGGAGGCCGTTGAAGTCATGTTTCGTCTCGGGGTCGATCAAGGTCTCCTGATCGATTCGTCTGCTGAACCTCCATCATCGCCTTGTCTCCTGCAGAACCAACAGGACCAGGAGAATCACGTCAAGGCCTGGTGGAATCACAGACCGACGTCTTCGACAATATTATGGATCATATCACGACGCCGCCCTGGAGCGCGAGGCGGCGCGTGTCACGGACTGGCACGCGAAGCTCGACGCGCTGCCCGCCGACGCGCCGCTGTGGCGCTGGACGCCATTCCTGGCAAGCGACGTTTATCTCGTGGAGCAAGGCGCGCGCGAAGCGATGCGCAAGCTGCCGAGCCGTCAGGCCGACGCCGAGGCGATGCTGCAGCGCGACGAGTTCCCGTTCGGTGAACTCGGGGGCCTTCGACCTCGATCCCACCCGTCGCTTTGCGACAAGGCGCGCGCCTCGCTCGCCCGCCGCGCCGCCAGGCTGGCACCGTCGCCGGGCTGGACTCCACAGCTATTCCGAGATCGCCAACGAGGCCGGAAGCGCGAGCGAAGGCATGAAATGACATAGCGCGCGTGGCCGACGACCTTCGCGCCGATCCCAATCATCGCTGGGCGGTCGCCCACAAGATCAGAGCGCGAATAGGAACGTCCGCAACGGCTGCACGAGGCGGGCGTTTCGTCAGGACGCCCTCGCGCTCCTGCCAGGCGCGGGCGAGGTCGGGGCGGCGATCGTCGCCGACCCGCGCGTGCAGGGCGTCGTCTTCACAGGCTCGACGCCGGTCGCCCGGCTGATCGAAAGAGAGCTCGCCGGCCGGCGTTGTCAGAGCAATCGTAACTATTTCAAGAGCTACGTAGTTCGCGCGATCGCCAGCTTCGTTTAGACCACAAGTGCGTGCCACTCGGTCAATGCCGCAGAGCGTCTCTGCTTGTAAACCTGCCGGGTGACGAGATGCCGCTCCTGATTGAAATGGTTGTAGACCTGACCGTGAACTGAGCCGAACTTCTGCAGCGTCTTCGTGCTTCGAAACCGCTGCATCGCCCGCTCTCGTCGTCGAAACGGCAGGTGCGAATTCTCGGCCCGGTTGTTGAGGCGGTGACCGACCTCGTGCCGGTCGGCGGCTCCAATCTCGTTTATCACCGCGGAACAAGCCCGAAGCCTGTCGGTGACGACGGTGCGGGGCTGGCCGTATTTCTTCATGATCCGCTTGAGAAGCTTGAGCGCCGCAGGCTTGTCCCGCTTCGCCGTGACCACCGCCTCCGAGACCTCGCCCTCATGATCGACCGCGCGCCAGTTTCTGCAAAGCCGGCCGATCCATCGAGCGCCCCGGAAAAGCCGCCATCGTCGTAACGGTCCCGGACCAACCGCCAGCCCTCGTGAGCCTGGCTCTTGATGTAGGCCTCGGACGCCTCACGCTGGGCGTCAAGGGAATTGAAGTCCTGCTCGAGCCCTTGGTCGGTCGAGACGCGCGTGTAGATCGCACATCGCAAGCCTCGCTTGATCGTCAGGTTCTTCATCGGGGCGGGTTACCTACCGGTGCGCCATGCGCTGTTGTCGCGCCGGCGCTCGCCTCGCTCTTTCGGCGGTCCCTTCCGTGACCTGAAGCGTCGATTTTTCCCTGCCGAAGCCCGAAGAAGCGATGGCCGTTCCAGTTGGTCCCGGTCATCGCCTTGGCGATCTGGGACAGGCTGCCAAAAGTCTGGCCATTCCAGGCGAAGCCCTCCTCCAGGATCATGACCCGCTCAAGCCGGCCCTTCCATTCACGAACGAGCAGCGCCGGCCTTCAGTGCGACGCCCTGCCAAGTCTGTGCGGCGCGCCTGTCGAAGGGGACGCCGGCGCCATCGTCCTTCTCGGAGCGAAGGTTCCGCCGGATCGATTTGTCGAGATCGCCGAAAGCGTTCGACTGGAGTCGATAGGCGAGCGGGCAGGCCCACCCCTATCGCCTAAGAAAGCAGCTGCCCGAGCCGGTGTTCGGACAGATCAAGCAAGCGCGCGGCTTCCGTCAGTTCCTCTTGCGCGGCGTCGAGAAGGTCGCCTCCGAATGGGGCCTCGTCTGTCTCGCCCACAACGTCTTGAAGCTCGCTCAGGGGCGGACGCCGTCTCCTGCCGCCCTCGCAACGGGGTGAGCTCGCCATCCCGAAAACGGGCAACCAAGGATGGCCGGAAAGCTTCCGCTTTTACATCAAACCCGCCGCGCGGACATGCTGCATCCGGCTCACCGACTGGCGTCGGCGCTTCAAATCCCATCGCGCCGGGATTAAGCAGACAGGCTCCTAGGAGGTCGTAGGCAAAATCGGCGGTCAATTGATGCTCCGCGGCTGTCGGATGAACATGACCCCAGAAAAGATACTGGTTCTGAATTGCTGGGTTCGACGAGACCAGGGTCCCCGAAGTGGAGCTGGTGAAAATGGCCAACTCTTACCTGCGCGTCTGCCTGGGATTCTCTTCGCCGTTGACCGTTGACACCCTTGCCCTTGCATTGAAGGAAGAAAGGGCTATGTACCTCCCATCCTCGCGATGCCGTCGGAGTCGGGACGGAAGCCCATACTGCCAGCTCTTGGGTTGGCGCGTTTAAGGCCGTGGGGTTAACGATCTCAAATCGACGACGTTCCGCGACGCTGCTGCTGTCGAAGCGCAATTGTTCGCCGAAAGGCCGATCAGGCGACCGCTTGGCGCGCAAGCCTTGCACGAAATCGACAGACCGAATCTGACGCTTCGTCGCACCAGATCTGACACGACACGTTCAGCGCCCCGTTTGGGCGCTTTGTGGAGACGGCCCGGCGCTGCGACGCCTCGAACGCCGCCACTCCGCAGAAGCTCCGACACGCTCCCAGCGGGAGCGGTTGAACCCTAAGGATAAGAAATGTCACTTGGTCAGAATGACCGAAATCGCGGCCGCCAAACAAATCGCGGTCGCGAACCCAACCCCTTGACTCGTTCGTATGACTCGCACGGCCCTGACGTCAGAATTCGTGGCACTGCGCTGCACGTGGCTGAAAAATACCTTCAATTGGCGCGCGACGCTCACACGGGCAACAATCCTGTCGCCGCGGAGAACTATCTTCAGCACGCCGAACACTATTTCCGATTGATCGCCGCCGCGCAGGCCGCGCAACTCCAGGCCCAGAAGGGCGACGTGCGGGCTACAGGAGAATCCGGTCCGGAAGACTTGGACGATGATGACGATCTCGGTGGTCTGCCCGATCGTTTCGCCTCTCCGGGGCAGCAAGAGCGGCAAGCCTTCACCAACCAAACCAATGTCGTTGCGCGGGCTGCTCCGCAACCGTACGGGCAACGACAGCCCTTGGTTCGGCGTAAGGTCTAGACGCCGATTGGCGGTCACAAAGGCCGCTCGCATCGATATCGGCGATATCGGCGCGATCTTTGCTCACGCCGTGCATGAGCGGCGAGAGTCTGCTCGGCAAGCCGGAGGATTAGCTATGACAATCCGCCCACCGGCAGCGTATTGCCGCAAGGAGGAAATTGCGCGCGGGAGGGTGTAAGAAATTCGCGTCTGAGCTCGCGCATTGTTGGCGGCAACACTCAGAAGTGAGCATGATGATGGCCGAAGTGCCTATCTCCCGGCCTTCCCCTCCGCGGCCCGAAGACTATGTCGTCGTGCCCGGCTCGCAGGGCCCGCGACGCGACTTTCGCATTAGCGTCGGCCTGCGCGAGGGCTGGGACGCTGAGGGCCGAGTGTTCGACGTGTCCGAGGCTGTGCGCACTGCTCGCGCCTGGATGAAGCGCCGTGTCGAGTCCGGCCAGCCCGCCCTTTCCGGCATGTTTACTCGCGCAGAAGTCACCTATGCTTGGCCACGCGACGACGGCACAGTCGGTTCGGACCGCGAACCCGTGGCCCTATTCACGGGCGAAGCGGTCCACGCGTACCTCGGTCATCTCTCCGATGCGGCCATCGAGGCCATGTTGAATGAGCTTGCGACCGAGCTTGGCGCGGCGCTTGGGCAGGAGCGCATTTATGTCGCGTTCGCCGACCGGACATGGATTTTGGATGCCGGCGAGCATCGCGGGTGACACGTGGCCCGGTGTGTTGGCGACGACCCTACGTAGTGAGCGAACGTCGGGTCTTCGTGTGCCGCGCCGCAGGAACTTGGACTCCATGAGAACGTATTGCTCGGCCGGCGCGACATCTTGATGGTGTCTACGCGCTGCGCTGAGGCGCCGGTCCTCTTCGCGAAGCAGCTTCGCCGTCACGCCGTGACGCCGATTAGCGAAACGCGTAGGAATTGGCGCTGCTTCGGAGGGCCGCGATGTACATGCCGAATTTCCTCGACGGTTTCGACCGGCTCGTCGCCTTCGACGCGGAGACGACTGGCAAGCGTACACCTGACGCCGAGTTCATTCGCAAGCAGCCTTTTGCCTGGAGAGCCCCTGGCATCATCATCGAAGTCGGTTTCGTCGAAATGCTGCGCGAAGGCGAGGGCTGGCGCAAGGGCGAGACGTGGAGCTCCAGGGTCAACCCGGATGGGCCAATCGACCCCGAGGCCATCAAGATCCACAGGATTCGGCCCGCCGATCTCAAGAACGCTCCACGGTTCCCAACGATCCTGCCGAAAGTGAAAGACTTCGTTGGAGAATCGCCGATCGTGGCCCACGCTTACAAGAACGAGCGAGATTTCCTCGACTATGAGTTCGCCCGGGCCAAGGTGATTCAGTGGGGCGAGAGCGCCTACGCTGAGGAGCGGTACATTTGCACGCAGGTCCTGTTCGCACAGCTTTTCCCTGGCGCCATTAAGTCGCTTACCTCGATGTGCGATCGGCTGGTGCTCGACAGCAGCGAAAGAGACGACCGGCACGGCGCGTTGCTTGACGCCGACATGACTGCCGATGCGCTCATACTGATGGAGCACCAACTCAAGCATGGTGAGACCGGTGCGCCGAGATCATGGACCTCGACCTGACAGGCGTGACGGCAGCGTCAATAAGCGCCATTCAGCCAATGCGACCCAGATCGGGCGGAAGACCATCTGCGCGGCATCCGCGGAGTGGCGCGCGAAGAGAGAACAGGCGATCCTGGCACCCTCATGAAGCCAACGCCGGAATCATCGACTCAAGAAGTTCTCGCAGGCCTCGTCGAGCGGGTCACTTTTCACAACACCGAGAACGGCTTCTGCGTGCTCCTCCAGGATCTCGGCCTTGGCGAGCAGAGCTTCCTGATGGGGAACGAGGCCTACGCGAGCCAGTATCTCGACCATTTCGTCCCTCGGCATCCGCGCCTGAACCATGTCCTCATGAGCCCCTCAGGGCCAATCAATTGGAAATTTGGCCCCCGCTGGAGCGAGGCCCTGACAACAAGGGAAACTGCATCGACCTGATTCCGCCCGCGGGGATGCAGCTCCAAATTCGCATAGTGCGGCCGTGGCAGTCGCTAATGCTAATCGCGTTAGTATTCAATTGCGCGGCGCGCGGAGCCAGCGCAATCTGAACAAGCAGATCCGCGGAGTGTCGCGGACGCGCGCACCCTCGGGCGCAACCGAAGGGGTTTTGATGTTGCCCGCTCTCATGATCTACGGGGCCAACGGCTACGTCGGCGAGCACGTCGCGCGCACAGCCGGCAGCTTGGGCATAGAGGTGATCGTCGCCGGACGGGACGCGACCAAACTCGACCGCATCGCCAGTGAGACCGGTCTCGAGCGCCGCGCCTTCGGACTCGACGATCTCGCCGTCATCGACAGCGCGCTGAATAGAGTAGCGGTGGTGCTCAATTGCGCGGGGCCATTCAAGTACACCGCCCAGCCGCTCGTCGAAGCCTGCTTGCGCTCCCGCGCCCACTATCTCGACATCGCCAGCGAGATCCCCGTTTACGAAGCCATTCAGGCGAGAGACGATCAGGCGAAAGCGCGCGGCGTCATGCTGCTCCCGGGCGTCGGCTTCGACGTCATTCCGACCGATTGCCTGGCGCTGCCGTCCGCGACCCAGCTGAGGCTCGCGTTCCAATCCGTCGGTCCCGCCGGTCTGCCTCCGGGCACGCAGCGAACAGCGATCGAACTGCTCAACTACGGCGACCGCGTCCGCCGCAACGGAGAGCTGGTGCGGCCGCAAAACGGCGGAGGGACGATCTCGGTCGACTTCGGCGCCGGGCCGGTCGACGCAGTTCGGGTCCCGTGGGGCGACGTGTTCACCGCCTATTTCAGCACGGGCATTCCCGACATCGAAGATCACGTCGCCGCTCCACCCGCGCTGCAGCGTCAGCTCGCGATCGGCAGGATAATCGCCCCGTGGACAAAATGGGCTCCGATCCGCAACCTCCTGCTCATGGCGGTGCGCTCCGGGCCGGGCGCAGAGCTTCGGGCGCGGACCAGAACGCACGTCTGGGGCGAAGTCGCCGACGAACAGGGGCGTCGTGCCGTGTCGAGGCTGCATTGGCCTGAGGCGGGGCTAGATTGGACGACGATCACGGCGCTCGGGGCCGCGCAAAAGGCGCTGAGCGGCGATGCGAAGGCAGGGTATCAGACACCCGCATCTGCCCTCGGCAAGGATTTCGTGCTCGAAGGCGAGGGCGTGACCCGCGAGGACGCGGCCTGACGCTCCGGCTGAAGCGCCCGACACTCGGGCAAAGAACGCTCCCCAGGGCATTCGGCGAATAGAGATCCAAGGGCAACCGGCAGTTCTAGATGCCGCCCAACGGCCAGCTACTCGCGAATATGCAGGGCCATGGAGAAGGCAACTCCACCCGCGTCGCCACGCTCGCCGAGCACGGATTGACCCGGTTCCCAGGCGAGACAGACATCGCCGAGGTGACGTTCGAAGGCCGACGTGCGGCCGCGAGAAATTTCGGGCTATGGCCGCTTCCGCCGGGAACGGCCCGCCGCTCTTGCCGCCGAAAATCCCGCCGCGTTTTTTGGAGTCTGTCATTTGGCACGCGGTCGGCGTGAGCAGGACACGACCCCTGCCGTCGACGCCGGCAGCCGACCTCGCACAAGGGGGATTGCCGCCGAGCGAAGACGACGCGGTGGACGACCGCAGTGCGCCAAGGCAGAGTTGCTATCGCAAGGTCATTACTGAAGATTGCTATTTTTCGTTCCACCCGGCCTCGCCCAGCGCCATCGATATCTGTTCGCGATCGCCTGCATCCGCAAAGCGCTGGAGGAATTGCTTGAGATTGCTTCCACTCGCAGGCAGCGATTGTTGCATTTCCAATACGGCTCGCTGAGCCTCTTCCTTCTGGCCGAGCCGGACCAAACTGCAAGCAAGTATGAAGTGCGCTGAAAACGACTCCGGACGACTGGCCACCGCATCGTGCGCCCGCGCCACCGCCTCTTCGAATTTGCCAGAGAGGAAATGCGCGAACGCGAGGAACTGCATCCATATGAACGCTTGCGGGTCGTGCGGGCTGAGTTGGAGCCCCCGCTGGAGCGGCTCGACGGCCTGCGCTGCGAGGCCGGCGAACAGGCGAGCCAGGCCCAGCTCGAGGTAACCTAAAGCGAAGCTCGGACTCAGGTCGAGCGATCTCTGTGCGGCCTCCATCGCTCTGTTGGGCTGATTGGTCACTATGCTCATCATGCCTACCGCATAGTGCGCGTAAGGATCGGCTGGCGCCAGACGAGCGGCGCGCAATGCAGCCTGCCACCCTTCATTCGCATCGGCTTGTTCGTCGTTGCTCCATCCATAAAAGAGCATCCCAGCATTGCATCGGTCGAGCCACGTATGCCCCTCCGCCACCTCTGGGGACGCCTCAATAGCTTTGCGAAAGGTCTCGCGAGCGGCCCGGTGATGATCCCGTGTGACTTTGGTAAAAGTGCCACATTCCCCGAAAGATCAGATCCCAAGCGGTGAGGGCTTCGGGCGTCTTTTCGCGTGCGCGCAACGTCTCGGTGCGCAGCATTTCCGGTTCGATCGCGCCGGCGACGCGATCGACGATCTCGTCCTGGACCTCCAACAAGTCAGCTACGTTGCGATCATAACGGTCGGCCCAGAGGTGGTGACCGGTCTCAGCTTCGACCAACTGGGCGGTCACGCGAACTCTGCCGCCCAGCCTGCGAGAGCTTCCCTCGAGAACATAGCGAACGCCAAGCTCGCGTCCAACCTGCTGAACGGTCGCCGCGCGTCCCTTGTACGTGAAGCTGGAGTTTCGGGCGATCACGAAAAACCAGCGAAACTTTGCCAGTGAGGTTATTAAGTCCTCAGTTAGACCGTCCGCAAAATAATCCTGCTCGACATCGCCGCTCATGTTGGCGAAGGGCAAAACGGCGATTGATGGCTTATCAGGAAGAGCAAGCGTTCCGCTCTGCAGTTCCGCGACTGGAACAGGAGCTTCCAGCGTCGGGTCGATCTCGTACACGCGCACTGGGCGCGCGATGTTCTTGACGGTCTTTTCGCCGAGGAACCGACAGGGGAAGCTGACCTTGCCGATGACATGCTCATAGGCGGAGCCGGCGACACACACTCGACCCGGTTCGGCGAGCGTCTGTAAACGCGCCGCGATGTTGACGCCGTCGCCAAAGAGATCGCCATCGCGCGCAATCACATCGCCTAGATTGACGCCATCCGGAATGACATGCGGCGGTCTCGCGGCAAGTCCGCGTTACGACGATCGAGCGCGCGCTGAACCGCAACGGCGCAGCGAACCGCCTGCACGGCGCTCGCAAACTCGATCATGACGCTATCGCCGGCCGTGTTGAAGACGCGCCCGCGATGTTCGGCAGCTAGGCCAGCGATAACCCCTTGATAGCCTGCAAGAGTGCTAAGGGTCGCCTCCTCATCCTCAGACATCAAACCGCTGTAGCTCGCGACATCGGCGGCCAGTATGACAGCAAGACGCCGTCCATTTGACTCGTCCGAGGGCACATTCTCTCCCTGGTTACGCCGTGGGAAAGTCTATACCCCTCGAGTTGGTCAAAACCAGAGGCGGCCGGGCGCATGATCCCAACGCTGACGCGTTCCAACGGGGCTAACGATGATTAGGCCGCTTTCTAGATTTGGAGATCGAAAAGCACCAATGTATTCGATTTCGCGCGTTGGGCGTGCCATCGGTAGACGACCGCTCATATGGCACCCCGCCAGAGCCGCGCGATCATCGAACGACGGCTATCCGCCCTTGGACTAAACCGCTCGCGCGGTAGGGGCGGCGAGCGAGCGGAGAGGGCGCGGGGGTAAGGACCCACGAGAAAGCGCGGCCCTGTCTCAAGATCGTGGGGTTCAACCCGATGTGAGACAGGAGCTTTCGATGTCCAAGAAGCCCGTCAGCCCGCTGCGTCAGCGCTTGATCGACGACATGACGGCGCGCCGGTTCAGCGAAGACACGAAGAGGGACTACGTCCGCAACGTGAGGAAGTTCGCAGCCTTCCTCGGCCGGTCGCCGGATACGGCGACGAGCGAGGATCTTCGGCGCTTTCAACTGCATATGGCGCAGCAGCAGGTCGGCCCCTCGACGATCAACGCCGCCATCACCGCGCTGCGGTTCTTTTTCACCGTGACGCTCGAAAAGCCCGATCTCGTTCGTCCTCTGCGGATCGTGAACGAGCCGCGCAAGGCGCCGGTCGTCCTGAGCCAGGAGGAGGTGGCGCGTCTCCTCCAGGCCGCGCCGGGCCTCAAGTACAAGGCCGCGCTCAGCGTCGCCTACGGCGCAGGCCTCCGGGTGTCCGAGGTCGCCCACCTGAAGGTGTCCGACATCGACAGGGAGCGCATGATGCTCCGGGTCGAGCAGGGCAAGGGACAGCGGGATCGCGATGTGATGCTGTCGCCCCAACTGCTCCAGCTCCTGCGTGAATGGTGGAAGGCGGCGCGGCCGCAGGTCTGGCTGTTTCCCGGCCAGAACCCGATCAATCCTGTGACCGCGCGTCAGCTCAACCGCGCCGTCACCGCCGCCAAGGACCTGGCTGGAATCTCCAAGCGCGTTTCTCCCCATACGCTGCGGCACAGCTTTGCGACCCACCTGCTCGAACAGGGCGTCGATATTCGCGTGATCCAGGTGTTGCTCGAAATGGCTACATAGTGCCCACGAACAGCCGGCTGAAGCCCGTATCAGCTACCGGTTCCATCCGTGCTTCGGCGAAGTGGTCCAGATCAGACGGCGGCTCGAAAGCGGCGGCGTCGAGTTCGTCGTCGTGCTCCAACCCGACGGCTCATTCGCCTGCTTGCCGGCCTGGATGACGGAACCGGCGGCATCTCGTTTCACGATCGGCGCCGAGCCGCACTTTCCACTCCATATTCTGCGCGCGATGCGTGCGGAGGTCGATGCGCTCCTAGGCTTTCTCCTGTCCGAAATCAAAGACGGAGACAGCCCAGAATGGAGCGCAAATCCGAACATCGCCAACCAAGCCTGTTCGACGAGGAGACGCCGCTCGCAAATCCGTGCCCGGCTCGCAAGGTCGAACTCGCGGCTCTCCTGGAAGCTCTGCTCCGCGAGATCGCGGCGACGCTGGTCCAACTTAAGAAGCCGGGAGAGCATCCGTGAGCAAGATCACCGTCGAGCATCTGCAACGCATCGCTTGTGTTTATGTCCGTCAATCGACCCCGGATCAGCTCGTGCACAACCTCGAGAGCCAGCGCCGGCAATACGGACTTGCCGATCGCGCCAGGCAACTTGGCTGGACGACCGTCGAGATCATCGACGACGATCTCGGACGATCGGGCGGCGGCGTCGCACGTCCGGGCTTCGAGCGGTTGTTGGCCGCAATCTGTGACCGTCGCGTCGGCGCCGTTTTCGCGATCGAGGCTTCGCGTCTCGCCCGCAACGGCCGCGACTGGCACACGCTGATAGAGTTCTGTGGATTGGTCGGCGCCATCCTCGTCGACGAGGACGGAATCTACGATCCTCGCCATCCCAACGATAGATTATTGCTGGGCATGAAAGGCACGATGAGCGAACTCGAGTTGTCGCTGTTCCGCCAGCGATCGCAGGAAGCGTTGCGTCAGATGGCGCGTCGCGGCGACCTGGTTCTCGGCGTGGCCGCGGGCTATGTGAAAGTCGGACGCGGCCGGATCGAAAAGGACCCGGACCAGCGCGTGCAACAGGCCATTCAACTCGTCTTCACGAAATTCGCCGAGTTGCAGAGCGCCCGGCAGGTGCACGTCTGGGTCAGAGACGAAGGGATCGAATTGCCCGCCAAATCGCGGCGGGGTGATGCGCACGGCGTCGTTTGGCGCTTGCCGCCCTACAACATCGTGCACAGCATCCTGACCAATCCAATTTATGCCGGCGCCTATGCATTCGCGCTCCTCACTATTCCGAGTGGGTAGAATCCCGGCGCTTAAATGGCGACTGGCCGATGCGAATTCGACAAGGCGATCCTGACGGCCGGCGTTCACCTGCAAGCGCCGGACGGCCGCGTCGGCGCCAATCGCTGGCGACCTGTGGAACCGCAGGCGCTTTCCGCTTACATTTCAATCGCGCCGCTCACAGCGGGGCACCCGAGAGGCGCTCCTTGCGCCACCGAAAGCCAGTTCGCGGCAAACCGCGAGGCAGGGGCGAAGAGCGGGTCCGATGCGAACCTGTTGATAACTCTGCGCCCCACTTGCCCACTCAAAACAGCGAAGAGCCTGCATTCGGACGCACGACGAGCCGAATCAGCGTTGTCGCGCTGCACTTAAACGTGAGACGCCGGATTCAATGTTTTCAAGTGCTTCCTTTTGTAGTTAAATTGAGACTCTGTAGTTAAATATGAGACTCGGCCTGCCGTGCTGTACTTAAATTGAGAATGAGGGCCCGCAATGTTGGTGAAATTTGCGGGGGCCAAGTGGACGATCTGCAGGGGACAATGACGAGCAAAAGCGCTGCGGGGCAGCCAGCCGGCTTGAGGAGGCAACATGCGATCCGCGGAGCAGAAATCCGGAGGGTCTCAAGGGCAGGGGGGCAGGGACGTCGCGGACTTTTGGTTTGAGAATTGGGGGCTCAGCCGCGACCCGACCGAAAAAACATCGCGGAACTCGAAGCCAGGACGACTGGGGCCTGCCACGCTTATTTCGAAACTATTGGTGCCGGCATTCTTGCGCCGAACAGCCCGAATCTTGGGTCTTATTTATGTAGCTAATTTGAGACTCAGGGTGCCATGAATCTCGTTTTCAGCTGCAGTGAACTTCGCAAGCGGGCGCAATCTCACTGATCTTCGACAGTTGGAGCACGCACGCTAGGCGTAAGCTGCTGATATGATTGCGGCCGACTGCCAACAGACTCGAAAATGTAGTGCCACGTTTGTCGCTTAAAGGTATTGATTTAATTACGGAATTAGCTGATACTGTGTGCACCAAGATCGAGTCGGTGCCGGTTTCCACGCCATGAATTGCAGCAAAATGACCTTGGGCTGGTGCTCCGCGATGCCTTCGCGCCGGTTCTGGATGATCTGAAGCCAGGCGCGACCACTGCAATAGGGCGCAAAGACTTAATCTACGCTAAAACTCCGTAATGTAGTGCCACGGCCGTCGCGCAACGCGCTTTTGCGCTCGATATCAATCAAAGCAACTGTCGAAGATCAGTCTCACGTTTAAGCGCAGCGCGACACCGGGCGATCGAGATCGCCACGCGCGCAGGCGTGGAGCTCAAGATCGCAGCCAAGGTCGACAAGGTCGACATGGCCTATTTCGAAGACGTGATCCGCCCGCTGCTGCGGGATCCGCGGGTCGAGTTTGTCGCCGAAGTGAGCGACTGCGAGAAGCAAGCCTTCCTCGCCGGGGCCACAGCGCTGCTGTTTCCCATCGATTGGCCCGAACCTTTCGGTCTCGTCCAGATCGAAGCGATGGCGTGCGGCGCGTTGGTCATCGCGTGGCGCAGAGGCTTCCGTGCCCGAGGTGATCGAGCATGGGCAGACCGGTTTCATCGTCGACGGAATCGACGAAACGGTCGCCGCGGTCGAAAACGTGCGTAGGCTCAGCCGAGTGGCCGTGCGCCGCGGATTCGAGAAGCGGTTTTCCATCGAGCGTGTCGGCCGGGACTACATTCGGGTCTACCAGTCCCTTGCCGACGAACCCATTGGCGGAGGCGCGCGAGCGGTCCTGCGACCGCTTTGACTCTGTCGAGATTGCGCCCGGCCAGAATGGGGCGCGCGCCGTGGTCGGCCGCCACCTTCGCAATGAGCTTCCCGGTGGAGCCCGTCGCCCCATAGTTCAGGATCGTTCCTTTCAAGAGGCTCGCCTCCATCTGAGCCTGTTGATCATACAACGACACGCGCGCCTTCGATCGTCGGCGCCGTCGAGCAGAGGTCGAATCTCGGAGCCAGCCTCAAAAGGCTGGTGGTTCAAGTCTGACGCCAGGCTCCCGAACGTCCAGTGCGCGGGAGCGCCGACTTCGACATTTCTCAACCAGGCAACTCGAAACGTATCAGCGCGCGCTCCTGCAGGCCGGCGCACCAGATGCTGCGGCCGGCGCGGCAGACCCCGGTTCACCATCGCGTAGCCACCGTCCGTCCATTTGAAGTCGTGAACGCGCGCCCCGCTCTCGTCATAGGCGGCGACCCAGGCGACGCGTGACGGCTTGGGCAGCATGCCTTCCGGCAGGCGCGCCGCCAAGTCATGCTCAGAGTCCCCGCGCCCAGGCCGGACGCAAGGGCGCCAGTTCCGGCGCCGCAATGGCGGCGCGCAATTGTGCCAGCAGCCGTGCCTTGTCGGCGCCGAGCGTCCCTTTCAGCACCAGCCAGTTCGAGGCGTGGTCGCTGCGGAACACCGTCCGCCGCAATTCGAGGCGCGAGACGAACAGTTCCATTTCGCGCAGCAGCCCGGCGATGCTCAGCGGAGCGAAATCGGGAAATCTCTCGCGAAATCTCTCCTCGCCCTTCGGGAAGCTCACGACCAGCGTTGCGAGAAATTCCGGCTCAGTCTCGTTGGCAAGGCGCGCCGAGTTTTCGGCATGCTCGACGGTACGGGCTTCGCCGCCGAGCCCGATGAGGATCATCACCGAGCGCTTGATCGCCGCTTCGCCGAGCTTGAGCAGAGCCTCGCGCGTGCTTTCAAACGTTTCGCCCTTGTTGACCTTGTCCAGCACCAGATCGTCGCCGGATTCCGCGCCGACATAGACCATTGTCAGGCCGAGTTCGTGGAGTTCGCGCAATTCCTCAACGGACTTTTTCTTGACATTGCGCGGCAGACAATAGCTCGACACGCGCTGCACGCCAGGCATTTCGCGCCGGATCGCTTCGAGAATGGCGACGAGGCGCCGCGTGGACAGGGTCATGGCATCGCCGTCGGCGAGGAAAACTCGCCGGACGCCGCCCCCATAGAGCGCGCTGCAGCGCTTGATTGCCTCGAAAATTTCCGCCTCGTCGCGCGGGCGGAACCTCTTCTGCGGCGCGGTGTACATTTCGCAGAACGTGCAGCGGTTCCACGAGCAGCCGTCGGTCACGGGCAGGATCAGCGAGTCCGCCTCGCTCGGCGGACGATAGACGGGATCGACATAGCGGATCGGATCATTCATGCGGCACGCGCTCCTTGCCGCAACTTTAGTCATTTTTTTGCGCTTCGCCTAACCGGCGATCATGGCGCGATAGGTATGCCAGGTGGCGAACGAACTGATCGCGAACAGCTTGGTCGCGCCAGACAATGAACAGGCCCCTGCGCCGGTCGCAGGACTCACGGCTTCTCCGATTGGTCGATGGCTCAGTCTCAGCGGCGCCACCGTCGCGCTGCGGCTGACGATGAACGCGCTACAGGTCGGTCAAACCCTGCACGTGGCCGGCGGCAAGGAACAGCCCGCCACCTTCGCGGACATCGATTTCACAGCCGCCCACATCGAAGGCCATCTCGACCTAAGCAGCGCGACCTTGTCCGGCCTGCTGACGATGCGCAGAGCGCAGGTCGATCGAGACCTGCTCATGCGGGCCAGTGACGACGGCCAGCCGTGCGAGGTTCACAGCAACGTTAGGCAGCGGAGGAGGGCGTGGTCAGCCACAACGTTGGCACCTTCCTTCAGCGCGCTCGAAGCGGACGCGGCTGCTCAGCTCGCGCCAGTGCGGCGGATAGAGCGGTCGCAGCTCAGGGCGAATTGGCATCGCAAAGCCGTCTGTCTGGATCACCGCCTCAATATCGACGCCGGCGGTCGGTGCCCGCAGCTCGTAGGCGGCGTCGGAAAGCGACGATGGTACGCGACTATCTTTTCCTTTGACAGACCCAGGTCGCGAAGTATTTCAACCGAACGCCGTGGTGGGTCTTTGTCGCAGGCGGGCTTCACTCCCCGCTCGTCGGCCCGTTCGTGGCCCCCGCCCTGCCGGCCGCTGGTCTTCACCCGCGCCTCCTCCTCCGTGTTCATCCCGGCCGTTCCCCCAAGTTGCACGTCAATGCGGCGCTGTTTATGACAACATGCATCGCCTTTATGGTGTACCTCCCAAGTTTGACAGGAATGCGTCGGGGCCTTTTAACTTCTTTCGGGCCGCGCGTCGTCGTGGTCAACGGATCGATGGCGGCGACGCCCTCCTCGGGCGAGGGCGCGACGCCCCTGGCGGGTGGCGCTGACACGTTGGCGCGCCCCGACGGCGCGGTCGATCCTCTAGCAGCCTGTCGGACTTAGCTCGAACTTAGCGCTTTGCGCTTCGTATGGGCCTCGGATCATGCTACAGTAAGGCATTGGGGCTTCGGGCTTATCGGCGATGAGCAATTTCCGGATCGTCGATCGCTTGACGAGGTTCTTGCTGCCGCCGTCGGTGGAGGATTGGCTGCCCGCGAGGTTCGTGGTCGAGGTGGTGGAAAGCCTCGACTTGCGGTCGATGACCGGCGGGTATCGCGGTTCGGGCTCGGCCTCTTATCACCCTTCGATGCTGCTGGCGCTTCTGATCTATGGTTATGCGACGGGCGTGTTTTCGAGCCGTAAGCTGGAGCGGGCGACCTACGATTCCGTGGCCTTTCGGTTCATCGCCGGCAACGATCATCCCGACCACGACACGATCGCGACGTTCCGCAAACGCTTCCTGAAGGAGATCGAGGCGCTGTTCGTGCGGGTCTTGATGCTGGCCAAGGAGATGGGCGTTTTACAGATGGGGACCGTGGCGCTCGACGGCGCCAAGATCCACGCCAACGCGAGCCGCCACAGCGCGCTGTCCCACGAATACGCAGGCAAGCTGGAAGCGCAGCTGAAACAGGAAGTCGCCGAGCTTCTCGCCAAGGCGGAGGCGGCGGACGCGGCCGACCTTCCCGACGGCCTGTCGATGCCGGAAGAGCTGGCGTTGCGCGAAGGCCGCCTGAAGAAACTGGCCGAGGCGCGAGCCAAGATCGAGGCGCGGGCCAAGGAGCGTTACGAGCGGGAAAAGGCGGAATACGAAGCCAAGCTCGCTGCCCGCGAAGCCAAGATCGCCGAGACTGGCAAGAAGCCTGGCGGCAAGCCGCCGCAGCCGCCGACCGAAGGCCCCCAGCCAAAGGATCAGATCAATCTGACCGACGAGGAGTCGCGCATCATGCCGACCGCGGGCGGCGGCTTCGAGCAATGTTACAATGCGCAAGCGGCGGTGGCGACGCAAGCAGCACCAAGCCGGCGAAATTTCTGGTGCTCTTGATCAAGAACAAGGGGGCTCCGGTGCTCGTGCCAGTCGAGTGACTGATCAGGGTCGATTACAGACGCGGAATTTGCGCGGCTTCGAGCGAAACTTGTGCAGTAGTCACGGGTTTGAATAACAACGCGACCACTTCTCTCGAAGGGCCAAGCAAGTTGCGATAGGCGGAACCGCAAGCGTCGGGAGATGCAACCCAGGGAGGACACAAGCCATGCCGAAAACGGTAGTTGCGATTGGGCTAGCCGGATTGTTGCTCGCGGTGGCCTCTGCGACCGCGCTGGCCGGACCCTTCATGCCGCTGCCGAAAAGCATGATCTTCGAGGGGCTCAACAGCGACATCAATCAAGTTGGATGGCGACGGTGCTGGCTTGACCGCTGGGGACGCCGGCGCTGCCAGTGGTGCTGGCGCGACCGGTGGGGCCGCGTTCGCTGTTCGTGATAGTCTTCGCTGAATGAGGAGGGGGCAGCGCTCGAAGCCGCCTCTTCGAGGCGGAGCGATTTCGGAGTCGTCAAGCAGGGTTTCCCGGGCTCGGATGTATTCCTGCACGCCGGACGACGACCATCAGACGAGCGGAGTCAGCAGCTGCGCCTGCTGCAGGCCGCTCATTCAGTCGGCGACCCGCCGGATCAACGCAGGTCTTTCGCGGCGGGGGTTCGTATCAGGAATGGGCGCGTCTCTTGCCGCGCTCGGATTCGTGCGCCGAGCCGGCGCGCAGCCTGAAGCAGCGCCCTCGCCGATGGTTTTCACGAACTTCAGGCTGTTCGACGGGCGATCCGCTTCGTTGCGCGTCGGGCTACGCCTGCTTGTCGAGGGGGATCGGATCAAGGCCATCGAACTCAGGCGAAGTCGGCGCTCCGGAAGGCGCAAGGGTCATCGACTGCGGCCGCCGGACTGTCATGCCGGGCCTGATCGACGCGCATTGGCACGCGATCTTCGCGGGGCTGAGCGTCTCAAACCTGCTTTCCGCCGATATCGGCTAAATCTTTCTCGCCGCGTCGGCGCAGGCCGAACGCACTCTCATGCGCGGTTTCACCACGGTTCGCGATCTCGGCGGACCGTCCTTCGCGCTCAAGCAGGCGATCGACGACGGGCTCGCCCGCGGGCCGCGCATCTATCCCTGCGGCGCGATGATCACCACCACCGGCGGGCATGGCGACCTGCGTCCGCTCTCCGACTTACCGCGCCGTCCCGGCGGGCCGCTCAGCTTTCTCGAGCAGAAAGGCGCCGCGAATATCGCCGACAGCGCGGACGAGGTGCGGCTGCGGGTGCGCGAGCAGCTCCTGCAAGGGGCCTCCCAGATCAAGCTCGTCGGCGGCGGCGGGGTCTCGTCGCCGCGTATGACGCTCGACATGCTGACGTTTAGCGAACTCGAGATGCGAGCCGGCGTCGAAGCCGCCGCCGACAGGAATACTTACGTCGCCCTCCACGCCTATCCGCCGGTCGCGATCCGTCGCGCGCTGGCGACCGGCGTTCAGAGTATCGAACACGGCCATCTCATGGACGAAGAAACCGCGAAGCTCATGGCCGACAAGGGCGTATGGCTCAGCACCCAACCGTTTCTCAGCGAAGAAGACACTGGAAGGCTGACCGGCCAGAGCCGGCTCAATGCGTCCAGGTGTTCGCGGGCACGAATACGCTCTACCCGCTCGCGAAGGAGCACAAAATCAAGACCGCGTTCGGCTCTGATCTCCTTTTTTCGAGCGAGCTAGCCACCCGTCAGGGCATCATGCTGACCCATCTCCGTCGGTGGTACGAAAACGTGGACATTCTCCGGATGGCGACTTTTTGAACCAATGGGGAACTCCTCGCCCTGTCGGGACCGCGCAATCCCTATCCGGGAAATCGGGGTGGTGGAGAAGGATGCCCTGGCCGACCTGCTCGTCGTCAACGGCGATCCGATCGCTGACATCGCGCTTCTCGAAGAGCCCGATACCAATCTAGCAATGATCATGAAGGGCGGCCAGACATACAAGGACATTCCCAAAGGAGGATAGGAGGCCGCGCCCTCAGCCGAAGGCCGCTTTCTCGCGCTTCCCGCCCGTTCGCAGGGCCGACCTCGAAGGTCCGCACTCAGCCCTCCGGAGGCCAATAGTTGAATGACCGCTTCCACGCGCGAGCCGGCCAATATCGCCGCTAGGGAGGGAGGCTGACCGGCCTGAATTGTGGCGACGGGGTTTCTTTCGGGCCGCCTCCACCCCGACAGCAGAAACGCCACACGAGGGTGGGAAGCAAATGGTCGGCAGTCCGAGTTTTGAAGTGAACTCAGGCGCGTTGCGACGCTCTGACTTGCTGCGGCGTCCGCCGTGATCAAAATGGAGGGAATAATGGACGAAGTTGAATGGGAAATAGTCCGCGCCGACATCGCAATGGAGAAGGCGCGTCTGGAGGCGAACGGCGACTGGGCCAAGTGGAGAGAATCCCAAGCGCCGACGAACCTAAGGCGACGCCGCGAAATTATTGAATCGGCGAGGGGATTCCCAGGGCGGAGGATAATTCGTATGCGCGGCGGATGATAGACGAAAGCGCGATTCGCATCCGTTACGAGGCTGTCGGCGCCGGGCTCGATGAGCGGGGACGACGCCTTTTTGCAGCGGCGGAGGCGCGGGCGGCGGGCGTCGGCGGGGTCAGCGCGGTTGCGAGGGCGACGGGGATCGCTCGAAGCACGATTGGGCGAGGACTGAAGGAACTCGATTTTGCGCGAGCGATGAACAGGGTGCGGCGCGCGGGAGGCGGTCGACGAGCACTGGTCGAGAAGGACCCGACGCTGCTTGAGGACCTGAGAAAGCTTTTGGAGCCGGCGACGGTCGGCGACCCTATGCGACCATTGTTGTGGGTATCCAAGAGCCACGCCAAGCTCGCGGCGGCGTTGAGTGAGATGGGCCATCAGGTTTCGGCGAGCCGCATTCCGCAGCTGCTCGAAAGGCTCGGGTATCGTCGGCAGGTCAACCGGAAAACCAAGGAAGGCGCGAAGCATCCCGACCGCGATGCGCAGTTCGAACATATCAATGCACAAGTCCTGGCGTTTCAGAATGCGGGCCAACCGGTGATCTCGGTCGACACCAAGAAGAAAGAGTTGATTGGCGAATACAAGAATGCGGGCTCCGACTATCGGCCGCGAGGGCGACCCGACCTCGTCAACGTGCACGATTTCGTCGACGAGGACCTCGGCAAAGCCATTCCTTATGGCGTCTACGACATCGGCGCGAACGCCGGCTGCGTGAGCGTCGGCGTGGATCACGACACGGCCACGTTCGCGGTCAACGCCATCCGTCGCTGGCTCGATCTCATGGGACGCGAGCGTTATCCCGCCGCCCGTCAGTTGATGATCACCGCCGATGGCGGCGGCTCCAACGGCTCAAGAGTCCGCCTCTGGAAAGTCGAATTGCAAAAGTTGGCCGACGAAAAGGGACTGACGATCACGGTCTGCCACTATCCGCCCGGGACCTCGAAGTGGAACAGGATCGAACATCGTCTGTTCTGCCACATCACGCAAAACTGGCGGGGAACGCCTTTGACGAGCCGTTTGGCGGTCGTCGAACTGATCGCGGCGACGACGACCAAAGCAGGACTGACGGTGCGCTGTGTCCTCGACGAGAACAGCTATCCCAGGGGCGTCAAAGTCACCGACGAAGAGCTCGCGGCTCTAAACATCCAGAAAGACGCATTCCATCCCGAATGGAATTATACCATACGACCGCGCGAAAACGGGACGTCACTCTGACGCAGTTATTTCGCGGCGTCGCCTAAGCCATAAAACGGCGAAATTTTTCGCAAAAGTCGCTGCCGCGGATGAGGGTGGGATGGTCGCCCTTGAGATTATCCAGGCGCAGCATACAAGTGAACGTCCAGCAGGTTCACCACGGGAGGTCGCCATGCGAGTGCTGTTTATCCGCGCCGTGCCGGCCGCATTCATTGTGCCGCTGCTTGCCGCGCCAGCGGCGGCTCAGGAGCGCTGCAAGTGGTCGTCCGACACCGGCTCCGGCAACGTGACGTCGTACCCGCAGCAGCTTAATATCGACGTCGGAGACGCACCTGGCCATATCGTCGGCGTGTATGAGATTCATAGCGTTGCCGGGTCGAATGCCAAGCCCAATTGCGAGGGCCTGAAGGATAAGGAGAGCTGAACTCACGGGTATCGGGATTACCGCGACCGCAATGGCCACACGTGGGGATACACGGTCACGACCCTCGAAAACGGCGAGAAAATCTATCAGGAATATTCCGGGACGACCGAGACCACGACCGCCGCTGACGGCTCGACGAAGACCACGACCAACTCCGTCGCAAACTGGACCGGCGGCACCGGCCGCTACCAGACGGTTCGCGGCATCGAACGTGATCATGTCGCCGTCGATTGGGTGAAGGGAAAGTCGAAGCCCACAGGCATTCACACCTCCGCGGACGGCGAATACTGGTTCGAGAAATAGCCGGCCGCCGGGTTGCCGTCTGCGGCTGGCTCGGCCATTGTTGTCGTTGTTCGTGGCTGACAAGCCCTGCGAACCGTTCGAGTTGTTGCGCGGACGGTAAATCACCACCCGTCACAGCCGAGCCGCTCGATCTGATGCCGGGACCAGTCGTGCCTGCTTTTAGCGCCGCCGGCTCCGCCCTCGGTTCCCCCGGCGCCAGCGCTGACCTGCGCGAGAGCAAGTGTGGGAAGAACAATGATGGCGATAGCTCCAAAAAGTCTGGCTTTCATGCACGTTCTCCTGGCTCTGCGCGGTTTTACGCACAGGAAGGCGCGATGGTTCCAACCGACAAGCAGCGGGAGAAAGGCGGCCCAATCACCCCGCACATAATAATCAATCAACCCGCCGCCTACGGACGGCGACGGCTCACTCGAGCGCCTGCGGAGTCGAGTGGGCCTGGTCGTCGCAGCCGGCTATATCCGACGACGTCGGCGACCAGGATCGCCGCAAGCTTCCGGGTCTCAGCCGTCAATTCGTCTTTTTCTCGCCCTCCGGCACCCCAGCCTTGCGCAGGCCCTCGGCGAGGCGCTGATATTGGGCGTTGAAGGTCGGGTCGTCGGTCCAATGCCAGCTCAAAAAGGTCTGCACGGTGAAGCCGGGATACGCTTTTTGAAATTGTGCCGCGGCGTCCTTCGCCTCCTTGTCGTGCCCGACCCAGGCATTGGCGGCGGCGAGGTCGATGAACGAGTACCAAAAATTAGGAGACGCCGCGAAATTATTAAATAGGCGAGGGGATTCCCAGGGCGGAGGATAATTCGTATGCGCGGCGGATGATAGACGAAAGCGCGATTCGCATCCGTTACGAGGCTCTCGGCGTCGGGCTCGATGAGCGGGGACGACGCTTTTTTGCAGCGGCGGAGGCGCGGGCGGCGGGCGTCGGCGGGGTCAGCGCGGTTGCGAGGGCGACGGGGATCGCTCGAAGCACGATTGGGCGAGGGCTGAAGGAACTCGATTTTGCGCGAGCGACGAACAGGGTGCGGCGCGCGGGAGGCGGCCGACGAGCACTGGTCGAGAAGGACCCGACGCTGCTTGAGGACCTGAGAAAGCTTTTGGAGCCGGCGACAGTCGGCGACCCTATGCGACCATTGTTGTGGGTATCCAAGAGCCACGCCAAGCTCGCGGCGACGTTGGGTGAGATGGGCCATCAGGTTTCGGCGAGCCGCATTCCGCAGCTGCTCGAAAGGCTCGGGTATCGTCGGCAGGTCAACCGGAAAACCAAGGAAGGCGCGAAGCATCCCGACCGCGATGCGCAGTTCGAACATATCAATGCACAAGTCCTGGCGTTTCAGAATGCGGGCCAACCGGTGATCTCGGTCGACACCAAGAAGAAAGAGTTGATTGGCGAATACAAGAATGCGGGCTCCGACTATCGGCCGCGAGGGCGACCCGACCTCGTCAACGTGCACGATTTCGTCGACGAGGACCTCGGCAAAGCCATTCCTTATGGCGTCTACGACATCGGCGCGAACGCCGGCTGCGTGAGCGTCGGCGTGGCTCACGACACGGCCACGTTCGCGGTCAACGCCATCCGTCGCTGGCTCGATCTCATGGGACGCGAGCGTTATCCCGCCGCCCGTCAGTTGATGATCACCGCCGATGGCGGCGGCTCCAACGGCTCAAGAGTCCGCCTCTGGAAAGTCGAATTGCAAAAGTTGGCCGACGAAAAGGGACTGACGATCACGGTCTGCCACTATCCGCCCGGGACCTCGAAGTGGAACAGGATCGAACATCGTCTGTTCTGCCACATCACGCAAAACTGGCGGGGAACGCCTTTGACGAGCCGTTTGGCGGTCGTCGAACTGATCGCGGCGACGAAAAGCAGGACTGACCGTGCGCTGTGTCCTCGACGAGAACAGCTATCCCAAGGGCGTCAAAGTCACCGACGAAGAGCTCGCGGCTCTAAACATCCAGAAAGACGCATTCCATCCCGAATGGAATTATACCATACGGACCGCGCGAAAACGGGACGTCACTCTGACGCAGTTATTTCGCGGCGTCGCCTTGGGGCGCCCGCGATCGACTTCTCGTACCATTCGATCGCCTGGTCCCAATGCGCGAGGTGGCTGTGGAGGTGGCACATAAAGTACTGCCAGTACGGCACGTTAGGATCGCGGGGGCTGAGCCGAAACGCGGTTTCGACGCCTGCGAAGCCGTCCTCCGCTCGGCCGAAGTACATTTTTCGGAAACCGGCTGGCATGGGCGTCGGCGTTGTTAGGGTCCAGCGCGATCGCAGTTTCATACTCCGTGATCGCCGGTCCCCACTGCCGCTTCGCGAAGTAGAGATAGCCTTTCCTCGTGAACCGAGGAATTCTCAGGCTGAAGGGTCAAGGCCGCGTCAATCGTTTTCTCGGCGCGCGCAATGTCGTTTGAGGGTCGTTGCTATAATGGTCACTCACGCGGTCCAGCAAAGCATTCGCCAGGACCGTCAGCGCGCGCACATTCTGCGGATCAAGAGTAACTGCGCGCTCGGACAGCGTCACGGCGTCGTTCTCCATCGCCTTGCTCTCGGGAGGATTAAGTTAGACTTGGGCTTGCATCGCGAGGTCAGCGGCGTCGGGGTTGCTCGGGCGCTTGCGAATGGAGCGCAATGCCTCGGCCTTCACGAGCTGAACCCCGAGCGAATTGGCAAGCCGGGATACGGCCTCGACCTGCAACTCGCCGAGCTTGTTGCGCTCGCCTTCGAACCGATCGGCCCAGACGTGAGCGCCGGTCTCCGTCGAGATGAGCTGCGCGTTGACCGTGATCGTCTCGCCGACACGCCGCACGCTGCCTTCGAGCAGATAGCGCACGCCGAGTTCGCGCCCGATTGTTTCGCGTCGATGGGCTTGCCCTTGTAGGTGAAGGCGGTGCCGCGGGAGATGACGAAGCTGCCTTCCAGATGCGAGAGGTCGGTGGTCAGATCGTCGGTGATCCCGTCGGCAAAATAGTCCTGCTCCTTGTCGCCGCTCAGATTCTCGAACGGCAGAACGACGATCGAAAGATGCGGCGCGTTGGCGAGGTGATCGTCAATGGAAGCGGCCATGAAACGCGGCACGTAACCTGCACGCCAGGCAAAGGCGCCCGCGGCGATCAGCACAAGCGCGAGCGCGGCGGCGACTGCCGGCCAGCGCCGCGACATGCGCGGCTTCGCCGCGGACCGCGTGGTTCGCCTTTGCGGGACCGGGCCGGTTGCCCCGGCAACGCCGACCTCGAGCAAGTAGGCGTGGATCGGCTCGGCGATATTTTTGAGCTGCGTTGCGCCGAGATCGCTGACCTTGAGGTCGAGCCGCTGCTTCACCTGACGATAGGCGTCCTCGGAAAGACAGATCGAGCCCGGCTTCGCGATGCCTTCGAGCCGCGCGGCGATGTTGACGCCATCGCCCATCAGGTCGCCGTCGCTCTCCTCGACGACGTCGCCGACGTGGACGCCGACGCGAAACTCGATGCGGCGGTCCTCGGGGCACTCCGGCGTTGCGCTCGATGAGGCCGTTTTGCACCTCGATCGCGCAACGCACGGCGTCGACCACGCTGCGGAACTCGATGATCGACCCATCGCCGGTGCGCTTGATGATGCGGCCGCGATGCGCGGCGATGGCGGGATCGATCAGGTCGCTGCGAAGCCCTCTCAGGCGCGCGAGCGTACGCTCCTCGTCGGCGCCGGCGAGCCGGCTGTAGCCGACGACATCCGCGACCAGAATCGCCGCGAGCTTCCGCCCTTCCGTCACCGCCGCCGCACCTTATCCAAACGGTCGACGAACGCTTCAAAAATCCAACAAATTCCTTACAATCTTTCGCCCGCATTGTGGCGGCCGGATGACCGTTCGGCGGTGGGGAGGTCAAGCCGGGGTGAAAGGTGCGCTTATTCGCCTTGTCGGCGAGGGCCAGCGGCGGCACGCCCGACTTCACTTGGCGTCCTGATGGGGAGCTGGCGCGGCGGTGCGGCTTCTTCATGAGCCTCGGGGAGGCGCAGGCCAACGGGCCGAGGGTGCGCACGAGGCCGGAATATTTGCGTTTCCACTGATCGTATTCGACCGGAAGCACCCCGGCCAGCTGCATCGCCTCGGCGACAGACCGGCCCTCCTCGGTAAGCGCTTCGATCTCTCGAAGCCTCTCGACAATCTTGCTCGGACTGAGTTTCCGCATGGCTTTTCCCCGCGCTCCGCGGACTGCCGATGGGGTCGGCAGGGTCATCATGCGCGCGGGCGCCTCTCCGGAAATTGGCCGGCGGATTAAGCTTCCTCAATGAAAAGCGGCAGGCGACGCCGCTCGCCGTAAGTCATGGACCTCATCCTGAGTCGGCCACCGGCGGTGCCCACCCACTGCGCACGAAAGTTCAAGCCGCGATCCCCAGCCATCCCCGGCGACTGGAACTTTCGTGTAAGGCGCCCTTTGCGAAAGCAAAGGACCTCGAAGAGCCTGCCCCGAGCAAAGCGAGGAGATGCTCCAGAGGACGCTTGCGGCGCCCACGCGCCACTGGACCGTCCTTCGAGGCCCTTCGGGGCGCCTGAGGACGAGGGTGGGTTTTGAAACAGTCGCTAACCGGCCGGCTTCGCGCTTCCGGCGAACTTCGCCTTGAGCGCCGCGACCACGTTCGGCGGAGCGAAGGGAGAGGCGTCGCCGCCCATCGAGGCGATCTGGCGGACCAAGGTCGCGGTGATCGGCCTGACCGGCGAGGACGACGGCAGGAACACCGTGCGCAACTCCGGCGCCATCGCGCCGTTCATGCCGGCCATCTGCATCTCGTAGTTGAAGTCCGTCGAATCGCGCAACCCTCGCACGATCAGCGTCGCCCCCGCCGCCCGCGCGGCCTCGACCGAGAGCCCGGTGAAGCTTACAACCTCGAGCGCGCATCCCGCTTTGCGGACGATCGGCGCGGCCGCCTCGCGGATGAGAGCGAGCCGCTCCTCGACGGTGAACAGGCTCGCCTTGTTCGGGTTGGAGCCGACGCCGATCACCAGCCGGTCGCACAGAGCCGCGGCGTGCTCGATCACGTCGAGATGCCCGTTGGTCATCGGATCGAAGGAGCCGGAGAAGAAGCCGGTGCGCGCCATGGGCTCAAAGCGTTAGAGTCTGTCTAAAGCGCCCGCCACCCTCGTCCTGAGGCGCCCCGAAGGGGCCTCGAAAGACAATTCAGGCGCGTGGGCGCCGCAAGCGTCCTCTGGAGCATCCTTCGAGGCCCTTTGCTTTCGCAAAGGGCTCCTCAGGATGAGGTCCATGACTTTTGAAACAGACACTTAGCCTGCCGTTCCTGCCGCGGCAAGCGCGCCTTGCGCCGGCGCCGCCGAAAGGAGCGCCGCTCGAGTCGGTTGTCGAAAATGGCCTACCGGTCATTGGACGCCCGGCAGACGGCGACATGGTGTCCGATTGACCGCCGGACGCGCGAGGCCTATCGAATTCTCAATGCTGCTCGCGCCCCTTTCGAGGGCGCAGAGCGGTTTATCCAGAGGCCATCCGGGGAAGGGAGTGAAACATGAAAGACGGGCAGATCGTCCAGGTGGCGTATGTGGTCCGTGATCTCGACGCCTCGGTGAAGCGTCACTGGGAGGTGTTCGGCATCGGCCCCTGGGACATTTACCTGTTCGAGTCGCCCAAGGTCGACAACTACCTTTATCGCGGCAAGCCGGCCACCCATAAGGCCCTCATCGCGGTCACCTGGCAGGGACCGGTCCAGCTCGAGGTCATGCAGCCGGTCAGCGGCCGTTGCATCTACGACGAGCATCTCGAGACAAAGGGCGAGGGGCTGCACCACATGAAGCTCTACTACGCCGATTGCGCCAAAGCGGTGCAGGAGTACGAACGTCGCGGCTACCCGGTCATCCAGAGCGGCAAGTTCGACGACGACGTCCACTACTATCTCGATACCGAAAGGGACTTCGGCTACGTGATCGAGCTCGGCAACGTCGGAAAGATCCGTCCGGCCGAGCGCAGATATCCGGATTGAACCGGAAGGCATGCGCCGGCTTGCGGCGCGCGGAACAACTCCACAGGGAGGAAAGCGTACATGATCAACAGACGTGAGACTCTGGCCCTTGCCGCCGCGGCAGGCGCGCTTCTCGGCACGGCCGCCGCCGGTTCCCGGTTCGGCGCGGCGCTCGCCGCCGAAGAATACAAGATGGTTTCGATCCCGAAGCTGCGGGCGCCGTGGTTCAACGAGTTCGAGAAGGGACTGCAGAAGGCCGGCAAGGATTTCGGCGCGAATGTTTACCAGCAGGCCCCGGAGTCGGCCGACGAGGCGCTGCAGGCCCGGTTGATCGCAGACGCCATCAACCAGGGCGTGAACGCGCTGCTGGTGGTGCCGAACGACGCCCAGTCGATCGTCCCCGTGCTTGGCCAGGCGCAGGCTAAGGGGATCGTCACCCTGACGCACGAGTCGCCGCAGCAGAAGAACGCCGACGTCGACATCGAGATGATCGACAACAAGGCGTTCGGCGAGAAGTCGATCGACCTCTTGACGAAGGCTTTGGGAAAGCCCGAGGGCCAATACGCCATCTTCGTCGGCTCGCTGACGGTCCCCGCCCACAACATCTGGGCGGACGCGGCGCTGGCACGGGCGAAGCAGATGTATACCGATCTCAAGCCGATCGGCGATCGCTACCCGGTCTCCGAGGACCAGAGCGCCGCGCACCAGACCGCTCTCGACATCCTCACCGCCCATCCGGATCTGAAGGGCTTCCTCTGCTTCGGCAGCCAGGGCGCGCCGGGCGCGGCCCAGGCGGTCGGCGAGAAGGGGCTGATCGGCAAGGTGGCGGTGGTCGGCACGACCTCCCCGAACCAGGCGGCGCAGTACCTGAAGGACGGCTCGATGAACGCCTCCATCCTGTGGGACCCGGCGGAGGCGGCCTACGCCATGGTGTACATGGCCAAGCAGATGCTCGACGGGAAGAAGGCGATGATCGGCCCCGGCCTCGACATCCCCACCCTCGGCAAGCCGCTGGCGGTGAAGGGTAACACGCTGATCTACGACCGCCCGCTGATCGTCACCAAAGAGAACCTCGACAAGTACAACACGTTCTGATCATTGGATCGGCGTCGCCCGCGCCTCCGGCTTCGAGGCGTGGGCCGAACTCCGTCGCGCCGATCGATCATGATCCCGTTCAGCCGCCAGGCGCCCGACGATGGATGACTTTTTGCGGCTCAAGGCCATCCACAAGAGCTTTGTCGGCGCATACGCCCTGAAGGGGGTCGACTTCTCCGTTCGCTCAGGCGAGGCGCATTGTCTCATCGGCGAGAATGGCTCCGGCAAGTCCACCCTCATCAAGATCATTTCCGGAGTCGAGCATCCCGACAGAGGCGAAGTGTGGATGAGTGGCGCGCAGGTCGCGCGCGCCACGCCGGCCGAGATGATCAGGCAGGGAATTCAGGTCATCTATCAGGACCTCTCGCTGCTGCCGAATCTGACCGTGGCCGAGAACATCGCCATCGCGCAACTGGCCAAGTCGGGGCGCCCGCTGGTGAACTGGCGCACGGTCCGTGAGATCGCCAGCGCGGCGACGGCGCGCATACAGGTCGATCTCGATCTCGACGCCATCGCAGGCGAGCTGCCAATCGGGTTGCAGCAGATGGTCGCCATCTGCCGGGCGTTCACCGACGACCTGCGGCTGCTGGTGCTGGACGAGCCGACGGCGTCGCTCAGCAAGGGCGAGATCGACAACCTTTTCGCGGTCGTGCGCGACATGCAGGCGCACGGCATCGCCATCCTGTTCGTCAGCCACAAGCTCAACGAGGTCATTGACGTCGCCGACCGGGTAACGGTGTTGCGAGACGGTTTGACGGTGGGCACGCTGTCGCGGGACGAACTCAGCAACGATAAGCTTGTCGAGATGATGACAGGCAGGGCTCTTGCCCAGACGCGGTTCCGCTCTGTCGGTGGGCGCAAAAAGAAGTTGCTCGAAGTGCGCAACCTGTCGAAGAAAAACAACTTCGCCGACGTTTCGTTCGATCTTTACGAAGGCGAGATTTTGGGGATCGCCGGGCTGCTCGGCTCCGGGCGGACCGAGCTCGCGTTGGCGCTGTTCGGCATCAGTCCGGCCGACAGCGGCAATATCGTCGTCGATGGTTCAAGGCGGCGAATCGCGTCCGTGCAGGACGCGGTCGCAGCGGGTTTCGCCTATGTGCCGGAGAACCGGCTCACGCAGGGATTGGTGCTGAAGCATTCCGTTGCCGAGAATCTCGCCGCGGCGGTGATCGGGCGCTTGGTCGGCCGCTGGGGCATGATCGACGGGCCGCGCCAGGAGGGGCTCGTGGCGCGCTGGATCAATTCTCTGGACATCCGCGTGGCCGGTCCGGATTTGCCCGTGGAGACCCTCTCTGGCGGCAACCAGCAACGCGTCGTGATCGGCAAGTGGCTCGCGACCGAACCGCGGGTCCTGATTCTCGACGGCCCCACTGTCGGCATCGACATCGCCGCCAAGAGCAGCATTCACCAGATCATCAGGGATCTCGCCGCGCGGGGCACGGGCGTGATCCTGATCTCCGACGAGGTGCCGGAGGTCGTGACCAACAGCGACCGCCTCCTCGTCATGCGCGCCGGTCGGATCCGTTCGGAGATCAACTCGACGACGGCGACGGATGCGGAGGTGCAAGCGTTAGTGGAGGCGACAGCGTGAGCGCCGTTGCGTGGGTCAGCGGAGCGGCGCCGATCAAAGAACTGCTGAAGCGGAACGAGTTCTACCTGGGGGCGCTCATCCTCGTGCTGTGCGTCGCCATCACCGCCGCCAATCCATCCTTTCTGACCCTGGCGAATGTCCTGAGCTTCCTCAAGACGGCGTCGGTCAACGGCATTTTTGCGGTGGGCGTCCTGTTCGTGCTGATCCTCGGCGGCACGCCGGACGTATCGTTCACGGCGATCGCGCAGGTGGTGGAATATGTCGTGGTGATGGCCACGCTGCGCTGGGGCGGCGACATTCCCCTGGCGCTGCTGGGGGCGTGCGCGCTCGGCGCGCTGATGGGCTCGGTCAACGGGTTCATCATTCATTACTTCCGGGTAACGACGATCGTTGTCACGATCGCCACGCTCAACGTCTACTACGGCATGCTGTACGTGCTGACCGGCGGCAACGTCATCTTCGTCGTGCATCCGATGTTCAAGCAGTTCGCCTCCATCCTGCTGTTCCCGATGCGCGCCGCCAATGGCTCGCTCTATGGCGTGTCGATGATGCCGTTGATGTGGCTGGCGGTGCTCATCCTCGGGTGGTTCATCTTGCGCCACACTTTCCTTGGGCGGGCGATCTTCGCCATGGGCGGCAACGAGGTCGCGGCGGAGCGGCTTGGGATCAACACCCTTTGGACGCGGGTGTTCGTGTTCAGCTTCGTCGGGCTGCTCTCCGGCGTCGCCGCGATCGCACACACCGCGATCGTGCTGTCGGCGATCCCGAACATTATCGTCGGCCACGAGCTCGAAGTGATCGCCGCGGTCGTGCTCGGCGGCGCCAGCCTGTTCGGCGGCAAGGGCACCATCACCGGCGCCTTCCTTGGCGTTCTGCTGTTCGCGGTGCTCAAAAACGGACTGGTCCTGCTGAACTTCTCCTCCTACTGGTACGACGTGACGATCGGCATCGCCATCACCGCCGGCATCACGGTGAGCGCTTATCAGCAGTTGCGTGCGCGACGCTCGAGAGTAAACGTAAAGGTGGAACCGGCAGCGGCATCATGACCGACGCGCGAACCGGACAGTCGCCTTCGGCTGTCGGACAAGACCGGGCGCCCGCCAAGCGACGAGGCATTCCCGACACGTCGCTCTACGTGATCCTGGTCGGCATCGTCGTCCTGATGACGGCGCTCAATCCAGAGCGGTTTCCGACGCTGTCGAACCTTCAGTCGATGTTGTCGCAGCTGCCGATCCTGGCGTTCCTGTCCATCGGCATGATGATCTCGATGCTGAGCGGCGGCATCAACCTGGCGATCGTCAGCACCGCCAACTTCACCGGCATCATCACCGCGCTGACGCTGCGCGCGCTCACCGCCGGACACAGCGGCAGCGCCACCTTGGAGGCGACGGCGCTCGCCATGGCGGTCGGCGTGGCGGCGTGCCTGATGGTCGGCGCCTTCATGGGCTGGCTGGTCGCTTACCTCGAGGTGCCGGCGATCCTGGCCACGCTCGGGGTGACGACGCTGCTCGACGGGGTCAACGTCGTGCTGACGCGAGGCTACACCATCTCCGACTTTCCCGACGCCTTGCTGGCGATCGGCAACGGCATGGCGTTCGGCGTGCCGGCGCCGTTCCTGATGTTGCTGGTGGTTGTGGTCCTGCTCCATTTCCTGCTCAACCGCATGCCCTTCGGGTTCCGGCTCTACATGCTGGGATCAAATCCGATCGCGGCAAGGTTCTCCAACATCAACACGCGAACGGTGCTGATGGGCGATTACATCTTGTCCTCCGCCTTCTCCGCGCTCACCGCCTTCGTGATGATGGGCCAGCTCAATTCGGTGAAGGCGAACTACGCGGAGTCCTACGTGCTGGTGGCCGTTCTGGCGTGCTTCCTCGGCGGGGTGGATCCATTCGGCGGCGCGGGCACGCTATCAGGCATGATCCTGGCCGTGGTCATCTTGCAGATCATCTCGAGCGGCGTGAACCTGCTGCGCGTGGACCCGTTCTTCGTCACCGCCATGTGGGGGGCGATCATCCTGGTGCTGATTGCGGTCAATCACTTCACCGGCCGCTGGCGGGAGGCGCGTCGGCTGGCGCGGATGCAGGGCCCGCCGGAAGGGGCGCCTGCGGCTCGACCGTCCACCATGCCGAGGGAGCCGGATTCTGCTTCGCAGGGATAAAGGGGGTAAGGCCAACCATCGGACCACAACAGGGAGCAAGATCCATGATCCAAAGCCTAGCCGAATTGTCGAACGGCGCGCTGAGCGATCTCGCCGGCGTGTTCGCCGCGATGCCGGAGGACGCGCTCGACGGGCTTGTCGAAGCGGTGGCCCAGGCGAGGCGAATCGTCGTCTTCGGGCTGGGGCGCGAAGGCCTGCAGATGCGCGGTTTCGCGATGCGTCTCTTTCACATGGGCCGCGACGTGGCAGTCTGGGGCGACATGACGGCGCCAGCGGTCGGCCCGGGAGACCTGTTCATCGCATCGGCCGGGCCGGGCGACCTCGCGACTGCGCGCACGCTAGTCGACATCGCCCGCAACGCGGGCGCACGGACGGCGCTGGTGACCGCGCAGCCCAAGGGAGAACTCGCCAAGCATGTTGACGTGGTCACCGTCATCCCCGCTCAGACGATGGCCGACGATCGCGGCGCAAGGCTGTCTGTCCTGCCAATGGGTTCGCTGTTCGAGACCGCGCAAATGATCGCTTTCGAGCTCGTCATCCTGAAGCTTCGTCCGCGCTTCCATGAGACCGCGGAGACGATGCGCGCGCGGCACACCAATCTGGAGTGAGGCAGCGAGCGGACGGACCCCCGACAGGTTCGCCTTGTTCGGGTTGGAGCCGACGCCGATC
This sequence comes from uncultured Alphaproteobacteria bacterium, assembly GCA_963819255.1. GTDB lineage: Bacteria > Pseudomonadota > Alphaproteobacteria > Rhizobiales > Beijerinckiaceae > Roseiarcus. Next base: position 65,674 of record CAWFVS010000042.1, read on the forward strand.
AAGTTGCGTCGATGCCCGCCGGCGTGCGAGCCTCGCAGCGCTGGCGAGAACGGAGGCAGCTCACCATGGACGCCGACCAACTGCGCGCGCTCCAGACGCCGCTCAAGGAACGCTATCGCGCGGAGCCCGAGGCCGCCCGCATCACGCTCAAGGCGAGCGGGACGCTCGAATCGGCCGCCATCGCCTGCAAGGTCGAGACCGGCCGGGCGATCGTCGCGGCGGGCCTTCATCCCGCGACCGGCGGCAGCGGCGCAGAGCTGTGCTCGGGCGACATGCTGCTCGAGGCGCTGGTCGCCTGCGCCGGAGTGACCCTGAAGGCGGTCGCGACGGCGCTCGGGCTCGAGTTGCGCGGCGGACGCGTGCTGGCCGAAGGCGATCTCGATTTTCGCGGCACGCTCGGCGTGGCGAAAGACGCGCCGGTCGGCTTTTCCGACATCCGCCTCACCTTTGAGCTCGAGACCGACGCGCCGCAGGATCAGCTCGACACGCTGCTCAAGCTGACGGAGCGCTACTGCGTCGTGCTGCAGACGCTGCGCCATTCGCCCACGGTGCAAGCGAGGCTGGAACGCGCTTAGCCTGAGCGCTGCACGGCAGAGTTTTACGGCGGGCGATGACCCACGATCCTGCGCGGGAACAGGCACTCACACTTCGGGCGCATTGACACTGTAACCGGTGACCCGTTCCCGCCGGAGCGCTGGAACCTTTGGCGGGGCTCGCCACGAGAAGAGTCAAGTCTGAGGGAGGAGCGGATGCGAGTTCGCGCGAATCCGGGCGTCCCTGAGGCAGGCGTGGTTGGCGGTCGCCGTCGTCGCCGCGATGGGGCCGATCGTCGTGGCGACGGCGCCCGAGGCGGCCGCCGCCGAGGCCGGGGCCATTCTTCCGGTCACGCCTTGCGCGGCGTTGGAGAAATCCGATCTGACCCCTCTGGACGCCCGGATCACCGCGGCCGCGACGGTCACGCGCAACGGCCACGCCTTCTGCGACGTCAAGGGCTACATCAGCCCGGTGACCCAGTTCGAGGCGCTCCTGCCCCAGGAGACCTGGCGCGGCGACTACCTGCAGCAGGGCTGCGGAGGGCTCTGCGGCAAGGCGAGCGACGTGAGCCTCGACGACCCGTCGCGGACGAGCGGCTACCAGGCGCCCTACGCCCCGCTCTCGAACGGCGAGATGGTCGTCGCGGCGGACGATCAAGGGCACGAGGCGCCGAGCAACGCCGACACGCTGTGGGCGCGCAACGACCTCAGGCTGCGCGCGGTGTTCGGTTACGGCTCCGAGCATCAGCTCGCGCGAACAATGAAGGCCGTCATGCGCGCCTTCTATGGGCGCAAGCCGGCCTATTCCTATTTCAGCGGGGTCTCCGACGGCGGGCATGAAGCGCTGGTCCTGGCGCAGCGCTATCCGGCGGACTTCGACGGGATCATCGCCGGCGCCCCCGCCAACAACTGGGCGCCGCTCGCCGGCCTAGTCGGGCCCTGGGTCGCCGCTGCCAACCGGAACGCGCAGGGCGGGCAGATCTTGACCGCGGAGAAGCTCCCTGCGCTGCACGCGGCAGTCATGGCCGCTTGCGCCGACGAGCACGGCGTGATCGAGGACCCGCGCGCCTGCACTTTCGATCCCGCGAGCATGCGCTGCCCTGACGGCGCGGACCGGCCGGACTGCCTGACAGACGAGCAGATCCGCGTGGTCCGCGACGAATACCGCGGGCCGTCCGACAAGGACGGTCATGGCCTGTTCGACGGCGGAGAGCCTTACGGCTCGGAACTGGCGTGGGCCGGCTGGCTGGTCATGCCGGCCGCGGACGCTGCGGCGCCCGCCGACACCTATGCGGCGCTGATCGGCCTCGGCTACCTGAACGACTTGGCTTTCCTGCCCAATCCTCCGGGCGGCTACACTCTGGACACCGTGCCGTTCACTGTCGCGATGCACCAGCAGCTCGAGCAACTCGGCGGGATTTACAACGCGACCGACCCGGATCTCGGCGTCTTTCGCGCGCACGGCGGCAAGATCATCATCTATCACAGCTGGGCGGACCAGGCGATTCCGCCTTTCGCGACGCTCGACTACTACCGGGCGGTCGTGCGCCAGGCCGGAGGGCTGCCGGCCGCGCAGTCGTTCAGCCGACTCTACATGATTCCCGGCCTGTACCATTGTCCCTGTGGACAGCCCGTCGACGGCGACCCGGCAACCACAGTGCAGTTCATGCCCGAGCTTGTCGCCTGGGTCGAGCATGGGGAAGCGCCCGGCGCGATCACCTTGCCGGTCACCACGCAGACCACCGGCGCGCATCTGACGTCCATCCGCATCAATCCATTCGACCCACTGCAGCCTGCGCCCAATAACAGCGGGCTCAACAGCAACTATAACTACATCGGCGAGAGTGCCGACTACAGGCCAGGCAACGAGCTGTGGTGCAGCGAGCGCAAACATCCTCTGACCTGCTTGACGCGCTGACCCCTGCGCCGCCGGCGAAATCGCCGTCGAGGCGCGCGCAGTCGGTTGTCCAAAGCAACCGCCCGCCGCCGGCTCCGCTTCGCGGAGAAGATGGGACTCTGCGGGGCCGCAGGAACTCGAAGATGATCAGTGCTCAGGCGCCCCAAGAGAGCGGAATCGTCACATTCCTACGAAGAAGCCCGTCAAACCTTCGCGTCGAGTCCGATGTCCAGGATCGGCGCGCTGTGCGTGAGCCAACCGACGGAGATGAGGTCGACGCCGGTCGCGGCGATCGCCGGCGCGGTCTCCGGGGTGACCCGGCCCGACGCCTCGCTGATCGCCCGCCCGCCGATCATCGTCACGGCCCTGCGCAAATCGTCGAGCGACATGTTGTCGAGCAGCACCGCGTCGACGCGCGCGCCGAGCGCCTCTTCGAGCTGGGCGAGCGTGTCGACCTCGACCTCGACCTTGACCATGTGCCCGACATGGGCGCGGACCATGCGAATCGCCTCCGCGACGCCGCCGGCGATGGCGACGTGATTGTCCTTGATCAGCGCGGCGTCGTCGAGGCCGAAGCGATGGTTGGCCCCGCGACCTGCCCTGACCGCGTATTTCTCGAGCAGGCGAAGGAGCGGCGTCGTCTTGCGCGTGCAGACGATGCGAGCCTTCGTGTGCGCGACCGAGGCGACCAGCGAGGCGGTCGCGCTCGCGATTCCGCTGAGGCGGCTGACGAAATTGAGCGCCGTCCGTTCGGCGGACAACAGGCCTCGCGCCGGCCCTTCGATCGTCGCCAGCGCAGCGTCCGGCGCGACGCGCGCGCCGTCGCCGAGAGCCGGCGTGAAGCGGATCGACGGGTCGATCAAGCGGAAGGCGAGCGCGGCCACTTCGAGGCCGGCTACGACGCCTTCCTGCCGCGAAGCCATGACAGCGGCGGCGATGCGGTCGGCCGGCGCGATGGCGTCGGTCGTGATGTCGCCGGCGCGGCCCAGGTCTTCGAGGAGCGCCTGGCGGACGATGGGCTCGACAAGGAGCAAGGGCGGCGGCGTCAAGGGCATAGTTCAGGCTCGTCTGGCGAGAGGGTCGGGCGCGCTCGCCGAGGCCTCGGAGAGAGCCTCGGCGAGCGTGATCCGCGATCGACAGGGCTTCGCCGGGCGCTCCGGAAAGTCGAGGCGGCAATGTGCGCCGGCGCTGTACTCGCTGCGCAGCGCGGCGATCACGATGGCGAGCGCCACGGCGGCGGGATCGGCCGCGGGGCCCGCCGAGCGGGCGAGCGCGGCCAGCGGCCCGACCGCCGCGCGCAGCCTCTCGCCCTCACGCATCACGCCCGCCGCGAGCGACAGGATCGAGCGGACGGCGGCAGGATCGGGTTGTAGACGCCAGCGATGATCGCGCCCGCGGCGCTCAGACCGTGCGCCTACAGGCGCTGGCCAGCGGGTCGGCGAGCCGTCGATGGATCGGGCGACGATCGCTCCGAACACCGCGGCTTCGCTCAGTGAGTTACTCGCTAGGCGATTGGCGCCGTGCAAGCCCGTGCAGGCGGCCTCGCCGCACGCCCAGAGGCCGGTTACCGAGCTGCGGCCCTCCGCGTCCACTGAGACGCCGCCCATATGATAGTGCTGCGCGGGCCTGACCGGGATCGGCTCGCGAGCCGGGTCGACGCCGCCCTCGCGGCAGGCCGCCGCGATGATCGGAAAACGCGCCGCAAAATCCGGGCCGAGCGCCGCGCGCGTGTCGAGGAACACGCGATGGCCTTCCGCCCGCCGTTGCCAGATCGCGCGCGCCACGACGTCGCGCGGCGCCAGCTCCGCGCCGGGGATGCCAGCCATGAACCGCTCGCCCGTCTCGTCGATCAGCGTTGCGCCCTCGCCGCGCACGGCTTCGCTGACGAGCGGCGCCGGCCTCGACGCGACGTCGAGCGCGGTCGGATGGAACTGCACGAAGTGCATGTCGGCGAACGCGGCGCCGGCGCGCGCGGCGAGCGCCACGCCCTGCCCGAAACTGCCGCGCGGGTTGGTGCTGTCCTCGAAAAGGCCGCCGATTCCGCCGGTCGCGATCACGACCGCGTTCGTCCCGAACAGCGCCGGCCCGGTCTGTCCGACGGCGATGAGGCCGCGAATGGCGTTGTCTTCGACGATGAGGCGGCGCGCTTCGAAGCCTTCGAGAATCTCGATCGAGGGCGTCGCCCGCGCCGCGGCGGCGAGCGCGCGCATCAGCTCGCGTCCGGCGCCGTCGCCGCCCGCATGCACGATGCGCGCGCGGCTGTGCGCGGCCTCGAGCCCGAGCGCGAAGCCGCCCTTCTTGACGCGGTCGAAGCGCACGCCGAGCCGCGCCAACCTCTCGATGGCGGCGGGCGCGGCGCGCGTGAAGCGGTCGACGACCGCAGCGTCGCAGAAGCCGTCGCCCGCCAACAGCGTATCCGCGGCGTGCAAGGCCGGGCTGTCGTTCGCGCCCATCGCCGCGGCGAGGCCGCCCTGCGCCCATAAGGTCGAACCCTCGGCACCGAGCGGCCCCTTGGACAGCACGACGACCGGCCGCGGCGCGAGCTCTAGCGCCGTCATCAGCCCCGCGACTCCGGCGCCGACGATGACGACGCGCCCGCGCAGCGACAGGATTTCGGCGCTCATAGCGCAAGCATCCGCTCGACGGCGCGGCGCGCCGGCGCGGCGACGGCCGGATCGATCGTCACCTCGCCCTCGAAGGTCTCCAGCGCATGACGGATCTTGGAAAGCGTGATGCGCTTCATGTGCGGACAGAGCCCGCAGGGGCGCACGAACTCGACGTCGGGATAGTTGACCGCGACGTTGTCGCTCATCGAGCATTCGGTCACCAGCGCGACCCGCGCCGGACGCTTGGCGCCGACGTAGCCGATCATCTCGGCGGTCGAGCCCGTGAAGTCGGATTCGGCCACCACTTCCGGCGGACATTCGGGATGGGCGAGCACCACCGCCCCCGGATAGGCCTCGCGCAGCTCGCGGATATCGGCGGCGGTGAATTGCTCATGCACCTCGCAGCGCCCGCGCCAAGCGATGATCTCGACCTTGGTCTGCGCCGCGACATTCCTGGCGAGATATTCGTCCGGCGTCATGATCACGCGTGGCGCGCCGAGCGACTCGACGACCTTCACCGCATTGGCCGACGTGCAGCAGATATCTGACGCGCCCTTCACCGCGGCGGAAGTGTTGACGTAGGTGACGACCGGCGCCCCGGGATAGCGCTCGCGCAGCAGGCGAATGTCGTCGGCGTCGATCGAACTCGGCGAGCGAGCAGCCGGCCTCGGCGTCGGGAATCAACACCGTCTTCGACGGATTGAGGAGCTTGGCGGTCTCCGCCATGAAATGCACGCCCGCCATCACGATCACGCGCGCATCCCCCTTCGCCGCCTCGCGCGCCAAGGCCAGGCTGTCGCCCACGACGTCGGCGACGCAATGGAAGATCTCCGGCGTCTGGTAGTTGTGCGCCAGGATGATCGCCTCGCGCTCGCGCTTGAGGCTCAGGATCGCCTCGATGTCGGCCTCGAAGGTGGGCCATTCGATCGGCGGGATGACGCGGCTCACCCGCTCGTAGAGGCGGCTCGCGGGCTTTGGGAGATCGGGGACTGCCATGGCTTATACTCACATTGAGCATATCTTGGATATTCTTAACATGAGAATAAGAGATGTCAAGCGCGAATTCAGCGGCAGCTTGGTTCCGGCGGCGGCGCGCTCCTCGCGCACCGCGGGGCGGAAACGGAAGGCCTTGGCCGGCCTTCCGCCGGTTTCCGCGACCGTCTCGCCGGTCTCCTCGACCAGCTGCTGCTGCTCGATGAGTCGCCGGAAATTGGGCTTGTGCACGGAAAGCCCGGCGATCGCCTCGACGCAGCGCTGCAATTGCAGCAGCGTGAAGACGGGCGGCATCAGCTCGAAGACGACGGGGTTGTATTTGATCTTCGCCCTGACCCGCGCAATGCCGGTCGCGAGGATGCGGCGATGGTCACCGATCATCGGCAGGCCGAGCGCCGAGCTTTCGTGGTGCTGTCTCGGACGGAGCGCCTCGGGAATGAACCCCGCCTCGAAGAGAAGCTCGTAGCGCTGCAGAACGAGCTCCTCATTCCAGCTCCGCCCGCCGAGCCCGAAGGCGATTGCGGCGCGCGCCCTGCGCTGGGTGCGGCCGGCTCCCTCCTCGATCCAGCGCTCGAGCGCCGGTGCGATCGTATCCGCAATCAGCGTCGGCGCGCCGCCGCGATGATCCTCCCAAGGGAAGTAATCGTACCACGGCCGCCATGCGGCGTTTGGCGCCGCGGCGGGCTCCGCCCGCGTCAGGCCGAGATAGCTGATCGAGATTCTTCGCGCGCCATCCTCCTCGGCGGAGCGATCGGAGTCGGCGAAGGTATAGAGCTGCTCCACATAGCCGAGCGGATGGCGCGTCTGTCGCCCGACCCAGGCCCGCACGCCCGATTGCAGCGACCGGTGCCCGACCGCGAAGGGCCCCGAAGGCAAGGCCCGCCCGTCGTCGATCGTCATGGCCAGCGGAGAACCCTCGGCGACCGCGACCAGCACGGCGATCAGCTCAACCGCGATCGAAAGCGCGGCCTCCTCACTTGCCTCCATGACTTCCAGTCCAGCCATGCGCCGCTCCGCTCTATCTCGACGGCGATCGTTTAGCCGAGAACAGAGCCGACGGAAAAGGGCAGATCGCGGAAGGAGTGGGGGTTTGACCGGTCGAACCGCGGGCCGGTACCCAATGGCGCTCGAACTCACCGACCTCGACCGCGAGCTGTTGGGCGGCGCCCACGGCGGCGCTGCGGCTTTCGCCATGCGCCTGCTCATGCGCTTCGCCGAGGCGGTCGCCGCGGAGCGTTTCTCGACATCGAGGCGGCGCATGTCGACGGCTGTCTCTGTCTCGGACGCGCCAGCCTCGACTTCGTCGAGCGGATGGCAGTCTCGGAGGCAAAGTCCGCGTGCCGACCAGCCTCAATGTCGGCTCGCTCGACCTGATCCATCCCGATTGTTCTTGGGTTCGGACGAAATTCGCAAGGCCGGCGCACAGCTCATGCAGGCGCATGTCGAGCTCGGCTGCGCGCCGACTTTCACTTGCGCCCCCTACCAGACTGCCTGGCGCGCTTCGGCGCGCAGATCGCCTGGGGCGAATCGAACGCAATCGTGTTCGCGAATTCGGCGATCGGCGCCAGGACCAACCGCTATGGCGACTTCATCGATCTCTGCTGCGCGATGACCGGCCGGGCGCCGGCTTATGGATTGCACTTGAGCGAAAACCGCTTCGCCCGCGCGATCGTCGAGATCGAGGGCGTTCCGAACGGCTTTGAGGCGGAGCAGGTCTGCGTCGCGGTCGGCCACGCCATCGGGCGGCGGTGCGGCCGGCTCGTTCCGGCGATCGTCGGACTGCCGTCCGAGACGAACGAGGACGATCTGAAGGCGCTCGGCGCCGCCGCGGCCTCGTCCGGCGCAGTCGCCCTGTTTCACGCCGTCGGCCTCACCCCGGAAGCTCCGGACCTCGAGACGGCGAGCGGGGGCCTCGAGCCGCAAATGGTCGTGAGCCTGAGCGCCGACGATCTCGCCGAGGCGGCGCGTTCGCTTTTCAATGCGCCGAACGGCGCGCCGCTCGCCGCGGGCACTCTCGGGACGCCGCATTTTTCGATCGCCGAATTCGCCCGGCTGATGCCGCTGCTGCAAGGCGAGAAGCCGCGCGTGGCCATCTGGATCAATACCAGCCGCGCGACCTGCGAAGAGCTTCGCGCCCGCGGACGGGAGGAACAGCTGGCGGCCGCCGGCGTGACACTCGTCGTCGACACCTGCGTGTATGTCACGACGCTGACGCCGCGGGGAGCAGGCGTCATGATGACCAATTCCGGCAAATGCGCCTATTACGCGCCCGGCAATCTCGGCGTCGACGTCGCCTACGGCTCGCTCGCCGAATGCCTCGCCTCGGCGCGCGCCGGCAAGGTGGTGCGTCTGTGAGCGGAAGCGTGTTCGGCGCGGTAGGGCTCTCTTCCGGCGCGGCGTCGGGGCCGCCGTTGCGGCTCGACGAGCCGCTCAGCTTCTGGGGCGGTCTCGATCCGGCGACGGGCCGCATCGTCGACCGTTGGCACCCGCAGCGCGGCGCCAATGTCACCGGCCGTGTGCTGATGATGTCGGCTGGCCGTGGATCGAACTCGGGAAGCGCCGCGCTCGCGGAGGCCATCCGCGCCGGCGTCGGACCGGCGGCGATCCTGCTGCTCGAGCGCGATCCGATCGTGGTCGTCGGCGCCATGGTCCCCGCCGAGCTCTGCGGTCCAAGCGCCCTGCTTTCCGCACCCCATCCGTCGCCTTCGGCGACACCTTCCCCGCTTCGCGGAGAAGGGGGGACTTGCGATCAGCGTGCGTCGCAGACCAGTTCGGGCACGGAGACGCGGCCGGCTTTTGGCGCGGGCGCGGCCTTCGGAGGGGCGGCGTCTTCGGCCAGCGGCCGCGGCGGCGAGGGGCGCGCGGCGGCCGGCCCGTGAGCGGAGAGCGCCGCCGTCGCGCCGAGCGTCTTCTCCAGCCATACGGGCAGAAGGGCCTCGAGCCAGGCTGCGACCCGGCCGTCATGCTGGAACCAGCCGCCGAGATGGCCCGGCCGCTGCTGCGCGCCGGGCCGGGTCAGGCGCTCGGCCCCCCGCAAGGTCCACCGGCACATCATGTGGTAGGTGACCTCGGGGTGGAACTGCAGGCCGATGGCGGCCTTGCCGTATCGATAGGCCTGATTGGGGAAATCCTCACCGCCGGTGGCGAGCAATTCGGAGCCCTCCGGCAGGTCGAAGCCGTCAGAATGCCATTGATAGACGCAGCGCGGAAAGCGCTCGGCGCACAGGGTATCGCCAGCGTCGTTGGGCTTGATCGGGAAATAGCCGATCTCGCTGCGCTTGTCCTCGTAGCCGAACACGCGTGCGCCGAGCGCTCGGGCGAGCATTTGCGCGCCGAGGCAGATGCCGAGAAAAGGCGTCTCCTCCTTGAGCGGCGCGTCGAGCCAGTCGATCTCGCGCTTGAGCCAGTCGCACTCGTCGTTGGCGCACATCGGCCCGCCGAACACCACGACGCCGTCATGCTCGGCGAGCGTCTTCGGCAACGGCTCGCCGAGGCTCGGACGGCGGATGTCGAGGCGGACGTCCATCGCGCGAAGCGCGAAGCCGACACGCCCCGGAGTCGAGCGCTCCTGGTGCAGAATGATCAAAACCGTCGGCCGGCGGGCGACGCTCGCCATCGCGCTTCACCCCGATATCGAATCAAAGGCGGCCGCTCGCCGCCGCAGTCCCAATATAATGAAGCAATTTCTGCGCCGAAAGGTTAACCTGCCCTGAACGAGCCGCTGCGCCGCCATATTCCGTAGGGCGTCGCGGGCGCGCTTGCGTTCGCCCGAGCGCGCCGATATAGACTGCCGCCGCGGCCCGCGGCTCCCATCGTCTAGCGGCCCAGGACGTCGCCCTCTCACGGCGAAAACAGGGGTTCGAGTCCCCTTGGGAGCGCCAAAGTAATCCAAGTTCTCCGCTCGGATATTGAGGCGATGAGACCCGCAACAGGCGCGAAGGGTACCCCATCAAAAAATTGCCAAGAAAGGCAACACCCGGTCGTAGGGTTTCCACACTCGCCGCTGTGGCGCGAGCTGAGTGACTTCCTGCAGGCGCGGCTTGCCGGTCTTCCCGAGGATCGCATTGGCGAGCGAAGGCAGGCAGCAGCGCATTTCACAAGCCGGCGAAGGAAGCGATTGCGATCATGGCGAGGCCAACCAGGAGCGTGGCGGTCGCCATGATGGTTGCGGATGGGTTCGTCATAGAGACCACGACGATCAACGCGCCAAGGACGGTGAGGGTCGAAGCGGAGCGCAAAACTGACTTCCTCGTCAAATGACTCATGTTGTCCTCGAACAGAACAGATGTTGTGGAACTACGGGTCGACTGCGCAAAAGCTGGACCATTTATCCTGAAGGTGCAGGGAGCGAAGGAGGCGTTCGCGCTTGCGTAGCTGCGGCTCCGCCTGCAAGTTCTATTTCGCCGATGAAGTCCGCATCGATATGGCTTGCGCCCCCTAGCCCGCTTGTCCTTTCCCACGGCCGCGAAAATGGGGCCGACGACGCTTGTCCCCAACTGATCGCCGGCCCCACCCATCTTTCAGGCGCTTGGCCGCCGAGATTTGGTCTGGTTAACAGCTTGTTACCGCGTTCGCTGTGATACGTGTCACAAAAATGCGCTGTGGGCGCCGCGATGCGAGACCGGGAAATTTGATGATCTGAAAGAACGCGCAGGACGAGAGGAACACGGGCGGCCGACGATTTTCCCGCGATTGGAACTGTTCGCCCGTGCACAAGTTGTGAGCTTACGGGCATCGAAAACGAGCGATCGGCATGCATAAGCGGTTGCCCGGCATTCCCGGCCCAGGCGAGCCCATCGGCCGCGGGCCTCGCTCGGTTCAGGTGGAGATGGAAGATGGACGGGGACACGTCAGAGGAACCGCCGACAAGGCCAGGGAGCCGTAAAAGACACGGCGGGTAAGCTGAGCGGCGATAAACAACTCGAAGCGGAAGGAAAGCTCGACAAGGCGAAGGGTCAAGCCCACAAAGTCGCAGGCGATGTGAAGGACGCTGCCCGAAAGGCAACGGAAAAGCTTTGACCTGGGTTTACCCGGGTTAAAAAAACAACTCTTTGCTCAGAACTTTCCGGACCGCGCCCGACTGGGCGCGGTTTTTGCAAGCCTTGGCCCGCAGCAAAACCAGAGTGCGAGAAGCGTGGCAGCGATGTGACTCCCCATGTCGGAGAATGTTTGCGACTTGCATGGCTGCTCATGTCCCGCCCCGATCCGTTAACATGAGCCGCGCGTTCATGCCTTCGGCGCGCATCGGAAGGACGTTGCTGCAAATTGATCGGCGGCGGCCTTGTTTGTCTCGACGCCCCTGCCGCGGGTTGCCGAGGCCACTTCCGCGTTGCATTCCGGCTTCCAATTCCAAGGCGTCCCTTGCGATCAGGATGTGCGTGGCGGCGGCCGCATTGCTTTCAAGGCGACCTTTGCAATCCCGCCCAGGGAACGGTCCGCACATCAACGCGTTTGACAACGCATGACGGCCATCGGCTCAAGACTTCACCTGTTGATCGCGGGCGTCGCGGGCGTCGCGCTCGTGGCCGGCTCGGCATTCGCCCAGGCGCCCAACCCGACGCCAACTCCAAGGGCGCCGCTCGATTCGGCCCAGAACCTGAGCGAAAAGCTGAACCAGTCGAACGGCGTCATCCATCCGAAAGAGGTGGACCCGGCCATCGAGAAGCCGCTGCCCAAGGCGCGAGACCCGAACGTGCTGCCGCCGCCAGGGACTTCGGGGGGCGCTCCCGCGCCTCAGCCAAAATGAGCGCCGTTTCTTGCGGTTTGCTCCAGGTCCGGCCTGGCCCTTGACGCGACCATGCACCCCATAGGCCGCGGCGAGCGTGGGCAGGATCGCCGCCAGGTCGTTGCGCTGTCACGGGGGACGGCCTCGTGTCGAGCGGGAAGCCGGCGACGATCGTCAGGCGGCGGATGCGGGCTCGGGATGGAGGCGGAAGCCTAACGCCCGAATGACCTTCAAGACGGTGGCGAACTCCGGGTTCCCGTCGCTGCTCAGCGCCTTGTAGAGCGCCTGCCGGGTCAGGCCGGTTTCCTCGGCGAGATAGGACATGCCGCGAGCGCGGGCGACCACGCCCAGCGCGTCTGCGATCTCCGCGGCGTCCCCATCCGCAAAGGCGCCGTCGAGATAGGCGAGCATCGCTTCGGGACTGTCCAGATAGGCGGCAGGGGTCGAACGGACGGGTCTCGATAGCCATTTCACGCCTCCTTCGCCAGCTTAAGGGCCAAGGCGGTGTCCTCGGCATGGGTGCTCTTGTCGCCGCCACAGAGCAGAACGATCAGGAGATTCCCACGCTGAACATAATAGTCCCGGTATCCAGGGCCGTAGTGAATCCGAAGCTCGCTGACGTGATCGCCGACGGTCTTATGTCGCCGGGATTGCCGAGCGCCAAGCGGTGCACCCGACGGGCGATTTCCGCCTTGGCCCGAGCATCCCGCAGGCCTGAGTGCCATTCAGAAAAGGTCTCGGTCTCGCGGACTTCGACCACCTGTAAACTATAGTTGGCACATCTCATCGTGTCAACTATGGGCGACGATATTATGGAAGCCGATCCGACTCCCGCAGCTCATAGGGCCACAGCGCAAACATGGTGCTCATCATCGGGCCGGGCGAGGGAATGAAGGTGCGCGCATGCTGGCCGTTGATGCGGCTCTCGATCTCCGCGCCCACACCGCTTGGCGTCTCATCGACGTCGACGAGAAAGACCAACCTTCCGCTATCGCCTGGATCGCGACAAGCTGCGCCGAGCGCGAAGGCGCTAGGGCCGCTATCGGCTGCGCATCAATTTCGCCGACGACGATCCCGCCAGATTGTGGGGCTACCATCTCCAGCTCGTCCGCATCCGGGAACCCCTCTGTGGCGCCGACCTTTGGGGTCTGCGTCAATTGATTGCCGTCCCCTGCGCCCGCGAAGCCCCTATTCCTGAGGACCACGCCATGATCGCGCCCCGCACTCTCAACGGCCTTTTGGACATCGCGGCCATTTCTTCCGAATTAATCCCCGCATCCGCCCGCGCGATGGCGCGCCTTTCACTCTACGACCGGTTCGCGGTGACGCGGGCGGGCGAGAACGAGCCCGTCGCAAAGCGTCCGCGGCTTCGTCGCGGACGAAGGCGGCAAGGAAGCGGCTTCGGTCGTGGGATTGGACAAAAGGGTTCCGGCGGGCGCCGCGGCGCTCGCCAACGGCGCCGCCTCCATGCGCTCGATTACGACGACACGCATTTCGCCCACGTTGGTCATCCATCGGTTGCGATCCTGCCCGCGGCCCTCGCGGTCGCCGAGGAGATCGGGGCTCCGGCGCCTCGGCCGTGCTCGACGCGCTCATCATCGGGGCGGAGGCCTCGATCCGCATCGGCGTGGTGTTGGGCCGCCGGCACTACGATCGCGGGTTCCATCAGACCGCGACCGCCGGCGCCTTCGGGGCGACCGTCGCGGCCGCCAGGGTGATGGGGCTCACGCGCGACGAGACGCGCAACGCGCTGAGCCTCGCCGCGACGCGCGCCTCCGGCCTAAAGTCGCAGTTCGGATCGATGGGGAAGCCGTTCAACCTAAAAACGGTAGTTGGCCGATCTGAGGTTTTGGCGGTCCTCGATTTTTCGCGTTTGGGTTGCATCAGCTTGGCGCGAGGCGGGGCGGGGCGCGCAGGAGGCGGCCATTGAGGAACGCCTGGAAGGCGCGCGAGAGGATCGCACGCCATATTTCCAGGCGGGTCAACTGCTCCGCATTTTTGGCTAGCCCTCTCAGGAACGCGGCGACGGCCGCAAGCGCCTTGGCGGCGGGCTTGGCCTTGGCGTGAGAACTGGTCACGCGGATCGTCGTTTGCCGTGCATGCCGCGTGCGCGTGGCGATCGCCGAGAGGAACAGCGGCCGGCTGGTGACCGCCTCGCGGTGGAGACTGGGATCGGCGAGACGGACGAAGATGTTCCACCAGTTGTAAAAGAGCGCAAGCAGCCGGGCCGCGAGCCGACAACGGGCGAGATCGTGCGTCGTGTAGCCGCCCCAGCCCCATTGGTTCTTCATCTCGTCGAAAATATTCTCTCCGTCGCCCCGGTCGCGGTAGAGCTGACCGAACAACTCCGTGTCTTCATTGAGCGAAGTGACCAGAACCGAATGTTCGTAGACTTCCCCCGCTTCGCCGATCTCGACGAACGAAAGCTGGGGCGCGTCGTCATCGTCGCTCAGCGAAGGCCCCGCGGCGTCCCCGAGGCGCCTGCGCAGCACGATCACGCGCCGCGTTCGGCTCCAACCCACAAGCCGAACCGCGCTCTCCTTCGCCTCGAAGCCTTGCCCGGCGTCGACCCATTCGCGGGCTGGAGCGAGCTTCTCGATCATGCGTTTGACGTTGGCGGTCAGCCGCAGCTTGAAGAGAAACGGAAGCTCCCGCGCCTCCGCCTCGCGCATGATCCCCTCGTTGCCGCAGCCGCAATCGCCGCGCAACAGCGCCGGCCACAGGTCGCGCGGCAAACCGTCGATCAGCCCCCAGAGGCTTGGCGCGGCATGCTTGGACGCATGTTCGTCGCCGGGACAAACGTCGACATCGAGAACAAGACGCGTCGAGGCCATCGAATAGGTGTGGTAACAATGGCTCGGACGCCCCGGCTTCTTGGGATTGTAGCCCAGGGCCGCCCCTTCCTGATGGCCATAGAGCGGCTTGATCGTCGTATCGACGTCGAGAATCCAGGGCTCGGCCAGAAGCGGCTCCACGCAATCGTGAAGGCGCCGGCGCAACCAAACGGCGCCTTCCCTCTCGTCGATCGCCTCGAAGGCGCGCCTGATCGCGTCCTCGCTGACGGTTCTCTTCATCCCCAGAAGCTCCGGCAGCACGGCGTCGCAGCGCAGCGCCGCGATATGCGCGTAGCGCCTGTGACCGGCGAGCATCGAGAGCATCGCCGTTCCCAGAACGTCGCGCTTCGGGGGCGCGTTCGGACTCCGGTAGCGCAGCGGACAGTCGGCGACCAAGGCGTCGAACAACCCGCTCGCCTTGAGAAAATGAATGAAGAACGGCAGCTGCCCAAGCGGCGTCAACGCCGCGTTGTGGTCCCACTCCACACGCACCGGACCGAAGAAACTGTCGAGATCGACGCCTCCCAAAGGCTCCCTCTCGACAGCCATGGATTGTCCACCCGACAGGTGAGGCAAACGTCGTGACAAATCGCGCTTCATGCCCTTGAGAATGCGCGACTTCCGCCCCAGCGCAAAACCTCAACTGCCGTTTTTAGGTTCAATTATTTGAACTGGCGTTGGACCCGTTGTCCGACGCCACGGCGAGAAGTTGTTTGGAAGCGAAGACAAAGAAGTGGCGTCAGCGGGCCCCCTGTCGCGCCAGCGCCCAAGGAAGTTGCGAAAAGCCGCTCGACCCCTGCCCCGACGGCGTCAATGCCCGAGGCCTCTTTCCAGGCGTCGTGATTGGAGCATGGCGCGGTACGATTCTCAGTGACGGCGGTCACAAATGCGCGGGAAGAATGACCGATGTCTTATCGATTGCGGGCCGAACACGACCTCGCCGCCCTGGCGGGGCAAGGCCCTGGCGGCGGCGCCGGCGGGCGGGGTAGCATCCACAATTGCGTCGTTCGACCTGAGATGTAGACAGCCATGCCGCCCGACGCCAGTCCCGGCGGCAGCGGGAGCCTAGCGAACGCAAAATGAGCACGGTCAAGATATTCGAACGAAACTGCGCCTATTGCCGCCAGCTCATCAGGCTGAATTGGAAGGAGAAACTCATCCCGCGGGAAGGGGCGCGCCTGGTGGTTGATCAGGTCTTCCATGACGAATGCTGGGATAGGTATTGGGGCAAATACGACAGGAAGCGAACCCTGCCCGATGCGCTGGTTGAGGGTTGAAGGGGCAACGGCGGCCGAGGCGCTGGCGCCACAGCGGCCGTGGTGGCGGCGGCTTCCCGATCACGGTAAAGGCGTGGGCTTCGTCGGAACCATCGTCGCCTCCGGCAGTCCCGACGAGACCGACCACGACTTTATCGTCGCGGTTCTCAAGAAATTCCTGAGCAAGTAGCGCGACCAGAGCTACGGTCCGCCCAGCTGGGCGCCGGGTCGCTCCCGCCGTTGCAGGCAGCGCTTTCATCCGCCGCTCCGCGGGCCCGGCGCCGCGGGCCAATGTCGGCCGGTCGCTTCATGACGACGAATCCGGCGCGCTCGAGGGCTCCGCATCTGGGCTCCGGCCCGGGGCCTGGCCAAAGTTCCTAAACGCGCTCTTCTTCGAGTACGCGTAGACAAGGACCATGAGAGTCGCGAGCAGAAGGAGATGATGGGTCATGCTGTACTCCGAAACGCGAAGAGAGCATGCTGACTGCATCGCGACACACGGCGATTGCGTTCATCGCTTGCCTCTTCGGGGCAAAGATGGCGCCCGGCGTTGATTGTCCAATTAATGGCTTTGCTCAATTTGGCCGCTTGTAGAAAAATCATCTGCCTCTGAGCCTCGTGCGATGAGGCGTTCAGTGGACTGAGATCCAGCTCGCCCTTTTCGTGAATCCGAAAATCAAAAGGTCGCACTCCCTCGATCCCCGCTGGTCCATATGCCGGCGCGCCGCAGCGCGCGACGAGGCCGAAGCCGACGTAGCAAAATGCCGATTGCGGACCGTCACGCACCCGATAGAATTCGAGAATACACGTGCTTGTGTACCGGATGCGAAATCAGTGCCGATGTTATGGTCTCGATGGAGTCGGAACTAACGGAGGAAACCCTGATGAAGTCTGGATCTTGTGCAATTGCAGGGGCGGCGATGGCCCTGGCTTTCGGCGTCGCGGCGGCGGGAGCCGCGACGCTTCCCGCGGACCTTTCGGGCTACGAGCTTTTGCTTGGCTCGCCCTGCACGATCAACACCAAGTCGGGCACATGCAACGTGGCTTTCAGCGGCTGGACGGGTGGGGCGGGCAAACGGCGAACGGGTGGACCCACTTTCCGGGGACCGGCCAGGGATTGTGGAGCGCGACCCTGAATTATATCGGGCGCGCGCATTTCGGGGGTCACGTCGACCTGGAGAGCGGCGTCTTCGACCTGTTGTTCAAGGACGGGACCGTGGTGAGAGGCGATGTGACCGGCGGAACGGTCGAATGGCCGCAAGAGGGACAGGCGACCGTCCGCGGCACGGATGTCGCAACGATCAAGATGAAGGTCGCCTTCACTCATGGCCGCGCCGGCGGCGGGTCGTTCCAGGGCTGCCTGCACGACTTGCCTGCGGGAACCATCGTCCCACCCGAGATCTGGGGAACACTGAAGTAGTTCTTTTCAGCCAAAGCAGCCTGGCGGCGCCACCCCTCCACCGCGCTTCCGGCGTGAAGCGTTAGCGGAACGGGGGAGGGGGACCACGCAAAGCGTCGTGGAGGGGGCATGCCGCGAAATCGACTGCCGCTTGGGAGTTACCTAACCCGAGAGAAAGCGCCCCTTCCCCTCGAGCGGCCCCAGGATGCGCAAACTCTGTTGCGCCTCAAAGCGGAGTGCGCACGCGAAACGGCGGGTGGCCAAACCGCAGGAATGACCCGGACGTCAGCTGCACGGAACCTGTCGGGAGTCGCTGACAGGGCTCTTACGGGCAGCTACGTTATCGACGATTGCATTCGGCTCGGGCGCCCCAGTGTGCCGCTTCCGCGCGCGTCCCAATAAGTCAGCGTTCCGTCCGCTGTAATGTAGTATTGCTTATCCGCGTAGTTGACCTTGTCGCGCATCGCTTTTGGCAACCGGTCAAACCTAACCATCTGATATTGGCGCTGCTTTTCAGGCGCCGAAAAAAGCGGCCGTCCTCGCCCCATAGAATACCCCCCCAATCACCCTGAATCAGGCAGTTAAAGATCGCAACAACTTATGAAGTTGCATTAACCTTGGTTAACGACTGCAGCGTCAAAGGTCAAGGGGTTTGCGTCTTTGTCACGAGGCCCGCCCCCTAAAGGCTCCACAAGCCGCTTGGCGACGAGCTCGCCGGCGTTGTGGACCGCTTGCAGCGTGGCAAGCCTCATTGATGCTTCCGATTTTTTTCAGCCGGCCCGCGTGTGCGCGGAAGGCGCCCAACAAGCGGCGCGTCCGGCGCGAGTTATCCGTGTTTTCGGCGCAACAGGAAGCTGGAGTGCGCCCATTAACTGAGACACTTTTAATTGGGTGACATGGCTTCCGAGGAGGAACCATGTCGAAACGATCGCTGCGAGTATTCTCACGCGAGTTCAAGCACCGGATGGTGCTGCGTCTTGCGAATGGCGAGCGGGTGGCGGCGCTCGCCGAGGAGGCTAGGGTCAAGCCTCAGCTTTTATATGACTGGCGGGCGGCCTATCGAGCGCTGGGGGTTGCGGGGCTGAGCCGCAAGCGGGGACGGAAGCCGGGGTGGCGGCGAAACCAGGCGTCGGCGGGCTTGGCGTCGTCCGAGGCGGCGTCCTCTTCGGACGCCGCCGCGTCCTCCGCCAAGCCCGCCGATGAGCTCGCCAAAGCCCAGGCGCGCATTGCGGAGCTCGAGCGCCTAGTCGGCCGGCAGCAGGTGGATCTGCATTTTTTTCGCGAAGCCTTGCGGCTCTGGGACGCGGCCAGCCAGGAAAGCGGCGCGTCCACCTCTACGCGGTCATCCGAGAAATGACCGCCGCCGAGCCGCAAGGCTTCCCCCAGAATGACGCCAACGTCGAGCGCCTGTGCGCGTTGGGCGGCGTGTCGCGGGCCGGCTACTACCGGCATTTCGGACCGCATTCGCCCAAGCGCGAGGACGCAGACTTGCGCAACCTCATCCAGCGCATCGCCCTCGACAACCGCCATTACGGCTACCGGCGCATCACCTTCGAGCTGAGGCGGCAAGGGCTGATCGTCAACGCCAAGCGGGTGCGCAGACTGACGCGCGAGGACAATCTGTTGAGCCAACGCGCCAAGCCCTTCGTCCCGGCCACCACCCTGAGCCGGCATGGCTTCGCCATCGTCCCCAACCTAACACGCGGTCTCATTCCCACCGGCCTCGATCAGATCTGGGTCGCCGACATCACCTACGTGCGGCTGGCGGAGGGCTTCGTCTATCTGGCGGCGATCCTCGACGCCTTCTCGCGCAAGGTGATCGGCTGGGCGATCGCCGACCATCTCGAGGCAAGCCTGGCGATCGAGGCCCTCGACATGGCGCTCGAGGCCCGCAATCCGCCGCCCGACAGCCTCATCCACCATTCCGACCGCGGCGTGCAGTATGCCTGCGGCGCATATCAAAAGCGCCTCGAAAAGGGTAAGATCGCCGCCAGCATGAGCAGGGTAGGCAACCCTTACGACAACGCCAAGGCGGAAAGCTTCATGAAGACGCTGAAAACCGAAGAGGTCGACGCCAAGACCTACCGCGACCTCGACGACGCCCGCCGCCAGATCGGCGCCTTCATCGAAACCGTCTACAACGCCAAGCGCCTGCACTCGGCGCTCGGCTACAAACCCCCGGTCGAGTTCGAAGCCGACCTCCGCCGGGACGACTGCAACCACGCAAACCAGGAGGAAACCCTGTCACTGAATTAGGCGTGTCTCAGCGATAGGGTGCAGTCCAAAGTTTTGGCTCCCGGTTACGCCGAATTAGCTCCCTGTTCGGTCGCGTAGGGAGTTTTCCCGAAACCGCTTCGAATCATTGGGCTTCTTCAGACGGTTTCTCCGCAAATCGACCGAAATGCGAGAAGCTCTCTCTAAAACGGCCCCTCGCGGCTCGGAATGAGGGTCGCGATCGGACCGCCGCGCCGCCTGGGCGAGAGCCTCGTCCGGCGGGCTTACGCCTCCATCTCTGGCTCCGTCTTCAGATACTCTTCCAGCCAGTGGATGTCATACTGGCCGTTCTGCACGTCGGGGTTTCGAACGAGCGCCCGAAAGAGCGGCAGCGTCGTATCGATCCCGTCGACGATGAACTCGTCCAGCGCCCGGCGCAGGCGCATCAGAGCCTCCGTGCGGCTTCGGCCGTGCACGATGAGCTTGCCGACAAGGGAATCGTAGAAGGGCGGTATGACGTAACCCTGGTAGGCGGACGAGTCGACGCGAACGCCCAAGCCGCCCGGGGGATGGAAGTAGGTGATGCGGCCGGGCGAGGGAATGAAGGTGCGCGCGTTCTCGGCGTTGACGCGGCATTCGATCGCCGCGCCGAGAAACCGTACGTCGTCCTGCGCGATCGACAGCGGCGAGCCGGCCGCGATCTTGATCTGCTCGTTGACGATGTCGATGCCGGTGATCATCTCGGTGACCGGATGCTCGACCTGGATGCGCGTGTTCATCTCGATGAAGTAGAACTTGCCGTCCTGGCAGAGAAACTCGACCGTCCCGGCGCCGACATAGCCGAGCTCGGCCATCGCGCGGGCCACCGCGTCGCCGACCTGCTCGCGCTGTTCGGCGTTGAGCGCCGGCGAAGGTCCCTCTTCCCACACTTTCTGGTGGCGGCGCTGCAGCGAGCAGTCGCGCTCTCCGAGGTGGATGGCGCGGCCCTGTCCGTCGCCGAGCAGCTGGAACTCGATGTGGCGGGGCCTCGAGAGGTATTTTTCGAGATAGAGCCTGTCGTCGCCGAAGGCGTTCTTGGCTTCGCTCCGGGCGGCTGCGAGCGCGTGGCCCAACTCCTCGGGGCCGGCCACGACTTTCATGCCGCGCCCTCCGCCTCCGCCCGCCGCCTTGATCATCACCGGATAGCCGATTTCCTCGGCGCTCCTCAGCGCCTCCGCCTCGTCGCGCAGCGCGCCCGACCCCGGAACGCAGGGGATGCCGAGCTGCGTCGCGGCGCGCTTCGCCTCGATCTTGTCGCCCATGATGCGGATGTGCTCCGCCTTGGGGCCGATGAAGGCGATCTCATGCTCGTCGAGGATCTCGGCGAAGCGGGCGTTCTCGGCGAGGAAGCCGTAGCCCGGATGAACGGCGTCCGCGCCGGTGATCTCGCAGGCCGCAACGATTGCCGGAACGTTGAGATAGCTGTCGCGCGCCGGCGGGGGGCCGATGCAGACGCTTTCGTCGGCCAGCTTGACGTGCATGGCGTCCCTGTCCGCCGTCGAATAGATCGCGACGGTCGCGATCCCGAGCTCCTTGGCGGCGCGCATGACGCGCAGCGCGATTTCGCCGCGGTTGGCGATCAGGATCTTGTCGAACATCGAGGACAATCCGGATTATTCGATCACCATCAGCGGCTGGTCGTATTCGACCGGGGCGCCGTCGGCGACGAGAATGCTGGCGATCTTTCCGGCGCGTGGCGCCACGATGTCGTTGAAGGTTTTCATCGCCTCGACGAGCAGGAGCTTGTCGCCCGCCTTCACCAGCGACCCGACTTCGACGAAGGGCCTGGATTCCGGATTCGCCCGCAGGTAGGCGGTTCCCACCATCGGCGATCGCACCGCTCCGGCCAATTCGTCCAGCGGTTCAGGATCGGCGGCCTCGGGCGCCGGCGGGGCGATCGCCGGAGCTTGCGCCGGCGCAGCGAAAGCCTGACCGGGCGTCGCCCGATCGCGGGCGAGGCGCACGTGCAGCTCGCCGATGTCGATTTCGACTTCGGTCAGATCGTATTTGGCGACCACCTTGGCGAGCTGGTCGATCGCCCCGACGTCGACAAGGCGCTGAGCAGACTCCTCGGTTCGCGGGCCGGACGGCTTCTTCATGGAGTCTCGCTCGGACGGAAAGCGACGGCGTCGTCGGGGTTGGGCAGTCCCTATATCCCGCGCCTCCAGTCAAATAAAGAGAGGAGAGACTCGCGTTTTCAAGCCCGACGACCCGTTCGCCGGGACTGTCGCCGGCGGAACCTCTATTCGAAGAAACGGTTTCCGCGCGGTGAACCCGCCGGAAGGCTCGACCTGCGGACGGACCCGACGTGCCCGTTATGGGGCACGGTCCCCGACCTCAGGCGCCCCGAGAGGCGTATACCGCTCGTGACGCTGGCGGAAAGCCGCCGGATCAACTGCGCCCGCCGCCGCGAGGGGTTGCGGGTCCGCCTTCTTCTGTTCGTCGAGAATAGAACTCACCTGCCAACGCCAAGTCGACGGGTCGGGCTTTGGGAATTCGCCACCGACCGAGTTGATCGCCGCCGCATAGCTGGCGCCGCCGCCGACGGCCATGAGAGCCAGAACCAGAGACCTCCGCATTGTCTCCTCCGCCTTGTCGCCGCTTCTTGTGAAAGCTCAATCCCGGGATGCGGATCGACCCCCACGCGCGGCTGTTCGATGAGCGAACGTTAACCACAGATTTGTGTCTCTGCTATGGCGGTTCCTGCGACGCGATGTCGCGCATCACTTCGCCGGCCATGGCCCGCGTCACCCGTCCTCCCTTCGCCAGCGCCTCCCGGTCGAGCGTTGCGACAAGCCGGCGCGCGGCGCCGAGCGAGCGCTCGATCCGCGTTGCGATATAAGCGACGACGCGAGGCTCGATCTGCAGCTGCCGATCGCTGAACAGCTTGAAGAGCACGGCCTGGATCAGCTCGATGTCGGGGGCCTCCAGGCGCACGACCGGCGCGAGACGCAACCGCGACAGGAGGTCGGGGATCGTCAATCCCCAGGCGTCCGGGCCCTGGCGGGCGGTCAGCAGCACCCACGCTGCGGTGTGAAGAGCAGAGTTGATGAGGTGGAACAACCGTTCCTCGGCGTCGCCCACCTGGTCTGCGTCCTCGATCAGCAGGGCGGCGCCCTCGACGGAAACCAGGGCGCTTACCTCGGCGAGGTCCTCGCATCGAACGGCCACGGCGCCCGCGGTCTCCGCCCAGAGAGCTGCGAGATGGCTTTTGCCCGATCCCTCCGGGCCGACCAGCAGCAACATCCGGCCGGGCCAGTCCGGCCAGCGGTCGATGGCCCCCAGGGCCTCGCGGTTCGACGGGGCCGAAAGAAAATCCTCGCGCGCGAAGCTCGGGCGGTGCGGCCAATCGAGGATCAGCTGGCGCGGGGGCGTCGTCATCATCGTTCGGCGGCGGAGCCGCGATAAAATGGACTTGCGAGATACAAGCCGATGAGGTGGCGGACGATGACGCCCACCGCCGCGGCGGCCGGAACGGCGACGACAAGGCCCACGAACCCGAACAGCTGACCGAACGCCAGCAGCGCAAACATCAGCCAGACGGGGTGCAGGCCGATCGATTCGCCGACCAGCTTCGGCGAAATCACGTAGCCCTCCAGGAACTGCCCGCTGACGACGACCGCCAGCGCCATGAACAAAAGTTTCAGGTTCGGCCAACCCTGAACGAGAGCGATGCCGACCGACAAGGCGAGCGCGGTAAGCGAACCGACATAGGGCACAAAGCTCAACACTCCGCCGATGAAGCCGATCAGGAAACCGAAATCGAGCCCGATCAGCGTCAGGCCGACCCCGTACCACAGCCCCAGGCACAGGCAGACGAGGGATTGGCCACGGATGAATCCGGCCAGCGCCTGATTGATCTCCCCAGCGATCGCGCGCAACGTCTCGCGATGCTCGATCGGCAGCCAGCTGTCGATTTCTGCAAGCATTCTTTCCCAGTCGACCAGGATGTAGAACGCCACGACCGGCGTGATGACCAGCAGGGAGAGAAAATCGAAAACCGCCGCGCCTCCCGAAACCAGCGACCTCATGGCGTTGACGAACCATTGTGCGCCCTGGGCGACAAAATCGCCGATCGATTTTTGGATGTTGGCGCCGGAAAGCTGTTCCCTGAGCCCGAGCGCGTTGAGCCAGCCGCCTCCGTATTTTGCGAGGAGCGCATTGCTTTCCTCGACAGCCAGCGCTTGCAGGCGCATCGCATAGCCGGGCAGCCGTTGAGCGAAAGTTACGAGCTGGCTGCCCAGGACCGGCGCGACGACGATCAGAATAACGACGAAGACCGACACGAAAACCACGAGAATGAGCAGAGCCGCGCCCAGCCGATTGAGCCCGAGCCTCTCCAATTTGCAGACGAGCGGGTCGAGAAGGTAGCCAAGCGCAAGCCCGGCGGCGAAGGGCGTCACGGTCGAGCTGAGCACATGCAGGGCGTAGCCGAGGGCGGCGAAGACGACGGCCCAGAACAGGACTTGACGTTCGATGCTCACGGCCCGGAACTCGCTTGCTCTCCGCTCACGCCCGCCGGCTGCAGAAGGTCCCACTTTCCGCCCCACGGAACGACGAACACCGCCACCGTGCCGTACCGCTCGTTCCGCGGCGTCTCGAGAAACGTCGCTCCGCGCGCGCATCGCGGCATAGTCTTTCTGGAAGTCGTCGGTGAGAAGAAAATAACCGACCCGCCCGCCCGTCTGATCGCCGATTCTCTCGCGCTGCCGCTTGTCGCCGGCGCCGCGAGGACGATCGCCGTTCCTCCGCCGCAGGACGGCGACACGACGACCCAGCGCTTTTCGCCCACAAGCGGAACGTCCTCCTGGACGGTGAAGCCGAGCGCGCCCACGAAGAAGGCCAAGCCCTCGTCGTAGCTGGGGACGAGGAGGGCGATCGCTGAGAGGCTTCTGATCATGGTCGGCGCCTATCGGCTCATGTGATCGAGCCATTGGGCGATATAGACTCCGCCGGAAACCAAGGTCGTCGCGGCCACCGTCCATTCGAGAACGGTCTGGGCAGGCTGCAGGCTGAAGCCGTAGGCGCGCGCGCCGAGCGCGAATCCGGCGAGCGCAATCTGAGCGGCGGTGTTGATCTTCGAATTCCCACACCGGGCGTATCTCAACGGGCTTGTCCATCAGCCAGGAAACCATGACGGCGACGAGAATCATGACGTCGCGCGACACGACCGCAATGGCCAGCCAAGCCGGCAATCCGGCATAGATGGCCAGCGATACGTAAATGGAGATCAGAAGCGCCTTGTCCGCCAGAGGGTCGAGATAGGCTCCGAGTTCGCTGCGTAGGTCGAAATTCTTGGCGATGAAGCCGTCAATCGCATCGGAAACGCCAGCAAGAAGAAAGATCATGAAGGCTGACATGAAGCGTTGTGCGATGATCATCGAAATCACCAGCGGTGTCATCAGCATCCTTGCCAACGTAATCAGATTGGGAATATTGCTCAGAATCCGAGAGATATTCATAAAACGCTGGCGTCCCAGATTGCGTTTCGGTCGGATGAACTCAAGATCATCCCCGCAGGATTTTTCTCCGCCCGGCGCGCGCGAGATTCACACTCCGCGACGCTCGTCGGCTGCACGCTAACATGATCGAACAGGCCTTGGGAAACCTGCTCGGACGCCAACTCTTGCGCGAGCCATGGCAAGCGATTACCCCCGTTTTCAATCTCCCACTGGAGCGCCGATGCCCGACCGCCGCAAGCCTTTGACCTACGCCGACGCCGGCGTCACGATCGATGTCGGCAATCGCCTCGTCGAGCGGATCAAACCCTTGGCGCGAGCGACGCGCCGACCCGGCGCCGAGGCGGAATTGGGCGGGTTTGGCGGGCTTTTCGACCTGAAAGCGGCCGGATTCGTCGATCCGATTCTTGTCGCCGCCAACGACGGCGTCGGCACCAAAGTGAAGATCGCGATCGAAAGCGGCATCTACGATACGATCGGCATCGATCTGGTGGCGATGTGCGTCAACGACATCGTCGTCCAGGGCGCGGAGCCGCTTCTGTTTCTTGATTACTTCGCGGCCGGTAGGCTCGAGGAGGATGTCGCTGCCGCAGTCGTCAAGGGCGTTGCGGAGGGCTGCGCGCAATCGGGCTGCGCGCTTATCGGAGGCGAAACTGCGGAAATGCCGGGGCTCTACGCTCCCGGCGACTTTGATCTGGCGGGCTTCGCAGTCGGAGCGGCCGAGCGCGGCGCCCTGCTTCCCCGCGGCGGCTTGAGGACCGGAGATGCGGTGTTCGGCTTGCCGTCGTCCGGGATCCACTCGAATGGATTTTCCCTGGTGCGCCGCGTCGTCGAACGCTCCGGTCTCGCATGGGAGGCGCCTGCCCCCTTCGAACCTTCTCATACGCTCGCGGCCGCGCTGTTAACGCCGACGCGGCTCTACGTGCGGCCGCTTCTGCAGGCGCTCGCTCGCGCTCCAGGCATACTGGCGCTCGCTCACATCACCGGCGGAGGGTATCCCGACAATCTGCCGCGTGTCGTCGACGACGGTCTCACGGTCCTGCTCAATCTCGACGCCTTCGCGCCGCCGCCGGTCTTCTCGTGGCTCGCCGCCACGGGCGGGATCACCGAGGAGGAGATGCTGCGCACCTTCAATTGCGGGTTCGGCATGGCGGTCTTCGTCTCGCGCGAGTGCGAGGCGGAGGCCCGGCTGGCGCTTAGGCTCGCGGGACTGGCGCCCGCCCTGATCGGACGGGTTGTCGAGTTCTCGCGGCCGGCGCGTCGTCACCGAAGGGCGGCTGGCCCTATGACAGAAAGGGTTCGAACGGCGGTCCTCATATCCGGCCGCGGGTCCAACATGGAGGCGCTGGTCGCGGCGGCGCGTCGGCCCGACTTCCCGGCCGAGATCGCGCTCGTGCTCTCCGACCGGCCGCGAGCGGCTGGCCTCGCGGCGGCACGGGAGGCGGACGTCGTGGCCGAGGCGATCGACTTTCGGCTTTTCCCGAACAAACCGGCTTTCGAAGCGGCCCTCGACGCACGGCTTCGGGCAGTGAGGGTTGAACTCGTCTGCCTCGCCGGCTTCATGCGCATACTGAGCGCCGATTTCGTCGAACGGTGGGCTGGCCGGATTCTCAACATCCATCCCTCTCTTTTGCCGGACCTGCGCGGTTTGCACACGCATGAGCGCGCTCTCGCCGAGCGGCGCGCAGAACATGGCTGCACCGTGCACCACGTCTCGGCGGAGCTCGACGCCGGTCCTATCGTCGCTCAGGCGCGCGTGCCTATTTTGCGGCGCGACGATGCGAAAACCCTGGCGGCCCGGGTGCTCGCCGAGGAGCACCGGATCTACCCGGAGGCGCTGAAGGCGGTTGCGAGCGCCCTGCGCGCCGCAGAGGGCGGCCGACGGCGCTTGGCGCGCGACGGATTTTGCTCCAGAGTCGCCCTCCTCGACCAGGGGGTTTGCGTGGCGCGCGCTGCGAAGAAGGATCTTGTCGCCGTGACGATCGATTCGATTTCGGAGGAGGCGGAGGCGTCGCCCCTGTTGTCCTCGCCGGAACGTTTCATCAATCGCGAGCTGTCCTGGCTGGAGTTCAACCGGCGCGTGTTGGAGGAGGCGGCGAATCCCCACCACCCGCTGCTCGAAAGGCTCCGGTTCCTGTCGATCTCGGCAAATAATCTCGACGAATTCTTCATGGTTCGGGTGGCGGGGCTGGTGGGGCAGGTCCTGTCGGGCGTCACGGAAGTTTCCGACGATGGCCGAGCCCCGGCCGAGCAGCTCGATCGCATCAGCGAGCGGGTGGCGTCGCTTGTCGCCTCTCAACAGGAGCGGTGGCGCGCCCTGCGATCCGAACTGACCTCGAGCGGGATCGTCATCCTCGACGTCGCCGATCTGACACGGCGCGAGCGGGACTGGCTGCAGGAGTACTTCCTTCAGCACGTCTTTCCCATTCTTACGCCCCTCGCCATCGATCCTGCGCATCCGTTTCCGTTCATCCCCAATCTCGGCTTCACCCTGGCGCTCGAACTGCTCAACCCGCAGGACGGCCGAATGATGAGCGCGCTCGTGCGCATTCCAGGCAGCGTCGAGCGCTTCGTGCGTCTGCCGGACGCCCCGCTCGGCATGATCGCGCGTTTTGTCAGCCTCGACCGCCTGATCGTCGCCTTCATCGGCTTGCTTTTTCCAGGCTATGAAGTGCTTGGCGAAGGCGCGTTCCGGGTGATTCGCGATAGCGACATCGAAGTCGAGGAGGAGGCGGAGGACCTCGTCCGCCTTTACGAGACCGCCCTTAAAAGGCGTCGCCGCGGATCCGTCATTCGGTTGGAAATCGAGGCCAGCATGCCCGAGTCGCTGCGCGCCTTCGTGGCCGGCGACGTCGACGTCGTTCCGTCCGGCATCGTGTTGATCGACGGGATGCTGGCGCTGAACGACTTGTCGCAGCTGGCGGCGATCGACCGGCCCGAACTGAAATTCCCTCCGTACACGCCTCGCTTCCCCGAGCGGGTCAAGGAACACGCGGGCGATTGTTTCGCCGCAATCCGGCAGAAGGACCTCGTGGTCCATCATCCTTACGAGTCCTTCGACGTCGTCATTCAGTTTCTCAATCAGGCCGCGCGCGATCCCAGCGTCGTGGCGATCAAGCAGACGCTTTATCGGACGTCAGCCGACAGCCCGATCGTTCGCGCGCTGATCGAGGCGGCGGAGTCCGGAAAATCGGTTACGGCGCTGATCGAGTTGAAGGCGCGCTTCGACGAGGAGGCGAACATTCGCTGGGCGCGCGACCTCGAGCGCGCCGGCGCGCAGGTCGTCTACGGATTCATCGAGCTGAAGACCCACGCCAAGCTGTCGCTGGTGGTTCGCCGCGAAGCAGGCGCGCTCGTCAGCTACTGCCATCTGGGCACCGGCAATTACCATCCGGTGACGGCGAAGATCTATGCCGACCTCTCGCTCTTCACGGCGGACCCTGCGATCGGCCGTGACGTCGCCCGGATCTTCAATTTCATCACCGGCTACGCCGAGCCCGACGGGCTCGAGCAGATGTCCATTTCACCGATTACGCTGAAAAAGACGCTCCTGCGCAACATCGCGGACGAGATCGACCACGCGGCGATTGGCAAACCCGCCCAAATCTGGATGAAATGCAATGCGCTCGTCGATCCGGAAATCATCGACGCGCTCTATGAGGCGAGCCGCGCGGGCGTCCGGATCGAACTGGTTATTCGTGGCATCTGCTGCCTGCGGCCGGGCGTGCCCGGACTGTCGGACAACATTCGCGTGAAATCGATCGTCGGACGGTTCCTGGAGCACGCGCGTATCTACGCCTTCGGCGCCGGCCACGGGCTGCCGCATCCGAAGGCGCGCGTGTTCATTTCGTCCGCCGACCTGATGCAGCGGAATCTCGACCGGCGCGTCGAGGCGCTGATTCCCCTGGTCAATCCGACCGTGCACGAACACGTGCTCGATCA
This sequence comes from uncultured Alphaproteobacteria bacterium, assembly GCA_963819255.1. GTDB lineage: Bacteria > Pseudomonadota > Alphaproteobacteria > Rhizobiales > Beijerinckiaceae > Roseiarcus. The sequence goes on from CAWFVS010000042.1 coordinate 94,571, forward strand.
GATCATGGAAGCTAACCTCATGGACAATCAGCAGAGCTTCCGGATCCTGGCGGACGGTTCGAGCGAACGCATCACGGCGGCTCCGGGCGAGGAGTCGTTCAACGCCCAGAAGTATTTCCTCACCAATCCAAGCCTGTCGGGGCGCGGCCACGCGCTGAAGGAATCGTTTCCGATGGCGTTGCGCTGGCGCCCCTGATAGAGGACGGCGCGGAGGGCGAGGTTTTCCAGCGGATCGACGATGCCGGACAGTCCAGCGCAGGGGCGATTGCCCGGCATGCCGGTGGCGATCGTCGATATCGGCTCGAATTCCGTCCGGCTGGTCGCATACGAATCGCATTCCCGCGCGCCGACGCCGACCTTCAACGAAAAGGCGTTGTGCGGTCTGGGAAGGGGAGTGGCGACGAGCGGGCTCTTGCCCGAAGACGGGGTGGCCAAGGCGCTCGCTGCGCTTCAGCGGTTTCGCGTTCTCTGCGACACCATGCGGATCAGCGACGTGCGCAGCATCGCGACGGCCGCCGTTCGCGACGCGGCGAACGGGCCGCAATTCCTTTCTTTGGCCGAGCGCGCCATCGGGTGCGAGATCGAGCTGCTCAGCGGCCAGCGAGAGGCCCGGCTTTCCGCTCTCGGAGTCGCGAGCTCCATTCACAACGCGGACGGAATCGTCGGCGACCTCGGCGGCGGATCGCTCGAATTGACGGAAATCAAGGGCGGCGACGCCGGCGCAGGGGTCACCCTGCCGCTCGGCAGCCTCTCGCTGATGGATCTTTCGGAGCGCTCTCCCAAGAAGGCGGCAAAAATCGTCCGCGAGACGCTGTCGAACGTCAAACTGCTGCAATCCCTACCGGGGCGCACATTTTACGCGGTTGGGGGGACGTGGCGCGCGCTCGCGCGGCTTCACATGCGGCAACGACAGTACCCGATGAATGTGATGCACAATTACGTGATCCCGGCGCGGGACGCCCTCGAGTTCGCGAGACTCGTCGAACGAATCGAGGCCGAGGCTCTGATGGCGATCGAGGCCGTCTCGTCGGCGCGGCGTCCGCTTCTCGCCTACGGAGCGGCGGTGATCGAGGAAATCATTCGGCAGGTCAACCCGAAGGAGATCGTCGTGTCGGCGCTCGGGGTTCGCGAAGGCCTGCTTTATTCGCAACTTCCGCCGGAGGCGCAAGCGGAGGACCCCCTGATCGTCGCCGCCCGTGAATTCAACTGCCTGCGCTCGCGCGCGCCCGCGCACGGCGAGGAGCTTTTTGACTGGACCAGCAAGCTGATTGCAACGACGCATCTCGAGGAAGACGAGGAGGACCGTCGCCTGCGTCATGCGGCCTGCCTGTTGTCCGATATTGCCTGGCGCTCCCACCCCGACTACCGCGGGGCGCAGGCGTACGATCTCGTCGCCAATTCGGCCTTTATCGGGGTCGACCATCCCTCCCGCGCGTTTCTCGCGCTTGCCGCCGCATATCGCCACCTCTCGAACGAGGAGTTCGTCACGCCCCAGTCGCGTTCGCTGGTGAGCGCTCGTCAACTCGACCGGGCACGCATCATCGGCGCGGCGATGCGGGTTGCCTACAACATATCCGCCGCCATGCCGGGGGTCCTGCCGCGCGCCCCGATGATCTGCGAGAAAGGGCGCGTGGTTTTGACGCTGCCTGCGGAGCTGGCGTCCCTGAGCAGTGAACGTCTACAGTCCCGGATCCGGCAATTTGCCCGATTAATCGGAGGAGATCCGGAGATCAGGGCCGCGCTCTGAAGCATAAGGCATGCTACATAGCCGGAAACTCGGCTGTCCGCGGGACGGACAATGGGGACAAAGGTCATTTGCAAAAGGTCGGCAAAGGCCCCATATTCACATTGCCTGCGTTGGACGCCATCCGAGCGGGCTTTATCGAGACCCCCACCGGCGGTCCTTGAAACCGCCAAGGCGAGGAGATGTCGAATATGGCGGCTGTCCAGGAGACGGTCGAACGCGTGCGTTCGATCGATGTTGAGGCGTATAAATACGGCTTTGTCAGTCCGATCGAATCGGAAGTCGCGCCGAAGGGCCTCAACGAAGACATCATCAGATTCATCTCGGCGAAGAAAGACGAGCCCGACTGGCTGCTTGACTGGCGGCTGGACGCCTACCGTCGCTGGTTGACGATGGAGGACGCCGCGATGGGCGCGCGTCGAATATCCGCCGATCGACTTCCAGGCGATCCACTATTTCGCCGCGCCGAAATCCGGGCGCCGCTCCGAAGTCGCTCGACGAAGTCGATCCGGAATTGTTGCGGACCTATGCGAAGCTTGGCATTCCGCTGGTCGAGCAGGAGGTTCTCGCCGGAGTCGAGAAGCCGAGGGTGGCGGTCGATGCGGTGTTCGACTCCGTGTCGGTGGCCACGACCTTCAAGGCCGAGCTCGCCAAGGCGGGCGTCATCTTCTGCTCCTTCTCCGAAGCGGTTCAGAACCACCCGGATCTCGTTCGCCGTTATCTGGGCACGGTCGTTCCTTCGTCCGACAACTTTTATGCGACACTCAATTCCGCGGTGTTTTCCGACGGCTCCTTCGCCTATGTGCCGCCCGGCGTGCGCTGCCCGATGGAGCTGTCGACCTATTTCCGCATCAACGAAAGGAATACCGGCCAGTTCGAACGCACGCTCATCATCGCCGACAAGGGTTCGTACGTCAGCTATCTCGAAGGCTGCACCGCGCCGAAGCGCGACGAAAACCAGCTGCACGCGGCCGTCGTCGAGCTCGTCGCGCTCGAGGACGCGGAGATCAAGTACTCGACAGTGCAGAACTGGTATCCGGGCGATTCGGAAGGCCGCGGCGGCATCTATAATTTCGTCACCAAGCGCGGCGACTGCCGCGGCGCGCGGTCGAAGATCTCATGGACCCAGGTCGAGACCGGCTCCGCGATCACCTGGAAATACCCGTCTTGCATCCTGCGCGGCGAGGCGTCGCGGGGCGAGTTCTATTCGATCGCCATCTCGAACGGCCATCAGCAGGTCGACAGCGGCACCAAGATGATTCATCTCGGCCGCAACACGACGAGCCGCATCATCTCCAAGGGCGTTTCGGCCGGAAAATCGCAGAACACCTATCGTGGCCAGGTTTCCGCGCACCGGCTCGCCACGGGCGCGCGCAATTTCACCAATTGCGATTCGCTTCTCATCGGAGACGAATGCGGCGCCCACACGGTGCCGTACATCGAAGCGAAGAACGCGTCGGCGGTGATCGAGCACGAGGCGACGACCTCGAAGGTGTCGGAGGAGCAGCTTTTCTATTGCCTGCAGCGGGGTTTGTCGGCCGAAGAGGCGACGGCGCTGATCGTGAACGGTTTCGTCCGCGATGTTTTGCAGCAGCTGCCGATGGAGTTTGCGGTCGAGGCGCAAAAGCTGATCGCGATCAGCCTCGAGGGCAGCGTCGGATGACGGCGGGCGTCCTTCGGTCGGTTTGAACAGAAGACATTTTGGGCGCGTCCCGATGCTCGAAGTCAAGAATCTCAGCGTTTCCGTACATGGCAAGCCGATCCTCGGCGGGCTCGATCTCACCGTCAAGGCGGGGGAGGTGGCCGCGATCATGGGCCCGAACGGCTCCGGCAAGTCGACGCTGTCCTACGTCATCGCCGGCAAACCCGACTACGAGGTCACTTCGGGCGAGGTGTTGCTCGAGGGGGAGAACATCCTCGACTGGGAGCCGGACGAGCGCGCCAGGAAGGGGGTTTTTCTCGCTTTTCAGTATCCAACGGAAATCCCCGGCGTCGCGACGATGACGTTCCTGAAGGCCGCGCTAAACGCCCAGCGAAGGTCGCGCGGCGCGGGCGACCTGACGACGCCCGATTTCATGCGCCGCGTCCGCGAAGCGGCGAAGACGTTGAAGATCGACATGGAGATGCTGCGCCGGCCGCTGAACGTCGGGTTTTCGGGGGGCGAGAAGAAGCGTTTCGAGGTGCTGCAGATGGCGCTGCTACAGCCGCGCCTCGCCGTGCTCGACGAGACGGATTCCGGGCTCGACATCGACGCGTTGCGGATCGTGGCCGACGGCGTGAACGGCTTGCGCGATCCGAGCCGGGGCTTTCTGGTGATCACCCACTATCAAAGACTTCTCGACCACATCACGCCCGACACGGTGCACGTGATGGCGAACGGCCGCATCGTGGCCAGCGGCGGACCGGAGCTTGCGGTCGAGCTCGAGCGCAACGGCTACCGCGCCTACGCGGCAGAGCCTGTGTGAGGCCTGCGATGACCGCCCACGCTGTCCCGCGCTCGACCGCCGAGTCGACCCTCATCAGCCAATTCGAGGGGCAAAGGGAGCTCGCGCGGTCGCCCGAGCGCGCCGCCGCCTTCAAGCGATTCGCCGACCGCGGCCTGCCGACGCGGCGGGTCGAATCCTGGCACTATACGGACTTGCGCGCGGCGATGGCCGACGCGGCGCCGCTCGCGGCGGCTCCCGATCGGGCTGCGATCGAAAGCGCGGCCCGCGCATTGGGCGGACGCAAGAAACTTGGAGCCGCGCGACTGGTCCTCATGAATGGGCGTCTCGTCGACGAGCTGAGCGATGGGCTGCCCGTCGGCGCCGCGGTCGTCCGGCAGGGCGGCAGGACGCTCGCTGTGGACGATCCCATGGTCGCGCTCGCCGAGGCGATGAGCTTCGACGGTTGCGCCGTCGCGCTGTCCGACGGCGCCGAGCTCGACGAGCCGATCGAGCTTCTCCACGTCGTGAGCGGCGAGGGGCCGCTCTCGGTTTATTCCCGCATGGAGATCACCGTCGGCGCCGGCGCGCGCGCCTCCTTCATCGAGACGTTCGCAGGCTCGGGCGCCTCCGTGCAGCGCCATGCCTTGACGACGCTGACGCTCGCCGAGGACGCGACCCTTAAGCACGCGGCCGTCGTCGAGGGTCAGGCCGAGCTGCACCTCGAAAGCCAGATCGCCGAGATCGGAGCGGGAGCGGAGCTCAACGCATTCGCGCTGGTTTCAGGCGGAACGCTCTCGCGGCGCCAGTTGTTCGTGAGGATGGCCGGGGAGAAGGCGAAGGCGGCGCTCGGCGGCTTGGCGCTTCTCGACGGCGAGCGGCGGGCCGACACCACCCTGCAGCTCGTCCATTCGGCGCCGGGGGGGACGAGCCGCGAGTTCTATCGGGCGATCGTCGACGACGAGGCCGCTGGCACGTTTCAGGGGAAGGTCATCGTCGCGAACGGCGCGCAGAAGACGGACGGCGCGATGAAATCGCAGGCCGTTCTGCTGTCGCCGCGGGCGCAGATGAACGCGAAGCCGGAACTCGAGATTTTCGCCGACGACGTCGTCTGCGGCCATGGCGCGACGGTCGGATCGCTCGATCCGGAGCAAGTCTTTTATCTCAGAACGCGCGGCGTTCGGAAAGACGAAGCCGAAGCGTTGCTGCTCGAGGCGTTCGGAGCCGAAGCCATCGAGCGGATCGAGAACGACGCGCTTGCCGAGGCTCTGCGCGAGGCGTTTCGCGCCTGGCTTGCCGGGAGGGGTGAAGCACCGCTGGAGGCTCGCCCATGAACGAAGCTATCCTGACCGCAACTGCCCTGTATGACGTGGAGAAGATCCGCGCGGATTTCCCGATCCTGGCCGAGCGCCCCTACGGGAAGCCGCTCGTCTATCTGGACAACGCCGCCTCGGCCCAGAAGCCGAGAGCGGTCCTCGATCGGCTGGCGCATGTCTACGAGCATGAGTACGCCAATGTCCATCGGGGCCTGCACTACCTCGCGAACGCCGCGACGGAAGCCTACGAGGCGGCGCGCGAGAGCGTGCGGCGGTTCCTGAACGCCGCCTCGACCGACGAGATCGTCTTCACCCGATCGGCGACCGAGGCGATCAATCTTGCGGCGTCGAGTTTCGGCCGGAAGGCCATCGGCCCTGGCGACGAAATCGTGCTCAGCGTGATGGAGCACCACTCCAATATCGTGCCCTGGCACTTTCACCGCGAGCGCAACGGGGCGGTCCTGCGCTGGATCGACGTTGAAGACGACGGCTCCCTCTCGATCGACGCCTTCGAACGGGCGCTGAGCGAGAAGACCAAGATTGTCGCGATCACGCAGATGTCGAACGTTCTGGGGACCGCGCCGCCGCTCAAGGAGATGATCCGGCTCGCCCACGAGCGCGGCATGCCAGTGCTCGTCGACGGCTCGCAGGGCGCGGTCCATCTCGACGTCGACGTCCGCGACCTCGACGCGGACTTTTATGTGCTGACCGGCCACAAGGTCTATGGCCCGACCGGGATCGGCGTTTTGTACGGAAAGCGGGCGCTGCTCGAATCCCTGCCGCCGTTCCTCGGCGGCGGCGAGATGATCGAGGAAGTCACCCTCGATACCGTGACCTACAATGAGCCGCCCTATCGGTTCGAGGCCGGCACGCCGCCGATCGTGCAGGCGATCGGCCTCGCGGCGGCGATCGACTATATGGAGGGGATCGGCAGGGCGCGCATCCGCGCGCACGAGGCGGCGGTGAGCGCCTACGCGCACGAGCGCCTGTCCAGGATCAATTCGCTGCGGATCTTCGGCGCCGCGCCGGGCAAGGGGCCGATCGTCTCGTTCACGATGACGGGCGCGCACGCTCACGACGTGGCGACCTTGATCGACAGGGCGGGCGTCGCGGTCCGCGCAGGCACCCATTGCGCCATGCCGGTCTTGCACAGGTTCGGAGTGACCGCCACGTGCCGCGCCTCGTTTGCTCTCTATAACACCTTCGCCGAAGTCGACGCGCTCGCCGACGCTCTCGACCGCGCACAAAAGCTCTTCATGTAGGAGATCACCGCATGAACGACGCGAGCAGCACCGCCGTTTCACTGCCGCTCGCCGCTGAGACCGCCCTCCCAAATGGCGCCCGAGGAACTGCGCGCCCTGACCGACTCGATCGTCGCCGCGCTCAAGACGGTCTACGATCCGGAAATCCCGGCGGATATTTATGAGCTCGGACTCATCTACAACGTCGATATCGACGACAGCCGGTTCGTCACGATCGAAATGACGCTGACGGCGCCGGCCTGTCCGGTCGCGGGAGAGATGCCGCAGTGGGTCGAAAACGCCGTCGGCGCGGTCCCGGGCGTGGCGGGCGTGAAGGTCAACATGGTGTTCGATCCGCCGTGGGACCAAAGCCGCATGTCGGAGGAAGCGCGCATCGCGCTGGATATGTGGTGACCTCGCGCCCTCTCCCCTATCCGTCATCCGGCGCTTCGCGCCACCTTTTCGGCTGCCGGGAGAAGGTGTTTCAGCGGTTGGCCTTGCGCCGCAGGCGATGGTTCGCCAGCAACGCGCGCCTGGAACTTGATCGGTCGGACCGGGCGGCTTGGTGAACGGGGCGCGCTTCAACGACCCGCGGGTGCGGGGAATCGTCTATCAGGGGCTGCTGGTTGCGGCGGTCGGCCTGCTGGTCGCCGGCGGCGCCTACAACGCCATGTCAATATGCAGGCCCGTGGAATTCCCATGGGCTTCGGCTTCTGGAATCAGGTCGCCGGCTTCGACATCAACCTTCACCTGATCCCGTATTCCGGTCGTTTCGACCTACGGGCAGCGCCTTCTGGGTCGGTCTCGCTCAACACGCTTCTCGTCGCCGCCATCTGCATTCCGCTCGCGACGCTGGTCGGGTTTGCGGTCGGCGTCGCCCGCCTGTCGCCGAACTGGCTCATGTCCCGGTCCGCCCTCCTTTACACGAATGTGCTGCGCAACACGCCGCTCCTGCTGCTGTTGCTGTTCTGGTACAATGCGGTTCTGAAGTCGTTGCCGGGCCCGCGCCAGTCGATCGAGCCTCGGCGGCCTCGTCTATCTCAACAACCGGGGGCTGTTCCTGCCGGCGCCGGTCATGCTTCCGGCGGCGACATGGTTCTTCGCCGCGATCGGCCTGGCTTGGCCGCCGCCATCGCGTTTCGGATCTGGGCGCGGCGACGGCAGGAGCGCACGGGCGCCCAGGCGCCGGTCGGGCTCGTCTCGGCGGCGCTGCTTCTCGGGCTGCCGGCGATCGCGATCGTCGCCGCCGGCGCGCCGTTCTCGCTCGACGTCGCCAAGCTCAGCGGCTTCAACCTGAAGGGCGGAATCCAGGTCATTCCGGAACTGGCCGCGCTGGTGTTCGGCCTCGTGACCTTCACCTCCGCCTTCATCGCGGAGATCGTTCGCGCCGGCGTGCAGGCCGTGCCCCACGGCCAGGTGGAGGCGGCCGCGGCGCTCGGGCTGCATCGCGGACTGGCCAACCGGCTCGTCGTGGTCCCTCAGGCCATGCGGCTCATCGTTCCGCCGCTGACGTCGCAGTATCTCAACATCGTCAAGAACTCTTCGCTTGCGGTGTTCGTCGGCTATCCGGACCTCGTTCAGATCTTTGCCGGCACGGTGCTCAACCAGACCCAGGCGGCGGTGCAGGTGATGGCGATCACGATGGCGGTCTACCTCGCAATCTCGCTCGCGGTCGCCGCCGCGCTGAACGCCTACAACGCGAGCCACGCGCTGAAGGAGCGCTGAAGTTGAGCGAAGCGCTTGTCTTTGTCCGGGAACGATCCGAGCCCGAAGATCCGCCTCCGAGCCTCACCGGGGGAGCGGCGGCCTGGGCGAAGGCGAATCTCTTCTCGTCGGTCGGCTCGAGCCTGACGACCCTCGTCTTCGTCGCGCTCGCGCTCTGGCTGCTGCCGCCGCTGATCGGCTGGGCGACGACGAAGGCGGTCTGGTCCGCTCCCGACGGCGCGCTCTGCCGACAGCATCAGGACGGCGCCTGCTGGGCGTTCATCTGCGGCGAAGCTCGACTACCTGCGCTTCGGCTCCTATCCGATCGCCGAGCGATGGCGCGTCAACGTCGTGGAGGCGATCGGCGCCGGGCTGATCGCCTGGCTGCTCTGGCCGCGCGCGCCGCGCCGGGCCTGGGGAGCGCTGCTGTTCTTCGTCGCCTATCCGGTCGCTGGCGTTTGTCCTGCTGCACGGATCCCGCGCGCTCGGCCTGCCCGTCGTCAATTCCCTGCTCTGGGGAGGGATCTTCGTTTCGCTGCTGACCGCGGTGGTCGGAATCGTCTTTTCCCTGCCGCTCGGCGTTCTGCTCGCGCTCGGAAGGCGCTCCCAGATGCCGGTGGTCAGGAGCGGCGAGCGTCCTGTTCATCGAATTCGTGCGCGGCGTTCCGTTCATCACCGTCCTGTTCATGGCGAACACGATCTTGCCTCTCTTCGCGCCCGAGTCCTGGGCGCCGGACAGGCTGGTTCGGCCGCTGGTCGGCATCGCCCTCTTCTCCGCCGCCTATATGGCGGAGGACGTGCGCGGCGGGCTGCAGCTCCTCAAGCGCGGCCAGTACGAGGGGGCGATGGCGCTCGGCCTCAATTATTCGCTGATGATGGCGCTTGTCGTCCTGCCGCAGGTTCTGGTCATGATCATCCCCGGCATCCTCAACAATTTCGTCGGGCTGTTCATGGATACGACGCTCGTATCGATCGTCGGCGTGACGGATTTCCTCGAAGCGATGAACAACGCTTTCAAGGATCCGGCCTGGAGCGGGCCGACGATCATGGCGACCGGATACGTCTTCGCCGGCATGTTCTATTTCGCCGCGTGCTACGGGATGACGCGCTACTCCGCTTTCGTCGAGCGCAGCCTCGCGAAGGGGCGTGGGAGATGACGCGCCCCCGCGGCGCAGGGCGACGCCGCGATCGAGTTCGTCGGCGTCCACAAGTGGTACGGAAGCTTCCACGCGCTGCGCAACATCAATCTGACGGTGCGGCGCGGCGAGCGAATTGTCGTCTGCGGTCCCTCGGGGTCGGGCAAGTCGACGCTGATTCGCTGCGTCAACGGCCTCGAGGAGCACCAGCGCGGGTCGATCGTGGTCGACGGCGTGGAGTTGACGCCGAACGTCCGCAGCATCAACGAGGTGCGCCGCGAGGTCGGCATGGTCTTCCAGACTTTCAACCTCTTTCCCCATCTGACCGTGCTGGAGAATTGCACGCTCGCGCCGATCTGGGTTCGCCAAATGCCCAAGCGCGACGCCGAGGACCTCGCGATGAATCTCCTGACCCGGGTTAAGATCCCCGAGCAGGCGGGCAAGTATCCGGGTCAATTGTCGGGCGGGCAGCAGCAGCGCGTCGCGATCGCGCGCGCGCTCTGCATGAATCCGAAGATCATGCTGTTCGACGAGCCGACCTCGGCGCTCGATCCCGAGATGGTCAAGGAGGTGCTCGACACGATGACCGCGCTCGCTGAGGACGGCATGACGATGGTCGTCGTGACCCACGAGATGGGTTTCGCGCGTCAGATCGCCGACCGCGTCGTCTTCATGGACAACGGCGAAATCGTCGAGATCAACGCCCCCGGGCCGTTCTTCGACAATCCCCGCCACGCTCGGACCAGACTGTTCCTGAGCCAGATCCTGCGATGAAGCCGGGGCGCGCACCCCTTCTCCAGCTCAGCTGGGGAAGGTGACCGGCGAAGCTGGCCGGATGGGGGTAGGTTCCGCTGCAATCGGCGCGGGCAGGCTTGCGCGAACGTCACAGCAAAACCTTCATCGCCGCGATTTGCTTTCCACACCCCATCCGTCGCCTTCGGCGACACCTTCCCCGCTCCGCGGAGAAGGGGCGCGTAGTAGATTGCCGACCGCGTCGTGTTCATGGACAACGGCGAAATCGTCGAGATCAACGCGCCCGGGCCATTCTTCGACAATCCCGCCACGCCCGCACCAGGCTGTTCGTAAGACAGATCCTGCACTGAGACCTGCGGTTGCGATTGTAGGTTGGCCAGATTGCTCACGGGCGAGGCCACTGGCGTCAAGTTCGCCGGCGCTTGAAAACATTCCGCTCCAGCGGCGGCGCCGATCGGCTCAGGCCCGGTAGAGCCAGTCGTAGCGAGCCTTGAGCCGCTCCGGACCCATCAACCGCATGGCGATGTCGCGGGCGAGCGCCGCGGGACCGCTCATGTGATAAATGCGGCCCTGCCGCAGCGCTTCGACCTGGACTCTTGTCGCGCGCGCGACTCGGAATCGGGAATAGGCCGCGAGCGCTTCGGGAACGCGCTTCGTTCGGGAGAGGGCGCGTCCGAGCGCGCCCGCGTCCTCGATCGCCTGCGCCGCGCCCTGGGCGAGAAAGGGGACCATCGGATGCGCCGCATCGCCGACCAGCGCGATGGCGCCGAGGAAAAAGGTTCCGATCGGCGGACGGTCGTAGAGCGGCCACGCCCGCCAGTTCGTCGCCGTCGCGAGAAGCTTTTGCGTCGACCTCGACCAAGTGGCGAAAGCGCGTTCGAGCGCCGGCCGGTCGGCCTCTCCGTCCCACGGATGATCGTTGCCGGCGCTCCGCCAGCGCGCCTCGATGACGGCGACGAGATTGACGACCGATCCGCCGCGCAGCGGATAATGGACGAGATGCGCCTTCGGACCGAGGCGCAGAACGATTTCCGGGCGGGTCCAACGGGAGTCGACCAGCCTCGAATCGACGGTGGCGCGGAACGCGACCCGCCCAGCGAACGCCGCCTTGTCCGCGTCTCCCAGGCCCAAACGTTCGCGAAGGCGAGAACGGAGCCCGTCTGCGCCGACGAGGAGATCCGCGCGGTCCTGAACGGACGCCCCGCCGCGCTTCAACCCGACGGTGACGCAGTCGCCGTCGACCGCCGCGCCGGCCACGGTGCCTCCCAACAGCAGGCGAATGTTCGGATGATCCTTGGCCGCCTCGGCCAGCGCGCGCTGCAGATCGGCGCGGTGCAAGGCGAGATAGGGCGCTCCCCACCGCCGCTCGGCGTCGTCGAGCGGCATTCGCATGAGCACGGCGTCGTCCGAACCCCTGAGCCCCGAAATCCCGTCCGGGATCGTCGAAACGGCGCGCAGGCGGTCCAGGACGCCCAGGCGCGCGAGGATGCGCGTCGCGTTCGGCGTCAGCTGGAGCCCCGCCCCGAATTCCTCGAGCGCGCCCGCCTGCTCGTACAGGGTGACGTCGAATCCCGCCTGCGAGAGCGCCAGAGCGCTTGCGAGGCCTCCGATTCCGGCGCCGGATATGATCGCGCGCCGGCTCATCGCTCAGGGCTGGCGGAGCTCGCATTCGGACGGAACGCAAGCGCCCTTTATCGTGGGATCGTACACGAAACGGGTCGAGCAATAAGAACAGATCGTCTCGTTGTCCCCGCCCATGTCGATGAAGATGTGTGGGTGATCGAGCGGCGGCTTGGCCCCCGTGCACATGAACTCCTTGACGCTCACCTTGATCGTCGGCACGCCGGGCTCATTGTGAAAATGCGGGATGGAATGATCCGCCATAATGAACAGTTCCTTTTTGCCTGCGCCGACTTAAACCACGTTCGCCCGAGCGTCGCCATCGGCGCCGGTCCACTCGGCGGATCGGATGACCGTTGGCCGTGGCGAACACGATGAAATGTCCCGCCAGGACAGCCCTGAGACGTAACAAATGTGTTTGATTTTTGGCTCTTCGATTTTCCCGAACTTTTCCACCGACCGCTTCGTGCGGAAGGCCAAACAGGGCGCGAGTTGTCCCTGCATTCGGCCGAACAGGGAACTTCAGTCGCTGTTCGCCGAATTACGTCCCTGTTCGGCCGAGTAGGGAATTTTCATAAGTCTCCTGGAATCATTGAGCTTTTCTTGACGGTTTTTCCGAAATCGGCCGAAAAACAAGAGTTGACCGAAAAACAAGAGTTTCCCTGAAATTGTCCCTGCGGCAGGGATTCGGCGTGGCGTTCTGGCGCGATTGGCAGGATCCAAGCGTTAAACTCTCGATGCCAGAAGGGATGGCGGACGGCTGGCTGAATCTCACAAGGGGACGACATCAACCGTCACCTCGAGCCGATGGGAGCCGGACGACACGACCATGCTCTCGATCGGCGAAGCCTCCGAATAATCCCGTCCGCGCGCAATCTCGATGTGGTCGTTGCGAACGGAGACTGCGTTGGTCGGATCGAAGCCCAACCAACCCAGCGCCGAGCCGCACCAGAGCGACGCCCAAGCATGCGAGGCGTCGGCGCCCGCGAGCCGCTCCTTTCCTGGCGGCGGTAGGGTCCGGATGTAGCCGCTGACATAGAGCGCCGGAAGCGCGAGGCCGCGAAACGCGGCAATCATGATGTTGGCGAAGTCCTGGCACACACCGCGTCGCTGCTCGAAAGCGGCGGGCGCTGGCGTGCTCACCTCGGTCGCCTCCGGGTCGTAGACGAAATCCGAGCGGATTCGGCTCGCCAGCTCCATCGCCGCCTCGTGAATGGGCCGCCTGCTCGCGAAGCTCTTCCGCGCGTAAGCCGCGGCGTCGTCGAAGAGCGGGATGCGCCTTGACGGATAAAGCGCGACGGCCGGGCTGCCCAAGGCGAGCGAATCGAATCGAAAGAGCCTCAGCCGCGACGACTTCCCAGGACGGCGATTCCCCGGGTCCGGCGGGCGGTCGACCAGCACCCGAGACGCAGCAGTCACCGAAAGCTCCCGGTGCGGTTTCTCGATCCTGAGGCTCAGGACCCGGTTGCCGAAAGGATCGATCCTTTCCCTCGGCGGCAGGCAGGAGGGCGCCGTGTCGAGGTCGAAACGCCCGAGGATCTGGCCGTCGCGCGACACCGGGGTCAGGCGGAGGATTCCGTTGGTCAGCTCGACGGTCGCGCCGTAGCTGTAGCGCGTGACGTGGGTGACGTCGTAGATCACGCGAGGCCCGTGACCCTTTCAGCCCGGCCCTGACCGGCCCCTTGCAGGAAATAACGCGCCGCGATCGCGTTCGCCAACGCCAACAGCCTCTGTTCGACGGCAAGGATCCGCAAGTCGTTCAAGAATTCCGGCCTCTCGGTCGTCAACTCGGCGCTCAACTGCGTCGTAAGTCTTTTCGGCTCCTCGAGAATTCCGTCCCGCCGCAACACCGGGAGGGTCGCGATCCCCTCCTCGATCCGATTGACCTGGAACGCGACCGATCGCGGATTGAACGGGTCCAGGAGCGCCATGTCGCGCACTGGCGCCAAAGCCGCCCCGACGAGGTATCTGGAGCTGTAAGTGATCTGCGAATCGATCAGGTCCAGCATCACCCCCAGCGTGTGTTCGGTCGCATCGTCGCCAGCGAAGTGGCGGAGCAGACGGCAGGTATTCGCGCCTCGCTCGACGCAGCGTCCCATCACGTAGAACACCCAGCCGGCGCCCCGGTTGAAGTTCTCGTCGAACAGCCCGGACAGCGCGGCGATGATCGTCAGCGCCTCGTCGGTGAGGTCGACGATCTCGCCGACCGGGAGACGCCGCTGCGGCGCCGGCCGGTCGTGCTTTCCAGCCGTCCGATCAGGTCCCAGGTCTGAGGGGTCAGGCGTTCCCGTATGACGGAAGCCGCGCTCCGCGCCGAGCGCGCGAGAGACAGCGCCGACCCGTAGCGCGCCGGGTCCCACAAACCCTGGTTGCTCGCAGCGGTCTCGCCTTCCGCGAGAGCCGCTGCATCGACCGCGCCCCAGCCGACGAGGACGCCCATCAGTCTTTCCAGCGATTGCCGGCCAAGACGCATGGGCGCGTCCGGGTCGACGGAACGGGCGCTGAGACAACGTACCACGCGCAGCGTGGCCTCGGCGCGTTCGAGGTAGCGCCCGAACCAGAAGAGATTGTCCGCGGCGCGGCTCGGCAGGTTTCCGAGCAGCCGGGTAATCCGAACGCTCTCCGGGGTGGGAAGGTTGGTCGACGCCTCGACGGGATTCTCGGCGAGCACCCACACGTCGGCCGAACTCGACGCCATCGCCCATCGAGAGGGCGCGGGCGTCGAGGCGGTCCGAAATCCGGCAGAATCCGCCGGGCATCACCCGCCAGCCGTCGGGACCGGCGGCGCAGTAGACCCGCAGGACGAACGGACGCGGTTCGAGCCTGTCCTCCGTCCAGCGCGGCGCCGTCGAGAGACGCACGACCTCCTGCCCGACGTAGTCCAGTCCCCGCACGGCGATCGAATTGCGCAAGCGGGCGCGCTCGCTCGGCATGAGTTCTTCTGCGATGACGCTGGCTCTTCCCGGCAAAGCCGGAAGCTCGCCGCCGAACGCGGAGGCGATCGAAATCCGGTCGAACTCGTCGAGCACCCGATCGCGCTCGCGGGATTGACCGCACCACCAAGTCGCGACGTTGGGCATCATGAGATCTTGGCCGAGCAGGGATCGGGAGAGAGCGGGCAAGAAGGCGAGCATGGCGCGCGATTCGATCAATCCGGCGCCGGGCATGTTTTCAACCGCGACGCCGCCCTGCCGAATGGCCTCGAGCAGCCCGGGCACGCCTATGCGCGAGGACGAGTTCAGTTCGAGCGGGTCGCACCAGTCGGCGTCGACATGCCTCCAGATGACGTCGCAGCGCTTGAGGCCGGCGATCGTCCGCACGAAGATGCGACCCTCGCGCATGACGAGATCGTCGCCCTCGACCAGCAGAAAGCCGAGATAGCGGGCGAGATAGGCCTGCTCGGAGTAGGTCAGGCTCATGGGACCCGGGCTCATGATTCCAATGCGCGGCTCCGCCCGCTCCCCGGCCGACTTCAACCCGCCGCCGAGCGCGCGAAAGAAAGGCGCGAGCCGTTCGACATTGAGTTGCGCGTAGAGATCGGGGAAGGCCTGGGAAACGACGAGCCGGTTCTCCAGCGCATAGCCGCAGCCCGAGGGGGCCTGCGCCCGGTCTCCGAGCACCCACCATCCGCCGTCCGGACCGCGCCCGATGTCGACGGCGTACAGACGCAACCATCGTCCGCCCGGCGGCTTGACGCCGCTCATCGCGGCGAGGAAATCCGTCGAGCCAGAAACCGCGGCGGCGGGCAGCGCGCCATCGGCGATCAAGCCGGCCTTGCCATAAATGTCGGCGAGGACGCGCTCAAGAAGCTCCGCCCGCTGAACGACGCCTTGCGCGATCTCGCGCCACTCGGCCTCTGCGACCAGCAGCGGCATTCGGCTGATCGGCCAGACCCGCTCGTCCTTCTCCCCTGCGACGCGGTAGGAAAGCCCGCGGCTGCGGATTCTTCGATCGGCGGCCGAGAACCGCTGCTGCATTTCGTTCGGCTCATACGCGGCGAGAGCCGAAAGCATGCGCCGCCAATGCGGACGGCAACGGCCATCCGCATCCATGAACTCATCGGGAATTCCCGGCATGGGCGCGTAGCCGCGGCTCCAGGCGTCGAAGCGTTTGGCGGCGGACCCCTTGGCGGCGAGGGCAGTCGACATTTGTCCGGCTGTTTCATGAAGGAGAGGCAAGTCGCCCCTGACGGCTCCGGGCCAATATGCCCGCCAAGTCCGTCCGGCGCCAGTGGGAAGGCGGAACCGAACACAGATTGATTCCCACCGGAGCGGGAAATTCGAATTCGGGCGTGGGATGGTGCGGCGCGCGTGCGAATTCGCTGAGATACCAGCGCTTTTTGATCAGCAGCAGAATCCCAGATTGCCCCTCGGGTATTACTCACACCACAAGGGTGAATTCCGTCAACAGGTTATCAACCAACGAGTTGCATTTCCTCTCCCTATGTTGAACCGTTGGGAGCCGCCGTTGAAAGTACGTCGGCTTTTGCACATAGTCGGTCTTGACATCTTATTCCAGGCGGAAGCGCTTTTGTTTCCTACCACGACAGCCTGAGGGCGCGTCCATGCGCAAAGAAAACAATTTCAATACACGGCGGTTTTGCGTGCGATCCTGCATCCAAAGCTGTTGCGCCGCCCATCTGTCAGAGCGTCGCCTATCAATTCGAGAGCACGGAGGAAGCGGCCGCGCTGTTCAATTTGGAGATTCCCGGCTTTCGCTACAGCCAAATCTCCAATCCGACCACGGATATCTTGGAGAAGCGGCTCGCGTAGCTCGAGGGGGGTATTGCCGCTCGCGCGGTTGCGTCCGGTCAGGCTGCACTCGCATACGCTTTCCTGACCTCAGCGATCGAGGCAGGACCATCGTCGCGCCGCCCCAGCTCTACGCACGACGTACACCTTGCTCGCTCACACCTTGAAACGGCACGGCGTCCAGGCCCGCTTCGCCGGCAGCGACCGCGTCGAAGATATCGCGCCTTTGATCGACGAAACCACACGTGCGGTCTTTTGTGAATCGTCGGCAATCCGGCAGGCAATATCTCCGATATCGAAGCGCTCGCTCACGTCGCGCACGTGCGCGGGTCGCCGCTGATCGTCGACAATACTGTGGCGACCCCGATCCTGCTGAGGCCGATCGAACATGGGGCCGACATTGTTGTCCACTCCCTGACCAAATTCATGGGCGGTCATGGCGTCGTAATGGGCGGTGCGATTGTCGCCTCGGGCCTGGACGTCTCAGCATCACGGTATCCCATGTTTGCGAGCCGGACCAGTCCTATCACGGGCTCGTTGACGCCGGCCGGTTTGGTCGGGAGGCGTTCGTCGCCCGAGCGCGGAGCGTCTATCAGCGCCCGACAGGAGCGGTTCTCGCGCCGATTAGCGCCTTTCTGATCCTGCTGGGCATCGAGACAATTGCGCTGCGAGTGGAGCGACATGTGGAGAACGCACGTGAGATCTCCCATTTCTTGCACTCCGATCCGTGCGTTGAAGGGGTCGATTACGTCGGCTTTCCTGACAGCCCCTATTATGACCTCGCGCGCAAGTACCTGGGGGGCGGGCGCCGTCGCTGATCACCTTCCGCGTCGGAGGAGGCTTCGATGCAGCCAAGGCGTTCTACGACAAACTCAAGCTCGTGAAGCGATTGGTCAACATCGGCGATACGCGCACCTTATGCTGACATCCGGCTTCAACAACCATCGACAAATGACTGCCGAGGAGCGGCTTCGAGCGGGCGTCAGCGCCGAAACCATCCGGCTCAGCGTTGGGATCGAACACACGCAGGATATCATTGAGGATCTCGATCAGGCGTTGCGTGCCGCGGAGGTGGCCACATCGACGCGCGCGGTTGCATCAAGTTAATGGGAATCTTCATTGGCCAGGCCGATATAAGTTTGCCCATCGCTGCATGGCGGCAAGTTTGGGTTCAACTCAATTCAACTCTCTGAGGCTACGCCAACGGAAAATAGACCGGATCGCCTTGGTCGATAATGGCCGGAATAAGATCCGGCGGTTGCGCTCAGTTCGTCGAATCCAGACGAGATCGTGGCCATACCCGGACCGACTACCTGAATGTCAATTATAGGGCGCGCGACAATGCCGTCGCCCTCTAAGTCCAGTGATTGATCTGGATGGCGGCCGGACTCAGAATCGCGGCGAAAAGGCCGGGCAGGAAGAAGAGGATCATCGGCACCGTCAGGGTGGGGGGGAGAGCCGCGGCCTTCTTTTCCGCCGCGGTCATGCGCTGGTCTCGGCTCTCCTGGGCAAGGACGCGCAGCGCTGCGCCAAGCGGCGTGCCGTAGCGCTCGGACTGCGAAAGAACAGTGATCAACGAGCGAATGGAACTCGAGGCCCGTCCTCGTGCCGAGATTCTCGAAGGCGGTCCGCCGCTCCTCTAGAAATGACATCTCGGCGGCGAGCAGCGCCATTTCCTCGGCCATGGCGACGCTCTCGACCCCGATCTCCTGACTGACCTTGCGCACGGCGAGCTCGATCGACATGCCGGATTCGACGCAGATCAGGAGAAGGTCGAGAGTGTTCGGGTAGGCCCTCTCCAGCTCCTTGCCTCTCTTGGCGATCGTGTTGCGCAGAAACAGCTCCGGCGCCTTGATGCCGGCGTAGGCGGCGGCGACTGCGGCCCCGATCTTGACGATCAAAGGTCGGTCCCAGTGGACAATGAAGATGGAATAGACGGCTGCGATCAGAAAGAAGGCGATCGGCGCGATCAAGCGGAACGCGAGGAAGACGTACTCGGCGCCTGCTCCGCGGTATCCGGCCTGGGCGAGTTGCGCCTTCGCCGTCTCGGTGCTGAGCCACGTCGAGAGTTTGAGCGTGTCGACCAGCTGTTTGACGAGCCCGCTCGGCTTCACCCGCAACGTCGACTTCGTCTGCGCCGAGCGCAGCCTCTCGCGCTCGCGGACGCGGATGCGCTCACGCTCCGTACTGACAGCCTTGATTCGACGCGACAGCGTATCGGTTTGCAGCCAGGGCGACGCAAGCGCGACCAAAGTCGCGGCCAAACCCGCCGCCGCGAGCAGAAAGGCCAGCGTCCGCGGGTCCGTCACTTTGGACTCGATGAGATCCCACACGGCAGCGCCCCCGCTCAGATATCGAAGGTGATCATCTTTTTCATCATCGCGACCCCGATGGCCATCCAGCAGATCGCGATGCCGGTGATCATGCGTCCGTGGGAAGTGGTCCACAGGAGCGAGACATAAGAGGGCGAAGAGGCATAGAGGGCGCCGACCACTAGGAACGGCACCACGCCGATAATGGCGGCCGAGGCCTTCGCCTCCATCGACATGGCGCCGATCTTCCCCTTCATTTTCTTGCGCTCGCGAAGGACGCGAGAGAGATTGCCGATCGCCTCGGAAAGATTGCCTCCCGCCTGCCCCTGGATCGATATGACGATCGAGAAGAAGTTCGTCTCGGCGACTGGAATCCGCTGCGCCATCCGTTCGACCGCTTCGGGAAGCGTCAGGCCGAGCGAAAGCGACTCGACGACCTTCACGAACTCGGACTTCACCGGCTCGGCGCCCTCGTTCGCCGCGATGCGGATCGTGTCGCCGAGCGGGAGGCCGGACTTGACGCCGCGGACGATGATGTCGATCGCGTTGGGGAAGTTGGCGACGAACTTCGCGACCCGTCGCCGGCGGAGCCGTTCGAGCATAAATCTCGGCAGGCCGGCCGAGCCGATCACGGCGACCATCGCCGCGAGCAGCGCGTTCTTCGATTCGAGCCAGGTCCCCGCGCCGAGCAGGAGACCAACGCCCACGCACGCCACGACGAATCGCTGGCGGCTCATCGAGAGCCCAGCCTGCTCGATCCTGGCCTGCAGGTTGCGCCGCTTTCGATTCGCCTTCTCGAGGTCGCGCAGGCCCTCAGCGATCTGCTTCTTGCGCGTGGCTCTCTGATCCTGAGCGGAGACGGCGATCGCTCTGGTCGGCGCCCGACCGACGGCCGCCCGCCTCTTTTGCGCGCGCGACTCGCCTCCGACGAAAAGAAACGCCAGTCCGCCGAGCCCGACCGCCAACGACCCCGCAATCACCATCGGGTTGAGCATGCTATAGGGGTCCCATTCCCGCGACTAGCGCGCTTCGGGGGCTTCGGACGCGTCCAAAGCCGCCGCGAGGCGCTTTTCCTCGCCAAAAACACGCGCCCGCTCCCAGAAACGCGGCCGACCGATTCCGGTGGAGCGATGCTGGCCCTTCAGCCTCCCTTGCGCGTCTTCGCCGAGAATGTCGTAGACGAGGAGGTCCTGAGTGATGATGACGTCGCCCTCCATGCCCACGATTTCGGTGATGTGCGTGATCCGGCGGGAGCCGTCGCGCAGGCGAGCGGCCTGTATGATCACGTCGATCGAGGAGGAGATCATTTCGCGTATCGTTTTGGTCGGCAAGGTGTAGCCGCCCATGGTGATCATGGACTCCATTCGGCTGAGCGCCTCGCGCGGCGAGTTCGCGTGCAAGGTGCCCATGGAGCCGTCGTGGCCGGTATTCATCGCCTGAAGGAGATCGAACGCTTCGGGGCCGCGCACTTCGCCGACGATGATGCGCTCGGGACGCATGCGCAGGCAGTTCTTGACGAGGTCGCGCATCGTGATTTGCCCGGCGCCCTCGAGATTGGGGGGGCGGGTCTCGAGCCGCACCACGTGTGGCTGCTGAAGCTGCAGCTCCGCCGCATCCTCGCAAGTGACGACGCGCTCGTCGTGGTCGACGTAATTCGTCAGGCAGTTCAGAAGCGTCGTCTTGCCCGAACCGGTCCCGCCAGAAATGATGACGTTGCAGCGCACCCGGCCGATGATTTTCAGAATCTCGGCCCCGGCCGGAGAGATCGCGCCGAACCGCACCAGCTGGTCCAGCGTGAGCTTGTCCTTCCTGAACTTTCGGATGGTAAGCGCCACCCCGTCGATTGCCAGCGGGGGCGCGATGACGTTGACGCGGGACCCGTCGAGAAGACGCGCGTCGCAAATCGGCGAAGCTTCATCGACCCGCCTTCCGACCTGGCTGACGATCCGCTGGCAGATGTTCATCAGCTGTGCGTTGTCGCGAAAGCGGACGTTGGTCAGCTGGATCTTGCCGGCGACCTCGATGAAGCATCGAGCCGGGCCGTTGACCATGATGTCGGCGATATCGTCTCGCGCGAGCAGGGGCTCGAGCGGGCCAAAGCCGAGGACATCATTGCAGATGTCGTTGAGCAGGTCTTCTTGCTCGGCAATGGACAGCACGAGATTCTTTATCGTGACGATCTCGTGCACAATGTCGCGAATCTCCTCCCGAGCCGATTCCGTGTCCAGCTTGGACAGCGCAGCGAGATCGATCGCTTCGATCAAGGCGCTGAAGATCAGCGACTTCATCTGATAGTAGGCGTCGGACTTGCGTTCCGGCGCGCTCGCGTGGGTCGGCGGCTTGGCAGGCTCCGGGACCGCGCTCGCGATCACAGCGCCCGCAGGAAGCGGCGGCGCGCCTGGAGCCAAATTTCCGCGCTTGCCGAACATTTCTAGCTTCCTTCACGGCTGCGCGCCCGGGCGAAGCGCGCCAATTCCTCTAGGCCCGGATGCGCTGGGATCTTCCGACAAGGGAATTGAAGAAGCCTTTCCTCGCCTTTGCCTGCTCGCGGCGTCCCGCGACCGCAGCCGCGAGGTCGACGAACATCTGCGCGGCTTTTCCCTTCGGCTCGATTTCAGCGATCATCTGTCCGTTGTTGGCCGCCGATCCGAACAATTTCGCGTCGTGCGGGATGACGCCGACCGGGGCCATCTCTACGGACTTGGCGAATTCGGCCAGTGCGATTTCCGGGCGCTTCATCATGCCCACGGCGTTGAGAACGAGCCGTGGCGAATGGTCGTTCGGACGCGCGCCCTTGAGGAAGTCGATCAGATTTTTCGCGTTGCGCAGATTTGCGAGATCCGGATTTGCGACCACCACGACCTCGTCGACGGCGATCAGGGTGCGTCTGGCCCATCCGCTCCAGACATGCGGGATGTCGAGCACGGTCCATGGCGTCGAGGCGCGCATGGCGTCGAGCAGCGTATCGAACGACGTTTCCGAAAAATCGAGGATACGATCGAGGGTCGCTGGCGCCGCGAGCAGACTGAGGCGGTCGCCGCACTTGGACAGCACCCGGTCCACGAGCATGGCGTCCACTCGTTCGGGGTCGAACACTGCATCGGCGACTCCCTGCGGCGGGTCCTGGTTGTAGTTGAGAGCGGCGGTCCCGAAGGCCAGATCGAAATCAGCGATGATCGTGGCCATCTCGGTGATCGAGGCAAGGGACCATGCCAGATTGTGCGCAATTGTCGAGGCGCCGACTCCGCCCTTCGCGCCAACCACTCCGATCAAGCGCCCCAGCGGCTTGGCGCCGGGGGAACGGAAGAGGTGGGAGATGGCGCGGAGGAAATCGGCGACTTCGAACGGGGCCACGAGATACTCGTTGACGCCGCGAGCCACCAGCTGCCGATAGAGAACGATGTCGTTCGTCCTGCCGAGAACAACCACCTTCGTCCCGGGGTCGCACATGTGCGCGAGTTCGTCGAGACGATCAATCAGATTACCTCCATCGAGCGGCGCTTCCAGGACGATGACGTTCGGCGTCGGCGCGTTTCGATAGGCTTCGATCGCAGCCGAAGCGCCTCCCGTATTCTGCCTGACCTGCGTCTTGGCCATTCTTCGATCCGCCGCTGCGGCGCCGATCATGGCGGCGACCTCGGCCGTTTCGCAGAAAGCCTGAATCGAGATGCGAGGCAGCGGGTCAATCGCAGGACCTGGGTGGCTTGCAGCGTTCTCGCGAAGACCGGCGGCGGTCATCCCCCGGGCCCCCCGATGGGGGTAAGTTGGGTCTTCCAATCGGTGCTCGGATCCTGCCCATTGCGGACGTCCTCGATGGCCCGTGTGCGCATGGCGACGTCGGACGGACCCAGAGCTCGCGGCTGGACGAATTCGCGCGGATCGTCGACCTGAGCGGCGATGACGGACTGGGTCGCGCATCCGAAATTGTAGTATGGCTCGTTCTTCCAGCCTTCGACGGACGATCCGGACGCGAGGTCCTGCGGCCACAGTCCGCAAGGCGTTCTGACCTCCGCTTTGAGACCCATGAAGGCCACTTGGATCGGCGCTGCGCCGTCGGGGTCGGAAGGCGCGTAAGAGCCGATGGCGACCCTGCCGCGCAAGCCGGCGCCCGCGAGGACCCTGCGGATTTCGTTGACGGCCCTTGCGTCGGATTCCCTCCGGCTGGGGGTCAAGATCACGATCTCGCCCGAGCCAATCTCCCGGTATCGTTCGGCAAAGCCGCGCAGGTTCGCGACCGTGCGCGCGTCGAGCGCTCCGGCGATGGGGTAGACATTCATGCGCGCCGGCGCAGAAGCGAGCACGATCGGATGGCGCGCCTGGAAATCGCCAGGAAATGCGGGGTCGGACGAAGCATAATCGGTCGTGCAGCCGGGTTGCAGGCAGCAGGCGAGCGCCAACAAACAGAGGCTGACGCCGCGCCGCGCCAGCGGCTTCGCTTTGGGTCTGAGCTGTTCGATGCTGGTCATTGTGTCGCTCGCATCTACTGAGTGACGAATCCGATCTTCCCCGAATAGCCCGGCAACGGTCGAAGCGCCCCCGATCTCGAATAGATCCGGTTCACTCGGCCGAGCAGCACGGCCTGCGGGTCGCTCGCATCTTCAAAATTCTGGTCCGGCCTGACGATCTGATCCGGGTCGATGGCATGGACGATGTAGGGCGTCACGATGATCAACAGCTCGGTTTCGTTGCGCTGATAGTCGCGGGAGCGAAAGAGCGCGCCGAGGACCGGCAGGTTCATCAATCCCGGCAAGCCATTGATCGCCTGCTGGGCTTGCGTCGAGATCAGGCCCGCGGTGGCGATCGATCCTCCCGACGGCAGTTCGACGGTGGTGACGTTGTTGCGGGTTCGGAATCCGGGAACCGAAACGCCGCTAAAGGTGACCTGGGTCGAATAGTCGACATCGGTGACTTCGGTCGCGATGCGGAGCTGGATGCGCCCCTCCGACAGCACGACCGGCGTGAAATTCAGGGTCACGCCGTAAGGCTGCTGGATGAACCCGATCTGACAGAGTCCCCCCGTGCAGGATTGGCTGTTTGCGATGGGAATGGTCCCGCCGGCCATGAACTTTGCGTTTTCGCCGGAAACCGCCGTGACCGTCGGCTCGGCGAGCGTATGGGCGACGCCTTGGCGCTCGAAGGCCTGCAAGGTGGCGCTGAAGTTTCCGCTCCCCCTGACCCAGCTCAACGTCGCTTCGGTCGCAGTAAGCGCGCCGTTGATCGCGAAAGGGTTATCGAGCCTGAAGCTGCCGTTCGGACCGCTGCCGCTCATCGTGACCCCGAGCTGCTTGACGATCTCACGGCGAATCTCGGCCACCGTGACCCTGAGACT
Organism: uncultured Alphaproteobacteria bacterium; assembly: GCA_963819255.1. GTDB lineage: Bacteria > Pseudomonadota > Alphaproteobacteria > Rhizobiales > Beijerinckiaceae > Roseiarcus. The sequence continues at coordinate 118,900 of CAWFVS010000042.1, forward strand.
CACCTGATCGAGCCCGCGGATCGTCAGAGAATTGATGACTTTTCCATTCGATCCGCCGGAAGCGGTCATTCCCGCGGGTCCGAAAGAGAGAGAACTGGGGTTGCTCGCAACGAAGCCGGACGCGATGTCTACGGCTTTTTGGGCGTCTCCAGCCGACGCGACCGATCCAGTCAGGATGATCGAATCGGCGACCGTGCGAACGTGAATGTCGTTGCCGGGAATTGCCGTATCGAGGAGTTGGGACAATTCTCCGACGTCGCGCCCGACCGCGACGTCGACGATTGCGATTTTTCGACCGTCTCTTCCCAGCGCGAAGATGGTGGTTTGTCCGTTCGCGATACCGGAAACGTAAATTCTTCTGGCGGAGCGGACGATCGCGTTGGCGATCCTCGGATCGCCCACATAGATTTCCGACGCATCTTCCGGCAGGTCCACAATGACGGACTTGCCCACTCCAAGCTGCAGGTTCTTGATCAGGCGGCCGCTCACGTTCGTCATCAGTTGGGACAAGTCGGGTCCGGCCGCCGAGGGGGTGGCGACCGCCACAGCCGCCACGACGTTGAGGGCGAGCGCGGCGCGAAAGGCGAATCGAAGCGGGGTCATCGGATGGCCTGCTGCGCGGCGCCGAAGCGAACGATGGTCAATTCGCCCTTCGACCCGCCGGGTTCGCCGACGACGGTTTCGGCCGGGCCTCCGCTGTCGGCCAAGCTGCGAAGGACGAGATGGAGATTCGAGTTGCTCGAATGCTGGGCGAGAATGATCAGATTGACCTGGTCGGGGTTCAACTCCAAGGTGGCGTTGGCGCCGGTAACGACTTTCTTGCCGTTCTGCTCCTCGACGTTCTGACCAATCGCAAGCACGCGAACGTTGGCGAGAATGGTCTGCGAAGTGAAGACTTCGACTCCGCGAGCCTTTGTCGCCTCGTCATCGCGCGCGATGCGGACCACATCGACACGGTCATTGGGCAGGATGAATCCGCCAGCCGACAAATCCCCGCTGTTGTCGATCTTGATTGCGACCGCTCGCATGCCGCTCGGCAGGATGGCTGACATGAAGCCGGCGCCGTCGCCGGGCTTGATCAGCTTGTCGCGGCGGATCGGTTCGCCACGCATGATCGCGACGCGCGTCATGGAGCCTTTGACGTCCTGGATGGCGTTCGGGCTGCCCGACTTGGTGATCATCAATTCGGACAGCCCCGCTTTCGGCCAGGTTTGCCACCCGACGGCGCCCTCGTTGACGGAGATTCCCATCGGCAGTTCTTGCCGGGCGACCAGCACCTGATCGATATCGACCGGAGGGGCCGGCAGGGCCAGCGGTGTCGAGGGCCGGGCGGTCTGACCCACTCCGAAAAGCGCGTATGCGGCCCCGAAAGCCACGACGGCGATGGCGCCGGCAATGAGCAGTCTTTAATTCATCGGGCGCCAAATCCTCAGCCAGCGATCGTTCTGTCATTCTCTTAGACGCCAGGTCATCAAGACATGGTTAACGCGGCCATTTTGATGAGGAGGAGCGACTGATTAAGATAATATAGATGCCAATTGTTGTTCCGTTGAGGAAACCTGTAGCTTGGAAAGACCGGTATTCAAATCAAAAATTTCCTTGGAATAGCATGAAGTCGGCGGTGCAAGCTACCCCTGAGCTAGCGTAAAGCTGTTGTCCACAAGGCGGTCTGGGGATATTCAATCAGCCCGGCGACGGCCAGCGCGATTCCATAGGGTACGCCAGTCGCCCGATCGTGCAGCCGAGCGATCCCCGAGTGCTGCGCGAGGATCGTGGGAAGCGGCCTGGCGCGCGCCATCAACAGGCCGACGGTAAGGAGACCTCCGCAGACGGAAGCCGTGATCCCGTAGTCGAGGATCGAGCCCCATCCCATCCACAAGGCTGTCGCCGCGGCGAGCTTCGCGTCGCCCCCACCGATCCAACGAAGCGAGAACATGACGAACGTCATGACCAGAATTCCGAGACTGCATGAGAGATCGGAAAGAACCGCTTGAAACGGCAGAGGCGCCGCCGCCGCCAGCACCAGGTAGCCGAGCGCAAGAGCCGCCGGGATCTGGTTCGGGATCCTCATTGTCAGAAAGTCCATCGAAGCCGACAGGACCATCAATGCTGGAAACAGTATTGCGATGGATGGAGCGAGCGCCATTAACATTCTTCTGAGGTGCTGCGGAGAGAAAGCGAAGCAATCGTGATCACACACTTCGAATTGTCGCGCCGCCTATGGCGATATGGTTCCCTTTGGTCAGCCAAAGCCGAAATTTTTGCCGCCGTCGACGTTGATCCGATCGGCCAAAACTAGGCTTTTACCCTTTCGACAGAGTTAATGGCATCCGACCCAACGGGCTGGCTGGGCCTTTGCGCCGAGTTGAATTTCGCCGCAGACACAACCGACTGTTCATTCCGACTGGTCTGTTCCGCATGATCGAAAAGCGGCGCGTCCTCTGCTCGGCAAGGCGTTCTTATGCTGGGTCGCGCCGGCCAGGCTCATGGGGCGCCAAGTCAAGCCGCGGTCGGCCCTCCCGATCCTCAACCTCGACGATCCAAATGTCGGGATCGAATGACAGCTCCCGCGCCAGCCTATTCTCCGCTTTCTGATCGTCTATCCAGTCAGAGACATGCATTCTTGTGAAGGTCCTCTCGACGCCGCGCCCGGATTCGGTTCCCGAAAATGACGGCGCGGGCCCGTAAAGCGCCGACCTTCCATCAAGACGATCAATCCTCACAAAGATCGCGCCGGCCTCCGGCGCGCCTCGGCGCCGCAGCACAGCAGGTATTCCTTCTGCGCCGCAGCGCCGCAGATAGGCGGCGACCCAAATGTCGGAGCGCAAGCGCATCTCGTTCAGCGTCTCAAAGTTCGAATCATATCTGTCGCCTCATAACCTGAAGTCGAGACATGGAGGCGCGCACTCACAAGTTGCATGCGCGGAACCTGGCCTTTGCCCTTCGCGCCAAAAAGGCATGACGTCGACCTGATTGCGTCAAACTCCCTATCCTTCCAATCCGCTCCCGCTTCTGTCGAATAAACTCCCTGTTCGTTGGCGGGCAAATCCCTGCTCCCTCCTGTTGCAGCGCTGTGCGGCCTGAGGACGCCCGCATGGCGCTCTGCTGCGAAAGCGGCTGCGCCCGCGATGCGCTTCGCGCGATTGGCGTGAGAGGGACGGACCGTGCGGCGGCGAGATGTTCTGCGGCGTCTTCTTGCAAATTATCGAAGAGTCCGGTACAGATAAAGAACGAGGCGCGCTCATCAAGGGGAAGGGGAGGATGGATTACACCTCTGGTATGTCTACTCCATCGCCCCCGCAGCGCCCCTCCCGCAACCTTTATTTTTCTCCGCTTGCGACGGCCAAACCCTTGAAAAGGCTTAGAATGGCAATGGGAGGGTCTTGTCTGGAGTTGGCATCGATTTGCGGTCGGCACCGCATCCTCTTGCGGTCGGCGCCGCGTCGGCGCGGGTTGGGCTCCATGCTGGATCAAGCCCCGGCGCGCGTTTCGTCGCACAGGGCGCCTTCTGCAACGACCCGCGCAAGAGAGGGATCTTGTGCGACGGCTTCCGCGTTGAGGCGGGCACAGGCCGCTTCTATCGCATCTTGCAACCGAGCAGCGAACTCGTTCCGATCGAGTCCGGGTGCGATCGGCGGCAGATACTCGATAACGGCCACGCCCGGCCGGCGCACGAATCCCCTTCTTCTCCAGAAAAGACCTGTGTTAACCGCGACCGGCAGACATGGCGCTCCCGACTCGGCGTAGATGGCGGCGGCCCCAGGTCTATATTTCGGCGGCGCGCCGGGCGGACGCCGAGTGCCTTCGGGATAAATGAAGATCTGCCGGCCCGCGGCGAGAACGGGCTTCGTGGCGGCGGCGATTTGTTGCAAAGCCTGCCGTCCCCGGGCTCGGTCGATCGAGATCTGCTTCGAGACGATGAGATAGAGGCCGAACAACGGGATGTAGGTCAGTTGCCGCTTGAGTATGATGGCAAAATCTGGCGCGTATTTAAGAAGAGCGAAAGTCTCGAGGAAGGACTGATGCTTGGCGGCGATTAGAACGCCGCCCGGCGGAATATTCTCGACGCCGCGATACTCCAGCTTTAAGCAGCAAATATACTCAAGCAGCCAGACTGAAACAGCGCGCCAAAGTGAAGCAAGCGCAAATATCCCTCGCCGACCGGTCAAAATCGTCGGCAGACCCACGATCATCAACACGACGAGCGCCGTGTAAAAGAGAAGGTTGAACGCAACGGATCGAACAACGAGCATTGCTCCCGCGGATCGTTCGAAACGGGAAAGAGAGTTTGTCGTCACAGGAGTCCACGCAGGTGTCGTAAGACGATTGCTCGGGAGACCAAGCCGGTGAGAACAGTTACGGCGACGCCGATCGAGATTAACGCCGCATATCCCGTCGGATTGAGCGCAAAAGATCCGAACAGGGCGGCGATTTGCGCGCCGCCTGTCGAAGCGGTCGTCCATCGCAAGAGGGCGGCCCCCGCCAAGAAGAACGCCATCGCCGACGAATCTCCAATCAGAGCTCCTCGAAAGCCGACGTTACGGAAATGACTCTCGAATTCCCTGGCGACGAAGCTGTCGGAAGCCCCGACGAAATGCAGCACCTCGATAATCTCGCGATTTGCGGCGACTGCGCCTCGGGTTGCGAAGCCGATCGCAATGGCCATCGCAACAATCATCAAGGCGAACGAGGCGGACGCGAGGACGACGACTGCGCCGGCCATTTTTCCGAGGCGGCCCGCCCAAACCCGCCGATCGCTGAGGAAGGCTTGGGGAACCGAACGCGCCAAAGCCTCGCGGAACCCGGCCACGTCCTCTTCAGCAGATCCCTGCATGTCGACGACGAGAATCCGAGGAATGGGCAGCAAGCTCAGGTCGAGTCCATCGCCTAGCCAGGGCTGCAGCAATTTGCCTGATTCGGCGGCAGAATAGACACGGACGTGCTTCACGCCGTGCGCTTGCGCCGCGATCAAAGCGGCCTTGGCGACGAGGCTTTCGACGTCATCCCCGGCGCCGGGTTTCACCTGTACCGTGACTTCCCGCAGAACATCGGATCGCCAGCTCTGCGACGCTTGGGCCAAAAGCAAAGCGCCGCCGGCTGTCAAGCACGCCAGAAAGGTCATGATCGCGATGACGGCCGCCAAGGCGCGTCCGGCGACCAACTCGCGCGGAATGAGCGGCATAGGTCGGTTCAGAGCAGCCTGGGGCGCAAGCGCAAGCCGCCTGTCGTGTACCGGCTCCTTCATGTCAAAGCGCCGTCGAAGGACACGAGCTTTCCGTTGCCAACAACGAGACGGCGCGCGAAACCGAACTGGTCCATGAGCGGCAGGTCATGGGTTGCAATCACGACCGCCGTTCCGAGCCGATGCAGCTCGATGAACAGCCGCAGAAGCCGGCGCGCGAGCCCGGGGTCGACGTTTCCGGTCGGCTCATCGGCGAGAAGCAGCTCTGGGCGGACGATGAGCGCTCGAGCAATTGCCGCGCGCTGCTTCTCGCCGCCGGACAGGATGAGCGGCGAGGCGTTGATCCGTTCGCCAAGACCGACCCATCGAAGCAACTCGATGACTTCGGCGCGGTACTCCGATTCCGCCCGGCCCATTGCACGCAGTGGGAGCGCGACGTTCTCGTAAGTCGTGAGGTGGTCGAGCAAGCGGAAGTCCTGGAACACGACCCCGATCCGCCTGCGCAGCGCCGAGATCTGCTCCTTGCTCAATGTCACAGCGTCCTGCCCGAAGATATGTATCGTTCCTCGCGTCGGTCGCAGCGACAACAACATCAGTCTCAGGAGGGTGGTCTTGCCGGCGCCGGAGGGACCGGTGACAAACTGAAAGCTTTGGGGGGCAATAGAGAAATTGAGGTCGCCGACGATCTCCGGCCCCATCCCGTAACGCAAACCAACGTTTTCGAATCGTAACACGCGATCCCCGAAAGACGGCCAAAGCCGGACCACTTTGCGTGCGGCTTTAGCTATTATCCCGGGCGAACGCCAGCCACGCGAACTCGCATTCTTTGGACGGCAAAAGGAATGCCGCGCCGACCTTGCGCGCCGGCGAGATTGTGGGCAAGCTTTAACGGACGAGCAGCGAGCCGCGTGGCGCGGCTTTCCACGGCAAGCGCACATCGGCTCGGTCGCCGACGCGCTTTCGAAGATTCCCGAGCCCCAATTGGGCAGGCCGCGCCGCGGTTTCTGGAGGACATTCCCGTGTTCGAAAGTCGGTTTCAATCATTTGCCGAATTGGGAGGTCCCGAAAATCGCAATGAGCGGTTGGCGGAACTGCGACGCGAATTGGAAAAACTCGGCATACAAGGGGTTATCGTTCCTCGGGCTGACGAACATCAGAACGAGTATGTCCCAGCGAACGCCGAGCGGCTGCTTTGGCTCACTGGCTTTGCCGGATCAGCGGGAATTGCGGTCGTGCTGAAGGACAAGGCGGCCTTGTTTGTCGACGGCCGTTATACCGAGCAGGCGAAATTACAGGTCGACGGGTCTGCATTCGAACTGCGACACTCAGTCGATGATCCGCCTGCCGAATGGATCGAGCGGAACCTGAGGCCTGGCGACAGGCTCGGCTATGACCCTCGCCTTCACACTCCGGACTCGGTATCGAAATTTTCCTCGGCTTGCCGCAAGGCTCAGGCACATCTGATCGGCGTCGACGCCAATCCGATCGATGCGATCTGGAAAGAGCGCCCGGCGCCTCCGCTGGGCGTTATTACGCAGCACAAGCTGCGCTTTGCGGGCGAAAGCGCCGCAGCCAAGATCGCCGATATCCAAGAGGCTCTCGACGGCGTCGACGGATTGCTTGTAAGCGACCCGCACAACTTGGCGTGGCTGTTCAATATTCGCGGCGGCGACGTGTCCCATACGCCTTTGCCGCTCGGTTTTGCCTACGTTCGGAGCAAGGAGCGGCCGATCCTTTTTCTGGACTTCTCGAAAGCTTTCGGACGCCGTTTGGGATGGACTCGGCGAACTCGCCGAGCTGCTCGAGCCGGACGCCCTCGAACCGTTCGTTCGGCGGCTCGGTCAGGATGGCGCGCACGTGGTGTTCGACGCCGCGACGGCGCCGGCCTTTCTCACGCAAGTTTTGGAAAAAGCCGGCGGGAAGGCAGAGATCGGCAAGGACCCGATTTCGCTGAAGAAAGCGGTAAAAAACAAGGCGGAACTCGCTGGGGCGAGGGCCGCACATCAGCGCGACGGCGCGGCGATGACGCGGTTTCTGGCTTGGATCGACGCAGAAGCAACTCGCAGAAAATTGACAGAAATCGACGTGGTCAATGCGCTGGAGACCTTTCGACGGGAAACGGGTGGGCTAAAGGATATTTCATTTCCCACGATCGCCGCGGCGGGCCCGAACGCCGCCCTGCCGCATTACCGGGTCACTGTGACGTCAAACGCGATGATTGGTCGAGGGCTCCTTCTCATCGATAGCGGCGGACAATACGAGGACGGTACGACGGACATAACCCGGACGATTGCAATCGGCCGGCCAACGCGCCTCATGCGAGATCGCTTCACGCGCGTCTTGAAGGGGCACATCGCGATTGCGCGTGCGGTGTTTCCAAAAGGGACCACCGGGGCGCAAATCGACGTCCTGGCCCGGCTTCCGCTTTGGCAAGTCGGGTTGGATTTCGACCATGGCACCGGACACGGCGTCGGCTCATATCTTTCCGTGCACGAGGGGCCCCATCGAATCTCGAAAAAGGCGGAGACGCCTCTCTCGACGGGCATGATCTTGTCGAACGAGCCCGGCTTTTATCTGGCCGGCGAATTCGGCATTCGGATCGAAAATCTCGTGGTCATCGAACCGAGCATAATCGCCAACTCCAATTGCGATATGCTCGGATTTGACACCCTTACGCTTGCGCCGATCGATCTGCGGCTCATCGAATGGAAATTGATGGAGCCGGAGGAGAACAAGTGGCTGAATGACTATCACGCCCGCGTGCGTAAAACTCTATCGCCTCTGGTCGATGCGGCGACCCGACGTTGGCTTGCGACCGCGACGCGGCGCAGCGAGATTTCGAGATAGCATTGATTGTCGCAAAAACTCGGAAATCGCATACCCGCCATCATTAAGAGTCCTTTAAAAGTCCGCTCGAGGTTGTGCTTTTCATCGGCGCAAACTATAGGTCGGCGTGTGGCTTTGTAATCGAATTATGGCCGGCGTCGCCAAAAAGGCATGGGTTCTTCGTTTCACCGCTAAAGTCACAGCGGTCGTCCAGAGCTCGGGAATTGGATCGGCGCATCGTGACGACTCTCGACGTTCGGCCTCTCCAGGAGTTCTACAACTCTCCGCTTGGGGAAGTGACGCGGAAAATCGTGGGTCGGGTGATCCGGTCACGCTGGGCGAGTACATCCAGTCTAACGATCGCCGCCTTGGGATATGGATTACCCTATCTTGATCGGTTCCGTGACGGCGCCGGCCGCTGCATCGCATTGATGCCGTCACAACAAGGAGTTGCGGTGTGGCCGGATCAGCAAGGATGCGCGTCCACGCTCGTGTGGGCGGATATGCTCCCGCTGCCGGACGGCTCCGTTGATCGTCTGCTTGTGGCGCACGCCCTCGAGGCGGTCGAGCGACCGGAGACCCTTTTGGAGGAAGTCTGGCGCGTGACCGCCGGCGAGGGGCGGGTGATCATTGTCGTCCCTTGCCGCCGCGGTATTTGGGCCCGCGCCGATGGGACGCCCTTCGGCCAGGGCTCGCCCTACTCCAGAGGCCAATTGCGCGAGCTGCTCAACCGCGCGATTCTCTCGCCGATCTTCTGGGGAGAGGCGCTGTATTTCCCGCCAATACCAAGGAACTATATCGTTCGCTCGGCTCCTGCGATCGAGCAACTCGGAGCCGCCCTAAACCTTCCATTCGCCGGGGTGCATATTGTCGAAGCAATAAAGCAAATCCATCGGCCCGTTGGCGCGCGCGCCGTGATCCGGAGGCGACTTTCGCCCATGCGGCCGGCGCTGCCGCCACAACCTGTTCCCCCCTCTGGATTGGCCCGGCGCGTGTTCGGCGACGCCCAACTGGTTCGCAGCGCCTCGGCGAAGTCGACAACCAGCGTGTTAACGTCGTTCGCATTGACGGCTTCACAGGGACCCCTCTTTCTATTACACGCTGCGGCTCAATGAGCCGCCTTCTCTCCGTCATCGGGACGCCGTCGCCCAAGCTCCTGGCTGTTTTGGACATCCTGCGGGCGCTCGTGCAGATCACTATGGGCGAACACGTGGTGCTGGTCGCCAATTCGCTGGAAGCGCTGCGCCAGCAATTTCCCGATAGGTCGACGCTGAACAACAGGCCTGTCATTCTGGCGTCCGACTATCCCCAGCCGGACATGCTTGCGACTTTCTACGATCTGCAAGCCCCCGTTGCGATCTGCATCGACGATTTCGCCACCGTCGCCCTGTTCTCCGTGGTTTCGCGAGGCTTCGGCGGCGTCGACGCCGCGCGTTTTGCGGCGATGGGGCTCGTCAACGTCGAGCCGACGGTCGTTGCGCCCCCTCCGGTGTCTCTTTTCGTTGGCGTCCCTCGGGAGGAGACGCTCGCGGGCCTGCTCTGCAAACTCGTGGCCTTCTACCACTTGCCGGCGGACAACGGCTCCGTGGACAAGGTCCTGCAGTACCTCGGATTCGGCGACGAGCCGGAGGCCAGGCTCAGCGATTTTGCGGCCCGCCGTGTCGCGGCCCCCGACAAGACCGCGAAGGAGGCCCGCGCCGCGCTCGAGGAGAGGAGCCCGCTCGATGGCGAGCTCATCGACTTTCTCGCGCACCAATATGATGTGGTCGCCGACGGCCAGCGTCTCGCGAAATTGGAGTGGCCGGTCTACTCGCTTCTTCGGCCGGAATTCCCGGACCGGATGACGATCGGCCCGATCGATCTGACCGGGCCCGCGCGGCATGTTTACTTCGGCCCCTATTTCGCGCTGCCGGCCGGCGCTTGGAGCGCCGACATCGCGTTCGAGGTGCAGGATTGCTACTCCGATAACCATGTCGCGGTGGACGTGTTCGCGGCCAAGATCCTGTCGATCGTGCGCGCGCAATTGCCGCCTCAGGGCGTCTACGGCTGCCAGATCCGGTTTGAGATCGAGGATCCGTCGAAGCCGGTCGAAATTCGCATACAATTGCTCACGGGGGCCATCGAGGGCGTGATCCAGGTGCGCAAGATCGTGCTTCGCCGGCTGGCGTCGGTCGACCAGGAGGATGAGGAGGAGGAGGCGTGAGGGAAGGCCGTCGGGCCTCCTCACAACGGGCAGGCAATTCTTGGCGCCGCTGCGCCAGGCCGGTTTCGGCCTGCACTAGCAGCCTGTCGGACTTAGCTCGAACTTAGCGCTTTGCGCTTCGTATCGGCCTCGGATCATGCTACAGTAAGGCATTGATTCGTTTGGGGCTTCGGGCTTATCGGCGATGAGCAATTTCCGGATCGTCGATCGCTTGACGAGGTTCTTGCTGCCGCCGTCGGTGGAGGATTGGCTGCCCGAGCGCCATTTGGCGAGGTTCGTGGTCGAGGTGGTGGAAAGCCTCGACTTGCGGTCGATGACCGGCGGGTATCGCGGTTCGGGCTCGGCCTCTTATCACCCTTCGATGCTGCTGGCGCTTCTGATCTATGGTTATGCGACGGGCGTGTTTTCGAGCCGCAAGCTGGAGCGGGCGACCTACAATTCCGTGGCCTTTCGGTTCATCGCCGGCAACGATCATCCCGACCACGACACGATCGCGACGTTCCGCAAACGCTTCCTGAAGGAGATCGAGGCGCTGTTCGTGCGGGTCTTGATGCTGGCCAAGGAGATGGGCGTTTTACAGATGGGGACCGTGGCGCTCGACGGCACCAAGATCCACGCCAACGCGAGCCGCCACAGCGCGCTGTCCCACGAATACGCAGGCAAGCTGGAAGCGCAGCTGAAACAGGAAGTCGCCGAGCTTCTCGCCAAGGCGGAGGCGGCGGACGCGGCCGACCTTCCCGACGGCCTGTCGATCCCGGAAGAGCTGGCGTTGCGCGAAGGCCGCCTGAAGAAACTGGCCGAGGCGCGAGCCAAGATCGAGGCGCGGGCCAAGGAGCGTTACGAGCGGGAAAAGGCGGAATACGAAGCCAAGCTCGCCGCCCGCGAAGCCAAGATCGCCGAGACGGGCAAGAAACCTGGCGGCAAGCCGCCGCAGCCGCCGACCGAAGGCCCCCAGCCAAAGGATCAGATCAATCTGACCGACGAGGAGTCGCGCATCATGCCGACCGCGGGCGGCGGCTTCGAGCAATGTTACAATGCCCAAGCGGCGGTGGCGGTGGGCAGCAATTTGGTCGTGGCGGTGGACGTGACGCAGGCGCCGAACGACAAACAACAGGTCGAGCCGATGCTCGCCGAGCTCGGCGCGATGCAAAAGAACGTCGGCCCTTGCGCGACGCTGCTGGCGGACACGGGCTATTACAGCGCCGGCAACGTCGAGGCCTGCGAGAAGGCGGGGATCGAGCCGATCATCGCGATGGGACGCCAGCCGCATCATCCGCCGTTGTCCGAGCGTTTGGAAGCCAAGCCCGAACCGCAGGAACCGGCGCCGGAAAACCCGGCGCCGAAACCGCCGACGGCGGTAGAGGCCAACGCCCGGCGGCTGAAGACGCCAGAGGGGCGAAAGCTCTATGCGCTTCGCAAACAGACGCCGGAGCCGGTGTTCGGGATCATCAAATCGGTAATGGGGTTCCGACAGTTTTCCCTGCGCGGCCTCGACAACGTGCGCGGCGAGTGGAGTCTCGTGACGATGTCATGGAACATAAGGAGACTATTCACTCTGAAGACCGCCTGAACGGGCGGAAGAGCCTTGTCCCGCCGCCAAAACGCGGCGCTGACGGCGTCAAAAGCGCATTCGAGGTCGAAGTTCGAATTCGCGAAGCGCCATTCCGCCGTCCCGGCGCGTCAAAAATCGGCTCCCGCCTCTCCAACGAAAAACCCAGTCCGACAGGCTGCTAGGATGATGTGCGGGAGCGGTCCGCCGCTTATTGCGGCGGGCGGCAATGCAGTCCCGGCGAGGCGTGTTTCAGAAAGGACGGCGAGCGCGTGGATTATGGCTTCAGCGGAGTTGTCGACGGGACTTTTCGTTTTTTATTCAGTCACTTGACGGCGTGCTGGTCTGGCTCCTAGTGAAAACGTCCCGCACAGCGTCCCGTGCGCGCATTCCCGACGGATCCTTCGCGCGGCGCATGGTCCGCGCTTCGGTCGTCAAAATCGGAGTGTTCGCCGCGGCGTGCTGTCTCTTCCTCCTCCGTTGGGGCGACGTCCGCCTCGGGAAGCCGCTCGCGGCGGAACGGAAGAGGGGACGGGAATCGTCGTCACCCGCGCGACGGCGGCGTCGGCGACCTCCAGATGATGACGGCGGGCCTGAGGGTGCTCTCGAAGCGCCGCCGCGTCCGCGTCAAGCTCATCGTCGATCGGAAGTTCTTCGATCTCTTTCGAAACAACTTGCATGTCGAGGTCATCGACATCGACGGGCCTCCGGTTGACGTCATCTTTGACCACGTCGAAACCAATCTTTCCGCGGACCCGAAGTCGCCCCGACGGTCGGGCTTTCTGCATGCGGCGGGCACCTTCGACGTGCCGGTCATCGCGATCTTGGGACCGACCGACGGCAAATTGTTCACCCGCCGTCATCGCCGCGCGGCGGATTTCGACCAAGGAAAGCTTCCCCTACGCGCCGTGCTGGCGCAATGAAGACTTGCCTTGTCAGCTGACCGGACTGTTCGGGCCGAGCCCATGCGCGGCGGTGAAGGTCGAAACCGTCCTTGCGCCGGTTGCGGCGGCCCTGCGTTAAGGAAGAGCCGCTCTTTTGGTAAAATAGCGGCTTCCATTGTTCCCGAACGTAAGTTATCTCTGTTCCTTGCGGACAGTCAGACGACGGGGACCAGAATGCTGCTCAACATTCCGGAAGCGCCGATTGTCGTGCTCGGCGAGGCCATGCTGGATATATTCGTCAGCGGCGACGTCGATCGAATATCGCCCGAGGCGCCGGTGCCGGTGCTCCGCCACCGGCGCGACAGGCTGGTGGCGGGCGGCGCCGGAAACGTCGCCTGCAACGTCGCGCATCTCGGCGGCGCCCCGATTCTGATCACCCTGGTCGGGGACAACTCGGAGGGCCGGTCCCTCCTGGCCCTGCTCGGCGCCGAGGGCGTGACGACCGAGGCGATCGTCACTCCGGGGCGCATGACGACGTCCAAGACGCGCCTGATGGGCGGCAGCCATCATCTCATGCGGATCGATCGCGAGGATTCGTCGCCGATTTCCGAAGAGCTCGAAGACGAAGTGCTCGCGAGGATCAAGTCGATCCTGCCGCGCGCCAGGACGCTCGCCATTTCAGACTACGGCAAGGGCATGCTGACCGACCGAGTGCTGGTCGGCGCAATCGCCATGGCGCGCGCACGCGGCGTGCCGATCATCGTCGATCCCAAACGCCGCGACTTCTCCCTTTACGCCGGCGCGGACGTGATCAAGCCCAATCGCGCCGAGCTTGCGGCTGCGAGCGGCTTCAACTGTCACACTGACGAGGAGGTCGGTCTGGCCGCCGAAGCGGTGATGCGTCAGACCGGCTCGGCGCTGCTGGTCACGCGGGCGGAAAAGGGTATGTCGTATTTTTCGTCGGGCTCGTCGCCGATCCACATGCCTACGCAGGCAAAGCTTGTTTTCGACGTCTCCGGCGCGGGCGACGCCGTCATGGCGACATTTGCTTACGGGCTGGTCGGCGATCTGCCGATCGAACAGACGATGCGGCTCGCCAATCTGGCGGCGGGAATCGTCGTCTCCAAGCCCGGAACGGCCACCATTACGCTCGATGAACTGCGCGCGGAGGCGGCGCTGCAGGAGGAGTCTGTTGCGTTCCGCAGAGGAGGATTGGCTTCGGTCGGCGAGGCGCGAGCCATCCGCGAACATTGGCGCCGGCGGGGCCTTTCCGTCGGCTTCACCAACGGCTGCTTCGACCTGCTGCATCCCGGTCATGTCGCAATTCTGCGGGGAGCGGCCCGCCTTTGCGACCGCCTGGTGGTCGGCCTCAACGCGGACGAGTCCGTGAACTCGTCTTAAGGGGCCGACGCGGCCCGTGCAGCGCGCGACGTCGCGCGCTGCGGTCCTGGGCGCGATCGACTGCGTCGATCTGGTCGTCATCTTCGACGAGGACACGCCTTACAATCTGATCGGCGCGTTGATGCCGGACGTGCTGATCAAGGGCGCCGACTACTCGGAGGACCAGATCGTCGGCGCGGACGTCGTCCGCTCCGCCGGCGGCAGGGTCGAGCGGATCAAGCTGGTGGAAGGCCAATCGACGTCCGAACTCATACGGCGGGCCAACGTTCGGCCCGCCATCATCGAGGATCGCGTCCGAGTTCTGGCCCCGCCGCGTCACGAGGCGACGCACTAGCAGCCTGTCGGACTTAGCTCGAACTTAGCGCTTTGCGCTTCGTATCGGCCTCGGATCATGCTACAGTAAGGCATTGATTTATTTGGGGCTTCGGGGTTATCGGCGATGAGCAATTTCCGGATCGTCGATCGCTTGACGAGGTTCTTGCTGCCGCCGTCGGTGGAGGATTGGCTGCCCGAGCGCCATTTGGCGAGGTTCGTGGTCGAGGTGGTGGAAAGCCTCGACTTGCGGTCGATGACCGGCGGGTATCGCGGTTCGGGCTCGGCCTCTTATCACCCTTCGATGCTGCTGGCGCTTGTGATCTATGGTTATGCGACGGGCGTGTTTTCGAGCCGCAAGCTGGAGCGGGCGACCTACGATTCCGAGGCCTTTCGGTTCATCGCCGGCAACGATCATCCCGACCACGACAGGATCGCGACGTTCCGCAAACGCTTCCTGAAGGAGCGAGGTGGCCCCGGATTTTGGGACCACTGGCTTGGTTGGAGGAAGTCTGTTCCGAATGGTCTTAAACGGAGCGGAGCATGACGAAGACGAGACGGAAGATTGACGCGCGTCTGAAGGCGAAGATCGCGTTGGAGGCGTTGCGCGAACAAGCGACGGTGAACGACCTGGCGCAACGCTATCAGGTTCATCCGAACCAGGTTTACGCCTGGAAGAAGCAGCTTCTGGACAACGCGGCGCGGGCGTTCGATGCGAAGGTCGGGCTGGATGCCGAGGCGGCGTCGACGCGCGAGATCGAGAAGCTTCACGCCAAGATCGGTCAGCTGACGATCGAGAATGATTTTTTCGCCAAGAGGTTCGGCAAATGAGCGCGCCGGACCGCCGAGCCAAGCTCGACCGCAACCATCCCGATCTGTCGATTCGTCGGCAGTGCGCGATGCTGGGCGTGGCGCGCTCGAGCGTCTATCGTCAGGCGCGACCAGTCAACGACAACGACCTGGAGGCGATGCGGCGCATCGATGCGCTGTTCACCGCACGGCCATTCTTCGGGGCGCGGCGGATCGCCCGCGCGCTGAGCGAGGAGGGCTTCCCGATCGACCGCAAGCGCGCTCGGCGACTGATGCGGCTGATGGGCATCGAGGCGCTGGGACCCAAGCCCAGGACGACCAAGCCGGCGCCGGAGCACAAGATCTATCCTTATCTCTTGCGTGACCTGACGATCGACCGGCCGAACCAAGTCTGGGCGGCCGACATAACCTACATTCCGATCGGCCGCGGCTTTCTCTATCTGACCGCCGTCATCGACTGGGCGAGCCGGGCGGTTCTGTCCTGGCGGCTGTCGAACACGATGGACGCCTCGTTTTGCGTGGCGGCGTTGGAGGAGGCGCTGGCTCGCTACGGCAAGCCCGAGATCTTCAACACCGATCAGGGCAGCCAATTCACCAGCGCGGCCTTCACCGCCGTTCTGATCGAGGCTGGCGTGCGCATCTCGATGGACGGGCGCGGCCGCTGGATGGACAACGTCTTCATCGAGCGCGTCTGGCGCTCGCTGAAATATGAGGACGTCTATCTGAAGGGCTACGCCGACGGTCACGAGGCGAAAGCCGGCATCGGCGAATACTTCGCCTTCTACAATGAGCGCCGCCTTCATCAGGCGCTCGGCTATCGCGCGCCGCTGGCCGTCTGGCGCGACGGCGCGCCGGCGGTCGCCCATGGACATGTGGACAACGCATCCGCGTTGACCACATGCCCACAGGCAGAGCAGAAACAGCAGCAGACAAACTCTTTGGCGGCTTGATAAAGGACAACCAGCAGACGGTCTTCCAACTTAGCAGCCGCCAAAATCGGTCCCGCTGCGCGGGGCCACTTCAAGATAGTGGGCCGACCGCTTCCTCGGCCTGAAATCGAACCACAGGCAAGGTGTGATCTTCTGCTTGCTCATGACGCGTGGCTCCTTTCCCCAGCTGGCAACAGCCCCTCGAAAGAGTGTTTGAGGTGATCGAGGCAGTCGGCGGCGACCTTTGGGCCGTGCCTGGCCTTGGCGAGGAAGAAGGCAGCGTCTGGCGCATGGAGCCCTTCGCTTCGGTAAGGTCGGCCTCGAGCCGCTCGGCATGCTCGCCGATGTAGCGCTCGCAGGCCTCGCGCATCGCCGGATGCGTCTCGTAGGCCTCCTGCACCATCGTGCCGAGCAGGCAGGTGAACTCGGACAGCTCGCCCTGAAGGATCGCCTTGCGGAAATCGACGTAGCCGAGCACGTGTGCGCGCGGGTCGGTCAGCCGCGAGTAAGGGGCCGCGTCGAAGATCGCGTCGGCGCGTGCGGCGAAATGTGCCGCGGCCGCGACGGCGCAGGCTTTCTTGCTGGCGAAAATGGTGGAAGAAGGCGCCCTTCGTGAGCCCTGCCTCGGCGCAGATGTCCTCGACCCGCGCCGCCGAATAGCCCTTGGGAGCGAATCACGTGGACGGCCGCGTCGAGGAGCTTTTCCGCCGACGCCTCTCCTTTCGCCGCCATCGCTTCGGCCGACTTTCCGTTCGCCGGGGCTTGCCGCTTGATCATGGAGACGAGACATGCCAACCCGTCGGTATGTCGTCAAGCTGTGCTGGCGCAAGTGCCTCGTTGGTCCTGATTGATGAGGGAGATAGGTGGGAGTATGCCGCAAGAGACGCGCATTGTCCCAACCACCCAGCGGCTTCACCCATGCTCGCAAATTAGATGCGCGATCCTGGTTGGGAGCATCGTTGACTGTCTGACCATCCGGGGTGTAGAGGAGTCGTGTCGAAGTGCTCACATACGCGCCGATTTTGCCTCTCGCCGTCGACGGACTTGACAGACAACGTTGGTGAGGGTTTTAACCGCAAAAGGAATTGCTCCCGATTGTGTCGAACCAGAGAGAAGGGGCAAATAAGTACAGTGAACCGCTGAGGGCACTCGATGATGCGCCTCCTAAGCTGGCTAGCGGGTGGTAGCTACAATCCGAAATTATGGTATGGTACCAATCTTAAGTACGCTCGCGCTGCATTCAAGCAGGCGCTTAATGTGCGAACTAAGTTAGTCGCGAAGCAGATACCTTGCTCGTTATTAACCGTTTCCGGTCAATTCAGGCCAGGCAGCCTTAAAAGCGAGGATGGTTGCTCCGAGGGCACACAACGCCAGGATGCGGTCGCTAGTGGTATGCTGTAAGACGAAGGGTCACCGCCTGCATGCGTTACGCCTTGTGCCTGTTTCACGTGAAACAGCGGAACGTTTTGATATTTTCGTTGACCAAGTGAATCGCTGGAGAATGAAAACAAATCTCGTTTGCGACGCTACTTCTGGGAATGTATGGATTCGCCACATCGCTGACAGCGCCCAGATACTGCTGATTAATCCGGGAGCGACCCGTTGGTTAGATATTGGCTCTGGGGCAGGCTTTCCAGGTATGGTACTCGCCATGCAACTCGCAGACGTACCAGGCGCTGTAGTCCATTGTGTCGAGAGCAATCAACGCAAATGTGCATTCTTGCGTGAGGCCGCCCGGGCCACTCGCGCGCCGGTGATCGTTCACCCTGCTCGCATTGAGTCCTTCAACCCTTCGACTTCCGGAATTATTGTTGATGGCATCACTGCACGAGCTCTTGCGCCAATGTCCGCGATCCTCAATATGGCAAAGTCTTGGTTGCTCGCGGGAGCGATAGGGGTATTTCCACGCGGACGCTCTATAAGCAAACAGCTCAACACTCTTCCTCGTTCCGCCTATGAGACCAAGACTGTGCTTAGTCTGGTCGACGCCACAGCGTCAATAATCAGAGTTCGAATGCATTGAGCGCTGCAATGGACCGTTTCTCTAGACGAGAATACACCGAGGATCGCACACTGATACCACCACGAGTGCTTGCCATGGCAAATCAAAAGGGGGGTGTAGGAAAGACCACCACCGCAATTAACCTTGGAACGGCACTTGCTGCCATCGGAGAGTATGTTCTGATCATTGATCTTGATCCCCAGGGCAATGCTTCCACGGGGCTAGGCATTGGTCGTGGGCATCGAACTGCATCCAGTTACGATGCGTTGATAGGAGAAGCAACATTTCGGGACATCATGGTTCCTACCACTGTCCCGCGATTGTCACTTGCCCCTTCGACCATGGATCTGCTAGGCGTCGAGCTTGAGATTTCTGGCAGCGAAGATCGTTCATATAAGCTCCGAAAAGCACTCCACGGGTCCTTCACTACGGAGCGGTTCGGTGCAGAAAGACTATCATATGTGTTGGTTGACTGCCCGCCGTCGCTCAATCTATTGACCCTAAACGCGCTGGCGGCAGCTGACGCCGTCGTTGTCCCCTTGCAGTGCGAGTTTTTCGCACTAGAGGGGCTGTCCCAGTTGTTGACGACAGTTGATCGAGTGCGGCAAACTTTAAATCCGACACTCAGCATTCATGGCATACTCCTAACCATGTTTGATCCACGCAATAGCTTGGCGGGGCAGGTCGTAGCCGACGTTCGCGCATACATGGGCGATATGGTTTATGACACTGTTATTCCGCGAAATGTGCGGGTCTCGGAGGCTCCATCACACGGGAAACCAGTTTTGCTTTATGATCTGAAATGCGCGGGAAGCCAAGCTTATCTTAAGCTTGCCTCGGAAATAATTCAGCGGGAGAGGAGATGGTGCCCACCAATTGAGGACTGTCTCTCCGCAAATGGGGGAGTCAGTGATTGATGACTGAAGAAGTTAGTCGCTCCGAACACCGGCAGCGTCTTGGACGCGGTCTTGCCGCCCTCTTAGGCAACACCAAGGATGATTCCGCGCACGCGGCCAATTCCCTTGGAATTCGAAAAGCCTCAATTGATCTCCTCAAACCCAATCCTCGCAATTCGCGCAAACAATTCGATGAGGCCCAGCTTGACGAACTCGCCGCGTCAATTCGGGAGCGTGGGGTCATCCAACCCATTTTGGTTCGAGCGATACCACGAGACGCCGACACATACGAAATAATTGCTGGAGAGCGCCGTTGGCGCGCAGCGCAGCGGGCTGGGAAACACGAGATTCCCATCATTGTGGTCGATGTTGGTGAGCGCGAGGCTCTCGAAATTGCAATTATTGAGAATGTTCAACGTATTGATCTTAACGCCCTCGAAGAGGCCGCTGGTTACGCTCAACTGGGCGCTGATTACGCGTATTCCCACTCCGATATTGCACGAGTCGTTGGAAAAAGCCGGAGTCACATTGCTAACAGCCTCCGGCTGCTCAACTTGCCAGCGCACTCGCAGGCGTTACTCTCTGCTGGTCAGATTTCACCAGGTCACGCGCGTGCCTTGCTTTCCGTCACTCAGCCTGATGAAATTGCTGATCGCATTGTCGCAGAACACCTTACCGTTCGCGACGTGGAGCGGCTCGGCGAAAACGTCGGGAAAATGCCACGGACCAAACGTACTGCTTCATATATCGATGCCGATACGCTTGCTTTGCAAAATAAATTGGGCGTCGCTCTTGGGGTAAAAGTTACAATTCGCCACACTGGTGGTCGTGGTGACATACGTATCGTCTTTGGCAACTTCGAACAACTAGACGATTTCTGCCGCCGACTTTCCCAGCCTGCAGTAGGATAGGATAGGATAGGATAGGATAGGATAGGATAGGATAGGATAGGATAGGATAGGATAGGATAGGATAGGATAGGATAGGATAGGATAGGATCCTAAAGAATGCCGCTTTGCAAGTCTATGAGAATTGGAGGCTTTCTTGAGGCTTTCTCAACATGCCAATTAGCAAATCCTGATCTTGGCCCCGAGATAGAGGAGGGATCGTCCGCAAGCCATGTCTTGGTCTCGGCAGTGATCTCCGGCTCCCTGCCGGGCCGCGGCAGATCGTCGAGCGCCGCCAAGCTCCAGCGAGCCTTCATCGCGTCGAGAGGGTCGTCCGTCCATGTCTACAGCTAACCCAACTTCCATTTTTCGGGCACGATTTTTGCCGGCGGCGCAGTTGCGGACCGCTCAAAGCCTTTGAATTGAAATTGCTGGAGCGAGCCACCTGGTGGGCGTACATCCGCAAGTCGACGCGGTCCTACAAGGGTAGAACGTACACCAACTATCTGTTGGTGGAATCGGTTCATACCCCAAAAGAACCCCGCCAGAGGACGATGTGCTCGCTCGGCGATCTGAGCTCGCGCCCGCGCGAGTAGTGGCTGAAGCTCGCGCGCAAGATGGAAGACGCGCTGATCGGCCAGAGCGATCTGCTCGATGCGGACGATGGCGAAGTCGCCGACATCGTTCGTCGCGTGCGGGGGCGGCGCCCGGTGGTCATCGCGATCACGACGTCATTGATGATAGGCCGCCTGCGCGGTCGCGGGGATCGGGTAGCGGGTTCATCAAGGTTGATCCGACGCGGGTTACGACCGAGCGCCACCGGGAAGCCGGCCCGGTCCACGTCGGTCACCAGTTCTGGCGTCGTCTGGGGCTCGACGATATCCTACGTGACTGCAAGCTGTCGGCAGCGCTGCGCAAACTCGCCTGCGTGATGACGCCCAATCGGTTGATCGCGCCTTGCTCCGAGCACGCGATGCCCAATTGGGTGCGGCGCACGGCGCTCGCCGACATTCTCGGCGTCGACTTCGACGCCCTTGAGGAAGACCCGCTCTATTTGGTGCTCGATAAGCTGCATCCGCACCGCGCCGCCATCGAGGCGGCGCTGGTTGCGCGCGAGCGCAGCTTGTTCAATCTCGATGCGACGGTCTATCTGTACGATCTCACCTCGACCTACTTCGAGGGTCAGTGTGTACCTGGATTGCGGTCTTCTTCTGGGTGCCGTTGAGCGGAGAAGGTTGGCGCAGCACCGGGGCGAAGCCTTCGTTGTCCTCGAAGTCGCCAAGCCAGCGATCGCGCTGGGGCTGCCGACTAGCGACGACGTAGTTGAGCTTGCGCCGCTTGATCTCGGCGATGTTCTCGTCGAACGCCATGCCGCGGTCGACGAGAACGGTCGACCCTTCCTTGAGGCCGGCGCGCTCAGTCAGACTGATCTTCGACAGTTGGGAAAACTAAGCCGCTGATATCGTGGGCAAAAGGCGCTCTGTGCCGATGGCGTAGCACTACACTACGTAGACTGTTAGTGGATTAGGTGTTTTCGACCTGACGCAAGCGGACGTCGCCTATCTACCGGTCGTCCGGAGCCGGCCCGAGGGCCTCCGGTGCGCCAGTCCGAGGTCTTCTAGCAGCCTGTCGGACTGGGTTTTTCGTTGGAGAGGCGGGAGCCGATTTTTGACGCGCCGGGACGGGGAATGGCGCTTCGCGAATTCGAACTTCGACCTCGAATGCGCTTTTGACGCCGTCAGCGCCGCGGTTTGGCGGCGCGACAAGGCTCTTCCGCCCGTTCAGGCGGTCTTCAGAGTGAATAGTCTCCTTATGTTCGATGACATCGTCACGATACTCCACTCGCCGCGCACGTTGTCGAGGCCGCGCAGGGAAAACTGTCGGAACCCCGTTACCGATTTGATGATCCCGAACACCGGCTCCGGCGTCTGTTTGCGAAGCGCATAAAGCTTTCGCCCCTCCGGCGTCTTCAGCCGCCGGGCGTTGGCCTCTACCGCCGTCGGCGTTTTCGGCGCCGGGTTTTCCGGCGCCGGTTCCTGCGGTTCGGGCTTGGCTTCCAAACGCTCGGACAGCGGCGGATGATGCGGCTGGCGTCCCATCGCGATGATCGGCTCGATCCCCGCCTTCTCGCAGGCCTCGACGTTGCCGGCGCTATAATAGCCCGTGTCCGCCAGCAGGGTCGCGCAAGGGCCGACGTTCTTTTGCATGGCGCCGAGCTCGGCGAGCATCGGCTCGACCTGTTGTTTGTCGTTCGGCGCCTGCGTCACGTCCACCGCCACGACCAAATTGCTGCCCACCGCCACCGCCGCTTGGGCATTGTAACATTGCTCGAAGCCGCCGCCCGCGGTCGGCATGATGCGCGACTCCTCGTCGGTCAGATTGATCTGATCCTTTGGCTGGGGGCCTTCGGTCGGCGGCTGCGGCGGCTTGCCGCCAGGCTTCTTGCCCGTCTCGGCGATCTTGGCTTCGCGGGCGGCGAGCTTGGCTTCGTATTCCGCCTTTTCCCGCTCGTAACGCTCCTTGGCCCGCGCCTCGATCTTGGCTCGCGCCTCGGCCAGTTTCTTCAGGCGGCCTTCGCGCAACGCCAGCTCTTCCGGGATCGACAGGCCGTCGGGAAGGTCGGCCGCGTCCGCCGCCTCCGCCTTGGCGAGAAGCTCGGCGACTTCCTGTTTCAGCTGCGCTTCCAGCTTGCCTGCGTATTCGTGGGACAGCGCGCTGTGGCGGCTCGCGTTGGCGTGGATCTTGGCGCCGTCGAGCGCCACGGTCCCCATCTGTAAAACGCCCATCTCCTTGGCCAGCATCAAGACCCGCACGAACAGCGCCTCGATCTCCTTCAGGAAGCGTTTGCGGAACGTCGCGATCGTGTCGTGGTCGGGATGATCGTTGCCGGCGATGAACCGAAAGGCCACGGAATCGTAGGTCGCCCGCTCCAGCTTGCGGCTCGAAAACACGCCCGTCGCATAACCATAGATCAGCAGCGCCAGCAGCATCGAAGGGTGATAAGAGGCCGAACCCGAACCGCGATACCCGCCGGTCATCGACCGCAAGTCGAGGCTTTCCACCACCTCGACCACGAACCTCGCCAAATGGCGCTCGGGCAGCCAATCGTCCACCGACGGCGGCAGCAAGAACCTCGTCAAGCGATCGACGATCCGGAAATTGCTCATCGCCGATAACCCCGAAGCCCCAAATTAATCAATGCCTTACTGTAGCATGATCCGAGGCCGATACGAAGCGCAAAGCGCTAAGTTCGAGCTAAGTCCGACAGGCTGCTAGCTGAAATAGACCCTACAAAAGGAGACTTCGGAAAACAATCGAATCGCTGGGTTTGGCAGAGGGATTCCTTCTGACGAATTGGTGGTGTAGTTCGCTTGTATGATTGATTTGGCGGCGATCCGGGTTCGATGGGAGGTGTTCGGGAGCAAGCTGGATGAGCGCGGGCGTCGGTTGTTTGCGGCGGCGGAGGTTCGGGCGGTTGGGCGCGGAGGGCTGGCTGTGGTTTCCGAGATTACGGGGCTGGCGCGTTCGACGATCAATCGGGGCGAAGACGATTTGGACGCGGCGCCATTGCCGATCGGGCGCATCCGCGGTAAGGGCGGCGGCCGACACGCGCTCGGCGACGAAGATCCTGGACTGCACGAGGCGTTGCGTCGATTGGTCGACCCGGACACTTTCGGCGATCCGATGCGTCCTCTGGTTTGGGTGTCGAAAAGCCTGAAAAAGCTGGCCACGGCGTGCCCCTTTTCCGGCGTGCTGCACCCGTGGGCGCGTGCGGGACATCACAGGTTCCCTGGCAATCCATCCCATGCCCTTGCCCTGCTCCACGACCCCGGCCGAGCCGACAAGACCTCGCCTTTGACGGTCTCGTCGATGCTGCCCCCGGGAACTGAAAACCGAAGGCCTCAGCGGGTAATTATCTCGAGGCTAACACAGGGCTTCAGCATCCGCTGTCTACGCTTCAAGAGCGGCGTCGCCGCCGCCCCAGCAAGGCTCGCTTCCGGCTGGCTGGCTGCGCCTTTGCCGGGAGGGGGTCGAACCCTCTGGACTGCTTCGAAAGGTTTCAGGTTACATCGCCATCCCCCTTTTCAGGACTTCGCCTGTCGCAATCAGTGTCTGTTTCGGAGGTCATGGACCTCATCCTAAGGCTCGCTTCGCGAAAGCAAGGGGCCTCGAAGAAACCGCCCCCGAGCAAAGCTAGGGGATGCTCCAGAGGACGCTTGCGGCACCGGCCCGCGCTCGCTGGATCGTCCTTCGAGGCCCCTTCGGGGCGCCTCAGGATGAGCGCGGGCGGTGTTTGAAAGAGGCTCTCACGGCCGCGCGGAGATCGAGCGGCGCTCGCCGAGCGCGGCGCAATCATGCGGGCGAGCGCTGCAAGGGCCTTCGCCGCGGGCTCGACGACGAGGCCGATCGCGCCGTGCGGGTCGTGGTCGAAGCCCGACGCGCCGTATTTGAGCCGCGGCGATTGCGCGGACGGCAGGCGCAGGCTGCCGAACAGCCAGTCCCACAGCGCGAGACTTGCGCCCATGTTACAATTGAAGTGTGTCGGATCGGAGGAATGGTGCAGCTGATGGTGGGCGGGGCTCATGAAGACGCGCCCCCATGTCCCGGTGAACGGGATCCAGATCTGCGTGTGCTGCAGTTGCGCCGTCAGATAGATGTAGAGGACCATCAGCACGTTGTCGTCGAATAGAAGAAAGGACGTCGTCCGCCGTCCGAGCAGATAGGTCGCCGCGCCGCCGGCGACGCCGATGAACAGCGAGAGCGTGTTGGCGAGGATGAGAGAATTGAGCGGATGGACGCGGAAGTTGACCAGCGGGGTCAGCGCTTCCGCCGAGTGGTGGGTCTTGTGCAATTCCCATAGCGCCGGAATTTTGTGCTTGAGCGTGTGGTCGACGAAGAAGCCTAGGTCGTAGGCGAGGAAGAGGGCGACCGTCCGGGCCGCAACCAGCGCGACGGTGGGGGCCTCAGGCGTCCGCTCGCCGAGGCGGTTCGTGAGAAAGCTCGCGACGCTCTCGCCGATCCACGACGTCGACACGACGGCCCAGCCGAGAATCGCGCCGAAGGTCGCGAGGCTCGCGACGCAATAGACGAGGTCGGCGCGCGTCGAGCGATGGAGGAGCACGCGCCGCAGGAACAAGGCGCGCACGAGCGTCCCGGCTCTTATGCGACGTCTGCGCAATCTTCGCCGAAGGGCCAGCCAGCCGAGAGCGAGGACGTGCGCCGCCGCAAGCGACCAGACCGAGCAGTTTGACGAGGGCGCAAGGAAGGTCGTCGCGACTTTTCGCAGCGCAAAAGCGAGCGCTCCAGCGACGCCCATCGGTTTTCTTGCCCCCTGCTCGGAGCTGGTCGACGCCAGAGGCGACCGTTCGAGAAGAGGATAAGGCGCAAGCGTTAAGGACGCATGATGAGAAGACGCCAACTCCCAAGTCAGGTCGGTTTCGAGGTGTACCCCATCCACCACGCTACGCGTGTTCCCCCTCCTCCCTTCCGCTTCGCTTCCCGCGGGAGGATACGGCCGGCGCCAACGCTATCCTCCCCGGTTCTGCGACCGCTCTGCGGGGAGGGGCACCGGCGGAAGGGCGGTGGTGGGGGATGCGGTGTCAGACTGCTTGGGAGTCACGGAGACGCGGCCGCGGACGGGTCGGCGTGCGTCCGCCGCCATTGGCACGGCTCTTGCGAAGGCACTTAGGTCGTGATGCGCCGACGTTGCAGCCCGCCTATATCCGCAAGGCAGGCGCGGCGGGCGGGCGAAAATCCCGCCGCCGGCGCGAGAATGAAATTCCATACGCAATTCGGGGGGTGATCATGATCACGGCGCGAGGAGCGCCTGACAAGTATTGGTTGTGTATCCGAATCGAAAGCGGCCGCCGCGAGGCTTGCGGCGCGTCAGGTTGAACGATGAACGCGTCCAAACAAGAAAGGGGGCGACAGATGTACTCTATCATGATCCTGATTTGCTCGACGGCGCTATCGCACGCCGACTGCCTGCCGAAGACCGCGAACAACGTCGTGCGGGGGCAGCAGGTCGACAATCCCGTCATGTGCGCATTGAATGCGCAGATGATGATGGCGCGCACGGATTTGGTGCAGGGCGACAATCTGTACATGAAGGTGATGTGCACGCGCACGAAGAACGGCGAGCAGTGGAAGGCCGAGATCGAAGAGCGCAAGGCGGCGTTGGAATAGGCCCCGCGCGAATCCGCCTCAGTCTCTGTTCAAAGTCCTCGGCCTCGTCCTTGTATGGGGCTTCGGGTCAAGGGCAGGATTGTGAACTCGTGGGCTTCTCCGTTTCTTTGTTCGAGCGAAGAGCGTTTCTTCGTCCCGAGCATGGGAGTTGGACCGCGCGGCGCGCAGCCGCGGTCAAGCCTGACCGAAGGTCACCGCCGGAGGCGGCGCGCAGCGGGCTTGACGGCGGCGAGCACGGCGCGAGGCTTACCCGTTCGGGACGAAGCTGGCGCCGCCGCGGTCGGGCGGACATGATCCGGGACTGGGCCTTATCGAAACGCGGCTTGGCCGCGTCACCTTGTATCCGGTCCGGGCTCGGAGCCCGGCACCCTAATCCTTCATGCAACGACGAAGGCGCGGCCCACGAGAGACGGGACCCATCTGAGAGAGCGGGGGCGAGCCCCTGGACGAGGACGGTCACGCGTCTATCCTTTGTCACGTCCGCCGGCGGCATGGCGCGCCGGTCAGAAGCTCGGCGAGAGCACGGCGCCGGTCGGAACCACGCCGGTCTCGAGATAGCGCCACAGCGCCACCATCAGTTTGCGCGCCAGCGCGACGATGGCGATGCGTCTCACCCGGCCTTTGCCGTCTCCGACCCGCGCCTTGAACCATCGGGTGAGCTCGCTGTCGGGCTGCCAGTGGGTCCACCGCCAGGCGAGCTCGATGGCGGCGGTGCGGGCGCGCCGGTTGCCCGCCTTGCTGATCCCTTGGTCACGCTCCTCCTCGCCGCTGCTGTAAGGCGTTCCGGTCAAGCCGACGCAGGCGCCGACCTGCCGGCGGTTGTCGAAGCGGCGGTAGAACACCTCCTTGACGAGGACCCGCCCGTCGGTGATCCCGAGGCCTTTGAGCTTCGCGAGCTGCACGATCTTCGCCGTCGACGATCCCGGCGCGGCCTTTTGGCACTCAGCCTTGCTCTGGGCCTCGATCGCCGCGATCTGCCTGTCGACGACGACGAGCCGTTCGTGCTCGCGCGCGATCTCCGCCGCAAGCCGCGGCGGCAGCGTCCGTCCGTCGCCGGTGCGCAGGTCCTTAAGCCTTCTCAGGAAGTCGCGCGCAAGCGGCTTGGCGTCGCGGATCCCTTGCGCGTGCAGGAGCGCCTTGATGCGGTTGGTGTGCGCGGTGCGCTCTTTGAGAAGGCGCTCGCGTTCGCGGCTCGGGCGCTTGTCGTCCTCCTCCTCGGAGGTCGGCAGATGCACGATCGAGCAGGCCAGCGGCTCGCCGCGAAGGTAGGCGAGGAAGGCGCGCATGATGCGGGCGAGATCGATCCGATCGGTCTTCGCCCGCCGCGCCCGCCGATTGACCTCGATGCTCGAGGGATCGACTTCGTGGCTGACCACTCCCTGGCTCTCCAGCCAGCGATGCAGCCAGTGTCCTTCGAAGCCCGCCTCGTAGCAGGACAGGATTCTCACCGGCAGCCCGCTCTTGGCCGCCTTGGCGCGCGCCGCCGCGAGCCTCGCGCTGGCCGCGGCCAGATCGCCCCCTTTGACGGTGAAGCGGCTCATCTGCTGGGCGCCGGGAAGCAGCACGCCGAGCTTCCAGTCCGCCTTGCTCAGTTCCCAGGCGATGTACACCGTGGCATAATCCGTCGCGGCGGGTGCGTCAGGGCAAGAAAAATACGTCATCTTGGACCTCCGAGGTCGGTTGTCAATCCTAACCTCTCGACCGCCCCGCCGCCCCATAGTATCTGAGGCGCCCTTTGCGAGAGCAAAAAGCCTCGAAAGAGGCCGCCCCGAGCATAGCGAGGGGATGATCCAGAGGGCGCTTGCGGCGCCGCCTGCGCCCCTGGATCGTCCTTCGAGGCCCCTTCGGGGCGCGCCCCAGGACGAGGGTGGTGGATTTTTGTAACGGACTCTCAGCGCCCGTCGGCCCTTTCGGCGGCGAACGCCGCATTGATGATTTTCGCCTGAGACGGGTCGATCGCGAATTTTGCGGCGAAGCCGGCCCGCCTTGCGGCGAGAGCCTCAGCCTCTGTGGCGGCGTCGTCGGGCGCTACGGCGAAAGCCGTATCGATCGCGGCGACGCCGCCGGCGGCGGCGGCGAACAGGGTCATCTCGCGCGCCAGCCGAAAGGGTCCGGCGAAGGCGCCGCCGTCGCGCGCGGTCTCCGCCCCGATCTCGGCCCCAAGCGCTTCCGCGTCCCAGGCGAGGCCGATCAGCCGCGCGCTCGCCCCGCAAAAGCTCGAGAGGCTGAGCAGCGCCGCGGCGCTGTCTACCATTGCGATTATGCCCGTCGCGCCGTCCTCGAGTCCGCAAATCACCTCGCGTAGGGCGAGCTTGACCGACAGTTGCTGCACAGAGGCCCGCCCCCGCGCCCTCGGAAGCAGGACGGCGCAGGGCGCGGCGGCGACGATTGCGTCGAGGTCCCTATCCGTCTCGCTGCTCGACAGCGGAGCGACCCGCGCCATCGCCGCCAGCCGGTCCGAGCGCAAGGCGGCTTCCCGCAAAAATTTCGCGGCGTTCGCGCGCGCCTCGTCCCGTCGCGCGACGTCGAGGTCGACGACGATTGCATCGGCCTCGCTCGCCAACGCCGCCGCGAGCTTCGCTTCGTCGTCCCCCGGCGCGATGATGAGGGAGCGCATCAGGTCGAGATGATCTCCGGCCCTCGCCGGCGCATGAAGGCGGTGCGGCGGCATTCGGCGACGAGCGTTCCGTCCTGCTTGAACGCCCGGTGACGAAATTCGACCAGCCCTGCGTCCGGCCGCGACTTCGAGGCGCGCGCCGACAGCACCTCCGTCTCCGCGCGGACCGTGTCGCCCTCGAACAGCGGCGCCGGGAAGGAAACGTCGGTCATTCCGAGATTGGCGATGGTCGTGCCGACGGTGGTGTCGTTGACCGAGATGCCGATCATCAGCCCGAGGGTGAACAGGGAGTTCATCAGCGGACGGCCCCATTCGGTCTCGGTGGCGCAGAAATGCGCGTCGATATGCAGCGGCTGCGGATTGAGGGTCATGTTGGAGAACAGCATGTTGTCCATCTGCGTGACCGTGCGCGTCAGCCGATGGCGGAAAATCTGGCCCACGGAAAAATCCTCGAAGTAGAAGCCGCCGCGCGGATGAGGAACCGGCACCGTCATGGGTCGCTCCGTGAGGTCCGTCGGATTAAGCCTTCGTCAACCATGACGGCCCAATCTCAGAATCATGTTCTTAACTCCAAACGCACTCGTTGTCGCGAAAGTGCGACCGCCGTCCACAGGCGGGCCGGGCATCGTGCGCCGATTCCTGGTCTGGGCGCAACAGGCGGGTGCGGGAGCGCGGGCCGAGGCGGTGAGCGCCCTCGCGCGCGCCTTTCTTCATTCCGACCTCGACAAGCGGTCCAGGGCCGAGGCGGCGGCGGCGATGGCGGCGCTGATCGACGATCCCTCTCCCGAGGTGCGGCGCGCGCTGGCGGAGGCGGTTTCCGGCGCGCGCGAGGCACCTCGCCATCTCATCGTCGCCCTGGCGAACGACGAGGCGCGGGTCTCCGCGCCCGTGCTCGCCCGCTCTCCCTTGTTGACCGACGCCGAGCTCGTCGACTGCGCCGCGACGGGAGACGTCGTGTCGCAATGCGCGATCGCGCGGCGGCCGCGCCTCGGCGTGGGCCCGGCCGCTGCGCTGGCCGAAGTCGGGCGGCGCCAGGCGGCGCTGGCGCTGCTCGGCAACCTGGCGGCGAACCTGACGCCGGGCGCGCTGCGGCGAATCTACGCGCGGTTCGGCGACGACGCGGAAATCCGTGAAGCCTTGCTCGCGCGTCCAGGTCTACCGGCGAGCCTCAGGGCGATTATCGCGCTCAAGACGGCAAAGGCCCTGGCGGTCTTCGTCGCGACGGCCGGATGGATGGACAGCAAAGCGCGCCGAAAAGATCGCCCGCGAGTCGCGCGACGCCGCGCTCGCCTCGATCGCGGCCGACTGCGAACCCAAAGAGCGCGCTGAGCTCGTGCGGACGCTCCGCCGGCACGGCGCGCTGACCATGGCGCTCATCCTGCGATCGCTGCTCGAGGGCGAGCGCAAGCTCGCCGCGTCGGCGCTCGCGGAGCTCTCCGGCCAGACCTATGCACGCGCCGCGGCCTTCGCCCGCGATCCCTATGGACACGGTTTCGCCGCGCTGGCGCTGAAGTCGGGGATCCCGCGCCATGCGCTGCCCGCGTTTCGCGCGGCGCTCCGCGCGATCGAGACGTGCGGCGCGGGGCGCGGCGAGGGCTTGAAACCGCGGCTCGTCCAGGCGACTATCGCGGCTTGCGAGGCCGAGCGCGATTCCGCGCTCGCCCCGATCCTGTCGCTCCTGTGGCGCTTCGCAGTGGAGGCGGCGCGGACGATGGCGCGCGCAGCGGCCGCCGCGCCTCATCTGCCGCCGGCGCTTGCTTTGCCCCCGCCAATGACGAGGGCGGCGCGCGGGACGCGACGCCGGGATCGATCAAGGCGCTCGCCGGCCCGGATCCGCGCCCGCGTCTGCAAGTCTCGCGTTCGCTCGACGCGGCGTGAAAGCGAGACGCGCCCCTAGGCCGCGGGCTTCTCGTTCTGCGCGGCGCGCCCCTGCGCCATTGCGCGGTCCTGCGCGCCCGCGACGCCGATCCGACCGGCGAAAATGAAGAATGGCACGCCGGTGACGCCGATCGCCTGCGCGTCGGCGATCTCGCGCTTGACCGCCTCGGCGTCCGCGCCCTCCGCCAGAAGCTCGCCGACGATGTCGGCGTCGGCCGCAATTCGAGAAGCGCCGCGTGATCGCCGATGTCGCGCCCCTCGACGAAATAGGCGCGAAACAGACGGTCGACGACCTCGCGCTCAGCCCCCGCCGAGGCGGCCCAGCGGATCAGCCGGTGAGCGTCGAGCGTATTCGGCGCGCGCTCGATCTTGTCGAAGCGAAGGAAATGCCGACCTCGGCGCCGAGGCGCACGAGATGGTCGTGGATCGACTTCAGCCGTCCATCCCGGCCGAATTTCCGCTCCATGTATTCCGCCCTGTCGAGGCCGCCCTGCGGTGTGGTCGGATCGAGCTGGTAGGGCCGCCAGCGTACGGCGTCGATTTTTCCGAGAGCGCAGCCTCGAGGCGCTTTTCTTCGAGATAGCACCAGGGACAGACGACGTCGCTCACGACATCGATTGTCAGCGTATCGCTCTCGGTCATGCCGGACTCCTGTCGGGCGGCGGCCATCGCCGACGGCTGAATTCGCTGAGAACAGCGAATTTTTCGCCGACGCGGACGCTCGGGTCGGGATTTTTGGCCGAAACGCGGGCAAAATCGCGGCATCAGGCGAAAACTCTCCGCGAATCGGAACAGCGAATTCTTTCATCGTCTGATCCGACTGCAGGTCGTCGCTCATGTCGGCGACATGGGCAGGCGCACGTGCATACTCTCGTATTGGCACCCGGCGACGCCGATGCTGGAAATTCCCTGGATGAAAGACGCTTTTGTCGAGCCCATCCGAATCGAGGACGGCGATCATATCCGGCCGAGAAGCCCGTGCCGGCTGCACCTTAACGGAAACGGCCATAGCGTCCAAATCCTGTTGACGGAGGGGATACAGCGATGGCCAACTTGGGCGATGCGGCAGCCGCGCGAGACGCTGGCCTCTGCAGCGTCTGCTTGCTTTCGACGAACTCGGCATCCTCGTCGCGCTGGTCCTGTTCTTCGTCGTCGGAGCGTTGAGCAGCCCGTATTTCCTGACCGTCAGCAACCTGACCGGCATCCCTCAGAACATAACCTTCCTCGGCTTCCTCTCGATCGGCGTCGGACTTGTCTTGATGGCGGGCGAGATCGACATTTCGGTGGGCTCGATCTTCGGACTCGCCGGTGTGGCAGCGGCGCTCGTCCTGAGGGACGGGTATCCTCTTGTCGCCGCGATCGCCGGCGGATTGCTCGTTGGGGTCGCCTGCGGACTGGTCAACGGACTGGTGGCGCAGGCCATCAAGAATTCCGTCGTCGTCATGACGCTTGCCACGCTCGGCATCTATCGAGCGATTGCTCTTGCGATGGCGAATGGATCGCCAGTCGGCGGGCTGCCGACGAACGCGTTCTTCTTCGACTGGTTCGGCCAGGGCGCTGTGGCGCAGATTTCCTATATCACGATCCTCTTCCTGATCGTCGCGCTGATCGCTGAGATCGTTCTGCGCTGGACCTCGTCAGGTTTCCGCCTGCTGGCGATCGGCAGCAATCCGCACGCCGCGCGTCTGGTCGGCTTCTACGTTGAGCGCACCCGTGTGCTGCTGCTCGCGTTTTCAGGCTTCATCGCAGGTTTGTCGGGCGTCTGCTCTGTCGCCTACCTCGACACCGCGAGCCCAACCGCCGGAACGGGCTACGAACTCAGCGTTCTTGCCGCCGTGATTATCGGCGGCGTCAAGCTGACCGGCGGCCGCGGGTCGATCCTCGGCGTCCTGCTCGGGCTCTGCGTGATCGGCATCTTTCAGAACCTCATCGTGCTTTGGGGCGTCTCGCCGAATTGGACGCAGGGCGTGTCCGGCCTCGTCCTGATCGCCGCGATGACGTTGATCTGGTTAACCCGAGGAAACGAACGCGCCGCCGAAGGCTGATTTCTGCAAGCGCAACGGTTTGATCGGAGAGGCTCGGCAAACAAGGGAGTGGAACGCATGACGAGTTTGATGAAGTTGGACCGCCGCCAATTTGGCGAGTTCCTTGGCCTTGCGAGCGCCGCGGGTGCCGCCGCGATGGCCGCCCAACCCGCCCGGGCGCAGGAAAAGGCCGGCTGGAAGGCCTGGGTCGATAAGTTCTACAAGAAGCCGATCAAGATGGCGGTGACCTGCCCCGGCACCAGCAATCCCTACTTCGTGCCGTCTGCATGCGTGCGGGCTGGATTGTCGCTGACCGACCGAGCTCGGATTTCGATAAGCTCAGCCTCCTGGCGCTGGTCTCGACGACGCCAACGCAAGCATAGACACGCGATGCGCGAAAGACGGACGCAAACCACGCGGCTGGCGGCGCATGCCGGGAGCAGGCTCAAGCCGCTGGCTGCTTCGGGAGGCCCCGTCCGAAAGGCCAGCCTTCCGCCGGCGGTCGTGCAATCGCACTTCGGCCGAAGCGGCGGGCCACACACCATCCCGCGCCATAGTCCGTCGAATGACGGGCGTCTTTCGACGCCCTATGGCGCCACCTTCCTTAGCGAGCCGGGGAAGGAATCCGTGCGGCGATCCGAGCCCGCCGCCCTCACTTTTCGCGCCTCCACCAGGCGGCGAGATCGACACCGAAAAGCGGGGTGACGGCGGGGCGGCCGAGCTTGCTCGAATAGGCGATCCACTCCTGCGGGGCGTAGTAGAACGGCACGATATAGAAGCCGGAGATCAGGACGCGGTCGAGCGCGCGCGCTGCGGCGACGAAGTCCTCGCTGCTCCTGGCGGCCAGCATCGCTGCGATCATCGCGTCGACCGCGGGCGAGGCGACTCCCGCGAGGTTGTAGGCGCCTTCGGCGTTGGCCGACGCCGAGCCCCAGCGGCCGCGCTCCTCGTTGCCGGGCGAAGGCGAAGCGGCCCAGGTTCCAGGCATCATGTCGAAGTCGAACCGCGTGCGGCGCCTCTCGAACTGCACGTCGTCGACGAGGCGCACGCTCGCTGTCACCCCGACGCGCGCGAGATTGCAGGCATAGGCGAGCGCCAGGCGGTCCTCCTCCCGGTCCGCGACCGTGATCTCGAAGGCGAGCGGTGCGCCATGCGCGTCGACGAGGCGCTCACCTTCGAGGACGTAGCCGGCGCTGTGAAGCTCGTCCATGACGCGCCGCGTGACCGCGCGGTCCCGCCCCGTGCCGTCGGACACCGGCGCGCGCCAGCGCCCTTCCATCACGTCGTCGCGCACCGCGCCGGGAAAGGGCGCAAGCAGCGCTCGTTCCCGCTCGGACGCCGGCCGGCCGATCGAGGAGAGCGCGCTGTCGTCGAAGAACCCTTGCGAGCGCCTGTAGGCGCCCGCGTAGAGATTGGCGTTGATCCACTCGAAGTCGAACATGGCGGCGAGCGCCTCGCGCACGCGCGGGTCCGCGAACATCCGCCGCCTCGTGTTGAAGGCGAAACCGGACACGCCCTTGGGCAGGCCGTTCGGGATCGAAGCGGTGACGACGCGGCCCTTCCTTGCGGCGGGGAAATCGTATTGGGACCGCCAGCGCGTCACGCTGTCCTCGACCCTGAAGTCGATCAGGCCCGCCGTGAACGCCTCGAACATCGCGTTCGCGTCGCGGAAGTAGTCGATGCGGATCGTATCGAAGTTGTAGAGGCCTTTGGCGATCGGCAGATTGCGAGCCCAGTAGTTGGGATCGCGCTCGAGCACGAGCCGCTCGCCCGGATCGACCTCGGCGACCTGGTAGGGCCCCGAGCCGAGCGGAATCTGCAAGGTCTGATCCTCGAAATGCTCGGCGTCGGTGTGGGCGCGCGAAAGGACCGGCATGATCGCCAGGATCAGGGGAAGCTCGCGGTCGTTCGCGCCGGAAAGGTCGAAGCGCACCGTGCGGTCGTCCGGCGCTTCGACGCTCTTGACGAGGCTGAAGGCCTCGCGCTGCTGCGGCCGGCCCTTCGCCTTGAGGAGATTGAAAGTGAAGACGACGTCGGCAGACGTGATGCGGGAGCCGTCGGAAAAATGCGCCGCCGGGTTGAGGTGGAAGACCACCTTGTCGCGCGCCGCGTCGGTCTCGAGGCTCTCGGCAATCAAGCCGTAAAGGGTGAACGGCTCGTCGAGGGAGCGGGCCATCAGCGACTGGTAGACGTTGCCGATCAGGCCCTGTGCGGTGGACAGGGCCTTGACGTTGTAGGGGTTCAGGCTGTCGAACACCCCGAGATAGGCCAGATCGAGCCGACCGCCCTTCGGCGCGTCGGGGTTGACGTAGGGCAGATGCTTGAAATCCGCATCGAGCGCCGGCTCGCCATGCATGGCGATCGCCCCGACCGGCCGGCCAATCTCGGCGCCGGCCGGCGGCGCGGCGGTCAACAGCGCCGCGCCGAGCGCAAGGCGAATCGAGCATCTAATCATCGGCCCGACCTTAGCGCCCTGAAATGCGCCAATTCTGGGTCCATGGGCGCTTTTCCGGACGCCGGGCCGTCGTCGGCGCCCGCCGCGCGGAAGGGCCCTGCGCCTGCGTCGAAATTGCTGTTGGATTGTCCCGCCGAATATGGAAAGAGAGCGCGCCCGCGCCGCCTTCTCGTCATAATGTCGCCCGGAGGCTCGCCGAAGGCGTCGCGCGGACCGGCGGCGCGGGAAGAACGGAAAGCGACGCGATCATAGACATAAGGGTTGAAAGGATCATTGATGGGACTCTCTGTCACGCGCTTGGGCGCTGCGGCGCTCGCAACGAGCTTGGCGTTCGCGTCGGGTGCAGCCCTCGCGCAGAACGCGCCGGCGAAGCCGGCCGCGCCCGCCGGACAGCCGGCGCCGCAGCCGCCGTCGAAGGTCGAGCTTGTTTCGCCGGAAACCCAATGGGTCAAGCTCTGTGGCAAGGAGCAGTCCACGGGCCGCGAGGCGTGCCAGACCATGCGGGACTTCGGGCAAACGGCCGACCAGCCTCCGATGCTCAGCATGCAGGTGTTCGAGATGCAGGGCGAGGAGAAGCGGAAGCTGCGCTTCATGATCCTGCCGATCGGCATGCTGCTCAAGCCGGGCTTCCGCGTCATCGTCGACAAGGCCGAGCCGATCGACGGCAAGTACGACATGTGCTTCCAGAACGCCTGCACGGCCGAGGTCGACATCGGGGCGCGCACGCTCGCCGAACTGAAGAAGGGGCAGAACCTCGCCGTCGTCATGCGGCTTCCAAACCCCGGCGAGCCGTCGGGCCGCGAGCTGACCCTCAACATCCCGCTCAAGGATTTTGGCGCGACCTTCGATGGAAAGCCGACCGATAAGGCGATCATCGAGCAGATGCGCCAAGCGCAGGAACAGAAGAGCCAAGCCCTGCAGCAGCAGCTGCAGAAGAGGGCCGAGGAGCAGCGCAAGATGCTCGAGCAGCAGCAGGGCGGAGCGGCGGCGCCGGCGGTGCCGGCGGCCCCTGCCGCTCCGGCTCAGCAAAAGTGACATGTGAGGCTGGCTCCTCCGCCAAAGGCCTTGGTGACGGGAGCCGTCGAGGGACGGGCCGTTGGGCGAGAGCGCTTCGAATTGACAAGGAAGGAGCGCCAGCGGGGCGCGCCTTCTTCCCGGACCCGACAGGACTGAGCTTCAGCTCGCCATCGCCCGGCGGCGGGCGCGATAGCGGCCGTCGGCCATCCGCTCGAACGTCTCGCTGATCTGCGGGTGGGCGACCGGTTCGCCCGAATTCATCGGGCAGAAGGTTCTGCTCGGAGACGTAGGCGATGTACTGGCTGTCCTCGTTCTCGGCGTAGAGCCGGTAGAAAGGCTGGTCCTTGGCGGGCCGCACCTCGGGCGGAATGGAGAGCCACCATTCCTCGCTGTTGGAGAACACCGGATCGACGTCGAAAATAACTCCTCGAAATGGATAAATTCGGTGCTTGACGACTTGCCCGATGTCGAATTTGGCCAAACGCGTAGTCATGAAAAAGACTTAGTCTGCGCGAGCTCGTTGGTCAATTCGCAAATTGCCGCAGTCTGCCGCAATCTCACAGCTGGTAAAGCCGGGCATAGTCGGCGTCCTTGGCCGCCACCTGCCTGGCAAGCTCGACGATGACGCGCGCCTGCTTCCACGTTGCGTCGTCCTGCATCTTTCCGTCGATCATCACCGCGCCCGAGCCGTCGGGCATGGCGGCGAGAATCTTCCGCGCGAAGACGACCTCCGCCGGGTCGGGCGAGAACACCTTCTTGGCGATGGCGATCTGGCTCGGATGCAGCGTCCAGGCGCCGGCGCAGCCGAGAAGGAACGCGTTGCGGAATTGCGCCTCGCAGCCGGCCGGATCGGAGAAGTCGCCGAAGGGTCCGTAGAAAGGCTTGACGCCGTACGCCGCGCAGGCGTCGACCATCCGCGCGATCGTATAGTGCCACGGGTCCTGCTGCGCGCTCAGGCGCGCCGCGCCCGGCTCGGCCGCGTCCGACAGCACCCGGTAATCCGGATGACCGCCACCGACCCGGGTCGTCTTCATCGCCCGCGAGGCGGCGAGATCAGCGGGGCCGAGACTCATGCCCTGCATGCGCGGAGAGGCCGCGGCGATCGTTTCGACATTCACGACGCCCTGCGCTGTCTCCAGGATCGCATGGACGAGGATCGGTTTCTTGACGCCGTGCCGCGCTTCGAGGAGCGCGAGATACTGATCAACGAAGTGGATATCCCAATCGCCTTCAACCTTCGGGACCATCACCACATCGAGCTTGTCGCCGATCTCGCCGACGAGCTTCGTCATGTCGTCGAGAAACCAGGGGGAGTTCAGCGCATTGACGCGCGCCCAGAGTCCGGTCGAACCGAAGTCCGTCGCCTTCGCCATCGCGATCAGGCCGTCGCGCGCGGCGGTCTTCGACTTCGATCGGGATCGCGTCCTCGAGATTGCCGAGGACGACGTCGACTTGCCCGGCCAGCTCGCCGGCCTTGGCGCGCAGTTTTTCGTTGTGCGGCGGCACGAAATGAATCATGCGCTCGAGCCGCGAGGGCAGCTCGCGGTAGGGAGCCGGCGCGCCGATCGCCAGCGGCTCGAAGATTTTACGCGGGGCTTTCATGCTCTGGCCTTGACTGCAAAATCGGCCAGATCCTTAGGGGCTTTTCGCAGTCCCCGCAATTGGCTGACCGGACGAGCGGATCGGCCGCTCCGACTGCCGGACGGGACGGCTGCGGTTGAACCTGGCGGCGCCGCGCTCGCGTCCGCATTCCTCCATCATCCGCGCGACCGACCTCTGTCTGGCCAGCGCCATCGCCGTTCGCTGGGCAATCTCATCGAGATGCCCGCGGATCAGCCTATCGGTCCGCGCGTCGCCGCCGCGATCGACAATCGCCCTCAGCTCCCGGCCGACTTGCTCAAGAACAGTAATTTCCCGCTGTGTCCGCGCGAGATCCTCGCGCAGACCTTCCAATGCGCGGGTCAGATCCCGCATTGGCGAACCTCCCGACGAGACGCATGGATCAACGTACTCCCGGAGAGGTTTGATCCAATTGAGGAGACTTGAGCGCCAGCCCAGCAACTCCGCGTCGATACAGACAGTGAATGACCGATCGCACGCCGGCTGGCAAGAGACAGAATGTCGCAAGGGACGCTTTATCAAATGAAATAATTAAAGGGGTGCTTTATCGAATGAAATAGTTGAAGGAGTCAGATCTCCGCGCCCGGCCGGAAGAGCCATGGGCGATGAACTGCGGCTGTTTTACGCGCCTCCGCCGTCTAAGAAGGCCGGTTGTCCATTTTTGCGATCATTCGGGCCAGCGACGTCCGCTTGTCGCGCGCGAGCGCGAGCTGCTCGCCGATGGAATGCAATTGCCGCTGGCGCAACGGGTTCCGCCGCACGGCCTCGTCCCAGTCGATGATCGTCGACAATTCCTGGCTCGCGCGTTCCAGAATGTCGATCACCCCTGTCGTTTCATCGAGGTCGTGACGCAGCTCCTCAAGCGAGAGTTCGAATTGGCATACACCTTTCCTCCGCGCCTGCTCGGCCTGCCCGTGCTGAAGCCAAAATCCTACGAAGCCCCCCGCGAAAGAGAGCTCAAGAGTAGAAGCGAATTCCGTCGGCGCCGCCAATCACCGAGACAGTTCCCAGCATCGGAGCCGGAGCAGTTAACGACGATTATCTTGAAGCCCCCAATGAGTTGAGTTTTCGTCCACAGAATTTTGGCGAGGACGACCGGGAAACCATCATTCTATGGGAAGAAAACGCGAAACAGGGACAGCCGTCGCACAATGCCGCTCGCCTTGATTTGCCTGCCGCCGCGATCAGCGGCGCGCATTGCGGCAAGTCCGACGATTGGATCTCGGGTCACCACAAGCGCCTCACCCCATAGGCGTCGAGGGCGGCTCGTTGGAGACGAGGACCAAATCGTCGAGCATCGCCTGGGCGATCAATATGCGGTCGAAAGGATCCCGATGAAGTCCAGGCAGAGCTCCGGCCGCCGGCGCATGTTGAATCGTGGCGTTTGGTCAGATTTCCCAAACCGACGCGGCATTCCATCGCACTTGCGAACAAAGCACGAAACATGATTGCCTTCGCGGCATGTCGCTCGCCCTGATTCGCCCGGCGCCCCTGATCGACCTCAACCCCGAGCAGCGGCTCGCGGTCGAGCATGGGATCGGCGAGGCGCAAGGGCCCGAGCCGCTGCTCGTCATCGCCGGCGCGGGCTCGGGCAAGACGGCGATGCTCGCCCATCGGGTCGCGGCCCTCATTCTCGCCGGCGCCGATCCGAAGCGAATCATGCTCGCCACCTTTTCACGCCGCGCCGCGGCCGAGCTCGGCCGGCGGGTCGAGCGGCTGCTCGCCCGCCGATTGGCGCCGGAAGCGGCGGCCGCCGCCGCGCCCGCCTATTCGGGCACGTTCCACGCCATCGGCGCCCGACTCCTGCGCGAATACGCGCCGCGCCTCGGCCTCGATCCGGGGTTCACCATCCACGATCGCGAGGATTCGGCCGACCTCATGAACTGGGCGCGACACGAGGCGGGGCTCGGCGAGACGCGGGAGCGGTTCCCGAGCAAGGGGACTTGTCTCGCCATCTATTCGCGGGTGGTCAACGCGCGCGGCGAGCTCGGCGCGACGCTCGGAAAATGGTTTCCCTGGGTGGCAGCGCACGAAGAGCCCCTACGCGCCCTGTTCGGCGCCTATGTCGAGGCGAAACAGCGCCAGAACGTGCTCGATTACGACGACCTCCTGCTCTATTTCGCCCTGATGGCGGCCGAGCCTGAGATCGGCCGCGAGCTCGCCGCCCGCTTCGATCACGTGCTGGTCGACGAATACCAGGACACCAACGCGTTGCAGG
Organism: uncultured Alphaproteobacteria bacterium; assembly: GCA_963819255.1. GTDB lineage: Bacteria > Pseudomonadota > Alphaproteobacteria > Rhizobiales > Beijerinckiaceae > Roseiarcus. Next base: position 158,796 of record CAWFVS010000042.1, read on the forward strand.
CCGAGATCGTGCTGGGGTTCCGCCCCGGCGGCCGGGGCCTGACCGTGGTCGGCGACGACGCGCAGTCGATCTATTCCTTCCGCGCCGCGACCGTGCGCAACATCCTCGACTTCCCGCATGCCTTCGATCCGCCGGCGCGCGTGGTGACGCTCGAGCGCAACTACCGCTCGACGCAAGCCATTCTCGCCGCCGCCAACGCCGTGATCGCGCTCGCGCCCGAACGCTACGCCAAGGACCTGTGGACCGACCGCGCGCTCGGGACGCCGCCCGCGCTGGTCGCCGTCGCCGAGGAGGCCGATCAGGCGCGATACGTGGCGACCCGCGCGCTCGCCAACCGCGAAGCGGGCGCGGCGCTGAAATCGCAGGCGGTGCTGTTCCGCGCCTCGCACCACAGCGCCGCGCTCGAGCTCGAGCTCACCCGCCGCAACATCCCCTTCGTCAAGTTCGGCGGCCTCAAATTCCTCGACGCCGCCCATGTGAAGGACGCGCTCTGCCTCATGCGCTTCGCCGAGAACCCGCGCGACCGCGTGGCGGGCTTCCGCGTCACCCAGCTCCTGCCCGCCGTCGGGCCCAAGCTCGCCGGGACGATCGTCGGCGCGGCGGCGGAAGACGACGGCTTCGTCGCGATGTCGGCGCTCGAGCTGCCCGCCCGCGTCCGCGCCTCCTTCTCCGCTTTCGCAGTCCTCATGCGCCGCCTGGCGTCGCGTGCCACCCCCTGGCCCGGAGAACTTGCCGACGCCGTCGCCTGGCTCGCCCCCTTGCTCGAGACCCGCTACGACGACGCGGCGGCGAGATTGGGCGACCTCGAGGCGCTCGAGCGCATCGCCGCCTCCTTCGCCTCGCGCGAGCGGTTCTTGAGCGAGCTGACGCTCGACCCGCCCGACGCGACGAGCGACGAGGCAGGCCCGCCGCTCCGCGACGAGGACTATCTCGTCCTCTCGACCATCCATTCGGCCAAGGGGCAGGAATGGCGCTCGGTGTTCGTCTTGAACTGCGTCGACGGCTGCATCCCTTCCGATCTCGCGACCGGCTCTTCCGAGGAGATCGAGGAGGAGCGCCGCCTCCTCTATGTCGCCATGACCCGCGCGCGCGACGAGCTGACCCTGATCGTCCCGCAGCGCTTCTACGTCCATGGCCAGCCGAGGAACGGCGACCGCAGCGTCTTCGCCGCCCGCACCCGCTTCATCCCGCCGCCGCTCATCAAGCACTTCGACAGGCAGGCGTGGCCGGTCGCGGAGGCCGCGCCCCGCGCCCCGTGATCGAAGGGCCGCGGGTCGATCTCGCAGCGCGTATGCGGTCGATGTGGCGCTGAGCGGCCGCGGAACCGATGGGCGACCGACGAACCAGTTGAGGGGCAAGCGCCATCGCAAGTGCATGTTAACGTAAGAGCCGTTCTCGCCCGTCCCGCTCCCCCTTGCGCGCCGCTTCGATCTGTTCCAATGCTGACATGCCAGAGACGAGACGAACGCGTTCAGCGTTCGCGGAAAAGGGCGTGAGGGGCAAGGAGGACGCGTGACGCCGATACTCGAGTTGCGCTCGGTGTCGAAACACTTCGGCGCGATTCACGCGCTCAACGAAGTCGACCTGAAGCTGGAGCGAGGGCGAAGTCCTCGGCCTGATGGGCGACAACGGCGCCGGCAAGTCCACCCTGGTCAAGGTCATCGCCGGCAATTTTCCGCCGACCCACGGCGAGATCCGCCTGGCCGGAGAGCACGTGCGCTTCCACCGTCCGGTCGAGGCGCGGGAGAAGGGGATCGAGGTCGTCTATCAGGACCTGGCGCTCTGCAACAATCTCTCCGCCGCCGCCAACGTGTTCCTCGGACGCGAGGTCAAGCGTCGCATCGGCCCCTTCCGCGTGCTCGACCACAAGGCGATGGCGCGCCACGCCGGCGCTCTGTTCACCGAGCTCAAGTCGGAGACGCGCCCGCGCGACCTCGTGCGCCAGATGTCGGGCGGGCAGCGGCAGGCGGTCGCCATCGCGCGCACGCGCCTCTCCAAGGCGCGCATCGTGCTGATGGACGAGCCGACCGCCGCGATCTCGGTCAGGCAGGTGGCGGAGGTCCTCGACCTCATCCGGCGGCTGAAGGATTCCGGCATGGCGATCATCCTCATCAGCCATCGCATGCCCGACGTCTTCGCCGTCAGCGACCGGGTGATGGTGATGCGCCGCGGCAGGAAGGTCGCCGACAAGGCGATCAAGGCGACGACGCCCGAAGAAGTGACCGGTCTGATCACCGGCGCCATTCACGCCGCCTGAGGAGCCTTCATGTCGACCGAAGCCGCCAAGCCGCCGCCGCAGGCCAACGTCTCGATCGAATCCGTGCTCGGCGTCCAGCAGCACACGCTGTGGCAGCGCATCGTCGGCGCGCAGGCGTTCTGGGTCACGATCGCGCTGATCATCATCTGCCTCGTGATGAGCTGGCTCGAGCCGGCCTCGTTCGCGACGTCGGAGAACTTCTACAACACCACGCGAAACTTCTCGTTCATCGGCATCATGGCGCTCGGCATGACGGCCGTCATCGCCACCGGCGGCATCGACCTCTCGGTCGGCTCGATCATGGGGCTGACGGCGGTCGCGAGCGGCCTCACCCTCGAAGCCCACTACCCCGCCTGGGCCGCAGTCGTCGTGGGGCTCGGCGCAGGCGCGCTCACCGGGCTGATCAACGGACTCGTCATCGCCTACGCCGGCATCTCGCCGTTCGTCACCACGCTCGGCATGCTGGCCATCGCGCGCTCGGCCGCAGTGGTCCTCTCCGGCAACCGGATGCTCTATAATTTCGGACCGGGAGGGCCGGCGTTCAAGGCCCTGGGCGGCGGCGCGCTCAACCTCGGTCCGAATTTCCAGCTGAGCTATCCGCTCCTGTTTCTGATCGTGCTGACCGCCGTGTTCGGACTGGTCTACAAGATGACCAGCTGGGGCCGCCACGTGTTCGCGATCGGCGGCAACGAGCAGGCGGCGCTGTTGACCGGCGTTGCCGTCAATCGCATCAAGATCGAGGTCTATGTCGTTTCCGGCCTGGCCGCGTCCTTCGCCGCGATCCTGGCCGTCGGCTGGGAGGGCTCGGCGATCAACGCGCTCGGCCAGTCCTACGAACTTCTGGCGATTTCCGCCGCCGTCATCGGCGGCGCCAACCTCATGGGCGGGGAAGCGAGCGCCTATGGCGCCTTCATCGGCGCGGCGCTCATCTTCGTCATCCGCAATTCGCTGCTGATGGCTGGGGTCGATTCGAACTGGCAGGGCACGTTCGTCGGCCTCTTTCTCATCGCAGCGGTCTATCTCGGGAAAATCCGAGGATCCAAGCGCGAGTGAGCCACTCGCGCAAGTCAAGGGAGGAACGCAATGTTGAAGGTCATCCTGACAGGCGCGGTCGCCGCGGGCGCGTTGGTCGCGGTATCGAGCGCGGCTTCAGCGGCAGAGCCGTACACTTTCGCGCTCGTGCCGAAGAACACCAACAATCCCTTCTTCGATCAGGCGCTCGCCGGCTGCAAGAAGGCCGAGAAGGAGCTCAAGGGCGCGATCAAGTGCCTCTACATCGGGCCGGGCGAGCACGGCGGCGGCGACGAGGAGGCGCAGATCGTCGCCGACCTCATCACCAAGAAGGTCGACGGCATCGGGGTTTCTCCGGCCAACGCGCCGGCGATGGCCAATGCGCTGAAGGGCGCCGCCGCCGCCCACATCCCGGTGCTGACCTGGGACTCCGATCTTCTGCCGCAGGACAAGGGTCTGCGCGCCGCCTACATCGGCACGCATAATTACGACATCGGCGTCAACCTCGCCAAGATGGTCATGGCGGTCAAGCCCAAGGGCGGCACGATCTGCATCCAGTCCGGCGGCGCGGCGGCGGCCAACCACAACGAGCGCATGCAGGGCATCCGCGACACGCTCTCCGGCAAGAAGAGCGCGGAAGTCGCCCGGCGATCGCCTCACCGGCCAAAACGGCTGGACCGAGGTCGCCGGCTGCCCGCTGTACACCAACGACGACTTCCCGCTCGCGATGCAGCAGGAACAGGACATGCTCCTCAAGTATCCCGACCTCGACGCCTTCGTGCCGACCGGCGGCTTCGGCGAATTCCTCGGGGACGCCTACAAGAACTCGATGGCCAAGTACAAGGACAAGATCGCCAGCGGAAAGATCGCGATCGCGGTCGCCGACACCCTGCCGATGCAGCTCGACTTGCTGAAGGAGGGTCTCGCGACCGGCAACGTCGGCCAGCGGCCGTTCGATATGGGCTACAAGGTCATGTACTTCCTCAAGGACATGAAAGACGGCAAGGCGGCGCCGGCCGACCCGACCTACACCGGGCTCGACATCTGCACGCCAAAGAACGTCGACACCTGCGTCGGCGGCGGCAGCTGAGCTCGAGCGAGCCGGCTGCACGGAGACAGGGGCCGGCCTCGCGCCGGCCCCGCTTCGTTGTCGCCCATCATGCGGAAGGAGCGCGCGGTCGGCCGCAAGCGGTTCCAGGGGACGGTCGGGCGCACGAGACCCACCAATGGCGACAGGTTGAAATATTTTCGGCTCGTTTTCCCAGTGGTCACTTTGCACTCAGCCGGGTGAAACCGTCCGCGCTCCAGTCCTCGCTGCCGACGCCGTGATGGAGGAAGAAGAGGCCGTCGGGATCGTATTTGTCCTTGATCGCGCGGAGCCGGGCATAATTGTCGCCCCAGAAGGCGTCCTGCCAGTTCGGCTGGAAATAGTCGGTCTCCCAGACATAGGATCCGACGCGCGGCAGGAGCTTGCGGATTGCGTCCATCGCCGCCTCGACCGCGGCCGCGTCGCGCTTTGCGGCCGCCACGTCCGGCTCATGCCCGGGAACGCCGGGATAGGCGGGCTGCTGGTAGGCGCCGCCGATCGCGAGCGCGAACGCGTCCATGACCAACGGATTCATCGGCGTATCCTTCGCCGCGGCGATTGCGTCCGCAGGACGCTCCGGCGAGCCCCTTGTTGCAGTGCAGTTCGACGCCGTGCCTTGCGGCGACGACCAGCGCATCGGCGAGACTTTGCTGATGATCGTCCTCGAGCAGCGTCGCCGGAAGCCAGGCGGATTGATAGGCGCGCCAGACCACGCCCGCTTCACCTCGATTGCTGGCCCAGTAGATGTTGCCGGCAGGCGCGCCCGGGCGGTCGTCCGACATGACCAATCCCGGAATCTTCTTGAGCACGGCAGGGTCCCAGAAATGTCGCGCCGGGGCGGCGAGGACCTTCGGCGGCGACACGATGGCGAAATCCTGCGGCGTGGCCGAGACCCAATCGAAGAACGGACGCCAGACCGCTTCCGCCTGCTCCCCGATCAAGGCCCTGGAAGACCATCGTGATGGACAAGGCGCGACCTGGCAGAAAGGCGATCTGTTCGCCCCAGTGCGGATTGAAGAGCGCGTCGCGGTAGAATGCGAGAATCTTCGCCGCGAGGCGGCCGTAAGCGTCGTCGGAATTGGCTTTGATGGCCGCGAGCACAACGCCGAAGTCGTCTGGAAGCTCATGCGTTTTCAGCGTGACCCGGGTGACGACGCCGAAGCCGCCGCCCCCACCTTTCAGCGCCCAGAACAGGTCAAGGTTCGAGCAGGCGTTGGCGACCCTGACCTCGCCATCGGCGGTAACGATCTCCGCCTCCAGACAGACTCGCCCCGGCGAGGCCATAGGCCTTCGAAAAACTCCCGAAGCCCCCGCCTAAAATCAGGCCGGCGACGCCGACGGTCATGCAGCCGCCGCCCTGCACGTAGCGCCCGCCTTTCGTCGTCACCTCGTTGTAGGTATGGCTCCAGATTGCGCCGGCTTCGACCGAAACTGCGGGTTGCGGCTCGACGCGTGCCCTCGCAGCCGGCGCCGACGAAAGCATCGTGCAGCGTGACGGCGCTCATGTGGCGCGTCCAGATCAGCAGCGAATCGGCCGCATTGGACGTACCCTGATAGCTGTGCCCGCCTCCCTTCACGACCAGACGCAAATTGTGCGTCCGCGCGAAGTTCACCGCGGCGGTGACGTCGGCCGTCGACTCCGCCGCGACGGCGTAGACGCTCGGCCGCGACGTCCAGGCGCCGATCCACCCAAGGGACTGGGTAAGCCCGACTTCGTCGCCGAGATAATAGGGGTTCTTGAGCTCCTTGAAGACTGCCGAGCACGCCTCCGACGGCGGCGCGTCAATGCAAACGGAGAGCGGAGAGCTCACCTTGACGAGCCGCCCTTCGACTCGGCGATTAAGCTCTTCCCAACCTTGGTCCGAAGGCCAAGCCGGATCGCCAGGACGCACGCGCGAGAAGGGGCGCGACGTCTCGACCTGCACTCGCCGATCCGGCAAGGAGGCCCTTCGCAAAGGGCAGTGCGGCCGCGATCTTGAGGAGACTCCTGCGGTCCATTCGTTCGCCCTCGCCAGCTCGATGCCTTCCGCCGAGCGGCATCGTGGGAGGCCGTCACTTAACGCGGGTGGAGCCTCGTCGCCGCCAACAAATATGTTATCGCTTCAGTCCGCGGGCAACAACGGACGCAGTAATGGCAAGAGCATCGGAATGTCTTCGGTGGCAGTCTTCCACAGGATGGAGTTGTCGGTATCGAAGTACACGTGAATGAGCCGGTTGCGCATGAGGACCGTGTTCAGCCCACGGGACTGACGAGGCGGCGTTCCTTGTGTCGAGCGAAACCCTCGACGCCGCCTCGCCGATGATCTCGACGGCGCGAACCAAGGTGAACCGCAACATCTCATCGCTGTCGAGATCGGCGCGTTGGCGGTTGGCGACGAAGCGCAACGCGGCTTCGCCCGCTTCGATCATATGGCGGATGCGGATGGCGTCATTGCAAATCAAACTGCACCTCCGCCATGCTCACGACCTCGTCGCGGAAATAGCGGCTCAGGTCCTGCGGTGTGCGCAAGTCTACCCGCCGGCCTCCGAGCATCGCCGAGAGCTCCGCCTCGATGCCCGCCAGGCGCAAGAGGCCGGGCTCTTCGCCGGGCTCGAATTCGACGAGCAGGTCCACGTCGCTGTCGGGCCTCGCCCCGCCTCTCAGCGTCGAGCCGAAAAGAGCGAGACGCCGGATGTGGTGTCGATGGCACAAGGCGGCCAGAGCGTGTTGGTCGGGGAAGATGCGGGGCGGCATGCGACGTCCTGAAGACTTTGCCTGAATCGGAGGCGCGGACGAATTCTCTCATGCTTGAGGCTGCAGGATATCTCGGCGAGAAGGTCGAGGTACGGCTTGCGCGCAGGAGGAGAGGCTCCTCCTGCGGGGCCAGGAAGACCGTCACGAAAACACCGGCTCCATCCTTTGCAGCGCCTCGACCGGCAGATGGCACTTGACCGTATGGCCTTCGGTCACGGCCCGAACGGGCGGGACCTCGCGCTCGCACAAGTTGCCAGCGACCTCCGCCTTGTGGCCGCAGCGCGTCTGGAACGGGCAACCCTTGGGCGGCGACAGCGCGGACGGGATTTCGCCTTCCAGCACGACGCGCCGTTTCCTCACCGACGGATCGGCGATCGGGATCGCCGACAGCAAGGCCTCCGTATAGGGGTGGAACGGTGGCGAAAAGATCTGCTCGGTCGAGCCCATCTCGACGATATGGCCGAGATACATCACCGCCACCCGGTCGGCGAGATAGCGCACGACTGACAGATCGTGGCTGATGAACACCATCGTCGTCTTCAATTCGCGCTGGAGGTTCATCAGGAGCTCGCCGATCGCCGCCTGCACGGAGACGTCGAGCGCCGACATCGGCTCGTCGGCGATGACGACCTGCGGCCGCCCGCGAAGGCGCGCGCGACCCCGATGCGCTGCTTCTGTCCGCCGGAGAGCTGCCTTGGGCTGCGCCGCGCGAAAGCGCGCGGCAGCTTAACGAGGTCGAGGAGCTCGAGCATGATCTCGCGGCGTTCGCCGGAACTCTTGCCGATCCGGAACCGCTCGAGCGTCCGCAGGATCTGCGAGCCGACCGAGTAGCTCGGGTTCAGCGTGTCGAACGGATTCTGGAAGATCATCTGGATCGAGGAAATCGTCTTGACCGGGCGATGCTCGACCGGCCGGTTCTGGATCGCCTCGTCGCCCAGCACGACGAGCCCTTCGCTCGCGAGCTCGAGTCCGAGCAGCACTTTCGCCAGCGTCGACTTGCCGCAGCCCAATTCGCCGACGATCGCCAGAACCTCGGCTTCGCGGGCGGCGAAGGAGACGTCCTCGACCGCCTTGACCGTGCGCGCCTCTCCCTTGCCGAAGATCGCGCTGGCGGCGACCCGATAATGTTTCTTCAGCCGATCGACTTCCAGCACCTGGGGGCCGATGCCCACCGGCGCGAGCGCCTCCCTCTTGCGGGCCGAGCCGCCCAGTCGATCGCCTCGATCCTGAGGCAGCGGCTCTGGTGGCCCGGATGGCCCGGGACGTCGGACATCGGCACGTCGGCCCGATCGCAGAGGCCGGCGACGAAATGCGCGCAGCGCGGGCCGAAGTTGCAGCCGTTCGGCCGCTCGTGCGGCAGCGGCAGCTGGCCGGGAATGGGGATCAGCGGGTTGTCGTTCTTGTTCGTTCCGGGCATCGCCATCGAGCGGAACAGGCCCTGCGTGTAAGGATGACGCACCGCGCCGAATACGTCGCGCGTCCGGCCCGTCTCGACCGCCTCGCCCGAGTACATGACGGTCACCGAATCGCAGGTTTCGAGAATGAGGCCGAGATTGTGCGAGATGAACAGCGATGAGGCCCCGGTGCGGGCGGTCAGGTCCTTCACCAGCGCGACGATCCCGGCCTCGACCGTGACGTCGAGCGCGGTCGTCGGCTCGTCGAGGATCAGGAGGCGCGGGTTCGACAGCAGCGCCATCGCGATGACGACGCGCTGCTGTTGCCCGCCCGAGAGCTGGTGCGGGTAGGCGCGCATGACCCGCTCCGGGTCGGGCAGGCGCACCGCCTTGACCATGGCGAGGCGCGCGGGCGCGGGCCTCCTCCTTCGAGACCTTGTCGTGGATGAGGGGCACCTCCATCAATTGGCGGCCGATCAGCATGGTCGGGTTGAGCGAGGCCATCGGCTCCTGATAGACCATGGCGATCTTCGAGCCGCGGATGGCGCGCAATTCCGGTCCCGACAGGGACGCCATGTCGCGCCCCGCGAAGCGGACCGAGCCGCTCGTGATCTTGCCCATTCCCGGCAAGTCGCGCATCACCGCGAGCGCCACCGTCGACTTGCCGCAGCCCAATTCGCCGACCAGCCCCATCGCCTCGCCCGGCATGACCTTCAGGGAGAAGTCCATCACGGCGGGGATCTCGCCCGCGCGGGTGAAGAAGGAGATGCCGAGGTTTTCGATGTCGAGGATCGGTTCGGCCATCGCGCGTCTCCTTCAATCGCGCAGCGACTGTTCGCGGATCGCGTCAGCGAGCAGGTTCAGGCCGAGAACGAAGGACATCATCGCCAGCGCCGGCGCCAGCGCCGGATGCCAGAAGATGCGCATGAACGGTGACGATTCCTTGATCATCGTGCCCCAGTCGGGGCTCTCGGGGGGCATGCCGAGGCCGAAATAGCCGAGCGCGCCGAGAAGGATGGTGGTGTAGCCGATGCGCAGGCAGGCGTCGACGATCAGCGGGCCGCGGGCGTTGGGCAGGATCTCCCACAGCATGACATACCAGGCGCTCTCGCCGCGGGTCTGGGCGGCGAGCACATATTCGCGCGTCTTGATGTCCAACGTCAGGCTGCGCACGATGCGGAAGATGCCGGGGCCGGAGGCGAGCGCGACGGCGATGAAGATGTTGAGCGTGCTCGGGCTCACTTTGAGGATCCCGAAGGGATCGGCGTTGAAGACGAAGGTGGCGAAGAGCCAGGCGCCGGCGAGGAAGGTCAGCGCGAGCCGCAGAGCGAGCTGGTTCGGCTGCGTGCGGTAGCCGGAGACGAACAGCACGCTGAAGAGAACGATCGGGACGGTGAAGAAGACGCCCGCCAGCGTATAGGGGATCGGCGTCTCCAGGATGCCCGGCGACACCAGGAGGTAGAACAAGAGGATGATCGGGAAGGCCAGAACCAGATTGGCGAGGAACGACAGGACCGCGTCGACCCGCTTGCCGAAATAGCCGGCCGGCAGGCCGAGCGAGACGCCGACCGAGAGCGCGAGCAACGTCGCCAGCGGCGCGATGATGAGCACGATGCGGGCCCCGGCGATGACCCGGCCGAACACGTCGCGCGCCAGCTTGTCGCCGCCGAACAGATAGGGAAGCCCCGAATGAGGGTCGATCGCGCCGGGCGCGGCGTACTGCATTCGCGCGATCTGGCCGAGCGGGTCGAAGAGCTCGATCCGGCGGGCGAAAACCGCGGCGAACAGCCAGAAGAGGACGAGCAGGAGCCCCACGAAGCCGGCCCCGCTCTGCACGACGTGACCGTAGAGGCCGAGCTTGCGGCGGTATGCGACGCTCAGGGCCAGCACGACCGCGAGGCTCGTCCACACCGGCCAGAGCTGGGCGAGGCTTCTCAGGGCGATCTGGCCGGGGCTCAGGAACTGCACGGGCGAGGCCTTGTGGCTTTTTTGAATAAGGCCCCTCCCTCTAATGCACGCGGATGCGCGGGTTGAGCCAGGCGTAGCCGATGTCGGAGACGAGCTGGGTCAGGAGAACCAGCGCGACCGAGACGATCGAGCAGGCGAGCAGGAGGTCGATGTCGTTGTTGCCGGCCGCGTCGACCAGCGCCATCCCGAAACCCTGGTAGCGGAACATCACCTCGACGATGACGACGCCGGTGAGGAGCCAGGGAAAGAGCAGCATGATCACGGTGAAGGGCGCGATCAGCGCGTTGCGGAGCGCATGCTTCAGAACGATCGCGGTGAAGCTCAGGCCCTTCAGGCGCGCGGTGCGGATGTATTGCGCGTTCATCACCTCGATCATCGAAGCGCGGGTCATCCGCGCGACATAGCCCATGCCGAAAATCGAGACCGTCACCACCGGCAGGGTGAAGTTGTAGAAGCTGAGATGGCCTTCGGTCGCCGAGGCGGCCGAGCCGTTGAGCCAGCCGAGCCAGGTGGCGAAGACGATGGTCAAGACCACGCCGGACACGTATTCCGGCGTCGAGGTCGTGGCGATCGACAGAACCGACAGCGTCCGGTCGGTGCGCGATCCCTCGCGCATGCCCGACACGACCCCGACCAGCAGCGCGACCGGGATCATGAGGACCATCACCCAGAACATCAGAAGCCCTGTCGCCTCCAGCGCCGGACCGAGCTTCCTGACCACCTTTTCCTTGAAAGCGGTCGAGCAGCCGAAGTCGCCCTCGAGCACGCCCGAAAACTTCGCGGTGGTCGGCTCGTCGCACCAGGAAAAGCGCGGCGCGCCTCGCCCCGTCGCGGGATCGATGTTGGGCTCTTCCGGCCAGACCCCGAGCCACGCGGCGTAGCGGACGAGGAACGGTTTCCGGTAGCCGTTCTTCTCGAGCCAGGATTCGAGCTGCTGGTCGGTGGAGTGCATCTCGGTCTGACTGATCGCGAGCTTGCGCAGATTCGGCTCGAGATTGACGAGATAGAACACGACCAGCGTCAGGCACAGCATCGTCATCAGCATCACGCCGAGCCGCCGCGCCAGAAACGAGGCCATCGCTTGCTTTCCCGCTGTCGCCGATACGAAAAGCCCGCCGGGCCCCGAGCGGCCCGGCGCTCATGACTCAGACGTCAAGCCAGGTGTCTTCGAAATAGGTCTCGTAGAGCGGGTGCATGCCATAGTTCTTGACTTGCGCCGTGCGGTGGTTGGCGAGGGTCAGCCAGTAGGGCTGGACGATGATGCCGAAGTCCTGGATGATCTGCTCGAGGTCCTTCATGAGGACCTTGCGATCCTTCGGGTCGGGCGTGGCCAGCGCCTTGGCGAGCTTGGCGTCGAAATCCGGATTCGAATAGCCGGTCTCGTTCCAGGCCTCGCCGGTGCGGTAGGCGAGCGCCAGCACCTGGACGCCGAGCGGACGCATGTTCCAGTCGGTCATCGAATAGGGATATTTGGTCCAGTCGTTCCAGAAGGTGGCGCCGGGCAGGACCGTGCGCTTCACCTTGAAGCCGGCTTCGCGCAGCTGGGCTGCGATCGAGTCGCCGGTGTTCTTGTAATATTCCTCGTCGCTGGTGATGAGCTCGTGCTCGTGGTCCATCTGGCCGGCGGCGGTCATCAGCTTTTTCGCGCCCTCGAGATCGCGCGACTTCTTCGGCAGCGGATAATATTCCGGATGGATCGGGGCGACATGGTGGTTCTCCCCGATCGTGCCGCGTCCGTCGATGCCGAGCTTGAGAATGGTCGCATTGTCGACCGCCATCTGCAGCGCGTTGCGCACCCGCTGGTCGTCGTAGGGCTTCTGCTTGACGTTGGTGCGCGCGACGATGGTCGCCGAGGTCTGGACGTCGGAGCGGGTCAGCCCGGCCTTGTCGAGGATCGGGACATAGGCCGCGTCGGTCTTCATCGTGCAGTCGAGCTCGTTCGACTCGAAAGCGCTGACGGTCGCGGAAATGTCGGGGCCGTAATCGATGAACTCGACGCGGTCGAGATAGGGCTCGCCGCCCCACCATTTCCATGGGTCCGTCGCTTGAAGGCGGCCTTCTTGCCGACTTCGAACGAGACGAGCTCGAACGGGCCGGTGCCGATCGGATGCTTGACGAGGTCCTTGCCGTCCTTGTCGAAATCGCGATGCACGACGAGACCCGGATAGTCGGAGACGCCGGGGATGATGGTGATGTCGGGCTTGGGCAGCTTGAGCTTGACGGTGTAGTCGTCGACTTTGGTGATCGCGCCGTCGCGCGCCTTCTTGGTCGTCGGGTCGATCAGCGTGGCCATGCGCGAGGCCATCGAATTGCCCTCGACCGATTGATCGCACCAGCGGTTGAGGTTGTAGACCACGTCGTCGGCGTTGAACGCGTCGCCGTTGTTCCAGGTCGCCCCCTTGCGCACGTGCAGGACGTATTCGGTCGCATCCGAGTTGACGTCCCAGCTCTCGAGCAGCATCGGCTTGAAGGTGAACTCGCGCGTGTAGCGCACCAGCGGCTCGAGGAACTGGCGCGCGACGTTGCCCATCTCCGGCCAGTCGTAGGTGCGCGGGTCCTTCTGGTCCTTGACGAACATGCCGCACCGGATGACCCCGCCCTTCTTGGGCGCATCGGCCGCGAACGCCGGCGTCGGGTCGGCGAGACCGAGCATGCCGTAGGCGGCGCCGGTCGAGGCGCCGAAGATGGTGGCGAGCGCGAGGAACTCGCGCCGGTCGATCGCGCCGGCCCTGGCCTCGGCGGCCCAGGCCGTGAGGCTCTTGCGCCAGAATCCGTTCTTGAGCGTTTCCTTGAACATTGACGTTCTCCCTTTCGTCGTTTGAGACCGTCCGCGCCCTGTGCGCTCACGGTCCCGGCGCTTTTTTTGCCGCCGGAGCGACCGCGCCGCCGAAACGCGACTGCGGACGTCCATCGACGGCCTCATCCATTCGTACGCCGGACGGTAACGCGGTTGCAAAAGCCGCGCAACGGCCGACCGCGCGGGATTACGGTGACACGATCCAGCCAAGCGACTTCGAGGTTTGATGTGATCGTTGCGGCTTTATGCGGGCGGCGCCGGGAGGCAACAGCTCTGCGACGCGCGCAACGAAACAGACGCGGCGGAGACGAGAGACCGCAGGGCCGACAACAGCATGACCCAACGGCGAGGAACTCTCCCCTTGCCCTGAAGCTCCTTCAGGCCTCGGCCGCCGCCATGCGCCGCACATGGGCGAGCCGCATCGCCTTCGCCAGCGCCGCGGCAAGCGTGAGCCCCCGGCCGGCGAGATAGTTCTGGAAGTCGTAGATCGTCACGGCGGGGGATACCTCGAATTCGAAAAAGGTCGGCTTCCCTGTGGCGTCGATGCGAAAGTCGACCGAAAAGCAGTCGCTGAGGCCCAGGAGCCGCGCGAGCCGCGCCGAGCCGTCGACGATCGCCTCGACCGCCCGGCGCGAGCGCGCGTCGTGCTCCCGCCTGAGATCGACCATCGCGGGGACGAAGGCCGCCTCGTGGCGGTCGCCGAAGCCGCCGCGCGCGCCGGCCGTGTCCTTCGCGCCCGAGAGCGTCTCGTTGTCCTTCATCGTGAGGAAGAGACCGGCGGTCTCGCTCGCGGGGTTCTTGGCGAGGCGCTCAACTCCGAGCTGATCGGCGAAGGCGCCGCCGAGCCATGAAGTCGCGCGGACGTCGTCCCCTTCGATGAACGGCTGGATGAGCGCGCGATCCCTGTAGCGTTCCCAGATCCGGCAAGCGCGATCGATCGCCTCCTCCTCGGTCGCGCACAGGCTGTCGGCGAAAATGCCGATCTTGGCGCCGAGCGCGTTGGGCTTGACGAAAAACGGGCCGGCTCGCGGCCACACGCCGAGGCGCCGCGATTTCGGTTGCTCCCTCCATCAGTCGCGTCGGGGGCACGCAGAACCCGGCTGCCGAGGCAAGGGCGAGGCTCGCGAACTTGTCCTGCGCCAGATGAGCGGCGCTCGCCGGACTGCCGAACCGCGCGAAGCCCTCGAGGCGCGCGAGCGCGGGAACGGAGGAGCCGCGGTAGAAGCGCACGCCGTCGGTGAGCGCCCAGACGATCGTCTCCTCGCGGCGCAGTGCAAGCTCGCGAAGCCGCTCGGGCGAAGCCTCGAGGAGCACGAACTCCGCCCGGAGCCTGTCGTCGCCGAGGGCGCGCGCGATCTCGCCGGCGACATGCGGCAGGTCGGTCGACTGGGCGAGATAGACAGCGATCTCCGCTGCGACTGTCCGCGGCGTAGCCGAAGGCCTCGAGCCGCCGCCTCGCCGCCTCCTCGCTCTCGAATGCGATGACCACCGTCGAAAGCGTCATGCAGGCGCCTCTCCCCCTCTGCCCGCAAGCGGGTCGCCGGACGCTCCCGCCGCAAAAGGATAGGCGGCCGGCCCTCTCCCGTTAAGCCCGATTTTTTAGGGCGAGCGCCTGAATTCCGTGGGATCGCCCGCCGTGGTATCAGCCTGCCTCTCGCTCGAGGAGGATGCGGACGTGAAGGTCGGCGGGCGGTCTTATCGCACCATATGGTTGAACGAGGACAGATGGGGCGTCGACGTCATCGATCAGCGCTGGCTGCCGTATGAATTTCGAATCGCGACCCTGCGCAGCGTCGCCGATTCGGCGACGGCGATCCGCGACATGTGGGTGCGGGGCGCGCCGCTGATCGGCGCGACGGCGGCGTATGGCCTCGCGCTCGCCATGCGCGAGGATCCGGGCGACGTCATGCTCGACGCCGCGTGGGAAAGGCTTCACGCGACACGGCCGACCGCCGTCAACCTGCGCTGGGCGCTCGACGCCGTCCGCAGTCGTCTGCGTCCGCTCGATCCGCAACAACGCGCCGCCGCGGCCTACGCGCAGGCCGCTGAGATCGCCGACGGGGACGTCGTCATCAACCGCGCCATCGGCCGCCACGGGGTCGACGTCATCCGCCGGCTTGCGGCGGGCAAGACGCCGGGCGAGCCGGTCAATATCCTCACCCATTGCAACGCCGGCTGGCTGGCGACGGTCGATTACGGCACCGCCACCGCCCCGATCTATCTCGCGATGGAAGAGGGTCTCAGAGTCCACGTCTATGTCGACGAGACCCGGCCGCGCAATCAGGGCGCCTCTCTCACCGCCTGGGAGTTCGTCAACCAGGGCGCGCCGCACACGCTCGTCGTCGACAACGCCGGAGGCCATTTGATGCAGCATGGCCTCGTCGACATGGTGATCGTCGGGTCGGACCGCACCGCCGCCAACGGCGACGTCGCCAATAAGATCGGCACCTATCTGAAGGCGCTCGCTGCGCACGACACCGGCGTGCCTTTCTACGTCGCCCTGCCCTCTCCGACCATCGACTGGACCGTCCGCGACGGGATCAAGGAAATCCCGATCGAGGAGCGGCACGCCGACGAGGTCACGTTCGTCCAGGGTCGGGGCGCGGACGGAGCGGTCGCGCGGGTCAAAATTTCGCCGGAAGGAAGCCCAGCCGCCAATCCGGCCTTCGACGTTACGCCGGCGCGCCTGGTCACCGGCCTCATCACCGAGCGAGGAATTGCGGAGGCGTCGCCCGAGGGGTTGAAGGCGCTGTTTCCCGAGCGGCCGGGGTAGCCTGAAGGTCGGCTCACAGCTGGGGCGCCCTGTTTCTCCCTGGTAACAGGAGAAACGGCGCGTCTTTCGCATGGTCAAGCCGGACAACGCCCTTTTTCCAATAGCTTCCGCACAAGAGTTGAAACTCGGCGCGAGCAAAATAACAGGGGGACGATGGCGCGGATCAGGGAGAGGACGGGTCGCGGCGGGAGGCCCGACAAGGCCGCGATTCCGCTGCATCGCCAGCAAGGCCGCGCGTCGCATGCAAACAAGCATGCACTCTTTTGAAAATAAACAGGAAGCCGGCAGACGACGGCGCAAAACGCAGTCTCGCGCTTGCACCGAAAGCCGCGACAAGCCTACCCGGGTCTCTTATCACCGACGCTGAAGACGCACAGGCGACCTCGAGGCGTTCGCGAAAGAACTAGATGCTTGCGTTGATCCAGCGGGACAGCTCGGACTTGGGCCCGGCGCCCACCTTTGTCCCGACCTGCTTGCCGTCCTTGAACACCATCAGCGTCGGAATGGAACGGATGCCATATTTGCTCGCGACCCCGGGATTCTCATCGACGTTGAGCTTGGCCACCTTGAGCTTGCCCTTCATTTCGGCGGCGATCTCTTCGAGAGCCGGGGCGATCAGCCTGCACGGGCCGCACCATTCGGCCCAGAAATCGACCACTACGGGTTCGCTCGATTTGATGACGTCGGCTTCGAAACTGGCGTCGGTGACTTTGGCCGTATCTGACATGGCCCCCTCGTCTTCACGCAGCCGAACTCGCGGCCGTTGGCCGTCATTTAGGAACCGCGCCGACTTACGTCAAGTGAGCCTATCGCTGCGAGCAGGACAAGCGATCTCGGGTGGATTCCAGGTGGTTCCCGAGAGGCGGACGCCAAAGGCGTTTCTCGGTTTCTCGTTATTCGTGGAACGTCCACGTTAATAAACTTACCACAAAGGACACCACGGACTCACAAAGCGCACCGGCCGAACGCGCCCCTTCGTGCTCTTAAGTGGTAAATATTCGCCTTGCACCGCTCATGGTCATAATCATCACGAGCGGTCCGCCCAAGCAAATCTGCCATGAAAATAACCTCCCATGCTCTGGCATCACGTGGCCTGAGCCGTGGGTTCGAGGGTTACGAGCTTGGCGGCCAACAGCCGCACCACCTGCCGTTTGGAAATCGCCAGGCCCATGCCGGCCAGAAGCTCGACGATCCGTTCGCAGGTCATTTGGCCCTGAAAATGAAACGCCAGTACGAAACGATGCAGATGGGGACCGCAACCGCCGATGATTCCTGCATAGAGCGACGCAGTCCAGCCTCTTGCCGTCCGGCGTCTCCCAACATTCGCGTCGATAAAGCGTGGTCTCTCCCTTCAGCACGAGGTCCTGAACGGTGACCTCCTGATAGCCCTTGAAGCGCGAGCCGCCGGGGCCCCGACCTTCAGCGTCACCTCCCGGTCGATGGTCAGCTTGGACACGCCGAGGCCGCGCCGCCGCTTCGACGCCTTGCCGTCCTCGCCCTCCAAGGGCGCGCCACAACTGTCCGGCCAGCCAGAAGGCACCATTGGCGGGACTGGCATAGCCGCGTCTCCGAGAGACGGACCTCAACAGTGTCCGCGTCCCTCGCCGCCACCCCCGCTCCTCCGGAGACAGCGCCAGCGTTCGCGCCTCCCCGGTCGACTCGTCGACCATCTTGATGGCGCGCCGCCAGGCGTCCATCTGCGAGGAAATGATTTCCCCCAAATAAAGAACTTGGCGCTGGACCACCCGCCCATCGTCGAGTCGCTTATTCTCGACGATGTCCAGTAGACGTGCGTCTTGCCGTTCTTCTTCCGACAGGTTGGGCGCAGAAACATGACGGCTGCCCATCATGCACAGAAAGCCATCTGCGAAAATAGACTAGTCGAACGTTTCCTTGGTTCGAAATCATTTCTTAGGCGGCTTGGTCGAGTTTGTAGGACCAGGTGTGGACGACCGGGACGGCGGTTGATGTCGTCGATGGCAGCCAACGATCCTCTCTTTCATTTCCTGTTTGGATGCGAGGCGGATGTGCCGCAGCACGGATCGCGCAAGCTTGGAAAAGAAGTTTTCAATCAGGTTGAGCCAGGAGCCGTGCTTGGGCGGTGAAGGTGAAGGCGAAGGCGAAGGCGAAGCCACCTTCCGGCTGCCTTGCCAGCCAGGCTTTGGTCTCCTTGGAGATGTGAGCGGAATGATTGTCGAGGATTAGCTTGATCGCGGTTTCGGTCGGGTAGGCCGCATCGAGCAGCTTGAGAAATTCGATGAACTCTCGGCTGCGGTGACGATCCTTGACCAGGGCGTGGACCTGACCGGTGAGGAGATCGATCCCGGCCAGCAGGCTGAGCGTGCCGTGGCGCTTGTACTCGTAGTCGCGCGCAAAGCTCGCATATACGACCGGCTTGGGCGGCAAGTCTGGCGCCGTCGTTGCGATCGCCTGGATGCCGGGCTTCTCGTCATAGGAGACGACCGCCACCGGCTTACCCGGCTCCTTCTGAGCGGCGGCGGTTTCCTTGAAGACGGCGACCTCGCGGTAGACGCACAGCACCTCCGCCACCCGCTCCTCGAACTCGGGGTCGCGGCGTTCCAGGTAGTAGCGGATCTTGTGCGCCTTGACGGCTTGCCGATTGAGGATTTTGCACACCGTCCCTTGGGCAAGCTTGGCCAGGCAGCCGTCGTGCACGGAAGCTTTGCGCTGACCGAGGTCGTGTTCTTTCACCGGAGCAGCCGCACGGCCCTGTTCGCCGATCTGATCCAGAATTTTCCGCGCGACTGGTTCAAAGGCTGGCGCGGCGCCCTTGCTCGGCTCGACGGGATTGTCGCTCCGAACCCTGGCGCGCCGCGTGAATGGCGCGCGAGTTTCTTTGACCGCCGCGCGGCGCGAGTCGCACTCGATCACGTTCTCGCTTGGCCGATCGAGCGGGTGCTGATCGTCCATGGGGACCTGCCGACTGCGGATGGCGCGGCGTTTGTGCGGCGCGCCTTCTCTTGGCTGCTCGGGCATGATCAGCGCGCGTAGCCGGCAAAGACTCGATGGAGTCTTGAAGGGCGGAGCTCGACGCCGGCCGTAGGGCGCCGGTGTCGAATGTGCTTAGCGATTGTTCGCGCCGGGCGGGGCGGATAAAGACGACCGAAGGCGCTGACCTTTGATCGCGCCCTTGAGACAATCCATGCCCTACATCCCTTCGCCGAACCGCTACGACACGATGATCTACAACCGCTGCGGCCGCAGCGGCCTCAAATTGCCGGCGATTTCGCTCGGCCTCTGGCACAATTTCGGCTTCGACAAGTCGCCCGATTCGATGCGGGCGATCTGCCGCACGGCGCTCGACCTCGGCGTCACCCATTTCGATCTCGCCAACAATTACGGTCCGCCGCCCGGCTCGGCGGAGATCGCCTTCGGCGAGATTTTGCGCAGCGACTTCCGGGGCCTGCGCGACGAGCTCGTCATCTCGAGCAAGGCGGGCTACGACATGTGGCCGGGGCCATACGGCGAGTTTGGCAGCCGCAAGCATCTCGTCGCCAGCCTCGACCAGAGCCTCAAGCGCATGGGGCTCGATTATGTCGACATCTTCTATTCCCACCGCTTCGACCCCGAGACGCCGCTCGAGGAGACGATGGGCGCGCTCGACGCCGTCGTGCGCCAGGGCAAGGCCCTCTATGTCGGAATTTCCTCCTACAATTCGCGCCGCACGAAAGAGGCCGCGGCGATCCTGAAACGGCTCGGCACGCCTTGTCTCATCCACCAGCCGAGCTATTCGATGGTCAACCGCTGGATCGAGGTCGACGGTCTCTTGGACACGCTGGCGACGGAGGGGATCGGCGCCATCGTCTTTTCCCCTTTGGCTCAGGGGATGCTGACGGACAAGTACCTGAACGGCGTTCCCGCCGACAGCCGCGCCGCCACGTCCCATTTCTTCGATCCAAAGTTTCTCACGCCCGACACCATCGACCGCGTGCGAAAGCTCAACGAGATCGCCAGCCGGCGGGGCCAGTCGCTCGCCCAGATGGCGCTCGCCTGGGCGCTGCGCGACAGGCGCGTCACCAGCGCGCTGATCGGCGCGAGCCGCCCCGAGCAGATCGCCGACAGCGTCGAGGCGCTCGACAATGCCGACTTCACCGCCGAGGAGCTCGCCGAGATCGACCGTTACGCCGTCGACGCCGGGGTCAACCTCTGGGCGCGCTCGGCGGAGCTCGGGAAGTAGACGCCCCCCTTCTCCGCGAAGCGGACACAAGGTGGCGCGAAGCGCCGGATGGGATGTGGCCAGCAGGAATTCGGCGATGAAAGCTTCGCCGTGACGGTCTTGCAATGCGACCCTTGGTTCAGAAAGGCAGACGGTGCTCCGCAGCGCTTCATGCCTTCATGCCGCCTCCAGCGGCGAAGTGGTCACGCTTGTGATAGGTTGACGATTTCGCGACGAGCTCGTCATCGGCGGAGTGTCGATCGTCATCGAGCGTATTCGCGGGGCGGCTGCGCGAGACATGACCGAGCGTCCGCACGCCAGGCGCCAACTGGATGCAGAGAGGGGGAATGAGTTCGACGAAAGGTTTGCTGCGACGTTCGGCCGTCCGATTTAGGCCGGAGAAGCGACCCACACCCCATCCGGCGCTTCGCGTCACTTCGCACGAACAGTGGCCTCCGTTCCAAGAACCACATCAGAAGGGTACAGGGGTCCCGCGTGGGCGCCATAATGCCGGTTCGCCGATTGGGAGGGCTCCTGTTCGCGCTCTGCCTCGCCGCGTCCGGCGCGCTGGCCGAAACCCTACCGCTCCCCGCGGGGCTGACGGATTTCACCTCGCAGGACGGCGAGCGGTTTCTGCTCGAGAGCAAGGCGCTCGAAGACTATTTTCCGCTCTCGATCCGCTTCGTCACGCAGACAACCGAGAGCTATTGCGGCGTCGCCAGCATGGTGATGGCTCTCAACGCGCTGAAGGTCCCAGCGCCGCCGGCGCCCGCCTATCCGCCCTACCGCACCTTCACCCAGGACAACGTGCTCGACGCAGCCACGGACGCCGTGCTTCCGCGCGACGTCCTGGCGCGCCGGGGCATGACGCTCGATCAGCTCGGCGCGCTGCTCGAGCTTCATCCCGTCTCGGTCGAAGTTCGTCACGCCGCCGACGGAGGCCTCGACGCCTTTCGCGCCGAGGCCCGCGCCGCCCTCAAAAGCGGCGACCGTTTCGTCCTCGTCAACTATTTGCGCAAGGCGCTGGGACAAGAGACCTTCGGCCATATCTCGCCGCTCGCAGCCTATGACGAAAAGGCGGACAGGTTCCTCATTCTCGACGTCGCGCGCTACAAGTATCCGCCGGCGTGGGTCAAGGCGTCCGACCTGTTCGACGCCATGAATACGCCCGACCCGTCGAACGGCGGCAAGACGCGCGGCTATGTCGTCGTGGGGAACGCGGAGGCGCCGGGAAAATGATCGTCCCTGCTGTGCCTTCCCCAGCTCGCTTGTAGGGCGCGCCCGCGGAGCGCGCCCCCGCGCTCAGCGGGCGCGGCTACAGAGCAGGGGCGCGACCGATCGTCGCCTCCGAAACCATTGGCTCCTGTGCTAACGTGAAGCGTGCGCCGAGGTCAGGAGCCGGACATGACCGAACATCCCGTCGCAACGCTGGACGAATGGCTCGCCGCGCGACGGCGCCTGCTCGACGAGGAGAAGGAGCTCACCCGGCTCCGCGACGAGCTCAGCCGCCGACGGCGCGCCCTCCCTTGGGTCGAGATCGTCAAGGACTACCGGTTCGACGGTCCGGAGGGGCAAAATCTTGCGCTGGCCGACCTGTTCGGCGCGCGGCGCCAGCTCATCGTCTGGCACTTCATGTTCGCTCCCGACTGGGAGCGCCCGTGCAAGAGCTGCTCTTTCTGGGCCGACGGCTACAACGGAGTGACGGCGCATCTTAAGGCGCGCGACACGCGGCTCGTCGCCGTCTCGCGCGCGCCGCGCGCCAAGCTCGAAGCGATCGCCAAGCGGCTGGGCTGGACCTTCCCCTGGTACTCGTCCGACGGCGGCGACTTCAACTACGACTTCGACGTCTCGTTCCGGCCCGAATTCACGGTGGGCGAAGGAGCGGTGCGCTACAATTTCGAGGCGATCGAGCCCAGGATGACCGACCTGCCCGGGATCAGCGCCTTCGTCCGGGAGCCGGACGGCGCGGTCTACCGCACCTATTCGGCCTATGCGCGCGGCCTCGACGCGCTGAACCCCGCCTATCAGCTGCTCGACATCACCGCACTCGGGCGGCAGGAGGACGACCTGCCTCATTCGATGGCCTGGGTGAAGCTGCACGACGAATATGCGCGTTGACGCGTCTGCGCGTTCCCCTAGCCATGGCCTGCAACCGCGATCAGCCTCTTTCCGATGGCCGCGCTATATCGACCGCATCCTTCGCTTTAGCGCCGCGGGAACCTTCCCCAGCTTGCTGGCGAAGCAACTGTGTTGGTCGGAGTAGCCCGGTGCTCGGCCGGGTCAAGGCTGGCGCTTCGCGCCCCCGCCTCCGGCGGCTTCGGCCTTGACCCCGTCCGCTCACCGGGCTTTTGGGCCTGCAAGCGGTCGGCGCGATGCGCCGCCCGGCGGCCCCGCACGGGCCCGCTCATGCGGCCGCTCGAGCCGGCGGGTCCAGGGCTCGTCGGGCGCGAGCATGGTGTTCACGATGACGATCAGCTTGCGCATGCAGGCGATGATCGCGACCTTGGCTTCCTTGCCCTTGGCGCGCAGGCGCTGGTAGAGGGCCTTGAGCACCGGGTTGTGCTGGATGGTGGCTCCCATGACCGGCATATAAAGGAGGTTGCGCAGCTTGCGGCGTCCGCCCTTGATGCAGCGCGCGCCTTTGCGCTCGCCGCTGTCGTCGTCGTAGGGCGCGGCGCCGAGAAGGGTGCCGGCGGCTCCGTTGCTGATGCGTCCGAGCTCGGGCAGCCAGGCGATCACCCCGGCGGCGGTCTCGTCGGCGAGCCCGGGCACGCTGTCGATGAGCTCGGCCGGATCGCAGATCTTGCCCTGGACGCGACGCTCGGGCGAGCGGGGATCCAAGGCCGCGCGACGATTAGAGCCTGTCTCGATCGATTGGAACCGCCATCGATTGGCTGGAACCGTCATCGCTCCGCGGTGAGGCGCCGGGCCCGGCCGATGTCAACGATCTCCGATACGCTCTTTCCTACGGGCGCCCGGCTCCAACCCGGCGCTGGCCGGAGGACCTTCGATTCGTAAGTTTACATAAGTTTTCCGAAACGTTCCCTCTGGCGTTCAGAAAGTTCCCGACATTGGACCAATTTTTTCCGATTCTTTCCGAAAATCTCTCCGAAAAAACATGATCAGTTCAGACGGCAGCGCGCTTGACGTAAAAAATTCTTCTCGGCGCCATTCGGCGCGGTACGGGCCAAGAATCACCATCTCAACATCGGCCTTCCTTCGATGCGTAAGCCCGGACAAGGGCGTTCTCCATTGCGATAGGAACATAATAAGAACAAACTGGTTTTGTTAAAAAATTTTTGATCGCCCCGCCTGCGCCTGTCAGCCGAGCCGCAATGGCGGCGCCGGGCTTGTGTCATCGGGACACGCTCGGGACGCCAGCCCCGCAGGCGCAGAAGCTTTAAGTCGGACCCCCGAGCACCATAGCTTCCCGCGATGACGATTCCAACCAAACGGGACCTGCTCTTGACGTCGCGCGCCGGCCGATCAGGTTTGCGGCTGCGGCTCAAGACCGCCGGGCTCAGGGCCAATCGGGCGAGGCTTGCCGGTCGAGGGAACGGCTGGGCGCGGCGCCGCCGGCGGCTCGCGATGGTCCGTCGCCGATTCGCGCACGGGCTTCACTCCCTGCAGAAGGCCGACGATCTCTTCGCCGCTCAGCGTCTCGAATTCCATCAAGCCTTGGGCGAGCGTTTCGAGGTCGGCTCGCCGCTCGGTAAGGATCCGGGTGGCGGTGTCGTGGGCTTCCTGCACCAGACGCCGCACTTCCTGGTCGATCGTCTCGGCGGTCGCCTCCGAAATGTTCTGTTGGCGGCCGAGCGAGTAGCCGAGGAACACCTCGTCCTGGTTCTCGCCGTACATGACCGTGCCGAGCTTGTCGGAGAATCCGAGGCGAGTCACCATGGCCCGCGCGATCTTGGTCACCTGCTGGATGTCGCCCGCCGCGCCCGAGGTCACCTTGTCCTTACCGAACACCAACTCCTCTGCGACCCGGCCGCCCATCGACATGGCGAGCATGGCGATCAGTTGTTCGTAGCTCTGCGAGATCTGGTCACGCTCCGGCAAGGACTGCACCATGCCGAGCGCGCGGCCGCGCGGGATGATCGTCGCCTTGTGGATCGGCGTCGAGGCCGGCATCGAAACGGAAACCAGTGCGTGGCCGCCCTCGTGATAAGCGGTCAACCGCTTTTCCTCCTCCGTCATGATGAGCGTGCGCCGCTCGGCGCCCATCATGATCTTGTCGCGCGCGTCCTCGAATTCCTGCCGCGTGACGACCCGCTTGCCGCGGCGCGCGGCAAGCAGCGCGGCCTCGTTGACCAGGTTCATGAGGTCCGCGCCGGAAAAGCCCGGCGTGCCGCGCGCGACGACCTTGAGGTCGACGTCGGGCGCAAGCGGAACCTTGCGCACGTGAACCTTGAGGATCTTCTCCCGGCCGATGAAGTCGGGGTTGGAGATGACGATCTGGCGATCGAACCGGCCGGGTCGCAGAAGCGCCGGGTCAAGCACGTCGGGCCGGTTGGTCGCCGCGATGATGATGATGCCTTCGTTCTGTTCGAAGCCGTCCATCTCGACGAGCAACTGGTTGAGCGTCTGCTCGCGCTCGTCATTGCCGCCGCCGAGGCCCGCGCCGCGATGGCGCCCGACCGCGTCGATCTCGTCGATGAAGATGATGCAAGGCGCATTCTTCTTGGCCTGCTCGAACATGTCGCGGACGCGGCTCGCGCCGACGCCGACGAACATCTCGACAAAGTCGGAGCCCGAAATCGTGAAAAAAGGCACGTTGGCTTCGCCCGCCACGGCGCGCGCGGTCAGCGTTTTACCGGTTCCGGGGGGTCCTACCAGCAGAACGCCGCGGGGAATCCGTCCCCCGAGCTTCTGGAATTTCTGCGGATCGCGCAGGAATTCGACGATCTCCTGCAGGTCCTCCTTGGCCTCATCGACCCCGGCGACGTCCTCGAAGGTGACACGCCCCTGGGCCTCCGTGAGCAGCTTCGCCTTAGACTTGCCGAAGCCCATCGCCTTGCCCGCGCCGCCCTGCATCTGGCGGGTCATATAGACCCAGAGGCCGAGGAACAGCAGAACCGGCAAAACGCTCGAGACGATCGTGAGCAGCCAGTTGTTGCCGTCGGACGGGGGTTTGGCCGTGATCGTAACGTCCTTCTTGTAAAGCGTCTGGACGAGACTCTGGATCGCTCGGAGCGTATGTCTGGAACGCACGCCCGTCCTTCATGTGGCCGGAAATTTCCGGCCCGGCGATGGTGACGTCGCGGATGTTGCCTGCGTCAACGTCGCTCAAAAGCTGGCTGAAGGTGATTTCGCTCGACGCGGCCTTCTGGCCGGGGCTCTGGAACAGCGTCACCAACGCCAGAACGAGCAGGAAAATAATCACCCACAGGGCGAAATTACGATAATTCGCGTTCATAGCCTTCCCATAACGGAGGGGTGGCGGAGTATTTCCCGGCGTATTCCGGCTCAGTGGTATTCAGACATTTAGGCGCGCCCATCGGAATTGCCAAGGGAACCTCAATTCGCACTTCCGGAAACAAAGCCTGCAATTGCAGCCTTTTGGCGGCGCGCCACCGTCGTCCGACCAAGAATTGGGCGGTTCTTTGTTCGACGAGCGCCAATTTTTCCATCATCGCGCGCCGCATGAGGTATCTTTCCGGTCACTGTGATCCGAAAAGAATCGACGAATTGGACGTAACGCGTCGGCGTTATAGTGCGCGATCGAGGCGCGACAGTATGCAATGACTTCATCTTCGCTGCACTGCACCCTCGCGGCGACGATCCACACGCACATTCCTCCCCGTAGCAATCACCCGGTACGCCTGCGTCGAGCCCGCCGTCCGGGTAGGACAGGGCGAGTGGGCCGTGGCGTCTGCTTCCGATTCTTCTGAATCGGATAATACGCCCGCGGTTTCGAACGTTCCGCCCCGATCACAGTTCGCGCAGAAAGCCGCCGGCTTCAGCCCGAGAATGCGCCACGCGCCAATCATGCCGAGGCCGATGGTGAAGAGGAGGCCGCCGATGCTGCGGCCAGCGCCGACCTCCAATCGAAGACGAAGTCGGAGAACATGATCCGTTTGACGACGAGATAGGCGGTCAGCCCACCCGCGCCGATGCTGAAGACAGCGGTCGCTCCGCCGAGCATCGCATATTCCATGAGAAACATCGCGGTCAGCCTCCGCGCGTCGCCCCGAGGATTTTCAGGATCGTCGCGTCGGCCAGTCGGGCCCGACGATTGGCCGAGAGCGCCCCGGCGAGCACCAGGATGGAGGTCAGCAGCGCTACGCTGGTCGCGGCGCGGATCGCCAGCGCGAGTTTGGCGATGAGGCCCTCCACAGCCTCCAGCACGTTGCGCACCCGCACTGATGCGACGGTCGGAAAGTCCCGCGCCACGGCGCGCAGGAGCGCGACCTCCTTGTCGGGACCGTAGTCTGGCGGAAGCGCGGCGGAGACGAGCTCGCTAAACGGCGCGCCCTTGAAGGTGTTCGGCGAATAGACGAGCACGAAGTTGATCGCGTAGCTGCGCCAGTTGACCTTGCGCAGGTTGGCGACCCTCGCGGCAACGTCGCGCCCGAGCACATTGACCACGACCGTGTCGCCGACTTTCAGGCCAAGTCCGTCCGCCACCTCCTTCTCCAGCGACACCAGCGGCGGACCGGCATAGCCGTTTTGCCACCATGTTCCCGCGACGACCTCCGAGCCTTCCGGCGGCTTCGCCGAAAAGGTCACGCCCCGGTCGCCCTCCAGCGCCCAGGCGACCTTGTCGCTCGCGTGGACCTGCGCGACCGGCTTGCCCGCGATTTCGACAAGCGGCCGCGCATCATGGGAACTTCGCTCACCTTCGCGCCCGGCGCCTCGCGACCGAGGAAGTCGCGGAAGGCGGCGGCCTGGGAGCTGCGCAGGTCGAGGAAGAAGAAACTCGGCGTCACGCCGGGCTGGCTCTGGCGCAGTTCATTGCGCATGTTGAAGTCGATCAACGTCAGCGCGACGAGGGCCGTGAGCCCGAGTTCGAGCGACAACATGACGGAGGCGGTCAGCGCGCCCGGACGGTGAATAGCCGCCAGCGCCAGGCGCAGTTCGACGAGACGCGACGCGCCCGCATGGCGCGCGGCGAACCGACGCCCGATGCGACGACCCGCAGCGCGACGAAGGCGGCAAGGGTCGCGACCGCGACCGACACGGCGATTGTCCGTTGCGGACTGGCGGCGATCGCGACGCCACGAGCGCGCCGCCGGCGAGCGTCGCGGCCATGATATAGCGAACGCGGGGCAGGCCCTGACGCTCCTCGGCGAGATCGCGGATCAGCGTCGTGACCGGCAGGTCGTGCGCCCGTCCGAGGGGTGGGATCGAGAAAGCGAGCGCCGTCAGCAGCCCATAGGCCAGGCCGAGCAGCATGAGGCGCGGATCGACCGAGGGGGCGAGCGGAATCGGAATGATGTCCGCGAACAGCCGCTTCACGACGAACGGGATCGCCGCGCCCATCGCAGCCCCCACAAGCGCTCCCGCAAGCGCGACAACCGCAAACTCGACGAGCGCGAGCAGGACAACGCTGGCTCCAGTCGCCCCGATCGCCTTCAGGATCGCCAGCGTCGTCCGCTTGCGCTCGACGAAGCCCTGCGCGGCATTGGCGACCCCGACGCCGCCGACAACGAGGAGAGGAGACCGGCCAGCGTCAGGAACTCGGCGAACCGGTCGAGGTCGCGCGTGAAATCGGGCGACACGTTGAGGCGCGAGCGCGTCTCCCAGCCCGCCTGGGGGAACGCCTCGTCGGCCTTTCTGATGAGCGCCGTTACCGCCGACCCATCGGGCGCGCCGCCCGGCCCGCCCATGACGACGCGGGTCGTCCAGCGGACGAGAGACCCCGGCTGAACGAGGCCTGTCGCATTCAGTGCGGCCTGTGAAACGAGCACGCGCGGGCCGAGTTCGATGTCGACCGCCAGGCGGTCGGGCTCGTTGACGAGAACGGCGCGCAAGACGAATTTGGCCTCGCCGAGGCGAAACGTGTCGCCGATCTTGAGATGGAGGCGCGCAAGGAGCGTCTCCTCGGCCGCGGCGCCGAACGAGCCGTCGCTTTCCGCGAGCGCCTGGGCAGTGGACATGGACGGCTCGAACGTCGCGGCGCCGATCATCGGCCACGACGGCTCGACCGCCTTGACCTCGACCAGGGCTGCGTCGCCGCGCTCGATCCTCGCCATCGCGCGCATGGTCGCGATGGTCGAGAGCGCTCCGTACCGCTCGAAAAAGGCCTGCTCCTCCGGGGAGAGGCGGCGATGGACCATCGAGAGGAGGCGTCGCCGCCGAGGATGACCCTGCCCCTGCGCTCCCAGCCCGTCGTCGAGCGCCTTCGCGGGGCCCTCGACGCCGACGATCGCCGCAACCCAAAGCGCAATGCAGACGAGGAAGATGCGCAGACCGCGAGTCCACCGCGTAGGTCGCGAAACGCAAACCGCGCCATCGGCGGGCGCCCTCGGACCTTCGTGACCGACAAGGCGGGCGTTCATGCCGACACGAGGGGCGCCGTCTCGATCATGCCGGAACGCATCCGGACGATCCGGTCGCAGCGAGCAGCGAGGGCCGGATCGTGGGTCACGAGCGAAGTGTCGCGCCGCGCTGGGCCTGCAGATCGAAGAGGAGATCCATGATCCCCGCCCGGTCGTCTCGTCGAGATTCCCGGTTGGCTCGTCGGCGATCAAGAGCGAGGGTCGCGGGCACAGTGCCCGGGCCAGTGCGACGCGCTGCTGTTCGCCGCCAGACAGCTGCGCCGGATAACGCTCATCCGGTCGCCGAGTCCGACCTGGTCGAGTTCTTCGCGGGCCTGCTCGAAGGCCTGCCGCGCGCCGGCGAGCTCGAGCGGCGCGGCGACGTTCTCGAGCGCAGTCATGGTGGGGATCAGATGGAACGACTGGAAAACGATGCCGAGTGCGCGCCGCGGAAACGGGCGAGGGCGTCCTCGTTCAAGCTTCCGAGGCTGGCGCCGTCGATCTCGACCTCTCCCCTGTCGGGCCGCTCGAGCCCCGCCATTACCATGAGCAGCGTCGATTTGCCCGAGCCGGAGGCGCCGACGATGCCGACCGTCTCTCCTCGGGCGACCGTCAGGCTGACGCCCCGCAAGATATGCACCCGTGCGGCGCCCCGGCCGAGGCTGAGGTCGACGCCGCGCATCGCGACTGCAGGAAGGATCATCGTGTCGGGATTCTCCTGAAGGCAGGGCCGCACTCATATGGTCATTGGCGCACGCTCGTCCAGGCGCTGGCCTTCGCCGCCGGCCTCCTCGCAGCCTTCGCCGCGCCGGCTTCCGCGCGGACGCTGCGCCTCGTCGTCCTGGGCGACAGCCTGACCGCGGGCCTGGGCGTGCCGCCCGGCAAGGCCTTTCCGACCAGCTCCAGGCGGCGCTCAGGACGAAGGGTTTCGACGTCGACGTCG
>CAWFVS010000043.1:0-30474 GCA_963819255.1 uncultured Alphaproteobacteria bacterium
ATTGTTCGATCTGGTTAGATCGCTGACAGATTGGACCGGATTACATCGTTGACAGGTCTATTGCACGGCGAGGAGGGCCCCGCCGATGCCTTGGAGTGAGACCTGCGCGATGGACGAGACAATGCGGTTTGTGATCGCGGCGAGCGACGACGAGGCGGTGATGAGCGAGATCTGCGCCGAGTTCGGAATCAGTCGGCAGACTGGCTACAAATGGCTTGAGCGTTATCGGTGTGAAGGCGCGGGGGGACTGCAGGAGCGCAGCCGGGCGCCGATCCGTCATGGTCGGGCGCGTGATGAGGAGTTGGTCGAGGCGGCGCTGGCGCTGCGCGAGCGTCATCCCACCTGGGGTCCCAGAAGCTGCGCCGGAAGCTTTGGGAGCGTTTTCCCGGGGAGGCGGCGCCGGCGCGGAGCACGATCGGCGACTGGCTGCGCAAGGAGGGGCTGACGCAACCGCGGCGGCCGCGCCGGCGCTGTCCGCCGTTTTCTTCGCCGTTCCAGGCGGTCGACGCGCCCAACGCGGCATGGTGCGCCGATTTCAAGGGCTGGTTTCGCACTGGCGACGGAGAGCGCTGCGATCCACTGACGATCAGCGACGGATGAGCCGTTTTCTGTTGCGCTGCGAGGCGGTGGATGAGCCCGACGGGCGCATGCCGGCCGGCCTTCGACGCGGCGTTCTGCGAGTTCGGGCTGCCGCTGTCGATTCGCTCGGATAACGGACCGCCGTTCGCCTCGGTCGGCGCCGGCGGGCTGTCGCAGCTTGCGGTGTGGTGGATCAAGCTCGGCGTCAAACCGGAGCGGATCGAACCGGGCAAGCCGCAGCAGAACGGCCGCCTCGAGCGCCTGCACCGCACGCTCAAGGCGGAAACGGCCAATCCTCCGGCGGCGACGCTCGCCAAGCAGCAGCGCCGCTTCGACGACTTCCGCGCCATCTATAACTACGAGCGTCCGCACGAGGCCCTGGATTTCGCCACGCCGGCTTCGCTCTATCGCGGCTCCAATCGCGCCTATCCGCGCCCTTTGCGCGAGCCCGACTATCCGGACGGGGCCGCCGTGCGCCGAGTTCGATCGAACGGCGTGATCAAATGGGCCGGCGACCTGGTTTTCGTCAGCGAGACGCTGATCGGCGAGCCGGTGGCGGTCGAAGAGACGGAGGAGGGCGAATGGCTCGTGCGCTACGCCCACGTCGAGCTCGGGTTCATCGACCCGAGCGCCGGTTGCGCCGGCGCAAACTGCGAAGCCTCGGCGCACCTGTGGACTTGTGGACAACGCGGTGCGTTGCCCACAGGGTCCACAGGACCCGAAACAACAGCAACAACCGGCCACGTAAGTGGCCAAAAAGTGTCAACCATGTATCCGGTCCAAAGTGTCAACGATCATTCCGGTTGCACACGAAGTCGATCCCTCGAGCATCGAGGTCAATCGGCGGGCGCGGCGGGCGAAGACCGATCGGGTCGATTTCGCCCGCATCATGCGCGCCTTCCTCGCCTACCTTCGCGGCGAGCCGCTGGCCTGCTCCATCGTACATCTGCCGACCTCCGAGGAGGAGGACGACAAGCGCCCGAGCCGCGAACGCGAGCGCCTTCTCAAAGAGCGCACCGCGCACACCAACCGCATCAAGGCGCTCCTGCACGCGCAAGGGATCCGCGACGCCAAGCCGCTTGCGCGCGACTTCCTAGAAGGCTTAAGGACCTGCGCACCGGCGACGGACGGACGCTGCCGCCGCGGCTTGCGGCGGAGATCGCGCGCGAGCACGAACGGCTCGTCGTCGTCGACAGGCAGATCGCGGCGATCGAGGCCCAGAGCAAGGCTCAGTGCCAAAGGGCCGCGCCGGGATCGTCGACGGCGAAGATCGTGCAGCTCGCGAAGCTCAAAGGCCTCGGGATCACCGACGGGCGGGTCCTCGTCAAGGAGGTGTTCTACCGCCGCTTCGACAACCGCCGGCAGGTCGGCGCCTGCGTCGGCTTGACCGGAACGCCTTACGACAGCGGCAAGGAGGAGCGTGACCAAGGGATCAGCAAGGCGGGCAACCGGCGCGCCCGCACCGCCGCCATCGAGCTCGCCTGGCGGTGGACCCCCTGGCAGCCCGACAGCGAGCTCACCCGATGGTTCAAGGCGCGGGTCGGAGACGGCAAAGGCCGGGTGAGACGCATCGCCATCGTCGCGCTGGCGCGCAAACTGATGGTGGCGCTGTGGCGCTATCTCGAGACCGGCGTGGTTCCGACCGGCGCCGTGCTCTCGCCGAGCTCTGACCGGCGCGCCATGCCGCCGGCGGACGTGACAAAGGATAGACGCGTGACCGTCCTCATCCAGGGGCTCGCCCCGCTCTCTCAGATGGGTCCCGTCTCTCGTGGGCCGCGCCTTCGTCGTTGCATGAAGGATTAGGGTGCCGGGCTCCGAGCCCGGACCGGATACAAGGTGACGCGGCCAAGCCGCGTTTCCATAAGGCCCAGTCCCGGATCATGTCCGCTCGACCGCGGCGGCGCCAGCTTCGACCCGGACGGGTAAGCTTCGCGCCGTGCTCGCCGCCGTCAAGCCCGCTGTGCGCCGCCTCCGGCGGTGACCTTCGGTCAGGCTTGACCGCGGCTGCGCGCCGCGCGGTCCAACTCCCATGCTCGGGACGAAGAAACGCTCTTCGCTCGAACAAAGAAACGGAGAAGCCCACGAGTCCAAAATCCTGCCCTTGACCCGAAGCCCCATACAAGGACGAGGGTTGAGGCCTTTGAGACAGGCACTCACAAGAACCTTGGCCGTTGGCGCGTCAGGCGCGGGCGGCGAGGGCGGTCCGCTCGGGCCGCCGCGCACGAGCCGCCTTGTTGTCGAGCATGTCGCCGGCCGAGAGGGCGACGATGAAGACAAGCGCGGCGAAGGCTGCGGTCACCGCGGTCACGATCAGCACCGGATAGCCGAACAGCGCAACGAGATTGGCGAGAACGAGAACCGCGGCGAGGATGACGATGATCGCGCGGACGCCGGTGGAATCCATGGAAGCCTCTCCTGAGCAAGCGTCCGCGCCGATCGCGGACGCGAGCTTATCCCGGACGCAGCCGCTTTGGGTCAATGCGTCGGGGAGGGAACAAAAGTCCTGGTCGTACAGTCGATTGTCGAAGAATAGGCCGCGCCAATTGGCTCTGACCGCGTCCCGCCGGTCGACCGCGTCTGGTTCAAACGTTCGTCTTCCGTAGCTCCCGGGCAGCCTGACGGCAGCGCCCCCTCCACCGCCCTTCGGGCGGTCCCCCTCCCCCGTAATCAGCGGAACGGGGGAGGGGACCACGCGAAGCGTGGTGGAGGGGGCATGCCACGAAAACGACCGCGGCTTAGGAGTTGCGGGTTTTTCCCTATTGCTGCAGTGACGCTCCGCCCCACCAGAACGGCGCTTCCGCGTGCTGCGTCGCGAGCGAAGCCGGCTCTGCCGCGATCTCCATTGCCCAGTAGACGCCGTATTGCGTGTCCGGGTTCTTGGCGATGGCGATGCCGAACCGGGTCGCCTCCGGGATGAGGAGATTGGCGTCGTGCCCGGCCGACTCCCGCCACCCCGTCATCGCCTCAGCGAGGCTCATGTAGCCGCCCCCGAGATTCTCCCCGGCCTTCCAGGTGTCGATCCCGCTCTCGGCGAGGCGCGCCGGGAAGGCGCCCGCGACGTCGTGCGACAGGACGTTTCCGGTCGCCATCGCCTTCGCCTGCCGTTCGGCCATCGCCGTCATCGCCGGATCGAGCCGCACCGTCTTCAGCCCTTTGCTCGCTCGATAGGCGTTGAGCGCGGAGACGGCGGCGTTCGGATCGAGCCGGACCGCGGCGATGGCCTGCGGCGAAAGCCGATGGGTCAGCCGGGGCTCGGGCTCGCCGGCGCAGCCGGCGAGGGCGAGCGAAGCGAGGCCGGCGAAGACCCACGCGCGGACCCCCGAGGTGTTCGCCAATTCCGCCCCCATCCCGACATCAATTCGCGATGCGCTCTTATAGCCCGGAATCCACCGCCGCGCCCCCCGCGGTTGCGTGCGCGCCCCCGCCGTCGGCGCCTCCCCAAGCCCATGGGGGACATAGGCGCGCGCTGATCCGCGGTTGTAGGGCGGGTCGGCGACCCCGCCGGCGCGCTCAGCGAGCGCGCCCTACAGGCGGGCCGCGGTTTACCCGAATCGCCGGCGAGTCCGTGGGAAGTCTCGATTCCTGGGGGAAGGAGCGGAAACCTTCGGAAGGGCCTGCGGAAATTTTTCGAAGCCTTTTGAAGAGGGCGCGGCTTGGGGCCGACCCTGATCCGCCGCGTCATCCAAATCCAAAGGTTCCTCCCCAGTCCGCCCAATTCGCGCCCTTAACAGCGTTTATCGTTCTTTCGGGCTGGGGCTGGCTGGAGGGCCAATTCCCATGCGTTTCGGCCGCTTCCTCGCGCCGGCCGCCGCCGGCGTCGCGATGCTCACGATCAGCGGGGCCGCCTACGCCGACCTCCTGATCGAGGTCGACAAATCCGCCCAGCGCATGACGGTCACGTTGAACGGCGAAAAGCTCTACGTCTGGCCGGTAGCCACCGGGGGGATCGACTACGATACGCCGAGCGGCGCGTTCAGGCCGTTCCGCATGGACATCGACCACCACAGCGAAGAGTGGGACAATGCGCCGATGCCCTATTCGATCTTCTTCACCATGACCGGCAACGCCATCCACGGCACCTACGAGCGACGCAGTCTCGGCCATGCCGTTTCGCACGGCTGCGTGCGGCTGTCGGTGCAGAACGCCGCCACGCTGTGGAGACTGGTGAAGCAGGAGAAGATGGCCCACACCACCGTGGTGCTGCGCGGGGAAGTCCCCGGCGCGGTCCGCGACGCCTCTGAGCCGGTTCCGCTGACCGAGGACGACCCGGTTTATGGCGTGGGTCGGCCGCTCGATCTGCGGCGCTTCGAAGAGCGACTTCCGCCTCCCTGATTCGCGAGCCGCTCCACGACGGCGGCAGCCGCGCCGCTGGAATCTCCGGCTTTTGTCTTCTTGCTCGGACACTTACTGGCCTATTTTCATTGTGAGCGCTGGACTTTTTGCGGCGGGGGCGGGGCGCTTGCCCTTTTCTCCCTGTTCCGCCGCCTGTTATCGTCCTGTTACGGCCGATTTATCGCCCTGTTATAGTCCCGTTCTCCCGAAGGCCTGGTCTTCCGTGCAACCCATTGAATGGAAATATAGTGTTTGGGCTCAGCACGGGCAAAAGACGCGGGATTCCGCCTGTTTTCTCGACTGAACAGGAAAAACAGGCGCGCTCCGGCCGCGCGCCGCGCGACGAAAGAGGGCGGTCCTCGCGCCGAGAGACCTCAAGCAGTTCCGCCCAGTCGATGCGGCCGCCTCGAATCGCCCATTTCAACCCGAGCGCCTGCCTCTCGTCCGTGGCGCGCCGCCGCCCGTGCGAGCGCGACGAACCCTGCCACATCCACCTCTTCCGCCCGCATCGTCGGATCGAGCGCGGCTTCCGCGAGAAGCGCCCCGAGGTCGACGGCGCGTGAGGCTGCGAAGCGCTTCAGCGACTGGCGCAGCATCTTGCGTCGCTGGCCGAAGGCGGCGAGCGTCAGGGCGGACAGCACGCGCGGGTCGCACGGGTTCGGCGTGGCGCGCGGGATGAGCTCGACCACGCTTGATGTGACCTTCGGCGGCGGAGTGAAGGCGGCGGCCGGGACATCGAACAGGATCCTTGCCTCGGCCCGCCACCCTGAAAGAACGCCGAGGCGGCCGTAGTCCGCGCGCTCCGCCGGCGTCGCGACGATGCGCAGCGCGACCTCGCGCTGGAACATGAGAATCAGGCGATCGTAGAACGGCGGCCAGGGCTCGGTTTCGAGCCAGCCCGTGAGAAGCGGCGTCGCGACGTTGTAGGGAAGATTGGCGCAGATGCGGATCGGCGCGCCCTCGGCTTTGGCCACGAGGGTTTGGGGCTCGACCGTCAGCGCGTCTGCTGAGATGACCTCGAGCCGGCCGGGCCAGCGCTCGCCGATCTCGGCGAGCGCTGGGAGCGCGCGCTGGTCCCGTTCGATCGCGATCACCTTTCTCGCGCCTTCCGACAGGAGCGCGCGGGTCAGGCCGCCGGGCCCGGGGCCGACCTCGACGACGGCGACGCCGTCGAGCGGCCTCGCCGCGCGGGCGATCTTCGCCGTGAGATTGAGGTCGAACAGGAAGTTCTGGCCGAGCGCCTTGCGCGCGGCGAGACCGTGCCGGGTCACGATCTCGCGCAGCGGCGGCAGTCCGTCGGCCGCGAGCGTCATTGCGTCAACCGATCGGCGAGCCTCAGCGCGGCGATCAGGCTCGATGGATTGGCGATTTCCTTGCCAGCGATATCGAACGCCGTGCCGTGGTCGGGCGAGGTCCGCACAAACGGCAGGCCGAGAGTGACGTTGACGCCTTCGTCGAATGCGAGCGTCTTGACCGGAATCAGGCCCTGATCGTGATACATGGTCAGCGCGACGTCGTAACGCGCCCGGGCGCCGGGGTGGAACATCGTGTCTGCCGGCATGGGGCCGGCGATATCGATCCCTTCCGCGCGCAGGGATGCGACGGCGGGCGCGATGATCGTCGTCTCCTCGCTCCCCATCGCGCCGCCCTCGCCCGCATGAGGGTTGAGGCCGGCGACAGCGATTCGCGGACGGGCGATACGAAAGCGGGCGCGAAGATCGGCGTGAAGCACCCGCACGGTTCTCACGATCAGGTCCTCGCTCAGCGCCTTCGGCGCCTCGCAGAGCGGGATATGGATGGTGACCGGAACGACGGCCAGAGGCTTCGACCAGATCATCATGACTGGAAAGGGCGTCGCGCCCCAAGCCTTGGCGAGCTCGCCCAGATATTCCGTATGGCCGGGAAAGCGGAACCCGGAGTGGTAAAGCACCGCCTTGGCGATCGGATTGGTGACGACGGCGCGCGCTGCGCCGTCGCGCACCGCCCGGACGGCGCGGTCGATCAATTCGATGGTCGCCACGGCGTTGCGCGGGTCGGGGCGGCCCGGCTCGGACTCGACCCGATGTTCGAGCGGGACAACCGGCAGACCTTTCTCGACAACTGTTGCGGCGCGCGAGGCTTCGGTTTCGACGATCGGAGCGTCGAAGCCCGCCCGTTCTGCGGCGGCGGCCAAAAGAGCCGGGGGCGCGAGGATGAAGAACGACGGGTCGCCGGGCGTCCGCAAACGCCACGCGGACAGCGCCAGTTCCGGGCCGATGCCCGCCGGATCGCCCATCGTCATCGCCAGAGGGGGCTTTTCGCTTGTCAATCGGGCCAAGCCCTCACAGCCCGACGTTCCCCTTGATGTCGCCGAGGGTGCGCAGGGTGAGCTGGAAGATCAGCGTTTGTTCGCGCACGGCCGGATTGTAGATGACAGGCCCGCCGGCGTAGATGGGATAGGCGGCCGGCGCGCTCAGGCTTGACGCATACTTCAAGGTAAATGTGGTGCAATCATCCTTGTAGCCGAACCCGAGCGAATAGCCGATCGGGTAGAAGATCGGGGTGTCCTGGCCGGCGGTGTCGTAGTAGTGACGCGACATGTCGAGCACGAGCGATCCGTTGACCGACCAACGCTCAAGGAAATTATAGGACGCGCTGCCGGTCAGGCCTTCGCGCGGATACTGCCATCCGAGCGCGGGCTGTGCGGCGTATAGCGCGTAGTCGAGACTGGCGTTGACTCCGGCCACGTTCGCCTTGGCGATCGCGTCGAACCGATCGAGCTGGAAGGTCGTGCTGTCGAACTGCTGCTTGCTAATGAGCGAAACCGGGGCCGAGGTCGGCTGGAGCGTCTCGCCGGCGACGAAATTGGAGAATGTCTTGTCGAGACCGGATTCCAGGCCGGTGTTGGCGACATCGTAGAGCGTGTAGGAGTTTTGTCCGGCGACCTGAATGGACTCGCCGCCGATGACGTCGGCATGGCCGCCGTTGGCGAAATTGGCCGTGTACTGCATGCCGTAGTTGAGCCGCGTGCCGCCCTCGATCCGGTCGTAGCCGGAGAACTTGTTCCAGGCGAATAGGTTCGTTTCGTCGAAGACGAGGCTCTGGGCGTCCTCATTGGGCTGGATGCTGGGAATGACCTCGCTCGGCCGGATGATGAACTGCCCGATTGGCGTGATCGTCTGCGAGCCCCACGAGGAGCTCATGGTGAACGGATACTGATACTCGAGACCGACGCCCGCCATGCCGCGGGCGAACGAGCCCTGGTCGCCCCCGGAGAAGAACGCGGCCTGGCTCGAGTTCGCCACCGTGCTCGACCCGATCGAGCTCGCGTAGGTGATCGAGCCGGTCTCGTTGAGCTCGGTCGATTCGCCGTCGAGGCGGGCGAAGGCGAACGGCTTCCAAACCTCGCCGATCGGGTCGATGTAGCTGCGCTGCCAGGAGGCCTGCCCTGATGCGCGGGTGTAGTCGCCCGCGATGCTGCGCAGCATGCATGCGCCTGGATAGTACGTGTTGACGTATTTGTCGCCTACGGCGGTCTCGCAGACGTTGTAGAGGTGGTAGGCGTTGTCGAACGTCTGCAGGCCCGTGGACTGGAACGCCGCGTTGGTCTGATCAATATTGGCGATATTGACGTCGACCGTTGCTTGGCCGCCGATCCCGTTGCTGCGGTCGGCCGGCACGTCGAAGACGCGGTTGTAATCGAGCACCGGCACGGCTTCCGGGAGGGTGTGGTTGTCGTCGTTGGCGGTCGTGCCCTCGAAGTGGTAGGCGCTGAGGTCGAAGAAGCTATGGTCGGCCTGGCCGCGCAAGTAGATCGACGAAACGACGTCCTGGAAGTAGTAGTTGCTGAAGTCGATGCCCTGAAGCCTGTAGTCATTGGCGTAGAACTTGTCCGATAGCCAGGTTGCGTTCCAGCCGAACTGCCAATCCTGGTTCAGGAAAAAGTTGCCTTTGGTTTCGACCGAGCCGCGCAGCCGTTGGTCTCCGGCCCCGTAGGGGTAAACGGGAAAGACGTTGGGCTGCTGCTCGTCGATCCCGGTCGCGCGGATGCTGTACTGGCCGTTTGACAGCCGCTGCCGCCAGTCGACCTCGCCGAGGAGCCCCTGTTTCGACAAATACGTCGGAATCAGCGTCAGATCGTAGTTCGGCGCGAGGTTGATGAAGTAGGGCCAACTCACGCCGTAGCCCAGATTGGCGCCGGAAACGAACGACGGCGCCAGAAGCCCGGTCTTCTTGTTGACGGTCGGGTCCGGCGAAGAAAAATACGGCATATAGAAGAGCGGGACGCCCCAGAAGAGCATCTGCGCGTCCTCGAAATAGATCGTATGGGTCTCCTGGTTCTCGATGATCCGGGCCGCGCGGACCTGCCAAAACGGCGGCCAATCGGGGTGGTTCTTACAGGGTTCACAGGCCGTGTAGGCGCCCTCGTCGAGAACAGTCACGTCGCCGTTCCGCTCCACGCGCGGGGAGGTGAAGCGCGTCTTGTCTGAGGTCAGCAATTGAACGCTGTCGATGAAGCCCTCGCGGAAATTGTCGGTAAGCTCGAATCGGCTGCCGTAGACGATGTCGCCGCGCTCGTCCGTCATCTTCGCGTGGCCCTCGGCATAGACCCGCTTGGTGTTGCGGTCGTATATCACCCGGTCGGCCTGAAGAACGCGGCCCTTGTAGAAGAGCTGGACCGAGCCGGTCGCCGTGACGGTGTTCTTGTCCTTGTCGTAAACGAGTTCGTCGGCCTCGATGACGAGCTTGTCGGCAGGCTTGGCCGCCTCGGCGGCCGGTTGGGCAGGCGGTGTCTGCGCTGCGATCGCGGACGGGAGGAGGCCCAGCGACAAGATGAGCGCGCCAAGAGCCGCCCACGCCAGAGCCGGCAGCGCCGCTCTGGCGGGATGAACGCGACAACGCGCCTCAGAGGAGGAGGAGCTGACGGAGGCGTCCATCAACCATCCTCTTGCCGCAGCAAAACATAAACGCCAAACAAACACCCGACCAATCCAGGCGACCACCCCGCGACTGACGCGCTGATGAAGCCGGCCTCGCCCAGATCGTTGATCACTTTGGTCGCCACATAAAGCACGAACCCAGCAGTGACGCCACCGGAAACCATATACTCGACGCCCCCCATTCGGAAGAATCTTAACGAAAAGCATGCGGCGACCAGCACCATCGAGGCGAGCAGCAGCGGCCTGGCCAGCAGCTCTTCGTACCGCAGACGGTAGGGGGTTGCGTCCAATCCCGCTCGTGCGGTCTGTTCGGCGAGCCCAGGAAGACGCCAAAAGGACACTGTTTCGGGCGCCACGACGGCCTGGGCGACTTCGCGACGGCTAAGGGTCGTCGCGAGCAAATAAGTCGGCGCCGGAAGGGTCTCGAAGCCGGGCGTCACCACCTTGGCGTCGTGCAATTCCCAGTAGCCGTCATGCAGCTGGCCGGAGGCCGCGTCGACGCGTTCTATGAAGTTCCCCTTATCGTCGAAGTTGAACACCTCGACGCCTGCGAGCTTCGTGCCGTCCGCCTCCTTGCCGCGGGCGTGTAGGATCGACTGCCCGTCGACGCTCTTTTGCCGCAGCCACAGGTCGCCCCAAGGATTCGCCTGGCCGCCGAATATTCTGGTCTCGATCTCGTCGGACCTCTCTTTCATCCAGGTCGACGCCGGATTGTAGGCGACGTCAGCCAGGACTCCGATCACAGTTATGACGATGATGGGAGGCGCCAAGATCTGCCAGACCGAAACCCCGGCGGCGCGCGCCACCACGAGCTCCATCTTCCGGGAAAGATTGAGGAACGCGATCATCGCGCCGAACAGCACGGCGAAGGGGAGCGCCTGCTCCGCGACGGTCGGAATCCGAAGGAACGACAGCCCGGCCATGAGGAAGCCGGTCGCCTTTGGCGCGTCGCCCGAGCGCCGGAGCATTTCCACGACGTCAACTGCGTAGATGAGAAAGAACACAAACAGAAAGACGGCGATCACGGTGCGCGCAAACCGGCCGGCGAGATAGAGCGAAAGGGTTCTGCCCATCATGTCGGAGCCGCCATAAGGCGCCGGCCGGACGCGGGAAGCAGTTGGCGGCGAAAGATCATCGCCAGGGCGCCCAGGATGGCGCCGATCGGGATGACCCAGACAAAGAACTCGGCCGACGGAACGCCGACCGTCAACGTCGTCGCCGCGATGCCGAGCGTGCGAACGAGGACGAAAGCAAGGATCGCTCCGCCGATCGCCAGCCCGCGTCCCTGTCGGGTTGTGCGGGGCTCGCCGAGCGACGCGAAGGCGATCAGCCCGGCGACCAGCGCGTAGAGAGGGCTGGCGAGGCGGTCAAGAAGCTCGCTTCGGATATGGCCGGCCATGGCCGGATCAGCACGATCCTTGGCGTTCGGCGCCATCAGTTCGGCCGTGCTTCGCTCCCGCGGTCGCTTGATCCCGCTGATCGCGTGGGAGAACTGGGAGAGGTCGATAGTGTAGTCGTCGAACGTCACGATCGCGCTGTCGCCAGCTGATTGCGGGCGCAGAAGAACGCCTTTCGATAACTGAAGATAGCTGACGCCGTCCTTGTCAAACGTTTTTCCCGCCTCCGCTATGTAGGTCGACGGATGGGCCAGATCGCGCCGGTCCTGCATGAAGACCCCGCGCAGCGCTCCATCAGGGGTGCGGTCCCGATAGTGAAAGACGAAGCCCAGCTCGAGGCTCGAAAACGCGCCGGGTCGGGCGAAGTTGGAGATGAAGTCGGCCCGGATGAAGGTGGTCAGGTTCTCAATCGCCCCGAAGCTCCACGGAAGAAGCTGCACGTAAACCGTCGCGACCAGAGCAAACACCGCGACCGAGAGCAGAGCGAGGGGCCTGAGGAGCCGCGCTGGCGAGACGCCCGCGGTCGCCATCACAACCAGTTCGCTATCGCCGTTGAATTTGTTGAGAGTGTAAAGAATTCCGGCAAACAGCGCGACGGGCGCGATGACCGCCACGAGTGAGGGCAAAGCCAGGCCGGTCATCATGAGAAAAATGAGGATCGTCTGGCCCTTGCTCGTCAGAAGGTCAATCTGGCGCAGGGCCTGCGTGATCCAAATGACGCCGGTAAGGACGACGAGGCCGGTCAGGAAAGCCGTCGCGGCGGTCCTCAGTAGGTAACGCTCAATACGACTCATGGACGCCCAGACCGAAGACGCAGGCTCGAGTGGCCGCGCCCGCCGCACACAGGCGGCGCCTATCCGCGAGGACTGTGGATTGCAAAGCGAGGCGCCCCCGGCCGAACTGAGGCCTCTCATGCCTGCGAATCGAGGCATCTTATTGACGTCGGGGGCAGGGCGCCGATATCTCCCCCCTTCTCGGACGTGCAATTGGCGCACGGCGGTTCTTAACCCGGACACGGAATGCCTGTCGCATGAGCGGAGCCGTTAAAATCGCCTTTGGTTCCCTGTCCGCGCCAAAGGGAGGCGCGCTGGTCCTGTTCGTGGGGGCGGACATGAAACCAGCGCCTGCGCTGACCGCGCAGTTCGGAGATCTCGAACCATTGATCCGCGCCGCCGCCAAGGCCTCCAATTTCAAGGGCGCCCAGCGCACCGCCCTCGACATCCTGGCGCCTTCCGGCCTCGACGCGTCGAGACTGGTGGTCGTAGGGGTCGCTTCCGGTAAGGACAACGCTCCGATCGACATGGCGATGCTGGGCGGGTTCGTCTTCGGAAAGGTCGGCGGCGCGCAAAGGGTCGAGGTTGCGTTCGAGGCGCCGTCGGCAACGTGGGATGGCGCCGCCGCGGCCGATTTCGCCCTCGGCCTGAGGCTCCGCGGCTATCGTTTCGACAAGTACAAAACGCGCAAGATGGAGACAGACGAGGAGAACGCCGTCGTGCCGGAGTTCGTCATCGGCTCGAGCCACGCGGCCGCGGCGCGATCCGCCTCGCGCGACCGTTTTGCCGTAGCAGAAGGCGTGGAAATCGCCCGCGACCTGGTCAACGAGCCGCCGAATGTGCTCTTCCCCACGGAGTTCGCCGATCGCGCCAAGTCGCTCGAGAAACTTGGGGTCGAAGCAATCGTCCTCGATGAAAAGGCAATGGGCAAGCTCGGCATGAACGCCCTGCTCGGGGTCGGCCGCGGGTCGGCGCGCGACAGCCGGCTTGTCACCTTGCGCTGGAACGGCGCGCGCTCAAAACGCACCAAGCCCATCGTCGTGATCGGCAAGGGGGTTTGCTTCAATTCGGGAGGGATCTCGATCAAGCCTGCCGCCGGCATGGAGGATATGAAAGGCGACATGGGCGGGGCGGCCACCGTCGTCGGGCTCATGCATGCGCTGGCCAGCCGCAAGGCCAGGGCCCATGTCGTCGGCGTCATTGGCCTCGTCGAGAACATGCCCGGCGGAAACGCCATTCGGCCGGGCGATGTCCTCGCTTCGATGTCCGGGCAGACCATCGAGGTCGTCAACACGGACGCGGAGGGGAGGCTCGTGCTCGCCGACGCGCTCTTCTACGCCCGGCAAACCTTTTCACCGCGGGCAATGATCGATCTCGCGACCCTGACCGGCGCAATCATGGTCGCGCTCGGCCAGGAATACGCCGGCCTCTTCTCCAACGACGATGAGTTGGCGCAGCGGCTCATCGCCGCGGGAGAGGCGACCGGCGAGAAGGCATGGCGCATGCCGCTCGCCCGGTCCTATGACAAGCTGATCAATTCCAAGATCGCCGACATGAAGAACACCGGCGGGCGCCACGGCGGCTCGATCACTGCAGCGCAGTTCCTGCAACGGTTCGTTAAGGATACGCCTTGGGCCCACATCGACGTCGCGGGCGTCGCCATGGGATCGCCATCGTCGGATATCAACCCGTCGTGGGGATCGGGCTGGGGGGTTCGGCTCTTGAACCGTCTTATTGCCAAATCCTACGAAGATTAGACGAGCTTCCGAGAATAAGGGCTGGGAGATCAGGATGCGGCTGGGACGAACGGTGTTGGCGCTCGCGGTCGCGGCGGGGAGCGTGGGCGGCCAGCCCGCCTGGGCGCTTGCCGGCTGCGACGCCTTTTCCGCCGCCCTGCGCACGAATGCCAGCGACCTCGGGGTCGAATTCTCCCGGGCGATCGTCGTGTCGCGGACGCGTTCCGACGCCAGCGTGTTCGACGTCACGACAAAAGTCGACGTCGACGCGACGCTGAGTTGCCGGGGCGACACATTTTTGCGCTTCGAGGCGCGAATCGGCCAGCCGGCTGACGCCCGCACGACCACCAATTTCGAGCGCTTGCAGACCGCGGCGCTCAAGGCTGCGCTCGGCTGGGACGCGGGGAAGAGCCGCAGCGTGCTCAAGGGCATGACGGCCGACGCGCACGAATACCTTGGCGCCTCTCGCCAGCGCGGCGACGTGTACATCGCCGGCAAGACCGAGGAGCATGAGCCGGGCGGTGTCAGTCTCGGCATGATGGCGACCGATTCGGACCGCACCTTCGTCATCGTCGGCCCAGCGTTCCAATAGGCGCCGCCGATGGGCGAGTTCCGCTTCCATCACCTCGAGCGCAGGCGGATGGATCAGGCGCTGCCTGCCCTTCTGCAGCAGGCCTATGGCGAGGGGCGGCGCGTTGTCGTGCGCGCACCATCCCAGGAAATGGTCGACGCGCTGAACGATCGCTTGTGGACCTATGACGACGCGAGCTTCTTGCCGCACGGCGCAGCCGGCGACGGCGATCCGATGTCGCAGCCCGTCTCCCTGACGGCGAAGGTGGAAAACCCCAACGGCGCGAGCATGCTGGTCCTCGTCGCCGGAGCTGAGACGAGCCCGGACGACGCGACCTTCGACTGGGTCGTACGCCTGTTCGACGGGCGAGACCCGGAGGCGATCGCCGAAGCGCGGCGGGAATGGAGGCGGCTGAAAGACGAAGGCAGGACGCTGAGCTACTG
Organism: uncultured Alphaproteobacteria bacterium; assembly: GCA_963819255.1. Taxonomy (GTDB): domain Bacteria; phylum Pseudomonadota; class Alphaproteobacteria; order Rhizobiales; family Beijerinckiaceae; genus Roseiarcus. The sequence goes on from CAWFVS010000043.1 coordinate 14,751, forward strand.
GCGCGAGGGCGAGGACGGCTGGGAACCGGCAGGTTGAAGGAAAATCCGGCGGCGAAGCAGACCAGCAAGCACGCGACTGCAGCCAGCACGACAGGCCGCCGATCGTGCTCGATGCCTATGCATGTCAAGCCTTTGACTATTTCCGTCCCGGCGTCGTTCGGAAAATTATGACGGCAGGCGTCGTCGGAATTGCCGGCGACAGCCCTATCGGTGCAGGCGACCAGAAAATCGCTTTCGACCGCGACCGCAATGACGGTTAAACCGGGCGGCGTCCTCTGGCTCGGCCCGCGGTCGAAAGCCTGGCGAAGGGGCGGCGGCCGACGCCTGCCTTATGACCCATTCGGCGGCGGCGCGATTCAATCGTCATATAGCGAGGCGTAGCCGTCGACGTGAACGCGATGGAGGAATGACCTTCAGCTGAGAACGCTGGATCGGCCATCGCGTTGATTTGGGCGACCCGAGCGGCCTCCAGAATGGCCATGTCTATCAGATACACAAGGAATCTGTTATCCGCCTGCTCCGCCATTTATCGGATCTCTTCAGTTCAATCTCAATCAAGTCAAGCATCTTCTCTCTCCGGCACGGATACCGACAAGTCGACGCCAGCCAATCCCCACTCCTCGTACGCCGCGCAAAAGGTACCCGCCGCAACGGCGCGGGGGTCACCATACGTTGAACTTATGGCCGGGATCGTGGCGAGACGGCGTCAGCTTCGTGGTAATAAATTTTCTTCAAGTCCCTTGACAATGTGTCCGGTTGCAATAGCGTTGCCAAGGGCATCGCACATTCGCACGACGTGGGACGGCGACGGGGAGAGATTATGGCCGCCTTCGGGCGGCCTTTTTCTATTGTCGATGGCCTCCGTGGGGGGCGTGATTCAGGCTTTGTCAGCCTTCAGGAGTTGCGCCGAGCGATCTCGGGCCCGCGCGGCGCGTTTCGCAACGATGGATCATCTTGGCCGCGACGCGCTCGCCGCCGCCACGCCGACGTTGCTTGGCGCTGCCTCTCGCCGTGGCTGCGACAAGCTGCGACAATCTTCCCCTTGACCTTCCGAGGATGGGAAGGTTTACGCCCTCGCCCTGAAACGCAGAAGGCGGTCGCGATGAGCCTGATCGAAACTGAAAAGGCGCGGGCGAAGGCCCCGGTTTGCGGCATGAGCGTCGATCCCGCGACTGCGAAACACAAGACCGAGCACGCCGGCGCGACCCATTACTTCTGTTGCAACGGCTGCCGCGAGAAGTTTCTCTTGGATCCGTCGCGCTACCTCGCCGCGGGTCCGCAGGCCGCCGGCTTGCCGTCTTCCACCCAAGTTGCGCGTTCGCGCTCGGGCGGCGGTCACGGCCACGGCCAAAACGGGTCCGTGGGGGCGGTCAAGGATCCCGTCTGCGGCATGAGCATCGATCCGGGGACCGCGAAACACAAGGCCGAGCACGCCGGCGCGACCTACTATTTCTGCAGCGCGGGCTGCCGGGAAAAGTTCGTCGCTGAGCCGTTGAAATACCTCGCGCCGCAGCCGGTCGAGCCGGCGAACGCTGCCCCCGGCGCCCTCTACACCTGCCCGATGCATCCGCAGGTTCGCCAGCTTGGGCCGGGGGCCTGCCCGATTTGCGGCATGGCGCTGGAGCCGGAGGTGGCGACGGCGGAGACGGGGCCGAACCCAGAGCTCCTCGACATGACGCGACGGTTCTGGGTCGGGCTCGCGCTTGCGGCTCCGGTGTTCGTCCTCGAAATGGGCGGCCATCTGCCCGGCGTCGGCGCGCTCGTCGGCCAGCAGGCGTCGAACTGGATCCAGTTCGCGCTGGCGACGCCGGTCGTGCTCTGGGCCGGCTGGCCGTTCTTCGAGCGGGGCTGGGCGTCGCTCAGGACGCGCAACCTCAACATGTTCACGCTGATCGCCATGGGGACCGGCGTCGCCTGGGTCTACAGCGTGATCGCCACCTTCGCCCCCGGCGTCTTTCCGCCGGCCTTCCGCGAGGCGGACGGCGCGGTCGCCGTCTATTTCGAGGCCGCGGCGGTCATCACCGTGCTCGTGCTGCTGGGCCAGGTGCTGGAACTGCGCGCGCGCGAGCGGACGGGCTGCGCGATCCGCGCGCTTCTCGACCTCGCGCCGAAGACGGCGCGCCGCATCCGGGCCGATGGGACCGACGAGGACGTCCCGCTCGAACAGGTGCGCGGTCGGCGACCGCCTGCGGGTGCGGCCGGGCGACAAGGTCCCGGTCGACGGCGAGATCGTCGAGGGCGCAGCGCCATCGACGAATCGATGGTCACCGGCGAATCGATGCCGGTCGCGAAGGCCGCCGGCGATCGGATCATCGGCGGCACAGTGAACCAGACGCGGCAGCTTCGTCATGCGCGCCGACCGGGTCGGGCGCGATACGGTGCTGGCGCAGATCGTCCAGATGGTCGCGCAGGCGCAGAGAAGCCGCGCGCCGATCCAGCGCCTTGCGGATCAGGTGGCGGGCTGGTTCGTGCCGGCCGTCGTCGCGGTCGCCGTGCTCGCCTTCGCCGCCTGGTCGATCTTCGGGCCGGAGCCGCGCCTCGCCTTCGGCCTCGTCGCGGCGGTGTCGGTGCTGATCATCGCCTGCCCCTGCGCGCTCGGGCTGGCGACGCCGATGTCGATCATGGTCGGCGTCGGGCGCGGCGCGCAGGCGGGCGTGCTGATCAAGAACGCCGAGGCGCTGGAGCGGTTCGAGAAGGTCGACACGCTGGTCGTGGACAAGACCGGCACGCTGACCGAGGGCAAGCCGCGCGTCACGCTGTTCGCGCCGCGCCGGCGTCGATCCCGAAGCGCTGCTGCGGCTCGCGGCGAGCCTCGAGCGTTCGAGCGAGCATCCGCTCGCCGCGGCGCGATCGTGGCGGCGGCCGAAGCGAAGCGGCTCGCGCTCGCCGACGCGTCCTGAATTCGACGCGCCCCCGGCAAGGGCGTCCTCGGCAAGGTCTATGGACGCGCGGTCGCGATCGGCAAGCGCCCGCTTCCTGTCCGAAGTTGGGGTCGACGCAAGCGCGCTCGGCCCCCAGGCTGACGCGCTGCGCCGCGAGGGGGCGACCGCCGTATTCGTCGCCGTCGACGGCAAGGCGGCCGGAATCCTGGGCGTCGCAGATCCTGTCAAGGCGACGACGCCCGAGGCTGTGCGTGACCTGGTCGCGGAAGGGATCCAGGTCGTGATGGTGACCGGCGACAACCGCATGACCGCCGAGGCCGTCGCGGCGAAGCTCGGGATCAGGGACGTCGAAGCCGAAATCCTGCCAGATCGCAAGGCGGAAGCCGTGGCGCGCCTCAAGGGCGAGGGCCGCGTGGTCGCGATGGCCGGAGACGGCGTCAATGACGCTCCGGCGCTGGCGGCGGCCGACGTCGGCGTGGCGATGGGCACGGGAACCGACGTCGCCATCGAAAGCGCCGGCGTCACGCTCCTGCACGGCGATCTTCAGGGTCTCGTGCGCGCGCGAAGACTGTCGCGTGCAACGATGAGCAACATCCGTCAGAACTTGTTCTGGGCCTTCGTCTACAACGCGGCGGGCGTGCCGATCGCCGCCGGGGTTCTCTATCCCGTTTTCGGAATCCTGCTGTCGCCGGTGATCGCCGCCGCCGCGATGTCGCTGTCGTCGGTCACCGTCGTCAGCAACGCGCTCAGGCTGCGCCGAGCGCGGCTTTAAGGGCGGCGATAGCGATTAGGGAGAGCGTCATGATCGGATGGGGCGGAGGAATGGGATGGGGCATGCCGTATTTCGGCTTAGGGCCGTTCTTCCTGATCGCCATCATAGTGGGGGTCGTCGTGATTCTCGTGCGAGGAACTCAAACGATGCAGAGCGGATCCTCAGGGCCGACCGCCCGTGAGATTCTGGACCGTAGGTACGCCGCGGGCGAAATCTCCAGGGAACAATACGAGCAGATGAAGCGCGATCTCGTGTGAGGCGCAAGGGCGAGCGCCCGCGCCGGCGCAGCGAACAAGAGGCGCAGCCCGACGCCTCGCGCGAGCCGCGCGAATGCGCTCAACCGGCCATTACAATCGGATTTCGCCGGGGCGGCGCATCGACGACGAATTGGGCGTACTCACAGATCCTACGCGGCCGGCCGATCACATAGCCCTGAGCTTCCGTACAGCCTTCATTTGTCAGGAACGCCAATTGCTCTTCCGTTTCGACGCCCTCCGCGATCACCGGCAGGTCGAGGCCGCGGCCAAGACCGATAATCGCGCGCACGATCGCCTCGGATTGCGGTTTCGAGAACAGGCTCGAGACAAAGGACCTATCAATCTTGATTTTGTCGAACGGGAACGACTGCAAGTAGGAGAGCGACGAGTAGCCGGTGCCGAAGTCATCCATGGAGACACGGACGCCGAGACACTTCAACTGCCGCAAAATGGACTGCGCCCGCGCCAAATCGTCGACCAGGACGCCTTCGCGCTTGCCGGCCGCCATCGAAAACGCAAGAGCGGCAGGCCGACGATGGCCAAAGTCAGCAGCAGGCTCGCGCTGAGCGCATTTCGCCACGTGTCGCGGAGCCGCAAGACGAAGATCGCCGCCGACGCGAACAGAACGCCGCAGGCCAGCGACGCGACGACGAAGCCCATTGACCATTCGATCCCGCCGGGCAGGACCAGCGCCCACATGCCCAAATAATGCGTGGCGGCCGACGCCCGCTCCGATGACCGCCCCGCCGGCCGCCACGCGCCACCGGTCCTCGCCCGAGGCGCCGACGCCTAGGCCGAGCGTCGTCGTCACGACGGCCGCAAACAGCGAGAGTGCGGTGAGGCCGCTGTCATAGCCGACGGAAAAATCGGTTTGATAGGCGAGCACCGCGATGAAATGCGTCGCCCAAACGCCGCAGCCGCCTACGGCGCCCGCTGTCGCAATCCAGGCGAGCCGCCGGAGCCCACTCGACCAACGCGCACGACGCCATAGGTCTACGGCGGCGAAGCAGGCCAGCAAGCGCACAACTCCCGCCAGCACGACGAGCCGCAGATCGTGTTCGACGGCTATGCATGTCAAGACTTTGAACAATTTCCGTGCCGGCATCGTGTGGAAAGGCGGAAACAACCGGCCTGATCGACCGGCAGACGCCGTCCAAACACGCCAGGAACAACCCTAGCGTGTAGTCGCCTAGAAATTTCTTAGCTCTTATGGCGTTAGCTATTGGTATATGGTAGGCTTCCTCGCAGGTTCCGAGGAGGCATGCATGGACGTCGCGGATTTCGCGGAATGGGTGGCTGGAACAGCGAGGCTGACGTCATCGCAGCGGCGGGAGGCGTTCCGGTCGCTGGCCTTGGCCGAGGCGATGGCCAGCCTTGATGACGAGGCGTTCGAATATTGGGGCTGCGCCATTGAGGCGGCGGTCACGGATCGGAACTCCACGATCATGCCGGAGTTGGAGGGCTCAGTGGAGCCCCCTGCACCGCCGAACCCAAGCCGTTCCCGGTTGGGTTCCGTGGCTGAAGTCGGCCACCGTCGGGTCGTCGGCATGGGGTGTCCACACTGCGCAAATCGGGACGTGATTTTGTGGGGCAAGGCGAATGGATTGCCCCGGTATCGCTGCCGCGGCTGCGGCCGCACATTCAATGGCTTGACCAAGACGCCGTTGGCGAGATTGCGCAAGAGAGAAAAGTGGCGGGAGCAGGCCCAATCCATGATCGATGGAGTAACCACCTCGAAAGCTGCGGAACGCTGCGAAGTCGACTATAAAACAGCATTTCGATGGAGGCATCGATTTCTTGAGTCTCTATCGTCCGACAAACCCAAGACCCTGTCTGGAATTGTGGAAGGGGATGAGACGTTTATTCTGGAGTTATTCAAGGGGAAACGATCTGATCTTCCTCGCAAGGCACGCAAGAGGGGCGGCAAGGCGGCAAAGCGCGGCTTGTCCGCCGAACAGATCCCGGTGATCGTTGCGCGAGACCGCGCTGGCGCCACCATTGACGCCGTCCTGCCCAAGCTCGACCGGGCGTCCATCACAGGAGCATTGGGCGGCGTTGTCACTCCCGCCAACCAGTTCTGCTGCGACGGCGGCAGGGCCATCGTCGCCTTCGCCAAGAAAGCGGGCATTCCGCATCACGTCTTGCCCGCTCCAGGAAAGCCGAGCCCGGACGCCCCCGACCTCCACATCAATAATGTCAATGCCTACCATGGCCGGCTCAAAGAATGGATGCGCCGCTTCCATGGCGTCGCGACCAAGAATCTGCCGAACTATCTCGGCTGGCGCAGAGCGCTCGAAGCGCTCGGGCCGCAGGTCAAACCGGAGGACTGGATCCTCGGCGCCGCTGGCTTGGGGCCTTACCAACGGCTAACGCCATAAGAGCGAATTTCTTAAGAGAACGACATCCGGGCCGCGACCAGACGGCGGCGCAGGGACATTTGCCCGAGGTGGGCTCCAGAGCGAAAATCGCTTTCAAGCGCGATCACAATGACGCTGAAACAGGCCGAAAACCTATGCCGTTCCGCGGTCGCGTCGGCTCGTCGAAGAGCGCGCCAAAGAAGGGGTGAACCCGCTCTTTGCCTAAACACGTTTTGCTATAGGCAATCTCTTGGGCGCGCGGCTGAGCGAGACGGCGACCAATTGAGGGTCTATCTCCTGACTGACGCGCCGCGACGACGGCGGTTGGCGACGGCGGACGGCTGACGGCCGACAGGATCGCGATCGTTGAATCGGGATAGCGGCCCTTTCTGCCAGCGCGGCGTGCGCCTCGCATCGCCGTTTGGCGGCTGAGTATGACACTACGCTGCGGCCCGCCCCGGCCTGCGGCAAAGCGTCAGTGGAACGCGGCGGCTTGCCGATGTATGGTCGGTTCGGAGGCGAGCTGGGGTCTCGCCGACAGCCCGTTGGCGGTTTCGCGCGGACTGGCTGCGGCGAGGAACGGATGGGTTTGGGAACGGAGATCGCCGGATGTGCGGCGTATGTGGATGCGGTCAGGCCGAAATCTTGCTCGAGAAAGGTGAGGTCGGCGCGGTTGAGCCCGATGTTCATGGGCATGCGCACGAGTACGTCCATGACCATGGCGACGGACTTGGACCTCATAGCCACCCGCATCATGCCGATCATGCGCACGCCCACGATCATGCGCACGACCCTGACCACGATCATCACGCGCATGCGCCGGGCGTGAGCCCGGAGCGGATGATCAGAATCGAGCAGGACATCCTGTCCAAGAATGACGCCTTCGCGCGGGACAATCGGCGCGCCTTCGCGGCCCTCGGCCTGTTCGCGCTCAACGTCGTCTCCAGCCCCGGCTCGGGAAAGACGAGCCTTCTCGTCAGGGCCATCGAAGCCCTCAAGGACCGGCTGCCGGTCGCGGTGATCGAAGGCGACCAGCAGACGTCCAACGACGCCGACCGCATCCGGGCGGCCGGCGCGCCGGCGATCCAGATCAACACCGGCAAGGGCTGCCATCTCGACGCGCACATGATCGGCCATGCGCTCGAAAGCCTGAAGCCGGCGCGGGGCTCGGCGCTGTTCATCGAGAACGTCGGCAATCTCGTCTGCCCTGCCGCCTTCGACCTTGGAGAAGCGCGTCGGGTCGTTGTCTTCTCGGTTACGGAGGGCGAGGACAAACCGCTCAAATACCCCGACATGTTCGCCACCGCCGACCTGATGCTGCTCAACAAGGCTGACCTCCTGCCGCATCTCGACTTCGACGTCGGCAAATGTCTCGCCAACGCCCTCAGGATCAACCCGAACCTGCAGACCCTGATCGTCTCGGCGAGAACCGGGGAAGGCGTCGCGGCTTTCGCCGCCTGGATCGAGGCCTCCGCGGCGCGGCACGCCGCGGCGATCGCGAAAGGATGAGCGGTGGGGAGTCTCGACGTCCGTTGCGCGAATGTCCGGCGAGCGTCTGCGCCTCAGGGTGCGCGGAGCGGTGCAGGGCGTCGGCTTCCGGCCCTTCGCCTATGGCTTGGCGTCGCGCCTGGCGCTGACGGGCTTCGTGCGCAATGACGCGGACGGCGTGCTGATCGAAGTGGAGGGCGCCGAGGCCGACGCCTTCCTGACCGAGATCGAGGCCGCGCCGCCGCCGCTCGCGCGCATCAACTCGATCGAGGTCGCGGCGATCGCGCCGCTCGGCGACGAAAATTTTGTCATCGACGCCACGCGGCAGGGCCGATCGACGACCCGCATCGGCGCGGACGCCGCCGTCTGCGAAGCCTGCCTCGACGAATTGTTCGACCCCACGAGCCGCTTCTTCGGCTATCCCCTGATCAATTGCACGCATTGCGGCCCCCGCTATACCCTGACGCGGGCGCTGCCCTACGATCGTCCGCAAACCTCGATGGCTGTCTTCCCGATGTGCGCAGATTGCGCGCGCGACTACGCCGATCCGATGAACAGGCGCTTCCACGCCGAGCCGATCGCCTGCCCCCGCTGCGGGCCGAAGCTCAATGTCCCGGTCGCCGACGTCGCCGTTGCCCTCAGGCATGGCGGGATCGTTGCGCTGAAGGGTCTCGGCGGCTTCCATCTCCTCTGCGATGCGCACGACGAGGCGGCGGTCGCTGAGCTGCGCCGACGCAAGGCGCGCGACGCGAAGCCGTTCGCGGTGATGGTCGCCAATCTCGCGAGCGCCGGGCTTTTCGCTGAAATCGGTTCGTCTGAACGGGAGCTGCTCCAGCATCGATCGAGACCGATCGTCCTGGCGCGGAGCCGGGAAAGGCTCGCGCCGAGCGTCGCGCCCAATCTGCGCGACATCGGTCTCATGCTCGCCTATACGCCGCTGCACTGGCTGGTTTTGCATGCTCTGGCGGGATCGCCCGAGTTTCGCTCCTGGCGCGACGGCCCCTCCGAGCTTGCGCTCGTTGCGACCAGCGCCAATCTGGGCGGAGAGCCGCTCGTCGCGAGCGACGAAGACGCCCGCCGACGGCTTGCCGGCGTCGCCGACCTGATTGTGACGCATGATCGCGAGATCGTCGTCCGGGCGGACGATACCGTCATGCGCGTCATCGACGGCGCTCCCGCCTATCTGCGGCGCGCGAGAGGCTTTGTTCCGGATCCGATCGACCTCGGCGCGGACGGACCGAACGTCATCGCCGCCGGCGGCGACCTCAAGAACACGATAACGATCACCCGCGGTCGCGAGGCCTTCGTCTCGCAACATATCGGGGACCTCGACGACCGCGAGACCATCCGTTTCCGCGACGAGACGATCCGGCGCCTGACGTCGATCCTCGAGGTCCAGCCGGAATGCGCGGCCTGCGATCTCCACCCCGATTTCATCTCGACCCGCTCGGCCGAATCTTCCGGACTGCCGGTGATCCCGGTCCAGCATCATGTCGCCCATGTCGCGGCGGTCGTCGCCGAGCGGCGATGGACCGGCCCGGTCCTCGGCGTCGCGCTCGACGGGCACGGCTACGGGGCGGACGGCGCGCCCTGGGGCGGTGAGTTGATCCTGCTCGACGGGGCGAAATGGACGCGCGTCGGCGCCCTCGCGCCTCTGGCGCTGCCCGGCGGCGACAGGGCGGCGCGCGAGCCGTGGCGGATGGGCGTGGCGATGCTGCATCGGCTGGGCCGGCTCGAGCAGGCTGCTCGGACCTTTCCCGGCGTTCCCGACGCTGCGCGCCTCGCCGAGGCGCTCGCGCGCGGCGCCCGGTTTGCAAGGACGACGAGCCTGGGACGGCTGTTCGACGCCGCCGCCGCGCTCGCCGGCATTTGCCTTCGCCAGGATTATGAGGGACAAGCGGCGATGGAGCTCGAGGCGCTCGTCCGGACGACGCTCGCCGTTCCCGGGGGCTGGGCGATCGAGGACGGCCGCCTCGATCTCGCCCCAATGGCGGAGACGATGCTGCGCGAAAATCTCGCTGGCCGCGAGGCGGCCGAGGCGTTCCACGGAACGCTGATCGCGGGGCTCGCCGAGTGGATCGGCGGCGAAGCGTTCGCCAGGGGCCTGACGCGGGTCGCGCTCGGCGGCGGATGCATGATGAACCGGGTGCTTGCCGAGGGGCTGATGGGTGCGCTCAGGGCGCGCGGGCTGGACCCGGCGCTGCCGCGCGAGGTCCCTGCCAATGACGGAGGCCTCTCGTTCGGACAGGCGGCATTTGCGCTCGCCCGGGCGCAGGCCGGCGAAAATTGGATGGAGGAGTGAATGTGCCTTGCGATTCCGGTTGAGGTGCGCGAAATCCTGCCCGACGACATGGCCAAGGTCAGCCTCGACGGCGTGGTCAAGGTCATTTCCACGGCGCTCGTCGACGACGTCAAGGTCGGCGACTACGTCGTGCTGCATGTCGGCTACGCCTTGGCCAAGATCGATCCGGAAGAAGCGCTGAAGACCATCGAATTGTTGAACGCCGTGGCGGCGATGGCGTGAGGAGACGCCGGCGATGAAGTATGTCGACGAATATCGCAACGGCGCGCTCGCCCGCGGAATCGCGGCGGAAATCGTCCGCGAGGCGCGGCCGGAGCGCGACTATCACTTCATGGAGTTCTGCGGCGGGCACACGCACGCCATCTCGCGCTACGGTCTCGAGGATCTCTTGCCCGGGAACGTACGCATGATCCACGGCCCCGGCTGTCCGGTCTGCGTCCTGCCGATGGCGCGCATCGACATGGCGATCGCCCTGGCCCGCGATCCGCGGGTCACCCTTTGCGCTTACGGCGACGTCATGCGCGTTCCCGGCTCCAACGGCTCGAGCCTGATCAAGGCGAAGGCGGAAGGGGCCGACGTCCGCATGATCTATTCCACCCTCGACGCCATTCGCATTGCGGAGGCGGAGCCGAACCGCGAGGTCGTCTTCTTCGCCATCGGCTTCGAGACGACGACGCCGCCGACCGCGCTCGCGATCCGGACGGCCGCCAAGAAGAAGCTCGCGAACTTCACCGTCTTCTGCAACCACGTGCTGACGCCCTCGGCGATCCAGAACATCCTCGAGAGCCCGGACGTGCGAAAGCTCGGCCGCGTGCGCATCGACGGTTTCGTCGGCCCGGCCCACGTCAGCACCGTGATCGGCACGGAGCCCTATGCGTTTTTCGCCGAGGAGTTCGCAAAGCCTGTCGTGGTCGCCGGTTTCGAGCCGCTCGACGTGATGCAGGCCGTCCTGATGCTGATGCGCCAGGTCAACGAGGGACGCTGCGAGGTCGAGAACCAGTACCGCCGCGCCGTGCAGCCGGAGGGCAACGAGCGGGCCAAGGCCGAGGTCGCGGAAATCTTCGAGCTGCGCAAGAGTTTCGAGTGGCGCGGCCTCGGGCTCGTGCCCTACAGCGGGCTGCGCCTCAAGGAGGCATACGCTGCGTTCGACGCCGAGCGCCGCTTCGGCCTCGAGGAAAAGCCGGCCAAGGACAATCCCGCCTGCGAGTGCGGCGCGATCCTGCGTGGCGTCAAGAAGCCGGCCGACTGCAAGCTGTTCGGCACGGTCTGCACGCCCGACACGCCGATGGGATCGTGCATGGTCTCGCCCGAAGGCGCCTGCTCGGCGCACTGGACCTTCGGGCGGTTCCGCGAACACGCGCAAAGCCGGCGCGAGAAGGAAGTCGCGTGAGCCGCGAAAAGCCGATTCGCCGCAAGCTGGACATCAAGAACGGCCGGGTCGATCTCTCGCACGGCGCGGGCGGGCGGGCGATGGGACAATTGATCGAGGAGATCTTTCACGCCGCCTTCGACAACGACTGGCTGCGCGCCGGCAACGATCAGTCCGCCTTCGACGTCGCCGCCGGGCGCCTGGTGATGACGACGGACGCCTATGTCGTCTCGCCGATCTTCTTTCCCGGCGGAGACATCGGCTCGCTCTCGGTCCACGGGACGATCAACGACATCGCCATGGCCGGCGCGCGGCCGACCTATCTCTCGGCGAGCTTCATCCTCGAGGAAGGGTTGGCGCTGTCCGATCTGAAGCTTATCGCCGACAGCATGGGACGGGCGGCGCGCCAGGCCGGCGTGCCGGTGGTGACCGGCGACACCAAGGTGGTCGAGCGCGGCAAGGCCGACGGCGTGTTCATCACGACGACGGGCCTCGGCGTCGCGCCAAAGGGCCTCGACCTCTCGTCCGACAAGGCGCGGCCGGGCGATCGCGTGATCCTGTCCGGCTCCATCGGCGATCATGGCGTGGCGGTCATGTCGAAGCGCCAGAACCTGTCCTTCGAAACCGAGATCGTGTCGGATTCGGCCGCCCTCCACGAACTCGTCGCCGCCATGGTCGACGCCGGCGGTCACGGGTTGCGCGTCATGCGGGATCCGACGCGCGGCGGTCTCGCCGCGACCCTCAACGAGCTCGCCCAGCAGTCTCAGGTCGGCTTCTCCATTTCCGAGGAGGCGGTGCCGGTGAAGCCGGAGGTGGCGGCGGCCTGCGAACTCCTGGGACTCGACCCGCTCTATGTCGCCAACGAGGGCAAGCTCGTCGCAATCGTCGCGACCGACTCGGCGGACGCCGTGCTCGCGGCCATGCGCTCCCATCCGCTGGGATGGGAGGCCGCGCTGATCGGCGAGGTCGTGGCCGACGAGCATCGTTTCGTGCAGATGACGACAGGATTCGGCGGGGGGCGCATCGTCGACTGGCTGTCGGGCGAGCAGCTCCCGCGAATCTGCTGAGCTTTCATGCGCGTCCTCGTCCTCTGTCACAGCTTCAACAGCCTGACCCAGCGGCTCTTCGTCGAGCTGACCGAACGCGGCCACGAGGCGTCGGTCGAGTTCGACGTCAACGACGAGGTGACCAGAGAGGCGGTCGCGCTGTTCGATCCGGACGTCGTGCTCGCCCCGTTCCTGAAGCGGGCCATCCCCGAGGACGTGTGGCGCAGCCGCCGCTGCCTGATCGTTCACCCGGGCGTCGTCGGCGACCGCGGTCCCTCGGCGCTCGACTGGGCGGCGCTCGAAGGCAAGGCCGAATGGGGCGTGACCGTGCTCGAGGCCGAGGCCGAGATGGACGCCGGGCCGGTGTGGGCGTCGGCGACGTTCCCGATGCGCGCGGCGACGAAGTCGAGCCTCTACCGCCGCGAGGTCGCCGAGGCGGCGGTCGAGGCGGTCTTGGCCGCGCTCGAGCGTATCCAGTCCGGCGCCTTCGCGCCAAAACGCCCCGATCCCGCCGATCCTCGGCTGCGCGGCCGGGCCCGAAGGGCCTGCCGCCAGAGCGACCGCGCCATCGACTGGGCGAAGAACTCGACCGACGCCGTGCTGCGCAAGATCCGCAGCGCCGACGGCGCGCCGGGCATACGCGACGCGCTGTTCGGCCGCCCCGTCCGGCTCTATGACGCGCATCCCGCGGGCGGCCTTGGCGGAGCGCCGGGCGCGGTCGTCGCCCGCTGCGACGGCGCGCTCGCCCGCGCGACGCGCGACGGCGCCGTGTGGATCGGCCATGTGCGCGAGGAGCGCGAGGAGGCGCTGAAGCTGCCGGCCTCGCATGTGTTCGCCCAAGAGAGCGCCGGCCTGCCCGTCGCGAGCGGCTACGCGCCGATCCGTTACGAGGAGGACGGGCCAGTCGGCTTTCTCCACTTCGCCTTCTACAATGGCGCGATGAGCACGGCGCAGTGCGAGGCGTTGCGCGCGGCCTATGCCGAGGCGCTCGCGCGCCCGACCCGCGCGCTCCTCCTGATGGGCGGGCCCGACTATTGGTCGAACGGCCTCCATCTCGGCCTGATCGAGGCCGCCCACAGTCCGGCGGACAAGTCCTGGCGCAACATCAACGCCATGGACGATCTCGCCCGAGACATCGTCGCGACCGCCGATCGGCTGGTCGTTTCCGCCCTGCGCGGGAGCGCCGGCGCGGGCGGCGTCTTTCTGGCGCTCGCCGCCGACGAGGTCTGGGCGTGCGAAAGCGTGGTGCTCAACCCGCACTACAAGGACATGGGCAACCTCTACGGCTCAGAATACTGGACCTATCTCCTGCCGCGGCGCGCGGGCGCCGAGAATGCGCGGCGCGTCACCCAGGCTCGGCTGCCCATGGGCGTCAGCGAAGCGCGCCGCCTGGGCCTCGTCGACCGCATTCTGCCGCCGTCGTCCGCGCTCGACCCGGCGATGATCGCCGAGTGCGCGCGCATGATGGCGATGGCCCCCGATTTCGAGGCGCGGCTCGCCGACAAGCGGCGGCGGCGGGAAAGGGACGAGGCCGAGAAGCCGCTCGAGCAATACCGCGCCGAGGAACTCGCCCGCCTGCGCCTCAACTTCTACGGCTTCGACCCGAGCTACCACGTCGCGCGCTACAATTTCATGCACAGGATTCCAAAGTCGCGCACGCCATTGACGCTGGCCCGGCACCGGAAGAGTCGCGGGACGAAAATCCCCGCCGCCGCTCCGCACCCGGCCTCCGCGCGCGGTTCATCCGACCGGGGATGATCCCGGCGGGGCGCAGCCTCGGGGAGGCCGTACGGTTTCCGGGCTCGGATCTTGGTTTTTCAACGGCTTGCGGCGCCATTTCCGGGCAGGCGTCCCTTCGCCGCTTCGTCCTTCATTCGACGTCCGCGGAATTCCGACCGCGCCATTTCCATCGCCAAAATCAATCTTTTTAGAGGCTTGCGGCGCCATTTCCATCGCGCCATCGCGCCAGCCGCCGCAGCACCGCCATTCGATCGGCTCGAACCATTGCCGCCGCATCTCCAGCCGCTAAAGGCCTTATCTACGGACGCATAAAGCATTGAGCTTTCAAACAGCACACTGAAGGCGGGTGCGCCCGCTTCCGTGAACATCATATGTTCTTGTTTTGTTTTTGTCAAGCCATCGCGCGACAAAAATTGTTGCCGGCGCGCAACGCGGACGCCAGCCTCGCAGGCGCAGAAGGTCGGAGACCGACTTCGCGCTCGCATTCTGAGCGCCCCTACCTCCTCGCGATGACGATTCCAACGGAACTGGATCTGATCTCGTCTTGCCCTGATCGTCGCCCGCGCCGCGCCGGCGGCGCCGGCCGGCTGCGGTGCTCGCCTCCCGCGGCGCCGGCAAGTCGATCCGCCCGGGCGAGGTTCGGGAAGGGATCGGTCTTGTTGGGGATCGCCATGGCGGCGACGAACAGGTTCTGGAAGTTCGGCTCGATCGCGGTTTCGATCTTCTCGATCCGTCGCACGACGCGCTCGATCTCGGCGCGGGCGGCGAGGTTCAGGAGCGCGACCCGCGCGCCGGTCCCGGCGGCGTTGCCGGCGCTCGCGACTTTGTCGAGGTCGCAGTCGGGGATGAGGCCGAGCGTCATCGCATAGAGCGGATCGATCTGGGCGGCGAAGGCGCCGGCGAGCGCGCCGCCACGCGTTCCGGCGCGGCGCCGCGCCTCTCGATCAGAAGCATCGCTCCCGCGTAGAGCGCAGCCTCAATCCGCGCATTCTGCCGAGGCCCGGCGGCGGCAGCGTCATCGTTGCGACGATTTCCATCGTCCCGACCTCCGATCCCGAGCGCACGGGCGTGATCTTGAGCGGCGAGCTCGCCCGGATCGCGGCCCTCGTCGCCCCATGCTTATTCGGTTAACGCTCCCGCGGGAGGACGGGTCATGAAGCAAAGCGCCGATCGCCCTGCCCGCTTGCGTTCTGTCGTCAAGCGACGCTGGCGGAGATCGAGTTGGCTCACGATACGCGCCGCGCCGTTAGCCGCAGAATCACGTCGCTGTAGCTCTCGCCGGACCACGCATTCCCAGAGGCGGTCCACGACAGGCGCTTCAGCCAGATCAAGGCGCTCGCCTTTCGCGTCGAGGGCGAGCGATTTCTCCCAGGAACAAAAAAGCGCAGGCCAAGGCATCTACCCGTGAGCGCAACGTCGCAGATGGGCGGGCAGAAGCCCGCCGTAGGCCGAACGGCAGGAACCGGCGGGGACCGACCCTACGGTCGTCGCCTGAGGGAACGCCCGCAATC